>NZ_CP162553.1:0-1200000 GCF_040939785.1 Bradyrhizobium lupini
GACCGTCCTCGCTGTCGTAATAGAGTGCGCCGGGCCGACGCCGCCGGCGCCGTGATCGTCGCCGGGGTGGAAGAAGGCCGCGGCGTCGACGCCGTGGGCGGGGCCGTGATTGACCGAGCCGTACCGGGATGGTCCACCTCGCCCCTTGCCGTCGACCGCCGCGCGCGCTGTTGCGATGTCGGTGAACCTTGACCTCGATAGGGTCGTCGAGATCGCGATGCAGCCGCTGCTCCATAGGGGCGTCGGCGTGTAGTTCGACACCATTTTCATCAGCGGCGAGAACACCTCGAAATAGAGGTTCAGCGGGGAACGCCGTGAAGGCGATGATGAAGAGCACGCCCCAGGTCCACAGGCTGAAAGCGCGGTGGATATCGAAATTGATCCGGTAGGCGCTGCCTGACGTCTTGATGGTCCACGCGGGCGCCCAACGCGCCCAGAAGCCTGCCGAGTTGGCGCGTGACCTGGGGTGCCCGCGCCGCCCGGGCGCGCCGGCGCGAGGGCAGCGTCCAAATACAAGCCGACGAAGCAGTCGATGGTCCAGATGATGGCGATCGCCGAGCAGGCGCATGCCCCAGCGGTCGCTGCCCCAGAATTCCGGGATGTGCATGGTGTAGTGCGGCTTGTAGAGGGAACGAGACGGGAAGTTTTCGCGCGTCACCGGACACACCGCGCCCCAATAGCGCCGGCCGAGCTCGGCGCCAGTATTGGGGTCCAGAAAGATCTGATTGTAGTCGAGCGGATAGCGCTTGCCGGTCGCGGGATCGATCCTGGGCATGACGAAGAACCACAGCGAGTGGCCCTCCTCCGGCGTCATGAACAGGTAGACAACGCGCGCGCGGGGATCGCGCTGCTCGATCATCTTGGCGAGATCGATCGAGGGAATGGCCGGGCCCTTGCTGCTGACGTCGAACAGATGGCTGTTCAGGACCTCGTCGATCTCGTGATCCCAGGAGATGATCGCCCCGGTGATACCGGAGAAGAACAGAATCCGGCCGTGAGCAGTCCCGCCCAGCGATGCAGCTTGCCGAATATCGCTCTCATCGTCTTCTCTCATCAAGCAGGCCCGGCCGCCATTGCCGGACCGTCCTGAACCTCACCACCGATACGTCAGCTTGCCGATGGCCTTGCGTCCCTCTGCGTAGAAGCAGCCCGACAGGCTGTAACAGGCGGCGACGTAGCGGGTGTCGGCGAGATTGGTGACGTTCAGCGACAGGCGCCAATTGTCCCTGGTGTAGGCGAGCAGCGCGTCCAGCACGGTCGCGGATCCGACCTTGAATGTATTGGCGTCATCGCCCCAGGTCGCGCCGACATAGCGGACGCCGCCGCCGAACTGCAGGCCCGCGAGCGGCCCGGTCTGAAGCGTATAGTCGTTCCACAGCGAGGCGCGGTTGAGCGGCACGGTGACCGGCGCCTTGCCGACATTCACCGGATCCTGCGTGACGATTGCATCGACATAGGCATAGGCCGCGCGCAGGTTCCAGCCGTCGGCGAGCGACATCGTGCCTTCGAGCTCGAGGCGCCGCGATTTCACTTGACCGGTCTGCTCGGCAATGTTGAGCGGAGGCGCAAAGGTGACGACGTTGTCGCGCGTCAGGTCGAAGGCGGCGAAGGTGAACAGCGCGTTCCATCCGAGCGGCTGGTACTTGACGCCCACCTCGTACTGCACGCCGGTCTCGGGATTGAGCAGCTGTCCGCTCGGGCCGGTCGCGAGCACCGGCAGGAACGATTCAGTAGCTGAAATAGGGCGCGATGCCGTTGTCGAAATTGTACATCATTGCGGCGCGGCCGGTGAAGGCCGACGCATCCTTCGCGACCGACGTATTGAAGATGCCGCTGCCGACCTGCGTCGTTACAAAATCCTGGCGGCCACCGAGCTGGAACGAGAGCCGGCCGAGCTTGATCTGGTCCTGCGCGTAGAGGCCGACCTGCGACTGCTTGACCCCGGTGTCGTCGCTCATGGCGCCCATGGTCCAGTCGTAGCTGTAGACCGGGCTGAAGACGTTGATCTCGGGCGCGGACGTCGTGACGCCAAAGGCGGTGTCGCGGAATCTGGTGTTGCGATAGTCGATCCCGACCAGCGTGGTGTGGCTGAGAAAGCCGGTGAATTTGCCCTGGAGCTGGTTGTCCACGGCGAAGGAGTCGATGTAGGAGTTGCTGTAGCTGCCGAAACGGGCGAGCTGTCCCGCGGCCTCGTCGGTATAGCCTCCGCCGAAAAACACCTTCTCCTCGTTGTGCTGGTAGGCGTAGCGCAAATTCTGCCGGAATGTGATGTTGTCGGTGAAATTGTGCGAGAGCTGGTAGCCGGCGGTCGCGATCTCGGTGTTGAACGCGTTGAAGCTCGGCACGCCCGCGAAGAACGAGACCGGGATGGTGCGGCCGTTGTTTGGCCACACCGTGCCCGAGGCCGGCAAGAACTGGAGGCCCCACCCTGCCCGGTCGCGCTGGTAGTTGGCGAGGATCGTGATGGTGGTGTCATCGTTCGGCTTGAACGTGACGGCGGGCGCGACGAAGACGCGGTTGTCCTTGGTGAAGTCGACCTGGGTTTCGCCGTCGCGCACCACGCCGGTCCGGCGCCACAGCACGGTGCCGTCCTTGTTGGCGGGACCGCCCATGTCGAACTGGCCCTGATAGCGGTTGAAGCTGCCGCCCGAGATCGAGACCTCGCCGAACTGCTGGGCCGTCGGCAGCTTGGTCACGTAGTTGAGGATGCCGCCGGTGCCGCTGCCGCCATACATCGCCGAGGATGGGCCCTTGAGAACCTCGAGACGCTCGGCGCCATGGGGATCGAGGCCGTTGAAGTGCACGTAATTGCTGGAGGGAATCCGCAAACCGTCGACATAGAGGCCCGACATGGTGGTGTCGAAGCCGCGGATCTGGAGGGCGCCGAAGCGCGTGTCCGAGCCGCCGTTGACGTCGCCGCTGACGCCGGCGGTGTAGCGCAACGCCTCGCCGATCGAGACCGCGCCCTGGTTCCTGACCTGGTCGGTCGTGACGACGGAGACGGACTGCGGGGTTTCGATCAGCGGCGTATCCGTCTTGGTCGCGGTGCCGCTGCGCGTCGTAACGAAACCGCGCACCGGACCATTGGAGCGTTCACCGGTGGCGTCGTTCGAGGATGCCGACTGGGTTGGCGCAGCTTGCTGCGACGGAGAGCGACGATTGGCGCGCGCGGGTGCGTGTCGCCGCTGACTGTCGCGTTGAGGCGACCGCTGCAGGCCGGGCGCGCTGAGCTGGGGCTTCGACGGTGACGGCGGGGATCTGCGTTTGCGCCTCCACGGCACCGAAGGGAACGACGAGAGCAAATGTGCTGGCCGCTCCGAGGAAGAGGGTCTGTATCTGTCGACGACGCGTGTCGGCACGCGAAGCAAGTTGGAAATCGGTCACGGTTTGTCGAGGCCCCACGCACTGCCGGCTTCGCCGGTATCGTTTTTGACCTCGCCTAACGCGCAGGCGATTTCGGAGTGCGATAGGAACTGCGTTAGAATTTCTCCAGACGCGTGCGCAACGCGTGCGACGAATGCACTCAGTCGTGTCTCGAAGTTTGGAATGCTTCCAGACCGACAAGAACCTGCTTGTTCGAAATGTCTTAAACGGCGTCAGCGATGTCGCAGCCGGCGATTAACCCGGCGCGCGAGATAATCGCCGGCGCTCTGCACGAGCTGCACCAGCGCGATCAGCACCACGACGACGGCCAGCATCATCTCCGGCATGAAGCGCTGATAGCCGTAGCGGATGCCGAGATCGCCCAGGCCTCCGCCTCCGACGGCGCCGACCATAGCGGAATAGCCGAGCAGGCTGACAACCGCGAGCGTCAGCGCCAGCAGAAGACCCGGCAGCGCTTCGGGATCAGCACCTTGAGCACGATCTGCATCGGCGAGGCCTCGAACGAGGACGCCGTCTCGATCAGGCCGCCATCGACCTCGCGGATCGCGGCCTCGACCAGGCGCGCGATGAACAGCGCCGATGCGATCGTCAACGGTACGATCGCGGCCGTCGATCCGATCGAGGTGCCGGCCACCAACCGCGTGAACGGGATAATGGCGACGACCAGGATGATGAAAGGCGTGGATCGCGTCGCGTTGACGACGGCACCGAGCACGCGATTGACGATGGGCGCCGACCAGCTCGCCTTTCCGGCTGGTCGCGAGAAAGACGCCGAGCGGCAGGCCGAAGGCGGTGCCGATCAGCGCGGCGAGCCCGACCATGTACAGGCTCTCGCCGGTCGCCTGGATGATCAGGTTGATGAGTTCAGGCGACATAGCCGAACGCTCCGCGGGGCTGATATTCGCCAGGCCAGCGTGCGCGTCGTCGCGTCCTCGCCGCCGGACATGCCGAGAGGGATACCAAGCGTCAGCGAGCCCATGCTGGCCGCCGATCTCGTCGATGCGGGCCGACAGCAGCGACACGTCGAGGCCGAGCTCGCGCGCCAGCCGCGCCACCATCGTGTCGCCGGCCCCTGCCCCGCGCACCTTGACGCGGATCACGGCCTGTCCGGCCGGAGGCTGCTCCGAAACGATCCGGCTCGCCAGCGACACCGGCAGGCTGTCTCCGATTACTTCGGCCAGGAAGGATTGCGTGATCGGATGCTTGGGGTAGGTGAAGATGTTGGCGACATGGCCGCTCTCGACGACGCGGCCGGCATCGAGCACCACGACATCCCCACAAGTTGGCGCACCACGGACATCTCATGGGTGATCAGTACGATGGTCACGCCCAGCTCGCGGTTGATGTTCGCGAGCAGATCGAGGATCGCCCGCGTGGTCTGCGGATCGAGCGCCGAGGTCGCCTCATCCGACAGCAGCACGCTCGGCCGCGTCGCGAGCGCACGGGCAATGCCGACGCGCTGCTTCTGGCCGCCGGAGAGTTCTGACGGTAGCGATCGTGCTTGTCTGCGATGCCCACCAGCGCAAGCAGCTCGGCCACGCGCGCGCGGATATCGGCCTTGGCCCAGCCGGCGATCTCCAGCGGCAGCGCGATGTTGGCGGCAGCGGTGCGGGAGGACAGCAGATTGAAGTGCTGGAAGATCATGCCGATCGAGCGCTGCGCCAGCCGCAAGTCGCGGCCCGAGAGCGCCGAGATATCTCTGTTATCGACGACGACGCGGCCCGTGGTCGGCCTCTCCAGGCCGTTGATGAGCCGGACCAGGCTCGATTTGCCGGCGCCGGAGCGGCCGATGATTCCGGTGATCGAACCGCGCGGGATGGCGAAGTCGATGTTTTGCAGGGCATTGACGCCGGGCTTGCCGCGATAGGCCGGATAGGTTTTCGAGATGCCTTCGAAGCGGACCATCGCGTCGGACGCAGTCGCGGCAGGTGAGATCGCGTGAGCTGAGATCGCGTCAAACTTTTTCGATCGGCTGTCCGATCGCGAGCGACGGGTGGACGTTCATGGAGGCGGCCTTCATGCACAATAGTTCCCTTGCCCCTGGGCATCCGGGAACGGTCGCATCAAGCGACGGAGAGTGAAACCGCGATGAGACTCGGCTGGAGCGCGCTGCACCGCAGCACGCACAATCGCCCTTTCGGGTCGCTCTGGCAATGTCAGATATTTGCGGGGAGTTGGACGAAGTTTTTCAAATGTCTTCCCGCTGAAGAAAATTCATCTGCCGCCGCATTGCCTCCCGCCCGACTCAGTGGACCTGCAACCAGGGCCATACGATCAGCAGGAGCCCCGCGAAATAGAGCATCCCAAAGATCAGCCCAAAACCCCAGAACTGACCCTTGCCGATATAGCCGCTCCCGAAAGCCATCGGCGCCGGCCCGGTCGCGTAAGGCGAGATCACCCCCATCAGGCCGAGCGAATACATGCAGAGCATGGCGAGCGTCGTGACTGGTAGGTCGGGGATGCCGGATCGACCGCGAGCACCACGGGCAGCACGGCGGCGGCATGCGAGGTGATGCTCGAGAAGAAATAGTGGATCCAGAAGAACAGCGCGACCAGCAGGAGCATTGCGGTCGACGGCGACAGCCCGGCGAGCGGCTTTGCGTATTCGGTCGCGAACCATTTGATGAAGCCGATCTCGTTGAGGCCCGAGGCCAGCGTCAGCAGCGAGGTGAAATAGAAGAACACCTCCCAGGCGCCCTTCTCGGCGACGATGTCGGCAAACTCGATCACGCCCGTCACCAGCATCAGCGAGATCACGATGAACACGACGGTGGTGGCGTTGACGAAATTCGAGCCCAGAAGCGGCACGCGGATGTCCGGGCTCGAGCCCGCGATCCACAGGAACATCGCGAGCAAGATCAGCGCCAGCATGATCCATTCATTGCGCGACATCGGGCCCATCTCCGCGAGCTCCTTCGATGCCCATTCGGAAATTTCCGGGCTGCTCTTCACCTCGGGGCGGCAGACCGCGTAGCTGAGCAGCGGGACCAGCACCATCAGGAGCAGGCCGAGCGGCGCAAAGCCGATGAACCACTGCGCCCAGCTGACGTCGATTTCGGCGGTCTTCTTGGCGATGGCGAGCGCCGCTGCATTGGGCGCCAGCGCGGTGAAGAACAATGAGCTGGTGACGGCGGTCGACGCGAACGCGGTCCACATCACGTAGGTGCCGATCTTGCCGGCGGTCGGTCCTGGCTCGGAGCCGTAGATGCGCGGGATGTTGCTGATGATGGGATAGACGATGCCGCCGCTGCGCGCGGTGTTGGACGGTGTCGCCGGCGCCAGCAAGAAGTCCGACATCGCCACCGCATAGCCGAGACCGAGCGTGTTGGTGCCGAGCTTTTGCACCAGCACGAGCGCAATACGCCGGCCCAGCTGGCTCTTGCGGTACCCGATCGAGAACACGAAGGCGCCGACGATCAGCCACACCGTGCTCTCGGCAAAGCCCGCCAGCATCCAGCGCAGCGACTTGGTCGGATCGGGATCGATATAACCGCCGACGCCGGCAACCGTCAGCCCGATCAGGCCGACCGCGCCCACCGGCATCGATTCCAGGATGAGCCCGGTGATGACGGCCGCGAAGATCGCAAAATAGTGCCACTGATTGGCGTTGAGCCCTGCGGGCACCGGCCACAGATAGATCAGCAGCCATACCGCGAGCGGCGCGATCAGCTTCCAGCGAAACCCTTTCGCCTCGGGTGCCTGCGTGCCAGTGGTCATGGGCCCTCCCCTCGATCGTCATTGTCGTCTGCCGGCCCGTTGATCGGACGTATTGTTTTTGTCCCACGCGGCGTATACGGATTGTCCGCGGCGCAATCAATGGCCGGGCCGGCTTCTACCGCCCTCTGAACTTCGGTTTGCGTCGCGTCAGGAACGCCTCGACGCCCTCCTTATGGTCCTCGCAAAGGCTTGCCAGGGCGAACTGGTCGACGTCCATGTGGCTGGCGAGATTATCCAGCGCATGCGCCAGCCGGTTGACCGTGAGTTTCGTCATGGCAACGGAGAGCGGCGGCTGCGCTGCCACCTTGCGCGCAAGCTCCATCGCGGCATCGAACGCATGGCCGGGATCGACCACCTGCTCGACCAGGCCCCACTCATAGGCCTCATCCGCGCTGATGCGCTGATCGGCCAGGACCACCGCCTGCTTGGTGCGCGCCGGGCCGATCAGATGCAGCATGCGCGGAATGCTCTGCCAGCTCATGTTCATGCCGAGGCCGATCTCGGGCACGCGCAGATGGGCATCGCGTCCCATGACGCGGAAGTCGAGCGCGACGGCCAGCGCCACGCCGCCGCCGACGCAAAACCCCTCGATGGCGGCGATCTGCTCCATCTCCTGCCAGGCGTGGGTCAGGCGCGGTCCGAGCTTGAGATGCCGCCGCAGCGTGCCGAGGTCCATGTCCTTGCGCGCGCGGCCTTCGGCATCCTTGAGGTCGAAGCCGGCGCTGAACGCAGCCGCGCTGCCTGTCAGCACCACGGCAGAGGTTGCGGCGTCATCCTCAAAAACTGCGCGCGGCCGCGGTGAGCTGGCGTAAAGCCTCTGGCGATAGCGCATTGATGCCGTCGCCGCGGTCGAACCGCACCACCGCAATCCGTCCCTCCGGCCCGAGGCCCTTCTCGATCTTGACATAGTCAGGCAACGCAAACTCCCTGGTCTTGGTCTTCCTGGCGCTCACAGATGCCCGGTGCGCCGATGTTCGGGTTCGCTTCCATGGACCGGAAACCGGATCGTGGTCCCGATGGTGATCCAGTTGGCATTTTCGCCGGTGATGTTGCGGCCGTAGATCAGATCGACGGAGAATATCTCGTTCGGTCGGTAGCGGACACCGGTCTGGAAACGCGGCTGCACGATGCTTGCGACCTCGGCGGCGCCGGCCTGCCCGTACGCCTCGATCGTCCATTGCAGCGTGTCGGTGAATTTTCCAATCGAAGCCGATGCCGTAGGTCAGGTAATGGCGATCCACCGTCCGATCCCAGAGCCAGCCGCCGTTGACGTTGATGCGCATGGTCTCCGACAGGCGGAAGGTCGCGGGGATGACGGCAAAGGCGTCTAGCGCCTCGCCGGTCGCCGCGTCGAACGATCCTCCGCCATAGGCCGACAATCCCCACCGGCCGATTCCGGTCGGGACGAAATTCGTCTTGGCTTTTGGCGCGATTGTCGTGCTCCAGTCGCCGCCGCTCCGGGCCCGGATGGTCTGCAGGCTCAGCTCGATCGGCCTGAAGGGATCGACGACACAGGAGGGATTGGCGACCGCCGAAAAATCCGTGTTGGAAGCCGCCGACAGCCAACTTTCCACCTTGCAGGAGCCGACATCGGAAATGTCGGCGGCATCGCCGCATAGGCGCCATTCGCGGCGCGCGCATCCTGCGCCGCGAATGCGCCAAGAGCCGCGATTGCGACGGTTATTCCGGTTCTTGCAGCCCAGCCCATGGTGCGATGTTAGCAGAGTCTTCGCCCTCGACAACGCCCGGATTCTGGGACTATCTTCGCCCCATGAGCGACCATCATCACCACGATCACGACCATTCCGAGCTGTCGGAGACCGAGCTGCGCGTGCGCGCGCTCGAGACGATCCTGACCGAAAAGGGCTATGTCGAGCCGGCCGCGCTCGATGCCATCATCCAGGCCTATGAGACCCGGATCGGCCCCCATAACGGCGCGCGCGTCGTCGCCAAGGCCTGGAGCGATCCGGCGTTCAAGGCGGCACCTGCTGGAGGACGGCTCGAAGGCGATCGGCACGCTCGGCCATGTCAGCCGCGTCGGCGACCACCTCGTCGTGGTCGAGAACACGCCGCAGCGTCACAACATGGTCGTGTGCACGCTGTGCTCCTGCTACCCCTGGGAAATGCTGGGGCGCCGCCGGTCTGGTACAAGGCCGCGCCCTATCGCTCCCGCGCGGTGAAGGACCCGCGCGGCGTGCTCGCCGATTTCGGCGTGCAAGTCGCCAAGGACGTTGAAATCCGGGTATGGGATCCGACCGCCGAAACGCGCTTTCTGGTGCTGCCGATGCGCCCCGCGGGGACGGAAGGCTGGAGCGAGGAGCAGCTCGCCGAGCTGGTCACGCGCGATTCCATGATCGGTACCGGCTTTCCCAAGGCGCCGGGGGCGCCGTCATGAACGGCGTGCACGACATGGGCGGCGTGGACGGCTTCGGCAAGGTCGAGCCGGAGCTGAACGAGCCGGTGTTCCACGAGGAATGGAATCGCGTGTTCTCGCCATGGTGCGCGCGATGGGCGCGGCCGGCGCCTTCAACATCGACACCTCGCGCTTCTATCGCGAGACGATCTCGCTGCACGTTTATCTCTCGAGCTCCTATTACAAGAAATGGTTTCTCGGGCTCGAGGAGATGCTGATCGAGAAAGGCTATCTCACCCGGGAGGAAGTCGCCGCCGGCCACGCTATGCACCCGGCCAAGGCGCTCAAGCACGGCAAGTTCGATCTCGGCCAGGTCGAGCGCATCATGGTGCGCGGCAAGTTCGCCCGCCCTGCCCCGGCGCCGGCGAAATTCAAGATCGGTGACAAGGTCCGCGCGAAGAACATTCATCCCGCGACCCACACCCGCCTGCCACGCTACGTGCGCGGTCATGTCGGAATCGTCGAGCTGAACCATGGCTGCCACGTGTTTCCGGACTCGGCGGCGATGGAGCTCGGCGAGAATCCGCAATGGCTCTACACCGTCGTGTTCGAGGGCCGCGATCTCTGGGGCGCGGACGGCGATCCGACCTCGAAAGTCTCGATCGATGCGTTCGAGCCGTATCTGGACCCGGCGTGATGAGCAGCACGGCTGCTGCTGCCGCGACGGCAGCCATCCCGAGCATTCCTCATGATGATGACGGCCCGGTGTTCCGCGCGCCCTGGGAGGCGCACGCCTTCGCGATGGCGCTGACGCTGCACGAGCGCGGCGTGTTCACCTGGCCCGAATGGGCGGCAGCCTTGGCCTCCGAGATCAAGCGGGCGCAGGCGGCCGGCGATCCCGATACGGGCGAGACCTACTATCTCCATTGGCTCGCCACGCTGGAGGGCCTGGTCGCGCGCAAGGGCGTTGCGTCTGCGGAGACGCTGCATCGCTACCGCGACGCCTGGGACCACGCCGCGGATCGCACCCCGCACGGCAAGCCGATTGAGCTGAAGGCGGAGGATTTTGCGCCGTAGTCGCTTTGCGCGTTGCTGGGGTACACTCTAACCCCAACCCGCGAAGGCGGGGAATCCAGTACGCCGCGGCCTGTCGATTATCGCTACCTTCTCGGAGTACTGGATCACCCGCTTTCGCGGGTGATGATACCGAGTCTATGGTATCACCGTCCCGCCACGTACTCCCGCCACCCCTTCGCCCGCAGGCTGCACGCCGGGCATTCTCCGCAGCCGTATCCCCAATCATGCTGCGCGCCGCGTTCGCCGAGGTAGCAGGTGTGCGACTGCTCGCGGATGAGGTCGACCAGCCCGTCGCCGCCGAGGTCCTGGGCGAGCTTCCACGTCGCGGCCTTGTCGATCCACATCAGCGGGGTATGCAGCTCGAACTTGCGGGCCATGCCGAGCGACAGCGCGGCCTGCATCGCGCGGATGGTGTCGTCGCGGCAATCGGGATAACCGGAATAGTCGGTCTCGCACATGCCGCCGACGATGTGACTGATGCCGCGCCGGTAGGCCAGCGCCGCGGCAAAAGTCAAGAACACCAGATTGCGGCCGGGCACGAACGTGTTCGGCAGGCCGTCGGCGCCCATCGCAATCGCGACGTCGCGCGTCAGCGCCGTCTCGGACACGGCCGCCAGCGTCGGGATCGACAGCGTGTGGCTCTCCCCGAGCCTGGAAGCCCAGTCCGTGCGCAGGCCCTTGATGCCGTCGAACAGCCGGTCGCGGCAGGCCAGCTCGATGGCGTGGCGCTGGCCGTAATCGAAGCCCAGCGTCTCCACGCGCGCAAAGCGATTCAGCGCCCAGGCGAGGCAGGTGGTGGAATCCTGGCCGCCGGAGAACAGCACCAGCGCGGTTTCGGATGAAGATGCGTCAGTCATGGCCCGCGCTTTAGCACTGCGCACGCGGCTCGCCAATCTGGCCCGCCAACCGGTGGAAATCACCCTGTTCCGCCGCGCTGCGCTGGGAACGGGGGCTCGCTTTTGGCATAAGGCATGGGAGCCAGGAGACTGCCCCGCAATGACCCCTTCCCGCGACATTTCCCGCCTGATCGAAATTATGGCGGCGCTGCGCACGCCGGTGACCGGCTGCCCCTGGGACCTCGAGCAGAATTTTGCGACCATCGCGCCCTATACGATCGAGGAAGCCTATGAGGTGGTCGACGCCATCAGCCGCGGCGATCTCGACGACCTCTGCGAGGAGCTCGGCGACCTCCTGCTGCAGGTGGTGTTCCATGCTCAGATGGCCGAGGAGCAGAACGCCTTTGCCTTCGGCGATGTCGTCGAGGCCATCACCCGCAAGATGATCCGCCGCCATCCGCACGTCTTCGCCGACAAGGACGGCGATCTCGCCTCCTCCCACGTCAAGGAAGTCTGGGACCGCATCAAGGCCGAAGAGAAAGCCGAGCGCGCCGCGCGCCGGCCACCCCAGGAAGCGCCGTCCCACAAATCGCTGCTGTCAGGCGTGAAGGCCGGCCAGCCCGCCCTGACGCGCGCCATGGAGCTGCAGCGCAAGGCCTCCACTGTCGGCTTCGACTGGAACGATCCACGCGCGGTGCTGGCAAAAATCCGCGAAGAAGCCGACGAGATCGAGGCCGCACTCGATCGCAACGACAGCGAGGGGTTGGCGGAAGAGACCGGCGACCTGATGTTCGCGGTGGTCAACCTCGCCCGCCATGTCGATGCCGATCCGGAAGCCGCGCTGCGGGCGACCAACACGAAGTTCGAGCGGCGGTTTGCCTATATCGAACGGGCGCTGGAGGCGCAGGGGCGGACCCTCGAGCAGGCGTCGCTGGCGGAGATGGACGCGTTGTGGAATGAGGCGAAGAGTGCGAAGCAGTCGTCACCAGAGGAGCGCAAGCAAGCCGGCCGCTAACTCGGCCGGGACGACACCAACTACGCGGACAGTCGCGGCACGGCATCGAACCGGTTCACCACGATGTCCCGCTTGGTCTCGTCCACCCGCACCGTCATGTCGAAGCGGCCGTCGTGCAGCTCTTTCGCCAGCACTTCGGAATTCCGATGCAGCCAGCTGATGCCGGCGCCGTCGGAGGCATCGATGGAGAGGTCGAGCGTGATGCGTTTGGCGGCCAAGCGCTCCTCGATCGCGGCGAGCAGCGCGTCGACCCCCTCGCCCGACACGGCCGACACCAGCATCGCCGGATGATCCTCCGGCCTGCGCGCGGCGATGTTCAAAAGCTCTTCGCGCTGTTCGGGACCATAGCGGTCGATCTTGTTCCAGACCTCGATGATGCGGCCTGAATCATCGGGGTTGATGCCGAGCTGGCGCAGCACGGCGTCGACGTCGCTCTGCTGCGCCTCGGCGTCGTCGTGCGAGATGTCGCGCACATGCAGGATGACGTCGGCCTCCAGCACCTCCTCCAGCGTGGCGCGGAAGGCGGCGACGAGCTGCGTCGGCAGATTGGAGATGAAACCGACGGTGTCCGACAGCATCGCCTTGCCGCCATGCGGCAGGGTGAGCGCGCGGAGGGTCGGATCCAGCGTGGCGAACAGCATGTCGGCGGCCTGCACGTCGGCGCGGGTCAGGCGGTTGAACAGCGTCGACTTGCCGGCATTGGTGTAGCCGACCAGCGCCACCACGCGGTACGGCACGCGCTGGCGGCCTGCGCGATGCAGGCGGCGTGTGGCCTGCACCTTCTTCAGTTCGCCCTCGAGCTTGGAGATGCGCTCCTGGATCAGGCGGCGGTCGGCTTCGATCTGCGTCTCGCCGGGACCGCCCATGAATCCAGTTGCCGCGCTGGCGCTCGAGATGGGTCCATGAGCGCACCAGGCGCGAACGTTGATAGTTGAGATGCGCGAGCTCGACCTGGAGCGAGCCTTCCTTGGTCTTGGCGCGGCGGCCGAAGATTTCCAGGATGAGACCGGTGCGGTCGAGCACCTTTGCCTGCAACTCCTTCTCGAGGTTGCGCTGCTGGATCGGCGCAAGCGCGCAATCCATCACCACGAGTTCGACGTCGAGGCTCTTGGCGAGCGCGGCGATCTCCTCGACCTTACCCTTGCCGATATAGGTCGCAGGGCGGATCTGGCTGATCGGCGCGATGATGGCGTCGGCAACGACGAGATCGATCGCGCGCGCGAGGCCGGCGGCTTCGTCGAGCCGGGCTTCCGCGTCACGCACGACATGAGCTTCCGATTGCGCGTCGGCACTGCCTGCGCGCACCCGCAAATAGGGACCGATGACAAGCACCCGCCCCGTCTGCGTACCCCCTGCCGACCGCGGACGGTCGGCATCCCCGTCGAAATTCCGGGGTTCCAATCAGATCACTCTCAAGCCGGCTGATCCTCGCCGCCTTCGAACAGCTGGATCGGAGCGCCCGGCATGATGGTCGAGATCGCATGCTTGTAGACGAGCTGCGAGTGACCGTCGCGCCGAAGCAGCAAACAGAAATTGTCGAACCAGGTCACGATGCCCTGGAGCTTCACTCCGTTGACCAGAAAGATCGTCAGTGGCGTTTTGGTTTTGCGAACGTGATTAAGGAAGGTGTCCTGCAGGTTTTGTGCGCGGTCTGCCGCCATTGTTTTTTTCTCGCTTTGAGTTTCTTTTTATTGCGCCGGTTGCGGCCCTCTTTTGAAACTCGGGGTCCTCGTCCGGTTGCCGTCCCTCATGAGATCCCCCCTCGGGGGGACAGCGGTTCAATTAGAGGACAGGTAGGCTTATTAGGCAAGCCGCTTCACGCGGCAGCCCATGCCGTATTGCCCCGAAAAACTACGGAAATCGATGATTTTCCTCGCCTATTCCAACGACGTCGCAGCGTTAGCCGACGCCGAGCGCCTTCAACTTCCGGTGCAGCGCCGAGCGTTCCATGCCAACAAACTCGGCCGTGCGAGAAATATTTCCTGAAAAACGGCTGATCTGTGCAATCAAATAGTCGCGCTCGAACACTTCGCGCGCTTCGCGCAGCGGCAGGCCCATGATGTGCTCGCCATTGTTGCTGGTCGGCATCGCGGGCACCATGGAGCCGACATCCTGCGGCAGCATGTCGGCAGTGATGATGACTTCCGGCCCGCCAGCGGCCAGAATCATGACTCTCAACGTTGTTGCGGAGCTGGCGCACATTGCCCGGCCAGACATGCGACTGCAGTACCGCCATCGCGTCCTGGCCGATCTGCCGCTTGGGCAGGCCGCCGCCCGCGGAGATCTGCTCCATGAAATAGTCGATCAATTCCGGAATGTCTTCACGCCGCTCCGACAATGCGGGCACGCGGATCGGCACCACCGAGAGCCGGTGATAGAGGTCCTCGCGGAAATGACCGGCCGCGATTTCCTCTTCGAGGTTGCGCGCGGTGGAGGAGATGATGCGGACGTCGACCTGCACCTTGCCGTTGCCGCCGACGCGCTGGAAAGACTGCTCGACCAGCACGCGCAAGATCTTGTTCTGGGTCTCGCGCGGCATGTCCGCGATCTCGTCGATGAACAGCGTGCCGCCATGAGCCTCTTCGAGTGCGCCGGGCTTGCGCGCGTGCTCGCCGTTGGACTGCTCGATGCCGAACAGCTCGTGCTCCATCCGCTCGGGCGTGATCGCAGCGGCGTTGATGACGACGAAGGGGCCATCGGCGCGGCCCGAGGCCGTGTGCAACGTGCGGGCGGTCAGTTCCTTGCCGGCGCCCGCGGGGCCGACGATCAGGATGCGGCTGTTGGCCTTGGCCGCACGCTCGATGGTCTGGCGCAGCTGGTTCATGCTGGGCGAGCGGCCGACCAGCGAGCTTGCGCTCGGCGCGAGTTGCTTCAGCTCCTTGACCTCGCGCTTGAGCCGCGAGTTCTCCAGTGCACGGTTCGCGACCAGGATCAGCCGGTCGGTCTTGAACGGCTTCTCGATGAAGTCGTAGGCGCCACGCTTGATCGCGGCGACCGCGGTCTCGATGTTGCCGTGGCCGGAGATCATCACGACCGGCAGATCGGGGTTGTCCTTCTTGACCTGCTCCAAGAGCTGCAAGCCGTCGAGCTTGGAGCCCTGCAGCCAGATGTCGAGGAACACCAGATGCGGCCTGCGGTTGGCGATCTCGGCGAGCGCCGTATCGCTGTCGCGCGCGGTCCGGGTCACGAAGCCCTCGTCTTCGAGGATGCCCGCAACGAGATCCCGAATATCGGCCTCATCATCGACAATCAGAATTTCACTTGCCATGGATCGCCTGTTTTCTCAGCTGCCTGTTGAGGCTTTGATCTTCGTTGAATCATTGGTCTTTTCAGCCGGCTCTTTGGTTTCGACGGCCGCCTCTTTTGTTTCCGGATCCTTGAGGGATTGCGTAGCCGTTTCGCCGCTTTCCGGCTTGGTCGTTGCCGCGGCTGCCGGTTCGGCCCCTCGCTTTTCGCGGGAGCGCCGGCGATCGCAAAACGCATCCGCATCCAGGCGCCGCGCTGGCCCTCGCGGAAGTCCGAGGCATCCTTCAGCTCGATGCGCCCGCCATGGTCTTCCAGCACGCGACCGACGATCGCGAGCCCAAGGCCGGTGCCTTTGGCGCGTGTCGTCACATAGGGCTCGAGCAGGCGGGAGCGCGCCACCTTGGGCAGGCCGATGCCGTTGTCGACGACGTCGATCAGCACGTCCTCGCCCTCGCGCGAGACCACGACGTCGATCCGGCCTTTGCCGAGCTCCTCCAGGGGGACCTGCTCGATCGCCTCGGTGGCGTTCTTGACGATGTTGGTGACGGCCTGCGAGATCAGCCGCCGGTCGAACTGGGCGCGCAGCGGGTCTTCCTTGAACTCGGCCTCGATATCGATCTCGGGGTGGGCGACCTTCATCAGGAACACCGCCTGCCGCACTGTGTCGGCGACGTCCTCACCCTCCATGACCGGCTTAGGCATCCGCGCAAAGCGCGAGAACTCGTCGACCATGCGGCGGATGTCGTCGACCTGACGCACGATGGTGTCGGTGCACTGTTCGAAGATCTGCTTGTCCTTGCCCTCCGTGATGTCCTTGCCGAATTTGCGGCGAATGCGTTCGGCGGAGAGCTGGATCGGGGTCAGCGGATTCTTGATCTCATGCGCGATGCGGCGCGCGACGTCGCCCCAGGCCGAGGTGCGTTGCGCCGAGACCAGTTCGGTGATGTCGTCGAGCGTGATGATGTAGCTGTCGTGCGGCTGGCTGGTCTTCTCGGCGCTGACGCGGACCGACAGATTGCGTTCCTGCCCGTCGCGCGTGATCGTGATCTGCCCCTGCACCAGGCGCTGGGTCCCTTCCCGCGCCGTCTTCATCATCTCTTCGAGCTCGGGCAGCACGTCGGAGAGCGGATGGCCGAGCGTCTCGGCTTCGGAGTGACCGATCAGCTTTTCGGCGGAACGGTTGAGAATGCCGACGCTGCCTGAGGTATCCACGCCGATGATGCCGGCGCTGGCGGACGACAGCACCGCCTCGATGAAGCGGCGGCGGCTGTCGATGAGCTCGCTGGCGTTGACGAGCTCGTCGCGCTGGCTACGCAACTCCTCCGTCATCTTGTTGAAGGTCTCACCCAGCTGGGCGAGGTCGCCTTCCGACTGGTGCACCGGCACTTTCACATGGAGATCGCCCGTCGAGACCGTCTGGGCCGCGTTCATCAGCCGTCGGATCGGCGAGACCAGCGAGTTGGCGAAGTTGAGGCCGATCAGCACCGAGGCCATCAGGATGGTCAGCGCGATCACAGCGAACATCAGCGCGAACGCGACCTGGATGCCGAGCCGGCGCGACTCGATCTGGGCGTATTCGGCGACGCTGACCTCGGTCTGCTTGAGCTGGTTGACGACATTCGGATCGAGCGGCCGTGCGACGTAGAGGAATGTGTCACTGAAGGCGCGCAAGCGGACCACCGCGGCGACGAAGCTCGCATCGGGCAGCACCGCGATCTCGGGTTCGGATCTGTTGACGTTGCTGAGGAAGTCCGGTGCCGGCGGCGAATAGGCCAGCCGCATGCCGGTGTCGGCGGATTCGAGAATGTTGGTGTTCTTGTCGATGATCATCGCGCCCGGCAAATTGCGCGAGGCGGCGCTGGACGTCAGCAATTCGCGAAACGAGCGGCGATCCTGGTCGTAGAGCGGCCGCGCGTGGGCGATGTCGTTGGCCATGCCGAGAATGTCGCCCCGGATCAGCTGCGCATGGTCCTGCATGTAAGCCCGCGCGATCGTCAGTGAATTCTGGATCACCTCCTTGGTCGGGCCGGAGAACAGGCGGTCGAGGCCGCGCTCGATGGTGACGTTGGCGACGACGGCGACCAGCACCGCCGGCAGCACCGCCACGATCGAGAACAGGCTGACGATCTGGACATGGAGGCGCGCCGCCGCCCTGCCCCGCCGTCGCGCCAGGATCAGCTGCCAGAGCTCGCGGATGATGATGCCGACCAGCAGCAGGATGGTGGCTGCGTTGCTCAGATAGAACGAACGGACAACTTGCGGCGTCAGTTCGATGCTGGTGAGGCCGGTCAGGACCAGGAAGGTGAGCAAGGCCGACAGCAGCGCCAGCGCCACGGCGAACGGCGCCAGCCAGCGTCGCGCCGACCAACGCCGGGGCTCTTCTGCTGGGGCCGTGTCAAAGGATGCGGCCGAGGTGTCTGCGCTGGTCATTCCGGCAATGGGTGCTGAAAACGGGGAGCCGCGGCGGGCGGCTACTGATGTATTCGTACCACATTGTTGCCGAATTGCGACAATTCCGCGGCGTCACCGCCGCGACCGACCCGCGCATCCACAGCGACATGCCGGAGAGTGGGAACGGATTCCGGCCCCGGCGGCTTGACCAGCATGCACAAGTTCTTTCTCGCAATGATGGTATCGGCCGTGCTGCTGCTGATTGTGGCGGCGGACCTGCTGGTCAATGGTCTCGGGGTGCAGGAGCCCAATGCGAACGTCGCCAGCGCAATACAGGTCTCAGGCCGGTTTGTCAGATAGGTGTGAGGCCGCGTCCCGCGGCTGAAATCACCTTTTGAATGTTCCTGCGGAACATTTCAGTTCGATCGGGACTTCTGCTCACCGCGTCAGCCACGACGGCCAACGCGATCGGACAGGCTCAGCTCCGCTTGGTAGGGGGAGCTGAGCCACCGGCCGTTGCGGGGGCTAGCCGCCGCTCCGATACACCTGGATATCGAGATCCCGGATCTTCTTCCGCAGAGTGTTGCGGTTGAGGCCGAGCAGATCGGCGGCGCGGATCTGGTTGCCGCGGGTGGCCGCGAGCGCGGCCGTGAGCAGTGGCACCTCGATCTCCTTCAGGATGCGGTGATAGAGGCCCGGCGGCGGCACGCCGTTCGGGAAGCCCTGGAAGTGCGAAGAGAGATACGCCTCCACGGCGCCGCCGAGATTGTCGACGCCATGCTGGACGGCGGCACCCGGGCTGACCGTGGGTGGCGCCAGTTCGCCGTCGATGACGGAGCCCGTGATCACGTCCTGCGGATAGAGCGCGGCGAGGCGACGGGCGAGGTTCTCGAGCTCGCGCACATTGCCCGGCCAGCGGTGCTGCTTCATCCGCTCCAGCGCCAGCGTGTCGAGCTTCTTCGGCGGCAGGCCATCCTTCTCCGCCAGCGCGAAGAAATGACGGATGAGATCGGGCAGATCCTCGATGCGCTCGCGCAACGGCGGCAGGCGCAACGGCACGACGTTGAGGCGGAAGAACAGATCCTCGCGGAACAGGCCTTGCTGGATCAGGACGCGCAGATCCTTGTTGGAGGCCGCGACGATGCGCACGTCGGTCTTGATCGGGGTGCGACCGCCGACCGTGGTGTATTCGCCCTGCTGAAGCACGCGCAGCAGACGGGTCTGCGCCTCCATCGGCATGTCGCCGATCTCGTCCAGGAACAGCGTGCCGCCCTCGGCCTGCTCGAACCGGCCGGAGGCGCGGGTGTTGGCGCCGGTGAAGGCGCCGCGCTCATGGCCGAACAGCTCCGACTCGATCAGGTCGCGCGGGATCGCCGCCATGTTGACCGCGACGAACGGGCCATTGCGGCGCTTGCCGTAATCGTGCAACGCGCGCGCCACCAGCTCCTTGCCGGTACCGGACTCGCCCGTGATCATCACGGTGAGGTCGGTCTGCATCAGGCGCGCCAGCACGCGATAGATTTCCTGCATCGCCGGCGAGCGGCCGACCAGCGGGATCGCCTCCATCTCGGCGTCCTCGTTCGGCGTCGAGACCCGCTCCTTCGGCTCGGCCAGCGCGCGGCCGACGATGGCGATCAGCTCCTTCAGGTCGAAGGGCTTCGGCAGATATTCATAGGCGCCGCGCTCGGAGGCCCGGATCGCCGTCATGAAGGTGTTTTGCGCGCTCATGACGATAACAGGCAAATTCGGCCGCATCTTCTTGATCCGCGGCAACAGGTCGAACGCGTTCTCGTCGGGCATCACCACGTCGGTGATGACGAGATCGCCCTCCCCCTGGCTGACCCAGCGCCACAGCGTCGCGGCATTGCCGGTCAGCCGCACTTCGTAGCCGGCGCGCGATAGTGCCTGATTGAGAACCGTGCGGATGGCGGTGTCGTCATCAGCAACGAGAATGCTACCTGCGGGCATCGTTAATCCTCATTTCGCCCCCTGTGACGCAGACGACGACTTCCCGGCAGAGCCGTCGTGACTGCTTTGATCGGCATGTTTCACCGATGTGGAATACATCGGCATCAGCACGCGGAAGGTTGTCTTGCGCGGCTGAGATCGCATTCGATGATGCCCCCGTGATCCCCGATAATCTTTGCGACCAGCGCGAGGCCCAGACCGGAGCCGGTCTGTTTAGTGGTGACGAAGGGATCGAACAGGTTTGGCAGAAGATCGTCCGGCACGCCTGGTCCGTTGTCCTTCACGCAGAATTCGAGCGGCAGGGATACACGGGATTTTTGACCGGGGACTGACAGGCGGACGCCGGGGCGAAACGCGGTGGTGAGCTGGATTTCACCGTCGGGAACGTCGATCAGCGCTTCGGCGGCGTTCTTCACCAGGTTGAGGAACACCTGGATGAGCTGGTCCTGGTTCGCCAGCACCGGCGGCAGCGAGGGATCGTAGTCCTCGACGAAGCGGATGTTGCGGGCAAAGCCGGACTGCGCCAGCCGTTTGACGTGATCGAGCACCGAATGGATGTTGACGGGGCCGCGCACCACGGGGCGCTCGTCGCCGAACACCTCCATGCGGTCGACCAGCGTCACGATGCGGTCGGCCTCGTCGCAGATCAGCCGCGTCAGCATGCGGTCTTCCGAGGAGGCCTGCTGCTCCAGGAGCTGCGCCGCGCCGCGGATGCCCGAGAGCGGGTTCTTGATCTCGTGCGCCAGCATCGCGGCGAGCGCGATCACCGAGCGCGCGGCGCTGCGATGGGTGAGCTGGCGGTCCATCTTGTCGGCGATGGAGCGCTCCTGGAGCATCACCACGATATGGCCGGGCCGTTCCGTGACGGGGGCAACGTGCAGATCGACCTGGCGGTCCCCGCCCATGCGCGGCGTGCCCAGATCGACCTTGTACTCGTTGACAGGTGCATTCGACGAACGCACCTGGTCGATCAGCGCCAGCAAGGGGCTGCCAAACGGCACCAGCTCTTTCAGCGACTGCCGCTTCAAGAACTGCGTCGAGATATCGAAGAAGGCTTCGGTTGCGATGTTGGCGGCGACGATTTTGCCGTCCGGCCCGATCATCAGCACGGGATTGGGAAGTGCGTCCAGGATGGCATCGCTGTCGGACGGAAACGGCCGACGATGTTCAGCAACTGAGCTCATGCAGCGGCGCTCCATGCGAAGTCGTCGAAGGCATCTTGCAGTGACCGGTGAACGAGGTGCGGATCCTCCGAGGTGAGGATTTTCTGGCGCCAGGATTTCAGCTTCTCGGCCGGCGCACGGCTCACATCGGCCGCGACGTCGAGCGCCCAGCCCAGATGTTTTCGCGCGTGCCGCAGCCCGATGCGCAGGCCGTAGAGCGCGCAGACGCCTTCATAAAGCGTGCGCACATAATGCAGCTGCGTCTCGAGCGGCGGCGTGGCTTCCACCGCCCCACCCTTGAGGCGGCGGCCGATCTGGCCGGGCAGCCAGGGCTGGCCCTGCGCGCCGCGGCCGATCATCACGGCATCGGCGCCGGAGGCCTTTAACGCCGCGAGGGCCTTCTCGTAAGTGGTGATGTCGCCATTGACGACGAGCGGAATGGAGATGGCCTCGCGTACGGCGCGGATCGCATCCCAATCGGCCTCGCCCTTGTAGAACTGGCAGCGGGTGCGGCCGTGCACGGTGACGAGCTTGATGCCTGATGCCTGTGCGCGCCGCGCCAGTTCCGGTGCGTTGCGGGTGCGGTCGTCCCAGCCGAGCCGCATCTTCAACGTCACTGGCACCTTCACCGCCGCGATCGTCGCTTCGATCAGGCTGACGGCGTGGTCGAGGTCGCGCATCAAGGCGGAACCGGACTGGCCGCCGGTGACGTGACGAGCCGGACAGCCCATGTTGATGTCGATGATATCGGCGCCTTCGGCTTCAGCGATCCGGGCGCCCTCCGCCATCCAATGCGTCTCGCACCCGGCGAGCTGGACCACGTGGGGACCGATCCCCGTGGCTTCGCAGCGCAACCGGGACATATGATGGCCATTGGCGAGTTCGTCGCTGGCCGTCATTTCGGACACCACCAGACCGGCCCCCAACTCCGCGGCAAGCCGGCGGACGGGCGAGTCAGTCACCCCCGACATCGGTGCCAGGAAGACCGGGGTGGCGACATCAATATCGCCTATCTTCAATGGCTTAGAGCCTGATACTACCGAGCCGGTCACAGGGGTCTCGTTGCGTTGGCAGCGCCTCATCGCGCCTGCCATGACCTATCTTGCGCACAATTCTTGTGCAGTCAAGCGTCATGCCTACAGTTTAGACAGTTCTGCAAATCTTTCAAGTGCAGTGCAGCAAAATGCTGTTTCCCACAATCCGGGAAACCCCCTTTTATTGCGGGCCTGCCGTGCTAGAGGCATGCGGCGATCACCCCACCCCCCGACTCTCTTCATCACCAAATGAGTATTTGAGTCCTATGGCGAAATCACAGCGCACCGCAGTCGTCCTCGTCGCTGCCGGACGCGGCCTGCGCGCAGGCGCCGGTGGCCCCAAGCAATATCGCGAGATCGGCGGCGTGCCGGTGATCTATCGCGCCATGGAGGCCTTCAGCCGTCATGCGGACGTGTTCGCAGTTCAGCCAGTCGTGAACCCGGACGACAGCGCCATGTTCACGGCGGCGGTCGCAGGGCTCGGCCACGAGGCGCCGGTCAATGGCGGCGCGACCCGGCAGGCCTCGGTGCTCGCCGGTCTCGAAGCGCTCGCCAGGCACAAGCCCGACATCGTCCTGATCCACGACGCCGCGCGACCCTTCGTTTCGGAAGGCGTGATCACCCGCGCGATCGATGCGGCCAGCCGCACCGGCGCGGCGATCCCCGTCGTTCCCGTCACCGACACCATCAAGATCACCGGCGAGAATGACAATGTCGAGGACACGCCGGACCGGGCGCGGTTGCGAATTGCGCAGACGCCGCAATCCTTTCGTTTCGACGTCATCCTCGAAGCGCATCGTCGCGCGGCCAAGGACAGGCGCAGCGATTTCACCGACGATGCCGCGATTGCCGAATGGGCGGGATTGACGGTTGCAACCTTTGAAGGCGATGTTGCCAATATGAAGCTCACCACTCCCGAGGATTTCGTGCGCGAGGAAGCGCGGCTGGCAAGCCTGCTCGGCGACATCAGGACCGGCACGGGCTACGACGTCCACGCCTTCGGCGAGGGCGACCATCTCATGATATGCGGCGTGCGCGTGCCGCACACCAAAGGCTTCATGGCCCATTCCGACGGCGATGTCGGCCTGCATGCGCTGGTCGACGCCATCCTGGGCGCGCTCGCTGACGGCGACATCGGATCGCACTTTCCGCCCAGCGACGCGAAGTGGAAAGGCGCCTCCTCCGACCAGTTTTTGCAATACGCCATCGAGCGCGTCACCCAGCGCGGCGGCCGCATCGCCAATCTCGAGGTGACCATGATCTGCGAGCGGCCGAAGATCGGCCCTTTGCGCGAGACCATGCGCGCGCGCATCGCCGAGATTTCCGGCGTCGACATCTCCCGCGTCGCGGTCAAGGCGACCACCAGCGAGCGGCTCGGCTTCACGGGCCGCGAGGAAGGCATCGCGGCCACCGCGAGCGCCACCATCCGCCTGCCCTGGAGTGTCTAGGCCATGGGCGGCAGCGACGCACGCGCACTCTCCCGCTCGCTGCTCGATTTGTGCCGGATGCGCAAGCTGACGATCGCGACCGCGGAGTCCTGCACCGGCGGTCTCGTCGCGGGCGCGCTGACCGACATCCCCGGCTCCTCCGACGTCATCGATCGCGGCTTCGTCACCTATTCCAACGACGCCAAGCGCGCGATGCTCGGGGTCGAGGCAAGCACGCTCACCAATTTCGGCGCCGTCAGCAAAGAGACCGCAACAGCTATGGCGGTCGGTGCGCTGGAGCGTGCCGGCGTCGATCTTGCGGTCGCCATCACTGGCATCGCCGGCCCCGGGGGTGCAACGCCTGGCAAGCCGGTTGGCCTCGTGCACTTCGCCGCCGCCGCGCGCGACGGACGCATCGTCCATCGCGAGCATCGCTTTGGCGGCATCGGCCGCACCGCCGTGCGTCAGCGCTCCGTGGTCGAGGCGCTGCGCATGCTGATGGATCTCGCCCGCGGCCCGCAAGTTACGGCCAAGCCGAAACGTGCCGCCGCAGTAACCCGCCTGCGCCCGCGCGTGACACGATCACCGCGCCGGCACGCGGTGAAGCGCAGGCCGCCGCGCTGACCGCGGGGGTGAGATCCCTCACGCAGCCGCGAGTTAAGCACTCACGTGATCGAGCACGCACTGCTTGATCGCGCTGTGATTGACGATGGCTGCGCCCCACACCAGCCCGTAGCGACTTGACCTTTCCCGCCATGCAGGTGACCTCGACGTCATTGCCGATGTGGAAGGGTCGAAACAGCAGCAGCATGACGCCGGCGGCGATGTTGGAGAGTGGGCCTGTAATGCCAGACCAACGGCGAGAGATGCGCAACATTGCCCGTGCGATGACGCCGCTGGAGATCGAGCAGGCCGCTGCGTATTATGCCTCGCAGCCGCCGGATGTCGTGAAGGCGGTGGATTGAAATTTTGGCACGCCTGCCTTCCCCATCGTCATTGCGAGCGCAGCGAAGCAATCCAGAGTCTCTCCGCAGAGGGATTCTGGATTGCTTCGTCGCAAGGGCTCTTCGCAATGAAGGAGGAGAGAGCGTGCCCGTCCGCAACCACTACGACGACACCAGCTTCCGCCGTCCGTAGATCGCATCCGCCCGCTTCTCGAAGGCGATGGAAAATCGCGCGAACGCGGCGTCGAACATCGAGCCCATCAGGAGCGCCAGCATGCGGCTCTTGAACTCGTAGGCAAGGAAGAAGCCGACATCGCAAACGCTCTCGCCTTTGGGCTCGAACGTCCAACGGTTTTCCAGATTGCTGAAGGGACCTTGCAGATATTCGACCAGGATCTTCAAATTGGCGCGGTCGAGCGTCACGCGGCTGGTGAAGGATTCCTGACCAGCTTGAACGACACCGTCATGTCCGCGACCAGCACCTCGGTGCCGTCGGGTTTCGCCATGCGCTGACGGACCTTCAGCGCACTGCACAGCGGCACGAATTCCGGGTAGCGCTCGACGTCAGCGACCAGATCAAACATCTCGGACGCGCTGTGATCGACACGACGCTTGCTCGAAAAATTGGGCATGGCGATTCAGCGGGCGCTTGCTGCCCGCGCGGCCTTCAGTTTCGCAAAATCCTCGCCGGCATGATGCGACGAACGGGTGAGCGGGGTCGCAGACACCATCAGGAAACCCTTGGTGTAGGCGACCTTCTCGTAGGACGAAAACTCGTCCGGCGGCACGTAGCGCATCACGGCGTGATGCTTGCGGGTCGGCTGGAGATATTGCCCGATGGTCAGGAAATCGACGTCGGCGGAACGCAGATCGTCCATCACCTGCTGCACCTCGTGGCGCTCCTCGCCGAGGCCGACCATGATGCCGGACTTGGTGAAGATGGTGGGATCGAGCTCCTTGACCCGCTGCAACAGCCGGATCGAATGGAAATAGCGCGCGCCCGGCCGCACCGTGAGATAGCACGACGGCACGGTCTCGAGATTGTGGTTGAACACGTCGGGCTTCGCCGCGACGACGACCTCCAGCGCCCCCTCCTTGCGCAGGAAGTCGGGCGTCAGGATCTCGATCGTGGTCGAGGGGCACGCGGCGCGGATCGCGCGGATGGTCTGGGCGAAATGCTCGGCGCCGCCGTCAGTGAGATCGTCGCGGTCCACGGAGGTGATGACGACATGGGCAAGGCCGAGCTTGGCCACAGCCTCGCCGACGTTCTGCGGCTCGGCCGCGTCAAGTGCATTCGGCATGCCGGTCTTGACGTTGCAGAAGGCACAGGCGCGGGTGCAGGTGTCGCCCATGATCATGAAGGTCGCGTGCTTCTTGTCCCAGCACTCGCCGATATTCGGGCAGCCCGCCTCCTCGCACACCGTATGCAGGCCGTTGGCGCGCACGATGTTGCGCGTGTCGGCATAGCCGCGGGTGTTGGGCGCGCGTACGCGGATCCAGTCCGGCTTCGGCGGCGAAGCGGAATCGGGCCGGTTCACCTTTTCGGGGTGACGTGGGCGCAGCGGGTTCGAGATGGTATCGACGATAACGACCATGGGGTGTCCGGTCTGACCAAGTCCTACCTAGTCGGTCTGGCCGGGCATCGCAACCCGGCTCGCACCGCTTCAGGGAACATGGCAGATATGGGCAATATCCTGCTCTGTTCTCTGGCGATTCTCCCCTCGAATGGCTCCAGTCTCGAAGACCTCTACTCCTCGGCTCGGCAAAGCCCTGAAGCGTACCTTTTTCGCGCGCAGCGTCCACGAGGTCGCGCCCGATCTGATCGGTGCGACCATGCTGGTCAACGGCGTTGGCGGGATCATCGTCGAGGTCGAGGCCTATCATCATACCGAGCCGGCGGCGCACTCCTACAATGGCCCGACGCCGCGGAACCAGGTGATGTTCGGCCCGCCCGGCTTTGCCTATGTCTACCGCTCCTACGGCATCCACTGGTGTGTGAACTTCGTCTGCGAGGAAGAAGGCTCGGCCAGCGCCGTGCTGATCCGCGCGCTGGAGCCGACCCACGGAATCGCCGCGATGCGGCGGCGCCGCCATCTCCAGGATTTGCACACGTTGTGCTCGGGCCCGGGCAAGCTGACCGAAGCGCTCGGCATCACCATCGCGCACAATGCCTTGCCGCTCGACCGTCCGCCGATCGCGCTGCATGCGCGGACGGAGGACGTCGAGGTGGCGGCCGGCATCCGGATCGGCATCACCAAGGCGGTCGAGCTGCCCTGGCGCTATGGTGTCAGGGGCTCGAAATTCCTCAGCAAGCCGTTTCCGAAATAAGCTTACGACGCCTGCTTGAGCCGCTCCAGCGCCTCGAGCAGCTTGGCCTTGCGGGCGAGCGCGGCCTCGCGCTTCTCGCGCTCCTCCTCGACGACCTCCTCGGCCGCGTTGGCCACGAATTTCTCGTTGGCCAGTTTGGACTCGGCACGCTTGATGTCGGCGTCGGCCTTCCCGATCTCCTTGTCCAGACGCGTGCGCTCGGCGACGACGTCAATCACGCCCTTCAGCGGCAGCGCGGCCACCTCGCCGCGCACCAGGAGCTGGACCGCGCCGTCGGGCGCACGGTCGGCGAAGGAGATGTCCGACAGCCGCGCCATGCGCTTGATGACGTCGCTCCAGCGCGGCGCGCGCTCCTTCGTCTCGGCCGAGGCGCCTGCGAGCACCAGCGCCGTGAGGGTCGCCGGCGGGATGTTCATCTCGGCGCGCACCGAACGGATCTGCGTGACAAGGTCAATGACCCAGCCGATCTCGGCCTCGGCCGCGGGATCGGTGAAGTCGGCATGGTCGAAGATCGGCAGCACCCAAACCGGCGAGACGAGCGCGTCGGTCGGCCCCGTCGTCGCCGCGAGCATCGCAAGCTGCTCCGGCGTCGGCCCGGCCGGCTTCAGCGGCCACGGTGCCAGCGCGAGCAGACCGTCGCGCTTGGCCGTCACCTCCCACAGCTCCTCGGTGATGAAGGGCATGAAGGGGTGCAGCAGTTTCAGGATCTCGTCGCGCGCCCATGCCACCATGGCGCGGGTCTCGGCCTTGGCAGGGCTGTCGGGGCCGAGTAGCACGGGTTTTGCGAGCTCGAGATACCAGTCGCAATAGACGTTCCACACGAAGCGGTAGATGCTGCCGGCGGCGTCATTGAAGCGATAGGCCTCGATCGCCTCGGTCACCTCGCGCGTGGTGTGCGCACTCTCATGTGCGATCCAGCGGTTCAGCGTCTCTTTGACCTTCGCCGGCTCGAAGCCTTCGGGCACGGCGCAATGGTTCATCTCCGCAAAGCGCGACGCATTCCAGAGCTTGGTCGCGAAATTGCGATAGCCCTCGACGCGGCTGGTGGCGAGCTTGATGTCGCGCCCCTGCGCGGCCATCGCGGCCAGCGTGAAGCGCAGCGCGTCCGCACCATATTGGTCGATCAGGCTGAGCGGATCGATGACGTTGCCCTTCGACTTCGACATCTTGGCGCCCTTCTCGTCGCGGACGAGGGCGTGGATGTAGATCGTCGAGAACGGCACCTCCTTCATGAAGTGCAGCCCCATCATCATCATGCGGGCGACCCAGAAGAAGATGATGTCGAAGCCCGTCACCAGTGCGTTGGTCGGGTAGTAGCGCTGCACTTCCGGCGCGTCTGCGGGCCAGCCGAGGGTCGAGAATGGCCACAGCGCCGAGGAGAACCAGGTGTCGAGCACGTCCTCGTCGCGCGTGATGAAGCCGTCCCGCTTGTTGCGGTCGAGCGCCATCTCGCGGCCCTGCTCGACCGTGATGACTTCCTGCTCGACGTAATAGCCGAGGGCGTGGCTGACGGCCTCCTCCTCGGTCTCGGCGACGAACACCTTGCCATCAGGACCGTACCAGGCCGGGATCTGGTGGCCCCACCAGAGCTGGCGCGAGATGCACCAGGGCTGGATGTTCTCCATCCACTCGAAATAGGTTTTTTCCCAGTTCTTTGGCACGAAGGTGGTTTCGCCCGAACGCACGGCGGCCATCGCGGGCTTCGCCAGCGTCTTGGCGTCGACATACCATTGGTCGGTCAGATAGGGCTCGATCACCGTGCCGGAGCGGTCGCCATGCGGCACCATGTGGGTGTGAGGTTCGATCCGCTCGACGAAACCGAACGATTCCAGTCGCTCGACGATGCGCTTGCGCGCTGCAAAGCGATCGAGCTTGTTGAACTCCTCGGCGAACTGCGAGGCACCTTCCGGCAGGTCGCGCAGATAATCCTCGTTGTCGAGGAGATCGAGGCAACCTTCCTTGTCGATGACGCTGATTCGGGCGAGGCCGTGGCGATTGCCGACCTCGAAATCGTTGAAGTCGTGCGCCGGCGTCACCTTGACCGCGCCCGAGCCCTTCTCCGGATCGGAATAATCGTCGGCGACGATCTGGATCTTGCGGCCGACCAGCGGCAGGATCACGTTCTTGCCGACCAGCTTCTGATAGCGCTCGTCGTCGGGATGCACGGCCACCCCGGTATCGCCGAGCATGGTCTCCGGGCGCGTGGTGGCAACGACGATGAAGCTCGAGGGATCCTCGGGGCTGAAGATCTTGCCCTCGATCGGATAGCGCAGGTACCATAGGCTACCCTTGACCTCGGTCTGCTGCACTTCGAGATCGGAGATCGCGGTGAGCAGCTTGGTGTCCCAGTTCACCAGCCGCTTGTCCTTGTAGATCAGGCCGTCGCGGTGCAGCTCGACGAACACCTTGACCACGGCCTTGGACAGGCCCTCGTCCATGGTGAAGCGTTCGCGCGACCAGTCGCAGGAGGCGCCGAGCCGCTTGAGTTGGTTGATGATGGTGTCGCCGCTCTCGGCCTTCCACTGCCAGACCCGCTCCAGAAACTTCTCGCGGCCCATCTCGCGACGGCTGGGCTGCTGGCGCTCCATCAGCTGCCGCTCCACCACCATCTGGGTGGCGATGCCGGCATGGTCGGTGCCGGGCTGCCACAGCACGTCGCGACCGCGCATGCGCTCGAACCGGCACAGGATGTCCTGGAGCGTGTTGTTGAGGGCGTGGCCCATGTGCAGCGAGCCCGTCACGTTCGGCGGCGGGATCACGATGGTAAAGGGCACAGCGTCGCGGCGGTCTGGGCGGCCGGCCTTGAAGGCAAGGCTGTCCTCCCACACGACGGACATGCGGGCTTCGATATCGGCGGGCTGGTAATTTTTCTCGATCATGGCGCTGTTAGAAAGCCGCGCACGGGGTCCAAGTCAACGGAAAGGTCAAAGGAAAGCCAGGCGGCAACAGGGCTTTCCGGTCCGGTCGGGAGACAGAATATGACCCACAAGCAGGGCTTTATGAGGGCTCTGCGGCCCGATCTACCTGCCGCCGCGCGATACCCGCTCGATTTCGGCCTTCACGATGCGTTCGACCAGGCCCGGCAAATTGTCGTCCAGCCAGGATTTCAGCATCGGACGCAGCATCTCCTTGACCAGATCCTCCAGCGTTCGCGCATTGCTGCTGAGCACCGTGTGGGCCAGGGAATTGAAGGCGGATTCGACCGCGGAGACCGTCGATTGCGCCAGCATCGGCTGTTGGGGCGGCAGCGGCGGCGCATCGAAGTCCACGGGCGCATAGGATGCCGGCGTCGGACGCGGCGGCGGCGATTCGGCGAATTCGAGATCGTCGCGCGGCTCGACCTTGCGGAAGCTCGGCGGCGGCGGAGGCGGCGTCGGCTCCATCGCCAGCGCCATATCGTCGGTCAATTCCAGCACGTCGGGCTCAGGTTCGGGCTCCGGCTCGGGAGCACGGATTTCCGGCGCGGGCGTGGCTGCGTCGAGCCCCGCCAGCAGCGCGTCGATATCGTCCTGATTGTTGGATGCATCCACCTCGGGTGCGGCGGCCGGCGGCGCTGCCGGCTTTGCGGCCGGAGCCGGTGCCGGCTTTTCGGCGGCCGGTTTGGGCGGCGCTACCTTGGATGGCGGAATATCGTTGATCACCTGCGGCTTCGGTGACGCGGCGGGGGCGGCAGCTTTCTCGGGCTTAGCGGCATCCGCCGGCGGCGGCTTGGCCTCATCGTCGGCAATGATGCGCCGGATCGAGGCCAGAATCTCCTCCATCGAGGGTTCTGTGACCTTTGCAGGCTGCGTCATCTCCGACTCCACATCATCAACGCCCTCGCATGCGTTGTTTTACACCAAGCACGACAGGATTGGCCGGTTCCGGATGGGTGGCCCGACATTTTCGTCACGGCAGCCCGACTTGTCCCCAGATGACAGCTCAACGTGCAGCGGTGCGCCCCTGCCCTCGGCACTCATGCTTTACGCACACGGCATCGGATGCAGAGCGAATCGACCCGCATCTTCTTGGCAAGGCTATGTCAGGGATTTTGCTGATTGCAAGCAAAGCACCGGTCGGCTTCGGCTATTTGCGAGGCCGACCGGATGATTACGGGACTCTAGCGTCCGTCTGGCGTGCGTACGCCGGCCCAGCTGTCGCGGACCTGATGGTAGTGCACGCTGGGATCGTAGACAGTGGTGTTGAGGCCGAGGACTTGCGGCGCGAGACGACCGACCGCGTTGAGCACCGAATAGGACGCCACCACGCGGTCATGCTGGGCAGTGACGAGCGCCACGCGCGCGTTGACCAGCGCCTGCTGCGCGTTGAGCACGTCCAGCGTGGTGCGCTGGCCGGCCTTGGCTTCCTCGCGCACACCGTTCAGCGCGATCTCGGAGGCCGTAACCTGCGCCTGCGCAGACTGCACCTGCGCCTTGCCGGCTTCCAACTGGCCCCAGGCCTGCACGACGTTGGCGCGGGTCTGATCGCGCGTGGTTTCAAGATTCAGGCGCTGCTGCGCCAAGTTCTCTTTCGATTGGCGGATCAGCGCATATTCAGCGCCGCCCTGATAGATCGGCACCGAGGCGGTCGCGATGGCGGAAGCGGTCGTCGTTCGGAAGACCGTCAGGGTCTGCTGGTACGACTGGGTGATGCCAGCCTGAACCGTGAGGGTCGGCAGCAGCGCGCCTTCGTTGATCTTGACCTGGAGATAATTGACGTCGATGCCGAACATCGATGCCGTGACGTTGGGGTTCTCCACCAGGCTGAGACCGACGGCGGAGGCGAGCGTCCCGGGCAGGAAACGATCGACCGGCGAGCCCGGCGCAAGGTTCGTCGGCTCGTTGCCGATGATCCGGCGGAAATTGGCACGCGTCGTCGTGAGATTCGATTCGGCCGTCAGGGCCTGGGTCCTGCCTGCCGCGAGCTGCGCTTCGGATTGCGCCACGTCCGTGCGCGTCACCTCGCCGACATTGAAGCGATCGCGCGTTTGCTTGAGCGTCTGTTCGAGGACGCGCACATTGCTGCGCTGAACTTCGAGTGTGGCGGAGTCACGAAGATAATCCATGTAGCTGGTCGCAGCCTGCAGCAGGACCGTCTGCTCGAGCACACGCAACGCCTCGCGGGATCCCGAGACCTGGCTTTCCGCCACGCGCGTCCTGTTGGCGGTCTGATTGCCGTTATAGAGCGTCTGGTTGATGGTCAGGCTGGCGCTATTGGGCTGAAGGGGCGGGTCGCTATGGATCGGCACAGCCTTCTGCGTCTGCTGAATATCCTGATATTGATAGCCGGTGCTGAGGTTGATCCCGACCTTGGGGCGATAGCCCGACAGCGCTTGCGGCACGTTCTCGTCAGTCGAGCGCACCTGGGCGCGCTGCGCGTTGAGCTGCGGATTGTTCTGATAAGCGCGCACCAGCGCAGCCTCGATCGTATCCGCCAAGGCAGGCGTCGGCGCGGCAAGCGCCAGCAGCAGGACCGAAACCGCTGCTCCGGTGAAGAGCTTCACCCCATGCATCCAAAAATTCCGTTCATTCTAACGCCCGGCTCGTGCCCGCGAGCTGGGTTACCGTCTACGAGTGGAGTCGTTGCCCCGCCGCAACATAGGACGCGGTCAAGCGCGACGGAACTACCTGAGGGGTGTTCTCGGTGGAAACTCTTCACGTGCAGCATCCCGGCCACACTTCTGATTCAGAACGGGATTTTAACGGGCCAAAGCCGTCAGAAGACGAAGGCGGCGGCCCGTTCCAGCCCCGGAAGGACCGGGGCTGCGGCATCGAACAGCGCCCGATGGCCGAATTCGCCGTGGGTATGGGTCACGATCATGGCTCGCGGCGGCCTGGATTCGGCCGAGACCCCCACCAGGCGCCCCCCCTCCTTGAGCTGCCCGAGCAGCCCTGCCGGGGTCACCTCGGTGGCGCCGTTGAGGACGATCACATCATAGGGACCTGCGGCGGCATCACCCTCGGTGCAGGCCGCGGCCTTGCAGGCCACGTTGGCCAACCCGAGGGCGGCGAAGGCGTCGTTGGCCTTTGCCGCCAGGCCCGAATCGCATTCCGTCGCGATGACTTTGCGCGCGAGCTTGGCGGTCAGCGCAGCGAGATAGCCCGTGGCGCAGCCGACGACCAGCACGTCGTCATCCTCGCCGATCTCGGCGGCCTGGAGCAGCTTGCCGGTCAGCTGCGGCTTGATCAGGAACCGCTTGGCGCCTCCCTCGCTGACGTCGAGATCGAGGTCGAGATACGCCAACGCCTGCCGGCTGGCGGGCACGAAAGCCTCGCGCGGAACCGTGAGCATGGCGTCGAGAACACGACGGTCGGTGACGTCACTGGTGCGCACCTGGCCATCGACCATTTTTAGGCGCGCCGTCGAGAAAACGGACATTTGCGGACCCTGCAAGGCGGACGATGCCGCGGACGAAAGTTGGCGGCATCTTTGGAACAGGCCCTGCGAAAACGCAACATGGCTTTGGCCCGCAAACCGGGCCCTTCCGCAACTCGCAACGTCGAGGGTGAGCCGCCTATTCGATCGTGACCGCGAGGCGGCCGATCAATGCGGCGACTTCGTCCAGCCGTGCCGAATCGTGGGTCTCGACCGCCCGCGCCAGACAGGCGAGGCATTCGTCGTCGCTGAGTTCGGGGATGTCCGCCGGCAGAATGGAGGGGGCCAACGGGAAACGGTCGACCTGGATGTCTCGCATGGGAATCAGCTCCGTAAAGGACCGGCCTCTGGAAGCTCGATTTCAATTGAGTCGTTTTGGCGTCACCGCGGAGGATGCGGGCTCGCCGCGGTACACATCTAGTTGAGGATCTGCTGCAACGAGATCGCACGCCAGATCAGAGTCTGGGCGCAAGTTGCTGAAAATGAAGCGGAATTTGGCTCCCCGGGCTGGATTCGAACCAGCGACCATCCGATTAACAGTCGGATGCTCTACCGCTGAGCTACCGAGGAAAAGGGCGAACCTGTCGTTCGCGCGCGGCTGCGTATAACAAAGCCGCTTGCGCTTGCAAAGGACGAATTCGCTATCTGGCACATTGCGGCGAGGAAGGGCACGCGGCCCCTCCTCCGCCTGGCCTCAGGTCAAGTTACTCGGCGACGAACGAAGTGGTCTTGGTGCCGGAATCGTAGCGCAGCCGGAGTGCCGTGAACTTGCAGAGGTTGACGTTCTTCCAGAGCACGGTCTCGTCATAGTTCTGCCAGTCGACGCGGACGTTCCAGACGCATCCTTCGTCGTCATCGTCGAACTCGACATAGGTGCTCGCCTGGTTCTGCAAAACCTTGTCCAGCTCGTTGTCCCATTCGTCCATGCCATCGTCCGGGGCGTTGAAGCCCAGGAATTTGATGGCATAGCCGGTCTCGTTGACGACAGTGACGTTGCGGGCGTCAGTCGCGTACGACGGCGCGGCGGCAATCGATAGACCGACCGCGATCAGTGCAGACAGAAAATACTTCATATGAAATTCCCCCGATCGAAACGGGCTTTCGGTGCCTGACGTCGATCGGCGCAGGCGCCGCGGCAACCAATGGCGTTGCCTCGAAGGATCGTCGGAGGCGCAATCGAAAGGTGCAAGACGCGATCGATCCGCCTCCGGCTCTCTGCACGACGCGAGACGCGCAGCGAGCCAATTCTTATCGATTCGAATTCTCCGCAGCAATGAACCGGCATTCATCGATCGCGGGGTTTGTTGTCTCCGGGGCGGGCGCCCGGCACCGCGCGAATATGATTCTTGTCGCAGACACAGCTTCGCGCCCTCGCGGCTTGGCTCGCCCGAGCTTTGCTTTGTTTCGTACACCCTCCTCGTCAGAGGGCGCAGGGAAGACCGGGTGCCGGCTGGCACCCACGGTCCACTGCGCGAAGGTTGCGCTACAAGAGGCTGCACAGCGGCATACAGGTGAAGCCCAACACACGGCCTTCCCTGCGCAGTGGTTTGACGGCTTATGCCGAGCTCTCCCCGGGGAGCGATGCACTATTGCCCCCGTCGCCTTGCGGATGGCTGATGCTGCGTGCCCGGTCGGGCAGCGACATCACCAGAAGACTTGACGCACAGACCCCGGGCGTCAGGACGACACGGTTTTGCCGTACGCTAATAGCACCGGTCGTGTGCGCGACGCCTTCGCTCACGGTTGCCCGCCCTGCAAAGCCCTTCGCGCCGATGTGACTAGCGTCCACCGCAGCTCACCCCGCGTTCGTGACGATCGCGATACGCCCCGCTGACAGGGATGAGGTGGCGACTGAATACGCCAGAGTCGAATTTCGGTAAAGTAGAATCTTTTCGCGCGAGCGGATTGACCCGTCGTTTGGGTGTTTTGCCCGTCGGGCAACGCAAGGGCTTGTAGCCCGGATGGAGCGAAGCGTAATCCGGGGCCCTGTATCCGTTAAACAAATCCCGGATTGCGCTTCGCTCCATCCGGGCTACGGATCATCTCCTCACGGCCGGCGGCAGACCAGGTCGATCTCGATCAGCGCGTCGTAGGCAAGCCCGGTGACACCGACGCAGGTGCGGGCCGGCAGGCGGTCGGGCGGAAAGAACGCGCGATAAGTCTCGTTCATCGCGGTGTAGTCTTCCTTGAAACGCGTGAGATAGATGCGTGTCATCACGACGTGCTCGAAACCGAGATCGAGGCCCGCCAACACCACCTTCAAATTCTCCATCACCGCCCTCGTCTGCGCCACGATGCCCTCCGGCAGCACGCCCGGGATTTGCGGCGTGTCCGGCATCTGGCCGGTGACAAAGACAAAACCGTCGGTCTCCACCGCGTGGCTGAAGGGCGCGACCGGCTTGGGTCCGCCGCTGATCATGTGGAATTTCACTGGAGTATCCTTCGGTTTAAGGCGCGTCCAGAAACAGGCGCTTGCTGATGATCGCGTGCACGCCCCAATTGCCGTCGACCACCTGCGTGACGCCGAAGTCGACGGCGGCCGACATCAGCGCGATCGCCTCGTCCTCGCTCAACCCCTTCACGTTCATCAGGAAGCGTCGCATCTTGCGAAACGCATCTTTCATGGCGAGATCGAGCGAGGACTTTGCGTAAACCTCGCTCTGGCCCTGAGCGCCGAACTCGGCGAGGTAGTTGGGATGGCTGAATCCGGTCAGGACCCAATCAGATTCGGTTTCGATCAGGGGATAAGAGAGATCGGCGAAGGGTTGGCCGGAGAGGTCGGCCTTCTTGTGCAGGATCACCTCGAAGGTTCCGGTCATCGAGCATTCAATCGCGGTGCCGCTCAATTCGCCGTCGCCTTGCGTGGCATGGGGATCGCCCACCGATAACAATGCGCCGGGAACGGAGACCGGAAGATAGACGGTCGCCCCCTTCCCCAAGCGCCAATTGTCGAGATTGCCGCCGAAATAGGACGGCGGCACGGAGTCGATGAAATCGACCTCGCGCGGCGCCACCGCGATCACGCCGAAATGCGGGCGCAAGGGAATGCGGATGCCGTCGAGCACGGCGTGGCGGCGCTTCACGGTGCCGGGCAAGACCGGAACGCCGGGATAGTCGTAGGTGGCGTGCACCACGCCAAACGGGTCGGTCTGCGGCTCCCAGCGGTAGGAATACAGCGCGCGGGCATGCGGCGCATCGGTATCGTCCAGGATTTCGTAGATCGTCACGACCTCGCGCGGCTTCGGTCCTGAAAGAAATTCGTCGTAATGATAGCCCCACCAGGCCGCGACCGAGGAGCCGAACACGCGCCCTGAATGTTTCGGATGACGACTTGTGCGCGGTACGATGTCGAGGATCCGGACTTCCAGCACGTCGCCGGGCTGGGCGTCCTTCACCGACACGGGCCCCGTGCAGATGTGCACGCCAAAGCCTTCGCCGGCGCCGCGCCCGAATATGCTGGCATCCATCGGACCCGCGCCGCGGCGATCCACGTTCTTCCTCGCCTTGGTCCAACCGAATACACTTTCGGCGGCGGTATCGCCCGCGATCATCAGCTCAGGATCATCGGAGGCATGCTGCGTTAGCGTTTCGATCGTGATCGTATCACCCGAATTGATCTCGAGCTGCGGCTGTAACGCGCGACTGAAATATCCCCAATGAACACGGTGGGCTTCGATCGGAAGATGATGATGCTTGCGTTCGGCCGTTCTCGGCTCGTCGATGTCGGTTCGGGCGAGATTGCCGCGCGCCTCGGCGCTCGCCGGGTGCACGCGAAGCTGCGCCAGCGCATCCTGCGGCCAGCCGCGCTGACCGGCTATCCCCTGCTGGGTCGTCGCCCGCTCCGCTTCCTGCTGGCGAAACTCGCGCGGCGGCAGCCCGAAGCGATGGCGGAAGGCGCGGCTGAAATGCGCGGAATCGCCAAACCCATAGGCGTAGGCGATCTCCGAGATTGAGCGATGCGCCTCGGACGGATTGGACAGATCGGCCCAGGCGCGCTGCAGCCGCCGCTCGCGAACGTAATGAGTAAAGTTGTCGCCGACCGTCTCGAACAGCTTTTGCAGATAGCGCTCGGAAATCCCTTCGGCCTGCGCGACGCGCGCCGGCACCAGTCCGGGATCGTCGAGGCGGCGTTCGATGGTCTGGCAGATCCGGTGCAGGAGTGCCGACTGCGTCGCGCTCGATCCGGCGTCGGACGTCGAAGCCGCCAATTGATGGGCGAGTGTCAGCAGCAGATCGACGAGCGACTGCGTGACCGCATTCCATTCGGCATCGCTCAGCGTGTCGAGCGTGCGCGCGGTCGCGTCCATCAAGCGCGCGAAGACATCGGCAAAGCCGCTGGGCGGAACGACCCTGGGTTCGCCGAGCCGCGGCCTGCCCGAGAGGCGGCCGTGCAGCGCCTCCGAGGTCACCGACAGCACGACGGCGCGCATGTCGCGCTGGAATACGATGCTCCAGTCCCCGCTCCGCGGCAGCAGCACGAGATGGCCCACCGGAACGATGCGATGGCCGGCGGCGCTCTTGAGCACCATGCCGTCCTCGACCGGCATCAGCGCAATCGGCAGGTCTTCGTTGGCCTGCGGACGCGGACCGATGGTCTGGGCGCCGGCCGCCATGCGCGTCAGCGCAACGCCTGCAGCGTGGCGATGTGACGCCGTTGCGTGCCCATCCAGGAAGCAATGGCCTGCCGCCGGCTGCAGGCCGACCGCGGCGAGCACGTCCCGCCAGGCTTCGGGGCGGTCGTCTTGAGCGTAGGACTCGCTCGTGAAAGGACGGAAGCTCATCGGATCGACCCAGATTGCAGTGGATCGAAGCAACCTCTGTGCCAGACGAACGTGGTCATCCGTCGCAGCGAGGGGCCGCAAATGACGGTCTTTTGTCACGTCCTCATCCTGGAAATGAGCTGTTCTTCAAAGTGTTGGAGCGCGATGTCAACGTCGAGCACGATGTGTAGCCTGGATGGAGCGAAGCGTAATCCGGGGCCTTTTGAGTCCGGCGTGACAAACCCGGATTGCGTTGCGCTCCATCCGGGCTACGGCCCATCAGTCGCACCGAAAGATGTTTTTGCGGATCGTGCCGTGAACTCCCCAATTGGCATCGACCACCTGGGTGACGCCGAAATCGGCGCCGACCGATAGCAGCGAAATCGCCTCGTCCTCGCTCAAACCGTGCACGGTCATCAGGAACCTCCTGAGCTTGCGGAACGCATCGCGCATCGCACGGTCGAGACTCGAGTGGTTGGCAATCTCGGTCTGTGCGTCGGCGCCGAGCGCGGCGAGGTAGTTCGGATAGGTGAAGCCGTAGAACGACCACGCCTGATCGGTCTCCAGCATCGGATGATCGAGACCTTCGAGGCTGGTGCCGGCGAGATCGGCCTTCTTGTGCAGGACGAACTCGAAATCGCCGGTCAGCGAGGTCTCGATCGCGGTGCCGCCAAGCTCGCTGTCGCCTTGCGCGGCGTGGGGATCGCCGACCGAGAAATAGGCGCCGGGGATCGCGACCGGATAGAACATCCGCGCCCCCTTGCCGATGCGCCAGTCGTCGATGTTGCCGCCGGTATAGCTCGGCGGGATCGAGCTGACGAAATCGGCCTCCGACGGCGCGAGCCCCATGGTGCCAAAATGCAGCCGTGCCGGCACCCTGACGCTTGTGAGGATGTTCTCGCGCTTCTTGATGGTGGCGTGATCGACGCGCACGCCGGGATAATCGATGGTCGGATGCACGATGCCGTCAGGGTCGGTCTGCGGCGTCCAGACGTAGTTGTAGACCGCCTTGGCGCAGGGCTCGCCTGACGTGTCGAGCTCGAAGATTGTGACGACCTCGCGCGGCTTCGGCTCCTCGATCAGATCGTGATAGTGAAACCCCCAGCTCGCAGCGACGTTGGAGCCGAAGCAACGGCCGGCATGACAGGCGCTGCAGCTCGGCCGCGGCCTGATATCGAGGATGCGCACTTCAAGGATATCGCCGGGCTCGGCGCCTTCGATCGCGACCGGACCGGTGAGGAGATGCACGCCGATCCCCTCGCCTGCGCCGCGGATGAACGGGCCTTCGGTCGGGCCCGAACCGCGCCGCGCGACTGCCTTGTGCTCGCGCGTCCACTGGAACACGCTCTCGGCGCCGGGATCGCCCTGGATCATGCGCTCGTAATCGTCGTTGGCGTGGTGGGTCAGCGTCTCGATGGTGGCGCGATCGCCCGAGCGCAGGGTCAGGGCCGGCGCGACCTTCTTGGAGAAATAACCCCAGTGGACGGTCTTAGGCGAAACCGGCAGCGTCAGATGCTTCATGAGGTGGCCTCTTCTGGAAACGCGGTCTTGAACGTCGTGGGTGCGGTTCTCATCGCACCGCCTCCGGGTCTTGTCGGCTTCCATCACGCTGAGGAAACGCGCGGTCAGCGGATTGCGAGGGTTGGAGAGCACGTCGTGCGCGGGCCCCTCCTCGATGATCGTGCCGCCGCTCAGGAATGCGACGCGGTCGGCGACCTCGTCGGCGAAGCGGATCTGGTGCGTCGAGATGATCATGGTGAGGCCGTCATCGACGGCGAGACGCCGGATCACTTCCAGCACCTCGCTCACGAGCTCGGGATCCAGCGCCGAGGTCGGCTCGTCCAAGAGTAGCACGCTGGGGTTCGGTGCGAGCGCTCGGGCGATCGCGACGCGCTGCTGCTGACCGCCGGAGAGATGCCGCGGCAGCGCGTCGGCTCGGTGCGACAGCCCGACCCGGTCGAGCAGCTCGGCGGCGCGCCGATCGGCATCGATGCGGGTCATGCCGTGCACCCAGCGCAAGGGCCCGGCGATGTTCTCCTTGGCCGAGAGGTGGGCGAACAAATTGAATTGCTGGAACACCATGCCGACGCCCACGCTTGCCCGCTCATTGGCGATCGCGCGGGGCGGCAGCAGCTTGCCGTCGTCGCCAAAACCGAGGCGGCGGCCGCCGACACGCACCGTGCCTCCGTCCCAGCTTTCGAGATGATTGATGCAGCGGAGCAGCGTGCTCTTGCCGGAGCCGCTGGGCCCGAGCAGCGCGACGACCTCGCCGACGCGCACCGTAAGATCGAGGCCGCCAAGCACCTTTTGCGCGCCGTAGCTCTTGGTGAGGTCCTTGGTCTCGACCGCGATGTTGTTGCGTGAAATCGTCGCCGCGCGCCGGGTGCGTTCCTCGCGGGTCAAGGCCGGCGGCGGCGTGTCGGTGAGATCAGCCTGTCCAGGCACTTGGACGTCGACGGTCGCTGCGGCAAGTTCGAGCTTGGTGGCGAGGTCGACGCGACGCCAGGGCAGGTAATCGGCGAGCCTGCGCTGGCGGCCCTTGGTACGATCGAGATCGAGCAACCATTCGACGAAAAGCTGGATGATGCTGATGGCAAAGGTCAGCACCAGGTATAGCAGGCCCGAGGCGAAGAAGATCGAGAAGAAGTCGAAGGTCGAGGACGCAAGCTGGGTCGAGCGCAGGGTCAGCTCCTGGACCGCGACCACGGAGGCGAGCGACGAATTCTTCAGCGCACTCACGGCCTCGTTGCCGAAGGCCGGGATCATGGTGCGGATCGCCTGGGGCGCGATCACCCGCCACATCAGGATCCGCGGCGTCATGCCGAGCGCCTGGCCGGCCGTCACCTGCCCGCGGTCGACACCGAGCACGCCGGCGCGCAGCATCTCGGCGATGAACGGCGCCTCGTTGCAGGCCAGCGCAAGGCCGGCGGCCAGCACCGCCGGCAGCTTGATCCCGATATGCGGCAACGCGTCGTAGGCGAACACCATTTGCAGGATCAGCGGCGTGCCGCGGAAGATCACGGTGTAGGCCCTGGCGATCGCCGCCAGCAGCCAGAAGCGGGAGAGCTGCATGCCGGCGAGGATCAATCCAAGGATCAATCCGCCGCCGAGCCCGAGGGCAGTCACCTCGAGGGTGAGCTCGATGCCCTCGAGCAGATACGGCATGCTCAGGTAATGGAGGAATAGCGACATCAGTCGGCCGTCAGAATGTCAGGCTCCTTGAAGTTGTTCACGTCGAGCCCATGCTTCTTCAGAAGCTCCATATGCGTGCCGGCCTTCTGCACCTCGATCAGGGCTGCGAGCACGGCGTCGCGGAATTTAGACTTGTCCTTCGGGACGGCGATGCCGACCGAATACGGGATCGTCACCGCGGTCGCCTTCTCCAGCTTGTCCGGATAGGCCTTCACCGCGCTGTCGACGGTGTTGACGTCGTTGACATAGGTGTCGGCACGACCGGCGAGGATCGCCTGGATGCAGTTGGCGTTGTTGTCGTAGAGCTGGACGGTCGGCTCGGCCTTGCCGGCCTTCTTGCACTCAGGCAGCAGCGCCTGGATCAGCGGCACCTCGACATAGCCGGTGTTTTCGGCGGCAGCGGCGCCGCACATCGACATGTTGATGCCGTTGATGCCCTTCGGATTGCCCTTGGCGACCAGCACGCCGTCGAACACTTTCGAATAGGTGATGAAGTCGGCGGCCTTGGCGCGCTCCTTGGTGGCGTAGATGTCGGAAATCACGATGTCGGCTTGTCCCGCGGCCAGCGTCGTCAGGAGCGCCGCGAACGTCACCGGCTTGTAGGTCAACTTGAAGCCGAGGCATTCGCCGATGGCTTCGCCGAGATCGATGTCGAAGCCGATATACTTGCTCGGATCCTTCGGATCGATGGTCTCATAGCCCGGCGTGTGCGGGTTGATGGCGTTGACGAGGGTCTTGCCCTTCCAGTCCGGATATTTGTCCTGGAGCGCGGCGCAGGCCGCAGGCGCCGCAGCCTGCGCGCTCAGGGGCGCGGCTGCCAGCGCGCCGAAAGTGACCGCGGCGCCGAGCGCGGCCTTGTGCCAAGACAGCGATGCACGTGCGTTCCCCCGCGCCTGGGGCAATACGGGTCTCTCCATCTCCAGCTCCTTCGAATTGTCATGGCAATGGCCATGTTCCAGATCGCGGAAGCGAGCCTAGGAGGAGAGCGGACCGGAAAGCTTGTCCGCGGGCGTACAAAAAATTGGATGGAGGGAGCCCGCCATTTGGGCAGGCAGCTGCTCAAAAACTGTTCGTGAATGCGGGACGCTGTAGCGCGCAATTGCGAATTCGGGGAAACCACATGATCTTGCGTGACGCCGCGATCTGCACGATCAGCAGATCATGCGGTGAGGTCATTTGACAGAGATATGACAATCAAAGGACGCATCTGCGGCCGACATCCGAAGCACATCCCCCGCCGTCCCCAGCCTGTCCGCAGCATACCCACAGGTGTATCCACAGGACGACTATGCCGGATTCGCCTGCCCGCGCGAGCCACTTGCTGCGCACAAACCCACAGGGCCGGTATGTCAGCCGCCGGCCTGATCGAACACGATGCGGCAAGCCTCACTCAAGCTTGGCCTGTTACGGCGCAGGCAGGCCGTGATGGCGCGGACGTTGGGGATTTCGCCGGCGCAGAGCCGGTAGACGTCGGGGGTACAGGCCCGGCGCTGCTCGGGTGTTCCCTGCTGCGCATGGGCGGCGGAGGCAAACAGCGTCAGGAACAGCCCGACCGTCGAGGCCCGGCGCGCCCGGCTTTTCACGCCCGCAAATCGCAAGAACCGCGCCTTCATGACCAGTCTCCCGTCTGCTTTGCCCGACCGGCCTGTATTGGCCGGTGTGCAAAGGGGTAGGAGAAATAAACAGCGAAAGATGTGACATCCTTCACACTGCGGGCACCCCGGCAGGAACCTAAGTTTCCCAACGCGATTTCATCAATCGCTAACCAATCGGGACCCGATTGGCGGATCGTTAAAATGCGATCGATCGGCTCAACCGGGAAACAAACCGGCTTTGCGATATTGCGCCATCCGCGGTCCGGAGGGTGTGATGAGCGAAGCCGAATTCAACTTGCTGCTGGATGCCGTCCAGGACGCCATGGTCCATGAAGATCTGGCGTTCGTGCCGGGGGAGGATTTCGTGCCGCGCTCGTGGACGTATTACGCGAAGCCCAACGCCTCCGCGAAGCCCAAGGCCGCCAATGACAATGAGGGCGCCTGGCCCTTGGTGCCTTTCCCGGACGGCTGGTACGCGGCCTGCTGAAGCCAATTTCACCGTGAGCCGACGCGCCCGCGCTCCGCGGGCGTTTTGCTATGGCAGCTACGCGGTGAAAATCCCGCGTGATCGCGATCAGGTCTTGACCCGCTCTCCGCCGTCCTGCGGCGCCTGGTCGGGTGCGGCCGGCGGAAAGATGCTGTCATAGATCGCACGGGCCTCGCGGATGAGGCGGGCCCGCTCCAGCTCGGATTTCGGGACAAATCGGACGGTTTCGCTCACGTGCTCTCCAGCGCTCGATCGTTGGGATGCATCACTTCGCAGATGCGAAGACTATGCCAGCGGGCTGAATGGCGGGTTTCCGCCGGGCCCCGGGCAAACCCGGTGTGCGCGGCCAGCACGCATCGCCCGCGCGGGCCGATGGCAGCCGCGATACGATCGAATATTGCTGAAATATCAGGAGGTTGTGATGGAGGCCACGTCGGGACTCGAACCCGAGTAAACGGTTTTGCAGACCGGCGCGTAACCACTCCGCCACGTGGCCCCAACGAGGGCGGAGCAATATAGGGGATCACAGGTTTAGGCAACCCCGACCGGACCAGCTACGCCTTCGCGCCGCCGAGATATTGGCCGAGAATTTCATCGGTCGCGCCGGCCGCCACGATGCGCCCCTCCTCCAGCAGGATCGCGCGGTTGCAGGTGCTCTTGATCAACTCGATGTCGTGCGAGGCGAGCACCAGAATGCCGGCGCGTACAACGATCTCGTCGAGCCGCTGCCGCGCCTTCTTGCGGAACTGCTGGTCGCCGACGCCGATCCATTCGTCGAGCAGCACGATCTCGCCCTCGACGGCGGTTGCGACTGCAAAGATCAGGCGCAGCATCATGCCGCTGGAATAGGTGCGCAGCGGCAGGTCGAGCCGGTCGCCCAGTTCGGTGAATGCGGCGATCTCCCCCCGCTTGGCGTCGATCTCGGAGCGCCGTGCGCCGATCACGAGGCCACGCCGCATGATGTTCTCGTAGCCGGTCGCTTCCTCGTCGAATCCGGCCGAGAGATCGAACAGCGGCAGACAGCGGCCCAGCACGTCCACGCTGCCCGACGTCGGATGGTAGATGCCGGCGAGCACCCGCAGCAGCGTGGTCTTGCCGGCGCCATTGGCGCCGATGATGGCGACGCGATCGCCGGCACGGATGTCGAGGTTGACGTCACTCAACGCGGAGACGATGTGCGGGGTCGCCGTGGTCCGCCGCAGTGTCATCGCGTTGACGAACCGGCTGCGCAGCGAGCGGTCGCGGAACGACAGCACCGGAAACCTCACCGAGACGTTGCGAAGCGCGATATGAGCTGCGGGGGTCATATCTCGTGCCTCACAGCCAATACGCCACACGATGGCGGTATTTCGCGTAGCAGCCGAGGCCGATGACGGCCAGGACGGTCGCATAGATGACCCCGAGGAGCCATTGCCCCGCATCGGTCGACTGCGACAGTAGCGGCCTGCGCACCAGATCGAGCAGCGTCGCGAACGGATTGGCGCGGATCAGCCAATAAAACGCGGTGCCGCGCGCGCTGTCTTCGGTCCAGATGATCGGCGTCAGGAAGAAGACGAATTGCAGGCCGCTGACGATCGCCGAGCCGATGTCACGAAACCGCGCGCAGAGGATACCGAGCGCGACCGAGCCACCCAGCAGCACAGTGAGCAGGATCGCGAAGCCCGGTACCGCGAGCAGCATGCTCCCATGCAGCGGCCACGGCATCAGGAGATAGAGCAGGACGACGATCACCAGATGATGCGCGAAGATGAGGACGTTGCGCGCCATCATCTGGAGCACGTGCACGATCAGCGGCGCCGGCACCGCCTTGATCAAATGGCCTGATGCCACGAAGATGTGGGAACCTTCCTGGAGCGTCGTCGCGATCAGCGTCCAGACGATCAGGCCGACGGCAAAGTGCGGCAGAAAGCTCGTGATGTCCTGTCTGAACAGTGCCGCATAGACCGTGCCGACGCTGGCAATGGTCGCCGCGAGCGTCAGTGTGATCCAGAGCGGGCCGATGACGGTACGCCGATAGCGTAGCGAAACGTCCATCAGGGCAAGCGTGCCCCAACGATCGAACCGCGCCGCCTGGGCAAGGATCTCCTTGGCTGCAAGCTGAATGCGACGGCCCCTTCGTTTCCGGCGTTCCGATCGTGCGAGAGGATAGCAGATAGCGGCCTATTGGCCGACGGTCTCTATCCGCCCGCCTCTCGCGGGACAATCGGCCGTACGGATGATCCGGACCGGAGTCAGGCTCGCTTGACCCGCCGGACACCGCGCCGGCGGTCCTTCACCGGCGGCTTTGGCGCCAATTCGGGCATCTCGGTCTGGACCTCGCGGTAGCGGGTTAACATCCGTTCAAAGCTGGCATTCAGCGTCTCGGCGATGTCCGGGCGCTTCTCCAGAGCGGAGAGGATCGTCGCCGCAGCCTCGATGGTCGACAGTCCGTCCTTCCGAGGCTCCTTGCGCAGGCGCCCGTACCGCGATGGGGTGGTCGGGTTCAGGATGACGCGCTGGCATTTCAGCATCCAGGGGTTGCGCCACCACAGGGCCTTGGCCTGGCTCCAGGTGCCGTCGAGCAGCACCACACCTTCGAGCTTGGCGAGGCGCGCGCGCTGGTTGTCCGCGACCTCGCTCTTGCGATTGAGAGCCAGGATTTCGCCCTCGGCCTCGAGATCGGTGGCGTGCGCCGAGCCGAGATAGAGCACGGCCCAGTGCGAGGCGTTCTCGATGGGTTGCCCCAGCGCTTTCGACAGGCTCGGCCAGGACAGGCCGACCCGCAGCGTGGCACCGGCGAAATGCTTCGCAAGCAGCCGCGCAGTGCCGAGCGCCCTGTCCTGCTCCTGCGGATGCTGAAGGATCAGGAGCGAGAGCCGGTTCTTGATGGGCGTGACGCTGTCGCAGATGCACAAAGGCATCGGCTTCTGGCAGTGCGGGCATTCGGGGATCGGATCGGCCGGCGCGGCGGCGGTGGGGTTCGACATAGTCGCCGCTATACGCTCTGCACGGCAGTTCAACAACCCGCCTATTCCGCCGGCGCGGCCAGCGGGCGCGGTTCGGAGCGGCGGCGCAGGCGGTCGACCAGCAGGTAGATCACGGGCGTGGTGTAGAGCGTCAGGATCTGCGAGACGAACAGCCCGCCGATGATGGTGATGCCGAGCGGACGGCGGAGTTCCGTGCCGGGCCCGGTCGCGACCACCAGCGGAATGCCGGCGAACAGCGCCGCCATCGTCGTCATTAGGATCGGCCGGAAGCGCGCCTGGCAGGCCTCGAAGATCGCCTCCGCCGACGACAGGCCGCGCTGGCGCTCGGCATCGAGCGCGAAATCAACCATCATGATGCCATTCTTCTTGACGATGCCGATCAACAGGATGATGCCAACGAAGGCGATCACGGTCAGTGGCGTGTTGGTGAGCTGCAAGGCCAGCAGCGCGCCAAGTCCCGCCGAGGGTAGCGTCGAGATGATCGTGAGCGGATGTGCGAGGCTCTCATAGAGCACGCCGAGCACGATATACATCGCCACCAGCGCGCCGAGGATCAGGAGCGGCTGGCGGCCGCTGGTCTTGGCGAAATCGCCAGCATTGCCATCAAAACTGCCGCGAATGCCCTCCGGCATATGCAGCTCCTCGACCGCGCGCTGGATGTTCTGCGTTGCGGCCTGGATCTGCACGTCCGGCAACAGGTTGAACGACACCGTGGTCGATGGGAACGACTGCGAATGATAGACCGCGAGCGCGGCGAGCCCGCGCGTCGCATGCACCACGGCCGACAGCGGCACCTGCGCGTCACCCGCGCCGGCGACATAGATGCGATCGAGGTTGGACGGGTCGACCTGGAATTTCGGGTCGATCTCCAGAACGGTCATGTACTGGTTGCGCTGGGTGTAGATGATCCCGATCTGCCGCTGCGAGAACGCGTTGTTGAGCGCGTTGTCGATATCCTGGATGCGAACGCCGAGCGCCGAGGCCTTCTGGCGGTCGATCGACAAGGTCAATTGAAGCCCGCCGGGATCGCGGTCGCTGGAGATGTCGGTGATGCCTTCGACGCTCTCCATGCGCTTGGCCACGATCGGCGCCCACTTTTGCAACAGGCCGAGGTCGGTGCTGGTCAGCGTGTACTGGTAGTCGGAATCGCTCTGCCGTCCGCCGGCGCGCACGTCCTGGGCGGCGAACATGAACAGGCGGATGCCGGGCACCGGGTATAACGCCCGCCTGAGACGGTCGATCACCACCTGGGTCGAGACGTGGTCGCGCTCCTCCGGCGGCTTCAGGCTGATGAACATGGTGCCGCGATTGGAGGTCGCGCCGCCCGGTCCGCCGCCGCTGCCGACGGTGGAGCCGATGCCGGCCACTGCCGGATCCTGCATCACGATGTCGGCGAGCCGCTGCTGCAGGCTCAGCATCGACTGGAACGAGATGTCGGCCGAGGCGCGCGTCGCCCCGATGACGAAGCCGGAATCGTCGGTCGGGAAATAGCCCTTGGGGATCTTGATGTAGAGCGTAATTGTTAGGCCGATGGTGGCGAAGAACACCAGCAGCGTCAGCAGCGGATATTCCAGCACGGTGCGCAAGGTGCGGGTGTAGAACGCGACGATGCGCGACAGCGAGCCCTCGATGATCCGGTCGAACAGGGTCGCCGTGCCAGACGTGGTCTGGCGGATGTAATGGGCGCAGATCATCGGCGTCACCGTCAGCGACACCAGGGTCGAGACCAGGATGGCGAAGGTCAATGTCAGGGAGAACTCGCGCAGCAGCCGGCCGACGACGCCATCCATGAAGATCAGCGGCGTGAAGGCCGCGATCAGCGACAGGCTGATCGACACGACGGTGAAGCCGATCTGCCGGGCGCCGTCCAATGCCGCCTGAAGCGGCCGCATGCCGTGCTCGAGATTGCGGTACATGTTCTCGATCATGACGATGGCGTCGTCGACCACGAAGCCAACGGAGATCGCCAGCGCCATCAGCGAAAGATTGTCGATCGAGAAGCCCGCGACCCACATGCCGGCGCAGGTTCCGGCCAGCGCCAGCGGCACCGAGATTCCGGCTGCGATCGTCGGCGTGAGCCGTCGCAGGAATACGAACACGACGACCATCACGAGAATGGCAGTCGCGAGCAAGGTCCACTGCATGTCGAGCACGCTGGCGCGGATCGTACTGGTGCGGTCGACCAAGGTGGAGATATCGACCCCGGCCGGGATCCACTGCTTCAGCGCGGGGATCAGCGCCTTCACCCGGTCGACGGTATCGATGACGTTGGCATCGCCCTGCTTGGTGATCTGGATCAGCACAGCCGGCTGCTTGTTGAACCAGGCGATGGAACGGGCGTTACGGACGGAGTCCTCGATGTCGGCAACATCGGAGAGCCGGACGAAATTGCCCTTCGCGCTCTTGATGACGATGTCGCGGAACTCTTTCGCCGTCCGCATCTGCTTGTTGAGCGACAGCGTCTCGCTCTGGCGCTCGCCGTTGAAGATGCCGACCGGACCGAGCGGGTTGGCGTTGATAATCGCAGTTCGCACGTCGTCGGTGGCGATGCCGGCATTGGACAGCGCGACGGGATTGAGCTGAATCCTGACCGCCGGCTGGTCGGCACCCGAGATCGTCACATTGCCCACCCCCGGCACCTGCGAGATGCGCTGCGCCAGCACGGTGTCGGCGACGTCGTAGACCGCGCTGGCGGACAGCGTCTTCGAGGTCAGCGCCAGCACGAAGACCGGCGCGCCTGCGGTGTTCGCTTTGCGGAAGCGCGGCAGCGTCGGCAAATCGCTCGGCAGGTCGACCAGCGACGCATTGATTGCCGCCTGCACGTCGCGGGCGGCTTTGTCGACGTTGCGGCCGATGTCGAACTGGAGCTGGATGCTGGTCGTGCCGAGTGACGAAGTCGAGGTGATCTGGTTGATGCCCGCGATCTCGCTGAGCCGCCGCTCCAGCGGCGAGGCAACCGTCGCGGCCATGACGGACGGGTCGGCGCCAGGACGGCTGGCCGAGACGAAGATGGCGGGGAAATCGATGTTCGGAACCGAGGCAACGGGGAGGAACTCGTAAGCCACGATACCCAGCAGGAACAACCCGATCGACAGCAGCGTGGTCGCGACCGGGCGGCGGATGAAGGGCTCCGAGATCGATGCCATCACTGCATCCCCTCGGTCGCGCCCGCGACGGGCGGACCGCCGGATTCGGCCGGCGGCAGCGCCTGCTCGAGGCGGCGGTTGATGCGGTCGAGGGCGAGATAGATCACCGGCGTGGTGTAGAGTGTGAGCAATTGGCTGAGCAGCAGGCCGCCGATGATGGAGATGCCGAGTGGGAAGCGCAGCTCGGCGCCGGTGCCACTCTCGATCGCCAGCGGCAGCGCACCGAACAGGGCGGCCAGCGTCGTCATCATGATCGGACGGAAGCGCAGCAGACAAGCCTGTACGATCGCCTCGTTCGGCGACATCCCCTGCCCGCGCTCGGCCTCGAGCGCGAAGTCGATCATCATGATCGCGTTCTTCTTGACGATGCCCATCAACAGGATGATGCCGATCAGCCCGATCACCGAGAGATCCTGCCCGCACAGCATCAGCGCCAGGATCGCGCCGACGCCGGCGGACGGCAGCGTCGAGAGGATCGTGATCGGATGGATGTAGCTCTCGTAGAGCACGCCGAGCACGATATAGATCGTGATCACCGCGGCCAGCAGCAGCCAGGGCTGGCCGGCGAGTGCCTTGGCGAATTCGGCGGCGTCGCCGGCATAGACGCCGACGATGCTGTTGGGCATCTCGATCCGGGTCTCGATGGTCTTCACGGCCTCGACGGCATCGCCAAGCGCCGCGCCCGGCGCGAGGTTGAAGCTGAGCGAGATCGACGGGAATTGCGCCTGGTGCGAAATCGCGAGCGGCGCGGTGGTGCGCGTCAGCGTCGCCACGGCGGAGAGCGGCACCTGCGCGTTGGGCGCACCGGCGGTCGCGCTCGCCGCGCCCGGCAGATAAAGCTTCGACAGGATCGAGGGATCGCGCTGGTACATCGGCAGCGCTTCCAGCACCACGCGGTACTGGTTGGCCTGGCCGTAGATGGTCGAGATCTGGCGCTGCGCGAAGGCGTCGTTGAGCGTGTCGGTGATGCCCTGGAGGCTGACGCCGAGCTGGCCGGCGCGGGTGCGGTCGACCGTGAGCTGCGCCCGCAGACCGCCTTCCTGCGCTTCCGAGGAGACGTCGCGGAACAGCGGATCGCGCCGCATTTCGGCAACCAGCTTGCGCGCCCATTCCGACACCAAAGCGGCGTCGGTGCCGGTCAGCGTGTACTGGTATTGCGAACGGCTCGACTGGGTCGAGATCTGCACGTCCTGCACCGGCTGGAAATAGACGGTCATGCCGGGGATGGCGGCCACCCGCCCCTTCAGGCGGGTGATCACGACGCTGACATCGTCGCGCCGCTCGCCGCGAGGTTTCAGCGTCATGACAAGACGGCCGACATTGGTGGTCGGATTGACCGAGCCTGCACCGATCACCGAGACCACGCCGGTCACATCGGGGTCGGCCTTGATGGCGTCGGCCGCCTCGGCCTGCCGCTTCTGCATCTCCGCAAACGAGACGTCGGGACCGGCTTCGGTCACCGCCGTGATCGAGGCGGTGTCCTGCAGCGGCAGGAAGCCCTTTGGCGCGACGACATAGAGCGCCAGGGTCGCGATCAGCGTGGCGAAAGTCACGACCAGTGTCGCGCGCTGGCGCTCCAGCACCCAGAGCAGCGTGCGGTGATAGAACCCGACGGTGCGGTCGATGAAGCGGCTGACCGCGGCAAGACCCGGCACTGCCAGCTCTTCATGGGCATGCTTCAGCAGGCGCGAGCACATCATCGGCGTCAGCGTCAGCGACACCACGGCGGAGGTCACGACCGCGATCGTCAGGGTCAGCGCGAATTCGCGGAACATGCGGCCCACAAGGCCCGACATGAACAACAGCGGGATGAACACCGCAATCAGCGATACCGTCAGCGAAATCACGGTGAAGCCGATCTCGCTGGCGCCCTTCAGCGAGGCCTCCATCGCGCTGTCGCCGTTTTCCATGTGGCGGACGATGTTCTCGATCATCACGATGGCGTCGTCCACGACGAAGCCGGTGCCGATGGTGAGCGCCATCAGCGACAGATTGTCGAGGCTGAAGCCGGCAAAATACATGATGCCGAAGCTCGTGATCAGCGACAGCGGCAGCGCCACGCCGGCGATCAGCGTGGCGCGTAGCGAACGCAGGAACAGCAGCACCACCAGCGTCACCAGCACGACGCTGAGGATCAGCGTGAACTGCACGTCGCGCACCGAGGCACGGATGGTGACGGTGCGGTCGGAGACGATGGTGAGGTTCACGCCGGCCGGAATAGCGCGCTGGACCTTTGGGATTTCCGCCCGGATCTGGCTGACGACGTCGATCACATTGGCGCCGGGCTGACGCTGGATGTCGATGATGACGGCGGGCGAGCCCTGGTACCAGCCGCCGGTGCGGTCGTTCTCGAGCCCATCGACGATCTGGGCGACGTCGGCGATCGTGACCGGCGAGCCGTTGCGGTAGGCGATGATGACAGGCTTGTAGGCGTCGGCGGCGGCGATCTGGTCGTTGGCGGCGATGATGTAGGATTGCTGCGCGCCGTCGAGCGAGCCTTTCGGCCCGGAGACGTTGGCACTGGCGATCGCGGTGCGCAGGTCTTCCATGGCTATGCCATAGGCGGCGAGCCGCGCGAGATCCGCCTGGATGCGGACGGCTGGCTTCAGTCCGCCGAGCACAGAGACGCGCCCGACGCCGGAAATCTGGCTCAGCCGCTGCGCCAGAAGCGTATCGGCGATGTCGCTCATCGCCCGCAACGAGATTGTGTCGGAGCGCAGCGCCAACGTCATCACCGGCGCATCGGCCGGGTTCACCTTGGCGTAGGTCGGCGGATAAGGCAGCGTCTTGGGCAGCACGCCGGCCGCCGCGTTGATCGCAGCCTGGACGTCCTGGGTGGCACCGTCGATGTCGCGGGTGAGATCGAACTGCAGCGAGATCTGGCTGACGCCGAACGAGCTCGTCGAGTTCATCGCCGACAGCGACGGGATCTGGCCGAGCTGCCGCTCCAAGGGCGCGGTGATCAGCGAGGCGATCACGTCGGGGCTCGCGCCGGGCAATTGCGTCGTCACCTGCACGGTCGGGAAATCGACCTGCGGCAGCGCGGACACCGGCAGCGCGAAATAGCCGAGCAGCCCGCCAATCAGAAGCGCGATGCCGAGCAATGAGGTCGCGATCGGACGGCGGATGAAGGGTTCGGAGACGCCCATGGGATGCGCCTGCCGCTCAGGCGGCTGTTGTCGGGATCATGGCTGCTTGGCTCCACTTCCCGATGCACCCGGACTTGACGGAGGCCCTGGTGCCGGTCCGGTCTGGCCCTTCTGGTCGCCTTCGCTGCTCTTGCGCTTGGCGCGGAACTCGCCGTCCTTGTCTTGTCCGTCCTTCTGGCCGTCTTTTGCGCCGTCCTTCTTCTGACCATCCGGCCCGCGCGAGCGCTTGCGCGGCGCGAGATCGGCCGACGGGGTCTGATCGTCGCGCCCGATGACCACCTTGGAGCCGTCGGACAGATTGGCAAAGCCCGTCGTGACGACCTTGTCGGTCGCCGACAGGCCGCTGGCGATGACGGCGTCATGCTCGTTCTGCTGCGTCACCGTCACCGGCTTGGCCGAGACGATGTTATCCTCGCCGATGACATAGCTGAAGGTGCCGATCGGTCCGCGCTGCACGGCAGAGGTCGGTACCACCAGCGCCTGCGTCAAGGTCTCGACCTTGAGGCGGACATTGACGAACTGGCCGGGCCAGAGCTGGTAATTGGCGTTGGGAAATTCGGCCTTGAGCCTGAGCGTTCCCGTGGTCTGGTCGACCTGGTTGTCGATGCCGGTGAGCTTGCCGGTGTCGATCACGGTGAGGCCGTCATTGCCGAACACGTCGACCGCGAGCGTGCCCTTCGATGCCGCGGCGTTGACGCGCATGATCTGCTGCTGCGGCAGGCTGAACCACACCGCCATCGGCTGCAATTGCGTGATCACCACGAGACCCGTGGTGTCCGAGGCATGGATGATGTTGCCTTGATCGACCTGGCGCAGGCCGGCGCGGCCCGAGATCGGCGCCACGATCTTGGTGTAGCTCAGCGTCGCCGCTGCATTGTCGATCGCGGCCTGGTCGGCCTTGACCAACGCCTCGGTCTGCGCGACCAGCGCGCGTTGGGTGTCGGCCTGCTGCTTGGATCCGGCATTGGAAGCAGCTAACTGCTCGTAGCGCGTAAGGTCGATACGCTGGTTGGCGAGCTGGGCCTGGTCCTGCGCCTTCTTGGCGACGGCCTGATCGTACGTCGCCTGGTAGAGCGCCGGGTCGATCTCGCCGACCACGTCGCCTTTCTTGACGTCCTGTCCCTCGGTGAAATTGACCGCGATCAGCTTGCCGTCGACCTGCGAGCGGACGGTCACGGTGTTGAGTGCGCGGATCGCGCCGACGCCGTCGAGGTAGACGGGAACGTCCTGGATGCGGGGCGTCGCCGCCAGCACCGGCACCGGCAGATCCGGCCGCTGATTGCGGCCGTTCGCCTGCTGCGGCTGCTGGTGCCAGATGGTCCAGCCGTAGTAGCCGAGCCCGCCGAGGATCGCCAGCGTGATCAGGGTCATGACGAAGCCGCGCCCGCGCGACTTCTTTGCCGTTCCCTCCTTCGCGCCTTGCTTCGTATCCGGCTTAAAGAGCATTGACCGGTTTCTCCATCCTCGGCTCCCAGCCGCCGCCGAGCGCCTGATACAGGCTGACGATAGCAAGAAGGCGGGCAAGTTGCGCCTGTGACAGCGCGTCTTCCGCCTGGAACAGGGTCAGTTGCGTATTGAGCACGGTGACGATATCGGCGGTACCGGCGCGCAATTGCTGCTCGGAGAGATCGAATGCGCGGCGGGAGGCGTTGAGGACGTCACGCTGCAATTGCAGCCTGATCGTGGTCTGCTTGATCGAGAACAGCGCGTTGTCGACGTCGGCAAAGGACTGGATGATGGTCTTGCGGTAGGTCTGGAGCAATTCGTCCTGCCGCGCCTTGGCAAACTCGAAATTGCCGAGGATCTTGCCGCCGTCGAAGATCGGCTGCGTCGCGCTGCCGACGAGCTGGAAGAATGCCGCATGCGGCTGGAACAGCGAGACCAGGGCCGAGCTCTGATAGCCGCCATTGCCGGTGAGCTGGATGGTCGGAAAGAATTGCGCGCGGGCATTGCCGACGTTCGCTGTCGCGGAGGCGAGCTGGGCCTCCTGCCGGCGAATGTCGGGCCGCTGCGTCAGGAGCTCCGACGGCAGTCCCGGCGTCACGCGCGGAATCGCGATCCGGTTCAGCGAGCCGCCGAGCACGCGCACGCTCTCCGGCGGCCGCGACACCAGGACTGCAAGCGCATTGACGTTCTGGTCGAGCGTCTGGCGCAGCGGCGGCACCAGTGCCTTCTGGTTTGCGAGCACGCTCTCCTGCTGGGCGACGTCGAGGTCGGTGCCGGTGCCGGCCTTGCGCCGTTCCCTGACGGCATCGAGGATGCGTTGCGCGCTCGCGATGTTGCGCTGTGAGGTCCTGATGCGATCCTGCGAGGCCAGCACCTGGAAATAGGCGTTAGCGACGCCTGCAAGCGTGGTCAGCGCAACGACGTCGCGATCGAAGCGGTTGGCATTTGCCGTCTCTTCCGCCGTTTGCAGGGCGTCGCGATTTTGGCCCCAGAAATCGAGCTGGTAGCTCGCGCTCAGCGAAGCCTGGTAGTTGACGACCTCACGGCCGCCATTGGTTAGCCCCGAGGCGGAGGAACCGGAGGTGCGCGAATAGGCCTCCTGCCCGGTGCCGGACAGGCTCGGCAGCAGCGCCGCACCCGCCTGCCGCGCCTGAGCGTCGGCCTCGACGATGCGCGAAACGGCGGCGGCGATGTCGAGGTTGACGGTGTGCGCCTCTTCCATCAGCTGTGTCAGCTCCGCGGAGCGGAAGCTGCGCCACCAATCCAGCGACGGCGGCGCATCGGCCTTCCCGGCATATTTGTATTGCGTGGGAACGTCGAGCGCGGGATCAGGAAGATCCTGCGTCAGCACGCAGGCGCCCGAACCGGCGGCGAGGCAAGCGACCGCAAGCCAGCGCGCCGCACGTCGCGTCCGGGACGTCGCGCCTGGTGACCGCCGCACGGCGATCGCCGGAACACGTTGTGTCACATCCACCCCCCGCCGGGCAGATCGAACCGCCGCCGCGCGGCCGGATTAGCCGATTCGCAGCGCGGTCGTCGGGGGGCTTTGGACAACTCGTTCACAAGTGATGCTTTCAGCGAAATTGTGCGCCTCATACTAGCCGGACGCGGAACCGCGGGACAGTCCCGCAGTTGCGAGGTGCCCCCCAAAGCGCGACGATCTTAGAGCTGAGAAAATACAAAAGGGTGCTGTCCTGCAGGTGTTTCTTGAATTTCAGGGTCGTTCCTGAGTGCGTTCGAGCTTACCAAGATTTCATGTGATACTGCCGCCACACCGACGCCAACCCCCTCCAATCCGCCTGCACCGCTCGCGATGCGGCTTCAGTCCGGCCGCGAAACCGGGCCTGGCCACTTTCGCGAGGTTGTCCATTATCGCAAAACGAATAAGCGTTCGTCGTGCCGATATCTTGACCGCCTCCCGCGTACTATCCGCACTCTTCGACGGCGACGGCTGACATCCAATGGAGGGTGCGCTGGCGACGACCCTTATCTTCCATGTTTTGGCAGAAGCCGGCCACATCCTCCTACCGATATCCCGCGGCGTAGCACAGCAGCAGCGGCGATCTCTCCTTCCAAATTTTCACTGCTTACGGGGATTTTCGCGGGTTTCGCCGCAGCGCAAAAGCCTTCCCCTTTGGCATTTCAAGCACTAGGTTCTGGCCAACCTAATCAACCCCTTGCCAGTGATTTCCCCTGACATGACCATCAAAAACGACGTTGTCGAAGCCATCGGCAACACCCCGCTGATCAAGCTCAAGCGCGCTTCCGAACTGACCGGCTGCACCATCCTGGGCAAGGCCGAATTCATGAATCCCGGCCAGTCGGTGAAGGATCGCGCCGGCAAATGGATGATCCTCGAGGCCGAGAAGCGCGGCCAGCTCAAGCCCGGCGGTCTCGTCGTGGAATCGACCGCCGGCAATACCGGCATCGGTCTTGCGGTCGTGGCCAGCGCCCGCGGCTACCGCACGCTGATCGTGATCCCGGAGACGCAGAGCCAGGAGAAGAAGGATTTTCTGAAGCTGTGCGGCGCCGAGCTGCTGGAATCGCCGGCCCTGCCCTATTCCAATCCGAACAATTACCAGCATGTCGGCCGCCGTCTTGCTGACGAGCTGCGCAAGACGGAGCCGAACGGCGTGCTGTTCGCCGACCAGTGGAACAACCTCGACAATGCGAAGGCGCATTACGAGTCCACAGGTCCCGAGATCTGGGAGCAGACCGGCGGCAAGATCGACGGCTTCGTCTGCTCCGTCGGCAGCGGCGGCACGCTGGCCGGCACCAGCCGCTTCCTGAAAGAGAAGAGCAAGGACGTCAGGATCGCCTGCGCCGACCCGCACGGCGCCGGCATGTATGAATATTTCAGAACGGGCGATGCCAAGGCGACGCCGGGCGGCTCGATCACCGAGGGCATCGGCCTCAACCGGGCGACCGCAATCGTCGAGAGTGCAAAGGTCGATGACGCCTATCTCATTCCCGATGCGGAAGCGGTGACGGTGATCTACGAACTGCTCCAGCACGAAGGCCTGTGCCTCGGCGGCTCGACCGGCATCAACGTTGCCGGCGCGATGCGTCTCGCAAAACAGCTCGGGCCCGGCAAGACGATCGTCACCGTGCTTTGCGATTCCGGCAGCCGTTACCAGTCGAAGCTGTTCAATGCGGACTTCATGCGCGCCAAGAGCCTTCCTGTGCCTGAATGGCTGGAGAAGCGCAGCAACATCAAGCTGCCGTTCGTCTAGAACGTTCCGGAAGCCGGCCGTCTAGCTCCAGTTCGAGCGAGACGATCCCTGCGACACCCGCGCGAGGCGCTCGTTCGATAGCGAAGGCTTGTTCGCGCGTGTGCGCGGCGGGAGGGGAGCGCCGTAGGAGCCCTCGCTGTCGCCGCTCGGCCAGAACATGAGCGCGAGCATCAGCGCGAGGTTGACGAGCGCGCCGACCGCCGTTGCCTGGTGCTCCTCCCCGATCGCCCAGGCCGGAAACCGGCCCGCGACGACATGGTCGACGATCATGAGCGCGAACCAGGCAGGCACCACGCAGACCGGATCCCAGCCGATGTCGCGGATGCGCATCGATTGCAGCGTGAGGGTCGCAACTCCGAAGAACACGATCGCGGCGATCATCGCCCAGCTCTTGGTGAGGTCTTCGGGTCGGATCGCGCCGGGCGAGGTGTTGTTCAGCACGGCCATTGCGATTGCAAAGCAGATCGCCGTCATCACGATCGCAAGCGCGACCGTCGCGAGGAAGAAATGCAATCGCCCGAGCCGGGCGTTCAAGCCGAAGACGAAACCGAGCATTGGCGCACCCTTTTGGCGCCACATGCCCAGAGATAGCTTTCGGAGCCATGAACCGGCACGGTCGCGGAGCGCCGCATGGTTTCCGGAGGACTAAGGTGGCCGGCGCAATTCGAGGCTCGCCTCACCCGGCACGGTCAGGCGCCCTCGCCGCCTTCGGAGGCCACAGCACAGTAGTCGCGCCAGAACTGGCGATAGCCCGCTTCGACCTCGCGCGTGTAGATTTCGACATTGCCGGCGGGGGACGCTGCGATCCGGGCCGGCAAGTCGCTGCGCAACCTCGCCAGATACGCCGGCTGCGCCGCATATTTGCAGGCGATCGCGGCATAGCCCTCGTCGTCCTCGGCGACCCAGTCGTCGAGACCGACCGCAGCCACGATCGAACCACCGGCACGCGACGAGGCGCCGTTGCCAAGCTTGGCCACGACCGGAACGCCCGCATAGAGCGATTCCCAGGTGCTGACGCCGCCGTTTTGCGGGAATGTATCGAGCGATATATCGACGTTCGCAAACGCCCGCAGGTGCTCGGGGCGCGGCGACGAGCCCAGGCAGGTGACATTCTCCTCGGCAACGCCCTGTGCCACGAACCGCGCGACCAAATTGTCGCGCAGTATGGGATCGTCAAGCAGAGTATGCTTGATGATGATCTTCGAACCCGTCACCTCGCGCATCACTTTCGACCACACCTCGATGGCCTCGTCTGAGATCTTGTAGATGCGGTTGAACACGCCGAAGGTGACATGGCCGTTGCGGAGCATGGGCGGCTCCGATGCAGGTAGATCCAAAATGGGATCGATCGTGATCAGGCACGGCAGGTCGTAGACCTTTTCAGCCAGCAGATGGCGCGCCGATTGCGGAATGAAGACCGGATCCGCGAGCACGTAGTCCATGGTCTGAAGGCCCGTGCCCGTGGCGTGACCAAACCCGGAGACTTGGATCGGGGCCGGCTTGCGGGCGAAGACATGGAGCCTGTTGCCGGTCGTGTGCCCGGATACGTCGATCAGGATATCGACCTTGTCGGCCTGGATGCGATCGGCCAACTCGTCATCCGACATCTGCCAGGCGTCGACCCAGACATCCGCCGAGGACCTAAATGCGGCGGTCATCTCATCTCTTACCGGCGAGCACGAATAGCAGACGATCTCAAACCTGGCGTGATCATGATGGCGCAGCACCGGCAACAGAGCGAACGCCGCCGAGTGATGCCAAAACTCGGCAGCAACATAGCCGACCACGATCCGCCTGTCGGGATCAAGCTGCCGGGGGGCAAGAGTCCTTCGCGGCAACTTCGAGCCGATCGCGTCCCACCACTGCTTTCGTGCGGCCTGCTGAACCGCGAAATCGGCCTCGGAGAGATAGTCGAGGAAGAAGATCTTCCGGCCGATCAAGGATGCATCCGGCACAATGGCCAGCGCCGCATCGAGAAGCTCGATCGCCGACGCGATCTCTCCCTGATTTGCAAAACAAGCGCTCAGCAGCGCCATCGCGATCGCTGAGCGTGGATATTCCTCCAGCAACATGGTGCAGGCTAAAATCGCTTGCGCCGTGTTTCCCATGGCGAGCGCGACTTGTGCCTTCCCCTGCAAGGCCACCTCGAGCTTGGGCGCAAGCGCAAGGGCCGCGTCGAAATCCGCCGCCGCCTGTTCCAACCTCGACGTCTCAAGATTGAGCCGTCCACGGTTCGCCAGGATTTTCGCCGAGCCTGGCCTGATCGCGAGCGCCGCCTCCAGCGCGCCTTTGGCCTCGTCGAAGTTTTTGAGCTCGATATTGACCAAACCTTTGCCGACGAGCGCCTCGACGTTTCGCGGCTGAAACAACAGTGCGCGCTCGAAGCTCTGTTTGGCGCGATCAAGCTGGCGCAGCGCGAGCTCTGCCAGGCCGCGATTGCAAAGCGCATCGGCATGATCGGGCTTCAGCCCGATCGCGCGATCGTACAGTTCGATAGCCTGCTCGACGCGGTTTAGATGCAACAAGGTATTGCCGAGATTGGCCAAGGCCATCGGGAAGCTGGGCTTCAACGCGATGGCTCTCTCCAGGGACGTACGCGCGTCCTCATATTCCCCAAGTGCGAAATGCGTGGCTCCCAAATCGGAAAAAGCCTGTGCCGAGCGTGGGTCGACCGTCACGGCATATTTGAGGGCCTGTTTCGCTGCCTCGAAGTGTCGGCTCGCGAACGCGCCCAAGCCAAGCAGGTGCAAGGCGCCGAAATGCTCCGGAAGTTCATTCAGGATCTGGCGGCAGAGCGCCTCGGTCTCCGCATACCGGCCCTGGCCATAGGCCGCATTCGCGGTCGAAATGATCGCGTCCGCCTGCTTCTTCAATTTCTTCTGCAATCGCGCGTTCTGGAACGCGCGCGCGCCGGCGCCGCTGCTCTGCAAGGATTCTCTCCGGAGGATGCCCGAGACGATTCTAGCTGATTCGCGGCCAGAGCCGCCGGTTTAGGCGGCCCGGCAATCCCCCGGAAGATGCCGGTGCCCAACCCGGGCCTCGCCTACGCAACGTCAGCGTTATCCGCGGCGGCGGCACAATAGTCGCGCCAGAACTTTCGGTAACCCGCCTCGAGCTCCCGCGTGTAGGTCTCGACATTGCCGGCGGGCGAAGCCGCGATCCGGGCCGGCAATTCCGTGCGCAATTTCGCCAGATAATCGGGCTGTGACGCAAACCTGCGAGCAATCTCGACATAGCCATTGTCATCTTCGGCCACCCAGTCGCCGAGGCCGACGGCAGTCACGATAGAGGCGCCGGCACGCGAGGAGGCCCCGATGCCGAGCTTGGCCACGACGGGAACGCCCTTGTAGAGAGATTCCCAGGTGCTGATGCCGCCATTTTGCGGGAACGTGTCGAGGGACATATCGACCTGGGCGAAAGCCGCCAGATGGTCGTCGCGCGAGGTGGTGCCGAGGCAGGTGATGTTCTCCTCGACAACGCCCTGCGCGAGGAAACGCGCGACCAGACTATCGCGCAGCAGGGGATCATCGAGCAGACCATGCTTGAGGACCATCTTCGATCCCGGCAACTCCCGCATGATGCGCGACCACACACGGATCGCATCATCCGATATTTTGTAGATGCGGTTGAACACGCCAAAGGTGACGTAGCCGTTGCGGAGCATCGGCAGCTCCGAAGGCGCCAGATCCGAGACAGGCTCCATGGTGATCAGACACGGCAGATCGTAGATTTTCTCGGCAAACAGATGCCGAACCGACGGCGGAATGAAAATGGGATCCGCGAGCACGTAGTCCATAATCGGCATGCCTGTGCCCGTCGCGTGTCCGAAGCCAGTGGCCTGGATCGGGGCCGGCTTACGCGCAAAACACTGCAGCCTGTTACCGGTCGTGTGGCCCGAAACGTCGATCAGGATGTCGACATTGTCGGCCTGGATACGATCGGCGAGTTCGTCGTCCGAAAGCCCCCAGGCATCGACCCAGACGTCGGCCAATGATTTGAACATGGCGGTGTACTCGTCCGCGCCCGGCCATGAGTAGTAGCAGATGATTTCAAATTTAGTGTGATCATGATGGCGCAGCACTGGCAGCAGCGTGAGCCCCGCGGAGTGCTGCCGGAATTCGGCAGCGACATAGCCGACCACGATCCGCTTTTCCGGGTCCAGCGGCCGCTTCGGCAACTCCCTTCGCGGCTGCTTGGAGCCGATCTGGTCCCACCAGGATTTTCGCACCGCCTGCTGGACCACGAAATCGGCCTCGGCGCGGTAGTCCTCCAGGAAGATCTTTCCTCTGATCGCATCCCCATAGTCCGGCCGGACTGCCAGCGCGCGATCGAGATACTCGATCGCTGCGTCCATGTCCCCCTGGTTCGAATAAGAGAAGCCCATCAGCGCCAGCCCCACCTCGGAGCGCGGATTTTGCTCGATCAGGGCCGTTGCGGCTGCCATCGCCTGCGCGGTCTTTCCCATGACGAGGCAGGCCTGGGCCTTGCCGCGTAGCGCCAGCTCGAGCTTGGGCGAGATCGCAAGCGCCGCCTCGAAATCCGCAAGCGCGGGCTCCAGGCGCTGCAACTCGTAACTGAGCCGCCCGCGTTGGGCCACGATCCTCGGCGAGCCGGGCTTGATCGCCAGCGCCATGGCAAATTTGGCGGCCGCCTCGTCGTGGTGCCGCAGCTCCATGCTGACCATGCCGCTGCCGACGATAGCCTCGGCGTGACGGGGCTGAAACAGCAGGGCGCGGTCGAAGCTTTCCTTGGCGCGCATGATCTGTCCAAGCACAATCTCGACCATACCGCGATTGCAGAACGCGTCGGCATAATCCGGCTTGATCTTGATGGCGCGCTCATGCAGCTCGAGCGCCTGTTCGTACTGCCCCAGATGCATCAGCGTGTTGCCGAGGTTGGTCAGCGCGACCGCAAAATTCGGCTTTAGCGCGATGGCCCTCTCCTGGCACCGCCGCGCCTCCTCGTAATTGCCGAGATCGAAATGCACGGTCGCGAGGTTGTTATGGGCATCGTGCAGGCGCGGATCGAGCACAATCACGCGCTTGAGCAGCTGTTGCGCCTCCTCCAGGCGCCGGCCGTCATGCGCGCACATGCCGAGCAGGTGCAGAGCGTCGACATGATCGGGCAGCGCTTTAAGGATCTCCCGGCAGAGTGCTTCAGTCTCAGCATATCGGCCCTGGCCATAGGCGGTAGCCGCGGCGGAGAGGACGGCGTCCGCCTGCTTCATCAATTTCTTCTGCAATCGCGCGTTCTGGAATGCGCGCGCGCCGCCGCTGCTCTGCAAGGTGTCTCTCCGGAAGATGGCCCGGGGCAGAGTTCTAACTGATTCGCAAGCCCGACCTGCCGGTCAGCTGGCATGGTGACACCCCCGGGATTTCCCGGGGCTCAGCGGCCCGGCGCTGCCGGTCCCCTACGCAACCTCGCTGCCTTCGACAGCCGCGGCACAGTAGTCGCGCCAGAACTGGCGATAGCCCGCTTCGACCTCGCGCGTGTAGATTTCGACATTGCCGGCGGGGGACGCTGCGATTCGGGCCGGCAAGCCGCTGCGCAACCTCGCCAGATACGCCGGCTGCGCCGCATATTTGCAGGCGATCGCGGCATAGCCCTCGTCGTCCTGCGCGATCCAGTCGTCGAGACCGACCGCAGCCACGATCGAACCACCGGCACGCGACGAGGCGCCGTTGCCGAGCTTGGCCACGACCGGAACGCCGGCATAGAGCGATTCCCAGGTGCTGACGCCGCCATTTTGCGGGAACGTGTCGAGCGATATGTCGACGTTCGCAAAGGCCGCGCAGGTGCTCGGGGCGCGGCGACGAGCCCAGGCAGGTGACATTCTCCTCGGCAACGCCCTGTGCCACGAACCGCGCGACCAAATTGTCGCGCAACATGGGATCGTCAAGCAGGGTATGTTTGACGATGATCTTCGAACCGGTCACTTCGCGCATCAATTTCGACCACACCCGGATGGCCTCGTCCGAGATCTTGTAGATGCGGTTGAACACGCCGAAGGTGACATGGCCGTTGCGGAGCATGGGCGGCTCCGATGCAGGTAGATCCAAAATGGGATCGATCGTGATCAGGCACGGCAGGTCGTAGACCTTTTCAGCCAGCAGATGGCGCGCCGATTGCGGAATGAAGACGGGATCCGCGAGCACGTAGTCCATGGTCTGAAGGCCCGTGCCCGTGGCGTGACCAAACCCCGAGACCTGGATCGGGGCCGGCTTGCGGGCGAAGACATGGAGCCTGTTGCCGGTCGTGTGCCCGGATACGTCGATCAGGATATCGACCTTGTCGGCCTGAATGCGATCGGCCAGTTCGTCGTCCGACATCTGCCAGGCGTCGACCCAGACGTCCGCCGAGGACCTGAATGCGGCGGTCATCTCATCTCTTACCGGCGAGCACGAATAGCAGACGATCTCGAACCTGGCATGATCATGATGGCGCAGCACCGGCAACAGAGCGAACGCTGCCGAGTGGTTCCTCAATTCGGAAGCGACATATCCGATCAAAATCCGCTTGTCCGGATCAAGCGTGCGGGGCGCCAACGCCCTTTGCGCCAATTTGGCGCCGATCGCGTCCCACCATTGTTTTCGCGCAGCCTGCTGAACCGAAAAATCGGCCTCCGGGAGATAGTCCAGGAAGAATATCTTGCGCCCGATCAAGTCCGCATAATCAGGCGCCATTGCCAGCCCGGCGTCGAGATGTTCGAGCGCCGTCGCGATGTCTCCCTGGCTCGCATAGCAGGAAGCCAGGAGCGCAATTCCGATGTCGGACCGCGGATTTTCCTCCAGCAAGGTCTCGACGGCCGCAATCGCCTCGGCCGTGTTGCCCTTGACAAGGTTGACTTGCGCCTTTCCCTGCAAGGCCACTTCGAGCCTCGGCGAAAGCGCCAGCGCCGCATCAAAGTCCGCGAGCGCCTGCTCCAGCCGCAACAGATCGAGATTGAGCCGTCCGCGCTGCGCCAGAATCTTCGGCGAATCCGGCTTGATCGCGAGCCCTGCCGCGATCGCCGCGGCCGCCTCTTCGTAGTGCCGGAGCTCGATGCATACCATGCCCTGCCTGCGATCGCTTCCGCGTGACGCGGTTGAAACGCGAGGGCGCGATCGAAACTCTCCTTGGCGCGCTGGGACTGGCCTTCGATCAGCTCCGCCATGCCCCGATTGCAAAATGCATCGGCATAGTCCGGCTTCAGCCTGATAGCGCGATCGTGCAGCTCGATAGCCTGCTCGGCGAGGCCCATGTGCAGCAGCGTATTGCCGAGATTGGTCAAGGCGATCGGAGAATTCGGCTTCAGCGCAACGGCCTTCTCCTGGCATGCGCGAGCCTCCTGAAACTTCTGGAGGGTGAAATACACCGCCCCGAGATTACCATGGGCATCGGGCGAACGCGGATCGAGCACGGTCGCGCGCTCGAGCAGTTGTTGCGCCTCATCGAGCCGCCCGCCATCATACGCGCGCAGACCGAGCAAGTGCGCGGCGTCGAAATGATCCGGAACCTCCGTCAAAATCCGGCGGCAGAGTGTCTCGACCTCCGCGTATCTGCCCTGGCCGAGTGCCTGAACCGCGGCGGACATGAGTGCGTCCGCCTGCTTCTTCAATTTCTTTTGCAATCGCGCGTTCTGGAATGCGCGCGCGCCGGCGCTGCTCTGCAAAGTCTCTCTCCGGAGGATGGCCCGAAAAAGAGCTTGGCCGATTCGCATGGTGCCAAGCTGGCGGGCCGGTTAGACCCGCGACGCCACCGGATTGCAGGTGCTCAGCGCAGGATCTGGCTCAGGAACAGTTTTGTTCGGGCGTGCTGTGGGGCCGCGAAGAACTCGTTGGGCGTGTTGGCTTCGATGATCTGGCCCGCGTCCATGAACACCACGCGGTTGGCGACCTCGCGGGCAAAGCCCATCTCGTGGGTGACCACCAGCATGGTCATGCCCTCCTCGGCAAGGTCGACCATGGTGTCCAGCACCTCCTTGACCATTTCGGGGTCGAGCGCCGAGGTCGGCTCGTCGAACAGCATCACCTTCGGGTTCATCGTCAGCGCGCGGGCGATCGCGACGCGCTGCTGCTGACCGCCGGACATCTGTCCCGGAAACTTGTTGGCCTGGTGCGGGATCTTGACCCGCTCCAGAAACTTCATCGCCGCAGCCTCGGCGTCCTTCTTGGGGATGTTGCGCACCCAGATCGGCGCCAGCGTGCAATTGTCCAGCACGGACAGGTGCGGAAACAGGTTGAAGCTCTGGAACACCATGCCGACTTCGCGCCGCACCGCATCGACGTGCTTGAGGTTCGGCCCGAGCTCGATGCCGTCAACGACGATCTCGCCTTCCTGAAACTCCTCGAGCGCGTTGATACAGCGGATCAGCGTCGACTTGCCCGAGCCGGAGGGGCCGCAGATCACGATGCGCTCGCCCTTCTCGACCGTAAGGTCGATGTCGCGCAGCACGTGAAACTCGCCGTACCATTTGTTCAGGCCGGAAATCTTGACGATGGGGTCGGACATGGTGACCTCGATCAGTTGCGGCGGTGAGCGTTGAGGCGGTGCTCAACGAAGAGCGAGTAGCGTGACATTCCAAAGCAGAAGATGAAGTAGATGATCCCGGCGAAGGCGAACCCTGTGAAAGCGGTCGATGGCGACGACCATTTCGGATCCGAGAACGACGCCCGCAGCGAGCCGAGGAGATCGAACAGCGCCACGATCGAGACCAGCGAAGTGTCCTTGAACAGCGAGATGAAGCTGTTGACGAGGTTCGGAATGACGTGGCGTAGCGCCTGCGGCAGCACGATCAGCGAGGTCGTCTTCCACCAGGACAGCCCCAATGCCGCGGCCGCCTCGCCCTGCCCGCGCGGGATCGCAGCCAGCCCGCCGCGGACGTTCTCGGCCTGATAGGCGCCCGTGAACAGAGATTCCAATCAGCGCACGCACGAGACCATCGACCGTGAAATTGCCCGGCAGAAACAGCGGCAGCATGTAGGTGGCAAAGAACAGCACGGTGATCAGCGGCACGCCGCGCCAGAACTCGATGAAGGCGATCGAGAAGATCCGGATCAACGGAATGGTCGAGCGGCGGCCAAGCGCCAGCGCAATGCCGATCGGCAGCGAGGTGACGATGCCGGTGACGGAGACCACCAGCGTCACCAGAAGTCCGCCCCACAGGTTCGTCTGCACGATCGGCAGTCCGCCGTGATCAAGCCCCATCAGCTTGATCACGATTGCGATGGCGGCGAAGGTGACGATGCTGGATGTGAGGGCCCGCCCCCGGTGCGGAGGCCGCCGCCGAGAACGAAGGCGATCAGTGAGACGATCGCGGCAGTGATGGCGAAATCGGCCCAGACCGACTGGCCTGTCCCCTGCAACTGGTCACGCAGCCAGGTCAGCGGAAAGATCAGCCAGTAGATCGCGGTACCCACGAGCACGATGACATTGCCGACGACCCACAACAGCGGTGCGGCAGAGGAGGTCTTGCCGAGACCGAGCAGAGCCTGCCCAGCGCCGATGATGCTGTCGTCGAACAATTGCAGCAGGTCAGCGGTCCAGCTCAGGCCAAATCCCTTGATGCCGCCGCCATGCAGCAGAAAGAATGCGACCACCGGAAACGCAAGGAAGAACAGGCCAGCGTTCAATCCTTTCGACGGCAGTCGCGGAATGAGCAACGGCACCAACAGGACTACTGACAACACGAGCGTGAGGTTGACCCGCCAGCGTTCGGCTTCGGGGTAGAAGCCGTAGATCAGTTGCGGCAGCTTGGCCTGGATGTAGGGCCAGCAGGCGCCGACCGTAAAGCCGGCGTTCTCGGCGAGGCAGGCCGTGCGATCCTTGCCGGTCCAGACTGCATCGACCATCAGGAATTTGACGGAAGGAATGATGGTGAACCAGAGCAGCAAGGCGCCGACGATCGTGAGCAGGATGTTGGTCGGCGAGTTGAACAGGCGCGTCCGCACCAGGCCGACGAAGCCCGTGGTCTTCACCGGCGCGGGACGCTCATCCAGAAGATCCCGGCGAACGAAACTGGACGAGGTGATATCGCTCATGCGCCGAGACTCCGGCTGACGCGCCAACCGTAGACGCTCATGACGGCGCTGGTGATCAGCGAGATCAGGAGATACACGCCCATCGTCATGGCGATGATCTCGATGGCCTGCCCGGTCTGGCTCAGCGACGTGCCGGCGAACACGGAGACGAGGTCGGGATAGCCGATCGCGACGGCCAGCGACGAATTCTTGGTGAGATTGAGGTACTGGTTGGTCAGCGGCGGAACGATGACGCGCATCGCCTGCGGCACGACGACCAAGCGCAGCGTGGTGCCGCGGCTCAGGCCCAGCGACGATCCCGCCTCCATCTGTCCGCTGTGGACGGAGAGGATGCCCGCGCGCACGATCTCGGCAATGAAGGCGGCCGTATAGGTCGACAAGGCCAACGTGAGCGCCACGAACTCCGGGATGATCCGCGAGCCACCGGCGAAATTGAAACCCTTGAGCTGCGGCAGCTCGAAGCTGAAGGGCAGACCCGCTACCAGCATGGTGACGAGCGGCAGTCCGAACAGCAGGCCCAGCATATAGGGCCAGATCCGGATCACCTGACCCCGCTCGAACAGCGCCCGGCGCGCATGGATGCGCAACGCCACCGAAGCCACAATGCCGAGGGCCAGCACCGCCAGAAACGCCTCGAAGCCGCTCTCGCCGATCGGGCGGGGAATGACGAGACCGCGATTGCTGACGAAAGCTATGCCGAGCAGCGAAATGCTCTGTCGTGGATTGGGCAAGGCCGCGAGCACCGCCAGGTACCAGAACAGGATCTGGAATAGCAGCGGCAAGTTGCGGATGATCTCGACATAAATTTCGCCAATGCGCGCGAGCAGCCAGTTGGGCGACAGCCGGCACAGCGCGACGATGAAGCCGATCAAGGTGGCGAACACAATGCCCACCACCGAGACCACGAGCGTGTTGAGGAGCCCGACCAGGAATACGCGCAGGAACGTGTCCGAGCCGGTATACGAGATCAGCGTCTGATTGACGTCGAAACCGGCGTTGTTCGCGAGGAAGCCGAAGCCGGCGGCAATATGCTGGTTCTCGAGGTTGGCGCGGGCGTTGGAGACGATTTCATAGGCAATCCAGCCCAGGATCGCAGCGAAGGCAAACTGGACGGCGATGCCGTTCCAGCCCGTCTTGCCCCCCAGCACGCGCCTGATCTTCAGCGCGATCTGGGGCGGGGGTTTGCGAGCCTCGATGCTCATCGCCGCGAGCGCGGGTCAGGCGGGATCAGCGGATCGGCGGGGCGTATTGGAGACCGCCCTTGTTCCAGAGATTGTTGAGACCCCGATTGATACCGAGCGGCGAGCCTGCGCCGACATTGCGGTCGAACACTTCGCCGTAATTGCCGACGGCCTTCACGATGCGCACCACCCAATCCTTGCTTAGGCCGAGCTGTTCACCGAAATTGCCATCGGTACCCAGAACGCGCTTCAGTTCAGGATTTTCCCCTTTCGCCTTTTCGTCGACGTTTTTCGCGGTCACGCCGAGCTCTTCGGCGGTGATCATGGCAAACAGCGTCCATTTCACGATGTCGAACCATTGGTCGTCGCCGTGGCGCACCATCGGACCGAGCGGCTCCTTCGAGATGATTTCCGGGAGCACCATGTGATCGCCGGGATTGGCAAGCTTCAGGCGGTTGGCGTACAGGCCCGACTGGTCGGTGGTGAAGACGTCGCAGCGCCCGGCCTCGTAGGCCTTGACCGTTTCGTCGTTGGTGCCGAACGCGATCACCTCGTACTTCATGTTGTTGGCCTTGAAGTAGTCGGCGAGATTCTGCTCGGTCGTGGTGCCGGTCTGGACGCAGACCGACGCGCTGTTGAGCTCGAGCGCCGAGTTCACCTTGAGCGACTTCTTCACCATGAAGCCCTGCCCGTCATAATAGGTCACGCCGGTGAAGTTGGCGCCGAGCGAGGTGTCGCGCGAAATGGTCCAGGTGGTGTTGCGCGACAGCACGTCGACTTCGCCGGATTGCAGCGCCGTGAAACGGTCCTTGGCGGAGAGCGGCACGTATTTGACCTTGGTCGGATCGTTGAAGATCGCCCCGGCGATCGCGCGGCAGACGTCGACATCAAGCCCGGTCCAGTTGCCCTTGTCGTCCGGCGAGGAGAAGCCGGGCAGACCCTGACTGACACCGCAGGACAGCATGCCCCGGTCCTTGACGGTCTTGAGCGTTTGCGCATCGGCGGCTTGGGCAGCCAGGCCGGCGGCGAGGGCGAGAGAGAGAGCCAGGGTTACGCGTTTCATGGGCTTTGGGCCTTTCAAAGTCGTCTCAAGGTCAGGAACGTTGTCTTTGCGATCGCCTCTGCCAGGGCTAGCCGTCTCAAGACCAGCCCCGCAAGAGTCATGCTGGAAATCCTTGCCGATCACCCGCCGATCCCGGGAGGCCCTGCCTTAATCCCCGCCGACAGGCGCCCGCCGTTACGGCTGTGGCGCTTGGTCCGGTCAGGCGATGGATCGAAGGTCGCGGCAGGCCCCTCAACATGCGGCGACTGAATAGCACCTGCGATAACAGAACGACTGGCCTGCCGGGTCAAGGGGTTGACGGGACTCTTCTGTGTTCTGTTATTAACGACAGCGGCCTTTCGGCCAGCCCGCGGGCGCAGCGTGCCTGGTGGAAACGCGCTTTTGAAAGCAGACGCATGGATTCCTCACCCCCCTCCGAACAGCACGCCGAGACCCGGCTGGTCACCTCCGGCCGCGACACCAAGGCGCAGAAGGGGTTTGTCAATCCTCCGGTGTTCCACGGCTCGACCGTGCTCTATCCGACCGCCGAGGACCTGCACGCCCATCGCGGCGAGTTCACCTATGGCCGCCATGGTTCCCCCACCACCAAGGCGTTCCAGGAGACGCTGATGACGCTAGAGGGGCCGCAATGCGCCGGCGTCGGCATCGTGCCGTCGGGTCTGTCGGCGATCTCGACCACCCTGCTCTCGGTGCTGAAGGCCGGCGACCACATCCTGGTCTGCGATAACGTCTATCGGCCCTCGCGCAATTTCTGCAACGGCATGCTCACCCGCTACGGCGTCGAGACCACCTATTTCGATCCGATGATCGGCGCCGGCATCGACAAGCTGTTCAGGCCCAACACAAGCGCTGTGCTGGTCGAGGCGCCAGGCTCGCAGTCGTTCGAGATGCCAGACATCCGCGCCATCGCCGAGGTCGCGCATGCCCGCGGCGCGATCGTCATCGACGACAACACCTGGGCGACGCCGCTCTATCACCGCTCGCTCGAACAGGGCGTCGACATCAGCATGCAGGCCGCCACCAAATATATCGGCGGTCATTCCGACATCATGTTCGGCACCATCTCGGCCAATGCCAAAGCATGGCCGCAGATCGCCGAAGGCATCCGCCTGCTCGGCGTCTGTGCCGGTCCCGATGACGTCTTCCTGGCACTGCGCGGCCTGCGTACGCTGTCGGTGCGGCTGGCGCAGCATCATCGCTCCGGGCTCGACATGGCGCGCTGGCTTGCGAGCCGTCCCGAGGTCGCGCGCGTGCTGCATCCGGGGCTCGAGACCGATCCGGGTCATGCGATCTGGAAGCGCGACTTCACCGGCGCTTCGGGCCTGTTCAGCATCGTCTTGAAGCCAGCGCCGCAGAAGGCGGTCGACACCATGCTCGATACGCTCAAACTGTTCGGCATGGGCTTTTCCTGGGGCGGCTTCGAGAGCTTGGCGATTCCCTTCGATTGCGACGCCTATCGCACCGCCACGACATGGTCGCCGGGCGGCCCGACGCTGCGTCTGCATATCGGGCTCGAAAGCGTCGACGACCTCAAGGCCGACCTCGATCGCGGCTTCGCTGCCCTCAAGGCAGCAATGTGAGCCTGCTCACAAGGCATCACGCCGTGGGAACGTGCAGAAGCCGCAAACGTTAACGCCGACGCGCCAACAAATGGTTTGAACCTCAAGCATTTGGCGCTAGCCTCACCAATCGACTCCAATCCGGACACGGAGCATGGGAACGTTGGTACTGCTCGATCTGATGGGCGGCGTGGCGCTGTTGCTGTGGGGCCTGCACATGGTCCACAGCGGGATTCTGCGCGCCTTTGGCCCGGACTTGCGACGGCTCCTCGGCAAGGCGCTTGGTAACCGCTTCAACGCGTTCGCCGCCGGTCTCGGCCTTACTGCCCTGCTCCAGAGCAGCACCGCGACCGCGCTGCTCACGAGTTCGTTCGCAGCCGAGGGCTTGCTCAGCCTGGTCACCGCGCTCGCCATCATGCTCGGCGCCAATGTCGGCACGACGTTGATCGTGCAGGTGCTGTCGTTCAACATCGCCGCCGTCGCGCCGGTCCTGTTCGTGCTCGGACTGGTCGCCTTCCGCGTGGGTCCACGCTCACGGATCAAGGACGTTGGCCGTGTCTTGATCGGCCTCGGGCTGATGCTGCTGTCGCTGCACATCCTGCTCGACACGCTGGCGCCGGCCGAGAACGCGCCGGGCGTCCGCATCGTGATGTCCTCCATCACGGGCGATCCCGTTCTGTGCATCGTGATCGCGGCGCTCGTCACCTGGGCGGTGCATTCGAGCGTCGCCAGCGTGCTGCTGATCATGTCGCTCGCCTATTCGCAGTTCATCTCGCCTTACGCGGCGCTCGCACTGGTGCTTGGCGCCAATCTCGGCAGCGCCATCAATCCCGTATTCGAAGGCGCCAAGCGTGACGATCCCGCCAGTTATCGCCTGCCGGTGGGCAATCTCGTCAACCGCGTGATCGGGATCGCCTTGGTCCTGCCCTTCCTGGGCCCGATCGCCGAGCACATGCACGCCTGGCAGCCCGATCTCGCCAGGATGACGGCGGCGTTTCATATCGCCTTCAACGTCGGCACGGCCATCATCTTCATCGGCCTGCTCGATACCGTGTCGCGCCTGTTGACCCGGGTCCTGCCCGATCGTGTTCAGGAGGCCGATCCGGCCCGGCCGCGCTATCTCGACGAAACCGCGCTGGAGTCGCCGTCGCTGGCGCTGGCCGATGCCGGCCGCGAAACCCTGCGCATGGGCGATCTCGTCGAGATCATGCTGCGCAAGGTGATGGCGGCGATGATGAGCGGCGACCGTGCGCTGGTCGACCAGGTCTCGAAGATGGACAACATCGTCGACGGCCTCGACGAAGCCATCAAGCTCTACGTGACTAAACTCATGCGCGGCAGCCTCGACGAGAGCGAGGGCCGGCGCGCGATGGAGATCATCTCCTTCGCCATCAATCTGGAACATATCGGCGATATCATCGACAAGAGCCTGAGCGAGCTCGCGACCAAGAAGATCAAGCGTCGCTTCCAGTTCTCGCCCGAGGGCGCCGAGGAGCTCGCCGCCTTCCACAAGCGCACGATGGATTCGCTGCGCATCGCCTTCGGCGTCTTCATGTCGGGCGACGCCAACGAGGCGCGCAAGCTGCTGGTGGAGAAGACTGCGCTGCGCAATACCGAGCTTGCCGCCGTCGAGCGCCACCTCGACCGCCTGCGCGAGGGCCGCCCCGAGACAATCGAAACCACGTCGCTGCATCTCGACGTGCTGCGGGACCTGCGCCGCATCCACTCGCATATCTGCTCGGTCGCCTATCCCGTGCTCGACGCGGCCGGGGAGCCCCATCGCAGGCACGAAGCGGAGACCGCCGCCCTGCCCGCGCCGGGCGCGGCGTCCGCGTTGCCGCGCTAGCCTGGATCAGCGCTCCAGCGTCTTTGACGCGCGGCCGCGGTTCTTCACAATCAACATGATGTTACGGATATAGATGATGGTCGCGAGCGCCTGGCCGAGGATGATGACAGGCTCGCGCTTGACGACGCCATAGACCAGCGTCATCAGCCCGCCGCCCATCGAGCAGAACCAGAACGCCATCGGCACCACGCTGTTGCCGGCGCGCTCGCTCGCGATCCACTGCACCAGGAAGCGTGCCGTGAAGAACAGCTGCGCGACGAGGCCGAACGCGAGCCAGAAGTCGAACTTGGCCACGAAGACATCGTAGAAATAATTGCTCAGCGCCTGACCGTATTGGATGATCATGCCGTCACCTCAGTCACATCCGGCGTCGGCTTCTTGCGGCGGATCAGCCACCAGACGCCCACGAGATCCATGATCCCGATCCACAGCCGGTCGAAGAAACCGTAGTTTGACACGCCGGAGCGGCGCGGACGGTCGATCACGTCGACATAGGCGATCTCGTAACCCTCGCGGCGCACCAGCGCCGGCAGGAAGCGGTGCAGCCCGTCGAAATAGGGCATCATCAGGAACACCTCGCGCCGGAACGCCTTCAGGCCGCAGCCGGTGTCGCGCGTACCGTCCTTCAGGATCGCGTTGCGGACGCCGTTGGCGACACGTGACTGGAATTTCTTGAAGCCGGTATCCTTGCGGCCGACGCGTTGTCCAGCCGCAAGTCCGACCTTGCTTCCGTTCTCGACAGCCGAAATCAGGTCCGGCAGGAAGGCCGGATTGTTCTGGCCGTCGCCGTCGAGCGTCGCCACGATCGCGCCGCGTGCCGCACGCACCCCGCTGCGCACGGCCGCGGATTGGCCGCCTGATCTGGCATGGCGCAGCTGGCGCAGATTGTCCCGCTGCTTCATGACCGCGCCAAGCCGTTCGCCGGTCGCGTCCGTCGAACCGTCATTGACGTAGATGATCTCATAGGCCCAGCGGCCGTCGAGCGCCGCGCCGATCTCCTCGATCAGCGGCACGATGTTGTCGGCTTCGTTGCGCACGGGAACGACGATCGAAACCGAGGGCTGGAAAACCGAAGGCTGGGACGACAAATCGAAGCTCGTGGTTGGAATTGGCTTGCCTTAAGGAACCGGCGGTCCCGGCAGGCAGCCGCTTTTATGGGGCGGATGCCCCGTGGGCAACCCTTTTGAGGCGGCCTGAGACTGCCCCCGCAAGAGGCACAATGGTCCCGTCGGCACGGATGGCAAAGCCGAGCCTGCGGGCCGCGAACCAGTAGCGCACCGCCATCGCGCCGACCATGCCGACCAGGGCGCCGGCCACCACGTCACTCGGGTGGTGCGCAAGCAGCACCAGTCGCGTCAGCAGGATCACGATCGCGTAAGTGAACATGAACACGCGCAGGCGCGGCCACAGCGCCGAGACCGCAAACGCCAGGGCGAACGCCGTCACTGCATGCCCCGACGGCAAGCTGGCATAGGCCCCGGTCCCCTCGAACGGGATGAAGTTGAAGGGATTGGCCTTGCCGCCGACAAACGGACGTCCGCGGCCGATGAGATATTTCAGGATCTCGGCGACGAATATCGGCACGGCAACAGACAGAAACACGAACTGCAGCCGCGTGCCGAGGCCGAGCAGCAATGCGCGGCTTGTGCCGTGCAATCCCGCCGCAACCAGCACCAGCACCACCAGCACACCCCCGAGCACCGAGAGCACATACTCGTCCTTGCCGAAATCGGTGAGGATGCGGATCGGCCACAGGCCTGGCGTGCCACGCGGCGGCATCAGCTGGATCTCGGTCAGGTCGAACACGACCATCAGCGCGATGACCAGGGCTGCACCTGCAGCACTCAGCCAAAGCGAATGCCGCGCCAGCTTTCGCGCGGCCTCGGCGCGGCGCGAATGCGAGGGCGTGCGCACGAGCTGTGCCAGGGCGCGCCCCGAGAGCGTGAGCAATTGTGCGGGATAGCTCGCGCGCGGCGAGATGTCGGTTGGTGCCGACATCCTACTCGGTGCCTTCCGAGCGGAAGATCGAGATCGAGATCGCGCGCCCTTGCGAGAAATTGTAGCCGTCGATGCGGGTGCCAACCTTGTAGCGCAGCCCGATCGCCTCGGCGCGCTGCACGAAGCCGCGCTCCGAACGCTGCTCGATCAGCGCGAAACGGCAGCTCCCCTGCCGCAGGAAATCCGCCGCACCCGAACCGTCGGTGAGCAGCGTCTGCGTACCCGTCAGAAAGACCAGGCTCGGCTCGTGATAGCCGGCCGCGGCCGCCTTCGGGCCCACGCAGGTGACGTTGCGAAGGGCGCGTGCGATCTCGATGCTCGGAAACAGCGGCGTCAGCGACGGCAGCACGATGCCGTAGACCGTTAGCGCGAGCATCAGGGCTGCGACCAGCGCGTTGAGCAGCGAGCGCTCGGCGTGATTGTTGTCGTGAAGCCACCAGGCGAACAGGCCAAAGATCAGCGAGGCCGCGATGAACGGCCATGCCACGAAAGCAGGCTGCCGCGTCAGCATCACCGCGCCGACGACCGCGATGATCGAGCCGCCCACGGGGATTGCGAACCACCATGCCGAGCCGCGCATCAGCCAGGACCACGACAGCACCCGCCGCTCGAGCGCGCCCGCGGTGAGGATCGCGATCGCAGGATACAGCGGCAGCACGTAATGGGGCAGCTTGGTCAGCACCACCTCGAACACGATCCAGGACGGGACCAGCCAGGCCAGCAGGAATTGCGCGCCGGGCTCGCGCCGCGCGCGCCAGACCGCGGGCGCGGCCATCGCCGCGAGCGGCGCGCCGGGCCAGAACGTGATCCAGAACAGCACCAGATACAGTCCGGGCGGCGCGCCGTGGGATTCCTGCGCGCCCAACTTGCTCAACATGTCGCCGCCGACGGAATCGGCGAAGAAGGCATCGCCCGCGCGCCAGAAGATCGCGACGAACCAGGGCAGCACCAGCACCAGCATCCACATCAGGCCCCAGAGCGGGCGCAGCTTCCACAGCCAGGAGGCATCGCGGTCCTGGATCGCGAGCGCGATGATGGTCAGGCCTGCGAACATCAGGATCAGCGGGCCCTTGATCAGGATGCCGACAGCGAGAGCCGTCCAGAAGATCGCGGGCCAGCTCCAGGGCGGATGGGTCTCGTCCTCGGCGCGCTGCCACGACAGATACGCCCGTGCCATCGCGCCCATCGCGGCGACCACGCAGAACAGCAGCATGGCGTCGGTCTTCGCAAGCCGCGCCTCGACGCCGAGCAGCACGGAGGCGCACATCAGAAGTGCTGCAAGCACCGCGGCGCGCCGCGTGACGAAGCCGAGCGCCGTCCAATAGGTCATGAGCACGGCGCCTATCGCGCCGATCAGCGAGGGAAGCCGATAGACCCAGATGCGCAATTCGGCCCGCGGCAGACCGAGCGCCGATGCCGTCTCGACCGCGGCCGATTGCAGCCAGTAGATGCCGACGGGCTTCTTGTAGCGGACGTCTTCCTGGAAGCGGATGTCGACATAATCGCCGCTCTCGACCATCTGCTTGGTGGCCTGCGCAAAGCGCGCCTCGTCGCGATCAACCGGCGGAATCGTAAAGAAGCCCGGCAGGAATAGCAGCAGCGCGCACAGCAGCAGGAAGGCGACCGCGCGGACGTGGCTGGCCGTGGCGATGTCGAACATGGACACGAGCCGGCTGCCCGGATTCACCGGGGATTTCGGCTCGCGGGGAGCTCCAAAACGGGGTGTTGGATAGGTCTCGGCCATCGGTTCCGCTTACGCTGAAACCGCCATCGCCACAACCGCTTGAGGCAGGGTCACTGAATTCGAATGACAACTGTGTCCGCGGCGCCCGTGGCATCGATGACGGTCAGCCGCGCAAAGCCCGGACCGGGCGGATCGATCAGCCGCTGGCGCCGTCCGTCGATCTCGCCCTGCGCCGTTCCGTTAACCATGACGGTCATGGGCAGAACGCCGCCGGCGACCTTGACCGGCATGGCTGCGCCGCCCTCGCCACCTGAGCGATCGACGTCGATCCGCGAGCCGTTCAGCGGAAACTGGATGTGCAGGGCCTGCTCGCCCCCGGTCCGCACCAGATCCCCGACCGGGCGGAACCGCCTCAAGGGCAATGGCAGCTTGGAGTTGCTGGCCACGAGAGTTCCTTTCGGCGGCTTCGGCAACGGCAGGAGCGTCTTGCCGGTGCGGGCGAAGGCGTCGAACAGGATCGGCGCGGCGGCAACCCGACCGATCAGGCCCGGAACCGGCGCGCCATCGGGCCGGCCAACCCAGACCCCGATGGTCATGCGCCCGTCGAAGCCCATCGACCAGGCATCGCGGTAGCCGTAGGAGGTGCCGGTCTTGAAAGCGATGCGGTTATGAGCCGCGTTCTCCGGCGGCGGGGTACCGAGCAGCACATTGCCCACTTGCCAGGCCGCGACCTGATCGAGCAGCCGCAGCGGCTCGCGCTCGTCCCCGTCGCTCATGATCTCGCGCAGCGGCTTGGTGGTGCCGAGCCGGGCGAAGCCCGCATAGAGCTGGGCGAGGTCCTGCAGCGTCACGCCGACGCCGCCAAGGCCCATGGCAAGTCCCGGCGCCTCGTCTTTGGGCAGAACCAGATTGCCACCGGCCTGACGCAGCCGCGAGGCCAGCCGGCTCGCGCCGACGCGGTCGAGCAGCACGATCGCGGGCACGTTTAACGACAGCTGCAGCGCCTTCTTCACCGGCACCGTGCCCTGAAACGTCATGTCGAAATTTTCCGGCGCGTAGGAGCCGAAGCGCACGGGCCGATCGTCGATCAGACTGTCCGGATGAACAAAACCGTCCTCGAAGGCCAGCCCGTAGATGAAGGGTTTCAGCGTCGAGCCCGGCGAGCGGATGGCGCGGGTCATGTCGACCTGCCCTGCCCGGCGCTCGTCGAAATAATCGGCCGAGCCGACGCGCGCGAGCACGTCGCCGCTCTCATTGTCGACGACGATGATGCCGACCGAGATGTTCGGCTCCAACGCAATGGCACGATCGCGCGCTAGCGGCTCCAGCACCTTCTGGAGGGTGGCATCGAGCGTCAGCTTGATGACTGGCGCGTCCTTGACCGTCGCAAGCGCCGCATCGGAGGCGTGCGGCGCCAGGATCGGCATCGGCTTGCGCAGTTTCGGCACAGGAACGGCTTTCGCCTGCTTCGCATCGTCGAGGCTGATCTGTTGCTCCTCGACCATGCGGTCGAGCACGCGGTCACGCGCTTTGCGCGCCGCATCGGGATAGCGATCGAGCCTGCGGGTCTCCGGCGATTGAGGCAGCGCGACCAGCAACGCGGCTTCAGCCAGCGACAACCGCTTCGGCTCCTTGCCGAGATAGGCGATCGAGGCAGCGCGAATGCCCTCGAGATTGCCGCCGTAAGGCGCGAGCGCCAGATAGAGGTCGAGGATCTGCTCCTTGCTCAAGCTGCGCTCGATCTCGATCGCACGCACGATCTGCCGCAGCTTTGCATGGAGCGAGCGCTGCCGCCGAGGCTCCATCAGCCGCGCGAGCTGCATCGAGATGGTCGAGCCGCCCGAGACGATGTGGCCGCGCGTCGCAAGCTGAAACGCAGCGCGCCCCAGCGCCACCGGGTCGATGCCGTCATGTGCGTAAAAGCGCTGGTCCTCGTAGGCGAGCAGCAGCTTCAGATAGGTCGGATCGACGTTCGTTTTTGTCTCGACCGGCAGTCGCCAGCGTCCATCCGCCATCGCATAGGCGCGCAGCAGCTTGCCATTCCGATCGACGATGGTGGTGGAAACCTGGCGGGCGTCGTCGAAAGGCAGCGGACCGAGGGAGTAAACCCACGCGACGACGCCGACGATGGTGAGGATGAGCGAGAATGCCAGCGCGGAGAGGACACGCGGGCCCCTGCCCCTTGCTCCGTCATGGCCGGGCTTGTCCCGGCCATCCACGTTCTTGCCTCTCGCACCAAAGTCCGTGGATGCCCGGGACAAGCCCGGGCATGACGGCGGAGCATGTGGCTCCTTGTCGCTCATCCCATCACCACTCACTTCGCCGCCCGCACCTCGACCGTGCCGGTCCCGGTACGGCCGTAGCGCGAGGGATTGTACATGTCCTCGACATAGGCCTGCGGCAGCACGTATTTGCCGGGTGAGACCACACGCACGACGTAGGCCACCGTGAAGACCGCCTTGGAATCCGAGGCCCGATCGACGGCAGCCGTGAAACGATCGTCGCGGAACTCGGTATCTTCGGGCTCTTCGCCATCCTCGATCCAGCCCAGCGTGCCGCTGTCGCCCGACGACACCAGTTTTGGATTGTCGATTTCCAGGCCGGCCGGCAGATAGTCGGACACCATGATGTGGCCGTATTCGGGCTTGGCCTCGGTGATCTTCAGCACCACGGCGAAGCGGTCGTTCTGCTTGACCTTGCTGATATCGGCGGGCTTGCCGTCGAGCGTGAAGAAACTGCGCTCGATCTTGAAGCCGTTCGATGCCGCGGGCTCAGGCGTCACCGGCGACCCCGACACCGAGACCACCGCCTGCACCGGCGCGTCTCCGGTGTTGGTGATCTTCAGCGGCTTGCCTTCCAGAGTGGCGGCCTTGTAGCTGCGGTACAGCGCAGTCTTGACCGGCTGGCCGTCCACCTCCATCGACAGGTTCTCCTTGGCGAGCGCGCGCGCCGCCAGCACCAGCCACGCATTTTCCTGCGTGGAGGTGTAGGGCGTCAGCCCGCGCGCAGTCTCGACCCGCGACACCGCCTGCGTCAGCGTTGCCTTCGGCGCGTTGCCTTCACTGGCAAGCGACACCAGCGCTGCGGCATCGCGGAGCTGCGAGCCGTAGTCGGTGCGGCCGAACTCCAGCACCGGCTTTGGGGCGAGACTGTCGAGGGCTGCGCCATAGACCCGCTCCGCGCGGTTGCGGTCACCGACCAGCGCGAGCGCCGCGGCGAGCTGCGATTTCGCGATGGGAGTGGCGAGGTTGCTCAGCTTGGTGTCGGCGAGATAGCGGAGGTCGCCGATCGGCGCCGCGCCGTTGCGCGCCAGCACATAGAGGCCGTAGGCGAGATCGCGGCCGCCGTCCTTCTCCGGCTCGTTGCCGTTGACGACCGAGTTGCGGATGCGGTCGAGCGCGGTCTTGAACAGCACATCCGGCACCACAAAGCCCTTTTCGCGGGCGCGAGTCAGGAAGTCCGTCACATACGCGTCCAGCCAGGAATCGTCACCGCCTGCCGACCACAGCCCGAACGAGCCGTTCGAGCCCTGGCGGGCCAGCAGCCGCTCGATGGCGTCGCGGATGCGCTGGTCGACCTCGGTGTCCATGGCCAGGTGCGCACCGGCCGCGAGCTCGTTGACATAGAGCAACGGCATGGCGCGGCTGGTGATCTGCTCCGAGCAGCCATAGGGATAGCGGTCAAGTGCTTTGAGGATCGTCGCCGCATCGAGCGCAGTGGACAGGCTGGCCGAGACCGAGACGCTACCGGTGCCCGGCACGAGATCGGCGAACATATCCGAGGTCAACGTCAGGCTCTCACCCTTCGCCAGCGTCCGGATCGAGCGCCGCGCCAGCACTTGCGTCGCCGCCTTGACGTCGAGCGCATAATGGCGCGCCAGCGCCAGGCCATTCGGCCCCTTGATGTCGACGTCGAGTGTCGCCTGCCCCGCCGCCGTCGCGTCGATGGCGAGCGTGAACGAATTCCGCTGCTTGGCGGCAAGCTTGACCGTCGTCGCGGGATTGCCGGTCATTCTCACTGGCCCGCCGGTCTTCACGTTGATGACGTAATCGCCGGCCTGCCCCTCGACATTGTCGATCTCGAGATTGACCGTGCCGTGGTCGCCGTTGAGCAGGAAGCGCGGCAAGGTCGTGGTCAGCACGACAGGGTCGCGGATCACCACGTCCGTGTTGGCGCGACCGAGCTTGGTCGCGGTCCACGCCACCGCCATCACGCGCGCGGTGCCGGCGAACTCCGGAACGTCGAAGCTCACTTCGGCCGTGCCGTCGGCGGCAACGGTGACGATGCCCGAATAGAGCGCGAGCGGCTTTTGCGCGGGCGGCGAGCCCTGGAGCTCGGCGGCACCGGCGTCGCCGCCGGACTTGATCTGCCCGCGCGTGCCCGACATGCCGTCGATGAGTTGCCCATAGAGATCGCGGATCTCCGCGCTCAGGCGGCGCTGGCCGAGATAATAGTCGTCTGGCGCCGGCGGCTTGTAATTAGTGAGGTTGAGGATGCCGACGTCGACCGCGGCGATCACGATCTTGGCGTCCTCGCCCGGATTGAGCCCGTCGAGCTTGACGGGGATCTTCAGCAGCCCATTCGGCCGGATCAGAGCCGGCGGCGTCAGCTTCACCTGCAATGTACGGGTCTGCTTGTCGATACCGAACCATTTGAGTCCGATCGCCCGGCCCGGCATGCGTTGCGCGGCCGCATCGAGCGGACGGCGCAGCGTTGCCACAACATAGGCGCCGGTGCCCCAGTCCTTGCCGACCGGGAGCTTCACCTGGGCGGTGCCTTCCTTGACGTCGATGGTCTGCGTCGTCAGCAGGCGATCGCCGAGCACGTTGACCGTCAGTTTGCCGGCGCTGCGGACGTTGACCGACACGGTCATCGTGTCGCCCGAGGCGTATTGCGGCTTGTCGATCGAGGTCTCCAGGAGGTCCGGCGTGTCGGCGCTGCCGTCGGAATACCAGCCGACGTCGAACTGTACCGAGGTCACGGGCCCGTCGGCGTCGTTCGACTTCACGTCCAACCGGTAGCGGCCGGGCTGTGGGGTCAGCGAAATCCGCGACGGCTTGTCCGCGGCAACTGTCACGTCGCCGTCGGAGACGCGCGAGGTCGATTTGACCGGCTCGTACTCCCAGTAATTGCTCTGGCGATACCATTGGTAGCGCGACTCCATCTTCAGGAGCTCGTAGCGCAGGCCGTCGCGGCGAAGCCTCTCACCCTCGGGCGAGACGAACACAACATCGAACTCGGCCTTGTCGCCCTCGGCGACGTTCTTGTCGCCGAATAGCGGCTTGATGCCGATCATCGCGGCAGCAGGCGCGACCGGCAGCACGATCTTGCGCTCGACGGCGCGGCCGCCGGTCTCGACCATGCGGACGAAGATCTGCGCCTCCTGCGGCCGCGTCGAGGCCGGCTGCTTGTCGAGCGTGACCGGGAAGGTCGCAACGCCGTTGGCGTCGGCTTCCGGCAGGTTCTCCAGCGGCGTGCGCTCGTTCGAGGTGGTCTCCTCGTCGGCGACGCCGAACTGGTAGCCGGCGAAGCCCGGCCGCTCGGACGCGGGCGCGACCAGCATGTCGCCTTCGAGCGCTAGCCCCGAGGCCGGCGCGCCATAGAGGAAATGACCGTCCGCCTTAAGCTCCACTGGAGCGTTAGCTTTGATCAGCTTGTCCTTGGCAGACAAGTCGAATTCGATCCGATCGGGGACGTAGTCCTCGACCATGAAAGTGGTCTCGCCGACCGAAGAGCCCTTCGGATCGGTGAAGGCGCGCACCCGCCAGGTCCCGGTCGGGACGGCCGAGTTGAGCGGCACCGACAAGGTGCGCCCGCCCGCGCCCTGGTCGGACAGCACGGCGCGGCGGAATTCGACGCCATCAGGACGCTCGATCACCAGGGTCATCGGCCCGCCGGTGACGGCGTTGCCCTGCCCGTCGCGCAACAGCGCGGTGAGATAGACGGTCTCGCTGGAGCGGTAGACGCCGCGCTCGGCATAGACGAAAGCGTCGGCGCCCGCAGGCACGGCCCTGCCCGAAACGCCGCGGTCCGACAGGTCGAAGGCGGAGGACTTGAGGCTGAGGAAGGCATAGTCGGCCTTCTCGCCGGTCACGGTGAGCATCGCCGGCGACAGGCCGCCCTCGCCGCGCGCAAGCCCCGCCTCGAACAGCACATGGCCGCTCTCATCGGTCTTGCGGGTGGCCAGGATCTCGTTGTTGCGCGCGACCAGCCGCACCTCGGCTTTGCCGACCGGATCGGTCGAGGCCAGCGAATTCACGAAGACATGGATGCCGTCATTGCCGGAATAGGCCGTGACGCCGAGATCGGAGACGATGAACCATTGGGTGGCGAGCTGATAGTCGTCGTCCGAGCCCGGCCCCTTGGCCGCGGCCGTCATCACATAGACGCCGGGCTGGAGTTCACCAAGCGCCTGGTCGACCGGGAATGCCGTGGTGACGTCCTGGTTGAGCGTCATCGCGGTGGCAAGCTCGCCGGTCCAGACTTTCACGCCGCGCTCGCCGCCGAGATCGCTGAGCTGGTATTTCGACAGGGTCTTCTGGAAATCGCTGTCGACCACCGTGTTGATCAAATTGCGGTCGCCGATCCGGAACACGTTGATGTTGACGGCTGGCGTGTTGACGCTGACGACGGGAATGCCGCGCTGGCCCGTCCTCGGCAGCACATAGGCGCGGCTGGTGAAGCGCACGAAGGGCTTGCGGTCGCGCACATAGACGTTGAACTCGGCCGATTTCGGAAGGCCTTCCTTCACGGTGGACGGCAGGCCGGCGCGCAAATTGATGTTGTAGCGCTCGCCATGCTTCAGCCCGTCGACGCAGAGCTGCTTGGCCTCGGCCGACAGGGCCGGCTTGTCCTGGCCGGCCAGCGCGAGGTACGGCGCGAAATCGGTGCGTTTTGCCAACTCCTCCGAGAACTGGAAGCAGGCGCGCGGACTGGCGGAGTCCGAGTCCACGGTGTAGTCGAGCAGCCGAAAACCGTGCTCGTCGCGCATCTTCTCATATTGGCCGCGGACGTCGGCGACCTCGCGCATGTCGAGCGACAGCCGCAGAGCATCCAGCGCCGGCCGCCACAGCTTGCGTTCGGAAAGAGACTTGCCGAGCACCGCGAGCGCGTCGGCCTCCTCGCCCGCATTCCCGGCGCGCTGGTAGGCGATGTAGGCGGCGGTCGAGGCGCGCTCCAGCAGGAACGTCTGCTCGCTCGAGCTCTTCGGCGATATCTGGAAGATGACCTTTGCCAGCCGCAACCAGTTGCCGGCGTCCTCCGGCGTGGTCGCCGCGATCTGGCCGAGCACCGACAGGCCGGTGCGATAGTCGTTGCGCCGGAAGGCAACATCGGCGTCGGTGCGCAAGCTCGCGCCGGTCTTGGCGACCGGCCCCGCCTCGCCCTTGATCTGCGCCTCCAGCTTGATCGCGGAATCGGCGAGGTCGTCCCGCTTGAAGGCTTTGTCGGCGGCCTGCGCGACGCTAAGGCCGAACGCCAGCGTGGCGCAGAGTGTGACGGCGCGAACAAGACCGATCATGGATGGACTCCCGGAAATCGCGGACGAACGCCGCTTGTCGCATGAAATGCGCGGAAAGGTGACGGACTCAAGGCGATGGAACCAAAGGTGCAAACCGTCGCATTCGCCATGACAAGGCACGCCCAGAGGAGACCGATCAAGCTACCGCCGCGCACGCCGTCCTGATGGCGCAGCAATATCCGACCAGTCGTCCGGCGGCCGTGTCCCGGAAGCTGATCAGCGTTCCCGGCGATGTGATCCATCGTCCAGTCTGCTGCCGCTCAACCCGGCACCCTGACACCCCGCCGTTCCGCTTTGTCGCGGCTTCGACGAAAACGGTTCGGTTCAGGCTTGGCGAAAGACGATATTTTTCATAATGGCATAGTAGATGAACAGCGGCCCCCAACCAGGGCGGCTCAAGACGGTCCCGTAGCTCAACTGGATAGAGCATCAGATTTCTACTCTGAGGGTTGCAGGTTCGATTCCTGCCGGGATCGCCAATTTCGGTCTCATCCGTTCATCGTGAGCCAGATCTACGGCGCGCACCTGCAGAATCCGTCCTTCACGAACGCGTGGGCCGCCTCGCTCCGGCCTTTGATCCGGGCAAACGAGCCCTATCTATTCGCCGGGCGACGTGCGCCCGATAAGGACTTCGATGCCACTATCCGACTTGACAAGAATGGCGATCGCGTCGGCGGTGGCGGTTGTAGCAATATCGTTTTTGGCAGTTGACGCGGGAGTCGTGAACTCCGGTGTGGTCACAAAGCCGATCGCGACGGCCCGGGCCACCATCGCGGACGCGGCAGCGAGTCAGCACCAACTCGCCTTCGCCGTTCAAGCGTGGGCGCGTCGCGGCCACCAGAAGCCGGCCGTGGAAGAATGCCTGGCGATCGATTGAAACAGCGCAGTTTGTCGCCCCTCTCGTCTGGCGGATGTATGCGCAACGTAACAATCATGTTTGTTATAGGCCGTTATTCCCCCGGATGAAGATCGTCCAAATCCAGCCGAGCAGTGCGCTCAAGGCGGCGACCGATGCGGCGATTGCCGCGGTCCGAGTCCACCAGATCTGCCGCTCGTGCCGTTCGATATCCGCCTCGGATTTTTGATTATCTTTCCAGTTCAGCCATTCCTGGGCGAACCCGATCGTCATGACGGGCGCGGTTCCGATCGCGATCGCTCCTGCGGATGCCGCGACGGTCTGGGCAAGGCGCGCTCGGACGTTGGCTGCACCCGTCTTTTCAAGCACCGTAAGCCATTGCCGGGACTGTTCGTCTGAAACATGCCACGTGCATTCCCTGTAAGGAAACGCTTTCGGTCGCTCTGTCATGGCCTTGCACCGCACTCACCCTTCAGTGTCGCCTTGATGTCGCGCCCACCACCCGGCAATCGCCGCTGCTAGATCCTTCCACAACTCAGTCGGCAAATCCGGCACCGCCACCCGGACGCTGTACCGATCCGTCGTCGCGTCGTGAAACCACTCGGTCGCCGCGAAATCGAAACCAAAACTGCCCGCGTGGCGAATGGGGAAGCCTTTGCCGCTCAGGTCGCGGCTCATGTCCTCGGCGGCCTGCCGCGCGGTCGCCTCATCGAGGGCGCGCCTGCCGCGAAGCGTGACATAGAGGCCGTGGGTGAAATGCAGCTCGGCCGAGAGCGAAGCGAGCTCGGCGGCGAAATATCGCGCCGCGTGGCGACCGTTGCGCAGAATCGCAGCGACGCGCGTTTTCGTCAGGGCCCAATAGGCCACAGAGCCCACGAATGGCGGGAAGTGCGCCGGCAACGCCGCGCCACCGAGAAGCCGGACGGCATTGCGGGTTTCCGCCGCCAGGCTTTCGGACAGCAGCTGGCCCGCCTTGAGGTCCTTCCGGCTCCAATGCACGAACACGGCAGAGCCGAGCCGGCCGTATTCCACCCCGAGCGAATCCAGCTTGTTGTGGCTTCGCACCAACACGACGGGAATGTCCCATCGCGCGGCCCATCTCAAGACACGCCGGATGCGCGCCGATCTGCCGGCGAAACATGTCGTGTCGAAAATCAACAGATCGAGCCCCGAACCGTCACAACGCAGAGCTGCCTCGAACGCCCGGGCAGGGGCGCATGAATCGAGCAGGAGCAAGCGTGGCAAGGCTGCCGCAGCGAACGCTTCGCCCAGCGGGAGGCTGGCGATGACAAGCCGCAAATGGGGGACGAGGCTCTCGATCAGCTCCAGTGTCTCGCCGTAAGTGCCCGGCAGCACCACGACGTCTGCTTTGCCGATGATCCGTGCGGACGCGAGCAGCAGCGCGGAGATCGCGGCCATGCCGGAGGCGGTATAGATCGCATCGCTCCTGCAGCCCCGCTCGAGTTCATAGAACGAGGGACCACTCACCTTGAGGTCCGCGCGCTGATAGTCGTAGCTGAACACGAACGGACCGCTGCTGGGAGACGCCGCATGCGACCAGGCCGTCTCCGTCGCTCTCCAGTCCTGCAGCGCATGTTCCGCGCGTAGTGCGGCGGCGAGCTGAAACTTGGAGACCACAACCTCGTCGACCGATTGCGGCCGAGCCAAATGCAGCGGGCTCCTCAGGCAATCGTTCAGCAGCCCGATTTCCCTGTGCTTTCGATCGAGATAGGCTTCGGAGGTCTCCATGCGGATCTTGATGAGCGTCTTGATGCGTATCTTGGCAATTGCGACTGCCATTCAACGTCCGGCGAGCGCATTGGCTCCAACAGCCGGGCCCGCCTATCCTTGCAACGAAGACCGGTCCTCGCCGTTGACACGGCACAAGGAGAACATCATGAGCGAGATCAGAGAGCACATGAAGATCGTCGGCAAGGACGGCGCACATGTCGGCACCGTCGACCGCGTCGAGGGCAAGCGTATCAAGCTGACGCGGAAGGACAACCCGGAAGGTCACAAGGACCATCATCATTACATCGACACGAAATATGTCGGTGCCGTCGAAGGCGATGTCGTCAAGCTTTCGGTCAATGCCGACGCGGTGCCGAAGTCGGAAGCTGCCTGACACAGTGCAGCCCTTCGGGGACTTTTTGTTTGTTCACGATCCTGCTCCGCTTCGTTCCCCGAAACGAATCGCGATCGGAAAATCGTCGTCCGAACGAGTCTTAACGTAGCGTTTCGGCGGCTCGCGTCAGGCGTCGAGTGTCACGAGCATAGGCGCCGATGGCGGCGTTCTCGCGCGAAATGAATTGAAGGGGGCGCGGAACGAACTTGCGATCGGCGCGTTCGAAATCCAGTGGTGCCGATTTGCCAGCCCCGATCGGCTCTCGAGAACCCCGTGCTTGTCCCCCGAGCACGGGGTTTTTCTGTGAATACCAGTTCTCTCGTAAAGAGAGAGCTCAGTCCGTCCGCTCTTCGCGCCGGTCGCGGGCGAGTTGATGCCAGGCCAGGGCCAGCTCGATGAGACGTTGCCGGTCAGGACCCTCGGCCGCCACGGCGCGCTTCATCGCCGTCTCGGCTTCATGCTGTGGATCGTACTTGGTACACATGAAGCCAATTCTAGCCGGACGATCTGGACAAGCGCGTGGCAATTTCGTCCGTATGATTGCGGGGTAATGCCGTCCTCGCGGATTTGCGACGCAATCCAATTCACGCATCTGTCGAACGACCCGCCCCGATTGGGGGCTTGATGCGTACCGATCTGTGAAGTGCGTCACAGCCGGCGCACGGCGCCTCCGCTAAACAGTCCTCAGCGCTCCCAGAGAGCGAGAAGGCTTGGGAGATATTCCCGTCATGACGCAAGAAGCCGCAGCCGAAATTCCCGTCCCGGCGCGAGGCGAAAGATCCGACCCGCTCGGCATCGCTTATCTTGCGACCATCGGCATCGTGATGCTGGCCTGGATCGCAGGCCTGGTCTGGGCCGCGATCGCGTTCTTCAACTGGGTAGTGTCCTGACGCGCGGGGCGATCCCCTTGAATCAATTCCCGGCCAGCTGAGGGCCAGCGCCAAAACGAAAAGAGGCGGCTTTTCGCCGCCTCTTCGCTTCAGCCCTCGCCTGGCGTGCTCAGTAACAAGCCCGTGGATCAGCCTGCACGTACTGGCCGCTCGGATAGCGGTAGTAGCAGTTGCCTTGGGCCAGATAGTAGCCGGGGCGCGAAGCAGCCGTCGCGCCGGCGATCGCGCCGGTGGCACCGCCGATCACAGCGCCTGCGGCCGCACCCGAGGCGTTGCCCGAGATCAGGCCGCCCAGCACGCCGCCGACGATAGCGCCGCCAAGCGCGCTCGCGCCGGGATCGGCCGCTGGCGGCGGCGGCGGCGGTTCGTAGGCGACGGGCGGAGCATAGGCCACGGGGACGTCGTCGTAATAATCCTCCGAGATATAGGCCGGAGGCCCGTCCATCCGTTGCGGATAATAATACCGCGCGCCGCCCACATCCCACCACCAGCCAGAGCGGCCGTTGTGGACTTCGTGGCGCCAGCGTCCGCCATCCCAGGCGAGATGGCCGCGATAGGTGTGTCCGCCCCAGTCGCGCGCCGGTGCGGGACCCCTGGCGTAATTGCGTCCGGGCGGCGGACCGCCGGCATTGCGAGGGCCAGGACCTGGACTCGCGAGAGCAGGATTTGGACCCGGACCAGCATGACCAAGACCGCCGGCGTAGGGCTGGACGCCGGCCTGTGGCGCCGGCCGGGCAGCCTGCTGCGGCGGCGGCCCCTTTCGCATGTTCTGCGGCGGCGCGCCGGCGCCTGGCCCGGCCGATGGCTGGGCGGCGTCTCTCGGCGGTCTGGCGTCCTGAGCCTGCGCCGGGACGGCGAGCAATGACATCGCCGAAACCAAGGGAATGATGATCTTGATGCGACTGGACACACTCATGCGTGCTTGCCCCCTACTCTTTCGATTGCCGTCAACCGCCGTGATGCCTGGCGCGATAGACGATTCGGCTCGCGCTGAGCTGATGCCGGCTGACATGACTGACCTGCTTTGGTCGGCTAAGTCCCGTTACAAATGATTAAGATCACGACATTTTTTCGTCCGCGCGGGTCGCTCTGGCATGCCTCTAGCGGGCCGGCTCGATCACATTGCAGTTGCTTCGCCCGGACATCAGGCAGTCCTGCATCTTGCTCGCGGAGGTGAGATCGCGGGCGAGCCACCAGCCGACGCCGAGGATCAGGATCGCGATGATCAAGCCAGCGATGGCGCCGCGGCGGTTGTCACCGGATTGAGGTTTTGGAGTGGATTTCGGCTTCGCGCCCGGTTCGGGCTTAGGTTCGGAGTTGGCTTCGGAACTGGCTTCGGGCTTGGACATGGCTGACCGATCACGGGGGCGAGCGGGCTTTATCACCTCTGCGGCGTGGCGTCACATCCCGTCCAGCTTCTCCCGGTTAGCCTCGGGTCGGCCGGATCGCTTCCTTGCGGGAGGTTTCGGCCGCCGGGATCGCCTGCTGGACGCGCGGAGCGCAGGTCGTAAGCACAAACGCGGTCTGGGTGCATTCCCAATCTGTGCCCAGGACGGCACTTTCGATCGGCTGCGGACGGGCGAGCAGCAGCGTGGCACCGGCCAGGGTTGCCACCACGACCGCGATTGCGAGCGCCTTCAGGCTCAGTCGTGAGATCGTCATACCCGTGCTCCGCGTCTCATACCAGGCGGACGCTAGGCACCGCCCTGGTGCCCCCTTATGAGGGACATCACAATTCGGCAGTTTTTCCGGGCTACGAGAGATCGTCGGGGGCGGCGATTTTCGTCTACCTGATCGGCTGCGATTATAGGTGGCATCACGGCGCGCGCCGATGTACACGCATCTGCGTCGCGCGGCGCCCGCTATGCCCAGCCGACGTACCAACAGGCAGTGATGTAGGATCGAAAGCGAGGATGACAAGGTTCGCCGATGAGTGGATTTAGGGAACCAGGCTTCTCCGACCGGCAAAAGGCGGCACAGGAAGCACGCAAGAACCTTTTGAACAAATTCAAGTCGCAGCCGGGGCCGGATGATCCCGCGGTTGTGGCGAAGCGTGCGGAGCGCGAGGCCCTTGCGGCCAAGCGCGCCGAAGCAAAGGCTGCGCGCGACACGGAAAAGGCCGAGCAGAAGCGCCTTCAAGAAGAAGCTGCCGCGCTCGAGGCCGCGCGGATCGCCCGCGAGGCCGAAGAAGCCGTCGCGAAGGCGGCCGAAGCCGAGGCCGAGCAAAAAGCCAAGCGGGACGCCCGCTACGCCGCCCGCAAGGCGAAGCGCAAGTAACGTTTGCAAGTCTAACGCGCGCAAGTCACGTTCAATTGAATTTGGACTGAAACAAATGCTCTGGGGGCGGTCTACGTGACCGCCCCCGGATTTTTGGCGCGCGTCTGCCTGTCGCAAGCGCCTCCTCGACGTTGGAAGATCAGTGCTTCTTCATCACCCCGTCGTCTTTCTTCATCCCGTCCTTCGACATCGTGTCCTTCTTCATGCCGTCGTCCTTGGACATGGTGTCCTTCTTCATGCCGTCCTTGGACATCGTGTCCTTTTTCATCATGCCGTCATCCTTGCCCATCTTGTCCTGGGCAAAGGCGGCAGGCGACAGCGCGAGGCCGAGCGAGAGAACGGCCGCCGAAACGCCGAGCGCGATGCGGGTACGAATGGTCATGACTGGTCTTCCCTTCGAGATGGATGTTGGTCAGCGACGGACGCCGCTATCTGATCTCGACGGATTGCCACGGGGCGTTGTTACGCGGCCGCTGATAAATTTCCGCGAGCCCGCCGCCATCCTTGGTTCTGCGGATGTAGGAGATCAGGAGTGTGCAATGCAGCATCACCGACGCTTGCCGCGGCATTCGGTCTCGAACTATCAGACTAGAGAACATTGTCTGAAAGACCGGCTAGGATGGGCCTCAGCGCGGTCTCCAAGACCGGCCCAAAATCACGGCAAAGCAAACAAGAACCTTCCAAGAACCGTCCAAGGGAATCACGCCATGTTCACGCGCCGCCACCTGATCGCGACCGCCGTCGCCGCACCCGCCATTCTCCGTTTCAGCACCGGCACCGCGCATGCCGCGACCACGCTGAAGATCTCGCATCAATTCCCGGGCGGCACCGTCGACAAGGGCGATTTCCGCGACCGGCTCTGTCGCGTGTTCGCCGCTGAAGTCAGCAAGCGCAGCAACGGCGACATCGCCGCCGAGATCTATCCGAACTCCTCGCTGATCAAGACCAACGCGCAGTTCTCCGCGATGCGCAAGGGCGCGCTCGACATCAGCCTCTATCCGATGCCCTATGCCGGCGGCGAATTGCCGGAAACCAATATCGGCCTGATGCCGGGCCTCGTCACCACCTACGACCAGGGCATGCGCTGGAAGAAGGAGCCGGTCGGCAAGGCCTTGACCGACTTCCTCGCCGACAAGGGCATCATCCTGCTCAGCTGGGTGTGGCAGGCCGGCGGCGTCGCCAGCCGCTCCAAGCCGATCGTGGCCCCCGAAGATGCCAAGGGTCTCAAGGTGCGCGGCGGCTCGCGCGAGATGGACATGGTGCTGCAGACTGCCGGCGCATCCGTGCTGTCGGTGCCCTCGAACGAAATCTACGCAGCGATGCAGACGGGGGCGTGTGATGCCGGCATCACCTCCTCGACCAGCCTGATCTCGTTCCGGCTTGAGGAGGTCGCGAAATCGCTGACCTCGGGCGCAGGCGCGTCCTATTGGTTCATGCTCGAGCCGCTGATGATGTCGAAGGCGATCTTCGACAAGCTGCCGAAGAACCAGCAGGACGTCCTGCTCGCGGTCGGCACCGAGCTCGAAGCCTTCGGCCGCAAGGGCGCGCAGGACGACGACATCGAGGTCGCCAAGGTCTACGAGAAGGCCGGCGCCAAGGTCTCGGCGCTTGATGCCGCGACCGTCGGCAAGTGGCGCGACATCGCCCGCGACACCGCATGGAAGGACTACGGCGCCAAGACCGCGACATCTGCCAACCTGCTCAAGCTCGCGACCGACGTCGCCGCATGAGCCACGGTCCGCTTCCGGATCGTGACGACCAGGTAAACGCTGCCGCAAGGACCGGCCTTGCGGCAGCGATCGATCGCGGTCTCGCCATCCTCAACAACATCATCGTCGTGTTCGCCGCGATTGCGCTGATCGCCGCCTGCGCCATCCTGAGCTACAGCGTGCTCAGCCGCGCCTTGTTCAAGGCTGCCAATTACTGGCAGGACGAGGCCGCGGTGTTCCTGCTGGTCGGCGCGACCTTCATGACGGCCGCCTACGTGCAGCAGAACCGCGGTCACATCGGCATCGAGGCCTTCGTCGGCCTGCTCTCACCACTGGCGAACCGGATCAGGCTCTGGCTGGTCGATGCCGTGACGCTTCTGTTCTGCGCTTTCTTCGCCTGGAAGTCCTGGACACTGGCGCATGAAGCCTATGTCGACGGCCAGGTCTCGAACTCGATGTGGTCGCCGCCGCTGGCCATCCCCTATTCGCTAATGGCGTTCGGCATGAGCCTGCTCTGCGTCCAGATCCTCGTGCAGCTTGCGCTGCCTTTCGCTGGAGCCAGGCGTTCATGAGCGTTTTCGGTATCGGCCTCGCCTACGGGATCGCGACGCTGGTCGTGATGTTTTCAGGCATGCCGATCGCGTTCGCGCTCGGCGCGGTCGCAGTCGTGTTCATGGGCATCTACATGCCCGCCGCCTCTCTCGACACGGTGACGCAGAATGTCTACGAGGAAATGGCCTCGATCACGCTGCTGTCGATCCCGCTCTTCATCCTGAAGGGCGCCGCGATCGGCAAGTCGCGCGCCGGCCAGGATCTCTACTCGGCCCTGCACGCCTGGCTGCACCGCGTCCCCGGCGGGCTCGGCGTCGCCAATGTGTTCGCCTGCGCGCTGTTTGCGGCGATGGCGGGCTCCTCGCCCGCGACCTGCTCGGCAATCGGCTCGGCCGGCATCCCCGAGATGCGCAAGCGCGGCTATTCCGGCGGCTTCGCCGCGGGGATCATCGCCGCCGGCGGCACGCTCGGCATTCTGCTACCGCCGTCGATCACAATGATCCTGTTTGCGGTCGCCGCCGAAAAATCGCTAGGACGGCTGTTCCTCGCCGGTATCGGGCCCGGCCTGCTGCTGGTCTCGCTGTTCGGCGTTTACGCCGTGATCCGCTTCCGCCAGGAATACGCCGCGGCCGAAGCGATCTACAAGAACGGCGGCCCGGAAGCTGCGATCCTCGCCCGCGACGAGTACACGCTCGCGGAACGCTTCAGCGTGCTGCCGCGCGTGATCCCCTTCGTGCTGCTGCTCACCGGCGTCATGATCGCGCTCTATGGCGGCTACGCCACGCCGTCGGAGACCGCCGGCCTCGGCGGCCTCTTGGCGCTGGCATTGATCGCGGCGATCTACAGCGTGTGGCGGCCGAGCGACCTTGCCCCGATCCTGAAATCGACGATCCGGGAATCGACCATGCTGATGATGATCATCGGCATGTCGCTGCTCTATTCCTACGTGATGAGCTATCTGCACATCTCGCAATCGGCCGCCGAATCCGTCGTCGCGATGCATTTGCCGCGCTGGGGGCTCTTGTTCGCGGTCCTCGTCATGGTCGTCGTGCTCGGTTTCTTCCTGCCGCCGGTCTCGATTATTCTCATGACCGCGCCGATCATCCTGCCGCCGCTCCGCGCCGCCAATTTCGACATCATCTGGTTCGGCGTCGTCATGACCATCGTGATGGAGATGGGACTGATCCATCCGCCTGTCGGCCTCAACATCTTCGTCATCCGCAACGTCGCGCCGGATATTCCCCTGCGCGAGGTGATCTGGGGCACGCTGCCGTTCGTGCTTTTGATGATGCTCGCGGTGCTGCTGCTCTGCTTCGTGCCGGGCATCTCGACCGCACTGCCGGACCTGGTGATGGGGCCGGACGGGAGCAGGTAGCTGCGTCCACCATCATTGCTCGCTGCGCTCGCAATAATGGAGAACTAGGAGCTGGCGCGCTTCCTCTTCGCGTTCAGTGCGGAGGCCACGCGGCTCACCGGCGGCTTACCCAGCACGCCGCTCATCTCGTTGGTTGCCGCCAGCAACCGGTCCATATCGACACCCGTCCTAATCCCCATGCCCCCGAGCATATAGACGACGTCCTCGGTCGCGACGTTGCCGGTCGCGCCCGGCGCGTAGGGGCAGCCGCCGAGGCCGCCGGCGGCGGCGTCGATGACGCGGACGCCTTCCTCCAGCCCCGCATAGAGATTGGCGAGCGCCTGGCCGTAGGTGTCGTGAAAATGCATCGCGAGATTGGCGGGAGGGATGTTGGCGCTGACCGCCCGCAGCATCTCCTTGGCCTTATCAGGCGTACCGACACCGATCGTGTCGCCGAGCGAGATCTCGTAGCAGCCGAGATCCCACAGCGTGGTGGCGAGATCGGCAACTGCCTTCGGCTTGATATCGCCGTCGAACGGACAGCCCAGCACGCAGGAGATATAGCCGCGGACCTTGACACCATCGACCCTGGCGCGCGCCAGCACCGGCTTAAACCGTTCGATGGACTCCGCGACCGTGCAATTGATGTTGGCCCGCGAAAAGCCCTCGGAGGCCGCGGCGAACACCGAGACGATCTTTGCGCCGGCCGCGCACGCGGCGTCATAGCCCTTCTCGTTCGGCACTAGCACGTGGAATTCGGCACTGGTCAAATGGCGAACGCCGCGCAGCACGGCGTCCGAGCTCGCCATCTGCGGGATCGCCTTGGGCGAGACGAAGGCGCCGACCTCGACTGTATTGAGGCCGGCCGCGACCAGCGCCTCGATGAAGGCGATCCGGGCTTCGACACTGACCGCCGTTTTCTCGTTCTGGAGGCCGTCACGCGGCCCCATTTCGATGATGCGGACCTTATCGCTCATCTCATTCTCCGGAAGGCTCGACCACGGCGAGCTCGACGCCCTCCTGGACGATGTCGCCGACCTTGCATTTGATGGATTTCAGCACGCCGGCATAGGGCGCACGCAGCGTCTGCTCCATCTTCATCACTTCCAGGGTGAGGATCGGCGCCCCCTTCTCGAGCTTGGCGCCCTCCTCCGCCAGCACGGCGACGACGGTGCCCGGCAAGGGCGCTGCGATCTTGTCCGCGCCGGCCTGCTCCTCCATCTCGCCGCCGAACGGATCGACCCAATGCAGGTCGAATCGCCCGTTGCGCGTGCGCAAATACAGCTCATGGCCGTCGATCACGGCCGCGACGAACGATTTGACGCCGTCAAGCGTCACGTCGAAGCCGCCGTCCCGGGGCGCGATCGCAAATGCCAGCTCGCGTTCGCCGATCACCAGCGTCGCTGGTCCGCTGCCATAGTTCAGCGTGATCTTCTGCTCGGACCCATGACCAACACCATGACCCGCGCGAAACGCAAAATTGCGCTGGCGGCGGCCGACCGGCATCCAGCCAAAGGTCTGCCAGGGCGAATTCGCGTCCGCCTGTGCAGCCTGCCGCTCGTGGTTAATCACAGCGGCCACCGCGGCGCAGAGCTCGAGCTCGCCCGGCGCCGCCGGGGCCTGCGTCAGAACCATCAGTTCGCGCTCGATGAAGCCGGTGTCGATCGCGTTCGCCCTCACCTTCGGATGCGTCATCAGCGCCGACAGGAACGGGATGTTGGTCACGATGCCGCGGACGTCGGACTCTTCCAGCCCGCGGTTCAGCCGCTCGATCGCGACATCCCGCGTCGGCGCCCAGGCGATCATTTTTGCCAGCATCGCATCGTAGTACGGCGAAACCGTATCGCCTTCCCGATAGCCGGAGTCGATGCGCAGCCCCCCGTTTCAGCGGGCAGACGCCAGGTTGATATCTTGCCCACCGACGGCATGAAGTTCTTGGTCGGGTTCTCCGCATAGACCCGCGCCTCCACGGCGTGTCCGTGAAGCTTGATCTCGTCCTGCTTCAGCGGCAACGCCTCGCCGAAAGCGACGCGCAACTGCCACTCGACCAAGTCGATCCCCGTGATCAGCTCGGTCACGGGATGCTCGACCTGGAGACGAGTGTTCATCTCGATGAAGAACACGTCCTTGCCGTCGGACACGAACTCGATGGTGCCGGCGCCGACATAGTTGACGGCGCCCGCAGCCTTTCGCGCGGCGGCACAGACCGTCTCGCGCTGGGCGGGATTGAGCGTCGGCGACGGCGCCTCCTCGATCACCTTCTGGTGGCGGCGCTGCAGGGTGCATTCGCGTTCGAACAGCGAGAGCAGATTGCCGTGGCTGTCGCCGATCACCTGCACCTCGATATGCCTCGGGTTATTGACATATTTTTCGATCAGCATGCGGTCGTCGCCGAACGCGGCCTTGGCCTCGCGCTTCGCGCTGACGATCGCAGGCGCAAGTTCATCCGCGGAGCGAACGATGCGCATACCACGGCCGCCGCCGCCAGCGGACGCCTTCACCAGAATCGGGAAACCGACCTTCTCGGCCGCCTTCGCCAACGTCGCATCGTCCTGCGCCTCGCCGTGATAGCCTGGCACCAGCGGGACGCCGGCCTTCTCCATAAGCGCCTTGGAGCCGGACTTCGAGCCCATGGCAGTCATCATTGCCGCTGTCGGGCCGACGAAGACCAGTCCGGCGTCGAAACACGCCTGGGCGAATTCGGCATTCTCCGACAGGAAGCCATAGCCGGGATGGATCGCCTCCGCGCCGGTCTTGCGCGCGGCCTCGATCAGCCGTTCGGGATTGAGATAGCTGTCGCGGGCACGTGCGGGCCCGAGCAGCACGGCCTCGTCGGCGAGCGCGACATGCATCGCGTCGCGATCCACCTCGGAATAGACCGCGACCGCGCGCAGGCCCATGGCGCGCGCGGTGCGGATCACGCGGCAGGCGATCTCGCCGCGGTTGGCGATCAGGAGGGTGCGAAAACGGCGGTAGAGCTTTGAGCGGTCCATCGCATCACATCCTGAACAGGCCGAATTTCGTCGGTTCGATCGGCGCATTCGATGCCGCCGAGAGGCCGAGACCGAGCACCAGCCTTGTGTCGGCCGGGTCGATCACGCCGTCGTCCCACAGCCGCGCGGTCGCGTAATACGGGTGCCCCTGGCTCTCATATTGCGCGCGGATAGGTTCGCGGAATTTATCTTCGTCTTCTTTCGACCAGCTGTCGCCCTTGGCCTCGATATTGTCGCGGCGGACCTGGCTCAGCACCATCGAGGCCTGCTCGCCGCCCATCACCGAGATGCGCGCGTTCGGCCACATCCACAGGAAGCGCGGTGAGTAGGCGCGGCCGCACATGCCGTAATTGCCGGCGCCGTAGGAGCCGCCGATCACTACGGTGAATTTCGGCACCGACGCGGTCGCGACCGCCGTCACCAGCTTGGCGCCGTCACGCGCAATGCCGCCGGCTTCGTATTTCTTGCCGACCATGAAGCCGGTGATGTTCTGCAGGAACACCAGCGGAATGCCGCGCTGGCAGCACAGCTCGATGAAATGCGCCCCCTTCAGCGAGCTCTCGCTGAACAGGATGCCGTTGTTGGCAATGATGCCGACCGGAAAACCCCAGATGTGGGCGAAGCCGCACACCAGCGTCGTGCCGTAGAGCTTCTTGAACTCGTCGAACTCGGAACCATCAACCACGCGCGCAATGATGTCGCGCACGTCGAACGGCTTGCGCCCGTCGACGGGCACCACGCCGTAGATCTCCTCCGCCGCAAACAAGGGATCACGCGGCGGATGCATGTTGAGGTTTGGCCGTACCGATGGCTTCAGCGTGCCGACGATGCGGCGGGCGATGCCGATCGCGTGCGCGTCGTTCTGGGCGTAATGATCGGTCACGCCTGATTGTCGCGAATGCACGTCGGCGCCACCGAGCTCCTCGGCGGTCACCACCTCGCCCGTCGCCGCCTTCACCAGCGGCGGCCCGCCGAGGAAGATCGTGCCCTGGTTGCGCACGATGATGCTCTCGTCCGACATCGCGGGGACATAGGCGCCGCCGGCCGTGCAGGAGCCCATCACGATGGCGATCTGCGGGATGCCTTGCGACGACATCTGCGCCTGGTTGTAGAAGATGCGGCCGAAATGCCGCTCGTCCGGAAAGATCTCGTCCTGCAGCGGCAAAAAGGCGCCGCCGGAATCGACCATATAGACGCAGGGAAGATTGTTCTGCCGCGCCACGTCCTGCGCGCGCAGATGCTTCTTCACCGTCATGGGATAATAGGTGCCGCCCTTGATGGTGGCGTCGTTGGCGACGATCACGCATTCGCGGCCCAAGATACGCCCTACCCCGGTGACGACGCTCGCCGAATGCACGTCGCCGCCATAGAGGCCATAGGCCGCGAGCGGCGACAGCTCCATGAACGCGGTGCCGGGATCGACCAGCAGGTCGACGCGCTCGCGCGCCAGCATCTTGCCGCGCGACGTATGGCGGTTGCGCGAGACCTCGCCGCCGCCGCCGGCCACCTGGCTCAGCTTCTCGCGCAAATCCGCGACGAGGGTGCGCATGGCCTCGGAATTGCGCGCAAAGTCCGACGAAGACGTATCGATGCTGGAATGGAGCGGCATGTTGATTCCAATCGCGTGAAGGTTTTAAGCCGTCTCGGCCATCAATTCGCGACCGATCAGCATACGTCGGACCTCCGAGGTGCCGGCGCCGATCTCGTAAAGCTTTGCATCGCGCCACAGGCGTCCGACCGGAAATTCGGAGGTGTAGCCGACCCCGCCAAGCGCCTGGATCGCCTCACCCGCCATCCACGTCGCTTTCTCGGCGGAATAGAGGATCGCAGCGGCGGCGTCCTTGCGCAAGCTGCGCGCGTGATCGGCGCGGTCGCAGGCACGCCCCACCGCATAGACATAGGCGCGCGTGGCCTGCCAGGTCGCGTACATGTCGGCGAGCTTGCCCTGCATGAGCTGGAAGTCGCCGATCGGCTGCCCGAACTGCTTGCGCTCGTGCATATAGGGCACCACCGCGTCCATGCAGGCCGCCATGATCCCGAGTGGTCCACCCGAGAGGACCGTACGCTCATAGTCGAGGCCGGACATCAGCACCTTGACGCCCTCGCCGACCTTGCCAAGCACGTTCTCCTCCGGCACCTCGCATTCGTCGAAGAACAGCGGATACGTGTTGGAGCCGCGCATGCCGAGCTTGTCGAGATGCTGGCCGTGGCTGAAGCCCTTCGTCCCCTTCTCGACCAGGAAGGCGGTCATGCCGCGCGGGCCCGCTTCCGGATCGGTCTTGGCATAGACCACCAGCACGTCGGCATCGCCGCCATTGGTGATCCACATCTTCGAGCCGTTGAGCACGTAGCGGTCGCCGCGTTTGTCGGCGCGCAGTTTCATCGAGACGACGTCTGAGCCGGCGCCGGGCTCGGACATCGCGAGCGCGCCGACATACTCGCCGGAGATCAACTTTGGCAGATAGCGCTCGCGCTGCGCATCATTGCCGTTGCGGCGGATCTGGTTGACGCAGAGATTTGAGTGGGCGCCATAGGAGAGGCCGACCGCGGCCGAGCCGCGCGAAATCTCCTCCATCGCGACGATATGGGCGAGATAGCCCATGTTGGAGCCGCCATATTGCTCCGGCGCGGTCATGCCGAGCAGGCCGAGGTCGCCAAGGCGCTTCCAGAGGTCCGCCGGGAATAGATTGGCCTTCTCGATATCGGCGGCACGCGGGGCGATCTCCGCCTCCACGAAGGCGCGCAGCGTGTCGCGCAGCATGCTGATGTCTTCGCCCAGATCGAAATCGATGCTCGGGATATTCAAGGCGATTCCTCCCTATTTTGGGGACCGAACCTAGCGGCATCGGGGCCCTTCTGCGGTCGAAAAGGTTGCATTTTCCGCCAAACTTGGCGAGGATTTTCCCAGAGGATTTTCCGATGCCTTTTCAAGTCGCAACCGCGATCCCGCGCCGTGCCGTGACCCCTGCCGCCTTCGTCCGCGGCGTCGTTGCCGCTTACGAACGCTACGGCCGCGATCCGACCGAGGCGCTGAGCCGGGGTCAGGTAACGCCGGACCTTGTCAATTCTCCGGATGGGCGGGTCACGGCCGGCCAGTTCGAGGCGCTGGCGGGCCATGCCATGCGCGAACTCGATGACGAGGCGCTCGGCTGGTTCTCGCGGCGGCTGCCCTTTGGCACCTACGGCATGCTGTGCCGCGCCTCGATCACCGCCCCGACGCTGGAGGTCGCGCTCAAGCGCTGGTGCCGGCACCATCGTCTGCTCACCGAGGACGTGCTGCTCGATCTCGCCGTCGGCGAGGAGACCGCGGTCGTGTCCATCCGCGAACTGGCCGACCTCGGACCTCTACGCGAATTCTGCCTGGTCACCCTGCTCCGCTATGTTCTCGGCTTCTCCTGCTGGGCGGTGGATTCGCAAATCGCGCTCCGCGCCGCGGAATTTCCGTACCCCGAGCCCGGCCACGTCTCGGTCTATCCGACCATCTTTTGCCGAAACATCCGCTTCGGTGCGGACCGCGCTTCCATCACCTTCGACAAGCATTACCTGTCGCTGCCGCTCACCCGGAGCGCGGCGGACCTCGACAACATGCTCAAGGGCGCGCTGCGGCTGACCGTACTGCCCTATCGGCGCGACCGGCTGCTGGTCGAGCGCGTTCGCCGCGTACTCCGCAATGCGCGCGGACGCAGTCTGGGCGCCGAGGATGTCGCAAGCGAGCTAGCACTCTCCACCCGCACCATGCATCGGCGCCTGCGCGATGAAGCGACCTCACTGCGGGATCTCAAGGAAGAGGCAAAATTCGAGCTCGCGAAGCAGGAGCTGATGCGCAGTCGTAGCCCGATCAAGCGGATCGCGGAGATCGCCGGCTTCCGCAGCGAGAAGAGCTTTTCCCGCGCCTTCCGCACCTGGGCCGGCGCCTCACCGCGCGAGTTTCGCGGCAGGTATCGCTGACGCGCGTGCTGTCATGCTGTTGCGGCCTCCGAGATCCAACTCGGAGGCCGCAACATTTCCAAACCGGTCTCGATCAGTTCGAGTTGGTCTGCCCGCCCGGGCGCAGCTTGGTGCGCGAGTGCGTCTGCTTCGGCTGGAAGGCCAGCGCGTCGGTCGACGTCTTCGCGCCGCCGCTCTGTGAGCACGAGCCGCCGATGCCGCCGGCCGCGGCCCGGCAGGCCTCCATCGTCGGATAGCCGCAGCCATGCGCGGCCTGGGCACCATTGGTGATGCAGTAGTCTTCTGCCTGGGCAGCCGGCGCGGTCATCATGAGAAACACAGATGCAAACAGCGTCGCAGCGGATGCGACGAACGTCTTCGAGATCGAGGTCATGTTGTCTTTTCCTGCTTCAGGGTCCCACAAAAGAGGCCTCGGCATGCGACGCAGGCTGAGGTTCACACCTCGCATGTAGGCCAGCACCAGGAACCGGCAATCACGCTTCGGCGCATTGCAGAACTTCGCAAATCACATGTCACAGTTAGGTGAGTTACTTAGGTTTATATCCGCCTTATCCGAACCTGTATCCCGGTAAGGGAGTCACTCCCGCGCCTTCGGATGTTTGGATGTCGTTACGCGAGCTACGTTTTGGGACCCGTCGCCGCCGAACTATCCTGCCGCCGCGATCTCCTGCAATGGCAGCGGCACGTCCTTCGCCACGCCCAGCACCGGAAAGCTGCGGACGTTCTTCACGTTCGGCATCGCGGCGAAATGCAGGAGCTGCTGCCGCATGCTCTCGACGCTCGGCGCCACGCATTTGAGAAGATAGTCGGTGTCTCCCGAAATCCGCCAGCACTGCTGGATGCGCGGGATCGCGGCGATCGAGCTCTCGAATGCCGCCAGCACCGGCTGGGCTTGGCTGCCGAGCTGGATCGAGACGAACGACACCACCTCGTAGCCGAGCAGCCGCTCGTCGATAACGGCGCGCACCGCCCGGATCACGCCGCGGCTGAACAGCGATTTCAGCCGCCTCACGCAGTTGGGCCCGGACACCCCGACGCGCAGCGCCAGCTCGTTATTGCGAACCCGCCCGTCCTGCTGCAACTCGGAGAGTATTTTCAGATCGACGCCGTCGAGCTGGTCACGCCCCGCCATAGCCCACCTCGTCATGGTCGCATCATGCGAGACAGCGAAGCACGGGGCGGAATGGCTGCCAAGGCAGGACGATGGGAAGAACCGGCGTGGTTGGCCGAGCTTGTCCCGGCCAACCGCGGGCTTTTTACGTGGACGCTAACACGTGGATGCCCGGGACAAGCCCGGGCATGACGAGAGTTTCGTTGCCCGCCCTCAATGCGTCCACGGCTCGCCGCGGCGGAACGAGAAATTGTCCGCATAGGCGACCGGACGGCGCACCGATTCCTTTGGCTCGATCACCTGGTAGGCGATGCCCTTGCGCTCGCAATAGGCGACCGCCTCTTCCTTGCTGTGGAAGTGCAGCGTGATCTGCTGCTTCATGTCGCCGGACGAGGTCCAGCCCATCAGCGGCTCGACCGCGCGCGGCTGCTCGGGCTCGTAGTCGAGCTGCCATTCCTTGGTCTTCGACCGGCCGGATTGCATCGCGTTCTTGGCGGGCTTGAAAATGCGTGCGGTCATGGACGGTCCGGGCCTCTTGTTCGTCTTTTCGTTCGATTTCGATGCGTCACGGTAGCAGTTGGTGGAAACCGCGGGCATAGTATAGAGACACCTTTAGGGAACTGATCGGTGATTCCGGCCCCCCGGGATGGCTCGCCGATGGGTATAATCATTATGCTGCATCGTGACAATTGCGTACCCGCCTTCCGCGCCGGGGTCTCGCCCGGTGGCCCTGCTTCGTTGACATCTACCTGTCCGTCCCCTCCGAAAGCTCCCGTCGCATGTCCTTCCTGAACATCAACGCCACGCTCCCCGAGAAGGGCCGTGACCTCAGGCTCGACCTGTTTCGCGGCATTGCGAACTGGGCGATCTTCCTCGACCATATCCCCGACAACGTGGTGAACTGGATCACCACCCGCAACTACGGCTTTTCCGACGCCGCGGATTTGTTCGTCTTCATCTCCGGCTACACCGCCTCCTTCGTCTATGCGCGGATGATGCTCGAGCGCGGCTTCCTCGTCGGTGCTACGAGGCTGACCAAGCGGGTCTGGCAGCTCTACGTCGCCCACATCATCCTGTTCGTGATCTACATCGCCTCGATCAGCTATCTGGCGCTGCGCTTCGGCGATTCCGAGATGATCAACGAGTTCAACGTCGCCGGCCTGGTGGACAACGCCACCGAGACGCTGCGCCAGGGCCTGTTCCTGCGCTTCAAGCCGCTCAATCTCGACGTGCTGCCGCTCTACATCGTGCTGATGGGGCTGTTTCCGCCCGTGCTCTGGTTCATGCTGCGCAAGCCGGACCTGACGATGGCATTGTCCATCGTGCTGTGGCTGACCGCGCGCCATTTCGGCCTGAACCTGAACGCCTATCCGGCCGGACAGTGGTACTTCAACCCGTATTGCTGGCAGGTGCTGTTCGTGTTCGGCGCCTGGTGCGCCATGGGCGGCGCGCGGCGCTCGATGACGCTGATCAACGCACCGGTCACGCTGTGGCTCTGTCTTGGTTACATGCTGTTTGCGCTGGTCATGACCATGGCCGGCCGCTTCCCGACCCTCGGCGGCATGTTCCCGGAATGGCTGTTCTCGGCGTTCAACCCGAACGACAAGACCAACCTCGCGCCCTACCGCTTTATCCACTTCGTCGTGATCGTGATCCTGGTGATCCGCTTCGTGCCCAAGGACTGGCCGGGCCTGGAATGGAAAGGGTTCGACCCCATCATCGTGTGCGGCCAGCAGTCGCTCGCCGTGTTCTGCGTCGGCGTGTTCCTGTCCTTCGTCGGTCATTTCGAGCTGTCGATGAGCTCGGGCTCGCTGTTCGCGCAGATCTTCGTCAGCGTCGCCGGGATCGCGATCATGACGACGGTGGCCTATTATATCTCCTGGTCGAAGAAGCAGGACAAGCCGCTGAAGCCGCCGCCGCCCAAGACTGCGGCCGCAAAGGCCGCTTGAACGGGCAGCTCCGATCCGCCGGACGACAGCGCCCCCGCTTCAGGCCGCCGCTTCGCTGTCGTACTCGGTAACCTTCTTGTAGATCCAGTCACGGCCGTCGTGGCGGCGCCAGACCTTGCCGTAAACGAGCTGCCCGTTGATCGAGCGGCGCGGCACGAACACGGCCCAGAGGTGCCAGATCTCGGTCCAGCTCGCCTGCGGACCGACGGTTCGGACGTTGCGATCGAGAGACATGATACAGAACTCACAGGAGACGAGCGCTGCGACGAACTGTGATGTCGTGTGAGCACGAATTTCAGGCAGACCGTCGCAAGCCGAACCGATCTGATAACAGTCGCGAAGGCGCCCGCAACAACCGCTCGCTCTTAACCTAACCGATCAACCTTACCTCCTGTGAGCGCGTGGCGAGACCGGTTGAAAGCGGCCGCCGATTTTCCTAGACTGTGTGCGATTTGAGAATGAGCGCGTCGTTTTGAGGACGCGCGTTGATTTCCAGGCTGACGCGAATTTTTGAAAACGATTGATGGGCGGGGGCCACCACGATGAATTTGCAATGTGCATGTCTGCGCTTGGCGCTGCATTCGACGCCGCCTGCTCTGCCCGCGAAGACGCCGGAGCAGGAGCCGCGGAAGGTCGCCAACGACAATCAGCTGGCCTGGCCATTCCTGCCGTTTCCGTTCGGCTGGTACGCGACGAACTGATGGTTGGAAAAGCGTAACGCCGCGCAAGCGGAATATCATCGCTTGGCGGCGTCCGCTAGGCATTGGGCGCTGAAATCCCCAACACCAATATGTCTAGGACGACGCCTAAAGGTTCGACAAAGTTTTACGCATTCCGCGCCGCCCGACCCGCCCCAATGCCTTGAAATGTCGCGCGGAAAGTCGCGTTGCGCAGGGAATGAGCGCCGAGGGTTAGGAAGGCTTTGGCGGCTGCGGGCATCGGCATCGAACGCGCGCCATGCACGGCTGGAGCTGCGCTCGCCTGGCGCCTCGCCGATTGGCTATTGTTCTGAGGCGCGGGTCTGGCCCACCTCGGACTGGTCGGGGCAGCTGGATTCGAACCAACGACCTGCAGTACCCAAAACTGCCGCGCTACCAGGCTGCGCTATACCCCGAATGTCCGGCGAGCCCCGTCGATACACGCTTCCCAAAGCGCCAGCAAGCCTTCCAAAGGCGCGAGCAAGCTTCCCAAAAGACCGCCAGGACGGGGCAATAAGCCCTCCCGCCTACTTGCTGCCGAACAGCGGGTGGCCCACGCGGTCGCCGGCGCGGATGCCATATTTCTGCGCCGTGCCTGCCACCACCTCCAGAACAGCCCGCGCGGGCCCCCTGGATGAGATGATCTTTGTCGACATCGGCTCGGTATTTTCGGCGATGCGCAGAATTCGGCCGTCGGCGCGAATGAAGATCATGTCGAGCGAGACGTAGGTGTTCTTCATCCACATCGACACCTCCTGCTCGGGATTAAAGTCGAACAGCATGCCTTTGCCGTCCGCCAGTTCCTTACGGTACATCAGGCCAGTCTGCTTCTCTTCCTCCGTCGTCGCGACCTCGACCGAGAACACCTGCACGCCGCTCCTGGTGACGATCTCGAGGGGCTGGAAGCTGGCGGCGCGCACGGGTGCGCTCGCGACGACACAGCCGGCGATGACGAGGATGGCGGCAAGCCAGCCCTTCGCAACGGCGAAGACGGCCTTTCGATCGAAATTCATGGATGGCTCTCGAGGCGTGGGACTGGACCAGTCCTTACGTGGCGGTCACCGGAAAAGCCAGAGGCGCGCCGGCCAGCCAGCGCGCCTCTGCTCACGATCGCGGGAATGGAATTAGTGGGACGAAACCGGCGATCCCGTCTCGGGATGGATCTCGGCCGCCATCATGCCCTTGGAGCCGGGCCCGAACCGGACCAGGACATACTGGCCGGGCCGCAACTCGGTCATGCCGAAGCGGCGCAGCGTCTCCATGTGCACGAAGATGTCGGGGGTGCCCTCGCCGCGGGTCAGGAAGCCGAAACCGCGCAGCCGGTTGAACCATTTGACCTGAGCCCGCTCCAGCCCGCTGGTCGCCGTCACCGTGACATGGGTGCGCGGCGGCAGCATCTGCGCCGGATGGATCGCAGTCGACTCGTCCATCGAGACCACGCGGAACGCCTGGTAGCCCTTGGCGCGCTGGATGCACTCGACGACGATGCGGGCGCCCTCGTAGGCGGTCTGGAAGCCGTCGCGCCTAAGCACGGTGACGTGCAGGAGCACGTCGGGCCAGCCATTGTCGGGAACGATGAAGCCGTAGCCTTTTGAGGCGTCGAACCATTTGATGACGCCGTGAACCTCGACGAGGTTGGCGCTGCTCTCACCAAGTCCGGTGAACGGACTGAGTGCACTGTCGCGACCGCCACCGCCGTGTTCGCCCACCGCGGGAACTCCGACCTTCTTGGACTCAAATCCGTCCGACGACCCCATAACCCCGGACCCCACACATGCCATGCAACCCGCCTGAATGGCGGCGCCGAATCACGCGTCTTTAGAGAATCTTCTCAACTCGACGCGACGCAGATCTTTCGACTCAAAAGATAACACTCCCGGTTGCGACGCATAGACAAAAAAGAGATTCGGCGGAACCTATGAACAGCTTGCACAGCCGCGAATCAAATTGCTGCCTCAATTACCGACAAAGGGCCCCAGCGTTTCGCCGATGTCGTGGCGGATCACGAGGTCGGCGATGTCGTCCTGCTCCGTCGGCTCGCGATTGACGATCACCAGGCGTGCACCCGATTCCTTCGCCATCATCGGAAAGCCCGCGGCCGGCCATACCACCAGCGAGGAACCGATCGCGATGAAGAGATCGCAGGCTTGCGACAGCGCCGTCGCGCGCTGCATCTCGTCCTCGGGCATTGTCTGGCCGAAGGAGATCGTGGCGGTCTTCACCGGCTCGTCGCACACGGTACAGTTGGGCGCGGCGCCCTCCTCGTCGAAGCGGCGCTTCACCCAATTAAGCGGATAGGCCTGCCTGCATCCAATGCAGCGCGCATACGTGGTGTTGCCGTGAAGTTCGATCACGTGATCGCTTGCGACGCCGGAGGCCTGATGCAGATTGTCGATGTTCTGGGTGATGATCGCGGGAACCTTGCCGGCGCGGTAGAGTGAGGCGAGCGCGCGATGGCCGCGGCCGGGCCTGGCTGCCGCAAAGACCTCCTCCATCGCGAAGCGCCGGCGCCAAGATTCGTCGCGCGCCTCCTGGCTGGCGACGAACTCGTCGAACGGGATCGGGCGGTTGCGCGTCCAAATTCCGCCCGGCGAGCGAAAGTCGGGGATGCCGCATTCGGTCGAGATGCCGGCGCCGGTGAACGGCACGATCCGTTTGGCTTCGGCGATCATGTCGCCAAGACGCTCGACGCCGCTGCGAAGATCCGATGCAATCAACGCCGCCTCCCGTTTTGCTTTTGTTTTACTGATTTGTTTTTGCGCTAGCTGCAACATGCGCAAGCGACAAGATTATTGACGCTGTTCTCCACCGCCACGCAAGACATGGTCGGCAATTTTTTCCGACCCTCGCTTATCACAATCCTGCAATGCCTCCTCCCCATTGACGCCCCAATCAGAAGCGCCAATGCATGTGTTGACGCGACTCAACGTGATTGCGGCGGCAGTGCTTGGGTTCAGTAGGACACATACTCACGTGCAGAGGGGATTTAACATGACCGAGGACGAACAACGCAAAATCCGCGAACGCGAAGAGATCGCCGCCCGTGTCGCCGCCTTCCGTGCCACCCAGGAAAAATTCAAGCGCGAACGTGAAGAGTATTTCGTGTCGACGCTCGACAACGCGCGCAAGGCGGAACGGCCCTCGCTCTGGCCGTAACGACACCGGATCACCGAGCATGAAAAAAGCCCGGAGCATTGCTCCGGGCTTTTCGTTTGTTCAGCCGTTACCAGTGACGGTAATAATGGTGGCGGCGGTAGTATGGTCCATCACCGTAATAAGCGTAGGGACCAGGGCCGTAAGCATAAGCGGGGCCGCCATAGTAGCCATACCGCGGGCCGTAGCCATAGCCGTAAGGATGCGACGCGGCGACGGCGCCCGCGGTGATGGCGCCGGCGGCAAGACCGAACGCGAGGCCCGGACCGATGCCGCGGCCGCGCGCCTCGGCAGGCGAAGGCGCCGCGACCGCGGTCACGCCAACGGCCGCGACGGTAGCCAGAACTGCCAGTGTCTTCCTCATCATGAATCTCCTCCTTCGTATCTCGCGCAGACAACGCCGGCGCGTTGCTATGGTTGCGCGCAAGCCTGTGGAACCGAGTTCGGAATAAATCCGGCCACGCATGGAACGGGCACGCGTTCCGCGAATTGTTTGCTCAAGTGCGGAAGCCTCCGCCGTCCGGTTGAGGCAACAGCACGAAGACCCCGTCAGCATCACCGATGCTGGCGGGGTTTTCAGTTCCACGCACAGCATTGGCAATGCGCCACAATTGCTGCCAGCGGGGAGCCGAGGAGGATAAAGTGCCGATATCCACGTTGCTGGCCCGTATCCGCAGGCTCGTTCCCAGATCCGGAGATCAGCATTACGACGAGATCGTCCGCAGTTTCGGTGTCGGTACGCTGCGCCCGCCGCCGACCCCGATGAGCGACGGCGAACTGGCGCGGGCGATTGCCGAGTTCCTTAAGGAACAGCCGTCGAGCGAGTCCGTAGGCGCCCTCGGCCGGCGGCTCGACCCCACCACCCCACTTTGAGGCGCCGGTCCGCCTTTGTCCGGGAACATGCGCTTCGCGCGCACGTTGGCGTAGCCTTCAAGGAGAAAGGAGGCCGACATGCCCGTTTGGCTCGAAATCCTGCTCAACCTGTCCGGCTATGCCGGCTTCGTGGCGCTCGCCTCACACGGCACCGCGTGCCCAAGCAATTGCGCCGACCATCAGACCTCCACCGACGACCGTTAATTCGTGTGCGGTAGCTGGCCCGCCGTACGCATCAGCCTGTCGGCTTTGACCGCGACACGCGTGTCCTCGAGCTGTGGCCGCAGCGAGACGCTGATCACCACGAAAGCCAGACAAAAGAGCGTGCCGACGATGGCGATGCGCCGGTAGGTGTGGGGGTCGCCCTGATAAAAGGACGGTTCTGAAAAAGGTGTCATGAATTCGTTCTTGGCAAAATTGCTTGTTGGCCAAAGTCGCTTGTTGGCCAAAGTCGGATCGCGTCTTCGCCAGACACCTATCGCAAGTGGCGGCAAGTGCAACGCGATTGCGCTTTTAACCTAACCGAATAGGGTTATCGGCTTCGCGGCAAGCTTCCGTTAGGAGTTCGCCAAGCCTCTTCAGAACAAGCGTCTTCAGAACAAGCGTCTTCAGAACACGCGTCTTCAGAACTCGGCGAGCCGCTTCAGGCTCGCGCGAAAACCGAGGCTGCGATGGCCTGCGACCAGCACGGTGCCGAACACCTCGGCCGTGTCGTCGCTGAACGTCCCGGAGAAGCCGCTCGTTGCCTCCACTCCGCCGAACAGCGGCCGGGCGAAGCCATCCGCAAACGGCGTGTGCTGGTTGGTGACAAGCTCGCCCTTCCAGGTCCCGTGTTTCGAAGGGCCGTTGTTCGAATTGCCGTTCCGGATCGTGTAGGCGCCGCGCGACCAGAAATACGGCCCGCCGCCGAGCAGAACGCCGTCACGCAGAATCAGCACGCCGCTGTCGCGGCCCTTCACGCCGTCGAGCATGTGGATGTGGATGGAATAAAGCCCGTTCTTCATGTTGCGTCCGCCGGGGCAACGATAGCGCCGGAGACGGAGAGCGTCGAGGAGTGAAGCGAAGGTGTGGTGATCCGTCGTCCGGCATTGTTCCAGCTTCGCCTGCCTTTCGTTCTAGGAGAACGAATCAGGAATCGCAGAAATCGGCAGGAAGCAAGTCTTAATATATTGTTCGCATGCAAACGAGCGCCGTCGCCAACGATCGCGCGCTCACATGGCGTCTTCGGACTTCGACCGCGGTGGCACCTGCGACACCGAGGGCCTGTCGTTGCGCAAGCGCGGGTGCCGGTCGTACCAAAACACTTTTGCGATCTCGGCGAACATCTCGAGCAACAGCACGCATCCATGTCGCGTCTCCCTCGCCTCACTCGTAGCGAGGACAGGCGAACGGGACTGTGCGAAGCATCACGCCGGCTTGGTCAGGAAAGGCGTGTCCCGGATCGACACAGAAGCCACGACTTGTTCTGCATCCGACTCCATTTCGTTCGCAAGGAACGAATCAGGTCGAGAAATCCAGCGCAAAACGATCCCTAACGATCGGTGAAGGCGCGCGCGATTGCCTGTTGTCATCGAGATAGTGCGATGCTCATCACGCCGCTCGCTTCGCCGTATCCTTCGATAGAGCCTTCTCCGAAAAGCATTCGAGGATCTGGATGCGGAGTTCTTCCGCGGCCGGACCATCAAGCTTCCTGAGCTGATTCCAGAGCCTGATCACTTCGCGTTGTTTCTCGACAGTCATGGGCACCTCCAAAGAATGTCGCTGCCAAAAGAGATGCCTCACTAGAACAAAATGGGAACAACAAGTCCAGCCCCTCCCGTGAAATTCGCCGGGCACATCGCCTTGAGCCTTCCGCGCGCCGACGGTTGCTTTTTAGGTTTTCAACCTTAAGTTCGAGCCACGGCGCGGCGGCTAGGCGCTGAAATCCCTTCCCCGCCAGCCAAGAAGGCTCCGTGCGAAAGCGCGGGGTTTTCTTTTGGGGAACGCGCCACCGCCCTCCCCGTTAGTCATTCCGGAGCTAGGGATCGTGACCAGAAAATACTACGCCGTCGAAGTGGTGCGTCAGATCGAAGAGACCGTGGAGATCATGGTCGAAGCGCCGGATCAGACCGCCGCACATGATGCAGCGCTCGCGCACCTGAAGGCGCGCGGCTCCGAATATCAGTGGCTCAATCCCAAATGCGATCTCATCGTCTGGCGCGAGCGCCAGGTCGATACGCCGGCGATCATCGACGTGTCCGTATCGCCGGACTAGCGGCCGGAACGAGTTTTCCCGCCCCGCGTTGTCAGGTCGAATTCGGTGGTGCTGGCGGCATGTCGCAACGCGGCCGACCAGCTTGAAGAGCCCCGGTCCCCAAGACCGGGGTTTTTCTTGAGGCGGCCGCAGGAGGCGACTCGATTCGAACGAGGGCCCGAACAGCAAAGCAGCCACCCGGGTGTTATGCCGGGTGGCTGCTTTGAGAACTGTCGACGCTCGCCCCTGTCCGCCTGTTAGACCAGCAAAGTCAGACCGACAAATTGTCGGTCATGCCGGGTGGGACTTCGCCTTGCTTGGTCCGCTCGGCGAGAAGCTCCTTTTCGGCCTCATACCAGAAGGTGTCCATCGTGCCTGCGGGCTCGCCAGCCTCCTTCCAGAGGTGATAGGCCCGATTTCGAATCTCTTCTTCGCTGAGACCAGTCATGTGATTTCTCCCTTTCGGAAGCAAAGCCTGACGACGCCCTAGAGTTCCTTAAGAGAGTTCCTTATTGGTTCAGCACAAGCAAGCAATCATTGCAGCGCTCCGCGAAAAGAAGCCTCCGCAACGAAAACGCGAGCCCTTAGACGGAGTCTTTGGCCACCTTCAGCGGCGAGGCCTTCACCGACTTGCTCGCCGGCTTCGCGGCGAACTGCATCGGCTCCTTGGTGAAGGGATTGACGCCCATGCGGGCTTCGGTCGCCGGCTTGTTCACCACCGACATCTTCACGAAGCCGGGAATGACGAACTCGCCGGACTCGTTGAGCTCCTTGTAGCCGACCGTCGCCATGTACTCGATGACCGACTTCACGTCGTTCTTCGACAGCTGCGTGCCCTCGGCAATTGCATCGATCAACTGAGTCTTGGTCATCTTCGCCATGTCTGAATTTCCTTCTGTGCGCGCGAGCAGGCTTTGCTCAAGACGCGGTCCGACCGCGCAACGCGCTTCTGTTTCATGCCAACTTTCATGAAGTGACGGGGCTTAGAACCCATCGACGCCCAAAACGCAAGCAGGGGTTCTGCGGAGGGCCGGACGCCCCGGCAAAGATGCCGCAGCTTGCGCCGTTTTCGCGTTGAACCATTTTCTCCCTGAGCCGTCTAACTCTTTGAAGTCCCCAAGCTTCACCCCCATCAGAGAGCCCCGCTTCCCCCAGGCGGGGCTTTCGTTTTTGCCTGGACCCGGCCCCGCACTGCCATCAGGCTGGCCCCCGAGGTCTGCGCCCGGCCACCCCGGTGACCGTCACAAGGCAGGTTCTCTTTTTCGGCCATCTCCTGCATAATGCGGCATGGCAAAAACAAAAGTGACCTTCAAAACCGTCCGCATTGCAGACAACGACTGGAAAATCCTGGCGGATTACCCGGACAGCGAACAGCGCGAAATCAAGGGCTTCACCAGCAAGGCAGACGCCGACGACTGGATCAATGGCGACCGCAAGATCGCGTGGCTCCGCTCCCAGGGATACGCCAAGTAAACCGCACATGAGTCACGCGCGTATCGCGTGACGCCCGTATGGGTATGAGGCGCGCTTCGTCCCTCCCGCTCCATAGGTTCTTTCCGTGCCGGCGCCTTGCCGAGCAAGCGGCAACGCCCGCGCGTCCTATCGGCTGGACGGGAGCGCCTGGTCGATAAACCTTTGGCTGGGCATGCGCCGTTGAGACTTCGGTAACCTAACGCCTCCAAGCTCCTCTTAGTATCGTTGCGTTGGAGTACCCCACAGTGCTGGATTTTAACGAGCTGCGTGAACTCGCGGCCGATGTTCGCGTGTTCGTCGACATTGCCGAAGACAAGGCCGAAGCGCTTCGCGCCGTCATCACAGCCTATGACGTGGTGCTCGCGATCTTCCCGTCGGGAGAGGGCATGGGTCTCCACGTCATCAAGGGCGGCGAGATCCTGGACAGGATTGCAAACTCACGAACCAATACGAGCTACAGCCACACAGCCATTGCGGTTCCCGACCTGGAGCACGCGGAAGTGCTCAAGCACCTGACGGGCCCGGCCGATCAGCGGCTTGCGGCTTAGAGCGTTTTCAAATTCGCGGGACGAAAACGCGTCACAACAATCTGGAGCAGTTCTGATTCAAGCAGAACCGACAACGCCTCGTTGCAGACGAGAATTTTTGCAGTCCAGAACGCCTTGTTTTAGGAACACGGTTTCTGCGCTCCCGTTGGCCCACACAACCAACCAGGAGTTTGAGATGAAGAAGCTCGTCATTGCGACCGCCGCCCTCGGCCTCATGTGCGGCTCTGCCTTGGCCCAGACCCAGACCGGCCCCGCCGCGCAGTCCGACAACATGCAGAAGCCCGGCATGACCAACACGGACAAGGGCACGAAGAGCAGCGGCACGACCGGCGTGAGCCATGACGGCATGAGCAAGGGCGGAATGGTGAGGCCCGACGCCTCCGGCCAGGGCGGCTCCGGCCCGGGCAGCGACCAGGGCGGTACCAAGACCCGCAGCAACAAGAAGTAAGCCGGTTTCCTGTACGGCTCGCTTCCCGGCCGCGTCGCTTCCACAAGCGGCGCGGCCATTTCATGAGAAGGGTCTTTGGAACCTGTCGAATGCACTCCTCACAATCGTGCGCGCACCGGAACGGTCAGGTCTTGCCGCGAGTTGCCCCATCTCCAGCAAGGAGATCGTCATGAGCGTTGAAGGTAAAGTGAAGGAAGGCGCCGGATTCATCAAAGAAGAGATGAACGAACACGGCAAGTCCCCCGAGAGCCAGAAGAAGGCCCAGGAAGGTCGCGACTTGCGCAACGAAGGCCGGATCGAAGACGGCAAGCCGCCGAAGACGACGAAGCCGGGCACCGGTCACTAGATCGCGTTCGAAACCCCGTTTGGTGAAAGCCGCCCCTGGTCATGTCAGGGGCGGTTTTTCACGTTCATGACCAGCCGATACGTGCCCATGCGATCTTCCGAAGCTGTGATCCTCCGAAGGTGCAGTCCTACAAAAATAGCCGGAGGCTCGAAGCATGCAGGGCGATGGCTGGTAGAACGCTCCGGCTGTTGTATGGTCGAACGTTTCTTGTGAGGGGCTGATGAAGATTGCCATTGTTGTCGCCGGCTTGATCGTTGTTGTTGCCGCCGTTCTCGTGGCGGTACAGCCCGGCTTTCTAAAGCCTGCGTCTATGGCACTCGTGAAGAAGTCCGACATCCTCGGCTTTTCGCCAGGGATGACATTCGACGAAACCAACAAGCTCGTCACGCAACGTCGCTACCGCTGCCGTCAGATTCGCGATTCCTACGTCCTGGAGTGCGCAGTCGACGGCGCCAAGGTCACGATCTTTGCCGACGACGTTGACCCTGGGAATCCTGATCCCAAACATCCCATCTGGCGCGTCATTGCGGAGTTGAACAATCCGGGTCCCCAAGACGCTGCCGTCAAATCGATCTCCGACCAGTTCAACGCCCAGCCAACCAGGGACGCCCGGGACGGATGGATATGGACTGTCGGCCGTGGGCTCAAGCTGAGCTACGACGGCGCCGCCTTGAAGCTGGTGGACGAGGCTGAGGAAATCAGGCGTGGCAAGCAGGAAGCAAAGCGCTAGGGAGCGCGACGCCGGGTGCCCTTCAGTGACGAAACCGGTTGACGGCCAACAGCGGCAGCCATGATCCCAGCACCATGCAGATCGCAATGGCTGCGACTAGGACGTATTTCAGGGGATGTTGCGAGGACGCGAGCGAACCTTCGAGGTGAAGGTATGGCAGCATCGCCTCCACGGCCATCCCGATCAGGGCAACCGCAACCAGCCCGCCAACCGCCGAAGCGAACAGGTTGACGATCCATCCGATCGCGCCGCGCTCGTTCGACCAAGCCTCGTAGATCGCGACAGCCAGCATCACGAGCACAAAGACCAGCATGAAGCTCATCGAGCCGCCGACGCTCGCCTTCGACCCGAAGATTTCCACCAGCAGCATGGCCGCCACCGCGAGCAGTGTGATCGCCTTCACGACTTTCCTCTTTGGTGTCTCAGCACATAGGCCGCGAAGCCAATTCCGATGCCGAGCAGGCTTTGCAGCATGGCGGTTGGTCGCGCCGGGCTTCGCCGGGGTTCAACAAATTGCACTCGGAGAACTGCAGGACCGCCGCGCAGTGACGACCGAAGGCCGGGGACCGATCTATGCAGCTTGCCTATTGGAAAGCCGCTCGAACGCCGTGATGGCCCGGTTGGCCAGCATGAGGCGTCTGTGCTCGCCCTTGCGGACCATCTCTTCGACGGCGGCCGAGAGAAAGCGGCTGGTGAACGGCGCGTCGCTGACTTGTCCGGTGCGCTCCAGATAATCCCAGGCGATCTGCACGGAATGTTCGATGAGATGGGACAGGTTCTCGCTCATGCAGAACCTACGCTTGGCGGGAGCGCTTGTTCCGCGCTGGCCAGTAGGTCGGTTCTTCATGGCAGATCTCGAGACGTTCAATTTCCGCACGTTTTCGACTGACGAACAAATGAGGAACGACAAGCGCGCGCCGACGTTAGGTGGAAAAGGAGAGATCGCGATGGCTGACAAGACAGCTGACAACACCGGGGACAACACACAAAAGGATCCGAAGGATTGGGTTTCCGGCGACGACCCGATGACCGGCGCCCAGGAATCCTACCTCAAGACCCTCGCCGAGCAGGCGCACAAGCCCCTCCCCAAGAAGGATCTGACCAAGGCAGAGGCGTCAGAGCTGATCGACACGATGCGGCAAAAGGCCGGGCTCGAGAAGTAGACAGCGGGCATGTACGCCCCGCCCCTGCGAGACGGAAGAACATGACTCACCGATGATCAGAAGTGTCGCGGGAAGGTTGCAGGCGTTCGGCCAACGCTGCATTCACAAACGTTGAGCGCGCTGCATTTCGTCGGGCACAGACAGCGTCGATTGAGCGCACGATCCCGCAATGTCGATTCCACAACTTCAATGCCGGGATCGCGGCCTGTCGCTTTGCGAGCCGGGCACTCATCCTGCTTTGCCTTGCTTCACGTCATGTACGATGTCACCGATGGTGCTTCCCACGACAATCGCGGCAACAACAGGCCAACCGGCGGCTACCATAAGGATGGCCCCGTAGCGCATGTCTTCGCCGGGCCGTTTGTAACTGTCTCGGCCCGAGAACAGGAGCACCGCGATCAGCCAGCCAACTGCGTATCGTCTAAACCATTTCACGACGAGAGACCTTCGTTTACGGGCATTCGTCGCCTCGAACTCCGTCGTGGTTCATGATGTCGGCCGTCCGGCCGCTCGCCGGCAGGCGAAATTTCAGACGATCATGCAAGGCGCGTCAGGCGCCTTGCATGACCTGCTGCCGCTCATTTTCTTGAGCGCGCTGAGCATCGGCTCCGCGCCGAGCTCAGTTCTGTCACTTCGGCAGATCGCGGATTGCCAGCTTGATGACTGTAAGGACAACGAAAGCGGGCGCCCCGTAAACGATGGCGTTCACGGCCCAAGTGATGGCGACGCCCAAGAAAACGGAACTGCCGACAGCTCCCCAGAAAAGGTAAGCTGCGGATATACCCGGCATCTCCCATGCCATCACAGGGGTGGAGTAGTCGGTTAGCTGCTCCATGACGAGCAGCACCGTCGAGACGAGGGCCCCGATTGCCAGTGCGACGGTGAGAACGGATTTCATTGTCTTCAAAGGCCCAACAGCGCCATCACGATCGGAATCATAAAAAAGGCTGCCAGGCCGAGGAGGCCTCCTACGGCAATCTTCACCCAACGCCGTTGAATTTTCGGCTCGAGCCATGTCGCCAGTTTGACCCAGAGCGCATACGCCCATCCGGCAACAATCGAGCGGATAAGTGCAAACAGAAGCTCGCCTAGAATATTGGCCATAGCGGTTAGTCGCGTCAGTTCCGCGGGGAGTTCATCTGCCAACGGCTAAACAACCCCGTGTCCCCCGTGAGTGAGGTGGCCCAGTTCTGCGATTTGCGTCACGTTCTGAGGACCCGGTTAGCGCTGTGGGGCTTCGTGAAGGGCTCGTTTTCTAGCGCTTGAGCAATGCCATCGCCATTCACGGCGCGCTCGGCGCGGCATCGTGACTGCTGACATCAGGGTGGCAGCAGCGGTGTGCGACGAGCCCCGCGATGCCGCTCAAATCTGCGGTCAACCAAAGGACATGCCATGAAGTTCGCCTCCACTCGCCTGATCGCTACTGACATCAAAATCATGGTTTCGTTCTACGAAATGGTGACCGGATGTTCCGCCGAATGGCTCGCGCCGGTGTTCGCCAAGATCGTGACGCCGGGCGCCAACCTCGCAATCGGCGCAGCCGAGCCGGTCACGCTCTGGAAAGAAAACAGTGCCGAGCCCGGCGCGAACCGCACCGCCGTGATCGAGTTTCAGGTTGAAGACATCGATGCGGATTATCAGCGCCTGAAAGACAAGGTTACGCTGGTGCACGAGTTGAAAACGATGCCATGGGGCAACAGGACGTTCCAGTTTCGCGACCCCGAAGGCACGGCGGTATCGCTCTTCATGCCGCCGATCGAGCAGGCCGGACACCGCCTCGCGGCGCAATAGGTCGCGGCAGCAGACCGCCCCGCACACACAGCCAATGGCGCGTGTGCGGCACTGGATTTTCGGTGAGAGTGCATTGAAATTTCGCCGGCTGATTTACTTCATCAGCCGGCTTCACCCTCATGCACATGTGCACCCGCCCCCTGCCCCTCCCCGGATTTTCCTGCTATCTCCTACTCCCTTCGGCTCGGCCGAACCAAAAACCCTCCATCCACCCAGGGAGCAACAACCATGCGATACCTCCACACCATGCTGCGCGTGCGCAATCTCGATGTCGCGCTGAAGTTTTACCAGGATGCGCTGGGGCTGAAGGAGGTTCGGCGGATCGAGAACGACAAGGGGCGTTTCACGCTGGTGTTCCTGTGCTCGTCGGACGATCTCGAGGCGCTGAAGAAGCAGCCGCAGACGCGCGGCGCGCCGCTGGTCGAGCTCACCTGGAATTGGGACGAGGAAAGATACGGCGAGGATCGCTTCTTCGGCCATCTCGCCTATGAAGTCGACGACATCTACGCGACCTGCGAGAAGCTGATGAAGGCCGACGTCACCATCAACCGTCCGCCGCGCGACGGCAACATGGCCTTCGTCCGCTCGCCGGATTTGCACTCGATCGAGCTGTTGCAGAAGGGCGATCCGAAGCCGCCGCAGGAGCCGTGGTCGTCGATGCCCAACATCGGCCATTGGTAGGCCTTTTTGCCGGAACCAGCCCCCCTCCTAAGCGTTCTCTCTTCGACAATGCAATTGGAGGAGGACGCGATGGGACGCGGAATTTTGTTGTGGATGCTGGGCGTGCCGATCCCGGTGATCATCTTGCTGTGGCTGTTCTTCGGCCGCTGATCGCCTGACCAGGCTTTGCCTTGCAACGAAAGCTCCGCCTCGGGCGGAGCTTTTGCATGCGAGGATCGGCGCAATCGCGCGTCGCCCGCCGCAGTGGATTCCGCTATCACCTGCGCCGAAAGAAACGCCTGGGGAGGATGACGTGCCGGACCAAAAGCTGACGATCTGGGGCCGCGCCAATTCGGTCAACGTGCAGAAGGTGCTGTGGTGCCTCGCCGAGCTCGGCCTGGCTTACGAGCGCATCGACGCCGGCATGGCGTTCGGCAAGACCCGCGAGGCCGACTATCTCGCGATGAACCCCAATGCGCGGATCCCGACGCTGGTTGAGGGCGACTTCACGCTGTGGGAATCCAATTCGATCATGCGCTATTTCTGCCTCGCGCATGGGCGCGGCACGCCGATCTATCCCGAGGCGCCGAGGCTGCGCGCCAGCGTCGACCGCTGGCTCGACTGGACGCTGTCGATGGTGCAGCCGGTCGACCGCCCGGTGTTCTGGGGCATCGTGCGCACGCCGCCCGCCGAGCGCGAGATGATCCAGGTGCAAAAGGATGCCGATGCCGCCGCCGAGGTCTGGGCCATCGCGGACCGCCTGCTCTCCACGCGTCCGTTCATGGACGGCGATGCGTTCACGCTCGCCGACATCGCGGTTGGCGCCTATGCGCGGCGCTGGCTCGGCGTCGAGGGCATCACCCGGCCCGCGCAGCCGCATCTGACGCGCTGGCTCGCCGAACTCGGCAAACGGCCCGGTTTTGCGCAATTTGTGGCACCGCCGATGTCGTGAGCGGTGGCGCGGCTTAAAGTCCGTTACGAGCACGATGAATCGGCATTTTGCCGCGCGGCGCCGGGAGATGGCGGCTACTGTGCATGGGGTTGTTTTCGCGTTTTTTTGTTTAGGGCCAGCCGCGCTCGAACAGCAGCACGCAGAAAATCAGCACGAGCGTGACCGCCGCGGTGCCCAGCCGCGCAGTCCAGCTCAGGCCGCGGCCGACCCACCACAGCAGCGCGCAATACATCACGAACGGGACGATGATCTCGGGCCGCATGATGTCCGGCGGCATGGGGGCTCAGCGCCTGACCGTGGTCTCGACGCTGATCGAGCCGCCGATCTTGACGCAGGTGCCGGTGCTCTCGACCAGATGGAAGCCGCGGCCATAGGCGGCGCAGGAGCCCGCTTTCGCGCTCCCGCCGGCACCGTTCAGCGGCAAGGCCTTGCCGGCCTGTGGGCGCTCCGGAGGCGGCAGACGCAAGGCTTCCGCCGCGGCCGCGGCCGTCGTCAGCAACGAGATCAGGATGAGGAGCGGCGCACGCATGCAGGCCGTTCTAGCCCGGACCGGCGTCGCGCGCCATCGGGGTCGCTTTGCCCGGGGATCAGATGAACTTGATGCCGGCCGATTTGCCGCGGCGCCACACCACCTGGCAGCTCCGCCCGGTCCGCGCATCGCGCGCGAACGCCATCCGGATCACGCCCGGGAGCTGGCTCGCATCCTCGTCCAGCGTGATCTTGGCGCCCGTGGCGGAGATGTCCTGGACCAGGCATTGCCGCGCTGCGAATCCGCCGTCGAGCGTGATCCAGGCATGCTGCGACAGCGACTTGCGGGCTGCGCGCTTCTTGGGCGGTGGCATCGGCTTAAATTCTCCCAGTCCAGCGCTAGCTCAGGGAACCTAAGAAACCGTTGAATTCGGCCGACCGATCCTTGGGTGGGATGCTATCCACCGGTGCCAAAAGACCGTTCCCGAACGGCTTGCCCAGGGCGCCAAAGGCCATTATAGGTTCGCCCGCTGCAGCCGCCGGGCATGACTCGGGCGGCCAGCGGCCGTGCCGCGAAAAGCGGCGGGGCCCTGGGTTTGCTCCCTTCGTCTATCGGTTAGGACGCCACCCTTTCACGGTGGAGAGAGCGGTTCGATTCCGCTAGGGAGCGCCATCATCCGCCGTTGGATGACAGGGCGAAATCTGCCGCCCCGCATGAACCTCCCCGCCCCTCGCCTCCGACCAAGGTCCAGATGGAACTGGATGCAGGCCGATGGCGCAGCACAAATCTCCCTCGGACGACCAGGCCGGGATTGCCTCGCCGACGCCTCCGCCATGGATCCACCGCACGGCAGCCTACGTGCCGGAGCGGCGCGCCAGAATGCTGGAGCACATGGCGCGCGCCAGGTCGCTGCCTCGGGCAACGCCTGCGTTGGAGCCGTCGCATACGGCCGGCACGAACATTCTCGGGGACGCCTGCGGCTACGCCGTCCTGTTCGGCATCATCGCGCTGCTGTTTCAGTCGCGCGTTCCTCTCTACCTCGGCGCCTTTCTCTTCTTCACCGATGGCGAGCGCATCGAACTCGCTCTTGCAAAGATCGGCATCCGTCTCGAGCTTGGTACGATCGGGCCCGACATCATCAAGGGCTTCGTATCCCTGTTCGGATGGTTCGCGCTGCTGGCATCGCTGAAAGCGTCCGTCCCCGCCTGGCTCGCGACATGGATGCTTCCAGACACATCGTGGTCCTTGCTCGCCGGAATCGCTCTTTTGTTCGCCATCGTCGAAGCATTCGCAACGCGCGCGATGCAGCATGCATTGCCGTGGTTCGGATTTGAGAGGCGACCGAGCGGCCTGGCCTGCGCGACGATCAAGCTCGCTATGGCCCTTGGCGTGCTGGCTCTGCTGGTGCTGCTCGGATGACGCGATCGTGAGGTCACGGGCCTGACAATCGCGGCGCTATGCCGCCCGCCCCGATCTGCGCATTTACCGGAAATTTACCCCTGCTCGTGAGCGCCGGTATCATTTGCTTAGAATTTGATTGCTACCGTGGAATTACGGAAAACCTCCGAAACACGATTGGCGCCCATGTCCGTCGCAGAGTTCCTCAGACAGCGTGCCGTGCATGTCACCGTGAGTGGCAGCTACTCGCTGCCGCGTTGGTACGATTGCGAGGGCAAGCTCCGTACCTTCGCCTGCCGCACCAGCCGCGTTTCACCGTTCCGCATGATGGTCGACGTTCCCGTAGTCGGAAAGGTCGGCGAGCGCGTGACCTCCTACTTCCAGGATTTTGGCGAATTCCAATGCACCATCAGCGCGACGCTGAAATCGGGCTTCCTGATGGAGCTCGACATGACGCGGGCCCGGCGCGCCTGGATGTCGGAAAAGCTGACCTGGCTCGAGAAGAAGCAAAAGGACGCCAGCGTCCAGGAGCTGCGGAATGACGCGCGCTTCGTTCCGCAGGTCGCGCACACCTTCCTGACGCTCGCCGACGGCAGCACCCATGCCTGCTTCATCATCGACGTCTCCACGGCCGGTGTCGCGATATCCTGCGAATACGATCCGCCAGTGGGAACCCCGCTTGCGGTCGGCGCTTGCGTCGGGCGCGTGATCCGCAAATTCGAAAACGGCTTTGCTGTCAAATTCGCCGAAAAGCAGTCGCGGGACGACGTCGTCCGGCTGATCGTCCGCACGGCCATGCTGCAATCGGCCTGATCCTCCGGCCGCGCTGCCCTATCGCAGCCCTATTTCGAGATAAGCTTTTGAAGGTCCGCGCCTCGTTCCGGACGTCATTTGCAGACTTGCGATCGGGGGACCGAATGGCAGTCGAGAAAATTACAGTCGATAAGGTCAGAGTCGACAAGATCACCTGGGACAGGGTCGGCCGGGTCACCGAGCCCGGACGCTACATGTACACGTTCGGCTGGCTCACCATCACCGCCGACGATCTCGATATCTGGAAGCAATACCCGCAGGCCGCGTTCACGCTGATGGCGCAGCATTCCGAGCCGGACGCGTCCACCGGCGAGGAGTTCCATCTCGGCGCCTTCGACGTCGCGCCCGACGCGCCGCCGCCGCTCACCACGCATTGAGACAGTCAAAGCGGGCTACGATCGGCAGCCAGCCGCCGCGGCAGGGCGCGTGGCGGGAACGCGTGGCACGCCCGTTGCTTTATCATTGCCATGACTCACATCCCCGCCTTCGATCAGGCCTTTCTGCTGTTGCTCATCGTGCTCTGCCTTGGTACGTGCCTTATCCGCGCCTTCTGGGAGGTGGAGCAACTCCGGGGCCGGCGCACCGCGTCCCCATCCCGCGCGATCAAGCGTGACTAGACCGGCTCGGCCGGCCGTGCGTAGCCCGGACGGGGCAATCCCGGCTCTGGACTTGCCGCGGCGACACGTGCATCGTCAATCGAAGAAACCTGCACATTGCCTTGATCTGACTTACCAATCGCGATCCGATGACGGGCTCGCGACCGTTGTCATGGGATGACGAGGTGGTTCTGTCATGCAATTGATTGCGCTCGTTATTCTGCACCTCGGCGACTGTCCTGATGAACGCAGGCTGTCACGCTTGTTAAGAGACGCGACAGCAAGCGCATGACACAAGGTCGCATCAGGGAATGTAGATAAGCGGATCAAGGGAACCTATTTTCGACGCCGATGTACCTGATTGAAGCGTTACCCACCGTCATCGGAACGGCCGCCATTGCCCCGGCGCTGCTGATGCTGTGGCTCGTCATTGCCGCCGAGGAACGCCCCGGACCGCCGGCCCAGGTCTGGACCGCTTTCCTGCTCGGCGCGGCCAGCATTTCGCTGCTGGGCCTGGCCCGCGCCCCTTTCGCCAAGATGGTTGCGGCCCCGGACAACCCGTGGGCGGCACTGGCCATGCATTCGATCTTCGGCGTCGCGCTGCCGGAGGAAGCGGTCAAGGTGATCGCGATCGTGCTGGTCGCCTCGACCAAGCGGCGGACCTTCGCCAATCCGATGGACACTGTGGTCTATGGCGCTGCCGTCGGCCTGGGCTTCGCCGCCTACGAGAACCTTGCCTATCTCGTCCAGCACGCCGAAATGTGGCGCTCGCTGGCCGCCTTGCGCAGCGTGCTGACCGTGCCGTTCCACGGCGCGCTCGGTATTATCGCCGGCGCCTATCTGACCATCGCGCGCGCCGGCACGGCGCTGGGTGCCAACCGCCATCATCGCGACTGGGCTCGTCTCTCCAGCCGGCTGCTGATCTTCGCAGGTCCGCTCGCCCTGCATTCGGCCTTCGACTTCCCCCTGCTCACGCTTCAGCGCATGCCGGATCTCGATCCGGCGCTGCGGATGTGGTTGGGCGGCGCGAGCCTGCTGATCGGCTTCAGCTCGATCGCCTTCGCTATCCGCCTGGTACGGCGCGTCGCGCGCCATCACGCGCCCCGAACCGACGTCGCGCGCGAGCGCCTCAGCCAGCTCCGCCGGATGTGGGCGCTGCTGCTTGCCGGTGGCGGCGTCGGCTTTCTCGGGCTCGCCTTCGTGCTGACCTCGATCCATCACTGGCTCATCAATCCCGAGCGCAATCTGACGCTGGCCCTGATCCCGATCGGCCTGGTCTCGATCCTGCTCGGCCTCGCACTTCTGATCGTCACGACCGCGATCTATGTTCTCGGCCGCAACCGCATCCGCACCAGCGGCGAAGGTTTTTCGTCGGCGCACGGCGGCGGCTGAGCCGCGGGATGGCAAGCGCGGTGTGCACGTACTAGACTAGCTTGAGGACACACCTCTCGATCCGGAGCCTGCCCATGACATCGCCTGAGGATTTTTCCCGGCTGCAATCCGCCATGAGCGGGACGGTCAAGGCACATTGGAAGGCCTTTCTGTTCGAAGGCATCCTGCTTGCGGTGCTTGGCGTCGCCGCGCTGATCCTGCCGCCGCTCGCAAGCCTTGCGATTGCGATCTTCCTCGGCTGGATGTTCCTGATCAGCGGCATCGGCGGATTGATCGCCACCTATTGGGCGCGCAGCACGCCGGGCTTCTGGTGGTCGCTGATCTCGGCCGCGCTGGCCGTGCTTGCAGGCATGCTGCTGCTGGCGCGGCCGATCCAGGCCGTGCTGACGCTGACCATCGTGCTCGGCGCCTATTTCCTCGCCGAGGGCGTCGCCACCATCATGTACGCGCTGGAGCATCGCCGCGAGCCGGGCGGCCGCTGGTCGTGGCTCCTGATCTCGGGCCTCGTCGACATCGCGATCTCGTTCATGGTGATCACGGGACTGCCGAGCTCGGCGGAATGGGCGATCGGTATCCTCGTCGGCATCAACCTGCTGTTCGGCGGCGCCACCCTGATCGGCATGGCGCTGGCGGCACGCAAAAGCAACAGTTGAGGCGCCGCGTGGCCGTCACGTCTATTGGGGGGTGACAAGCCGCCGATCGCACGCTATATGACGGGCGATGATCACCCTCGTCACCAGCTATATTTGGTACTTTAGCTACGACAGCTCGCTGGCGGCAGGAGGATCGCGCTCAATCTGAAACATTGCAGCAAACGTCCGAACAAGCCGCCAGACCTGGCGGCTTTTTTATTGGCCGGCAGGGTCTCAAAATGACAGGAGCCCGCCGTGCTGAGCACGACCGACGATCTTCGTATCCGCGAACTGAAAGAGCTGAGTACGCCCGAAGAGGTGATGCGGGAAGTCCCGCGCACGCTCACCGCGACGCGCGTGGTGATGGCCGCACGCAACGCCATTCATGCGATTCTCAATGGCCAGGACGACCGGCTTCTGGTCGTGGTCGGCCCCTGCTCGGTGCATGATCCCAGGGCCGCGCTCGAATACGCCGAGCGCCTCGCGAGCTTGCGCGAAGAGCTTGCCGACCAACTCGAGATCGTGATGCGGGTCTATTTCGAGAAGCCGCGCACCACGGTCGGCTGGAAGGGCCTGATCAACGATCCTGATCTGGACGGCAGCTTCGACATCAACAAGGGCCTGCGGCTGGCGCGCAACGTGCTCTCGGCGGTAAATAATGTCGGCCTGCCCGCCGGCACCGAATTCCTCGACATGACGACGCCGCAATACATTGCGGACCTCGTGTCCTGGGCCGCAATCGGCGCGCGCACGACCGAAAGCCAGATCCATCGCGAGTTGGCCTCGGGGCTGTCCTGCCCGGTCGGGTTCAAGAACGGCACCGACGGCAATGTGCAAATTGCGGCGGACGCTGTGAAGTCGGCCTCGAATCCGCATCATTTCATGGCGGTGACCAAGCTCGGCCGCTCGGCGATCGCCTCAACCGCGGGCAACGAGGATTGTCACATCATCCTGCGCGGCGGCAGCACGCCGAACTACGATGCGGCAAGCGTCGCGGCGGCCTGCAACGATCTGGCGAAAGCAAGCGTCGCACCGCTCGTGATGGTCGATGTGAGCCACGCTAATTCGAGCAAGAAGCCGGAAAACCAGCCGCTCGTGACGGCCGACATCGCCGGGCAAATTTCTGGCGGCGAGAACCGCATCATGGGGGTGATGGTCGAGAGCAATCTCGTCGCCGGACGCCAGGACGTGGTGCCGGGCAAGCCGCTCACCTATGGCCAGAGCATCACGGACGGCTGCATCGACTGGGCGACCACGGCAACCGTGCTCAAGCAGCTCGCTGACGCGGTCGAGATCCGGCGCAACATCAAGCGCGCAGGGCTGCACGAGCGCTCCGCCTGACCAAACGATTGCGGGCGGGGTGAGGCTGTCGCACCCTGCCCGCTTTCCCGGCGCCTAGCAGCCGCGGCAGATGCTCTTGATCTTCTTGTCGAGCGCCTGATTTTCCTTGCTGAGGGGATCGTTCGGGTCGCTCAGGTTCTTCTCACTTGGCACGTCGCCAGCGCGCGGCTGCCGATGACCGACGGGCGCAGGCGGCAAAGAACCCGCCGATTGTCCCGAGGTCGTCGATCCCTTGCTTCCCGTTTGCGCGAAGCCGGCGCTGCCGAACACCGTCAGAAGCGACAGTGCTAGGATGATGCTTCTCATTTTGCTTCTCCATTCCTCGGGCCAGCATCTCCATCACGACCAATCAGGTCTCGGGCGGATAGAGGTGAACGTCGCCGCAATAATCCACGATACGATAGCGCGTTTCCGATGCCGCATCACCCGCATCAGGTGCGGTATTTTGCATCGGCAACACGTAATTCGGCCCCACCGGCGACTTGCCGGCACCGCCGGGGATGTCGATGACATAGTCGGGCTGACACAGTCCTGACACCCGTCCGCGCAGCTGCCGCATCAAATGCTGCCCCTCGGCGAGTGTCGTTCGCAGATGCGCCGTGCCGGGCGCGAGATCACCGTGATGCAGATAATAGGGCTTGATCCGGCATTCGACGAAAGCTCGCATCAAATCCGAAAGAGCGATTGCGTTGTCATTGACGCCGCGCAAAAGCACGGACTGGCTTACCATGGGAATTCCGGCATCGACCAGCCGCGCGCAGGCGGCACGCGCGGGCCCCGTCAGTTCGCGCGCATGGTTGGCATGCAGCGCCACCCAGGTGGTGGCGCCTTCGGCCTTGAGCGCCGCCACCATCTCGTCGCTGATGCGCGCGGGATCGGCCGCCGGCACGCGGGTGTGAAGGCGGATGATCTTGACGTGATCGATTCCGGCCAGATCGGCCATGATCTCGCCCATCCGCCGAGGCGACAACATCAGGGGATCCCCCCGGTCAGGATCACCTCCCAGATCTCGCTGTGCGCGCGGATGTAGTCGATCGCCGCGCGATAGGCGGCGTCCGAGAGCGCGTTCTCCTTGCCGGGTCCGACCATCTCGCGGCGGAAGCAGAAGCGGCAATAGACCGCGCAGACGTGAACGAGCTTGAACAGCACGCGGTCGGGATAACGATGCACGATCCCGGGAACCGGCGAGTGCGAATGATCGCCGATCGGATCTGCATTCTCGCCCGGCTGCATCTCCAGCTCTGCGGCAGTCGGAACGAATTGGCGCGCAATGGGATCGTCGGGATCGGACCTGTCGATCAGATCGACCAGCGCCGGCGTGATCGCAACCGCATAGCGTGCGGCAATGCGATCGAGCACCGGCAGCGCTGTGGCTGACACCAGCTGCTCGGCCACAAGTTCGGCCGGCTCGCGCAATGTGCGCGCAAGATTGCTCTTCATCATGTCTCGCTCAACGTTTCATTTGCAGGCGGCGTCCACACCACCTGATCAATTCGCGATGCGCCGCTCGCCAGCATTACCAGGCGGTCAGATCCGAGCGCGACGCCGCTCGCCTCCGGCATCGCCGCGACCGCGGCCAGAAAGTCCTCGTCCAGCGGATAGGCTTCGCAGTAGCGGCGTTGCTTCTCTGCCATGGATTGCGTGAAGCGCTTGCGCTGCTCCTCGGCGTCGGTCAGTTCGCCAAAACCGTTGGCGAGCTCGACACCGCAGGCATAGACCTCGAACCGCTCGGCGACTCGGGGATCGCCCGCCTTCACGCGCGCCAGTGCCGCCTCTGGAGATGGGTATTCGAACAGAATGGTCAAACGGCCCTGCCCCAGATGCGGCTCGACATGCTCGACCAGAACCTTGCTGAAGATGTCGGACCAGGTGTCATCCTCGGCCACGCGGACCTTGCCGGCAACTGACCGCGCGAGCGCGGCGCGGTCGCCCTCGCCGCCGGAAATGGTCGCAAGCAGGTCGATTCCCGCAAACTGCTCGAAGGCGCTGGCAACCGTCACAAGCTCCGGCTCGGCGAAAGGATCTGCGGTCCGGCCGCGGAAGGTGAAGGCGCCGATACCGGTCGCCTGGGCCGCGCGGGCGATGAGGACGACGCAGTCGGCCATGATGGCGTCATAGGGCGCGCCTGCCCGGTACCATTCCAGCATGGTGAATTCGGGCAAATGCAGGTCGCCGCGCTCACGGTCCCGGAACACCCGGGCGAACTCGAAAATCCGGGTCTCCCCGGCCGCCAGCAGCTTCTTGCAGGCGAATTCCGGCGAGGTCCGCAAATATCGGCTCACACGGCTGCCGTCGGGCCGCATGATCTCGGTCCGGGGGGCGTGCAGGTGGGTCTCGTTGCCCGGGGAGACCTGGAGAACGGAGGTTTCGACCTCGACGAAGCCCTGCTCGACGAAAAATCCCCGTAGAGCCCCAGTGATGGCTCCCCTGGCCTGCAAGAAGGGCCGGCGGTCGAGATGCCGCGAGGGGGACCAGAACGGCGACATCGGCTTGTCCCCAGCCATTAACCGGCTGTCCCGCAAGCCAGCAAAATGCTGGCATCCAACGGCAAAACCAGTATGTTGCGGCCCGAAACGGGTGCCGCGGTCTGATTTGGGGCCCCAGGTCCCCCATCAATTTGACCACGTCCTGGCCCGAGCCGGGCCAAGCAAGCAGGAAATACAGCTTTGAGAGTCATCGCCAGTTCTATTCGCAAGGGCAACGTGATCGAGCAAGACGGCAAGCTATATGTCGTCGTGACCGCCGAGAACATCCATCCCGGCAAGGGCACCCCGGTCAGCCAGATCGAAATGCGCCGAATCTCGGACGGGGTAAAGATCTCCGAGCGCTACAAGACCACCGATCAGGTCGAGAAGGCCACAATCGAAGAGCGCAACTACACCTTCCTGTATGAAGATGGTGACGGCTATCACTTCATGAACCCGGAGACCTATGACCAGGTCCAGGTGTCCAAGGATGTGATCGGCGATGCGGCGGCCTATCTTCAGGAGAGCATGACGGTCAAGCTATCGCTGCACGGTTCCAACCCGGTATCGATCGCCCTGCCGCAGCGCGTGACGCTGGAAGTGATCGAGACCGAGCCCGTGACCAAGGGGCAGACCGCCTCCTCGTCCTACAAGCCCGCCGTGCTCTCGAATGGCGTTCGCACCACGGTGCCGCCGCACATCGCCGTCGGCACCCGAATCGTCGTGATGACCGAAGACGGCTCCTACTCCGAGCGTGCCAAGGACTGACGGGACCAAAGCGAGCGCAACAGGTGCCGCCGGGGGCGAGACAGTGGTTGGGAAAAGTTTCCGCTTCGTCTCGCAACTTCTGGCGTCGCTTTCGCTCCTCATTGCCTCTCCACTTGCTGCGGATGAGTTCCGCAGCCCCTCACTCACGGCGCTGCGCGTCGATTGGCGCGCGGCGCTCGACCAGCTCCGCACCGAAATCAACGTCCATCCCCGGGCCGCGGAAGACTTCATCTTCGCACCCCGTCGTTCGGTGCCGCGCTACGATCCGCGCGCGATGCCGGCGCTGGTGCAGCTCAACGCGATCTCCTCGCAATTCTTCACCGGCATCGCCCGCAGCTCCGTGCCCGTGCTGCTGCCGTTCGACGCTGCCGCGTATCTCGAAGCTCGGCGCAATGGCGCGCCGGCGACCGTCGCGCTGTCGCGCTACCAGGCTGACTTCAATTCCGTCGACCTGTTCGATGCAGGTCCCGCCGGCTACAGCGCGACCTTTTCGTTCGAGCCTGGTACCGGAGACGGCATGCCGAGCCGGGTCTTCGCAAGGCCGGTCGAGGTGCAGATCACGGGCTCGGCGCTGGTCTATGACATTGCCGATCCCTCGGGCGGCAAGGGCGAGCCGGTCAAACCGCTCGCGGCGCTCTACCCGGACCTGCGCAAGTTCATCCGGGAAGGCTATATGCGCTACGCTTTCACCCGTTTCGGCGTCGCCTATGTGGTGTCGATCCAATGCCTCGACAGCGTTGCCAAGCCGCGGCGGCTTGCCTGCAAGGAGGCCTATCCGATCGCCGAGCGCTTCCTGAAGGCGCTGCGCGTGGCGGGCGGCCAGCGCATGCGGCCGCTCACGGACATCGCTTCCAACATTCTCGATCGTCCCACGGTACGCTCCCCGGACTTCACCTACAGGCCGAGCGGCGACATCATCCCGAACACCGGCTATCGCAAGCAGGGCGGCCATCCCGACGTGATGGCCTACGCACAGATCCGGTTTCCTCTCGAGAAGGCGCCCGCGTTCGTGCACTCGCAATCCTATGCCAAGCGCGACAAGATCGAGAGCACGACCGCCTATCCCTGGCGCGACAATTTCTGCGAATCCCGGAGTTTCGAGGTCTGGCAATGCGGCGGCGGCTATGGCCATCAGGGCGAGGACATCCGCGCGGCCGAGTGCCCACCGCCTGGTGAAGGCCGCCAAGCCTGTGATCCCAAGCAGCGCGCCGTCGTCGCCGTGCGGGATGCGAGGGTTATACGCGCTTCCAAGGACCAGGCTGTGACGCTGCAAATCAACAGCCGGAGCGAGCACATTCGCTTCCGCTACATGCATATGAACCCGCAGGCGCTGAACGCCGATGGCCTGCTCAATGGCCGCATCGTATCGGAGGGCGAGAAGATCGGCGTGGTCTCGAACTATCTCGACCATCCCGCCGGCACCTCGATGCACCTGCATTTCGACGTGCAAGTGTTCACCCGCGACGGCTGGATCTGGGTCAGTCCTTACGTCACGCTGGTCTCCGCCTATGAGCGCCTGATCCACGCCCGCGGCCGCGAGGTCGGCCCGGAGATCGCCGGCACGCCACAGCCTGTGGCGCATGCGCTGCCGGAGGACGTGCTCAAGCCGGACCTGCGCGAGGGATCGGGCGGCGACGAGAACTAACGGCTTGCTCCTTCCATTGCCAGGCAGTGCAAAAGCGTGTTGTCGCACACACCGCCCGATGGAAGGCCGAAGGAACTGGGTTGATGAGTGTCGGACTGATTGGTCTTCTCGACGATATCGCAGCGATCGCAAAGGTGGCGGCAGCCTCGCTCGACGATGTCGCGGGCCAAACGGCCAAGGCGGGAGCAAAGGCGGCTGGCGTGGTCATCGATGACGCAGCCGTCACGCCGAACTACGTGATCGGCTTTGCCTCGAAACGCGAACTGCCGATCGTAGGCAAGATTGCGGTTGGGTCGCTGCGCAATAAATTGCTGATCCTGCTGCCCATTGCCCTGTTGCTTGGTTATTTCCTTCCCGCCGCGGTCACGCCGCTGCTCATGCTGGGCGGCGCCTTTCTGTGCTATGAGGGCACCGAGAAGGTGCTCGAAGCCGCGATGCCGCATGATGCGCGCCACCACGAAGCCCAGCCCCAGCCAATTGCATTGAACGCGCGGTCGGTCGAGGACAAGAAAGTCGCAAGCGCCATCAAAACGGATTTCATCCTGTCGGCGGAGATCATGGCGATCACGCTGGCGGCCGTCCCGGCGGGCAGCATCTGGACCCAGGCGCTCGTGCTCGCACTCGTCGCCATTTTCATCACTGTTGGAGTCTACGGCGTGGTCGCCTTGATCGTGAAGGCGGACGATGTCGGCCTGGCCCTTGCGCGGTATGACGGCGCCTCGCTTGTTGGCGGCGCAATCCGATTGCTTGGACGTGCGCTGGTCCGCGGCATGCCTGTCTTCCTGGCGGTGCTGAGCACCATCGGCACCGCCGCGATGATCTGGGTCGGTGGCGGCATCATCCTGCACGGCATCGAACAATACGGCCCACCGGTAGTCGGCCATACGGTTCATGCCGCGACCGAGGCTGCCGCGCACCGCCTTCCCTCCATTGCCGGCACCGTCGGATGGGCGGTCGAGGCAGCCATTTCAGGCGTTATTGGGCTCCTTGTCGGCGCAGTTGCGATACCGGCCGTCACATACGGTCTTTCACCGCTATGGAAACGTCTGAAGCGATCGCAGCCGACCTGAACAAAAGCGGCTGCAGATTGCGGGTGCCGGCTACTCCAGCAACGTCGTGAGTTGCGCGCCCTCGTCCGCCACGAACACGGCAATCAATTCCGCCGGCTCCGTGGTGCTGGCATTGGCCGAGACCAGATGCGTCGAGCCGGGCGGCTCGAAGAAGGACTGGCCGACGCCGAACGTCTCGACCGGGCCGCCGCCGAGCTGGGAGCGGATCTTGCCCTTGGTTATGTAGGCGGTGACGGATCCTGCGTGACGATGCGGCCGCGAGAACCCGCCAGGGCCGTAGAACACGCGCACGATGGTGACGCGCTTGCCCGGCACGTTCGGCAGCGCGTAGGAGTCGATCGGCTCGACCTTGTCCAGCGGCGAGCTTTCGGCGGCGGTGGCGCAGAGCGGCGCGAGTGCGCCGGAAATGGTGTCCATCGTCACCGGCAACGCCTTGCCGATCGCAAGCGCGCACGCAAGCCCGCCGACGACGGCGATCGCCATCGAACGCGATGGCGCCAATGTGGTGGGCAAACTTACTACCGTCATCACGATCTCCCTTCGTTGCAATCAGGATGCCGCCGCATTCGCTGCGACCGGTCGCTTCGCCGGTGTCCAGCGAAACGCCGCACCGAAACGATTCCAGACGTTGATCGAGGCAACCGCGGAGGTCAGGTACGTCAGTTCGGTCTCGGAGAATTCACGGCTCGCCTCGGCATACACGCCCTCGCCGACTCCGTCGGGCAGGCAGGTCAGCGCCTCGGTCCAGGCCAGCGCGGCACGTTCGCGCGCGGAAAAGATCGGCGCCTCGCGCCAGACCACGACCAAATTGAGCTTGTCGACGGGCACGCCGATCCGCTCCGAAAGCAGGATGTGATGCTGCACGCAGAAGGCGCAGCCGTTGATCTGCGATGCCCGGAGCTTGACCAGTTCGAGAAGCTGCTTGTCGAGACCGGCCTTGGCCGCCACCTGGCCGAGCGCCAGCACCAGCTCATACGCATCCGGCGCGATCTTCTTGAAATCCTCGTATTCGCTGCGGGCGTGTGACATTGCCGTTCACCTCGTGGTATTGTAAGACCGCTTACATCTTATAAGAGCACTTACATGTTGCGCAAGTCGCCCAGTATCACGAGATCGAAATCCCGGCGCAAGACTGCCAAGCCTGACGCCGTGCGCGTGCCAGCCCCAGGGGAAGGCAAGCGCGGCGAGCAAGGCTATCTCGGCTATCTCTTGCGCCAGGCCCACGCCGCAGTCCGTCTGACGATGGAGCGCTCGCTCGCCGATCTCGGTGTCACCTCACCGCAATTCGCGGTGCTGACCATGCTCAACGCCTATCCGGGCCTCTCGGGCGCCGACGTTGCCCGCCTCACCTTTCTGACGCCCCAGACCGTCGGCGTCATCATCCGCAATCTCGAGCGTGACGGCGCGATTGTGATGACGCCGCATCCCGTCCACGGCCGCATCCAGCAATGGACGCTGACGCCGCGCGGCACGGCGCTTTTGAAAGCGTGCCGGGAAAGGGTGATTGCGTTGGAGAAGCGGCTGGCCGCCGGGCTCGATGTCAAGGCCGAGGCAAGCATTCGCCGCTGGCTCGCAGGCATCGCGGCCGATTTGCAGGAGGACTAGGCGAAGCGCGCTTGCCGCTGGCGGGACCTAGTCGCCGCCTCCGCCGTCGCCACCGTCCGAATCCGGGAAGTCACTGACGGCGCCGTGGCCTTGAATACCGCGCCCAAAGTTCTCCGCGAGGATCATCAGGACGACGACGAACAACCCGGCGCCGAACGGCCAGGGATTGGCGCGGATGATGTCGAACAGCTCCTGCATTCACGCATTGTGCGCAGACGGAAGCGAATCGACCGTAAAGTGACAGGCTCAAAATTGGGGATATCCGACCCGTTGCAGGCGCGCCCTACCCGCCCTTCAACACTTTCTTAACCTCGCCATCGGGCCAGGTCTCGCCCGCTGCGATCACCCGCACGCGGCTTTGATCGGCGTCGTTCACCAGCTCATGCGAACTCACCCGCTCGCCGCTTCGCTCCAGGTGCAGATCGGTTTCGGGCTTCCAGCTCAGTGTGGTGGCGAGATCGCCAGGGAAAATCTGCCATTGTGATCCGTCGTCGAGCTCGACGACGTGGCTCTCTGCATGCGCGCGTATCTTCATTCGACCCCGAATTCTCGACGGAAGGCGGGCCCCGACCATCGGCCGGGGCCCCGCTCCGTTAGTCGTTGTCGTGATGAATCACGGTCTTTTCGCGGTTACCGAATTCATCTTCCTTCTTGATGACGGTGGTGCGGTCGGCAGGCTCGCGCTCCTTGATCACGGTGGTGCGATCACGATCGCGGTCACGCTCTCGATATTCCGGGGACTGTCCGACGGTCACGCCGGCGCCGACCGGACCAACATGAACACCGACTTCGTCGGCGAATGCGGGGGCTGCGATAGCGGTGACCATGGCGGCCGCAAACAGATATTTCCTCATCTCGTCCTCCTCGATTGCATGCGGAGGGAATGCGTGAGTGCGACAATTTGTTCCGGAAGGAACAGGACGGACGTCCCGTTCCCGACCCTCCAGGAACCGACTCACAGGAGCCGCATTTCCCGCTACAATAAGTCGATGAAACACGCTGATTCCTCGATCCATCATACCCGCCGCGCCTTCACGATCGGCGCCGCCACCCTGCTCGCTTTCCCGACGCATGTCTTCGCCGCACCTCCAGGCTTCGACGAATGGCGTGAGGGTTTTCGCGCTCGTGCCATGGCCAAGGGCATCTCGGCTGCGACATGGCAGCGTGCGATGGCGCGGGTCGAGCCCGACATGAGCGTGTTCAAGCAGATGCGGAACCAGCCCGAATTTCATGAGCAGGTCTGGCAATACATCAACCGTCGCGTCTCCGACTGGCGCATCATCAACGGCAAGATCGCGCTGAAGAACAACGAGGCGCTGCTCGCGCGCATCGAGCGCGATTTCGGCGTCGAGCGCGGCACGCTGCTGGCGCTGTGGGGCGTCGAGTCCGCCTATGGCGATCCGCTGGTGCAGCAGAACCACATGACGCCGGTGTTTCCCTCGCTCGCCGCCCTCGCCTGGAACGAACCGCGACGCAAGGCCTATTGGGAAACCGAGCTGATCAACGCGCTACGCATCGTCGACAAGGGCTGGAGCACGCCGGAGCAGATGCAGGGATCCTGGGCCGGCGCGATGGGGCATTCGCAATGGATGCCGGAAGTCTGGCTCAATGTCGGCATCGACTATGATGGCGACGGCAAGGTGTCGCCGTTCGGCAAGCCCGACGACGCGCTGGGCTCGACGGCAAAATATCTCGTCAATCGCGGCAAGTGGCACCGCGGCGAGCATTGGGGCTACGAGGTGCGCACGCCCGGTGAGATGAGCGGCAGCCGGACCTATGCGGCTTGGCAGGCGGCCGGCGTCACCCGCGCCGACGGCCAGCCGTTTCCGCAAGCCTCCGCATCCGCGCAGATGTGGACGCCGGTTGCGGGCGGGCCGACGTTTCTGCTGGGACCGAATTTCAACGCGGTGAAGAGCTACAATCCCTCGATGAACTATGCCCTGGCGATCTGCCATCTCGGCGACCGCTGCCTCGGCGCCCCGCCTTTCATCCAGCCGTTCCCCGGCTCCGAGCGCGCGCTGACACTCGCCGAGGTGCAGGAGATGCAGACGCGCCTGACCAAGGCGGGCTTCGACACCGGCGGCACCGACGGCCGCGTCGGCAACGACACGATGAAGGCAATCAAGGATTTTCAGCAGAGGGCCGGTATCGTGCCTGCGGACGGCTATGGCGGGCTGAAGGTGCTGGCGAAGCTACGCCAGGGGTCTTAGGCCGGCTCAATGCCGGTATTGCGGCTCCTCCGCATCGAGCTGCCGCCGGATCGCCGCAAGATGCAGCCGTGCAGATTCGGAATCGCCCTCGCGCATCTGCCTGTAGGTCTCGGCTGCAATCGCGGGATCGACCGGCAGCACCTGTCGCCCGGTCGACATCGCCAGCACCTGCACCTCGGCGGCGCGTTCGAGATAGTAGAGATCGTCCCAGGCCTCCGCGATGGTCGGTGCCAGCACCATCACGCCGTGATGCTTCATGAAGATGATATCGGCATCCCCAACGGCGGATGCGATGCGCGCACCTTCGCGGTTGTCGAGCGCAAGGCCATTGTAGTCGCGGTCCACGGCCGTGCGACCATAGAACTTCAGCGCGGTCTGGCCGGCCCAGATCAGCGGATCGCCTTCGGTCATCGACAGCGCCGTGGCGTAGGGCATGTGGGTGTGGAAGGCGACCTTGGCGCGCGGCAGGCGCTTGTGCATCTCGGCATGGATGTAGAACGCGGTCGCCTCGGGTACGCCCTCGCCGTCGAGCACGCTGCCGTGGAAATCGCAGATCAGCAGCTTTGACGCGGTCAGCTCGCGGAAGGCGTAGCCGTAAGGGTTGACCAGGAAGAGATCGTCATGGCCCGGCACCACGGCCGAGAAGTGGTTGCAGATGCCCTCCTCAAAGCCGTTGCGCGCAGCCATCCGAAAGCAGGCGGCAAGATCCTCGCGCGCGCTGCGGATCGCGTCGGTGACGAGGTCCGGACGGTTCGAGCGGAACGTTGCTGGCGTGGAGGACGAAGAGTGAAGGCTGTGCGCCATGGCGGAAGGACACCTCTGTCGTTCGGAAGACGCCCGCGTTGTACAGGTCCGACGCCTGCGCGTCAGCCCCCGCGGGCGCCACCCTGCCCTTCGCAGCCCGCGCGACGGCCTATTGCCGCCGCGGCACGCCACCGGCATTCATGCCGCCGTCGATGACGAGCTCGCTGCCGGTGACGTAGCACGAGGCATCGGAGGCCAGATACAGCACGCCGGAGGCAATCTCAGAAGCATGGCCGGCGCGGCCGAGCGGCGTGACGAGGCGCGCACGCTCCTCGGGATCGATCGGTGCATTGCCCTGGTTGCCGGTCGCGCCGGTCGGGATCTTGCCCCAGATCGGGGTGTCGATGATGCCGGGATGGACGGAGTTGACGCGGATGCCGTCGCCGGCGGCCGCGCACTCCATCGCGATCGACTTCGCGAACAGCCGCACGCCGCCCTTGGTCGCCGAATAGGCCGACAGCCCAGGCGCGCCGCGCAGGCCCGCGAGCGAGGACATCATGACGATCGAGCCGCCGCCGGTCTTGCGCATCAAGGGCAGGCAATGCTTGACCGAGAGGAAGACGCCGTCGAGGTTGATCGCGTTCTGCTTGCGCCAGTCGCTAAGCGTCATGTCGACGATCGAGGGCACGGCGATGCCGATGCCGGCGTTGGAGACGAGAATATCAAGCCGGCCAAAGCGCTTCGCGATCTCGGCTGTGATCTCGATCCAGCGCTCTTCACTGGTGACGTCCTGCTCCAGGAAAATCGCCTTGCCGTCGGCCTTGGTGATGCGATTGGCGAGCTCGGGGCCGCGCAGCTCGTCGATGTCGGTGGCAATGACGGTGGCGCCCTCGCGCGCGAATAGCTCGACGACGGCTTCGCCGATGCCGGAGGCGCCGCCCGTCACCAGCGCCACTTTACCCTCAACCTGCCCTGCCATGTTCACTCCCAGTTTTGCTGTTAGCTTTTTTGTTGTTTGCCGGGCCTATCTAATCATGGATGGTCCCTGATCGGGTAGCGCGACGTCGATGACGCGGAATTGCACACGCTCGGCGCCCTGATAGCGATCGACCGACAATGATCCCGCGACATGCAATTGCTGGCCGCGATTGGCGACGAGCGCGTTGCCGAGCTTCTGTCCGATCGAACGGAACGCGATGCCGTTGACGATGGCGCCGTCGCCCGACTTGAAGCGTAGCCTCAAATGTGCCTGTCCCACCTCGTCGGCATAGACGAGCTGGTGCGCCGGCAGCGCCAACACGGCTTCCGGATTGCCGCTGCCGAAGGGACCCGCGCGGTTGAGCGTCGCTGCAAGCTCGGTCGTCACCGCGCGCGCGGAGACCGCGCCGTCGATGTAGAGCTCGTTGACGTGGCGCGCCTCGGCAACGTCGCGCCCCAACGCATTCTCGAGGTAGGCGCGAAACTCGGCGAGTTTTTCCTTCCGTAGCGTGACCCCCGCAGCCATCGCGTGGCCGCCCCCTTCAGCAGAATGCCATCGGCGACCGCCTGCCGCACGGCCTTGCCGATATCGACGCCGGCAATCGAACGGCCGGAGCCGGTGCCGATGCCGCCGGGCTCCAGCGCGATCGCAAAGGCGGGCCGCGAGAACTTCTCCTTCAACCGGGACGCAACGAGACCGACCACGCCGGGATGCCAGCCTTCGGAGGCCGTGACGATCACGCCGATCTTGTCCTCGAGCCCGATCGAGGCGAGCGCCTCGGCTTCGGCCTGCGCTTCGGCCGCCTGCTCGATGACCCGGCGCTCGCTGTTGAGGCGGTCGAGTTCGGCGGCGATCCGCGCGGCCTCGACGCTGTCACCCTCCAAAAGCAGGCGCACGCCGAGATCGGCGCGGCCGATGCGACCGCCGGCATTGATGCGCGGCCCCAGCATGAAGCCGAGATGCCAGGCCTCCGGCGGGCCGTTGAGCCGCGCCACGTCCATCAGCGCTGTGTGGCCGACATGGTCGCGCCGCCGCATCGCGATCAGGCCCTTGGCGACGAACGCGCGGTTGAGACCGATCAGCGGCGCGACATCAGCAACCGTGCCGAGCGCGACGTGATGCAGCATGCCGAGCAGATCCGGCTCGGGCATCTCCGCATTCCAGAAGCCGCGCTGGCGTAATTCACGATTGACCGCGACCAGCGTCACCAGCACGAGGCCGACGGCGGCGAGATGGCCGAGGCCGGAGAGATCGTCGAGCCGGTTCGGATTGACCAGCGCGTCGACCTCCGGCAGCTCCGTGCCGGCCTGATGATGGTCGATCACGACGACGGACATGCCGATACGTTTTGCTTCGGCGAGCGGCTCGATGCTGGTGGTGCCGCAATCGACGGTGACGAGCAGCGTGGCGCCCTTTTCGGCCAGCGCGCGCACGGCTTCCGTGTTGGGCCCGTAGCCCTCGAAGATGCGGTCGGGAATGTGGATCAGCGGATCGAGCCCGCAATGCCGCAGATGCCAGGTCAGCAGCGCCGCCGAGGTCGCGCCGTCGACATCGTAGTCGCCGAAGATCGCGACCTTCTCGCCGTTCGCTGCGGCATCCGCGATCCGCTTCGCGGCGGCCTCCATCTCCGTCACCGTGAACGGGTCCGGCAGAAGCTTGCGGATGGTGGGATCGAGGAAATCTGCGACGGCGTCGCTGTCGACGCCGCGGCCTGCCAGCACCCGCGCCAGGAGCTCGGGCAGTTGGTGGCGCTGCACGATGGCAAGCGCTTTCGCCGCCCCGCGGGCATCCAGCCGGTCGCGCCAAAGCTTGTCGGTGAGCGAGCGCGCCACTCCCAGGAACGCCTGGGGCGCTTCGACGGGCAAGGCGGTAGCGGGCGGCGTCATGAACAGCTGTCGGTTTGAGGAACCTGGGAGCCGGAGGGATTGCATCGTCCGGCCGACGGACGATTGGCCCGCAATCCCTCGGGATTTGCAACGTCTGCGCGGCACAAAGCGGTGGATTGCCGCTTTGCTACCCGGACTGACTATCATTTGAGCATTCCGCAAAACAGCAAATTAAGCAGGCGTTAGGCGGAATCTTCGAAAAAGAATCTTATTCGATCTGTCAGTGATTGTTCCGGGTTCGTTGCAGATCAGACCTCATTGCCAAGGGAAGCCCCCGATGTCTGCTGCGCTGGGTCTCAAAGCCAAGCCGATCGCAAATGAACCCGCTCATGATGATTCCGATATCTCCGCGCTGATCAACCGCCTCACGGCGGAGGTCAACCAGATCGCGGTCGACAAGACCAAGGCGATCCAGCAGATCACCAACCAGATGAAGATGCTGGCGCTGAACGCGTTGATCGAAAGCTCGCGCGCCGGCGCGCAGGGCGCGGGCTTCGCCGTGGTGGCGCAGGAGGTCCGCGGCGTCGGCCAGCAGGTCGAGACTATCGCCCGCGAACTCGAAAGCCAGCTGACCAAGCGCACCGGCGACCTCGTCGCCTCGATCGACCGCATGAGCCAGCGCTCGCGCGGCGAGCGCATGGTCGACCTCTCGCTCAACGCCATCGAGCTGATCGACCGCAACCTCTATGAACGGACCTGCGACGTGCGCTGGTGGGCGACCGATTCCGCGCTGGTCGGTTGCGCGGCCTCGCCCGACGCCGCGGCCGTGTCCCATGCCTCGCAGCGTCTCGGTGTGATCCTAGGAGCCTACACCGTCTATCTCGACCTCTGGCTCTGCGATCTCGACGGCAACGTCATCGCCAACGGCCGCGCCGACCGCTTTCGCGCTGTCGGCCAGAACGTCGCCCACACCAAATGGTTTCGCGAGGCCAAGACCCTGCGCTCCGGCGACGACTATGTCGCCGGCGACGTCGAGAACCAGCCGCTGCTCGGCAATGCCCAGGTCGCGACCTATTGCGCCAGCGTCCGCGCCGGCGGCCAGGCCAACGGCGCGCCGATCGGGGTGCTCGCCATCCATTTCGACTGGGAGGCGCAGGCCCGCGCCATCGTGCAAGGCGTGCGCGTTGGCGACAGCGACAAGGCGCGCGTGCTGCTGGTCGACTCCAATCTTCGCGTGATCGCCGCTTCCGACGGACAAGGCATTCTCAGCGAACGCATCTCGCTGTCGCTCAACGGCCAGCGTTCCGGCTTCTACCAGGACGGCTCGGGCACGCTGGTCGCGTTCCATGCGACGCCCGGCTACGAGACCTATCGCGGCCTGGGCTGGTACGGCGTGATCGTCTGCGGGGCCTGAAGCTGCAGGCGGCTCGCCTACCCGTTTGACGCGGGCAAAACACTGGCATGCATGCGATCATGGCGTCGTTCGCGGTCCAGCCTCAGAGCGCTAGGCTCTGGTGATATCGTCTTCGACGGCCCGCAGCGACGTAATTCCGAGCGTTTGCGACGGACGCTCTCCGAACATTGCCAGGTAGTATTGCGAGAACCGGCCGAGTTCGTAAAAGCCCTGCTGCATGGCGACCGCTGTCACGGTGGTCGAGCCGGGTGCGCTCTGGTGCAGGATCGAATGAACAGCGCAAAGACGCTTGTGCCTGAGGAAGCTGACCGGGCCGAGACCGAATACCTCCTGAAACGCGCGGTGGAGGGTGCGCCGCGATACGCCGAGCGCCGCGCAGATTTCCGACACGTGCACCGGACGGGTGCCGGCGTCGTCGAGAAACTCCTCGACCTTGCGGATCAGCCGTCGCGCGGAAGGGAGCCAGCCATTGCCGTCGGGTGGCAGCGACGACGCGACGTTGGTAGCCATGCATTCGGCGATCGATCGTTTCCAGAAATCGGCTGTTGATGGCGTCAGTCCGTATTTGTTGTCGCGCAGGTGCGACATGATCCGGACCAGGCGGCGCGAGGCGATTGCGCCGCTCTCGATGTCCGCGCGGAAATGACCGCGGCTGCGCCAGGTGTCAGGATCACTCAGCCGTGCTTTTCCGGCGAACAGCGTCGCGACCTCGTTGAGGTCGAACCGCATGGCGGCGTAAGCGGAGCCGCCGTGAAAAACCCCGTCATGTTCGAGCAGCGGCGGAATGACGAGCACATCGTTGAGCTGCATGTCGAACGACCAGTGGGCGACGCGCTCTTCAGCTGCGAGCAGCATGCCGATGATCAGTCTGTCGTCGCTGGAAACCCGCTGCGTGCGCATGCCGACGTTGAATGCACCGATGCTGAGCGAGAAGTCGCCGATGCCGACATGGGACAACGTTCCGCGCAACCGACCGCGGCCGAGTTGCATCACATCGACATGCGAGCCATGGACGGCCTGCTGAAGTCCTTCGAAACCGTCCAGCTTGCGCGAATCAACCAGGAGGACTTGCCCCATGGCTGTACCCTGTTACTGAAGCGCGACAATTCTGCGGCAGGCGAGGCCTCACCAACTCCCCCGCAGACTGGCACAAACTGCACATCCCAGCCGTCCAGTCTTCGGGTACCGTTCGCAACCTTAGCGATATTGAGCGGACGCGCTTTGGGGATGGCAGAGCGCACGCGGCATGGATTTGCCGCGTGGTCGAAAACGTGCGTGCAAAAGAAAGAGATGTTGACGCAGCGTCCTCCTCTCCCCGAGTGCCAAAAAATGGGGCTAGACAATGCGTCTAATGGGCCGGGCAGAGAGCTATCGTCGAAGTCTGCCAGAGTTGGCGCAGTAGCATCAGGTGGAATGCGCGTATCGGAGCTTCCACCATGTTGCGAGCGGATCTGGATCACTGCGAGTGGGTGCCGGATGATTTGAAGACCGGCGAGATGGTCTTCATTCCCGGCGGAACCTTTCGCATGGGATCCGACCATCATTATCCCGAGGAAGCGCCGAGCCATCGCGTCGCTGTCGACGGCTTCTGCATTGACCGCACGCCCGTGACCAACCGGCAGTTCAAGCAGTTCGTCACCGCAACCGGCCATGTCACCGAGGCGCAGATCGTTCCCGATCCGAAGGACTATCCGGGCGCGCTGGCAGAGATGCTCTACGCGGGATCGCGGGTGTTCTCACCGCTGCCGCGCATCACCGATCTCACCGACTGGAGCCAGTGGTGGACTTTCCTGCGCGGCGCCAACTGGCGCCATCCGCATGGTCCCGGCAGCAACATCAAGGACCTCGACGACCATCCTGTCGTTCACGTCTCCTTTAGCGATGCGGCAGCCTATGCCCACTGGGCCGGCAAGGACTTGCCGACGGAGGCGGAATGGGAATTTGCGGCGCACGGCGGCTTCGAGGCGGAGGAATACGCCTGGGGCGATGCGCTGATGCCAGGCGGCAAGCACATGGCCAATATCTGGCAGGGCAACTTCCCCGTCCAGAATCTCGGCGAGGATGGGTACGAGCGTACCTCGCCGGTCATGGCCTTCCCGCGGAACGGTTACGGTCTCTACGACATGATCGGCAATGTCTGGGAGTGGACCTCCGACTGGTGGGCGCTCAAAACACGTCGCCGACGCTGCCAAACCTTGCTGCATCCCCAAAAATCCCCGCGGCGGCGGTGAGCACACAAGCTACGACCCTCGCCTCCCCGACATCCAGATTCCGCGCAAGGTCCTCAAGGGCGGCTCGCACCTCTGCGCGCCAAACTATTGCCGCCGATATCGTCCGGCCGCGCGGCACGCCGAGCCGATCGCCAGCCATGTCGGGTTCCGCTGCGTGGTGCGAATGCCGTCTATAACCGAACGCCGAAACGAAGGACGTGCTGCAATCTAGCGAGCGCCGCTGGTGAGAGGCTGGCGCCAGCGGTGCGCTCCGCGCGTCGGACTGTTTCGATATGCAACTTTCGGCGATCGATAAACATCTTCAGCATTTTTGGACAAGGCAGGCCGGTTACAGGCAAGAGCCTGCCCCATTTCCCCGGTAAGAGTCCTCATCGCATCGCGACGCGCGCTCCGTCGACCCTGAAACGCTCGCGCCCGCAACGTGCCGAGGAGATAGGCCATGAAGATCGTCGTGATCGGCGGGACCGGATTGATTGGATCCAAGCTGGTGGCGAAGCTCAAGCAGCAAGGCCACGACGCGGTCGCGGCTTCGCCGAAGTCGGGCGTGAACGCGGTGACCGGGGAAGGTCTCGCAGCAGTGCTGGCGGGGACCGATGTCGTCGTCGACGTTGCCAACGCGCCGTCCTGGGAGCCTGCCGCCGTGCTCGAATTCTTCCACCGTTCGAGCAAGATCTCGTCGCGGCCGAGGCCGCAGCGGCGGTGAAGCATCATGTGGCGCTCTCGATCGTCGGAACCGAGCGCTCGCCCGATAACTCCTATTTTCGCGCCAAGCTGGCGCAGGAGACTATCATCAAGTCTTCGCCGGTCCCCTACTCGATCGTCCGCGCCACCCAGTTCTTCGAATTCCTCAGCGCCATTGCCGAGATGGGTGCGGCCGAGGGTGGGATCGTTGTTCCCTCGGCATTGTTTCAGCCCATCGCGGCCGAGGACGTGGCCGATCGCCTCGCAGAAGTCGCGATTAGCCCGCCGCTTAACGGCACGATCGATATCGCAGGACCTGAGAAGGCGCCCTTTAATGAATTCATCGCACGCCGCCTGAAGGCGTCCGGCGACCCCCGACCGGTGGTGGGAGACCCAAAGGCGCCGTACTACGGCGCTCCCATCGACGACACATCGCTGAACCCTCTTGGCGAGGCGCGGCTTGGCAGGACGCCGCTCGCAACATGGCTCGCGAGACTTTGAGGAGACCCCCATGCGCAGATTGCTGATCGCAACCGCTGTTTATGCCGCATCATTCCTGACAGCCCATGCCGCCGAGACGGCGACGCCCACGGCCAAGGTGACGGTCGTGTTCGACCAGGCGCTGCCCAATGTCCCGGGCAAGAGCATGAAGGGCGTGCTGGTCGAGTATGGTCCCGGAGGCTCCTCGCCGGCCCACATCCACGCGCCCTCGGCTTTCATCTACGCCACCGTCCTGGAAGGAGCGATCCGCAGTCAGGTCAATGACGGCCCGGTCAAGGTCTTTCACAAGGGCGAGAACTTCTCCGAAAAGCCCGGCGACCGCCATGCCGTCAGCGCCAATGCCAGCGAGACCGAACCCGCAAAATTGCTGGCCGTCTTCGTGGTGGATACGGCCGACAAGGAGCTGACTATGCCGATCCCGAAATAGCGCACAATCGGCGAGCGGCATTGCCACCTCGAGGCGTTGATTTCATCCGGGGCTGCCTACGAATGCCACCGGCGTGCCTTTCGAGACACGCCCGGCGACGCGCTCGGCATCCCAATTGGTCAGACGCACGCAGCCGTGAGATTCCGCCTTGGAAATCTTCTCCGGCGAGGGCGTGCCGTGAATGCCGTAGCCCTCGGCAGACAGGTTGATCCAGACCGTGCCGACCGGATTGTTCGGGCCGGGCTTGATGGTGAAGGGCTTGCGGGAATGGACGCCCTTGAAGCGATAAGCGGGATTGTAGCGATAGTACGGATTTCGGCTGACTTCCGTGACCTTGAGCGTGCCTGAGGGCGACGGCTTCTCCTCGCTGCCGACCGTCGCGGGATAAAATCCGATCAGCGCATTCGTTTTGTCGAACAGTTTTACGGTCTGCCTGACCTTGTCGACCTCGATCCTCTCGGCCTTGGTGGGGATGCCCTCGCCTGCGCCTGATGTGTCCACCACGACGATGGTGTCGCCGGCGCGATCGAAATGGCGCCCGGAGTTGAGCGCGGCCAGGAGCTGCTCGCTCATGTGAAATTTCTCGGCCAGGGCCTCGCGCGCACTGGTGAAGCCGAGCTTTGTAAGCTCCTTCATGTCCTCCATCTTCGACGGCAGCTTTTTCAGGAAAGGACCCGCCACGTCCTGCTCGGTGATGGCATAGGTCATCGTCACCGGCCGGTCGTCCGCCCGTAACGCGGTCCAGACATCGTCCGTCACGGCGTCCGAAACCGGCAGCTGCCGTGCTTCGGCATAGGCCCGCAACGCCTTTTTGGCGTTCTCGCCGAATCTGCCGTCGATCGCGCCGGGCGAGAAGTGCGCGCGGTCCAGCAGGACCTGCAACCGGACCCCCGCCGCGGTCGGCTTATCGTTCGACAGGGTTTTCTTCGACGGCTCGGCGACGTTGATGGCAGCGGCGTCGATCTCCGCGGCGAACGCCGGCGGCGCAGCCAGAGCGAAGACCAGAAAGATGCAAATCTGCCCCGCTTTTCCGAGCGACATCGCCGGGTCCTTTCACGTTTCCGACGGTTCAGTGATCAACTCCCGAGCCGCGGCGCTAGCGAGCTTGCGGTATTGGTGTTCGTACTGCCTCGCCATTCGGCTCGCAGAGAAGCGCTCCTCGAAGCGGGCGCGCACCTTCCTTCGATCCAGTTTTCCCAGTTCGCCGATCGCCTTGACGGCCTGCTCCTCGTTCTCGACGATGAAGCCGGTCAATCCATGCTCGACGACTTCGGGGACGGAGCCGGAGCGATAGGCGATCACGGGCGTTCCGCATGCCATCGCTTCGATCATGACCAGCCCAAACGGCTCCGGCCAATCGATCGGAAACAGCAGAGCAGCGGCTTCGGCAAGGAAGGGCTGTTTCTTTGCGTCATCGACTTCACCAACAAGCCGGATATCCTTGCCGTCGACGTTCGGCTCGATGTGGTTCCTGAAGTAGGCCGTCTCGGCGCGCGGGACCTTCGCGGCGATATGGAGGGGCATCTGGACTGCGCGCGCGATACGGATCGCGTCCTGCGGACCCTTGTCTGCGGTGAGCCGCCCGAGAAACGCCAAATAGGACCCCTGTTCGTAGGACGGCCGAAACAGATCGGGCGGCAGCCCGTGCTGGATGGTTCCGATCCATTTCGCATCCGGAAGCGGCAGCCGCTGATGATCGGAAATCGACACGAAACATGCTTCAGGGAAGTGCCTGACGACGTCGGGTAGTCCGGGCAAGTCGAGGCGGCCGTGCATGGTCGTGAGGAACGGCACGCCGAGACGACTGAGCAACGGCAGGGACAGCCAGTCGACATGCGCGTGGATTACGTCGAATTCTTTCGCACGCCTTGCGATTGCCTCCATCAGCATCGCGCTTGCGGCGGTCGGGTCCGCCCCCTTTTGTCCGAGCCGCAGCGCGCGGGGCCAGACAGGATGAAGCGCACCATTCGTCCTGGAATCGCCGCTCGCAAACAGCGTGACTTCGTGGCCGAGCTCGACCAGCCCATCCACCAGCCAGGCCACCACCCGCTCGGTGCCCCCGTAGAGCTTCGGAGGGACGCTTTCGGCCAGGGGAGCAAGCTGGGCGATGCGCATGGCAGGCTACCCGTCAAGCCGCCGCACGCACGATCAGCACGATCGCGGCGGACAGAAGGTTCGAAATCGCGAGCAGCGTCCAATTCGGCCTGGCACTTGCGGCCGCGACCCGGCAGACGAGCCCTTCCACGAGCCTTAACATTCGTCCTCGGGAAGCCGATCGAGGTAGGCAATCCCGAATCCCGTGAGTTCTTCGGCATCGCTCCCGCGCGCTTCCCATCTCCCTTGCAGATGACGCTCGAGCAGGCAGCGACGGCAATCTGCGGCATCGACGTGGCGATGCCGGGCGCGGTAAACGGACCAAGCAATATCCACCGCCGTTCGCAGCGGGTCGTCGTCTACCATGTTCCAACTCCGAGATGGAGACGTTCATGGGACAGCAACTCGTTACGACGGCGGAAGTTTCCACTTTTTCCCGGAGGCCCGAAGCTGCGCACGGCCACCGCGGGCACAAGCAGGCGCCCTCGGAGAAATCAGGCGACGCGACGAGCCGCCATCTCTCCGGCTAGCAGCAGCGCGGCGCGGCTGGCCCCGATTGATGCAATGCCCTGCCCGGCAATGTCGTACGCGGTGCCGTGCGCGGGCGTGCAGATCGGGAACGGGAAGCCGCCAAGCAAAGTCACGCCACGATCAAAACCCATCAGCTTCATCGCGATCTGGCCCTGGTCGTGATACATCGTCAGCACCGCATCGAAGGCGCCGCCCTTGGCGCGCAGGAATACGGTGTCAGCGGGAAACGGCCCTTCCGCGGCAATACCATCGCGCCGGCCGGCGGCGACCACGGGCGCAATGATGTCGATCTCCTCGCGGCCGAAATTGCCGCCGTCACCGGCGTGCGGATTGAGCCCGGCCACCGCGATGCGCGGCCGCGCAAAGCCGGCGTTGCGCATGCAGGCATCGGTCAGCTTCAGCGCGCGATGGATGCGTTCGCCGGACAGTCGCGCGGCGACGTCCTTGAGCGGGATGTGGGACGTCACGCGGGCGTTCCACAGCCGGTCCAGCACATTGAACTCGCTTGCGGGGGTTTTGAGTCCGACCACTTCGGCGGAGAATGCGATCTCGTCGTCATACTCTGCGCGGGCCAGCCGCATCGCCTGCTTGTTGAACGGCGTAAAGCAGACGGCATCGACCCGGCCGTCGCGGCCGAGCTCGAGCGCATGCTTGTAGTTGGCAAGCGCGAACCTGCCGCCGGCAAGGCTCGCGATCCCCTGCTGGATGTCGCCGGGATCGGGATGGCCGAGATCGACGAACAGAGTCTCGCCCTCCGCCGCGCGCAGATCGGCTCCCTGCTCCACTGTTGTCAGCTCCGGCTCGACGCCGGCAACGCGCGCGCCCGCGTCGAAGATGCGGCGGTCGCCGATCACGACAATCTGGCTGCTGGCGCGGATATCGTCCTGCACCACGAGCTTTGCGGTCAATTCCGGGCTGATGCCGGCGGGATCTCCCATTGCCAATGCAATGAGCGGCTTTGCGGTCATATGATCACTTTCTCCCGAGCGGTCTCTTGAGCTCTCTCTTGCGTTCTCTCTTGGGCTGTCGTCTCGTCGGTGGACGGCGCAGGCTTGCGCAGCAGGCGCGCAAGCTGCAGCACGAGCGGAAGCAGCAAAAGTGCGATGCCGGCCACGATCAGGCATGTCACCAGCTTGTTGGCGAAGAAGATCCCGAGCGATCCCTTGGACATCAGCATCGACTGCCGGAACGCGTCCTCGGCCTTATCCCCGATGACGATCGCGAGCACGAGCGGCGCCAGCGGATAGAACAGCTTCTTGAAGAGATAGCCGACGATGCCGAAGCCGAGCATCATGACGACATCCAGATAGGAGTTCGATACCGAATAGGCGCCGACGACGCAGATGATCACGATCAGCGGCGCGATGATCACGAAGGGAATCCGCATCAGGGCCGCGAAGACCGGAACGGTCAGCAGCACGAGTGCGACGGCGACGATGTTGCCGACATACATCGAGGCAATCAGGCCCCAGACAAAGTCCTTCTGGTCGACGAACAGCATCGGCCCGGGATTGAGGCCCCAGATCATCAGCCCGCCCATCATGACGGCCGCAGTGGCCGAGCCGGGAATGCCGAGCGAGAGCATGGGCAGAAGCGCGCTAGTGCCAGCCGCATGATCGGCCGTCTCCGGCGAGATGATGCCTTCAAGCTCCCCGGTGCCGAAATATCGGCCACGGCGCGAGAAGCGCCGGGCGATGCCGTAGCTCATGAACGACGCCGCAGTCGGGCCACCGGGCGTGATCCCCATCCAGCATCCGATCGCCGCGCTGCGCAACAGCGCAACGCTATGCCGCGGCAGGCGACCGATCGCGCGAAACACCTCGCGCCACTCTATCTTCGACGAGACCGCGCGGGCATGAAACTCCTCTTCGACGGCCACGAGCAGCTCGCCTATGCCGAACAGGCCCATCACCGCGACGACGAAGTTGACGCCCTTGACCAGCTCGTCGACGCCCATGGTGAGGCGCACGCTGCCGGAGACGGTGTCGATGCCGATGGCGGCGATGGCAAAGCCGATCGCCAGCGCGACGACAGTCTTGATCGGAGCAGCCCCGCCCATGCCGACGAAGCTGGCGAAGGCAAGAAAATAGACCGCAAAATATTCCGCCGGCCCGAAGGCGAGTGCGACTTGCGCCACCCATGATGCGAGGAAGGTGATCAGGATGACGCCGATCAGCGCGCCGAATGCCGCCGAGCCGAAGGCGGTGGCGAGCGCCGTCGTCGGCCGTCCATCGCGCGCCATCGGGTAGCCGTCGAAGGTGGTGGCGACAGACGACGGCTCGCCCGGGATGTTGAACAGGATCGAGGTCACGGATCCCCCGAACAACGCGCCCCAATACATGCTGGAGAGCAGGATGATGGCAGAGACCGGCTGCATGCCGAAGGTCAGCGGCAGCAGCAGCGACACCCCGTTCGGAGCACCCAGCCCAGGCAGCACGCCGACGAGAATGCCGAGCAGCACGCCGATCACCATCAGCGCCAGATGCGGCAGCGTGATCGCGATGCTGAAGCCGTGAAGGAGTTCTCCGAGATTGTCCATCGGCCTCTCCCTCAGAAGCCGAACGCCGCGGCGAGCGCGCCGTGCGGCAAGCTCACCTGGAACATGCGCTCGAACACGACGTAGAGCGCAAGCGCTGTCGCCGCCGCCATGCCAAGCGCGCGCGGCACGGATTGTTGTCGGGGGATCGCCAGCACCGCGAAGATGTACAGGGCCGAGGCGACGTACATCCCGGCCAACGGGATCGCAGCCACGAAAATCGCGGCCGGCACGAACAGGCCGGCAAGCCGGCGCAGCTCGATCGATGTGATGGCAATTGGGACGCTGGCGAGCGTCGCGGCCGGCATGACACCTCGAAACAGGTTGTAGAGGCTCCCGAGCACGATGATGATCCCGGTCAGGAACGGAAACGTCCCGGCGTCCACGCCCGCGCTCGACCAGCCGATGCCGTTATCGAGGCTGGAAATGACGACCGCCACACCGAAGCTTCCGGTGAGAACGGCTGTCGCAAGTTCGAGAGCGCGGCGCGATATCATCGAGGGCTCCGGTCAGGCCACGTACAGTGTCCGATTATGGCGCACGTGTTTTCCCAGCGTTCGCTGTCGTTCCGGCGGAGGGGTTTGAGGCGTGCGCCGCCTCACTTGACCAACCAACCCTGCTCGCTCGCAACCAGCCTGACGCGCTCGAGATCCTCCTTGATGAACTTGTCGAACTCGGCACCGGTCAGGAACGTGTCGACCTGGGAGGTTTTCTCGATGTAGTCCTTCCAGTCCGGCGTCGCCTGCACCTTCTTCATCAGGTCAACATAGAACGCGGCCTGGTCCGGCGTGACCTTGCCGGGGAGCCACACTGTGCGCGGCTGCTCATACTGCTTGATGTCGAGGCCCTGCTCGACGCAGGTCGGAACATCACCCCAGCCTTCGGTCGCGGTGACCTTGGCGCCCTGCGGCAGCCGCTTCGGGCTGAAGACGCAAAGCGGGCGCTGGGTGGCGCCACGCCATTGCCCGAGACTCTCGCTGGGATTGTTGACGTGAGAGTCGAGGTGTCCGCCGGCGAGCTGCACGGCGGTCTCGGCGCCGCTCTTGAAGGGAATATAGGTCAGCTTGATGTGGCCGGCCTTCTCGATCATGCGGGTCAGCACCTCGTCGGTATCCTTTGACTGCGCGCCGCCCATCTTGAACTCGCCTGATGCGGCCGCCTTCAGATAATCGCCCGCCGTCTTGTAGGGCGCGTCCTGCTTGACCCAGAGCAGGAACTCGTCCTGCGCCATCGCCGCGATCGGGGTGAGATCGGTGTAGTTGAAAGCGACCTTGGAGACGAGCGGCTGCTGCCAGGCATTCGACGTGCCGAAGATCACCTTGTAGGGATCGCCGGCGGACGCCTTGCCGTAGACATAGCCTTCCGCGCCGCTGCCGCCGCCCTTGTTGACGACGACGATCGGCTGCTCCACCAGCTTGTGCTTGGTGATGATGTTCTGCACGGCGCGCGCGAGATTGTCCGTGCCGCCGCCGGGCCCGGCGGTCGCCACGAACTCGATCGGCTTTTGCGGCTGCCAGGCCGGGAGCGCCGGCGTCGTGCCGGCGAGCACAATTGCGGCTGCGGAGAGCAGAAGTTTTGATGTCTGACCCATGATGTCCTCCAGCTTATTTTTGTCTCTTGTTCTTGTTGTTTTCGACGTCCGGTCAGGCGACCCGTTCCTCGCCTCTTCCCGATGCCAACACGATTGCGCCTTCTTGTTCGAGCGCGTCGATCTGCTTCCGGTCGAACCCATGCTCGGCCAGCACCTCGCTTGTATGCTCACCGTAGACCGGCGCGCCCGTGCGCACTTTGCCTGGGGTCTCCGAAAACTTGACCGGCAAGCCGATCGTCTTCACGGGCCCGAGCGTGGAATGCTCGACCTCGACAACCATCTCGCGCGCCAGCGTCTGCGGATCGCTGAGCGCCTCCAGCATGTCGTGCACGGGGCCGCACGGCACGCCCTTCTCGTCCAGTGCCGCCAGCCAGTGCGCGCGCGTGCGGGTGCGGAAGCGCTCGCTCAGAACAGCTTCGAGCTCCTTCAAATTGGCCATGCGGTCGGCGCCGGTGACGAAGCGTGGATCGGCTGCGAGCTCGCTTGCGCCGAGCGCCTCCAGCATCAACAGCCAATGCTTCTTGTTGGCGCCGCCGACCACCAACCAGCCGTCCGAGGCCTCGAACGCCTGATATGGCGCGTTGAGCGGATGCGCCGAACCCATGGCCCGCGGCGCGGTGCCCGCGGCCAGCGCGATGGTCGACTGCCAGTAGGTCTGCACCAGCGCGGCCTCATAGAGCGAGGTCTCGACCCACTGCCCTTCGCCGGTCTTGAGACGGTGCGTGTAGGCCGCGAGGATGCCCATGCTCGCCAGCAGGCCGGCGGTGATGTCGGACAGCGGCGGGCCGCATTTCACGGGCGGACCATCGGGACGTTCGCCGGTAAAGCTCATGATTCCGCTCATGGCCTGGGCGACCAGATCGAAGCCGCGGCGATGCTTGTAGGGTCCGGTGCGGCCGAAGCCAGACAGCGAGCAATAGATCAGCGTTGGATGCTGCTTGTGCAGGTCGTCATAGCCGAAGCCGAGGCGCTCCATGGCGCCCGGCGCAAAATTCTCGACCAGCACGTCGGCGCCCGCGATCAGCCGCCGCAACACCTGCTTGCCGCCATCGGTCTTCAGATCCAGCACGATGCCGCGCTTGTTGCGGTTCATCATCAGGAAGGAGGCCGCCTCGTCGCCGATCTTCGGCGGCACCGAATGGCGGGTGTCGTCACCGTTCGGCGATTTCTCGATCTTGATGACGTCGGCGCCCATATCGGCCAGCATCAAGGTGCAGGTCGGCCCTGCCATGACATGGGTGAGATCGATGACCTTGAGGCCGGCAAGCGGCCCCGAACGGCCGGAGGTTGATTGCGAGCGATCGCTTTGCATCGGGGCGTCCTATTGGCCGCGCCATTGCGGCGCGCGCTTGGTGAGGAAAGCATCGAGCCCTTCGCGAAAATCCTGGCTCGTGTAGCACATCAGGATGAGGTCTTCGCCCTCGTCGGGCGTCAGGCGCCTTTGCAGGCGCGCCACGGCCTGCTTGGTCGCATTCAGCGTCAGCGGCGCGTGGCTGGCGAGCAATTTGGCAACCTCGTCCGCGCGCCTTTCGAGCGCGGCGATATCCTCGACGACCTCGCCGAGCAGCCCGACACTGGCAGCCTCGGTCGCGTCGACGAGCCGCGCCGTGAAGATCAGATCCTTGACGCGGGCGGCGCCGATCAGCGCGGTGAGACGACTGACATTGGACATCGACAGGCAGTTGCCGAGCGTGCGGGCAATGGGAAAGCCGATTTTCGCGCTTTGGGTGCCGATGCGGAGGTCACATGCCGCGGCAATGCCCGCGCCGCCGCCGGTGCAGAACCCGTTGATCGCTGCGATGGTCGGCACGCGGCACTGCTCGAGCGTGGTCAGCACCCGATCGATGCGGTTCTCGTAGTCGATCGCGTCCTGCGGCGACTTGAAATCGCGGAACTGATTGATGTCGGTGCCCGCGGCAAACGCCTTGTCGCCGGCCCCGCGCAGCACCAGTACCTTGATCGCGTGATCGTCGTTGATCTCCTCGCAGATCGCGGCGAGCCGCTCATACATCGCGAAAGTGAAGGCGTTGCGCGCCTGCGGGCGGTTGAAGGTGATCCGCCCGATCCCGTCCTGGCGCTCGAAAACGAGGTCTTCCGCCTTCACCTGCTGGTCCATTTCCTCATTGTCCTTCTACTTTTTCTCCATTTTTGAATGCAAAATTGTCGATTTACAAGCTGGAACTTGCCTTAATCGGAATGTAGCTTCATTTTTGCATTCAAATGGACTTCAGACCCATGCTTCATGAGGAAGTCGTCGGCCGCATCCGGGCCATCCTGCTCGACGGCGAAATCCCGCCGGGCGCGCGGATTCCCGAGCGTGAGCTGTGCGAGCGGCTCCAGATATCGCGCACCCCGCTACGCGAGGCGCTCAAGGTGCTCGCCGCCGAAGGTCTCGTGCAGCTCCTGCCCCACCGCGGCTCGCGTGCGGCAAAACTGACCGACAAGGACATGCGCGACCTGTTCGAGGTTTGCCAAGGCCTCGAAGCGCTCGCCGGCGAACTCGCCTGCGAACGCATCACCGATGCCGAGATCGCCGCGATCGCCGCCGCGCACGCTGACATGGTGCGACATTATCGCGAACGCGATCTGATCCAGTACTATCGCGGCAACCGCGCCATTCACGAAGCCATCGTCGCTGCGGCCGGAAACCCGGTGCTCGCGGGGTTGTATGCGTCCGTGACCGCGCGCATCCGGCGCGCGCGTTATGTCACGCCGATGACGGCCGAGCGCTGGGCGGTCGCCTTGCAGGAGCATGACGCCATCCTGAATGCCCTGCAGAGGCGCGACGGCGTCGGCCTCGCCCATATCCTGCGCGCGCATCTGCGCCACAAGCGCGAAGAGGTTTTGCAGGCGGGCTTTGCCGAAACGGAAGGGAGCGAGCCCACGCCGAGAATTGCGTGAGCCATAGGTTCGCGACGTACAAAGAATCTTGCGGTCACGCCAGATCGGGCGGCCAGCAGACACAATCACGACACAATCATTGATTGCTTTTGGCCGTACTGGCACGGATCGTGCTGACGAGGCTCGTCGGCAACGGACGTCTTTTGTCGCGCGCCGGAATTGCGCATCCAACTTCGACAAACCGAGATCATCGCCAAATCAATTCCACTTGCTCGCCTGCCTGAACCGGCGCAGCATTCGACCATCGGCGCGGGCCGAATGTAACGCGCAAGCAATTGCGCAAAACAAAAGACAAAAGCGGAGGAAACGCATGACAATCGATGTCTCACGTCGGTCCTTGTTGACCCTCGGAGCTGGCCTTGGTGCCAGCGCAATGCTCGGCGGCAGCGCCTTGGCGCGCGCTCCCAAGCTCGGCACCCAGACGCCCTACTGGCACCGCTTCGTTCTCGGCGACGCCGAAGTCACCGTCGTGTCCGACGGACCGCTTCCCCTGGGCGATCCCTCGGGCACCTTCACCGGTGTTTCCAAGGAAGAGGTGAAGAAGATGCTCGTCGAGAATTTCCTGTCGCCGGACAATGTCGTGCTCGAGCAGAACTCGCCGATCGTCAACACCGGCGACAAGCTCATCCTGTTCGATACCGGCATGGGCTCATCCAAGATGTTCGGCGCCACCACCGGTCGGCAGCAGAAGAGCATGACCGAGGCCGGCATCAAGCCCGGCGACATCGACGCCGTGGTTTGCTCGCATGCCCATATCGACCACATCGGCGGCATCGTGGACGACGGCGGCAAGCCGCTGTTTCCCAACGCGCAGATCTACATCTCGCAGACCGATTTCGACTTCTGGACCGACGAAGGCAAGCTCGGTAGCGCGGCCAAGGATTTCGTCGTTCACGCCCGCAAGAACCTGCTGCCGGTCCGCGACCGCATCGTGTTCTTCAAGGACGGCCAGGAATTTCTGCCTGGCGTGCAGGCAATCGCAGCGCCCGGTCATACCGTCGGCCACACCATCTTCATGGTCTCGTCGGCCGGCAAGTCCTTCGCCTTCCTTGGTGACCTGTCGCATCATCCCGTCCTGCTGCTCGAGCGGCCGCGGATGGAATTCTCCTACGACACGGACCCGAAGCAGGCGGCCGAGTCACGCGTAAAACTGCTGACCATGCTTGCTGCGAACAAGACGCCCGTGATGTCCTATCACTTCGCCTGGCCGGGCTATGGCCATGTCGCCAAGGCGGGTGAAGGATTCCACTATTATCCCGAACCGATGCAGATGACTTTGTAATCGCCGGATCTGGTCCGGGCGACGCACCGCCGCCCGGACCATCCGAACGATCACCGCCGTCCGACTGGCCGGTAAAGAACTTCAAATTGCGTGATGCCTCCGGCGGCGTTGGCGAACATTACTTCCTAGTTGCAAGTTAAGTTCATTTCGCTCAATTGCGTTTGGGAGCGTCAATGTCCCGCGAGAACGATGGTTTTGTCTTCCATCGCGACCTGCTCCAATGGGTCCCGGATGTTATCTATCGGGCCGTCAACTTCTTTGTCACATGGGACAAACTGCCGACCCTGCTCGGAGCCGCCAATCTCTCGGCGTTCCGCGACCGGCTGCGGGAGCGCAATCTGCACCATACCGGCTACGGCACGTCATCGCCTCGCTGGAACACGGGCAATGACCGGTGGCGTTCCGCCGACGGCTCGTTCAACAGCCTCGACCATCCGCGCATGGGGATGGCTGGCGCCCGGTTCGGACGTAACTTCGCGCTGTCCGAATGCGTACCGGACAGCCTGGACGATTTGCTCGAACCCAGTCCGCGCGTGATCTCGGAGGAATTGCTGGCGCGCCACGAATTTATTCCGGCGACCAGCCTCAATCTGCTGGCCGCCGCCTGGATCCAGTTCGAAACGCATAATTGGTTCAGCCATGGGGCCCCTAAGTCGGGAAACGAGTTCAAAATTCCGCTGACGCCAAACGACGAATGGCCGGCCCATGAGCGGATCGACGGCTGCATGAAGATCCGTCGGACCGTTTGCGACGGGACGCCACGTGAACCATGGCTCGGCGCGACCCCCACGTTCCGCAACCTCAACTCGCACTGGTGGGACGCCGGACAAATCTACGGCAGCGACCGCGCAAGGCAGATGCAGATCCGTTCCGGGGCAGATGGGAAGATCGCGGTCGGCGATGATGGGATGCTTCCAGCCGATCCGGTGCATCCCGGCGCCGATCTCACCGGCTTCAACGACAATTGGTGGGTGGGGCTCAGCCTGCTGCACAACCTCTTCGCACGCGAGCACAATGTCATCTGCGACGGCTTGAAGGCGCGGTATCCGACCTGGAAGGACGAGGAGCTATTCCAGCATGCGCGCCTGATCAACGCGGCCCTGATCGCCAAGATCCACACCGTCGAATGGACGCCAGGCATCCTCGGCCATCCCGCACTGGACTTCAGTATGCACGCCAACTGGTCGGGGATCCCGTGCCAGGTGCTGCGCGCGGTGCTCGGCAAGAACAGCGAAGCCGCCTTTGGTATCGTCGGCTCTCCGACGGATCAGCACAGCGCGCCTTACGCGATGACGGAGGAATTCACCGCCGTGTACCGCCTGCACCCGTTGATCCCGGAAAACCTTGATGTACGGCGGCTCGATACCACTGAGGTTACCCCTAGCAATCTCGTCCATATGCAGGGCCCCGCCTCCCGCAAGTTCATGCAGACTCACGGCTTCGCCAACCTGCTGTACTCGTTCGGCACCGCTCATCCCGGCGCCATTCGCCTCCACAATTTTCCCAACTTCCTGCGCCAGTTCACGAAAGACGGCCAGCCGCTGCTGGACGTGGCCGCGATCGATATCATGCGTGATCGCGAGCGCGGCGTGCCGCGCTACAACCGGTTCCGCGAACTGGTCGGCAAGAAGCGGGTCAACACATTCGAGGAAATCACCAGCATCCCCGGCGCGGCCAGGAAGATGCGCGCGATCTACAAGGGCGACGTCGATCGCGTTGATCTGATGGTCGGACTATTGGCCGAAGACCTGCCGGACGGTTTTGGCTTCAGCGATACCGCCTTCCGCATTTTCATCCTGATGGCATCGCGGCGCCTCAAGAGCGACCGGTTCTTCACCGATGACTACCGGGCGGAAGTCTACACCAATTTCGGTCTGGACTGGATCCACAACAACGGAATGAAATCGGTGCTGCTGCGGCATATGCCGCAACTCGGACCGGCGCTCGAGGGCGTCAACAACGCCTTCGCCCCGTGGAACGTCCTGCGAGGCTGAGCCTTGGCCCATATGTTCAGCATTCCGGGCCTCGTCCGCCTCGGATGAGCGTCAGCCGCCCTAGCACCCGAGCTTGTCGGCGATCCCACCAAAATCCTTGGCGACGATGTCCCAATTGCCGGTGGCCTGGAAATCGACCTTCTGAAGCGGACCGTATTCGGTCGGCCGCGCCACGAAGGCCGTCTTCAGCCCGTTCTTCTGCGCGGCGGCGAGATCGCCGTTGTGGGCCGCGACCATCATCACCTGCTCCGGCTTGAGGCCGAGCAGGCGCGCGGCGCCGAGATAGGTTTCGGGATCGGGCTTGTAGTGCTCGAACAGCTCGGCCGACATGATGAGGTCCCAGGGAAGCCCTGCGAACTTCGCCATGTTGGTGAGCAGCGCGACATTGCCGTTCGACAGCGGCGAGATCACGAATTTCGTCTTCAGTCGGGTCAGGCCGGCGACGCTGTCGGGCCACGGGTGCAAGCGGTGCCACCCCTTGGTGAGGTGATCGAGATCGGCCTCGGTCAGGCTTGGAATCGAAAATTGCGCGACCAGTTTTTCGAGCGAGCGGCGATGCAGATCATCGAGCATGACGTAGCCGCGCTCGGGATGTTTGCGCACGTCATCCATCGAAGCCATGTACATGCCGCGCCAGCCGTCGACCAAGGCGGTCCAGTCGGCGCTGATGCCGCGGCCCTTCGCCCACCAGATGAAGTCGGTGATCAGGCTGGTGCGCCAGTCGACGACGGTGCCGAACACGTCGAAGACCAGGGCTTTGACGGCGGAGAGGTCGGACATGTGCGCTTCCTCTTTTTGTTGTTCGTCATTCGGGGACTCTCGTCAGAGCGGCCCCAGAATCCAGAGGTTATTGGCACGAGATTCCGGCCTCGACGCTGTCGCGCCGTCCTGAATGACGGCAGTCGTCAGTCGAGGTGGAATTTCGCCAGCTCGCGGTGCTCGGCCTTGATGTAGCGCACGGTGCCGGTGACGGAGCGCATCACCACCGTCTCGGTCTCGATCACGCCGTCCTTGCGGAATTTGACGCCCGACAGCAGCGAGCCCGTGGTGACGCCGGTGGCTGCGAACAGGCAGTCGCCGCGCGCCATGTCCTCGATGCCGTAGATCATCTTGGGATCGCTGACGCCCATCTTGGCGGCGCGCTCGCGCTTCTCGTCGGAGTCGAGGATGAGACGGCACTGCATCTGGCCGCCAATGCAGCGCAGCGCCACGGCCGCGAGCACGCCTTCCGGCGCGCCGCCGGTGCCGAGATACATGTCGACGCCGGTATTGTCGGGGTCGGCGCAGTGGATCACGCCGGCGACGTCGCCGTCAGTGATCAGGCGCACGGCGGCGCCAGTCGATCGCACGCTCTCGATGATGCTGGCATGGCGTGGCCGGTCGAGCACGAGAACGGTGATGCCGTCGGGCTTGACGCCCTTGGCCTTGGCGAGCCGGCGGACGTTTTCGGCCGGTGTCGCATCGAGCTCGACGACGCCCTTGTCGTAACCGGGACCGATCGCGAGCTTCTGCATATAGACGTCGGGGGCGTGCAGCAGCGTGCCGCCGTCGGCCATCGCCATGGTGGCAATCGAGCCCGGCATGTTCTTGGCGCACAGCGTGGTGCCTTCAAGCGGATCGACGGCGATGTCGACCTGCGGGCCGGCGTTCATGCCGACCTTCTCGCCGATGAAGAGCATCGGCGCCTCGTCGCGCTCGCCCTCGCCGATGACGATGGTGCCCTCGATCGGCAGCTTGTTGAGCTCGCGCCGCATCGCGTCCACCGCGGCCTGGTCGGCCGCCTTCTCGTTGCCGTGCCCGCGCAGACGCGCCGAAGACACCGCCGCCCGCTCCGTCACACGCACAATCTCCAGCGTGAGAATGCGCTCGAGCAATGCTTGCGGCGGGACTGAAATATGGGTCGACATCGGCTCACTCCTTCGAAACAGTTTTGGACGGACATCTCCGCCGCATCAACTCGTAACACCCACAGTTCGTTCGAACCGTGTCAGTTCTTCTCGATCCTGATGACCTGCGGCCGTCCGCTGATCACCTTGTCCTTCTGCACGGCCGCGAGCGCACGGCGCACGGCGTCCTCATGCGTGGCATAGGTGATGAGAATGACAGGCACCGGGACCGCCTTGCCGTCTGCCAGCGCAGCGCCGCCATTGGGATGGCGCTGCACGATCGACTCGATTGAAATCTTCTGCTCCGCGAGCCGGGTCGCGATCGCAGCCGCGGTGCCCGGGAAATCGCGTGCCAGAAGGCGGATGTAGTAGCCGCCCTCGTGGCGCTCCATCGGCGCCTTCTTGGTGTCGCGCAGCTGCGAAATCGGCCGGCCGAACGGATTGGCGCGAATGCCGCGCGCAACGTCGGCGATGTCGGCGACGACGGCGGATGCGGTCGCGGCGCCACCGGCACCGGGGCCGACCAGCGTGATCGGCGGGATGCCCTCGCCATCGATCGTGACCGCGTTGGTGACACCCATCACCTGCGCTATCGAGGAGGATTTCGGAACCATGGTCGGATGCACGCGCTGCTCGATGCCCGTGGCGGTGCGAACCGCGACGCCGAGCAGCTTGAGCCGGTAACCGAGATCGTCAGCGGCACGGAGATCTTCCGGCGCGATGGAGGAGATACCTTCGACATACACCGCGCTTTGAGCAACTTTCGTGCCGAAAGCGAGGCTGGCGAGAATGGCGAGCTTTTGCGCGGTATCGTGGCCGTCGACGTCGAATGACGGATCGGCCTCGGCATAGCCGAGCCGTTGCGCGTCCTTCAGGCATTCGGCGAAGGACAGGCCCTCCTGCTCCATCCGGGTCAGGATGTAATTGCAGGTGCCGTTGAGGATGCCGTAGACCCGGTTGATGCCGGTTCCGGCAAGACCTTCGCGTAACGTCTTGATGACAGGGATCGCAGCGCCGACGGCTGCCTCGAAATTCAGCGCGCCGCCGTGCTTTTCGGCGGCCTTTGCCAGCTTGAGGCCGTGCTTTGCCAGCAACGCCTTGTTGGCGGTGACGACGGACTTGCCGGCGGCGAGCGCGGCCTCGACCGCCGCCAGCGCGGGATCGCCCGCGCCGCCCATCAGTTCGACGAAGCAGTCGATGCCCGGATGCGTGGCGAGGGCAAGCGGATCCTTGACCCATTCGATGCCGCGCAGATCGACGCCGCGCTTCTTCGCCTTCGAGCGTGCGGTGACGGCGACGACACGGATGCCACGGCCGCTGCGGCCGGCAAGCACCCGCGCCTGCGTTTCGATCAGACGGACAACTTCGGCGCCCACGGTGCCGAGCCCCGCTATGCCCACTTTCAGGGGTGCAACCATGATGCCTTGGAAAACCTGCGGAAGAGAACTTAACGCCGAGTGGCGAGCGGAACGACGTTGTGCAACGTTTCGATGCCGCTTTCAAGGAAGCGGCGCACGCCACGCGCGGCCTGCCTGATCCGTTGCTCGTTTTCCACCATGGCGATGCGGACATATCCTTCGCCATGCTCGCCGAAGCCGACGCCGGGCGAGACCGCGACACCGGATTTCTCCACCATCAGGGTCGCGAACTGCATGCTGCCGACGCTGCGGAAGGCTTCCGGCAGCGGCACCCAGGCGAACATCGATGCTTCCGGCGGCGGGATCTCCCAGCCGGCACGGCCGAACGATTCCACCAGCGCGTCGCGCCGCTTGCGGTAGGTGTCGCGCATCTCCTTGATGCAATCGTCCGGTCCGTTCAGCGCGGCGGTCGCTGCGACCTGGATCGGCGTGAACGCACCGTAGTCGAGATAGGATTTGACGCGGCCGAGTGCCGCAATCACGCGCTCGTTGCCGACCGCGAAGCCCATGCGCCAGCCAGCCATCGAATAGGTCTTCGACATCGAGGTGAACTCGACGGCAACGTCCATCGCGCCCGGCACCTGGAGCACCGAAGGCGGCGGGTTGCTTTCGTCGAAATAAACCTCGGCATAAGCGAGATCCGACAGGATCAGGATCTCGTGCTTCTTCGCGAACGCGACCAGGTCCTTGTAGAAGTCGAGGCTCGCGACATAGGCGGTCGGGTTCGAAGGATAGCAGACCACGAGCGCCAGCGGCTTCGGGATCGAATGCACGATCGCCCGCTCGACAGCCTCGAAGAATTGCGGCGTCGGCTCCGAGGGCACCGAACGGATCACGCCGCCCGCCATCAAGAAGCCGAAGGCGTGAATCGGGTAGCTCGGATTGGGACAAAGGATGACGTCGCCGGGCGCGGTGATCGCCTGCGCCACGTTGGCAAAGCCCTCCTTGGAGCCGAGCGTCGCCACCACCTGGGTGTCGGGGTTGAGCTTCACGCCGAAGCGGCGGGCGTAGTAGCCGGCCTGGGCCCGGCGCAGCCCGGGGATGCCGCGGGAGGCCGAGTAGCGGTCGGTGCGCGGCTTGCCCAGCGTCTCCTTCAGCTTCTCCAGCACGTGCGCTGGCGCCGGCAGGTCCGGATTGCCCATGCCGAGGTCGATGATGTCGGCGCCGGCGTTCCGCGCAGCTGCCTTGGCCCGGTTGACCTGTTCGAACACGTAAGGCGGAAGGCGGCGGATGCGGTAAAATTCTTCCATGGCTCTCTCAGCTCCGGGCAACCGGTCAGGACAGAATCGACAGGCCATAAAGACCAGGCGGAAGGCGCCCGCATCTCTCGCGAAAATTACTCAAGATCAAATACTTAGAGCAATCATCGACGATGTTGACTGAAGTCGTTCGCCCTGACTCTCGGCTGAACTAAGGTCTTTTAGCACGGCGAGGCGGAGGCGCCAGCGATTACCTTGCGGCGCCCTATTTCGCGTCCTTGGTGGCAACCGCCTGACGGTCGCGCGCGGCAGCAAGTTCGGCCTCGATCTTGGCGCGTTGGTCCGGCGGCATGACGGCCTGATCGCGATCCGGCGGCAGATCGTGCACCGGCAGATAGCTACCGGCCTCTCTGGGATGCGCTTGAGCATCGGAAGGCGTCATATCCGCGAGCTGGCTCGAGCAGCCGCCCAGGGCGAGCGTCGCCATCAGCAGCGCGCCACAGATCCGCCGCGACTTTTGCAGGTCCCTCAACGCCAACACTAGGGAAATCCCCACTTCGTCCCAAAGCACGGCCCCGGGCAACCTTACCCAAGTCCGCGCCCAAGCTCAAACCATTGCTGCCCAAATGGTGCGAGCGAGAAAATAGCCCCAGTCCATCAAGCCGAGCGGTGCGGCTCGATTGTGACGGAACCAAGAAAATTTGTCGCACTGCAACACATCTTCGAGAGTGTTTAACGCCAAACATGCGAGCTTCGCGGTGACGAATACGGAATGAATCGTTACTGTTCTCCTCATGAGTATGGCCACCACCGATACGCCCAAACCCGAGACGAAGTTCGATGCGGAAGCCTTCGCGATGAATGTCGCGCGGGCGATGGAAAGCGGCGGCAAGGCGCTTGCCGCGTACCTGAAGCCGCGCGAGAGCGGCGAGGTGCAGGATCGTCCGCCGGCGGAGCTTACCGAGGTCATCAAGACCTTTACCGCCGTCGCCGAATACTGGCTGTCGGATACGTCGCGGGCCTCCGCACTCCAGACCAAGCTCGCCAAGGACTATCTTGACCTCTGGGGCTCGGCGGCGCGCCGCATGGCCGGTCAGGACGCACCGCCCGCGATCGCACCCTCGCCGCGCGACAAGCGCTTTGCCGATCCGGAATGGAAGTCGAACCAGTTCTTCGATTTCATGATGCAGCTCTATCTGCTCACGACCAAATTTGCGCAGGAGCTTGTGCGCGAAGCCGATGGCCTCGATCCGCAGACCCGCCGCAAGGCCGAGTTCTACGTCCAGCAGGTCACCAACGCGATATCGCCCTCCAACTTCGTGCTGACCAATCCGGAAGTGCTGCGCGCGACGGTGGCCAGCAGCGGCGAAAATCTCGCGCGCGGCCTGAAGATGCTGGCCGAGGACATCGCCGCCGGCAAGGGCACGCTGAAGATCCGTCAGTCCGATCCGGACAATCTCGTCGTCGGCGTGAACATGGCGACGACGCCCGGCAAGGTGATCTACCAGAACGAGATGATGCAGCTGATCCAGTATGCGCCGGCGACGGAGAAGGTGCTGCGCACGCCGCTCCTGATCATCCCGCCCTGGATCAACAAATTCTACATCCTCGATCTCAAGCCGGAGAAATCCTACATCAAATGGTGCGTCGATCAGGGCATCACCGTGTTCGTGATCTCATGGGTCAATCCCGACAAACGCCTCGGCGCCAAGAGCTGGGAAGACTACATGAAGGAAGGCCCGCTCACGGCGATGGACGTGATCGAGAAGGTCACCGGCGAGATGAAGGTGCACACCGCCGGCTATTGCGTCGGCGGCACCATGCTCGCGACCACGCTGGCCTGGCTCGCCGAGAAGCGCCGCCAGCGCGTGGCGTCCGCGACGTTCTTCGCGGCACAGGTCGACTTCACCCATGCCGGTGATTTGCTCGTGTTCGTCGACGAGGAGCAGATCGCATCCCTCGAGCAGGACATGAAGGCGGCGGGCGTGCTCGAAGGCTCGAAGATGGCGATGGCCTTCAACATGCTGCGCTCCAACGATTTGATCTGGTCCTATGTCGTCAGCAATTACCTCAAAGGCCAGCAGCCGAGCGCGTTCGACCTGCTGCACTGGAATTCGGACGCGACCCGCATGACCGCGTCGAACCATTCGTACTACCTGCGCAATTGCTACCTTGAGAACCGGCTCTCGACCGGCACGTTGGTGCTGGACAACACCTTGCTCGATCTCTCCAAGGTCATGGTGCCGATCTACAATCTCGCAACCCGCGAGGACCATATCGCGCCGGCTGAATCGGTGCTGTACGGCTCCCAGTTCTTCGGCGGCCCGGTGAAATACGTGCTGTCCGGCTCGGGCCACATCGCCGGCGTGGTCAATCCGCCCGCCTCGAACAAATACCAGTACTGGACCAACGACAACGTGAAGTCCGCCAACGTCGCCGAGTGGATGAAGGGCGCGGTCGAGCACAAGGGCTCCTGGTGGCCGGACTGGCGGCAATGGCTGGGCGCACTCGATCCCGAGGAAGTCCCGGCCCGCACGGTCGGCAGCGAGGCGTTTCCCCCGATCGAGGACGCACCCGGCAGCTATGTCAGGGTTCGCGCATAGCAGAATCTTTCGCGCTTTCGTATAAGCTCCATGCCTGCAGCAGAAATTGATGAGGGGACCGGGTTATGACGCGTGAATTGTTCTGGCTGACACTGACGGTGGTCCTGACTGGAATCCTCTGGATTCCCTACACCATCAACCGCTGCCAGATCCGCGGGCTTGGTGGTGCGATGGCCAATCCCTCGCGCACCGACAAGCCGCAGTCGGAATGGGCGAACCGCCTGATGTTCGCGCATGACAACGCCGTCGAGAACCTCGTGCTGTTCGCGCCGCTGGTGCTGATCCTGAATGCGATCGACTACTCCTCGAAGTGGACGGTGCTTGCCTGCGCCGTCTATTTCTGGTCGCGCGTTGCGCATCTGATCGTCTATGCGATGGGTATTCCCGTCTTCCGCACCCTCGCCTTCACCGTCGGTTTTCTCGCCCAAGCCGTGCTGGCGCTCGCGATCTTCAAGGTGCTCTGATCGGCCCCGGTTGGGTTGGCGCCTGCAACGAACGGGTGAAATCTCGAAGGCCTATCGCGGCTGCCGGTGTTGCCGAATGACGACAGTGCGGAAAAAAGCAGCAATGCCCTCTTGGGCTGACACGATGGATCGCACATCCAGAGGTATATTTGCCCATCGCAATTGATTGATTCGGGGCAGACATGAATTGGAAGATTGCATCCGCCGTCGGCGCGTTGTCGCTCGTTGCCGTCGCGACCCAGGCTAACGCCGCAGATCTCGCCGCCCGTCCCTACACCAAGGCGCCGCCGATGATCGCCGCGATCTATGATTGGAGCGGCTTCTACATCGGCGCCAACGGCGGATATGGCTCGTCACGCAATTGCTGGGACCAGACGGTTGGTTTCGCGGCCGGCGTTGCGGAAGGCTGCCATGACGCGACGGGCGCCGTCGCCGGCGGCCAGATCGGTTATCGCTGGCAGAGCAGCGCCTTCGTATTCGGCCTCGAAGCGCAGGGCGACTGGGCGGACCTCTCCGGCCGGAACGCCAGCACCGTGCTCGGCGTCGCGAACCGCACCCGTGTCGATGCTTTCGGCCTGTTCACCGGCCAGATCGGCTACGCCTGGAACAGCGCACTGCTTTACGCGAAGGGCGGCGCCGCCGTCACCCGCAATCGCTACCGCGGCATCGGAACCGGCGGTCTGGCCGGAGCCGAGTTCGACGGTGCCGACGACACCCGCTGGGGCGGCACGGTCGGCGTCGGCATCGAATACGGCTTTGCGCCGAACTGGTCGGTCGGCCTCGAATACGACCATCTGTTCATGGGCCGGCGCGACGTTACCCTCGCGGCAAACGGCGTGCTGGCACCCGTCGGCACGTTCTCACGTACCGACCGCATTGGCCAGGACGTCGACTCGATCACGGCCCGCATCAACTACAGGTTCGGCGGCCCGATCATCGCGAAGTACTGAGAAGCGCCCCTCGCGGCCGTCATGCCCGGGACAAGCCCGGTCATGACGAGCAGCGAATGTTGCTCCTACGCCTCCGGCAATCCCAGCATTAGTCGCATGTTCTGCACGGCCGCGCCGGACGCGCCCTTGCCGAGATTGTCGAGCCGCGCGACCAGCACCGCCTGATGGTACTTGTCGCTGGCGAAGACGTAGAGTTCGAGCGTGTTGGTCTCGTTGAGCCCTTCCGGCTCGAGCTTGCCACCCTTGGTCGTCTCGTTCTGCAGCGGCATCACCGAGACATATTTTGAGCCGGCGTAACGTTCTGCCAATGCGGCTTGCAGGTCCGCACCGCTCGGCTTGCCGGGCAGCGTGTCGAGCTGGAGCGGCACCGACACCAGCATGCCCTGCCGGTAATTGCCGACCGACGGGATGAAGATCGGCCGCCGCGTCAGGTTCGAATAGAGCTGCATCTCCGGCAGATGCTTGTGCTCGAAGCCGAGGCCGTAGAGTTCGAAGGACGGCGCGCTGCCGTCCTCGAAGCTCGCGATCATCGACTTGCCGCCGCCGGAATAGCCGCTCACCGCATTGATGGTGACGGGATAGTCGTGCGGCAGCAGGCCGGCATCGACGATCGGTCGCAGCAGCGCGATCGCGCCGGTCGGATAGCAGCCGGGATTGGACACCTTCTTCGCAGCCTTGATCTTGCCAGCCTGATCCGGCGTCAGTTCCGGAAAGCCATAGGCCCAGTCCGGCGCGACCCGGTATGCGGTCGAGGCATCCAGCACCTTCGGGCCCGACGGCCCCATGCTGTCGATGAGCGAAACCGTTTCCCTGGCAGCATCGTCGGGCAGACAGAGGATGACCAGATCAACCTTCTCCATCAGCGCCTTCTTGGCCGCGGGATCCTTGCGCTTGTCGTCGGCTATCGTCTTCACGACCACGTCGCTCTGCAGCTTCAGCCGCTCGTTGATGCCAAGCCCGGTGGTGCCGGAGCCGCCGTCGACGAAGACGGTGGCCGGCTTTGTCGCAGCGCCAGTGGTCGGTGCTTTCGTCGTTTCAGTGAGGCTCATGGCGCGCTCCTTTCGTTGGTTTCGGATGCGAAGGCCTCCGGCCTTACGTCCTGCATCAGCTGCGCGATCTCCCTGGCGTCGGCATGGGCTTGCGCGCCAAGCGCATTGGCGATCGCCATATAATCGGCGTCGGACTTGTGCTGGTTGAGCTTGAAGCTGGCTTCGACCTCCTCAACCGTCATGACCAGACCCACGATCGCCTTCTTCATCGCCTCGAGCCGCCCGGCCGTCATCTTGCCCGACGTCCACGGCTTCTTCGGCAACAGCCAGTTCTCGAACTTGTTGCTGAGCGTATCGATTTGCACGGCCAGTTCACCATCCGACAACAACCGCACCGGCCCGGTCAGATGGACCGACTGGTACAGCCAGGTCGGCACCTGATCCGGCGAGACGTACCAATCCGGCGACACGTAGGCATCGGGGCCGTTGACCGCGAGGAGCCAGGAGGTCGTCCCGTCCGCAAGCTTTAGCAGCGGATTGTGACGGGCGACATGAAACGCGGCCTGCGGCGTGCCGTCCGCGGCATAGGTCAAATAGAACTGCAGCGGCGAGGCGATCGGCTTGTGGCCGTCGAAGGCGCACATGGTGCCGAAGCCGCGCGTGTCGGCGAATTTCAGGCTCGCGGCGCGGTCCTGCTTGAAAAAGGGTGGCGTGTACATCGTAGTCTCCTGCTGGCCTCCTTGGTGGCCGCCGGATCAGATCGCACTGACAGGAGAGAGAATGCCGCGGATCGGATCCAGCGGCAAAGACGATGATCTCAAACGCGATCGACCGCCCAAACCGCAAAGCTGCGGCGGCGGCGCCGGGCGAACAAAATGGTCGCGGCGTTGATCATGGCGCGGGGCTATAAGGCCAGTTGCGGTCGCCGTCAAGGTTCCGACGTCACACCACGCCCCAGATCCATTCCATGATCTTGGCGATCACATCTCCGAACAGCAGCAGCGCCGCCGACCAGATCAGTGCCGAGACGAAGTTGGCGGCCTGGAAGCTCCAATAGGGCATCTCGAAAATGCCGGCTGCAAGCGGCACGGAGGCACGCAAGGGGCCGAAGAAGCGGCCGATGAAGATGCTCGGCACGCCCCAGCTGCGCACGAAGGCCTCGCCTCTGGGCAGGAGTTCCGGATAACGCGAGAGCGGCCACATCTGCGCGACCTGCTCCTTGTAGCGATAGCCGAACCAGTAAGAGACCCAGTCGCCCAGCGCCGCCCCGATGCCACCGGCGATCCAGACCGGATAGAAGCTGATGCCACTCGCGCCGATCAGCGCGCCGATAGCGACCAACGCGCCCCAGGCCGGGATCAGCAGCGAGATGAAGGCGAGCGACTCCCCGAATGCGAGCACGAACACGATGGGAGCTGCCCACGTCTGGTGAGCGCGCACGAAATCGGCGAGCCCGTGCGCAAACTGCTCCATTCAAAAATAGCCTTTCCGTCCTGCCCGAAGGTGCTGCTCGATGAAAAGGACTGGTAAGCCAATGACTTGTGTGACATCAAGTCACAAAGCCAGGTCCAGCCGGACCGGACCGTCACATTGCCGGGAATTGATGGGGATGCGGCGTAAAATCGCCGGGATTGGCTCCCAACCACACCGCCCGGCCCGCCCCGCGATAACCTTTCCAAGTCAGAAGTGGCATAGTCGGCCCAACCGATTCGCCGCTCATGCGGCCCTCAAAACGCATAAAGATATATGTCCAAGCAGTTGAAGCCCAAAGCAAAAGACGATTTTTTCGGCGGCGATGAGCCCAAGCCCCGCGCCGCCAAGGCCGCCCCGCGCGCGGGCGGTGCCGAGGCCGACTACACCGCAGCCGACATCGAGGTCCTCGAAGGTCTGGAACCGGTGCGCCGCCGGCCCGGCATGTATATCGGCGGCACCGACGAGAAGGCGCTGCATCACCTCTTCGCCGAAGTCATCGACAACTCGATGGACGAGGCGCTCGCGGGGCATGCGACCTTCATCGGAGTCGAATTGAGCGCGGACGGCTTTTTGACCGTCACGGACAACGGCCGCGGCATCCCGGTCGATCCGCATCCAAAATTCCCGAAGAAGTCGGCGCTCGAAGTCATCATGTGCACGCTGCACTCGGGCGGCAAGTTCGACTCCAAGGTCTACGAGACCTCGGGCGGCCTGCACGGCGTCGGCATCTCCGTGGTGAACGCCCTCTCCTCGCTGCTCGAGGTCGAGGTCGCGCGCAGCCAGAAACTCTATCGCATGACGTTCGAGCGCGGCCACCCAAAGGGCAAGCTCGAGGATCTCGGCAAGATCAACAACCGCCGCGGAACCCGCGTGCGCTTCAAGCCGGACACCGACATCTTCGGTGCCAAGGCAGCGTTCAAGCCGCAGCGCCTGTTCAAGATGACGCGTTCGAAGGCGTATCTGTTCGGCGGCGTCGAGATCCGCTGGAATTGCGCGCCCGAACTGCTTAAGGGCGTCGACGACGTGCCGGCGGAAGCGACGTTCCACTTCCCCGGTGGCCTCAAGGACTATCTGGCCGCCGCGATCCACGCCGACACGCTGGTGCATCCCGACATCTTCTCCGGCAAGTCGGGCCGCAACGGCGCGCATGGCGCCTGCGAATGGGCGGTGGCCTGGACCGCGGATGCCGACGGCTTCCTGTCTTCCTACACCAACACTGTGCCGACGCCCGACGGCGGCACGCACGAATCCGGGCTGCGCAGCGCGCTGCTGCGCGGCCTCAAGGACCACGCCGAACGCGTCGGCCAGGGCAAGCGCGCGTCGTCCATTACGTCAGAAGACGTGATGGTGGGTGCAGCCGTGATGCTCTCGGTGTTCGTGCGCGAGCCTGAATTCCAGGGCCAGACCAAGGACCGTCTCGCCACCGCCGAAGCGCAGCGCATCGTCGAACAGGCGATGAAGGATCCGTTCGACCATTGGCTGTCGGGCAATCCGAACCAGGCCAACAGGCTGCTCGACTTCGTGGTCGACCGCGCCGAGGAGCGGCTGCGCCGCCGCCAGGAGAAGGAGACCGCGCGCAAGACCGCCGGCAAGAAGCTGCGCCTCCCCGGCAAGCTCGCCGATTGCAGCGATGCAGGGTTGGAAGGCTCAGAACTCTTCATCGTCGAGGGTGACTCGGCCGGCGGCAGCGCCAAGCAGGCGCGCGACCGCAAGACCCAGGCCGTGCTGCCGCTGCGCGGCAAGATCCTCAACGTCGCGTCCGCCGGCAAGGACAAGCTGACGGCGAATACGCAGCTCGCCGACCTCGTGCAGGCGATCGGCTGCGGGATGCTCGCGCAGTATCGGGAAGAGGATCTGCGCTATCAGCGCATCATCATCATGACCGACGCCGATGTCGACGGTGCCCACATCGCTTCACTGCTGATCACCTTCTTCTACCGGCAGATGCCGCGGCTGATCGACGAAGGCCATCTCTTCCTCGCCGTGCCGCCGCTCTACAAGCTGACCAACGGCACGAAGTCGGTCTACGCCCGCGATGACGCGCACAAGGCAGCGCTGATCAAGAGCGAGTTCAACGCCAACGCCAAGGTCGAGGTCAATCGCTTCAAAGGCCTCGGCGAAATGATGCCGGCGCAGCTCAAGGAAACCACCATGGATCCGGCAAAGCGGACCATGTTGAAAGTGGTTCTGCTTGCCGACGACCGCGACACCACGGCGGATTCGGTGGAGCGCCTGATGGGCACCAAGGCCGAAGCGCGCTTCGCGTTCATCTCGGACAAGGCCGAATTCGCCAACGACGACCTGCTGGACGTCTGATCCGCAGGCGCTGCCCGGTCGTATCCATCCAGAGCCCCGGCATGATGCCCGGGGCTCTTTTGTTTTTGGGAGATGACAACCGCTCTTTCCCGCCAATCCTGCCAACGTTCGCCTCGATTTCGTTGATCCCGGCCTCATCGCGCCGCGACTCGGCCAACGACTCACCGAGCCATGACTGATGCAGGACTGCCTCCATTTCGGACAAAGCCGAATTCGCTAACGAGAAGCTACCAAAACGCAAATCGCAAAATTCGACGTACTGCATTGATAATGCGTACTTATTTCACATTTCCACGACGGCACCCAGAATCCCTGCCGTGCGGCGTTTCCCGGCGACTGTGCCTGCTCTGCAACAGCATTTCGGAGAGAAGCAGGTATAGTCCGGGACATCAGATCACACGGACTTCAGTGCGCTCGCGCCTGCCAGACAGACCAAAGCTTGGGGATTTTTAAGATGAAGAAGATTTTGCTCGCACTGACCGCGGTTGCTGCCATGACCGCTTCGGCTTCGGCCGCTGACCTTGGCGCCCGTCCCTACGCGAAGGCCCCGATGGCGGCTCCCGTCGCCAACTGGACCGGCTTCTACATCTTCGGCGGCGCCGGCGGCGGCCTCTCGGCCTCTGACCAGCGCGTCCAGACCACGGTTGGCGCAGTTCCCCTGACGATCGATCAGCGCCAGGGTGGCTCGGGCTGGTTCGGCACCGTCGGTCTCGGCTACGACTGGCAGTTCAGTGGCACCTGGGTCGCCGGCGTGTTCGCTGACGGTCAGTTCGGCAGCATCCGTGCTACCATTCAAGATCCCCTGCTCGGCATCACCGGCAACCAGAAGCTGGAAGACTCCTGGGCCGCTGGTGTGCGCCTCGGCTGGCTGGTCGCTCCGAACGTTCTCTCCTACGTCAACGGCGGTTACTCCGGCGCCCACTTCGGCAGCACCAACTTCATGACCTTGGCTGGCGCTCCGGCCGGCGTTCACCTCAACGGCTACAACCGCAATGGCTGGTTCATCGGCGGCGGCGTTGAGAACAACCTGAACATCTTCGGCATCCAGTCGCCCGGCTGGTTCATGAAGACCGAGTACCGTTCGGCCTTCTACAATGCCAAGACCCAGGACATCCTGTTCGATGCCGGTAACCTCCCGGTCGGTCAGAGCATTCGCGCCAACAGCTGGAACCAGACGATCTCGACTTCGCTGGTTTACCGCTTCAACTGGACCGGTCCGGTCGTCGCGAAGTACTGATCCGAACGCAAGTTCAGACGTCAAAGCCCCGGCATCGTCCGGGGCTTTTTCGTTGTACGGTGCTTCAGCGGACCTTGCGTATGGACATGCATCCGCCCTGCGGCCTGCATCAGCGGCCATTGTATCCCGACCACGGCTACGGCTAGTCTCCCGGCAAGTTTTCGGGCCGCGGCAATCGTCATGTCGCGTCACGACAGAAGCAAACCGCCGGGGAGGAATGCATGCGCAGATTTCTGCTGATAGCAGGCCTGTTTGCCCTTGCCGTCGGGCTGCTCTGGATCGGACAGGGTACGGGCACCGTCGCGTGGCCGCGATCGAGCTTCATGGTCAACCAGCTGCAATGGGCCGGCTATGGCGCAGCCATGGCCGGCTTCGGGCTGGTGCTGATCTGGCAGAGCAACCAATAGAAGAACCAGGGAATAGCAGCATGACAACCAGTCGGTTCGATCTCCGCGGCAAGGTCGCGATTGTCACGGGAGGCAATGGCGGCATCGGGCTCGGAATGGCCCGTGGCCTCGCCGATGCCGGCGCCAACATCGCCGTGGTCGGGCGCAACGAAACCAAATCCGCCGCCGCCGTCGCTGATCTCAGTCAGCGCGGCGTGAAGGCGATCAGTGTTGCCACCGACGTCACCGACAAGGCGGCCATCGCCGCGATGATCGATCGCGTCGTCAGGGATTTCGGCCGCATCGACATCCTCATCAACAATGCCGGCATGAGCATCCGCAAGCCGCCGCACGAGCTCGAGCTCGACGAGTGGAACACGGTGATCAACACCAATCTCACCAGCGCCTTCCTGTGCTCGAAGCTGGCTTATCCGGCGCTGAAGGCGTCCGGCAACGGCAAGGTGATCAACATCGGCTCGATGATGTCGATCTTCGGCGCGAGCTTCGCAACGGCCTATGCGGCGAGCAAGGGCGGCATCGTTCAGTACACGCGCGCCTGCGCCAATGCGTGGGCGCCCGACAACATCCAGGTCAATGCCATCCTGCCGGGCTGGATCGACACCGACCTGACCCGCGGTGCGCGGCAGCAGGTATCGGGATTGCACGAGCGGGTGCTGGCACGCACGCCTGCGGGGCGGTGGGGCGACATCGACGACTTCGCCGGCATCACCGTGTTCCTCGCCTCATCCGCCTCCAACTTCGTCACCGGCACCGCGATCCCCGTCGATGGCGGGTTCTCGGTGATGGCGTAGGCCGCACCAATAAATCTGCACACAAAAAAGAAGCCCCGGACTATGCCGGGGCTTTTGAATTTGGGCAGTGATCGTCTTTTATGGCTGCTTGGTCGTTCGTTGACCCACTTAGTAGCGGGCGATGACCGGCGCGTCGAACTTGTAGCTGGCGCGCACGACGGCCCACTGCAGGTCGCGCGGCTTGGCATCGAAGCTGTAATTGCCGGAGGTGCCGCCGAGTTGATAGGTCTGGCTGGCGAAGGCTGCGTAGTTGTACTCGAGGCCGACGATCCAGTTGCGGGTGATGCCGTATTCCCAGCCGGCACCGACGGTCCAGCCGTTGGCCCAATGGGTCTGACCGCCGGAACCGGTGGCCGGACCGACCGTATCGGTGACCGACAGACGGTTGTTCACGCCGGCATAGCCGCCCTTGATGTAGAACAGGTTGTTCTGCACGGCGAAGCCCGCGCGACCGACGACGGTGGCAAGCACATTGGTGCGCCAGGAGAACACGTCGTCACCCGCGCCGAACGCGGTGTTCAAGAACGAGCCCTTGTTGTCGAGGCCCGAGATCGTGCCTTCCATACCGAACACGTAGTTGTTGGCCTGCCAATTGTAGCCGATCTGGGCGCCGCCCAGGATGCCGGAGTTGCGCTGACGGTAGCCCTGCCCCGGGGTCAGATCGCCAAACGGTGCGCCGGTCCCGTTGTTGATGAACTGCTCGTTGGTCCATGCACCGCCGATGTGGCCGCCGACATAGAAGCCGGTCCAGTTGAACATCGACTCCATATAGGCCGGCGCCTTTGTGTAGGGCCGAGCACCGAGATCGGCGGCGGAAGCGGCGCCGGTCGAAATCAGAGCGGTCGTGCAGGCGAAGGCGGCAATCAACTTGTTACGCATGGTACACCCCGTGTCCTTTGATGGGTGCACGCTCACACGCAGGTCTTACTCAAATTTGAATCAAGACAGTTAAGACGTCGGATTGGCAAGCAGCGCGCCTTCAATCCGTTTGCGCTGTTGCACGCAGGCAACGCGTCGAGCGCGATTTAACGCCGCGTTATCCCTACCGGGCCCTTGCGCTACCGTGCCGGCGCAGCCTTCGACTGCACGTGCTCGGGCCGGACGCCAAGCGCGAGCAGGCGCGCCGGAATGCCCTGGAGCCACGGCAGCGCGGTGATGAGGCGCAGGACCAGCGGCACTTTCAGCGGCCGGTCGCCGCCCTGCAAGGCGCCGCTGATGATGTTGTTCTGCACGATCATCTGCATCCGCTGCGTCATCTTCACCGGGAATTCGCGGCGACGGCGCACGGCATCGAGTTCGTCCTCCGACGGGCAGCCGCGCTGCAGCTCGTCCGCCAGCAGGTTTGCGGTCGCGACCGCATCCTGGACGGCGAGATTGACGCCGACACCGCCGACCGGCGACATCGCATGTGCGGCGTCGCCGATCAGAAGCAGGCCCGGCCGCGTCCAGCGCGGCAGGCGGTTGATCGCGACGGTGAGCAGCTTGACATCGTCGAAGTTCTTCACCTCGGCTATGCCGCTCTTCAGGACCGGCGCCATGCGAACGACGCCGTCGAGCAGCGCCTGCAATCCCCTCGCCTTCACCGCGTCGTATTGTCCCTTGGCGATGACATAGGCGCACTGCCAATAGTCGCCGCGGTCGAAGGTGATCATCATCTTGCCGGGCTCGACGCGCGCGAACAGGTTCTCGGTCTCGTTCGCCTTGCGTCCGACGCGGAACCACAGCACGTCCATTGGCGCGCCGATCTCCTCGACCTCGAGGCCGGAATGCTGGCGCACGGTCGAATGCCGGCCGTCACATGCGATGGTGAGATCGGCTTCGATATCCACGATGCCGTCAGGCGTATTCGCCCGCACGCCGGCGATGGTCTCGCCGCGGCGGATCAGATCGACGGCCTCCGTGTTCATCATCACCTGCAGCGAGGCGAAGCGCTGGCCGGCCTCGCGCAGGAAATTCAGGAAATCCCATTGCGGCATGAAGGCGATGAAGGGGTACTTGGTGCGGAGCCGGCTGAGATCGGCGATGCGAACGGGGGTACCGCCGAACAGGCCGTCCAGCTTTTGCAAGCGCTGATGCGGCAGCTTCAGGAATCCGTCGATCAGGCCGAGCTCGTCCATCACCTGGAGCGTCGAAGGATGCACGGTGTCGCCGCGGAAGTCGCGGAAGAAATCCGCATGCTTCTCCAGCACCACGACATCGATGCCGGCGCGCCCGAGGAGATAGCCGAGCATCATGCCCGCCGGTCCGCCGCCGACGATGCAACACCGCACCTTCAGCGAGGAGCCCTGGGGACGCTGCAACGTATCGGGTTTCACGGTCGGGTCCTCCTTCACGAGCCAAGCATTCTGTGCAGTGCAGCAAGCAAGATTCATTTGCTGCGGTTGTGAATGGCCGTTAGCCTTGCCTCCAATTCCGACTCATTCGGGAAATTGCAGTGCAGACAATCCTCATACTGCTCGGCGTCTGGATCCTGATCAACGTGCTTTTCGTCTTGATCATGATCGCACCGCGCAGGCCGCCGCTTGCGCCGGTGCGCATCGAACAGAACGGTTATCCGTACGAGGAGTAGGTCAAGCTCCTGCCGCGCCAAGTCATCATCTCGATCGCGATGGGCGCTTTCTTCCCGCTGACCCCGTCCTTGATCGAGGCCCTCAAACGCTTCATCCGGAAGCGCCGCGAATAGCTACGCGGCCTGCTCGACACCTCAGTTGTTGCCGCGGTTCGCGCTGCGGAAGCTCTTGATCTCCGACACGCTGCCGTCACGATAGGTCAGCTCCACCGAGATGAACTGCGTTGCAGGCGCGAGCTTCATGGAGAGCGGCGTGCCGGCGCTGATCGCACTGGGATCGCGCATGTCGCAGCCCGGCATCTTCAACACCTGGTTCGGAACGGCGGTGTCGATGCCGATGCGCACCTCGCGGATGGCGCAGCGGTAGGACACGAGGTGCGTGTAGTAGACCAGCAGCCCGTTGAACTCGCGGAATGAGAGCCAGCTCGTCGCGGTCATGTCCAGGATCTTGCGTTGGTCACGGATCAGCGCGGCTTCGGGATCGAACCTGATCGGGAACGGCCCCTGCATGTCACCGGATTGGTCGACATAGCGGACCTCGATAGTGCCGGCCTGCGCGTCCGGCGGCAATTCGATCGACGGGTTCGGCATCCTCTTGCGCGTGCGCGGGTCGAGCGTATCGATGAAGCCGGTTTCGCGGAAGTCGCCGTTGCCGGCCATGCGCCAGGAAACGCCGAGGGTCGGATCGGGAAATGAGAACACCACGCTCCAGCCGCCATTGTGACGCGAGAAGCTCGCGATCGGCGCGTTGGTGGTCTCCTCCTTCGGCACGCGCGGCACCGACACCGGTGGCAGCGCCGCGAGCTTCTGCGCCGGCGGATCGGCCGGGCGCGCGGCGGCATCCTTGGCGATGCCGCTGAGGAAGACGTCATCGACCATCTGATCGAAATAGACCGGCACCTGCCTGTGCTTGACAGTGTCGGCCATCTCGCTCACGAGACGGCGCGTACGCTGCGCCACTTGCACCAGGTTCTCGCCGGGCTGGAGCAGTTCCTTGGCGAAGGTGCGCGTGAATACCGAATTGGGATTGGCGTCGTCATTGGAGAGGCGGTCGAGCGCGGTCTGGCGCGGGCCCGCCGAGAAGACCGAGAACACGCCTTCGGGCAGCTGCACCATCGGGGCAAGCCCGCCGCCACCGGAGACGGCGCGGGTACCCTTGCGCTCGAACGGGTTGTTGCGGCAGGCGTCGAACACCAGGATCGAGGTCCGCGCCTTCTTGTTCTGGAGGCGCTCGACGATGCGATCGGCCAGGATGGAGGCGTCACGCACCAGTTCTTCCTGCCCTTCCGTCGCCGCGGGCACGTCCGTCGGCAGCAGATAGTTCTGGCCTGCGATCTCGAAGCCGTGGCCGGCATAGAAGAAGAACGCGGTGTCGCCGGGCTCGATCGTCCGATCGAACGCGAGCAGCGTCTCCGAAAATTGCTGCCGGCTCTGGTTTTCGGCGAGCATCACGGAGAATCCGAGCTGCTTCAGCGTATCGCCCATGGTGCGGGCGTCGTTGACCGCCTTGAGCAGCTTCGGAACGTTCCTGTAGTCGTTGTTGCCGACGACGAGCGCAACGCGCTTCTCGGCACAGGCGGGAAGCGCGAAACCGCTGAGGCCGGCCGCAAGGCCAAGCGCTGCCAGTACTCTGAGAAGCCGACGCGTCATCGAAAATCCCTCAAGAACGGCCCACGCCGGTTCCCTCGAACAGCGGTTCATGGGAACCGCGCCGTTGATGTGATAGTCGGCCCAGCCACATCGCTGGTTCAACCGCCCTGAGGACTCAGGTCTGTTGTCTAGCCTATGGTAGATGCCACCGGAATTTGCTTTTTCTCGGTCAATTCTTGTGGGCAATTCCGCTGGAAGCGAGGGGCCGCCGTGTATCGCTGGTGCACCGACGAGGTCGAGCCGCACGACCGCTTCGACTTTTGGCGCGAGGTGCGCGCCAAGGGCCTGTTCGGCGTCACCGTCGAACTCGAGCCCGAACGCCGCGCGAACTTCTTCGGCGAATTCTCGCTGCGCCGGCTTGGCGGAGCCGGCCTCGTCGAGCTGAAGGCCTCCCATTACACGGTCGAGCGCAGCGTGACCGACATCGCTCACGCGCCGGGCGACAGCCTCTGCGTCTATCAGCAGCTCGGCAGCGGCGCGTGGTTCGGCGGCATGCGCGGCAGCGACTTCACGATCGCCAATGGCAGCTTCGCCACCAGCCATACCGACCAGACCTATCGCGCCACGCCGCTGGGCACGGGCGGCTTCCACCTGCGGATCCTGAAGATTCCCGTGAGCGGCCTCTCCATGCAGGACAAGCGCATGCGCGAGCTTGCGCCCCGGACGTTCGACGATCCCGGCTTGAAGCCCCTGCTCGACGCCTGCTTCGCCGATCTCGGTACGGTTGCCGCGGGTGATGACGGCGCCGCCGATGCCGCTTCGCTCGTCGAGGCTTTAGCCCATCTGGCGCTGATCGAGCGCGGCATGCTGCGGGCCGGCAGCCGCCTCGGGCAGGCCGCGCTGCGGACCGCCCGGCTCTCGCAGGCACGGCGCCTGATCGCGCGGCACCTGCAAGACCCAAATCTGGCGCCGGCCATGGTGGCCGACCTGCTCGGTGTCTCCGTGCGTCACCTGCACATGCTGTTCGAAAGCGCGGCAAGGAGTTTTTCGCAAACCGTGACGGACGAACGCCTGAACCAGAGCCGCCGCCTGATGCGCGAAGCCCCGGACCGGTTGATTGCCGACATCGCGACCTCCTGCGGCTTCGAGAGCGTCGCGACCTATTACCGGGTCTTCAACGCCGCCTACGGGATCGCGCCCGGCGACTTCCGCGCGCAGGGGCCGGAGGGGCGCTAGCCGACGTTTGGGCGGAAAACCGCAGCCGCTCCCACTATTTGGGCGAAAACCTCAGGTTTTTTAGGGCCTTCCCGCGCCCGCTCCATTGACTTTGGCCGATTCCCCCTATGTTCCGTGGCGACGCGGCTCAGATCGAAGAGCGATTCCTGAGCTTGGCGCTTTGTTCGCGTGAGTCAGCACCCCCAGCTTCTTTGAGAGCGCGCCGTTTTGGGGTGGAACGCGACAGCCTTATTACCCTCGATTCCGAACGGCGGTTTCGACCAGAGGCTCAATGTCTTTTACCCATCTCGGACTATCCGAAAAAGTCCTCGCTGCAGTGGCGGCCACCGGTTACACCACCCCCACCCCCATTCAGGAACAGGCAATCCCTCACGTCCTCGCTCGCAAGGACGTGCTCGGCATCGCCCAGACTGGCACCGGCAAGACCGCGGCCTTCGTGCTGCCGATGCTCACCATCCTCGAAAAGGGTCGCGCCCGGGCGCGCATGCCGCGCACCCTGATCCTTGAGCCGACCCGCGAACTCGCGGCGCAGGTGAAGGAAAACTTCGACCGCTACGGCGCGGGCCAGAAACTCAACGTCGCCCTCCTGATCGGCGGCGTTTCCTTCGGCGACCAGGATGCCAAGCTGACGCGCGGCGTCGACGTGCTGATCGCCACTCCCGGCCGCCTGCTCGACCACACGGAGCGCGGCGGCCTGCTGCTCACCGGCGTCGAGCTGCTCGTCATCGACGAAGCCGACCGCATGCTGGACATGGGCTTCATTCCCGACATCGAGCGCGTCTGCAAGCTCGTCCCGTTCACGCGGCAGACCCTGTTCTTCACCGCGACCATGCCGCCGGAGATCCGGCGCATCACCGAAACCTTCCTGCACAATCCGCAGAAGATCGAGGTATCGAAGCCCGCCACCACCGCTGTCACCGTTACGCAGTGTCAGGTCCCGGCCGGGCGCGAGGCGCACGAGAAGCGCGAGCTGCTTCGCCGATTGCTGCGCGAGGCCAAGGATCTCCAGAACGCGATCATCTTCTGCAATCGCAAGCGCGAGGTCGCCGTCGTTCACAAATCGCTGCAAAAGCACGGCTTCAGCGTCGGCGCGCTGCACGGCGACATGGACCAGTCGGCCCGCACGGCGGCACTCGAGCAGTTCCGCAAGGGCGAGCTGCCCCTGCTGGTCGCATCCGACGTCGCCGCCCGCGGCCTCGACATCCCCGAGGTCAGCCACGTCTTCAATTTCGACGTTCCCCACCATCCCGACGATTATGTCCACCGCGTCGGCCGCACCGGTCGCGCAGGCCGGTCCGGCATGGCGATCTCGCTCGTCACGCCGCTCGACCAGAAATCGATGGTGGCGATCGAGAAGCTGATCGGCCAGAGCATTCCACGCGCGGAGGGCGATTTCGAAGTCCGCACCGATGCTTCCGACGCGAGCGAGCGTCCGCGCGAGCAGCGCGGCCGTGAACGGTCACGCGGCGGACGCGGCAAGCCGCAGCGCGGCCGCGATCGTGAGCGCAGCCACGAGCCGCGCGAACCGCGTGGCGAGGCACAGCCTTCGACCGAAGCAAGGCCCGCTTCCGAAGCAAGGCCCGCTTCCGAAGCAAGGCCCGCGCGCGAGGCAAGGCCTCCGCGTGAAGCAAGACCTTCGCGTGAAGCCAGGCCGCCGCGCGAAGCCAAGCCATCATCCGAGCCGCGTGACGGTGCGCGCCAGCAGGCCAATCCGTCGCATGTGCCGTCGATCGGCCGTCCCGAGCCGCGCCGCCAACGCGAAGCCGACAGCGAGCCGGGTGACCACTCGCATCTGCCGGCATTTCTGCTGCGTCCGGTTCGCTCCCCCGCCGGCGCCTGAAGCACGATGCGCGCCCGGCTTTGGTTGAAACCAAGCCGGCGCGCACTTTTTCGGATGCATTCGTGGACGTATATTTACGGGGCGTTCACGATCGTCCGTTAGCCTACGAACATAATTTAAGTATTGCTGCGGTCGTCGGCACGCCGATCGCTGTGGGGTATGTTCCGTGGTCAAGTTGCTCGACGAACACGAACGCACGATGGCGTTCGCCCAGGTAGCGCTCGGTCAGATCCGATCGCTACGGCAGACGGCAATTCCCCGCAATTACGAGATCTGGTACGTCTACGCCACCGGCTACAACGCCCCGCTCAACAAGATCATCAACGAGACGCTGGCGCGAAGCGGCAAGCTGACCGAAGCCGATCTCGATCACATCTACGAGACCTACCTCTCCCACATCAAGACCACCGAGCGCATCGACAAGGTCGGCGCGCGCGTCATCGGCGAGATCGACGACGTCATAAAGGTTCTCGGCGACGCGCTCGCGATGACCGGCTCCTACGATGCGAGCCTGTCGGACGCGACCAAAAAGCTGTCATCGGCCGAAAGCCGCGAGCAGATCAAGTCGATCGTCGAGACGCTGCTGCATTCGACCAGCGAGATGCGCGAGACCAACAAGGCGCTGGAAGACCGGCTGACGCTCTCGAGGAGCGAGATCAGCAACCTCCAGCAGAGCCTGGAGGCGATCCGCGCCGAGAGCCTGACCGATCCGCTGACGGGGCTCGGCAACCGCAAATATTTCGATCGCATGATCGACATGGCCGTGCAAGGCGCGCTCGCCTCCGGCGAGCCGCTGTCGCTGCTGCTGGTCGACATCGATCATTTCAAGTCGTTCAACGATTCCTACGGCCATCTCACCGGCGACCAGGTGCTGCGGCTGGTCGGCCTGTCGCTGAAGCAGACCATCAAGGGCCAGGACATCACCGCCCGCTATGGCGGCGAGGAATTCGCGGTCGTGCTGCCCAACACCGCGCTGCGCCAGGCCCTCACGGTGGCCGATCACATCCGCCGCGCGGTGATGGCGAAGGAACTAAAGAAGAAGTCCACCGGCGAAATCCTTGGCCGGGTCACCATCTCCGTCGGCGTCTCCATGCTCAAGCAGGGTGACGACACCGATGCGCTGATCGAACGCGCGGATGCCTGCCTCTACGCCGCCAAACGCAACGGCCGCAACCGCGTGATCTGCGAGGCCGATCCGGAATTCACGGTCGAGACCCATAACCGGGTGGCGTGACGCCGAAGCCGCGCACCGCCAGCGCTTGACATTCTGACCCGACGAACGACATCTCCCTCGCCGTCTTGAGGCGTCCGACTGCGAAGATCCGGAGGACTTGTCGTCTTGCCCAATCCGCATGATTTTCACTCACCGCAACCGTCCTACACCAGGGACGAGCTGCTGAGATCGAGCGAGGGCGGCTATTTCGGGCCGGGCAATGCGCAATTGCCAGCGCCGCCGATGCTGATGATGGACCGCATCACGGAGATCAGCCTGGATGGCGGAGAGTTCGGCAAGGGCCATATCGTCGGCGAGCTCGACATCGCGCCGGGCCATTGGTTCTTCGATTGCCACTATCACGGCGATGCCACGATGCCAGCGTCTCTGGGTTTGGATGCCATGTGGCAGATGGTCGGCTACTGGCTGGGATGGTCGGGCTCGCCGGGCAAGGGCCGCGCCATCGGCGTCGGCGAAGTCGCGTGCACGGGCGAGGTCACACCGAACGCGCAACGCGTGCGCTACGAGGTCTCCATGAGGATGGTCCGGCGCGGCAAGCTGGTGCTCGGAATTGCCGACGGTCGCGTGCTGGCCGACGGCGTCTGCGTCTTCACCGCCAGGGACATGCGGGTTGGTCTGACCAAGGCCGTGGAGTGAAGTCCCATCGGGTGGGCAAAGGCGCTCAGCGCCATGCCCATCATCTCCCACACCAGCACCTCAGCGGAGGGCACGCTTCGCTTTGCCCGCCCTGCGCATTGTTTTCTTCTTGGTCGGCCGCTTCGTTGCAACGGGCTTCTTCGCAACCTTCTTCGCCGCCTTCTTCACCTTGGGCGGCTTCTTCACCTTGGCGCGCTGGGCAGCAGCAAGCGCGGCCCTCGCCCATTGCGCGAGTTCCGCGGAATCGTCGAACAGGCGGGCCGGCAGCTCCCAATAGGAGTTCACCACCACGGTCTTGGCGCGGGTCGAGTATTGGAACGGCTTCGAGCCTTCCGCCTCAAAATCCGGGATGGTCATCTCGTCAGCGCGAAAAAACAGGCCGGCGCGCAAGGCCAGCGCGAAGTTGACGCCGTCGGCGGAGATGCCGTAGCCGGAGAACATTTTCCGGATGGCGACGGGGCCGAAATCGGCGAACAGGTCGATCAGAAATTCGCGGTCCATGGCTGAACTATTTCCGCACGGTCGTCCTGGCGAAAGCCAGGACCCATTCCACGGGAGGGAGTTTAGCGAAGACTGCCAGTCGTGCCAGCGTCGGTATTGGCACCGACGATCACCGCGAGATCACGCGGTATGGATCCTGGCCTTCGCCAGGACGACAGCGGAGTGATTTGCGAGAAACGGACTACCCGTCGATCTGCGCCGGACGCAGCTCGACCGACTCGCCACAGCCGCAGGCGGAGATCTGGTTGGGGTTATTGAAAACGAACTGGGCCTGCATCTTGTCGGCCTTGTAGTCCATCTCGGTGCCGAGCAGGAACAGCACGGCCTTGGGATCGACCAGGATCTTGACGCCCTTGTCCTCGACGACCTCGTCGGTCGGCCGGACATCATGGGCGTATTCGACGGTGTAGGACTGTCCGGCACAGCCGCCGTTCTTGACGCCGACGCGCAGGCCAACGATCTCGGAATCGGCCCGCTGGGTCAGCTCGCTGATGCGCTGGGCGGCAGCGTCCGTCAGCCGCATGACCTGCGGGCGGGGCCGCCTCGGCTTTGGAGTGGATGCTGGTGTCGAGCCCGACGATATCTGTGTCATGTCAATGATGTGGTCCGTTGCCGAGCGAATTCAATGCCAAGGATCTAACAAGGATCTAAAGCCGAGGTTACGCGTCACCACATGTTGAGCACGAGGCGGGCCTCGTCGCTCATGCGTTCCGGCGTCCAGGCCGGCTCCCAGACCACCTTGACGTCGACCACGCCGACGCCGGGGACGCTGGCGACCGCGTTCTCGACCATGGTCGGCAGCTCGCCGGCGGCCGGGCAATTCGGTGTCGTCAGCGTCATTTGCACATCGACGGAACGATCGTCCTTGATCTCGACCTTGTAGATCAGGCCGAGCTCGTAGATATCAGCCGGGATTTCCGGGTCGAACACGGTCTTGAGCCCGGCGATGATCTCGGTGGTGAGACGCTCGGTCTCCTCAGGCGGCAGCGCCGACTGGGTTTCCATCGGATTGGCTTTGATTTCGGCCGTGTCACTCATGCGAACAAATCCCGCGCCTTCAACAGCGCCTGTGCCAGATGATCGACTTCTTCCCGCGTATTATACATGCCGAACGACGCCCGGCATGTGGCTGTGACGTTGAACCGCTCTAAAAGCGGCATCACGCAATGGGTGCCGGCGCGCACCGCGATGCCCTGGCGGTCGATCACGGTGGCGACGTCGTGGGCGTGCGCGCCCTTGAGTTCGAAGGAGATCACCGGGCCCTTGCCCCGCGCCGTGCCGATCAGCCGCAGCGAGTTGATCTCGCGCAGCTTATCCTGGGCGTAGGTGACGAGATCGTGCTCGTGCGCGGCGATGCGCTCCTTGCCGATCGAATTGACGTAGTCGATCGCGGCGCCGAGCCCGACGGCCTCGACGATCGCCGGCGTGCCGGCCTCGAATTTGTGCGGGGGATCGCCGTAGGTGACGATGTCGCGCGAGACCTCGCGGATCATTTCGCCGCCGCCGTTATAGGGGCGCATCGCGACCAGGTGGTCGTAGTTGGCCCAGAGCACGCCGATGCCGGTCGGCCCGTAGACCTTGTGGCCGGTGAAGACATAGAAGTCGCAGCCGAGGTCCTGGACGTCGACTGGGATATGCACCGCGCCCTGGCTGCCGTCGACCAGCACGGGAATGCCGCGGGCGTGGGCGATCTTCACGACGTCCTTGACCGGGACGATGGTGCCAAGCGCGTTCGACATCTGCGTGATCGCGACCAGCTTGGTCTTCGACGTCAGCAGCTTTTCGAATTCGTCGATGAGGAAATTGCCCTCGTCGTCGACCGGCGCCCATTTGATCACGGCACCATGGCGTTCCCTGAGGAAATGCCAGGGCACGATGTTGGAGTGGTGCTCCATGATCGAAATGACGATCTCGTCGCCTGCTTTGATGTTCGGCTCGCCCCAGGACGAGGCGACGAGGTTGATCGCCTCGGTCGCGTTGCGGGTGAAGATCACTTCCTCGGTCCGCGGCGCGTTGATGAACTGCGCCACCTTGGTGCGGCCGCCCTCATAGGCTTCGGTCGCGGCGTTGGCGAGATAATGCAGGCCGCGGTGCACGTTGGCATATTCGGAGGTGTAGGCCTGCGTCATGCGATCGAGCACGGCGCTCGGCTTCTGCGCAGATGCGGCGTTGTCGAGATAGACCAGCGGCTTGCCGTAGATCTGCATGGCCAGCGCCGGAAAATCCTGGCGCACGCGCGCAACGTCGTAAGAGCCGTTCTTGACTGCCGGATGCGTGCTCATTGGCGCCGCTCCAGCCAGCGCTCGGCAATGCCGATCACGTGCTCGCGCAGATCATCGTCGGCGATCTGCTCGATCGCCTCGCCGACGAAGGCCTGGATCAGCAGCGCCTGGGCCTGCTTCTCCGGCAGGCCGCGCGCCTTCAGATAGAACAGCAGACTGTCGTCCAGCGCACCGGCGGTGGCGCCGTGACCGCAGGAGACGTCGTCCGCAAAGATCTCGAGCTCGGGCTTGTTGTCGGCTTCCGCCTCATCCGAGAGCAGCAGCGCGCGGATCATCATCTTGCCGTCGGTCTTCTGCGCATCGGGACGAACGATGATGCGGCCCTGGAACACCGAATGGGCGCGATCGTCGATCACGGCGCGGAAAACTTCTCGGCTGACGCAGTTCGGCACGGCATGGTCGACCACCAGCGTGGTGTCGCCGTGTTCGGTCTTCTGCAACAGGTTCACGCCGTTGACCGAGAGCTCGCTGCCCTCGCCTGCCAGCGTGATGAAGCCTTGCAGGCGGCTGACTGCCGCGCCGGTCGTCATGTTGAAGAAGTTGAGCTTTGTATTCGCACCGACCGTGACGAACTCCGAGGTGATGTTCACCGCATCCGGCGAATCGTCCATCAGACGGATATGCGCGATGTCGGCATTATCGCCAACCGAGAGGATGACGGCATCGTTGACCTGGTAAGCCTTGGCGCCGGCCGCGACAAAGCTCTCGATGATGGTGGCACGAGCGCCCTTCCCGACCGCAACCTGCGAGCGGGTGAAAGCCGACGCGGAAGATGCAACCGCGATGTGGATGATCTGGATCGGCGCGGACAGCTGCGTGCCGTCGGCGATATCAAGCACGACACCGTCGGTCGCCATCGCCGCGTTCAGCGCGATCACCGCATCGATGGCCGCGGTCCTTAACAGACCGGAATCCTTCTCCAGCGTCTCCCGCAACGTCTTAAAGCTCGCCTCGGAGGCGAGCGCCTTGACGTCGGAGAGATCGGGAGCGAACACACCGTCGACCAGCACCAGCTTGCGGGCGCCGGCGATCGCATGTGCTTTCACCGCGTCCGCGGCGCGCTTCAACGCAGTCGCATCGGGCGCAGCCGCGAGCGGCAGTACCTCGCCGACCAGCGCGCGCAGATCGGTGTACTTCCACTCCTCGATCCGGCGGTGCGGCAGGCCGAGACGCTCATAGGTCTCGAACGCCTCGCGGCGTACCGCGATCACGGAAGGCGAACCCGGCAGCCGGCTTTCGGCGCTGGCGAAGAGATCGCTCACCGCGCGGCCGTTTCCGGTCTTTGCCACAGCAACGTTCATCTCAAATTCCTTACGCGGCGTCCTCGAACTGGGCGTAGCCGGACGCTTCCAGCTCCAGCGCCAGTTCCTTGCCACCGCTCTTCACGACACGGCCTTTTGACATCACGTGCACGACGTCAGGCACGATATAGTTCAGCAGCCGCTGATAATGGGTGATGACGACCATCGCGCGCTTGGGCGAATGCAGCGCGTTGACGCCGTCGGCTGCAATGCGCAGCGCGTCGATGTCGAGGCCGGAATCCATCTCGTCGAGGATGCACAGGCTCGGCTCGAACAGCGCCATCTGCAGCACCTCATTGCGCTTCTTCTCGCCGCCGGAGAAGCCGACATTGACACCGCGCTTGAGCATGTCCTGCGGGATGTTCAGCGACTTCGAGACTTCGCGGACTTTCTTCAAAAAGTCGGGCGTCGAATATTCGCCCTCGCCGCGCGCCTTGCGCTGCGCGTTCAGCGCGGTGCGCAGGAAATTCATGGTGGAGACGCCGGGGATCTCGACCGGATACTGGAACGCCAGGAACACGCCCTTGGCGGCCCGTTCGTTGGGCGCCATCGCGAGCAGGTCTTCGCCCTTGAACAGGATCTCGCCGTCGGTGACCTCGTAACCAGGCTTGCCGGCGATGACGTGGGACAGCGTCGATTTGCCGGAGCCGTTCGGCCCCATGATCGCGTGGATCTCGCCCTCGTTCACGGTCAGCGTCAACCCATGGAGGATCTCACGCTCCTCGACACGAACCTTGAGGTCTTTCACTTCAAGCAAAGCCATCTTGGTGTCCAGTTTATTCAAATGATGCATAGGGCGCGCGACGCGCGCCGCGAGGGCCGGCGCTAGCCGACCGATCCTTCAAGCGAGATCGAGATCAGCTTCTGCGCTTCCACCGCGAATTCCATCGGCAGTTGCTGCAGCACGTCCTTGACGAAGCCGTTGACGACGAGGCCGACCGCCTCCTCCTGCGTGAGGCCGCGCTGGATGCAGTAGAACAGCACGTCCTCGGAGATCTTGGACGTGGTGGCCTCGTGCTCGAACGTCGCCGACGAGTTCTTGGCTTCGATGTAGGGCACGGTGTGCGCGCCGCATTTGTCGCCGATCAACAGCGAATCGCAGGCGGTGAAGTTGCGCGCGCCGGTCGCCTTGCGATGCGCCGTCACGAGGCCGCGATAGGTGTTCTGCGATCTGCCGGCGGCGATGCCCTTGGAGATGATACGGCTCGACGTGTTCTTGCCGAGATGGATCATCTTGGTGCCGCTGTCGACCTGCTGATAGCCATTCGAGATCGCGATCGAATAGAATTCACCACGCGAATTGTCGCCCCGCAGGATGCAGCTCGGATACTTCCAGGTGATCGCCGAACCTGTCTCGACCTGGGTCCAGGAGATCTTGGAATTGTTGCCGCGGCAGTCACCACGCTTGGTGACGAAATTGTAGATGCCGCCTTTGCCTTCCGAATTGCCGGGATACCAGTTCTGCACCGTCGAATATTTGATCTCGGCGTCGTCGTGCGTGACGAGTTCGACCACGGCCGCGTGCAGCTGGTTCTCGTCGCGCTGCGGCGCGGTGCAGCCCTCGAGATAAGAGACGTAGGAGCCCTTGTCGGCAATGATCAGCGTGCGCTCGAACTGGCCAGTGTTGCGCTCGTTGATGCGGAAGTAGGTGGACAGTTCCATCGGGCAGCGCACGCCCGGCGGCACGTAAACGAACGAGCCGTCCGAGAACACCGCCGAGTTCAGCGTTGCGTAGAAATTGTCCGACGTCGGCACCACGGATCCCAGATATTTCTGCACCAGCTCGGGATGCTCGCGGATCGCCTCCGAGATCGGCATGAAGATCACGCCGGCCTTCTTCAGCTCGGCCTTGAAGGTGGTCGCAACCGAGACCGAATCGAACACCGCGTCGACCGCGATCTTGCGCCTGTTGGGGTCTTCCTCGCCGGGCTTCGGCTCGACGCCTTCGAGCATGGCGACTTCCCGCAAGGGAATGCCGAGCTTCTCGTAGGTCTTCAGAATCTCGGGATCGATCTCGTCGAGCGAGGTGATCGTCTTCTTCGGCTTGGGAGCCGAATAATAATAGAGGTCCTGAAAGTCGATCTTGGGATAGTCGACGCGGGCCCAGGTCGGCTCGGTCATGGTCAGCCAGCGCCGATAGGCCTCGAGCCGCCACTGGAGCATCCAGGCGGGTTCGTTCTTCTTCTCGGAGATGAACTTGACGGTTTCTTCCGACAGCCCCTTTGGGGCCTTGTCGGACTCGATCAGGGTCTCAAACCCATAACGATACTGATCGACGTCGATGCGCTTCACGCGCTCGACCGTCTCTTGCACGGCTGGCATTCTATCCTCCGCTCGCGGTTTCAAGGACCACGGTGAGTGACGGGGGCCGAAGCCCCCCATTTGTAACGCGTTGTACTAACTCGCTTTTCCAATTGCAACCACGTTGCCCTTGGGCTGATTTTCGACCTCCACCCCATACGACGGGTCGAGAAAATCTGCAGCCTCAGCGACGTCTTCGGACTCCAGATGTATGTATTGCTGCGTCGTGTGGTAGTCCTTATGTCCCATGAATTGCTGGATTTTTTCCGGCTGCATCCCGCGCTTCGTGAGGTAGGTAGCAGCTGCGTGGCGCATCTTGTACATCGAAACCTGCGGACCCCACCCATACAATTTGCGCGCCTCGTTGAAACGCCAGCGTGATCGGTCATAGTTTGCACGCCATCCGTTCACCAAAAGTGCCTTCAGCTCCCGCGCCAGCTGGGCGGTGATGGGAACATCGCGAGGCGTGTCGGTCTTGGTCTCGTCGAGCTTGATCCAGCCAATCTCTTGCTGATTGGCACGTTTCGTCACCACGACCATGTTGGGTTCCAAAGCCTCCAGCTCGTTGAACCGGAGCCCGGCCTGCCCGAGCACCTTGGCGGCCACGGCCTCGTCGAGCCAGCCCTTCTCCAGGTAGAACTTGATCAGCAGCCGCTGCTGTTCCTGCGTCATGAAGTGGATGCGGGTCTTCACCACGTCCTGCCACGGGATCACCGGGGGCTTGAAGCTGCCGTAGGTCTTGGGACGCTCCGCAGCCCACGTCAGGACCGCGCTGGCGTACGTCAGGTAGTTGTTGAGGCTCCGGCCCTTCATGACGCCAGTGGAGTTCAGCACGCTCTTCACGGGGCGCTTCTTGAGGTCATCGACGATGCCCTGCAGGTCCTCGGTGGACACGGTCTTGATGGCCTTGTGGCCGATCTTGCCAATGATCCAGTCGAGACGCTTCTGGCCGCTCGGATCGCGCCCGCGCTGCCACACGCTGTGCTGCTTGCGCATGTCCTCGGCCGCCTGCCGGAAGGTCGGGCCAGCCGCGTTGTCGTCCTCAGGATCGGCCCAGCGGCCCGTCTGGCGCGCGTAGGCTTCATTGGCCTCGGCAACCTTCTTGTTCTCGAACACGCGGCGCATGCGCTTGTCAGGCTCGCCGGGGGCCTTGAACCAGAAGTCTACTTCGTACTTGCCGGTCAGCTTTTTGGTGCGGGGGTCTTTGTGAGCAAATGACATCTGCAAACCTATCCCTGATGTGTTGGTTTTGGGCGTAGCAAAGGCCCTCGCGGGCCCTGCCGTTACTTCGGGGCGAACTTCAGCGCCTGCATCACCTTGTGCATGATGGCCTTCCCACGCGGCGTAATGCGTGCGTGGTGGCGCCGTAGGTCCATCTTGTCGCGCTCCTGTGTGACGAGGCCGAAGCCCTCTTCACGCGCACGGTTGCGGTCCCCGATGTCGAGCAGGTGCCGCGTCATGACGGTCTGAGAGACGCCGTTGATCTCGGCATACTCGGACACGCCTTTGCCTTCCATCTCCGCGACGAGCAGGAAGGTCATGACGTACTGCAGAGGCATGGTCGGACGAAGGGCAGTGAAGTTCTGCAAAGCGATCCGCAGCGCACGTGCGGCGGCCCTCTCCTCCTCCGACAGTGTTGGTTTGAACTCAGATGACTGTGACGACGGCATACGTTCCCCTAGTGTTGCCGGTACTTCTTCAATCTCGCGCACGAGGTTCATCATGGGCTGTTCCCTCCCTTAGCCGAACACGTGTGCGATGATTGCCAGACCCCCGAGGCCCACGATGGCCGCGACTAAGGTCTGCTCGAATGATACCGCCAATATGGCGAGAACTGAAATGATAGAAAGAGATGTCAACATTAGTATTTGCCTCCTCAACGCAATTGGTTTCCTAGTGGAACTAGGTGCCGATTGTCAATTCATTTCCTGATGGGTTGTTCCAGATAGCGTGCTGTTCTTTGACGATGGTTAGCGTGTGGTTGGTATGGTTGAGCGCTTTGGGGACGCCCCAGCACACCGTGGCCATCGCAGCCACCAGCACCAGCTTGCCGAGTTGGCGAACGTTCGAGCGCGGCAGCGGATTGCCCTCGCCGTCCAAACCTGGTTGTACCTGGATGTCCGGCAGACGCACGACCGCGCGCAGGAACGGCAGGATGTCCTCGGTGCCCCACGGTTGCAGCACCAGCATATTGTCCGAGTAAAACAGGGCCGGAACGTCGCCCTCGGCAATGAGCCACAGCGAACCGTCCTCATCATCGACCGCCTGCACAAAGAAACGCGTGTTGGCCGGGATCATGCCGAACTGGTAGGGGAACGCCTCGGTGAGCCACAGGATGTCCCCGGGCTTGAACGCGTGCGGGCGTTCCTTAGGGGCGTTGGCGGATTGGATGCGGCAGTCTAAATCCACGTAGAAAGTTGGTCGCATTGGCATTGCTCGGGTTTCATGATGGGGAACTGCTGCCCCGTCTTTCAGCACTCATACAGGCACGCAAGTAGATACCGAATGTAGATACATAGTGAGAACACGGGCGGCAACAGCTCTCTTTGCAAGATATTCCCGCACCGTGATCTTACGGATGTTCACTGGCCGTTCAGGCCGTTTGTGCTTCTCGCTTGTGGAACATGAAGGCCGCTGCACGCCATGCCGCGCGCTCCTCCGGGTAATACCCCAGCTCCTCCGGGGGACGTCGGAACGCCTTAGGCGTGAGCACGACATAGGCGCCTAGTTCCTCGCGCCATTGGACCTTCCAGCCTGCACCGCAAGCCGCGTCAATCCATTGCTGCCAAGTCTGATACTGCATTTTGGTTGGCCCTCAGGTGACGATAAGAGCGACTAGGAGGAGCATTGCGAGCGGCGTTGCGACCAACACAGCGCCGAACAATTCGCGTGCGCTCATATGGCCTCCTCAATGTCTGCAGCGTCGAAAAGCAGGGACTCGAAAGCCGACACTGTGTCGCCTTTGTAGTCCTGCAGCCGTTCGAGAATGAGCGCACACAGCGGCAAGCGAGTTGCCGGGGGATATGCTGCAATCAATCGGCGCACGCCTTCCCTGTCTTTGGGATCGCGCGTGGCCCAATGGTGCGCCAGCGTTGACGCTGCGTTGCGGATATCGTCGCGCGTGACGTTGCACATTACGCGTTGCCTTTCGGGTTGATGTGTTGAAGCCAGCTAGCGGGAATGTTGACGCGGGTTGCCCATACGTCGGTCACGTGCACGCCATGCCTTTCGGCATAGGCTTTGCGCGCTTCCCACGCTGTTTCGGCTTGCACGCGTTCAATGGGCCTAATGCGCGCTTGGACGTCATAGGTGTTCATTGGCTAGGCCCCTTTGATCACAATGCGACCTTGCGACCACGTGGCCTCAACCGTTCCGCTCGGAAACGCGTTGCGCACGGCTTCCCCAACGATATCGATAATGGGGCGTTCGGCCGATCCGGCAACCGTGGTTCGCTCATTGCGCGGCAACTGCTCAAACGCTGCAGCGTCAACCAACACAACAATCAGTTTGCCTTCGGACCATTTGCGCTGGCACGTGGCGCGATGGGTGAAACCGTGGTCAAGCAAGCGCTTGCCTTCCAACCATATGCGCGTCCCCTCGCCTGCACGCGTTTTGCCTAGCTTGTGAGTGAAAACCTTTGCCATCGTTTGAGACCTTGTTTTGTAGGGTTTCCGAGAATTGCCCATCCTCAGGCCGCGCAACACGCGACGACTGCACAAACACAACGCGTGCAGTTTCGGGCTTTGGTTAAGCCCGGGCGTTGAAGGCGTTGACCTTGGACGCGGCGCCGTGCGCTAGGATTGCAATGTTGACCTTGGCCTTAGCGCTAGTCCCGCCGCATGCCTTGCAAGCGCTGCAGGAAGTCTTTGCGCCAGCCTCTTTCGACGCGGGGCAAGAGATTTCACGGGGAAGCAAAGCCTCGCCTTGCGCCATGACGCGGAACGTGCGCCAGCCTTGCGCGGTCGCAAGCTCTTGCTCGAAAGCGCTGTCACAAGACGCCATGCACAAATCGCGCAAAGCATCGCTAGTGCGCCATTGATGGGTATAGCCGGTATGGCCTTCCACGTGCGCAACCAACGCGCGCCACACATGCACGGGGACTGCAGCGGGATCGCCATAGGAGCCTAGGCGCAACACCTTGCCGCTAAGGATAGCCGCGCCAGCCTCAGGGGAAACGTCGGGATACAGGCCGCGCTTTGCAGCCTTCCACACAACCAACGGCGCTTGAAACACAGTGACGTAGCAAGAGCGCGCGGTGCCGTTCATTCCCCTGTGTTTGCAATCGCCGCAAATGGAGACGTCGGCGCCAACCTTGACCGCGTCAACCGGGGACAAATCATCGCGCAAAATCCAAGTCTGCACTTCGCCGCCAGTCTTAGCGTTCCGGCTTCCCTTGGCCGTCCCCGTGGCGATTGCGATAATGGGCGATCCGTCAAGCATGCTCGGACCACGATAGAAAACGAAACCGTTGACCTTGGTAGACATGTGCAACCCTATGTGTCTTGTGCTGGAATTGGGCGTGTTAGCGCTTGGCGCCGTGGCGATAGGCCGCGAGTTCGGCCTTACGGATTGCTGCAATCTGCTTCGCTGTGAGTGTCATTTGCTTTCCCTTTGTGTATGCCCGGCCGCAACTGCATGCCGCATGTGCTGCAATCTGAGTCCTAGGCGCCAACGCGTCAAGCATTGATTTGCGTTCCGGCATATATTTTACGTTAGACGTTAGTATGAGTCCTAGGAAGCCATTAGGAGGCCGTGGGAAGGCCTATGGCTTGCGGGCTATGGAAGCCCGGGGACACACAGGGATCGCATGGGCGAGTCCGAGAAGCCGTTCTGAGCTGGGTTTCGCCCTAAAGAGCGGATGGCCCTAAACGGTCATTGACTTTCACCCGGGTATTAATGAGGCCGATACAACCGGGGTAAACCTAGGCTAACACGCTGATATCACAGGCATATCGGGCTATCGGAACCCAGGTTTCCCCTCGCCTAGCCCTACGCGCAAGGTTGCTGTAACCACAGAGACCATAAGCAAATCAATGGGTTGCGGGATTGCACGGGTTGGCCGTACGGGTTCAACGGGTCCCCTTTTGACACCGGACCCTAATTTACCCCGCCCGGGCGATCCGGCTTCAAAATCAAAGGCTTAAAGGGGGCGGCCGCCGCCTAGGTCACGGCTGCAGTGTGCTTCCAATGGGTCCCATAGGTTGAGCCTCATGGATCGGTGTCCGCGCTCGACTTTGGGGCCCCAAATGGAACCAAATGCGACAATTTTGGGAACCTTGAACCTTTTCAAAGGCTTAGGCGGGGACCACCCGGTGTTTTACACCAGAAGGCGCCGATTGATGCGCCTGACCTCGCTCTCCCCCAATTCCCCAACGGAACCCCAAGGTGCCCTTAGAGACTGCCACCTACGTCTCGGACCTGAACGCGTCCAATCCCGCTCACAGCGATGGCCTCAATCAGGCCGACGCGCACATGCGGCTGACCAAGGCGGCGCTCAAGTCCACCCTCCCCTATACCGGCTCGATCCATACGGCGGCCGGTGCGACCAACGGGCCTGACGGCTCGGCCTCCGCTCCCGCTTTCTCGTTCGCCTCCGAGCCCACGCTGGGCTTCTACCGCATGGGCCCCGGCGTTATCGGGATCACTGGCGGCAAGTTCAAAGGCGGCGTGCCGACAGGATCGCTCGGTGTCTTCGTCAAGGAGCCCGCGAGCCTCGGCAAGACCACTGCTGATACTGGCAAGGATTACCTGGAGCTGAATGGCGCGACGTACAATCGCGTTGACTATCCTGACCTTGCTGACTTCATGAACGGTGTCGGTGTTGGCACCACGTTCACGCTGCCCGACATGGTGACCACTGGCCGCTTCCCGCGCTCGCGCACGGCTGCGGTTGCTGCGTTGACTGCGCAGGCGAACACTGTGGGCCCGCATACGCATCCCGACATCACCGCGACGACTGCTGCGGAGACGCAGGAGCACACGCATGCGTTCTCAGGAACGACTGGCGTTGATAGCCCTGATCACACGCACAACGTCACTGTCGGCAACTGGAATAACTCCTCGACCGGCGGCGGTTCGTTCACGATCAACTCGGGTGCGACCACGGTGACCACGGGCGGCGCCAATCAGCGTCACGCTCACAGCTTCAGCGGCAGCACTGGCGGTCGCTCTGCAACGCATAACCACACAGTGCTCGTCTCGACCCCGGCCAACACTGGCACGACCGAGACGCGACCGGAGGCGATGTCCTTCGTGTTCACTGTGAAGACCTGATCTTTTTCGGATCGGTCGCCTCGCTCGACCTTGGAGCTACCTTGGGGGGTAAGGGGGGTACATAAGTATCCTCAATATCCCTCAGGTTCTGCTCAGGTCGATATCAATACAATCATCATTGAGAGACCTCTTAGGTTCTCCTCAGGATACCTAAGTGCCCATAGTCCGACTAAGGGATGTTGCCTCTAAGGGCATCATTACCGATCAAGACCCCTACAGCCTTCCTGTTGGTGCTTTCTCTGGTGGTGTTAATGTTAGGTTTCGTAATAACAAAATTACGCCAGCTCCGGTGTTCCGGGCTGTCAAGCAGCCACTAGCTGAGCCTAACCCTCGTTATGCCTTCACTGCAGGTATTGGTGATAGCAATAACGACCTGTTTCTAGGATACCAGTCAGGCCGGGTGTACTACTACGCCAACGGCACAGAGACCGACTACTCGCCATCGAGCTTCGTTGACTCTGCTGCTGAGACCAACTGGACCTCCTACACCATCGGCAACGTCGTCTACGTAAATCGCGCAGACAGGCCGCCGTGGTTTCTGCTTCCCGACGCTCCGCGCTTCGCTGACATCAGCGCCGCGACCTATGCGCGTCCCGCTGACAAGTGGGACCCGAGCTGGACCGCGAAGATCATCGCTCAGTGCGGTGGCGCGGTCGTGATGCTCAACGTGCAGAAGGGCCCCACCAGCTATCCGACGATGGTGAAGACCTCTTCCATCGTTGAGAACGGCATGATCCCCGCATCGTGGGACATCGACGATCCCGCAACGCTCGCGACCGAGAACATCCTGCAAGCCATGGATGGTCCGATCATGGACGCGTGCCAACTCGGCAGCGACCTGATCATCTACGGCCAGCGCGAAGCGTGGCGCATGCACGCCGACGGCTCCGTCGAAGTGTTCGCCTACACGAAGCTCTCGTCCGCGAAGGGCGTTCTGAACACGAACTGCTCGATTGAGCTGGACGGCAAGAACTACTGCTTCGGCATCGACGACATCTGGGTGCACGACGGCATCTCCGAGAAGTCCCTGTGCGACGAGAAGACCCGCGACTTCATCTTCAGCTCGCTCAACATCTCGCAGGCCGACAAGTGCTGGGTGCAGTTCAATCCGCGCCTCAACGAGATCAGCTTCGGCTACGTCTCGGGCGACGACCTCGTGAAGTTCAAGAACGTCAACGGCTGTAACCGCGCTGCGGTCTACAATCTCTCGACGGAGTCTTGGAGCTTCGACGACATGCCGGGCGTCTACTCGTATGACGACGGCCCCGTCTCGAACCTGAAGACCTATGCGACCATCAACGCGTCCTATGCGGACATGGGCGGCTCGTATCAGGATCAGGAAGACGGCGGCAAACGCGTCACCGTCTGCGTGGGCGAAGGCAACGCCGAGTACGGCCTCCAGCCGACGCTCTATGCGTTCGACGTGTACGGCACCGGCTCTGTCGCTCCGTATCCCGTGGACGCTAATGCGACCGGGCCCGTGTACCTGGAGCGCACCGGCATCGACCTCGACGAACAAGGCGCCGAGCTGCGCGACTACAAACTGCTCCGCTCGATTTATCCGCAGGCCCGCGTCGATACGACGGGCGGCAACGCGCTGCAGATTGCAGTAGGCGCCTCCGACGAACCCAACAGCGACACGCCCGACTACACCGACTTCCAGCCGTACGACGGCAAGGACAACTACAAGGTCGATGTGAACAAGGCTGGCCGCTGGCTAGCGATCAAGCTGATGTGGAATGACTTCCGCAGCTTCGTGCTCACGGGCTTCGACCTCGACATCAAGACCAACGGTAAGCGCTAATGGGCAAACCAGTAACGTACGTGCCTCGCCCCATGGGTACGATTGAGGACGACGGCAAGAAGTATCTGCAGGCAGAACTCGCCAGCGTCTCTCAGAGCGTCAAGACCATCGTTGCTGAGTTGGCGAAGATCAACGACATCCTCGCACGCCACGGTCTCTCGTGACGACGACCCCCACGTACACCACGTACATCACCTACGGCGAGCCTTGGCGCTACCTTGTGGACACCTACGGCATCTCCAAGGAGCGTGCCATAGAGCTGCTCGCCAGCGAACCGCCAGCGCCGACCAATGACCGCGAGCGTTACTATCAGCGCTGCGTGCGGATCATCAGGAAAGCCAAGAGTGAAGTTCGTAGCACGGTCGCTGGCACATAAGTCCGACGACTGCACCCTCGAACTCGACGAATACCGGACGGATGCCGGGGAGCCAATGCTCCTCGCGCACCTCCGGGTTCATCGCTGTTCACCATCAGCGCTTCGGCGCATCCAAAGGGACTGGGCAACATTCCGCCCGACAGTCCCGCTTCCGATTTTCTCACTGCCCATGCTCGCCCCGAGCGATCCCGCTTACGACAAGTGGCTTCGCTTCGTGACGATGTTTGGGTGGCGCCCCACAGGCCAGCAGGTGCTCTGCCTCGACGGCATCGAGCGTCCTTTATTCATTCACACGATTGGCAAGTAGCTCAGACGGTAGAGCACCCCGCTGTTAACGGGGCGGTCGCAGGTTCGAAGCCCGCCTTGCCAGCCATTTCCAAGGAGACCCCTGTGGGCTCGTCCTCGCAGACAACCAATTCCTCTCAGAACAGCAACACGCAGTCCAGCGGCACGACCACGTCGGCGCCCGGCTGGCAACCGCAGCTCGACGCGCTCACCAACGCCTTCACGCAGGCCAAGGGTGCGCTCTCGACCGCGCAGGGCGTAGCAGGCCCGTCCAGCACTTCCGCGCAGCCGCTGCTCCAGAACAACAACATCGTCAACTCTTCGGGCGGTGCGCTCTCCACCACGGGAGCTGACGCCACGACGGCAGGCCTCGGCCAGCTCACTGGCTTCAATCCGTTCGCCAACAACAACACGCAGTCGGTCATCGACGCAGCGAAGCAGTACGCGAGCGGCGCAGACATCGACGCCATGACCAACGCTGCCACGCAGCAGGCGCGAGAGACCGCACGCGACGTCACGCTACCAGGTATCGCGCAGAACGCCGCGCTGACCGGCAACGCCAGCAGCTCCCGACGAGGGATCGCTGAAGGCTTGGTGGAGCGCAGCCTCGCGGAGAACGCGCAGAACGTCCACAACAGCCTCGCATCGCAGGCGTACCAGAACGGGCTATCGCTCGCAGAGAACCAAGCGCAGGCGAACAACAGCGGCGCACTCACTGCGGCCACCAACGCGGCCAATGCGGGTACGAATGCTGCGAACGCAGGCACGAACGCTGTGTCGAACTCGATCACCAACACTGGCAACGCCAACACGGTGGACGAGAACAACTTCAACAACGGCGTCAACAACAACTTCGCCGCCCTCAACGACTACATGAAGCTCGTCGGCTCCAACAACTGGGGCTCCACGACTTCATCGAACAGCAACAGTCAGACGCAGGGCACCGGCACGTCCACGACGCAGTCGAACCCGAGCGCATTCCAGATGATCTCTGGCTTGCTCGGCATGGCTGGTCAGGGCGCATCACTCTTTGGGTTCTAACGAATGAACGGCTCTCCAGACCTCACCGGCCAGTGGCTCAACTTCGCCCAGCAGCCGGTTGATCAAGGCGGCCTCGGCCTCGCGCCGCATCAGGCCGCTGGTCTGGTAGGCAACCTAGTCAACGAAAGTGGTCGTGGCCTCTCCGCATGGGGCCCGACCGGCGACAACGGCACCGCTTGGGGCACCGCGCAATGGCGTGGTGATCGCCTCAACGCGCTGAAGTCGATGTTTCCCGACAACTACCAGACGCCTCAGGCTCAGATGCAGTTCATGCGTCATGAGATGATGGGCTCCGAGAACCGCGCCTACAAAGCGCTCCTCACGGCCAAGACGCCCGAGGAAGCCGCGACAGCGGTGAACCGGCTGTACGAACGTTCTGCAGACACCACTGGCAACCGCGAGAAGGCGGCGCGTCAGTTGATGGCGCAGTTCGGTGGTGCAGGTGGTGCATCCCCTGCTCTCGCGTTCTCTGGCGATGACGAGGAAGGTGGCGGTGACGCCCCGGCCGCGCTTAGTGCGAACAGCACGATGGGCAAAGGCGCACTCCAGAACATCATGCCCGCCGTCGAGAAAGAAAGCGGCGGCAAGCATCGCATCTCTTCCGGCCTGATCGGCATGGCCGCAGCGCTGGCCTCGATCTCCAGCCCGCAGCAGGCCTATGCGCTCTCGGGCATCGCGAAGCAGCTCAAGGACTCCGACGCCGACGAGAAGGTCACCTACAAGACCATCGTTGGTAAGGACGGACGCATCCTCCGCGTCGGCTCGAACGGTCAGGTGGACGCTTATGGCGCCTCCCCGGCTGGCGCGAACGACGGCACCGCGCAGGCTCCGCAGATGGCGCCTACCTGGGGCGACGACAAGCTCCTCGGTGACGACCCGACGAAGGCCTCGCCTGAAGCACAGGAAGCGTATCTGAAATCGATGCAGGGCTCGCAGGCCGAAATGGTGCGCGGGCTCATTGACAACACGCTCCCGGCTCCGACTGCGGCAGCGCTGTCGAAGAAGGACAGCCCGTATCCCGCAGCGTTCGCAGCGGCCCGCAAGATCGACCCGACGCTCGACCCGAACACTTACGCGGGCCGTGTCGCAGGTTATCGCGACTGGGCCACGAAGGGCGCCGAAAGCGCTCGCGCACTGAACCAGACCATTGCTCACCAGAGCGAGGCACTGATCGGCGCGATGAAGGGCTTGAACAACGGCGACAGCCCCATCGTCAACGAAGTCAAGAACTGGTGGAGCGAGAACGTCAACGGCAGCGGCTCCGTGCCCGGCTTCCGCACCTCGGCTCACGCCGTGGTCGATGAGCTTGGCAAGGTCTTCAAGCAGAACAACCTCTCCGACACGGAAATCCGTAAGTGGGAAGAGAACCTGCCCGCGAAGATGTCGCCCGAGCAGCAGCGCATGCAGATCAGGGTCTTCGGACAGCTGATGCACGGCGCCATGCAGGCTCTGGAAGACAAGCGCAAGCAAGCCATTGGCCCTCATGCGGCTGCAAAGGCACGACCGCTGCTCTCCGACGAGGGCGCACGCGGCCTCAAGGCACTGCAGGACTTCGCAACCGAACCTGCATCCAAGAAGAGCGGTGCTCCCGCAATCGATCACGACGCTATCGACGCTGAGTTGAAGCGTAGAGGACTTTAACACACATGGACCTGACGAAACTTTCTGACGCCGATCTGTTGGCACTGAAAGCTGGCGACTACGCCAAGATGAGTGATGACGGACTGAAGCAGCTGAAGGCTTCGTCGGGTTCTTCCAAAGAGCCCTCGGGCGTGGCCGCAGGCTTCGCTCACGGCGCTGAGGAGATGGGACGCGGTATCCAACAGACCGCGAAGGTGTACGGCGGCATCGGGACTGGCCCCGACGCTCCGTCCGATCCCGACTACGTTCCTGCCGAAGTCATCAACGGCTGGAACCCCCTCAAATGGAATTACGGCCAGTTGCCGCAGAAGATTGCGGAAGTTGCCCCCAGCCTCGCTGAGACCGCTGCCTCCTCCATGGCAGGCGCAAAGGTCGGCGGCATGGCGGGCATCCGTGGGCGCATCCTCGGTGGCCTTGCAGGCGCCGCTGCTCCCTACGTGCTCAACAACGCGGGCAATGACGCGAAGGCCAACGCCGTGCGACGCACAGGCGATGCCAACGCTGAGCCCGAGACGACCGACAAGGTACGCGCAGGCGTCACCGACACCGCAGCCGGTCTGGTGCAGGGCATTGGTCCCATGCGCTTCATACCTGGTGGAGCTGTCACGAAAGCTGTCGGCACCGCAGGCCTCAAGGAAGCCGCGAAGAAGTACATCACGACCGTGGGCGACAACGCGCTCGGCGGTGCAGCTGGTGACCTCGCGCAGCAGATCGGCAATACGATCGGCACCGACAAGGGCACGCAGGTTGACCTCGGCCACACGGCAGACGCCGCTATCGGCAACGCAGGCGCCGCAGCCATCATGGGCGCTCCCCGCGCTCTCGCTAACACGCACACTGCAATCTCGCAGCGCGGGTTCGGCGGTGAGAACGCGGACGCCACGTCGGCATACTTCAATCGCCTCGCGCAGAACGCAGGCGCCGAAGGTCTCGGCAAGAACTCCAAGGCCGACTTCGACGCGCACGAGAACACCGTCGCGAACCTGAAGAAGGAGCTGAAGGCTGTTGATCCCTCCGGTATGGATCAGGACACGGCCAACACGCTCTCGCTCGCTTCAGGTGACAAGCCACTCACGCTCGACCACGTCAAGCAGATCGAGAAGGCAGACCCGCAGGCAGGCTTCCTCGCACGACAGCTCTACGTCGCGCAGCAGGCCGAAGGCTTCGGCTCCTACGACCGCGCAAGCGGCAGGTGGGCTGGTGGTCTCTCGGGTATGGCCGACAAGCACGTGGTGCAGACCCTCAAGCGGCACGCCGCAGTCAGCGGCCTCGCTGGCCTTGCCGGTGTCACGCTGCACGGCTCCTACGCGCTCCCGACGCTCGGTGGCGCAGCCGGTGTCTACCTCGGCTCTCGCGCACTGGACAACCTCACAGGCATGCGCAGCCCGGCCAAGGGCCTCGCAGAGAAGTTCGTCGATCAGAACGTACCGACACGCCTAGCGCCTCCCCCGGAGCCCGCAGCGCCGCCCCCGCAGGACCTCACACAGGGTCCGTGGGGACCGAAGCCGCAGTCTCCGCAGTCCGTGCCTCAGGTGGCGCCCCCGGCCGCTCCAACGCAGCCGTGGCAGAAGCCTCAGGTCAACGAGCTGTGGAATGGCCCGAGCCCGATCCAGCTCTCGATGCTGAAGCAGAAGCTCAAGGCAGGCCTCCCCGAGGAAGCCCCGCCCGCCCCTGCGCCCGAGCCTGTCACGCCCGGCACTGCCGAGTGGAAGGCCCCGCAGGTAACCGAGCTGCCGCAGTTCAACAACATGGCGCTCAAGATGCTCGGCCAGAAGCTGAAGGAAGGGCTCCCGCCCGGTCCTCAGTGGAAGGCGCCGACCGTCAAGGAGCTTCCGCAGGCTCCCGCTCCTGCTCCGGTGAACCCGCTGCGTCTGCCTACGGACGTCACGGCGCCCGCGAAGAACCTGATGAAGGGTCTAGCGCTCGCGCAGTCGCTCCGTCAGCCCGCGAAGATCACCAAGGCAGCTGGCGGTCCCGTCCAGGTAAAAGATCCTTCTCCGCAAGCAGCTCCCACAGCTGAAGCGGCGGCGCCCACGCAGTTCTACAGGCCTCTCGGTCCTGAGGAGATGACGTTCGGCGGCAAGGCACCTGAGATGACCCCGGCGCAGATCGGACGCATGCTCGCTGAGAAGCGCATGGCCGACAAGCCCGAGGACGTGAAGCAACGCTACGCCAACTCTGTAGCCGACACGCACACGGAACGTCGCGCCATCGTGCAAGACGTGATCGCCCGGCATCCTGACGACGTGCTCCCGTTGATGGAGTTGCTCGCCCAGCTGCACGAACGTGGCACTGCCGAACACGGCAAGGCTGCGGTTCAGCACTACGCCAAGCAGGTGTCCCCTGCGGCTGCAGCTGATCTGCTCAGCGGCTTCAACGACGAAGCAGTGAAGCGTATCTGGCCGACGAAGGCAGAGAAGCGCGCAAAGCGAAAAGCAAAGAAGAATGAAACCACGCCTGACGCGGGAGCGTAAGAAGTCCCCGCGCGGCAAGGGTAAGCGAAATCTCTCGGCGGCGTCTACACGGCTCAAGGAGCTGTGGCAGACCCCCGAGTTTCGCGAGCGCATGCGTCAACGCGACGAAGACTACAAGCGCGACCGTGCCGCGAACCCCGAGAAGTACAAGCGCACTGGCGTCCCTGATGGGATGCGCAAGGCCGACGCAGCCAAGCTGTGGGCCCGCGCTGAAGAACTAGCAGACAGGTTTATCCAGATCATGAAAGACCAAGGCGAACTGCCCGACGAGATCGTTGAGGTGGTTCACGTGGACGACGACGGCAAGGCAGAGACGCTCTCTGTCCCCGTGCCGACCACGGATAACGGCAAGGCCGAGCGTGCTCTGCGAGAAGTCGCTGTGCTCGCGTTCGGCCCCTCGACGCAACAGATCAAGATACAGGCTTGCAACACGCTGCTCGCCTACACGAAGTCGAAGCCCGAGAGCAAGTCCAAGCTGACGCTCAACAAGGCCGAGGACTTCCTCGACGAAATTATGAAAGATGACTGAAGAGCTGACACCGCGCCAGAAGGAGGCACGGAAGAAGCTGTTCGCAGACTTTGAGTTCTACGCCGCCAAGTGCGTGAACATCAGGACGAAGAAGGGCAAGATCGCCAAGCTCGTTCTGAACCGGGTGCAGAAGCGCTTCGTCAAGAAGTGCATCGAGCAGCTGGAGCGCACTGGCCGCGTACGAATGGTGGTGCTCAAGGCACGCCAGCAAGGTCTGAGCACAGTCATCTCCGCGCTCCAGTATTGGTGGCTGTCCCAGCGTAAGGCCCAGAAGGGTCTCGTCATGGCTCACGAAGGTGAGTCCACGACCACGCTGTTCGACATGTACCGGCGCATCCACGACAACATCCCGGACATCGTCCGCCCCTCAACCAAATACTCCTCAAGGTCCGAGCTTGTCTTTGATAAACTCGATAGTGGCCTCCGTGTTGCAACGGCTGGCGGTCGCGGCGTTGCTCGCGGCGAAACCCTCACCTTCGCGCACTTGTCCGAGGTAGCCTTCTGGCCGCCCGCATTCGCGAACACCAACTTCAACGGTCTCGTGCAGGCTGTGCCCGACGACGACGGCACGTTCATCTTCCTTGAGAGCACTGCGCAAGGTGTGACCGGCAAGTTCTACGAGATGTATATCGGCGCGAGCCGGGACGATCACGATTGGAACGGCTACGAAGTGTTCTTCTCCGCTTGGTTTGAGAGCGACGAGTATCGCGAAACCGCACCTGCTGATTTCCAGCGTACGCCTGAAGAAGAAGAGCTGGTCAAACAGTTCTACGACCAAGGGCTCACCTCTAACGACCAACTTTATTGGCGTCGGAAGAAGGTGGCGACGAACGGGCTCGACCTGTTCAAGCAGGAATACCCATCGACCGCCGACGAGGCCTTCCTCTCGACCGGCCGTCCGATCTTCAACAACGAGTACGTCACTGAGCGCCTCAAGTCGCCCGTAACGCCCGTCACCCTCATGGCGGTCGAGCAGTCGTTCGACGAGAAGACCAAGCAGCCGCTGCCGCTCCGCATTCTGCGCGAGCACGCACGTGGTGAGCTGAAGGTCTACATCGAGCGCAAGGCCAACGAGAGCTACGTGATCGGCGCCGACGTGGGCATGGGCCTCCGTCAGGGCATCAAAGGCCGCAAGGACGGTGACCCCTCGGTCGCCCAAATCCTCGACAGCCAGATGCGTCAGGTCGCCGTGTGGCGTGGCCTGTGCCATCCCGACGTGTTCGCCAAGGTGCTTGAAGCACTGGGCTACTACTACAACTGTGCCACCATCGCTCCCGAGCGCAACAACCATGGTCTCGTTACCTGCGTTGCCCTCCGCGATGCCAACTATCCGTATCTCTACACAGAGCAGACGGAAGGCACACTTGATGCCGACAAGGACACGATCAAGCTCGGCTTCTACACCAGTGAAGCCACCAAGCCTCTGATCATCGACAACCTTCGTGCGCTCGACCGTGAGCGCGAGATCGAAATCAACGACGAGACCACGCTGAAGGAAATGAAAACCTTCGTCGTGACCGAGGCAGGCAAGATGGAAGCTGAAGCAGGCTCCCACGATGACTGCGTGATGGCCCTCGCAATCGCTGCGTACGCGCACGACGGCAAGTGGCATCCGGTCGAGGTCTCTGACGACCACTACATCGAAGCAATCTAAGGATCATGGCGAAGAAGCCAGCTACTCTTACCGAAGCAGAGATTTTCGCCAAAGTCGATGCGAAGAAACAGAACAGCGTAGGCTGGTTTGACAGTCGCCTTGCCCGAGAGCGCGAACGCGTCACCCGCTACCTGAATGGCGAGCTGCCCAAGCGGCAGTCGGAAGGCTCCAGCTCCTACGTCTCCTCCGACGTCTACGATAGCGTCGAGATGCAGCGTTCGCAGCTTCTGGAGGTGTTCGCAGGCGGCGAGCATATCGCGCAGTTCGATCCCGATCAGGACATGAACGCGGAGATGTGCCGGGTGGCTACCGAGTACGCCTCCTACACCATCTTCAGACTGAACGAAGGCTACAACATCTTCAACAGCGTCATCTTCGACGGGCTCACCGCTCGCGCAGGTGTCGCGAAGGTGTATTGGGACGAGCGCTACGAGACGAAGGAAGAGACCTTTGAAGGCCTCTCGTTCGAAGACGCGCACGCCCTAGCCGCGCAGGAAGATGTCCACGACTTCGAAGCTGACCTGGATGAAGCCACTGGCTCGTTCAAGGGCACGCTGAGCCGCAAGAAGGATTGCAGCTGCGTCCGCATCGACGAGGTGGCTCCTGAGGAGTTCCTGATCGAGCCTCTGGCGACGTCAGTGCGCAAGGCGACCTACTGCGGTCACCGCACGCCGAAGACCCGCGCCGAGCTGATCGACATGGGCCACGACAAGGCCAAGGTGATGGCGATCCCGAGCGACGACGCCAAGGAGCTTATGTTCAGCCCCGAGGTGCTCGCACGGCAGCAGCAGGTTGGCGCCAGCGACCAGACGGATGATCCTGTCCAGCAGGAGCTTGAGTACCTCGTGTACTACGAGAGCTACATCCGCATGGACATGAAGGATGGAAAGGGCGTTCGCCTGTACAAGATTTGCCACGCCGGTCAGACCATCCTCGATACGCAGGAGGTCGATAAGGCCCCCTTCATCGCGTACATCCCGCTCCCGATCCCGCACGTCTTCTACGGCAACAACTTTGCGGCCCGCGTGATCCACACGCAGAACGCCCGCACCGTGCTCTACCGTGGCGTCCTCGACCACACCGCTATCACGACCAACTCGCGATACATGGTGGTCAACGGCGGCCTGATGAACCCGCGCGAGCTTCTCGACAACCGCCTAGGCGGCATCGTGAACGTGCGTCGGCCCGACAGCGTGCAGCCCTTCCAGCAGAACCCGCTGAACCCCTACGTGTTCAACGTCCTGCAGCTGCTCTCGGACAACAACGACAAGTCCACGGGTATCTCCGCGCTCTCCCAAGGCCTCAACAAGGATGCCATCAGCTCCCAGAACTCTCAGGGACTGGTGGACAACATGATGAAGGCATCAGGGCAGCGTGGGAAGATCATGGCGCGCAACTTCGCCGTCAACTTCCTCGTCCCGCTCATGCTTGAGGTGGTTCGCCTAGCGATCATCCACAAGGACAAGCGCGTCATTGAGGTGGCTGGTCAGCCGCTCAACATCGACGCTGAGCAATGGGCCGAACGCACCACGTGCAGCATCTCCCAGCATCTGGGTTACGGCGAGAAGGACATGGCAGCGAACGAGCTGGGCCAAGGCTATCAGATGATGGCGAAGGACCCGGGCCTCGGCAACATGTTTGGACCGCAGCAGCGCTTTGCGATGCTCAAGGACGTTGCGAAGCTCAAGGGCTTCAACAACTTCGCGAACTACCTCGATCCGAAGGCGCCGCCTCCGCAGCCCGATCCGATCAAGGTGCAGGAAGTGCAGGCCAAGACGACCAGCGCGCAAGCCTCGATGCTCACCGCTCAGACGAAACAGCAGGACGCCAACCGGCTCTACTCGCTGGATCAGACGAAGGTGGCTCAGAACGCAGCGCAGCTTCACCTCACAGCTCTCGATCACGACCGTACCCACGACCGACAGGACATGGAGACGGCGGCTCGCGTGCAGCAAGGCGAAGAGCAGCTGGAAATCGAACGCGAGAAGATCAAGGCACAGGAGCGCACCGCTATGCGCAACGCAGCCGTGAAGGCCTCGCAGCCGAAACCTCAGCATCCGCGCGGTTAACATGTGGAACATCCTACGCCTACTTCTCGGTCCCGAGGCCACCATGGCAACCATGGGCGACGGCCGACCGGACAACTCGCTCTCTGACATCCAAGGTCTCACGAAGGCCTTGGCAGAGGCGCGAGCCAAGAAACAAGCAGCGACACAGGGGAGCCTCGGCACCCCTATGCCGCCCGTGCAGACGCTGGATGACGCTCCTCAACGGGGTGTCACTCCTGCGCAGCTCCCGTGGTGGGCCAACTCGCAAGGCCCCATGCCCTCTCAGGGCTTCCCTCAGGCACAGCCTCAGCAGGCACCTGCCGCACATACCGCTGCTCCGCAATCGGCGCCTCGGGTCCCTGTGCCGCAGCCTCGGCCTGCTGCTGCTCCTCAGGCTCAACCGGACACCAGCTTCTTCATGCGCAACGCCATGATGATGCGTGATCCCGGGACAGGACAGCTCATCGACCCGCAAGGCGCCTCACAGGTGCGCGGGCCCGACCTCATCAACAAGATGATGTCCTACCTTCACAACAAGGACACGGCTTGAACGACGATACGATCCTCGCTCTCGGCGGCTTCTGTAAGGAGCTGCTGGGGGCCGAGGCCTTTCAAGCGCTGGTGCAGATGTACTCGCAGCAGTGTGCAGCCGACATTCTCGGCACCAAGCCTCATGAGACCAAGGCGCGTGAACAAATCTACGCGTCCTACATGGGCTTCGAAGGGTTTCTCGATCTGACGAAGAAGTTCGCAGAGGCCTTCGACAATCTCCACAACGACAACCAGGTCGCCGCTCCAGATCAAGACAACGATGATCCGAGCGTGCACGACATTTACGACGGTAAGAACTGACCATGCCAGCTATCCAATCGGACGCTGCTCTACTGAACGAACACCCCGAAGCCATCGAGAGCGACGACGCTTTCATGGAAGCCCTGTTTGGTGACGCCGACGAGGCGAAGGACGCGGAAACGCCATCCGAAGAAACCGAAGAGAGCGAGACTACCGAAGAGCGCACTGAAGACGAAACCAACGACGACGAGACCTCCGAGGAAACTCCAGAGGACGAAGAGTCGGAAGGCGACGACGACAGCGAAGCCGAAGAGACCGAAGAGACTGAAGACCAGCCCAAGGCCAAGAAGTTCGTCGAGGTCGATGACGATACGTACGTCAAGATCAAATACGACGGCGAGGACCGTGAGGTTAAGGTTGCCGATCTGAACCGGCTCTGGGGCCAAGAAGCGGCTCTCACCCGCAAGTCCCAAGAGGTTGCTACCGCGAAGCAGGAATACGACGCGGGCATGCAGAAGAACACTGCTGCCTACGAAGTGCTGCTGAACCGGACCACGGAGCGTGCCAACGCTTACCGTCAGCTCCCTTGGACGCAGCTGATGAAGGACCCGAACGTTGACGCAGGCCAGCTTGCCGCTCTCCAAAAGGAAGCGCAGGACGCCTTTGCGGACGAACAGTTCCTCCGTCAGGAAATCGACGGCTTCATGCAGAAGGTCAACGCTGACACTGCAAAGGCCCGGCAGACCGCCGCTCGTGAGTGCATCAAGCAGCTCAACGACACGGCCTCTCCGCATCACATCAAAGGCTGGAGCGATGCGCTCTACAACGACATCAGGAGCTTCGCTACGGGTCTGGTGTCCCTGCCGAGATGGTGAACTCGATCACCGATCCCGCTGCGATCAAAATCCTCCACATGGCCATGCAGTTCAAGCGTGGCGCTTCGAAGGTCGTGACCAAGACGGTCAACAAGACCCCGAAGAAGATTGTCAAGAACACTGCGTCCGCTCCCGCTGCGCGTGGCACCGCCAAGTCGGCTGCTGCTGCCCAGAAGACGGCGAAGGCTCTCAAGACCGGCTCGGTGAACGACGCCGTGGACGCTTTCGAAGCGCTGTTCGACTAAACCAACCACTTTTCTCAGAAGACCCTTTTTTCAATGACCAAGTACACTTCTTTCGACCTCGTCGGCGTCAAGGAGAACGTCTCCAACGTCATCACCAACCTGACCCCGCGCAAGACCCCGATGCAGTCGGGTATCGGCAACGAGAAGGTCACCCAGCCGCTGTTCCAGTGGCAGGAAGACAGCCTGCGGGATGTTGCGGACAACGCGGCCATCGACGGTGCGGACGCTTCGTTCGCGACCCTCACGCCGACCGTGATGCGCAACAACTATACGCAGATTTTCCAAGAGGCAATCGAGGTCACCGACCGCGCCGACGTGATCAGCTCGTATGGTCGCAAGCGCGAGTTCGCGTACCAGATGGCGAAGACCGCGGCCCAGGTTAAGCGCGACCGCGAGTACGCTCTGGTCGGCAAGGCTGGGGACAAGAACGCAGGCTCCAAGACCGTCGCCTCGACGATGGCTGGCGTCCAGCGCCAGATCGACCCGTCCTGCATCGAGTACACCGGCGCCAGCGATGGCTCGGCTCCGCTGAACGAGGCGCACCTCGTGAACGCGCTGAAGAAGGCCTACAACAACGGCGCCGACGTCAGCCGCATTCAGGTCACCCCGGATAACTCCGTCGTGCTCGCTGGCTTCGCTTCGGCGGCCGGTCGCTACCGGACCATTCAGGGCAAGGATGCCAAGACCATCGTGAACGTGGTCAACCTCTACGTCTCGCCGTTCGGTGAGCAGAAGGTTGAAATCAACCGCTTCATGAAGGCGGGCAACACGCTGGTCTACGAACCCGAGCAGTGGACGAACGTCACGCTGCGTCCGTGGGCGAAGAAGGACCTCGCGAAGACCGGCGACAGCTCGAAGGCTCAGCTGCTGGGCGAGTTCTCGCTCAAGCACAAGAACTTCAAGGCCTCGGCGCTGATCGTCGAAGCGGCTTCCGGCTTCTAAGTCCAACATTGGGGGCCCCGGGAATTACCCGGGGTCTCCTTTTTTTCCTGATCAAGAATGTCTGCAGAAACCTTTTACGAAACCAACGTTATCGACACGCTCATCTCGTTCGACGAGGACATGAGCACTGGTGAACTGATCATCCAGCGTGAGCAGGAAATCCCCGACTGGTGGATCGCTGACATGATGCAGCTCCACACGGGCAAGCTCGATAAAACCGGAGACTTCCTCCACGTTGCCGCAGTCCCGACAGTGGTCGTTGACGACCTCCTGTTCAACTACGGCTTCGATGTCATGACGGCACCTATCGCTGAGACGGTGGCCATGCTGCGCCGATACGCGCTCGAAAAATTCATTCTGACTTCCAAACGTATTTAAGCTGAGATGACCCTTGGAGAACTGAAGGCCCAATTCAAGGGTCTTCTCAACAACAACGTTATCAACAAGAGCGACGCTCTCGTTACCCTCTTCATCAATCAGGCGATCATGCGTATCCAGCGGGAGCTTCGCGTCCCGTTCATGGAGAAGCAAATCCTCTACACGATCCCTGAGGACTACAAGAAGCTCGCGATCCCTGCGGACCTGCTGGAGCTGATTGCGATCATGGTGGACGCTGACGCGGACGGCATCTTGGAGTACGAGCTGATCCGCTCGACGCTCAACAAGGTGGTGGCCAGCAGCGAAATGCCGGGCATGGCGCCTCGCATCTTCACCCGTCAGGGCGGCTCGTGGATACTCGGGCCCAAACCGGGACCGGGCTCTGAAGTCCTGATCCACTACTATGCCGAGTTCGCTGCGCTCAACGCGGACACGGACACCAACACCTGTCTGAAGGTCGCGTGGGACGCTGTGCTCTACGGAGCGCTCTCGGCCGCCGCTGACTACCTTCAGGACGACGAGCGTGGCCCCAAGTTCGAGGCCCGCTACGGACAGATCACCAAGCAGCTGCAAGATCAGGCTGACGCGGACGAGCTGACGGCTGATGCCGCAGTCGCCCCTGCGCTGCCCATTGGCTGCGACGACGGATACGATTGGTAATGACAAGCTCCTCATTCTACACGGATGGGGAGACCTATGACACGGCTGTGGTGACCTCGAACGACCATCCGGGGTCTACCACGCCTTCACAGTCTCCCAGCTCTTTCTACGCGACTGGTGGTGTGGTTGGCGAAGGCACCGTGGTCTCCAACGAGACCGGCCCCGGTGAGCAGTCCGACACGCCCAGCTCGTTCTACACTGACGGCGCCGTCTACGACACAGCCATCGTCGAGAGCAACGACAAGCCCGACAGCACCACGCCCTCACAGGCGCCCAGCTCGTTCTACCCGGCTGGCACCATCTACGACTGGCTCAACACTGAGAGCGAAGTCGTCGCCCTGCTTCAACAGCTCGCGGACACGACGACCACCAATGCAAACTCAGCTTCCACGTCGGCCACTCAGGCTGGCACCTACGCTTCTCAGGCGGCGACGTCGGCGTCTCACTCTGCTACGGCGGTTCAAGATGCTGCGGGCACGCTTACGCCTATCATGGATGGCACAGCGGCTGTCGGCGCGAGCACCAGGTGGGCACACGAAGACCACGTGCATCCCAAGGACCCGTCGCTCGCCTCCGTAGACTACGTGGACACCAAGGTTGCAGGTGTCGTCAACTCGGCGCCCGCAACGCTCGACACGCTCAATGAGCTGGCGACCGCCTTGGGTGATGATCCCAACTTCGCCACCACGGTTGCCACGCAGATCGGCACGAAGGCCGACAAGACCTATGTGGACACGCAGGACGCAGCCCTGCTCGCCAAGCTCTTCCCGTCTGGCACGACCATGCTCTTCCATCAGTCAACGGCGCCCCCGGGCTGGACGAAGCGTACGGACCACAACGATAAAGCGCTCCGCGTCACCAGCGGCACCGTGACCGCAGGCGGCTCCAATCCGTTCTCGACGGTGAACGCGCAGACGACCGTGGGCAGCACGGCGCTGACTGCGGCGCAAATCCCGACCATCACGTCGGCTGGCAGCAACACCATCACGGTCTACCCGAACAACAACGGCGGCTACTACTACCCGATGGGTTCAGGCGCTGGCTGGGGTGGTGTGACGATGAACGTGTACCCCATTGCCAACTACGGCTCCTACTCGATGGCCTACTTCGGGACTTCGGCAGGCAACATCACGTACTCCAACTACATGCAGGGCGTGAACAGTATTGGCGTGACGTCGAACAACACAGGAGGTGCTGCGCATACGCACAGCATCACCATGAACGTCCAATACATCGACGTGATCCTCGCGCAGAAAGACTAATGAACAGCCCTCTTCCTCCCAAGGACGTCGGATGCCATCGCACCGGCTTCGCCAAGGGATGCCGTGAGTGCGTCGTGGAGCACAATTGTCAGCTCTGGATGCACATCTCAGGCGCCAATCCCAACACAGGTGAAGCCCTGCAGACGTATGGCTGCGCCGACACCTTCATGCCTCTCTTGATGATCGAGAACTCGCAGCAGCAGCGTCAGACCGGCGCCGCTGTGGAGAGCTTGCGTAACGAGATGGTCAACGCGAACGAGCGCCTGATTGCCGCGCCTCGCGACATGAAACTCATCAACGGATAACGAATGACTGCAACGAACCGCGAAGCTGCGATCAGCAAAACGCTGACGTACGAAGGCGGCTACACGAACGATCCCCGCGATCCAGGTGGAGCCACCAACTGGGGCATCACCATCAAAGACGCCCGCATGTACTGGAAGCCCAACGCGACCCCTGCGGACGTGAAGGCCATGCCGAAGTCTGTCGCCATCGACATCTACCGGCAGAAGTATTGGGCCGTCATGCGCTGCGACGAGCGCGACACAGGTCCTGACTTCGTTGACTTCGACTACGGCGTCAACTCAGGCGTCGGCCGCGTGACCAAGCTCCGCGCCAAGCTCGATCCTCAGAAGCTCTCGCCGGTCGCCTACGTGAAAGCCGCGTGCGCCGCGCGCAGCTCCTTCCTGCACGGCCTCAAGACGTGGTCTGTGTTCGGCAAGGGCTGGGGCCGCCGCGTAGCCGACGTGGAAGCCACAGGCGTCCGTATGGCCCTCGGGGCCTCGGGCAAGTCCGTCGCAAAGGGTCTCAAGAACGAAGCCACCAAGAACGCTGGCAAGGCCATCGCACACTCGACCGCTGGCGCCTCCACGGGCACCGTAGCGGCCCCTGTGATCCATCAGCTCGACTTCTCGACCGTTGCCGGTTGGGTGATCGCAGGCGTCCTTATCGTCGGCGGCATCTGGCTGATCTGGAACGCCGTGCAGGCCAACCATCGCGCCAACGCGTACAACGACAAGCTCAAGAATGCTTAACGAACTCTCTGACATCTGGGCCCGCCTTCGGGTCCACTGGCACGCCGTAGCGGTCGCTGTGATCGCCGCGTTGCCGGTCATCCTCACGCAGCTGGAAGGCGTTGATCTGACGCCCCTCCTCTCGCACATCATCCCGGCAGAGTATGTGCCCATTGTGGTCTCTCTGCTTCCCTTCGTGCTCGCGATCATGCGCCCTATGATCCACATGGAGGAGCCGAAGGACGATGCTTAGTGCTCTCCTCGGGCTCCCCGCGCTGCTCACGCAGTTCATGGGGGGCCTGTTCGGCTGGCTCAACAAGAAGCAGGACGTTGCGGTAACCGAGAACACCAATGCGCGCGACGTGACCACTGCAGCTCTGCAGATGGAGACCTCGCACTTCTCGGACGTGAAGGACGTCACCATGGCCATGATGTCTCACCCGGTCTTCTGGATCGCGTGGGGCCTCGGGGTCTTCCCGGTGATGCTCTATCACGCCGCAATCTTCTTCGTCAGCACATTCCCCGCGCTCGGCTGGACCGTACTCAAGGTCCCTGATGTCGAGCTTGAATACGCGCGCCTCGTCGTTGGCTCGGTCTTTACGTTGACCGGAGCTTCAACCGTTGTCGCAGGACTGGCCTCCGCATGGATCAAGAGAGTGTAATGGAAACCGCGACTACTGCAGGCGCAGGTGCTGCTCTGACCGCGCCTTGGTGGATACAGACGCTCACTCCCTACGGCCAGTTCGCCGTGATGGTGTTGGGCGGCATCTGGATCGCCGTGCAGCTCTACTACAAAATCAAGAACGAAAGACGCAAACGACGTGACGAAGAAAGTTAGCGAGGGCTTCGGCACCTCGCAGGCTGCGGTTACGACCACGGCTTCCAAGATTGTCGCCGGTCAATCCGGCATCGACACCGTCACCATCTACAATATCGGCAGCGCGGACTGTTACCTCGGCAATACGTCGGGCGTCCTCACGTCCACGGGCTTCAAGCTCGCGGCGGGTGCTGCGATCACGATGGAGACCACGCGCGACATCTACGCTATCGGCAGCGGCGCGACGACCCTCTGCATCCTCGTGGAGGGCTAATGGCTCGCCTATGGTTTCCGGGCGGCGGCGGCAGCGCTGCTACCCGGTTCAACCCGAACACCATTGTCGCCCTCGGTGACAGCCGCGTGGCGCAAATCCACGCCGACAGCATCTTCTACAACAAGAACGCGCAGAACCACTTCACCGTAGGCAACGCGCTCGCGGGCAACCGCGCGATCCTCGTGGCGAACTTCGGTAAGTCTGGTGACCGCACGGATCAGGTGCTGGCACGTCTGGCAGCTGCTCTCGCGACCGGCGCGAAGTTTCTCTACATCCACGCTGGCTGCAACGATATCGGTCAGCTGTATCCGACCGCGACCACCTCTGGCTCGACCGCGTGGGCCAACATCAAGACCATGATTGACGCCGCTGTCGCTATCGGCATGCAGGTGATCTACGTGCTCGATCCCGGCGCCACCAACTTCAACACGTCGATGATGGTGCAGCTCCTGACGCTCAACGAGAGCGCCCGCGAGTATGCCGAGCGTTGCCCGGGTCTCCATCTGCTCGACCTTCCGGCCGCGCTGTATGATCCGGCGAACGCCTCGACGACCACTGTGCCGCTGATCACCTCGCTCGACGGCACGCACGAGAACCTCGCCAGCTCCTACCTGGGTGGCAAGCTGTGGGCATCGCTGCTCACATCCATCATGCCTCCGCGTCCTCACGGCTTCCATGCGTCCTTTGAGACGCCCGGCCTCTCGACGATGAACCTGCTCGCCAACCCCATGTTCGCCACGACGACTGGCGGCACCGTGGGTACTGGCATGTCTGGCACCGTTGCGGGCAGCTGGACCGTCTCCCATGGCGGCAGCGCTGTGGTCAACGCGTCCGTTGGCACGGCCTCGGATGGCTCCGGTCTCAAGGAGCAGGTGATGGCCACCACGTTCTCCGCAGCGCTCGACGAGGGCCGCCTGCAGCAGGACGTCGTGCTCACCAACTGGTCTCCCGGTGACAAGATACAGGGCTCCGCTGAAATCGTAGTCGATGCGGGCTCAACGAACCTCGCAGGTGTCTGTCTGTACGTGCAGGCGAACGGTGTGCTCAACGGCACGCAGACCGCCGTCACCACGATGGACAACTACTGCATGACTGCAGGCTGGGGCGCCATGACCTCGGAGGGATACAAGATGCTCCTCCAGACTGAGGTGATGACCATCCCCGCGTATCAGACCAAGAGCTGGGTCACGGCCCACATCAAGGTTGTTGGCGCGGGCGCTGGATCAGCCACTGCGCGCGTGCGCCGCTTCGGCCTGCGCAAGCGTCTCTCCTAACCACTAACGAAAGGACCCTATGTCCCTCGACTTCTCCAAACTGACCGACGCGGTCGCCAAGGTCGCCACGCTGGCGTCCTCGCACGCTGATGTCTCCGCTGCCGTCGCTGCGGCCACTGCGGCTCGCGATGCGGCTCTGGCTGACCTCGCGCAGGCCCAGATCGACATCAACGCCATGGCCGACCAGCTGATCGCCGCCGCTACGACTCCTGCGGAGGCCGCTGGACTCGCTGCCGTCGCTGCCGCTGTTGTTGCCCCGGCTCCCGTCGTGGACGTCCCTGTGACTCCCGCTGTGGCTCCTGTGGCCCCTGCGGACCTGAACGCAGCTCCTGTGCCGCCCCTCGGCCCCGTAGTTGCTCCGGTCGCGCCGACCACCTTCCTCCCGGGCGATCCCCGGGCTCTGAAGGCCTAAACCAAAAGCCCCCTAAGGTTCCCGTCATGGGTTCCCTAGGGGGCTTTTTTTTCGAGTGTAGGCGTAGCTGTTGGACGCCTCGTTTTTAAGTACGTCACCCTGTCTCCCGGCTACGGGCACGCTTGGCGACACGTCTGACCCTTTGCAGCAGACGTACTCACTCGAAACCCAAGGAGCTACCTTGGGGTCTTCGGTCGGCCGAGCTTCTTGAGCACCAGCTGGACGCTCGGGCGGTCTCGGTCGATCTCCATCATGCCGGGCCCGGGGACGTCTTCGAACCCCGGGTGGCCTTTGTGCACGATGGTGTTGATTGGGTAGTCCTCGCCGTTGAGGGCACGCAGCTGTCGGATCAGCTCCAGGTAACGGATCTCAGCCTGATCGTAGATGCCATCATCGACGACGAAGGTGTTGCCCCAGCTGCTGTGGACTTCCTCAGGAGCGTAGTAGGCAACCTTGCGTTCGATCAGCCACCAACAGAGCGCAGTCAGCTCCTTGTCGAGCGCCTTCTTACTTGGTTTCCGCGCCAATGAAGGCCTCGTGGACGTCGTCGTACGTCAAGCCGTAGCGCGTGGCCATCATGCGGGCCCTGCTCTTCACACGGTAGACGGATTGGTTCAGGGGCTTGCCGTTGCGCATCACCACCCAGCCCACATGTATCTTCGTTAGGTCACGCAGCTGCATGGCGTCATACTCGACGGGGTCGCAGCCGCACTCAGGACAATGGTCGCTCATTCGATCACCAGTGCGTAGTCGAGACCATCGTTGAACGTGATGATCTGCGAAGGCTTCACGATGTCCCACCAGCGCTCGACAGGCATGAGCCTCTCGTCGCCAAAGGTGGGCTTGGGATACAGGCCGGGCACGTAGTGCACCTGTGAGTGCGCGATGCCACGGTAGCTGTCGATGACCTTGCGGATGGTCTCGTCGTCGAAGTGCTCAAGCATTCCATGCGAGTGCACAACGTCGGCCGAGGTAACCGCATGGCCGCTTGTGGCGTCGAGGCGCTGCACGAGGATGTCTGTGTCCTCGAAACGCTTGCTCATGGTCGCCAGCTGATCGGGATCGATATCTGTGGCCACCAGCGTTGCCAGCTCGATGATCGGCTCCAGCGCTGCGGTAATGGTGCCCGTGCCCGCACCAAGCTCCAGCACGGTGTCACCGGCTGTGATGCGGGAGCAGATGGCGTCAATGAAGACGCGATAGCGCTGCTTGGCGTACTCAAGATAGGACGCGTTCGCGCGCCCCTCATAGAAGGTTGCCCACGGGCTCATTGGTATCTCCGATGTTGTGGTGATCAGCCGAAGGTGTCGGCCAGTGCAGTCGCAATGCCGGGATAGGTCAGAGACCTCTTCTTCCAGCGGTCGGGACCGGGCGCAGCCATGTGCACCTCGGCTTTCGGTTTGGAGCCCACAGGGAGCCTCAGGGCCTTCCTGCAGTCCTCCCATTTGGGATACTTGGGCACGAGCAGCTTGCCGCTGCGGACCCAGAAGCATGTGCGCTTGGTGAAGGGATCGCCCCACATCCAAGGCTGGACAATCTGCGTCGGCTCAGCGCCGATGATGTCCTTTGCGTAGCCAAGCATGATGGGGTTCTCGCAGACCACCTCGGGGATGGCCTCCGTCTCCCAAAGCTCTTTGAAGAACGCTGCGCCCTCGCGAAGCTGCCTCCATCTCTCGGGATCGGGCCCGTTCGGCTTCTTGCCGTCGATGTAGAGATGCTTGCTTGAGCTGTTGGCTAGGAATGTGCACGGTGGATGAAAAATGCCTAGGTCCCATCCTCTGTCGAGGACGGTGAGAACGTCTTGCTGAAAATGATAGCGGCTGTCCGAGGGCTCAAGGTCACACGACCACGCATCGTGTCCCTTGGCCCTGAACGCGTCTCTCACTCGCCCGCTGAACTCGCAGCCGACGAGGACCCGTAGCTTGCGCTTCGGGATGTCAGTCTTTCGGTAGGATCAGTCTTCGCTCTTTGTCCACGCACACGGTTGACGGGGATCGCCCGCCTACCGTCGTGGTCCTGTAGCCGTGCTCAAGGCACCATTCGTATCGCGCGTTGTCACGCTGGATCGAGAAGTAAGCCAAGGGAAACATGGCGAGCACAACGCTCACCATGAAGCCAATGAACAGCTTGTCGTACCAACGCATCAGATGGCGCGTATCCGGCTGTAGCCACCGGCCGCCAGCACGATTGCGACACCAGCGATGCCGACGACGAACTCAGGCCCGTTGTAGACCGCTTGGGCCCACGGGTCGCCAGCAACGAGACCACCGGCCACGTAGCCGAGCAGCGCCGCACCAGCCCACACGAGGACCGGGAAGCGTGCCACGACGGCACTGATCAGCGCAGCGCCTGCGATCACCAGCGGGATCGAGAGGAGCACGCCGACCCACATGAGAGCGTAGGAGCCGTGCGCCAGACCAGCGATGGCCATGACGTTGTCGAGGCTCATGCCAGCGTCAGCCAGCGCGATGGTGGTGATGGCTGAGGTGAGCGTTGTGCAGACCTTGCTCGGGCCCGCCTCGTCCTCTTCGCCCATGACCATCTTGGCGGCCACGTAGACGAGGAAGGCGCCGCCAGCGATGCTGAGGGCCGGGACGCCGAGGAGCGTACCAGCGATGGACGCCATGACGACACGGAGGCCAATGGCCGCCACGGTGCCGCCGATGATGCCCCACTTCTGCTTGCTTGCCGGTAGTTGGCGGGCAACGAGCGCGATGACGACCGCGTTGTCACCTGAGAGCAGAAGGTCGATCCAGATGATGCCGAGAAGTGCTAGAAAGAATGTTTGCATTTGGTCTCCAAAAGGATCGAGGGATGCCGGTGTCAGGTCTCCGGTCTCTAGCTTCCCCACCACAGGGCACTGCACCCTCGTCCGAACTTGATCAGGCGAGCAGCTTCTTGGCGTCGAGGTTCAGGAGGCCACCGATGGTCTCCAGAACGGTCAGCTCTTCCGGCTTGATCTCGTCACCACAAACGTCCGCAGCGATCAGGAAGACGTCCTGACGCACGGTGACGTCGCGGCCCACGAGGGCCTCGATGTTGCGCTTGTTCTCCATGCGGCCCGCACGGGTCTTCGCGCGGATCAGGGCGAGCCCGTAGGCATCGCTGATCTGGGTGGAGTTGAACGAACCGGAGACGATGGTGTTCGACTGCATGCCCTTGATGGAGGCATCGACTTCGCTGTCTTCGACCACGCCGTCAGCAGCGGTCACGTTGGCGGCAGCGGAGGCAACACCCTTCAGGAAGGCGTCGTCGCCCACGTAGCTGTTGATCTTCTTGCGCGCGTCAGAGAAAACTTTGGCAAACAAACCCATAGGAGCAGTCCCTTTCAGAAGAACCATCGACGCACGGGGTATCCGCGCGCCATCTTGATGGTGGTGGTGATGATTTGGAAAATGCCGAGTGCGACGAGAGAGCCGAGGATGGCCATCAGTGCATCTTCACCCAGCCGGGGGTGTCTTCGTTGTGACGTTCGACGCGGGCGTAGACGTACTCGATTGCCTGCAGCACTTCAGACGCGGTCATGCCGCGATCCGTGCAGAAGTCTTCGATGGTCTCCGCGATGCGCTCGCGCAGTGCGATGGTCTCTTCACTCTCCACGGATGCGCTCCGCGTTCCAGCAGTTGTAGAAGTCAATCGGGAAACCGATGACGTAGTTGATCAGCCCCTCGACGAACACGATGGGCCACACGACGAGCATTGCGGCTCGACGGCGGCGCTTCGGCCACGTCGGGAGGTTTGGGAAGAGCCTCACTTACGCTTGCCCTTCACCTTGTTGGCGATGGAGCGGCCTTCGGCGTCGTCGTATGGCTCCTCGGCGGGAGCTTCGGTCTTCAGCTGCTTCGCGAGGTGACGCATGCCTTCCAAGATGGAAGTCAGGGTCTCTTCAATGCGCAGCAGAGCGTCCAGCGACTGCACCTCCATGGTGCGGACGTGGTTGGGCTCCATTGGCCTGCGGCGGTCTTCAAGGCTCATTGGGCCTCCTGAGGTGTGCAGTTGGGAATGAAGTTGAGCGGGAAGATGCAGATCGGCCCCTGCTGCGGCGGAAGAGCCTGAGGAGCAGGAGGTGCTTCACGCGGCACCACGTGTGATGGTCGTGCTGGCGCGGGTCGAACATGCGGCTTCACCTGGTTGGGACGATGCCGCACCACAGGCTTACGCTCGGGCGCCTTGCGGGGCTCGGGCGTCGGCGCGGTGATCTGCGGCGGTGTTGGGAAGGCGTTGAAGTCGTCCAGCGGTATCTGCCGCACCACCTCGGGCACCTTGGGGACCTCTGGCAGCTTCGGTGTGTGGAAGCTGCAGAAGCCTAGGAGCGCGAGGGGTGACAGAATGGCCGGACCAAGCAGTAGTCGCTTCATTGGTCCTTGAGTTTCAGTGATTGCACTTTGCCCCCTGAGTTGGCATCGCGCTTGATGGCGATCCGCACGGCATCCTTGGCAGATGCGCCAGCGTCCATCGCAGCGAAGGCATACGGTGATCCCGAGCCGGTCGCGTAGTAGCCCGGGTCCTGTTTGACCCACGCTTCCCCTTCGTATTCCCAGAGCGTCCCATCAGTACGCAGATGGAGCGCTGAGATGTCTTCGAGCTTCGGGTGCTTGACCTTCGCGGTCTTACGCATCGCCTGCAGGAGCAGCTCGGCATCCTGCACGCTCCCCGCCCACGCCACGATGGAGCCGTCACGCAGACGGTGGACCTTGCGGCGCTTGTCGGAGACGATCATGTCCCCTGCGGTGATGCGGCTATCGCACGCCAGCTCGCCGTCTCTGTAGGCGAGTGTGGTCATCGCGTGATCACTTCCTCCGACACGTCGTCAGGGGTCGCGTAGCGCCACGCAGTCGTCCAGCGGCCTTCGCCGTGGTCGAACACGCTGTACTCCACCTGCAGCGCAAGCATGTCCTGCGGCAGCAGCACGGACCACGGCATGACGCGCACGTAGCGCCGTTGGCCGGTCAGGCCGCCTTTGGTCTGCGGCGGCAGGAAGTCTGGGAAGCCGTCATTCCATTCAACCTTCGACATCAGCAAGCTCCTTCAGCGCCTCAGAGACGCGTCCTTGGTTCTTGTTCACTCGCCGTGCGATCTCGTGCACGGGCATGCCCCCATCACGCAGACGGCGGCAGAGCAGCTTCTCGCGGAAGCTCAGCGGGCCACGCGCGGTGCGCTTGACCTTGAACTCCGGTTTCTTGCGGTCCAGCAGAGGCAGGGCCTCGCAGATCGCATTGAACATCGTGATGGCGCTGTAGGCGTTGTCGCCTTGGATGGCGCCGTTCAAGATGCGCCGCGCCTTTCTGGTGTCGCTCATTTGCTCTCCACTGCTTGATTGAGTGCGTCGATCAGGTCGTAGACTTGGCCAAACGTCAGCTCACACACGTCCGCTGTGGAGCGGTCGGCGTATTGCTGGCGGATCACCAAGGTCTCGTCTGCTTTGGCGCCATCACGAGACCACCAGACCTCAATGAGAGGACAGCCGCGACGGAGTTGTCCGCCGCGTGTCGTCACTGCAGGTTCACCTTCGATGGTGTAGGTGGTCCCGTATTGGTCAGTGCTGCTCGACGCTGGCACGCTTGGCGGCCTCACGCTCACGCTGAGCTGCGTTGAGACGCTCCACGATGCTCTCTGCGGTGTGCAGAAGGTCGCACGTGGCTTTGCTGTGCTTCGTATTGTCGATCAGCTTGCCATTCAGCTCCGCGTCCAGCAGGATCGCGCAGCAGGCCATCACGGCGCCGAGGTTGTGAACCCCGGTATCGCGGGCGTAGCTCTCGCCGTACTTCCACAGCTCCAGGTGACGCAGGATCGCGCCGATGTAGGTCAGCTTCTCGACCGGAGTGTCGTTCCAGTTCTCAAAGCCGTACTTGTTGTTGCCGTCCATGTGGGCGAGCGACTGATGGATCATCCCTGCGAGCGGCAGGAGATGCAGCGGCGGCTTCTTGTCCCCGTAGAGCTTCTTGGGGTTCGGCGGGGTCGCAGGCATCACGCGGGCTGCGCGATCTGCGAGTTGCTGCAGGCTGTCGCCGGGGCGCGGCGTGTTGGTAACGATAGTCATCAGAGGTCGCTCTCGTAGAAGAACTTCAGCTTGACGGATCGAGCAGCGAAGAACTCGGCCAGTGCGCCCGAGCTGTTCTCCCAGCCCTTCATGAAGTAGATCGCGTCCGCGTTCTTGGTGATCCAGCCAAGGTCGTCGTTCATGCACTCGCGATAGTTGGCGTTCTTCTTCACGCCTTCCATATCGCCCCACTTGTCCAGATCGTTTTGGGCAGGGTTGAACACCTCGTGTCCCTTTGCCCGCAGCTCCGCAGCTACGCGGAAGAAGGCAGGGAAATTGAAGTCTTCGTAGCCAGTCATGGGACCGGCCAAATAGATTTTCATTACGTGCTTGGTGTCCAAAGGATTGGTGTTTTGGTTTCAGGGTCCCAGTCGCTCCAACGCAGGATGCGAGCGAGACGTGCCTGTGTGAGAGCGTCTTCCTCGGTGAGGTCTTTGGCCTTGTATTGCTCGACCACGGTCGCCCAGCCGGGCTTCTCCGTGAGGAGCTTCTCGGCCTTCACCTTGCCGATCCCGGGACAGCCTTTGTAGCCGTCCGAGGTATCGCCAACGAGCGTCTGGAACATGTGCCAGTAGTCGGCCTCTTGCTCGCTGATCTGCAGGAGGTCCTTCCCGGTCCACACGGTGCCCGGGATGGTCTTCATGTCCTTGTCCTGCGAGACGATGATGTGCTGCGCTTTGCTCTTCCGCGTGGCGAGTACACCCATCACGTCGTCGGCTTCCAGATCGTGGAAGGACTGGCACGTGTAGGTCTCAAGGACGCGGTCGCGGATGGTTTTGTAGCAGAGAGGCTTGCGGCTCTCGGTGCGATGGTTCTTGTACGTCGGGTCAACTGAGTAACGGAAGTTGGTCCGAGGATCGGTCGAGAAGCAGATGACGTGATCCTGCGTCTCGAACCTATCGAAGATGCGCTCGATCATCTCGGTCACGTTCTTCCACGCCTTGTTGCTGTTGGCGTAGAGCACGTGGTTCTGATCGTCCCACTTCACCTCTTCCTCGACGGCGGCACAGCCCTTGAAAACGAACTCGTCGCCGTCGATCAGCACTACCTTCTTTGGCATCAGGCCTCGTCGTACAGACGCTCGTCGTCGATGGCGTCCTCAGGCTCAGCCAGAGCTTCCTCAAGCGCTTCGAAGTAGTCCGCTGCACGCTCGGCAATGATCACCTGCGCCCTGCGGTCAGCCTCGATGGGATTGCGCTGAGACTCTTCGACTGCTTCCAGAAAGCCATCTTCCCAGCATTCCTTGGCCGTGATCTCGGTGTCGAACTCGTCTTCCAGCTCTTGGAAGGCAGCGCCCTGCTCGAACCCTTCGTCGAACGCGTTGTCGAGACGCTCCTCGACGTCCTGCTCGGCCTCTGCACGGCCCTCAACGAAGCCTTCGTTGTAAGCAGCCTGCATCGCTGCGGCGATCATGTGGTAGGTGTTGGCGACGACCGCAGTGCCATCAGCGCCGACCACGAAGTCAGTGGCGCGCTTCAGGGCATCGATGTTGATGTTTGCGAACTGCATTAGTCTTCCTTTTCGTTGAGCCATGAGAGGCCCTTGGTGGTGATGTGCCACGTCTTGGCGAAGCGCTGAGCGCCCACCTTGGTTGTGATCAGGTGCATCGAAGCCGCCATCGCGATGATGTCGGCCTCCTTGCGTGCGTAGTCGGATTTGACCCTGACGTGCTCGCGCCAGCATTCCCGCAGGGTGTGCCTGAGGCGAACGAGAGGATCAGTGTGTGTCTTTCCAGCTTGCGCCTTCGACGGCCTTGCTATCGAGGGGGACGCGGAAGCCGTACGGCTCGCCCGCTTTCCTCGCGTTGCGCACGAGGATTTCACCGATCTCTTCGGCGACTTCCTTGCGGCAGCAGACTTGGATTTCATCATGTACCCAGAGGACGAAGACGAAGTCCCCGTCCCATCCCAGCTTGAATTTGGAGCAGCATTCTTCGAAGGCATCCGCGAGCCAGCGCTTGCAGATGATCGCGCCAGCGCTCTGGATCAGGAAGTTGAGTGCAGAGTGCTCCGAGCGAACGGGTATCTTGCGCCCGTCCAGACCCGGCACACGCTTGCGCTTCTCAACCTGCTCCTCGATTTGCGAGCGGAGCTTGTCGAAGCCCTTGATGCGCGTGAGGAACGAGTTGCGGACCTTCTTGCCGACCTTCTCGATAGCGGCGTTGCTAGGAGGCGTCGCAGGATCACCAAAGAACTTGGTGTAGAGCGCGACCCCTTCGTCGCCTCCGTTGCGGAGAGCATTGAGCAGCGCTTCGTAAATGATAGCGCCTGCCTTGGCATTGCCGCAGCCGTAGACGTACGCGTAGATGAAGCGCTTGCTGCCATCTTCACGAACAATGACGTGCAGCTTTTTGTGCTTGTCACGCTCACCTTCGGCCAGCCCCATGACGCACGCGTGCAGCCAGTGAGGATCGCCCTCCAACACGGTCTTCGCATACTCACCACCATCGAACTTCGCGAGGTAGTGTGCGAGGCCGCGCAGCTCCAAGCCTTCTTGGTCGGCGCCGAGAGCAACCCAACCCTTCGGCATGGCAGGACCACGCATGAAGAGATCGCGAAACTCAGGACCGAACGGCTTCTTCGCGGACGGCACCTGCCCGAGATTGGGATACATGTGCGCGCCGCGTGACGTGATGGTCCCCATAGGGTTGATCACGCCGTGGATGCAGTTGTCCTCGCGCACGGAGGCCATGAGGGAGTTGTCGGTGCCACAGAGTTGCGACAGTCGCTTCTCGATCATCATCAGCTCACCGAGGCCGTCCATCTCGGGATACCGAGCAACGATGGACTCGATGACTTCTTCGTCGATCTGTGGCTTGCCACCTTCCGTGAACTTCGTCGGCTCCCAGCCGCGCTCAAGCAGAACCTTCGCGATGTGATCGCGAGAGCCCGGGTTGAACTCGACCAGCTTGAGCTTGGTGCACGGGTAGCCGTTGAACGGCGGCACCATCTTGGCCTTGCCGGTCTTCGGATTGATGACCAGCTCGGGCTCGCCGTACTCACCCCAGTAGCCCATCTTCTCGTTGGGCTTCTTCGGGTAGAAGATGGACTTCGTTGGGTCGGGGCTGATGGGCGCGTACCAGAAGCCGTAGGTCTCTTTGAGGACCTTCTCCAGCTCGTGCTGACGCTGCGTGAGGTTAGCTTGAAGCTCTCCCGCTGCCCTCAGGTCGAAAGGGACGCCGTGCTCCTCCATCGAGTCCACGACGCGGGCAACGCGGTGCTCCAGGTCGAGGGCTTCTTGGCTGTAGGCGTCTGGATTGAGGTGCTTCCACAAGTCGAAGTTCGTGGAGCAGTCCTGCCCCATGTACTCGAACATGTCCTCGTTGAACTCGCCCCACACAAAGTTGGCGATGTCCTTGGGATGTTCGAGGCCCATGGCGCGGGCCTTCGCCTCCATCATGTCCGCGTAGTCACCCTTGGGATTGCCCAAGCGATAGCCCCACGCACCGATGGTGTGCTTGCCCTTGTACTTCTTGCCGGGCGGCATCTTGCCCGAGCGGATCAGGTCCTCGTCTGTCGTCTTGACGCCGGGATACATCACGCGAGCGATGACCATGGTGTCTTTGACGACCTGACCGGGCTTCGGCCGGAAGACCTTTGGTTTCAGTTTGAGGAGCAGCTTGTGGTCATGGCGTTGCCAGTTGTGTCCAATGAGGACGTCGGCTTCGCTGAGACGCTCTGCAGCCTCGTCTACTTCGTCAGGGCGGTAGCCCTTGTACTCTCCTGTATCGACATCAGTGATGCCAACGCAGTGGATTTTGGTTGCCGTCGCCAGAAAGCCATTGCTCTCCGTGTCGGCAAGCAGTCTCAGAATGGTGCATCCTCCTTATCATCTGTCGGGTTGAACGATGTGTACTCGCTGAAGGGACACGCGACCTTGTAGGCGCCGCGTTCGCTATCCCACTCCAACGTGTCGGCCTCACCAGTCTCGCCGGTGATGCGGCACTTGAGTGAGCGCAGGAGCGCGAAGCGCTTCTTCTCCTCGTCCTGTTGATTGCGCTCGGCCGCCAGCACGTTGAACGACAGCTGCTCGATTGATGCTGAGCCGCGCATGTCGTTGAGGCTGATCTGGCCGCCTTCGTTGAAGTTCTTGCCCTGCGAGCGCTTGAGGTGGACGATGGCGATCACGCCGCAGCCCGTCTCCTTCACGAAGGACGCGAGCTTCGTCATCAGGATATCGATGTCCTTCCGCTCCCCTTCGCTGCCGCTCTCAAGTCCCGATGTCACAATGCTGATGTGATCGAGCACAATGAACTTGCAGCCGCTCGCCGCCATGTAACGCATCATGGTCAGCAGCCGGTCGCTCTCCAGCGAACCAAAGTGGTCGTAGAACATCATCTCGTCCCACACGACCGCAGCCAGTGCGGCGTCCCACTGTTCGTCAGTGATGCACTCGGGATCGGAGATGATGCGCTTGAGAGGCACACCCGCATGCAGCGCCACGTAGGCGTCAACCGTGGTGTCGTTGTCCTCCTCAAGGAAGATGTTGCCGACCTTGAGACCGTGCTTCGTCCGCATGTAGTACGCGATGTCGCGCGCCAACGTGGACTTGCCGATGCCAGAGCCTGCGCAGATGGTAGTGACCTCAGCCTCACGCAGGCCGAGCCACATCTCGTTCAGTGCAGGCCAAGGCAGCTCCCAGCCCTTCCTGCGCTTCTTCTTCAGGCGTTCCTTGGTGAACTCGCGGCCCTCGCGGATGCCATCAGGGCGCCACGGCTTGGCGTTGTAGTAGCAGCTGACAATCGGACCCGGCCCTACGGCCTGCAGGGTCTCATTAGCGTCCTTGTGGGGCACGGTCATGATCTTGACCTTGCCGACCGGCAGGATCGCGCAGGCTTCCTTGAGGGCCTTCTGTCCGGGCTCGTCGTTGTCGAAGCAGAGCACCACGTGGTCGAACCGGCAGAGCTTTTCGAAGTCAGCGATGAACGCCTTCTTCACGGAGCCCGAGCCGTTCGGGAGCGAGCCTGTCGGATACTTGTTGTCGAAGGCCTGCGACACGCTCATGCGGTCGATCTCGCCTTCCGTGATGATCACGGCCTTGCCCTTCTCGGGCCAGCCCCATGAACCGATGATGCCGCCGTTCTTCTTGAACGGGCTGTCACCAATCCAGCTGAAGTTCTTCTTGCTGTCTCGGGTCTTCTGGTCGATCACGCGACCTGTGTCATCCTTGATCAGCTGAATGTGGACGCGCTTGCCAGAAGCGTTCTCGCCTACCTGGTAGTCGCACTTGCGGCATGTCGCTTCGGTGATCCCGCGTGCCATCAGGTCTTCGTAGTGGCCCTTGATGGGCGACCACGGCTTGGTCTCAGTCTCGTCTTCTGTCACAGTCCTCTTCGTGCGCGGGGTGTGCTCAGCGTGTCCCGGGGGATAGCCGACCTTCTCGCAGCTGAAGCATTTCGGGGGACCTTCGTCGTAGATGGCGAAGGCGTCTGAGGAGGGACACCAAGGGCATCCCTCCTTCCGCAGCAGTTGGCCCATTTAGTCTTCGAGCACGTAACGCACGTAGCGAACGCCACCATCGTCAACCGGCCGCTCGGTGCGGATGCAGTAGCCTTCACGGCGGAGGCGATAGATGCAGTCGGGCAGGTTCACGATGCCGTAGACCTTGTCGGCCTTCAGACGCGTGATGTCGCCACGACGCTCCAGATGCGCGAGCACCTTGCGAGCCTGTTCGGGCAGTTCGAGGTCGCCAGCGAGATTGGGGACGCCGATGGTGAACGTTTCGTTCGACATGAGTTACTTCCTCTTCTTTCTGATGGGTGTTGCCACCGTCTTGGATCGGCTCAGATGCCAAGCGGTGATTTCGTCGAGCCACTCTTGCGGCACGATGCCTTTGTCCGACCACTTGAAGCCGTGATCGGTTGCCCACTTGCCTTGTGACGTGGGGGACTTTGGGTAGATCGGAGAAGATGCGCGTTCGAACACGAGCCGGATGTCCAGCTCTGGATGCTGCTCCTTCAGTAGGATCAGCTTCTGTCGTTCCTTCGCGCTGTCGCCGCTGTTCGACTGCTTGAAGCGAGGATTGCCTCCACCAAAGCGGCCCTTGGCCTCAATGATGATCGGACAAACCTCTTTCTCAGTGTCGAAGCAGAAGTCAGGAAGGTACTTCGCTTCGCGCTCGGGCACGATGTAGCGGACCCATTTCGCTTCATGGGCATACGCTACACCGGCCTTTTCGAGCTGCTCCGCTACCTTCTTCTCAAGCCCTGATCGAAACGTAGGCTCAAGAGTAAGTGCGGGCTTAGTCATTAGAACGGGATGTCGTCTTCGTCGTCTTCGGTGCCCTCGGGCCCGCCCTCAGACTCGTCCTCGTCCTTCGTGTCGCCGCTGGCGAAGCCGTCCTCTTCATCGAACGGATTGTCATCACGCGTCACCAGCTCCAGCAGCTGCAGGGAGTTGATGTACAGGTTGATGCCGCCACCAAAGCCGGTGTACGGGTTGACAGTGACGTAGACCTTCGCCTTCGACCCGCCGCCAATCTTCACGGCCACAGGGACCTCATTCTTCTTGGCGTCGTACACGGTCGGGCGATACTCCTCACCGCTGGTCGCAACCAGAGTGATCTCGCCGGTCTTCTTGTCCTTCTTCCACGGCTTCTTGCCGTCCTCCAGGTCGAACGCCTTGAGCTGTTCGTCCAGCCACGCATCGACAGCGCGATGGTCAGCATCGTTGAACTTCATGTTCACGATGTACCGGCGCTTCTCGGCCCCGCTCGGGCGGCCCTTCTTGTCCACCGGCTGGTAGACATCGACTTCGTTCAGCTTCGGCCACACGAGGGTGCTGGCCGGGAGGACCTTCTTAACTTTTTTCGCCATTGAAATGGGTAGTCAGTCTTTCAAATGTTTCAGTACGTAGAGCAGCAGCGGGAGCATCGCGAAAATTGCGAAGCCCAGAATGTGCTGCGTTGACATCAGGCGACGAGCGCCTTGATCTTGGCGGCGACAGCGGTTGCCTTCGCGGCAGCGGCGGTGGCCTCATTGGACAGCTTCGTGGTGAACTCAGCGGTGGCCGCGTAGTCAGCAGCCTCGGCCGTCTTCGCGATGGCAGCAGCTTCCAGCTTGTCCACGGTGCTGGTGAAGTTGGTGATGATAGCCTCGACGTCGTGCGAGACAGTCTGCTCGACACCAACGAAGAAGGCCTTGATCTTGGAGAACATCAGTCGTTTCGCTCCTAGGCGTTGAATTGCGGCGTGCAGGTACGCCATGTGGATTGGAGGTCACCGCCTGTGCAGACGACAACCGGGTGCTTCTTGGTCCCGCGCTCCACGTGGAAGCCTCGGGGATACGCAGGTGTGCAGGCGGGGCCTGCGAGGGCAGCAGTCGCCCAAATGGAAACGAGGGCCACTAGGGCCCCCGCGTTCAGTCGCTTCATGTGGTCAGCAGCCGTTCGAGGTGTCGAGCCACGGACGAACGAGGCAGGCATTGCGCGCCGCCGCGTCGTCATAGGTCGGGGTTTTGAAGATGCCGTAGCCGATCAGGACGAAGATCGCGGCGTAGAAGGCGGCGCAGATCGCGTTGTAGGTTCTCATGATGCGCGGTACGCCTTCATGAACTCGCGATGGAAGTGACGACGCTGCTCCTTGTCCATGTGGTACAGGTCGAAGGTCACGGGCTTGCCGTCCTTGCCCTTCACGATGACGTCGAACTTCGATGCGCCCATGTGGATCAGGGCGTTGAACTTGCGGTTCTTCACTTGCGGGTCTCCTTCAGGATTGCTTTTGGCGAACTTGCGGAGCTTCTTACGGCCCATCAGCACGGCGCTCATGTTGACATCGACAGCGGCCGTGAAGCCGATGCCCTCGGAGATGACCACCCGTAGGCGGTCACCATCATCGTCGCGGAGAGTGAGCGTGCGCTCCCCGAACTGGTCAGTCTTGAACTTCATGTGCCCTCCCGTAGAAGAAGTCGGAGAGCAACGTGTCGCGCTCGGACTGAGGCACGCTGGCGAGCTTGGCGAGCACGGTGATGTAGTCGTCACCCCACAGCTTCTTCGCCACGTCATGGTCGAAGATCAGGGTGTCGATGCTCGGCTGCTCGTCCACGCGGCCATCAGGCGTCGAGAACATCAGGTGGTGCCCAACGCCAACAGTGTCAGCGCCGTACACTTCCTTGATGATGTCCGTGAGCAGCCCGCTGTGGTTCTGGTTGCGGTCGTTCTCAGCGATCCAGATGCGGTTCACTTGCCCCTCCCGTAGTAGAAGTCCTTCAGCAGCGCATCACGCTCGGCAATGGGCGTGACAGCGAGGATGCTGAGGATGCTCTTCCACTTGTCGCCCCAGAGCTTCTGCGCGACGTCGGTGTCGAAGATCAGCGTGTCAGCGCTGGGCACTTCCTCGACGAAGGTGTAGGTGAAGCCGTCAGCCCGCTTGTCCTCCACCTGGTAGACGAGGTGGTGGCCGCAGATGACGTCGGTGACGCCATAGGCCTCGCGGATGATGGCCTTGTACAGTTCGGCGTTCTCAGCGTTGCGGTCGTTCTCGTACGGGCCTTCGTACTTGATGCCGGACGGCGTGAAGTCGGTCTTGGTGGACATAGGTCTCTCCTCGTCTCAGATGGATGGTCAGCGGATTGTGGGGTTACTTCGGGTATGGCTTGCCTGACGCTAGGATCGCGTAGTGAGCAGCTGCCATCGCTTGCTCAGCCTCTGTGATGTGCTCGGACAAAGCCGCAGCGCCTTCCCACAGCAGGAAACTTTCGCACTCCTCGGGAGACCAGTTGTGGTTGGCCCGAGCGAGCTTCTGTCGGATGTGCTTCGGGAGCTTGTCGAAGGTCTTGAGTGACCCTGTGACTTGCCCCTTGGTGCCGCTATTGCTACCGCGCAAGCGTGCCCTCAAGCAGGCGAACCTGCGTGCTGAGCGCGAACGCCAGCGCCTCGGCCTCACCCAGCTTCAGCCCTTGCGAGATGACAGTGGGCGCCATGCGGACGACGTTGTAGGTGCCGTCCTTGTTCGCGACGATGGTGTAGATGCCTTCCATCACGCGGCCTCCCAAGCCATCACCACGGTGGCCCGAAGGTCATCCGCGATGCACAGGTGGCGCCGGAAGGTGTCGTAGTCGCGCTTGCGGTACGCCTTGATCGCCTGATGTGCGTGCCAGTCGGCGGCGTTGCGCAGCGTCGTTAGGTTCATGTCCATGCGAGCAGCTTTCTGTGGTTGAGCCAGTCAGCGGTCTGCTGAGCGATGGCGATTGGCATTTCATGATCGGAGATGATGCGGTCGCCTTGGACGACGACTGCACCACGCGGCGTGTGCTTGATGCTGTAGAGCCTCACGGACGCAGGGCCTCCATCAGGGACGACAGCACGGACATCACTTCGAAGTCCGAGTGCCCCTTCGGGATCGGCTTGACGGCAGCGATGCAGGCCGCAGGGACGCGCGGGGCACGCCACGCATGCGGGGTCATGTCGCTGTCGAACAGTTCATCGACGTGGAAGGTCGCGAACACATGGTCGGGCACGTGCAGGATGATGATCACGGGATCGCCGCCCATCTCCTCCGCAGCGAGACGTGCGAAGTTCGCAGCGTCAGGCTCGTTGTCCGCAACGAACACGCTGGGCTCACGCTTGGCAGCGTTGCGAGCGAGCTGGTGCATGTGGTCCTTGGCCCACGCATCGCCGCCCTTGGCGTGCCCGGGGACGAGCCCGATCTTCTTGATGCTGGCGAGGTCAACAGAACAGGTGCCGTGGTAGAGGGTCTTCATGAGCTGTCTCCAAAACGACGACAGGCCCCGCATGGGGGCCCGTGTCGCAGTCCAGATGATGGGATTGGTTCAGTCGGTCAGTTCACCACTCGCCTGCAGCGACGTGGATCATGGAGAAGATCACCATGACGCCGCCAATGGCAGAGTAGAGACCATGACCCTCAGCACAGACCACCACGAAGTAGGCGATGTGTGCGATGCCATGGGACGTTTGGAATGCGCTGCAGTGGGTGATCCGCGAGAAGCGATCCTTCCACATGTTCAGCCCCGCATCCCGATCTGGTGGAGCATGCGGTGCTCCAGCTCGGCAGTGTTGACGCCGTTGGCCTCCAGCAAAGCCCGCGCCCTTTCGGGCACAGGCACACCGTTGAGGACGGCTGCGGTGAACACGCGCAGCGGCGAGTAGTTCGACTTGTTATGCGAATGCGTATCGAGCATTGAGCAACTCCTTCAAATCCAGTGCACCCTTTTCGGGCGGGCCGCTGAGGCCTTGTTTGGCAAGCTCTTTGTGTAGGTGATCGCGCCCGGCCTCGGTGAGGTCGGCAACGCAGCTCTCGTAAAGCTCCGAGAGAATGTCGTGGTCGGTGTACATCCGCATAAGCGTCTCGCGGATGATCTGGAGAAACTGAGGAGCGTCGCAGGCCAGACAACCGAAGCTGTCGTGCACCGTGGCGATGTCAGTGATCCCCGCATCGGCCGCAGCACCTACAGAGAGAAGGAGGTGACTTGCGTCCATGCTGTGCGTCAGGTTAGCGGCGATACCGGCCGCTGCCTTGTCCTTCGCGATGGGCTTCTCGTAGCCGTTCGCGACGGTAATTTGTGTGCGCTTCTTCACGCCCTTGTCGTGGACGAAAAGCTCGATGCGCTCGGTGGTGCTCTCGTGGTAGCGGTTGATGCACGTGACGCCTGCAGGCGTTACCCACTTGAGCGGCTTCCCTTCGTGAGCCAGAGCCTTCGCGAGGACCTGCATGAAGGCCATCGCAATGGAGGGCATGCGGACAACCTGCTTGATGGCAGCGAGCACGCGCTTGGCGAGATACCTGGATGCCAGACGCCACTCGTCCTCGTCGTCACCAAACGGATGGTGCGCGATTTCCTTCTTGAGCAGCTTCAGCTCCTGAGGAGCCATCGTGTCTTCGAAGTGCTGCTCGCTCATGCCAAACTCTTTGCTGGCATAGCTGAAGGTCATCACGTTGCGCTTGACCAGCTTGCGGTCCACGCCGAACGCCAGCGCCATCTTGGCCAGCTTGTCGAACGTGGCGACCGTCTTGCGCTCGGGCTTCTTGTCATCCGGCTTGCCGAACAACTCCATGTTGCCCGCGTCAGCCTCGATCAGCTTCTTCGCTTCGTCCGCGACGACTTGGTAGATGTCCTCGGGAGCCTGCGTGTCGATCAGGTTGACGAGACGGCCCTCGGGATCGCGGCACATCAGGAAGAGGTGCTGGAGTCCGTTGCAGCTGCCATCCCACGCGGTCGGCAGATGGGTCACATAGCTCGGGTCATTGTCGCACTCGATCAGCTCGCGGCACGCGGCGAGGAAGAGGAACGGGCTGTCAGCCTGTGTCCACTCCGTCCGGTACAGCGGGCGCTTCACGTAGTCCGCAATGTCAGCGATGTTGTCTTCGACCCACTTCACGCGCTCCTCGAAAGGCTTCTTGTCGATGCCAATCTTGTTCGCGTCCTTGAAGGCGCCGCAGTTGGCCACGTGGACCTTGAGCCACCAGATGCCCTCGGTGCCAATGGGCTTGCCATTCGCAAAGAGAAACATCGAACGCACACGGTCTTCGCGTTGGAAATTGAAACGCGCGAGGCTGTACGTGCGGGTCCTCCAGTCCCAATTCATGGGCGTGTAGAACCGCTCTGCGGAGGCCGTACGCTTCGCCGTCTCGATGTCCTCTTCGAACTGTACGGTGTCCGCGTCGTTGGCCCTGTTGGCCTTGTGGAGCCCACGGATTTTCTTGCTGAGCAGCTTGCGCTCCTCAACAGACATGGCCTTGAACTCTTCGTCGGTCTTGCGCTTCGGCACTTCCAGCGAGTTGCGGAAGGGCACACCATCGACCTCGATGCCGTGGTTGTAGCAGTCGATGATCGTGTCCATGATCCAGGTATTGATCCTGAACGGCACGGACTGCAGGATGTTGAGACCGTGCAGCGCAGGCGCCATGGCACCAGAGCTGATGCCGTGACGGGCAGCGGCCATGACGTCCTTGTGGTAGGTCCTGATCAGCTGCGAGCGGTCGAGCGTGCGAGCGTCCTCAGCGAACCGCATGATGAAGCTGTCCCAAGCCTTGGGCTTCTCAGTGCGGGGCTGGTAGACCGGCGAGCGCAGCACGGTCTCGCGGACGGCAGCAGCGGCCAAGTCCTTGGCGGTCTCGGTCATGCGCCACAGCCGCTCGCCCTTGAAGGTCTCAGGGTCCGTCAGCTCGAACACATCCGGCATGACGTCGAGCAGGATGTTCATTCCCCAGTTGCCAGCGTGCGCCAGCTCCGAGTTCGTCCATTCCTGCATCACGAAGGCGTTACCGTCAGCATCGCCCTTGGCGGCCAGACGCTTCGCAGCGTTCACGCGGAGGTCCACCTTGCCGTACTTCTCGCGGACGGTCTTCTCGACCTTGGCGGCGAGCTTCTTGTTGGTCTGGAGCAGCTTGGCGGCCCACAGCTCATTGTTGAGCGCGACACCGATCCGCATCACAGCCTCGCGCTGCGACGACGTAATGGCCATGCCGACCGACCGGAGCCCGGCCTGAAGGATCGCCAGAGCAATGACCTCGGGTTCCAGATTGCGAAGGAACCGCTGGAGCCGGAAGTCATACGTGTTGGATCGCGGACGGGGACCGTTCAGTTCCTTGGTGACACCCTCAGTGACCTTGGCGAGGTAGTTTGTGGTGATGGCCATGCCACCAACCGTGGAACCGTAGCCAGCATTGGCCTCGGCTCGGTCCTCGCGCTTCTGGAGCTTGTCCATGGCGAGAGAGAGTTCCGCATGGAAGCCTTGGGTATCATCAGGAAGAACACTGGTGTCCATCTGGGGACGTCCTTTCGTGGAGTTGCGCCTTTGGGCAAAAGGCCGGATGTCGGATTGGTATCTGTTTGTTTTTGTTGAACTCTATCCCCGAAACCAACCATATTCCTGTTGTGCTGGAACTGGGCGAGAGAAAAGGCCGCCAAAGCGACCTTCTCAGTGGTGTATAGTGCGGGGAGATACTTTTACAAGTGTCAATTCACTTGCGAACGGTTTCAAGGACCGCGGTGGATCATCAAATTCGGACGACTATTACGATGTTTCTTGGCGGGACGCACGCGCTTAGAACCGTTCAAGCCGTGTTTCATCGCTTATCCCTTAAGTAGGGTATTACCGAGCTTTCGCCAAGCCTCTAACGCCCTGTTGATGTCATCCGGCTCCGTGGACCAGCCCAGACTGAGACGCACCGCTCCTTGGGCGACGGTGGGATCATACCCCATCGCCGACAGCACGTGGGACGGCTGTACCTTGCCCGAGGAACAGGCAGAGCCCGAGGACACCGCGACACCTTCGAGGTCGAAACCGATCACCGCGGTCTCGGCTTTCAAGCCGGGAGCCGTGAAAAGAACGGTATTTGGCAACCGCCTGGCGTCATCTGAGAAGACCGTTGCGCCGGCCATGGAGCGAATGCCATTTTCCAAGCGATCTCTGAGGGTTGCCATCCGTTCCGCATCCTCCGGCAAAGCCTGAAGGGCAGCCCGCACGGATGCCCCGAAGCCGGCAATGCCGGCGACATTCTCGGTTCCGGCACGCCGGTTCAGCTCCTGCCCGCCGCCCCGCAGCACCGGCTCAAGTCCGGCCACGCCCTCGGCCACGACCAGCGCGCCGACCCCCTTGGGGCCGCCGATCTTGTGCGCAGAAAAGGTCGCAAGGTCCGCACCGATCACCTTGATATCGAAGGGGATTTTCCCAAGCGCCTGGATTGCGTCGACGTGCAGGAGGCCGCCGGCCCCGTGAACGATTCCCGCGGCCTCGGCGATAGGCTGCAGCGCGCCCGTCTCGTTGTTGGCCGCCATGATAGAGACCAGCGCCGGCGGGCCCTCTCTGAGCAGCGCCTTCAAATGATCGAGGTCGATCACGCCGGAGCGTGTGACCCTGATCTGACCGATCTCATCTGCCGGGAACCGGCCGCCTGCCAGTACCGAAGCATGCTCGACGGCCGAGACCAGAAGCCGCTCGACAGGCCCCCCAGACGGCCCCCGAAGCCCCGGTGAAAGCGCCAGCGCGTTGGCTTCGGTTCCCGTGGAGGTGAAGACGACGTTCCGCGGCAGCGCGCCTACTGCGGTCGCAAGGATGGCCCGCGCCCCCTCGACAAGCCGTCGCGCCTCGCGCCCCTCGGCGTGAACAGAGGACGGATTGCCGATCAGCTCGTAGGCTGCGAGCATTGCGCCTCGCGCCTCGGAGCGAAGCGGCGTGGTCGCGTTCCAGTCGAGATAAACACGGCTCGGCATGACGTATTATGTTACCATTCGGACCAGGCTGCTTCGCCCGCACTGGTACCCGACATGGGCCCCCGGGCAGCGCTTGGCAATCTCGATTCCCAATCGCCTTCGCGCGATGACGGCCATGACACGCTAACGTCTTGAGCCGATTGCGGGATGTTCAAGATGCTTGCTTTTTGACCCTCGCCTCATGTTAGAACGCGCGCGTCAGTTCGCCGCGCGCCGCTCGCGCATCATCCGAGGGCGCCGCTCCACCCTTCCATTCGCGGCTTGATCGGCCCAGCAGCCGATGAAATCCGCACAATCGGTTGATTGTTGAAGAGCGTCTTCAAGGGATCAATCAAGAGATCATCATGCCTGAAGTTATTTTCACCGGCCCCGCCGGCCGCCTCGAAGGCCGCTACCATCCGGCCAAGCAGAAGAACGCGCCAATCGCGATGGTCCTGCATCCGCATCCGCAGTTCCACGGCACGATGAATCATCAGATCATCTACCAGTGCTACTATGCGTTCGCGCATCGCGGCTTCTCGGTGCTGCGTTTCAATTTCCGTGGCGTCGGCCGCAGCCAGGGCTCGTTCGACCACGGCACCGGCGAATTGTCGGACGCGGCCGCGGCGCTCGACTGGGCGCAGACCATCAATCCCGAAGCGCGCGCCTGCTGGGTTGCCGGCTTCTCCTTCGGCGCCTGGATCGGCATGCAGCTGCTGATGCGCCGCCCCGAGGTCGAGGGCTTCATCTCGATCGCGCCGCCCGCCAACCTCTACGACTTCTCGTTCCTCGCACCCTGCCCGTCCTCGGGGCTGATCGTGCATGGCGAGAAGGACGCGGTGGTGCCGCCCAAGGACGTCAACACGCTGGTCGAGAAGCTGAAGACCCAGAAGGGCATCGTGATCGACCAGCAGGTCATCCCGGGCGCCAACCACTTCTTCGACGCCAAGCTCGAGCCGCTGATGGAAACCATCACCGCCTATCTCGACATGCGCCTCGCCAACGTGCGCTGAGCTTTCCGTGGGTGCGTTCATCGCATTGCTGCGTGCCGTGAATGTCGGCGGCACCGGCAAATTGCCGATGAGCGAACTCAAGGCCATGTGCGAGGAGCTCGGCTACGCCGCCGTGCGCACCTATATTGCAAGCGGCAACGTCGTCTTCACAAGCCGCAAGTCGCAATCTGCGATCAAGACCGCACTCGAAAAGCGATTGCACGCCTATGCCGGCGCGCCGGTCGGCGTGCTCGTGCGCAGCGCCACCGAGATGGCGCAGGTCTTGGCCGATAATCCGTTTCCAAAGGCCGCCCCCAACCGTACCGTCGCGATCTTCCTCGACAAGGCGCCGCCGGCGGATGCGCTCGCCGGCATTCGCGGCCAGAACAAGGAGGAGATCCGCCTCGGCCGCCGCGAGATCTACGTGCATTACGGCGACGGCATGGGCACGTCGAAGCTGGTCATCCCCGCCGCCAACCGGCACCGCGCGCAACATGAAAACGATCGCGACGCTCGCGAAAATGGCCGCAGAGCTCTAGGCCAGCTTGAGCGCCGCGATCCCCGTCAGCACCAGCAGGATCCCCGCGATCTTCATCGCGCTCAGCGCCTCGCCGAACAGCACCACACCCATGACGACGGTGCCGGCGGCGCCGATGCCGGTCCAGACCGAATAGGCGACGCCGACCTCGAGCACCTTCAAAGCACGCCCGAGCAGGACAACGAAGGCTACGAGCAGCACGAGCGAAACGACGCTCCAGCCAGCGCGCGTGTAGCCTTCCGCATATTTCATCGAGATCGCCCAGCCAACATCGAGTGCGCCTGCGATCACCAGCATCAGCCAGGCCATGGATTGCGACATCGGCGTGGGCTCAGGCCGCAAGCTTGAGCAGATGCGCGTCGTGGCGCACGAGGAAGGCGCGCAGCAATTGCGGATAGTCCGCGCCCACCGCAGTACGGACGCTCGGACGCTTCGCCAGTTCGGCGCGCCATGCGCGGACCTTCGGCACATCGCGGAAAATGCCGTGGTCGGTCAGCTCATCGAACAGATCGAAGTAGCGGAAGACGGGGGCGAATACGGCGTCGACGAGACTGAACGCTTCGCCAGCAAAATAAGGACCGGCACCGAGCGCCGCTTCGACCCGGGCGAACTTCACCATCAGCGCCTGGCGCTTGCTCTCGAACGTCGCCGCATCGGTCGTGGTCTCTAGGCCCCAGAGATCGGCGAGCACTGCTGAACCGAACTCCATCCACGCCCGGTGCTCGGCACGCTCCAAGGCATCCGCCGGATGCAGTCTCACGCCGCCTTGCGTCTCCTCGATGTACTCGCAGATCACGTTACTCTCGAACAGCGCGACCTCGCCCTTCTCGCTCGTCACGACCAGCACCGGCACCTTGCCGAGCGGCGACAGTTTGAGAAACCAGTCGGGCTTATTGGCGAGATCGATGTCGACCCGCTCGAACGGCACGCCCTTCTCGTTGAGCGCGATCACCGCGCGCTGCACATAGGGGCAAAGCTTGTGGCTGATCAGTTTCAGTGAAGCGGTCATGGCGAGAATCCCGACGGTTAGATGCAACTGCATCAAAGATAGATGCATATGCATCTACATGTCAAGATCAATGCATCTGCATCATCCCGCCTATGATCTCAAGGCCGCGCGATCACCCCGCCCGTCATCGGCATCGGCACGCCCGTGGTCCCGGGATACGACAGCGGCAGGCCCTTCAGGCCGCGCGCGGCGAGGAAGCCGAAGGCCTGCGCCTCGATGGCGTCGGAGGCCCAGCCGACTGCCTCCGCGGCCTCGACAGTGGCGGACCCAACGCGCTCCCGCAGCATCTGGAGCATGGTCCGGTTGCGGGCGCCGCCGCCGCAGACGATCCAGCTCCGCGGCCTGCGTGGCAGCAGCGGGATGACGCGGGCAATGGCCGCCGCGGTGAAGGCGGTCAGCGTTGCGGCGCCGTCGGCCGGCAGGACATCGCCGAGCTTCAGCGCGGCAAAATCGTTGCGGTCGAGCGATTTCGGCGGCGGGCTTGCGAAGAACGGCAGCTGCAGCGCCCGCGCGATCCAGGCCTCGTCCGCCTTGCCGAGGGCTGCGAGCTTTCCGTCCGCGTCGAACGCCTGATTCATGGTGCGGTACATGAAATCGTCGAGCAACGCGTTGCCGGGTCCGGTGTCGCAGGCGATCAGCGTGTCGTTGCCGTCGATATAGGTGATGTTGGAGACGCCGCCGATATTGACCACGATGATCGGCCCTTCGCGCTCCAGCGAATGGGCGAGCGCGCGGTGATAAACCGGCACTAATGGCGCGCCCTGCCCGCCGGCCTCGACGTCGGCGGCGCGAAAATCATGCATCACGGGGATATGGATCGCCCTGGCCAGCGCCGGCGCGTCGCCGATCTGCACCGTCAGCCGCTTCTCGGGGCGGTGCAGCACGGTCTGGCCGTGGAAGCCGACGATGTCGATGTCTTCCGGCTTCATCCGGTTCTGGGCGACGAAGGCGGCCACCGCCTCGGCATGCGCGAGCGTCACTGCGCGTTCGGCCTCGGCCAGAACTCCCGGCCTAGCATCGCGTTGGGCCAGGTGCACCGCCTCGCTCAGCGCCTGCCGCAGCAGGTTGCGCTCCGCCGGGCTATACGGCCGGTAGCCGGACGGCCCGAATGCCTTCACCTGCTTTCCGTCGGTTTCGATCAGCGCGACATCCACCCCGTCCAGCGAGGTGCCGCTCATCAAACCGAGTGCCGTCAACATCATGGATCAGCGTCCTCAAGCGACCCTTCCGGCATGCCGATCTTGTGCCAGAGGGACACATCTTATAATGCCACAGGCCAAAGTGGCGGGCAGCAACCGAGTTCCCACGGAAGACCCTTAAATTGCTCCCAAAACAGTAAACCAAGAATTGTCAGGCGCGCCGACAAATGACTGCATTCAAATCGGATTTCCTCAACACGTTGCAGGAACGTGGATACATCCACCAATGCTCCGATTTCGAGGGGCTGGACGCCCTCGCCGCCAAGGGCGAGGCGACGGCTTATGTCGGTTACGATTGCACCGCCCGCTCGCTGCACATCGGCAACTACCTGACCATGATGATGCTGCACTGGCTGCAGCAGTCCGGCAACAAGCCGATCACGCTGATGGGCGGCGGCACAACCATGGTCGGCGATCCCTCCGGAAAGGACGAGACGCGCGCGATCCGCACCGTCGCCGAGATCGAGGCCAACAAGGAATCGATCCGCGGCGTGTTCGCAAAGGTGCTGCGCTATGGCGGGGGCAAGAGCGACGCCATCATGCTCGACAATGCCGAGTGGCTGACAAAGCTCAACTACATCGAGATGCTGCGCGACGTCGGGCGGCATTTCTCGGTCAACCGCATGCTGACGATGGACTCCGTGCGCCTGCGCCTCGAGCGCGAGCAGGAGATGAGCTTCATCGAGTTCAACTACATGATCTGCCAGGCCTACGACTTCGTCGAGCTCGCCAGGCGGACCGGCTGCAACTTGCAGATGGGCGGCTCCGACCAGTGGGGCAACATCATCATGGGCGTCGATCTCGGCCGTCGCATGGGCACGCATCAGCTGTTCGCCCTGACGACGCCGCTGCTGACGACGGCGTCGGGGGCCAAGATGGGCAAGACCGCTCAGGGCGCGGTCTGGCTCAACGCCGACCAGTTCTCGCCGTATGATTTCTGGCAGTACTGGCGCAACACCGAAGACGCCGACGTCGGCAAGTTCCTCAAGCTGTTCACGACGCTGCCAATGACCGAGATCAGGAAGCTCGAGGCGCTCGGAGGCTCCGAGATCAACGAGGCCAAGAAGGTGCTCGCCACCGAGGCGACCGCGCTCCTGCATGGCCGCGACGCAGCGAACGAGGCGGCCGAGACCGCGCGCCGCACCTTCGAGGAAGGCGCGCTGGCCGAGAGCCTGCCGACCGTGGAAATTCCGCGCGGCGAGTTCGACGCCGGCCTCGGCGTGCTCAACGCCTTCGTCAAGGCGGGCCTCGTTGCCTCCAACGGCGAAGCACGGCGCCAGATCAAGGGCGGCGGCCTGCGCGTCAATGACGAGCCCGTCACCGACGAGAAGATGGCGTTGTCGGCGGCCGACCTGACGCCGGAAGGCGTGGTCAAGCTGTCGTTCGGCAAGAAGAAGCACATCCTCCTGAGGCCTGCATAGGCGTATGAGCTTTTCGCTGCTTGTCAGGGCGCGCTGAAGCGCGCTCCCTGATCGGCAATGGACCAGAACACGCTAGAGGAACAGTCCAAGCAAGCGACCAGGGAACGCGTCACGGCGACGCCGCAGGGCGTCGTGCGCACCGCGCTGGTGGTGCTCGCGCTCTGCTTCACACTCGCCGTGCTCGGCCGCGGCCTCAGCGAAAGCTTCACCGTCTTCCTGAAGCCGATCTCGGAAAACTTTGGCTGGGATCGCGCCCAAGTGGTCTCGATCTATTCGCTGACGTGGCTCGTCAGCGGACTGACGGCGCCGTTGGTCGGGCGCCTGTTCGATCATTCCGGACCGCGCATCGTCTATGCACTGGGCCTTTTGCTGCTCGGCTCGGCCTTCCTGATCGCAAGCCAAGCGCAGTCACTCTGGCAGTTCCAGCTCTCGATCGGACTCTGCGTCGGCATTGGCGTCGCCTTCATCGGCAATGTGCCGAACTCGATCCTGCTGGGCCGCTGGTTCGGCCCAAAACTCCCGACCGCGATGGCGGTGGTCTACTCGGCCATGGGTGGCGGCGTGCTGGCGCTGCTGCCGGCCTCGCAGCTTTTGATCGATCATCTGGGGTGGCGCGAAACCTACCAGCTGTTCGGCTTCGCCGCGCTCGGCCTGCTGGTGCCGCTCATGCTGCTGCCATGGCGGCTGTTCGCCTCGGGCTCGCCGCAGATCGCGAAGAAGACCGATCCGGATTTCGTCGATCACGGCTGGACCCTTCCGAGCGCGATGCGCCACCACGCCTTCTGGGCGCTGTTCTCGACATTCTTCTTCACCGCGGTCGGCATGTATGCGATCGCCGCCCAGATCGTGGCCTATTTGATCGATGCCGGCTTTCCACCGCTGCAGGCCGCCACGGCCTGGGGCTTCTCCGGCATCGTGCTGGTGTTTGGCATGCTAGGCGTGTCCGCGCTCGACGGCCTGATCGGTCGCCGGCCGTCGGTGCTGCTCAGCTACGCGATCTCGATCCTCGGCATCTTCCTGCTGTGGCTGTTGCAATACTCCGCCAATTTCCTCCTGCTCACCGGATTCGTGGTCTGCTTCGGCAGCATGATGGGCTCACGTGGACCGCTGATCACGGCGACCGCGATGAAGATCTTTGGGGGCAAGCGCGTCGGCACCATCTACGGCACCATCTCGATCGGCAGCGGGCTCGGCTCGGCTTTCGGCTCCTGGAGCGGCGGCCTGATCCATGACGCGACCCATGGCTACAACGCGCTGCTCGCCTTCGCACTCGCGAGCGTGGTGCTCGGGATGATCCCGTTCCTGGTCGTGCCCGCCTTGCGGCGGTAGGTCTCCTGAAGGTAACTTGAGCGCATTCGCGTCACCGGGAAATTACGGATGGGCACGACGCGAACAGCTACGAAGATGTGGATCGCACGCGGCTGAAAGTCCTTCCTGCGGTGTTTTGTCCGACATGACAAAAATGTCAGCGCAAATTGCCCTTGGGCGGCTTGCAGGGCGGAACTGAATGCGGTCCTAGTCGCAGCATTGGATGGAGGGCACAAACCAATGAACTTTCCCTATCTCGTTCGCTTTCAACCGGTTCTCTTGAGCCTGTTTCGCTTCATCACCGGCCTGCTGCTGTTCCAGTACGGTGTCGCCAAGCTGTTCAAGTTTCCGGTGCTTCCCTACTTCGCAAACATCCCGCCGATCATCTACGCAGCCGGTACGCTTGAGCTCGTGCTTGGCGCGTTGCTGATGATCGGCCTGTTTACCCGCCTCGCGGCATTCATCCTCTCGGGTGAGATGGCCTTCGCCTATTTCATGGGGCACATGTTCAAGGGCGAAACGCCGGTGTTCCTGCCGCTGCTCAATGGTGGCACCGCGGCGATCCTGTTCTGCTTCGCCTGCCTCTACCTCTCGGCAGCCGGCGGCGGCTCGGTCAGCGCCGATGCGGCGATGGGCAAGGACTAGCGGCGCGTTCGCGCGGCGCTGAGGCGTCAGCGATTGATTCGCGAATGAAGAGATGGCATCCGTATGTTCACGGGTGCCATCTCAGCGCGAGCCCAGCACGTTCCAGACCAGGACGAGGACCGCGACCAGCAGCATCGACATGATGAGGCGGTGAACGAATCGGTTCATTGCCGCTCCCAACGGATTAGGTCGCGACTAAAGACCCACACGATTTTTCTCCGAGTTGACGCGCCATGCGCCCGAGAAGCGCATGGCGACCTGCATGTTTGCGCACGCGGCTGCGCACGCCGCTTGCGCGGCAGCCGTCGCACGCGTCCATTCATGATTGGTAAGAATTTCATGCTACCGACGCGAGCAACAATAACCATTCCGTCGGGGCCGTGATGAAGCTGCTGAGTCACCTCAAGATCCGCACCAAGCTCGCCAGCATGGTCTGTCTTTCGGCACTCACGGTCACGGCCATCATCGGGGTGTCGTCCGTGCTCAGCAAGAGCCGCATGCTGGAGGATCGCGTTCAGCAGATGCGGACCGCGGTCGACATGCTCCACAACCTCGCCCAATCACTCGAATAGGAGGTCGGCGCCGGCAAGCTGACGCAGGCGGAAGCGAAAATCCAGTTCCATCTGCGCGGCCGCCGCATGAGCTTCAATGGCGGCCAAGGCTATCCGGTGGTCTATAACGCCGATACCTCGATCCTGATCAACGGCGCGAACCAGCAGCTCGAAGGCAAGATCACGGGCGCCAAGGACTCCAACGGTGTCCTCATCGCAGATGCGATCGTAACGGCCGGCAACCAGGCTGCTCAGGGCGGCGTAACCTCATATCTCTACCCCCGCCCCGGCCAGACGGAGCCCGTCCGCAAGACCGTTTTCGCGCGCAAATTCGCGCCCTGGAACGCGACGATCAGCTACGGCCTCTATGTCGACGACATCGACGCCGACGTGCGAGCCTTGACGCTGGAGCTGGGGGCGATTGGCATCGGCTTGATGCTGCTGATGGCGACACTGTCCTGGCTGATCGCCCGCGACGTGCTCGGCGCGCTCGATCGCCAGAAGAACCGCATGCAGGCCATTTCCGAAGGCGCCATCGACACGGCGGTCGAGGAGACCGGTCGCGGCGACGAGATCGGCCGCATGGCCGAGACCCTCGAAGTGCTCAGGCAGACCGCGCTGACCGCGCGCAAGCTGGAGGCCGAGCAGGTCGCCACCAAGAGCCGCAGCGAACAGGAGAAGCGCGACGCGCTGATCTCGCTTGCCGACCGGTTCGATGCCTCCGTCGGCCAGCTCGTCGGCCTGATGGCCTCGGGCTCCGGCGAGCTGGAGGTCACCGCCAAGTCGATGTCGTCGACCGCGGAAGGCACCAACCGCCGCGCCGCCGTCGTCGGCTCGGCCGCCACCGAAGCCAGCCAGCGCGTCCAGACGGTCGCGGCCGCGGCCGAGGAGCTCTCCTCCTCCATCACCGAGATCAGCCGTCAGGTCGCGCAGTCCGCCGTGGTCACCGGCCGTGCCGTGGACAGCGCACGCCGCACCGACACCATCGTGCGCGCCCTCTCGGACGGCGCCCAGCAGATCGAGCACGTCGCCGAGCTGATTTCCAGCATCGCGGCGCAAACCAATCTGCTCGCGCTCAATGCCACCATCGAGGCAGCACGCGCCGGCGAAGCCGGCCGCGGCTTTGCTGTCGTCGCTTCGGAGGTGAAGTCGCTGGCGAGCCAGACTGCCGAAGCCACCCGCGAGATCGGCGACAAGATCGCCCAGATCCAGGGCGCGACCAAGGAAGCGGTAGACGCCATCGGCGGCATCACCGCCACCATCGAGGAGGTCAGCCGGATCGCCACCTCGATCGGCGCCGCCATCGAGGAGCAAGGCGCCGCCACCGCCGAGATCGCCCGCAGCGTCTCCCAGACGGCCGAGGCAACCCAGGAAGTCACCACCAATATCGGGGGCGTCAGTACGGCAGCGAACGAGACCGGCAATGCCGCAGGCATGGTGCTCGCAGCAGCCTCAAACCTCTCCAAGCAGGCCGAGCAGCTCTCTGGCGAAGTCGGGACTTTCCTGGCGGGCGTGCGCGCGGCGTAAACGGCAGGCACCAAAGCCAGCACGTCGTCATGGCCGGGCTTGTCCCGGCCATCCACGTTCTACTTGCTTATGGACATAAAGTTCGTGGATGCCCGGGACAGGCCCGGGCATGACGAAGTCGGCAGCCCCTTCGCTATCGCCGCGCGAGGGTGCACCCGCTCGATAGCTGGCGCGTCGATCCGGTCGAGCCATCGTTCGACTGCGACGGGAATTCCTCGAACGGCGAGTTCTGTTTGCCGGTGTTGAATTCGAAGATCTTGCGGAACAGACCGGGTGCCATCGCCGAAATCGGGTTGACGCGCATTACGGGCGCTGCCGGCGTGCCGACGACCTCGTAGGTCACGCCGATCAATCCTTCATTGTTGCCGCCGCCGAGGAAGATGCCGAACAACGGGATCTGGCCGAAGATGTTGTTGACGCCGTACATCGGGACGAAGGTGCCGCTCATACAAACCTGGTTGCCGGGAAAGTCGATTGAGCCCTCGATGGTGGCGCCGATCATCGGCCCCTTGACCACGCCGTCCCGGATCGTGAGCGCGCCGTTCTGCCGCGTGAACTCCGCGCGCATCGCCGTGAAGGCGACGCCGTTCTGGGCGCCGTTGGGAGCCCCCGCCGCGACGCGATCGAGTTGCTCCATTCCTTTGACCGAGAAGTCGCGCACGTTGATCAGGCCTTCCCGTGTCGTAGGCTCCGACGTTGGCGGCTCCATGGCCACCACCATCTGGCCGCCGAAGACCTTGTTGGTGGTGTCTGTGAAGCGCAGGAAGTTGCCGGCATCGCTGGTCTGGAGATAGATCACCTCGCGGTTGCCCTGGGCGCGGCCGCCGCGCAGGTCGGCTGCCACGGGCGTGTCTTTTCCGATCCTGCCGCTCAGCGTGAAGGCTTTGACCGCACCATTGCGCCGCGACATCTTGGCGTCGACGCTGCGCATCGCCTCGCCGTTGAAACCCATGACGGCGCCGAGCTTCACGTCGATGTCGAAATCGAGGTTCTTCGTCTTGCTCTTGGCATCGTCCTTGGAATTGCCTGAGATCGCCGACTTCAGGAAGCCGCGGCCGTCGAATACGTCGCCGCGCATCGTACCCTTGAGCACGCCGTCCTGGCTGCGCTCCACTTTCAGTGAGGCCTTGTCGCCGTCGGATGGCGCGTAGGTCGGGAAGTTCGCGTTCATGAGCTCGCCGTTGGCATCGACCTCGAGCGCCCCCTTGATCGAGGCGCCGCCGCCTTCGATGACGATGTCCTCCAGACGCGTCGATTGCGCCGTCGGCACCACCTTGAAGCTGGCCTTGCCCGCTCTGCCCGGCAGCTTGACCCAGCCGGGCAGGATGTTGTCGAGCTTGACCGAGGTCAGGTCGGCCTCGATGCCGAGCTTCGTCGTCTGGTCGGGTCCCCCGGCGATCTTGCCCGACAGCCTGATCGGCACCGATCCGCTGACAGCCGGGCCCAGATCGAACCCGAGGCGCGCGCGGCTCGCATCGTCCAGCGTGGTCTGCAATTTGACGTCCGCATCGCCCTCGGCCGGCTTGCGGTAGTCGAGCGAGGCCGCCTGCCCGTTGATCTTGACGTCGCCCTTGACCTGATAGCCCTGGTTGCTCGCGACGATCTTGAGGTTGTTGGCCTCCAGCTTTTGGTTCATCACCAGCTTGTCGGCACCAAAGCCGTTGAGATCGGCCGTAACGCTGTAGGTGGTGTCGGCTTTGGTCAGCTCGCCCTTGACCGGCAGCCCAAGCTGGACGTTCGCCGAGAACGTCCCCTTGCTAGTATTGGGATCGATGACGGTCGACGACAGATCGCTCAAGCGATCGTTGGAAAGCATTTCGGCGGCCGCAGGCACCGGACCTTCGACACGAAACCTCGTCCGCGACGGCGACGGCTTGGGCGCCATATCGGGCACCTCGAAAACAAAGTCGGAAATCGTGACCTTGCGCCCCGCCGGCGTATCGGCAATGCCCTGCCCGATATTCACCGTCGCGGTGCGGCCGGTCACGCGCGCCTTCAAATCGGCATCGTGCACCACGGGCAGGCCATCGACGGGGCGAACCGTGACACCGCTCGCCACGATATTGACCGACAAGCCGTCGTCGGGAATGGGTGGGCCCTTGCGCGGAAGATTCTTCGTCGGCGAATTAACGCCGATCTCGATGCGCTGGAGCGTTCCACGCTCGATCCGCTCGATCACCCACTCGCGCAACTCGGGAACGACAAGGGTCGGCCACATCCGCTTGAGCGCCGAGGCCGACATCGGCGTTCCCGCAAAACCCAATGTCAGCCGCGGCTCGCCCGAATAGTCGATGGCACCGGTGCCGGCGACGCCGATCTCTCCGTTGGAGATATCGGCCTGCGTCAACAGCAGCCTCTTGTGGTCGGTGTCGAAGCGGAAGCCGATCGCAATACGGTTGAAGACCAGCGGCGGCTCGTTGTCGATGCCGCCGAGCAGGATCGAACCGCCACTGAAACCGAGCTGCCAGTCATTGACGGTGCCGTTGGGCGGCTCGACATGAGCCAGAAGCGTCAGGCGGTTCGCGCCCGAGAGGACCTTGAACGGAGCGACCAGCACCCGCCGATTGGTGTCCCACTCGACATTGATCTCGGCCGAGTCGATCGCCATCGGATAATCGGGCGTATCGGTGTCGATGATGTTGCCCGCACCGACCGTGATCTTGCCGCGAAAGAAGGTCGGCACGCCGTCGCGGCCGAGCTCGCCCTTGAGCTCGCCGGTCAGCGGCAGGTCGGCGGTGTAGGTGAGGTCCTTCACCCGCAGCGCCAGCAGGATGTTGGCGGTCGAGACCTTGTCGGCGCGGATATCGACCGAGCGCACGCCGTTCTCGGTGGGGCCGATCGTGGCACGCAACGACCACGGACGCGCGCCCTCTTCACCGAGGCTGAGCGCGACGCCGCCACGGCTCGGTCGGCGCAGGCTGAGCGTGATGTTCTCAAACGTCCATTTGCTGCCGCGCTGCTGGTCGTCGACGATCAGATTGCCGTTCTTCAGGCCGATCTCGTTGAGATTCTGGCCGTCGAGGCCGGTCATGCTCAGACTGTCGAGCCAGTCGAGGCCCTGAAGAATGCCAGTCGGGGACGTGGCCTGGGGCGCGGCTTGCGGTGCGTCGGAGGTCGCAGGCTCGGTGGCGAATGGCGGCGGTGGCACACCGTTGCGCGGGAAAGTCGGCGGCAGTCCCGCGTCCCTTTTGGAGGCGACGCCGGTTGCGAGCGGCTTTGCGGTGTCGCCGGCCGATACCGTGACGGTGCCGTCAGGCGCGATCCGGATTGCGAGCTCGGCATCGACGAGGTTGAGGCTTTCGGCGCGCAGATGCCCCATCAGCAGGCCCGCACCCGACAGCTTCACCTCGGCCTTCGGCGCGGTGGCGACAATGACGTGATCGTGGTCGCGCACGACGATATCACGGATGCGCACGGCGATGCGGATCCGCCCGGCCCGCTCGATCTGCGTGCCGCCGACCTCCACGGTGTTGCCGTGACCGATATTGTCCTCGATCGCGGCCGCGAGCCACGGCGTCGCAATGTCGAGATTGATGGGACCGGCGCCGAGCCGCCACCACAGCGCGCCGAAACAGCCGACGAAGATGACGACCAGGACACCGACGACCACGGCCACGCGCTTCAGCCAGCGACCGCCGCCCAACCAGCGGCGCAACGGCCCAAACCCGTCAGCGAAGCGATGGAAGCCCGAATTGGAACGCGACAACAGCCGGCGCGCCCGATGGCCCGCCGCCGCTTCCTGATCCGGATCCCAGTCGGCGTCGTCCCATTGCTGCTGCTCTGGTTGGCTGCCGCGCCGATCCAAATCCCGATTGTAATCCTGGGGCGACGTATTCCTTGCCATTGCCTCTCGATACAGGCGCCCGTCGTGGGATTGAGCGCCGCCGGGGCCGCAGCCGTCGACGGGAAGCGAAGCTTCCCGCGCCGGCATTGCCGCCATACCTCGAATATTCCTTCTGTTCGTCATGTCGCCCCGGGAGCGCGTTCAACGAGCAGTGGGGTGGTGCGTGGAATTCCTTGTAACCAGACTCCGGCGTCGTCAGACTCGCCCCGCCGAGGGCACGATTCCGGCATAGCGGAAAAGGGCTGCAATACCGCTTTGGTTGACCCGCCGAAAGCGACGAAAGGAAGGCGTATGTCCAAGAAATCCCGAAAGAAATCGTCCAAAACGCCCTCCGTCACTCCGACGGCTAAAAAGACGCCCGTGAAAGCGCGGGCTGCGACTCAAACCAAGCTCGCGAAAACACAGCGGACACCGGCGAGCAAATCAACTGGGACCATAGCAAGGACAGCATCGCATAAGGCCGCATCGAAACGGTTAAATTCTTCCAAATCGGCATCCGCGCCTGAAACGGCGGCGAAGGCCGGCTTGGCTGAGGGGCAGAAGGCTCCCGCCTTCCGCCTGCCCCGCGACGGCGGCGGCGTCGTCGCGCTGTCGGATTATACCGGCCAGAAGCTGGTCCTGTTCTTCTACCCCCGCGCCGACACGCCGGGCTGCACCAGGGAGGCCATCGATTTCACCCGGCTCACCGGCGCCTTCGCCAAGGCTGGCACCGCCGTGCTCGGTATCTCCGCCGATCCGGTCAAGGCTCAGGACAAGTTCCGGGACAAGCACGGTCTCGGCGTGCCCCTCATCTCGGACGAGACGCACGAGATGCTGGAGGGCCTACGGCGCCTGGGGCGAAAAGTCCATGTATGGCAAGAACTTCCTGGGAATTCTTCGCACCACGATGCTGCTTGGCGCCGACGGCAAGATCGCGCGGATCTGGCGCAATGTCCGGGTCGAAGGCCACGCCGACGAGGTGCTGGAAGCCGCAAGGAGCCTTTAACCAATCATTTAAATTCAAGGGGTTCCGTTTCCGGAAAATTAACCATGACCGGCCCAGATTGCCGCGGCAATTAGGCCGCACGGACTCATCCGATCGGCGCGGGAGTGCCGATGTCGAAAAAGTTCTGCCCAACTCTCGCAGTACCCCCAACATCACCCGCACGACCATGGACGGGCCTTTCATCGCCGTGCCGCCGCAGTGGCAACCGCGCTTCCCCTTCCGGACACCGACGACGCCTACACCATCGTGCATCACGGCAAGCAGGTTCGCCTGGGACCTGTGGTGTTCTGGATCGTGGTCGGCACTGTCGTGTTGCTCGGGCTCTGGTCGGCCGCAACCGCGACCTATTTCGCCTTCCGCGACGACGTCCTCACCCGGCTGATCGCCCGGCAGGCCGAGATGCAATACGCCTATGAGGACCGCATCGCCGAGCTGCGCGCCAAGGTCGACCGCACCACCAGCCGGCAGCTGCTCGACCAGGAGCAGTTCGACCAGAAGCTCGACCAGATCATGAAGCGCCAGACGGCGCTGGAGTCCCGTGCCACGGCGCTCGGGTCCATGCCGGACGTGACCGGATCGATTCCACGTTCCACCCCGCAGCGTGGCGATGCCAGCCAGACGACGCAGGGCACGCCAAAGCCCTCGCCGATCAGCGACACCGTGATCTTCGTGGCGCCGCCGGATCGCGAAGCGCGGCTCGAATCGCGCGCGCCGACCCTCGCAGCTCCGCCCGTCAATCAATTCGCCAAGAACCAGGGGTTCGACAACGTCGTCGTTCGGCTCACGACCTCGCTGGACCAGGTCGAGCGTCGCCAGATGGCGGCGCTCAACGCCGTCGAGGAAGGCATGGATTCGCGCATGCGCCGGATGCGCGGCGTCGTCAGCGATCTCGGCCTGAACCTCGCAAATCTCGAAGCCGCCGTGCCGCGCACCGCGATGGGCGGGCCGTTCGTGCCTGTTAAAATCACCGCCAGTTCGGGGCCGTTCGAGAAGCAGCTCTATCGCATCAACAACACCCGAGCCGAGATGGACCGGCTCAATCGCACGCTCGCGCTCGTGCCCTATCGCAAGCCCGTCATCGGCGAGGTCGAGTTCACCTCCGGCTTCGGCGTGCGCAGCGATCCGTTCCTCGGCCGGCCCGCGATGCATACCGGGCTCGACTTCCGCGCCGCGAGCGGCGATCCCGTTCGCGTCACCGCCAACGGCAAGGTCGTCTCGGCCGGCTGGTCCGGCGGCTACGGCCGCATGATCGAGGTCGATCACGGCAATGGCCTTGCGACGCGCTATGGCCATCTCTCCGAGATCAATGTCCGGGTCGGCGAGATCGTGAGAATCGGCCAGGTCGTTGGTCTCGTCGGGTCGACCGGCCGTTCCACCGGGCCGCATCTGCACTATGAAACCCGGATCGACGGCGAAGCGGTCGATCCGCAGAAGTTCTTGCGCGCCGGCGTGCGACTCAGCGCGGGCTAGGCTCGTTGAGAGCGCGCTCGTCTCGTCCCAGGTTTACATGGCGGAACTTCGGAGTTCCCTTCGCGTTAGGTCGCAGGTCCTCAATGGCGCGATCTTCTGATGCAACAGACCCATACGAAAGCTCGTCCGGCCAAGGGCAAAGCGGACCAGCCACGTAACAACGCGGCTCAACTCTTCAGCGATATTGCTAACCGAACATCTCAAGCGGCCGGGCGAGCGCTGACATTCATGATTGCAGCCGGCATCATCCTGGTTTGGGCGGTCACCGGTCCCATCTTCCATTACTCCGACACATGGCAGTTGGTGATCAACACCGGCACCACCATCGTGACATTCCTGATGGTCTTCCTGATTCAGAATTCCCAGAATCGCGATAGCGCGGCCATTCAGGTGAAGCTCGACGAACTGATCCGGGTGAGCGCGGTGCAAAATTCCTTCGTGGGAATTGAGCATTTGACCGACGACGAGCTCGACGAGATCCGCACCAAATGTGAGCTTCGCGCCAAGGCCGAAAAGGTCGGAGACGAGACAGTCAAGAATACCGGCAAGAAGGCGAAACGCGCCGCCGATCTCGTCACCGAATAAGCGGACGGATGCCGGGAACGACGAGGTGCGCAGCTTCGTTCGCAATCGCAACGCTTCGGCAGGCTCGCCCCGTCTTCATCACACCAGGCAACTGGCCCGCCGCGGAGCCAGCCCTGACTATTGGCCGCGCTCGTGGCCGACCTCACCGGTGATGACGTCGCCGAACAACTCCCAAGCCTGGCCGTTGAAGCGCATCAGCTGCATCTGCTCGATCGGAAAATAATCGTCGGCCGAAGTGTTGACCATGATCCCGGGCAGCATCAGGTCGGTGTGAAAATCCTTCAGGCTGGTGGCCTGCTTCATCACGTTGTCACGGGTGAGATTGTCGCCGCACTGCCTCAGCACCTGCGCCATCGCCTCCGCCTGGACGTAGCCATAAAGGTTGTTGGCGTTGGTCTTGTCCCCTTCGGGATAGTACTTATCCATGAAGGTGCGCCACGCGACGACCGCCGGATCCTTGTCCCAGGTCGGGTCGGTCGGATCCTTCAAATATGCTGTCGAGATGATATCCTTGGCATAGTCGAGCCCGGCGGGCTTGAGCACCGAGGCGATCGAGGTAGCCGTATTGGCGAGGAAGAATTTTGGCTTCCAGCCGAGCTCGCCGACCTTCCGGATCGCCTGTGCCGAGCCTTTCGGCGCGGCCCATGAGAAGAAGATGTCGGCGCCGGAATCGTGAAGCGCAACGATCTGCGAGTCGATCGAGGGATCGCTGACCTCATAGGATTTGTCGGCGATGATCATATCGGCCTTGTCACCGAGTCCGTCCTTCAGGCCCTTGAACTGGTCCTTGCCAGCATCGTCGTTTTGCCAAAGAACTGCGATCTTGCTGTTGGGGAAGTTGTCGCGGATATACTTCGCGTAGATCCGCCCCTCGCTCTGGTAGTTCGGCTGGAAGCCCATGGTCCAAGGGAAATTCTTGGGGTCGCCGAATTTGGTGCCGCCGGAGGCGACGAAGAGCTGCGGCACCTTCTTGGCGTTCATGTATTTCATGATGGCGGAGTTCGAAGGCGTGCCGAGCGGCTGGAAGATCAGCAACACCTCGTCGCTCTCGACCAGCTTGCGCGCCTGCTCGATCGCCTTTGGCGGCGAATATGCGTCGTCATAGCTGATGAAATTGATCTTGCGACCGTTGATGCCGCCCTGGTCGTTGATCATCTTGAAGAACGCGGCCTCGGTCTTGCCGATCACGCCATAGGACGACGCCGGCCCGCTATAGGGCATGATGTTGCCGAGCTTGATTTCGGTGTCGGTGGCGCCGGGATCGTATTTCTTCTGCGCCAGGGCCGGCGTCGTGACGAGCACGCCGGCAGCAAGAATGGCGAGGGCAGCAAGGTTATTGCGACGACCCAGCATCGTTCTCTCCCCTGTTTTGTAGTCTTGTTTTGCCGAGAGTGTCGCAAGCTCGCTTACGGCTGGCAAGCGCCGCGATTTTCCGTGAGATGAAACGAGCGCTCCAGAACTATGTGCCGCGCCGCAGCAGGTCCAGAACGCGCCCGTCGATCACCAGCAATGCGCTGCCGATCACGATCGCGCCCGCGATCTCTCGCATCCAGATCGGCTCGCCCAGCACAAGCCATCCCAGAAGAATGGCGGTGACGGGAATGAGCAGTGTCACCAGCATCACATTGGTCGCGCCCGACCGCCGCAGGATCTGGAAGAAGACGATATAGGCGAGCGCCGTCGACAACCCGGCAAGGCCAAGCACCGCCAGCCAAATCGTCACGCCCGGCATTGGGAAACGCCACGGCTGCTCCATTGCGCCAGCGACGATCGCCATCATCACCGTGGAAGCCATCAGTTGAAACGCGGCCGTCCCCAGCGGGGCTGCGTCCTTCAACAACCGCCGCGCCGCCAGCGCGGCAAAGCCATAGCTCAAGGCGCCACCGAGACAGAGCAGGATGCCGAGCCCCTGCCCCGCCCGTGTCTCGACGCCCCATCCGCGCAGGATGATCACGCCGGCGAGACCCAGTGCCACGCCGACGACGCGCCGCAGCCGCAAAGCCTCTTCGCCTGCCGCCGCCATCACGATGACCGTGAAGAGTGGCGTGGTGGCATTCAGGATCGACGCCAGCCCGCTCGGAATGAAGGTCTGGCCGACCACTATCAGCGAGAACGGAATGACGTTGTTGAGGAGCCCAATCGCGACGAACGGCTTCCAGCCGGCGATGCCCTTGGGAAAGCCAATACCCTGGATACGGAGCAGCGGTAGCAGAATGGCGGCGCCAAGTGCAACGCGCAAAAGCACCAGCGTGAGCGGCGGCAATTCCCGCAGCGCCGCGCCGTTGAAAAAGAACGAGCCGCCCCAGAGCACCGAGAGCACCGTGAGCAGCGACCAGTCGCGCGCGTCGATACGGTTGTCGTTCGGGGATGGGCGTCTCACAGCGATGGTCCGATCTGCTAGGACTGCGCGACCAGAATTGCCACCCGATTTCCGGGTAAAGGGCGAGATTCAGGATCGATCGCGACTTCGCGCGTCAACCGCGATATCCGCAACCACCGCCCCAATGACCAGGGCACCGCCAACAAGGGCGTGGACAGCAGGTATCTCGCGAAAGGCAATCCAGATCCAGAACGGCATCAGCGGCGTTTCCAGCGTCGCAATCAGGGAAGCCTGGCTCGACGGCAGGAGGCGCGAGCCGAGCATGTAGAATGTCAGCCCCAGCGCCACCTGAAAGCAGCCGAACATCGCGAGGATCGCGAGGTTGGCGCTGTCGATATGGACGAGGTCGTGCGCAAACGGAAGGCTGACGAGGCTTCCCAGGAAATTCGACAACGCCGCCGCTGCCACCATCGATGTCTCCTGGTAGCGTCGGATCACAACCGTCATCGCCGAGATGGCGAGTACCATGAGGCAACTCAGCGCCACGCCTCCAACATCAGCCCCGGCTTCGATGCCTCCGACCGTGATGGCGACGCCGCCAAAGGCAACGAGGCTCGCGATCAGGGTACGCCATGTTACGGCTTCGCCAAGCCACAGCCACGCCAGCGCCGCGGCCACGAACGGCTGCGTGGAGATCAGCACAGCCACATTCATCACCTTGGTCATCTGGAGCGCGGGGATGAAGGAAACCATGCCGAGCGTGGACAATGAGGCGACGAGCAAGCCGCCGCGTCCCGGCGCCACCAATTGCCGCAGCGCGCCGCGTCCCTGCATCACGACGAGAAACACCGAGATCAGACTGCCGCCGAACACGCCGCGCCAGAACAGAATGGTCCAGGGATCGAACGGCAACAGACGTGTGAAGAACGGCGCCGTGCTCCAGGCAATCGCAGCTGATATGACGAGGGCAATGCCGAGACCGCGTTCCGAACGAGGCTGCCCCATGTCGATGCGGCCGCTAGGACGGTTTCTTCGGCCGCGACACCAGTTCGATCATCTTGCCTTCGTCGTCGTCAGGCATCGCGGCCTTCGCTTGCGCGTAGGCTTCCACCGCGGCGCGCGCGACCAGCGGCTTGTCGGCCAGCAGGCTCTCGGCGAGCTTCACCGCGTAGGCGGCATCCTTGTGCCGCAGCGCTGCCGTGAATGTCGCGCCGGAGAAATCGCGGGAGACCATGCGCTTGGAATGACGCTGCACCTGCGGGCTCGCGGCCACGCCAGCCTGAATCGACTCCAGCACGAGGTTCATGTCGAGCCCGGCCTGCTCGGCAATGGCAAGCCCCTCGGCGAGGCCGGCGATCTGGATCGCGCCCATCAGATTGTTGATCAGCTTGTAGACCGTGCCGGAACCGACCGCGCCGAAATGGCGGATGGTCGAGCCGATCGGCGTCAGATAAGGCCGCGCGCGTTCGAGATCGGCGGCATCGGCACCAACGAGCAACGTCAGCTTTCCGCTCGCGGCCGCATCCGGCAATCCCGTCACGGGGCAATCGATATAGATCAGCCCGCGAGCGTTCATCTCGCGGCCCATCTCGCGCGCATGGTCATAGGAGACGGTGGAGCATTCGATCGCAATGGTGCCGGCCTTCGCGGTCTTGGCTGCGCCCTCGGGCCCGAGCCAGACCGCACGCGAGGCCTCATCATCGGCGACCATGGTCACGACGGCGTCGGCGTCGATCGCCGCGTCCTCAGGCGAGGTCGCCCAGAGCGCGCCGCGCGCGATCAGGTCTTCCGCTTTTGTTTTACTGCGATTCCACAGCGTCACCGTGAAGCCAGCATCGAGATAGCGGCCGGCCATGCCATGGCCCATCCGCCCAAGCCCGATGAAGGCGATCCGGGGCATCAGTCGACGTCCTCGATGTCGGCGCCGGGAGTGCCGAAGGCGCGCTGCGCCAGGGTCGCGGCCATGAAGTCGTCGAGATCGCCACCGAGCACGCCTGATGTGTCGGAGGTCTGCACACCCGTGCGCAGGTCCTTCACCATCTGGTAGGGCTGGAGCACGTAGGAGCGGATCTGGTGGCCCCAGCCGATGTCGGTTTTGGCGGCCTGGTCGGCGGCGGCCTTCTCTTCGCGCCGCTTCAGCTCGATCTGGTAAAGCCGCGCGCGGAGCATGTCCCAGGCCTGCGCCTTGTTCTTGTGCTGCGAGCGGCCGGCCTGGCAGACCACGGCGACACCGGTCGGGATATGCGTCAGCCGCACCGCGGACTCGGTCTTGTTGACGTGCTGGCCGCCGGCACCACCGGAGCGCATGGTGTCGACGCGGACGTCGGATTCCTTGATGTCGATCTTGATGGTGTCGTCGATCACCGGAAACACAGCGACGGACGAGAACGAGGTGTGCCGCCGCGCGTTGGAATCGAACGGCGAGATCCGCACCAGGCGATGCACGCCCGCCTCGGTCTTCAGCCAGCCATAGGCATTGTGGCCGGAGACCTGGATGGTCGCGGACTTGATGCCGGCCTCTTCGCCCTCGGACTCTTCCAGCACCTCGACCTTGAAGCCGTGGGTTTCGGCCCAGCGCGAGTACATGCGAAGCAGCATCTGGGCCCAGTCCTGGCTTTCGGTGCCACCGGCGCCGGCATGCACTTCGAGATAGGAATCGAAACTATCCGCCTCGCCCGACAGCAACGCCTCGAGCTCGCGCCGGGCGACTTCCTTCTTGAGGGTCTTGAGCGCGGCTTCGGCTTCCTTGACAACGCCCTCATCGCCCTCGGCTTCGCCGAGCTCGATCATGCCGATGTCGTCTTCGAGCTCCTGCTCGACCTTGCCGATGCCGGAGAGCGCATCCTCAAGCGAGGTGCGCTCCTGCATCAATTTCTGGGCTTTCTGGGGATCGTTCCAGAGATTGGGATCTTCTGCGAGCTTGTTCAGCTCAGCGAGGCGCGCCGTCGATTTCTCGACGTCAAAGATGCCTCCTCAGCAGCCCGACAGACTGCTTGATCTCTTCTACCAACCGTTCGATTTCGGCGCGCATGTGGTTCTCTGGTCTCGCGGAATTTTTCCGCGTCTAATGACAACGGGATGTAGCGGCGGCGGCTGCAAAGCGCAACCGCCGCGGCGACGAACGTCTGTCTTGTCCTAAGCCTTAGTACAGCCCGCCGGTGCCCGGCCGCATGAAGAAACCGGAATCCGGCTGCTGCTGCTGCGACGCCGGCACGCCGCCTCGCCCATCGGCATCGGCAACGCCGATGACGGAGTAGTTATCCGGCGGCGCCGTGCCCGGCTTGAAGGCTTCGAGAATGGTTCCGCCGGTCTCGCCCGGACCGGCGCGCATGCCGGACTTGGCGACGACCCGCACCAGCTTGATGCCGGCCGGCACCTTGAACGGGACCGCGGGCTTGTCGGCGAGCGCGAGCTGGAGGAAGTCGCGTGCGATGGGAGCTGCGAGATGGCCGCCGGTCGCGGCGTTGCCCTTGCCGAGCGGACGCGGTTTGTCATAGCCCATATAGATGGCAACGGCGACGTCGGGCGAGAAGCCGACGAACCAGGCGTCCTTGGCCTCGTTGGTGGTGCCGGTCTTGCCGGCGATCGGCTTGCCGACCTGCTTGACCACGGTCGCGGTACCGGCCTGGACCACGCCTTCCATCAGCTCGGTGATCTGATAGGCGGTCATGGAATCCAGCACCTGCTCGCGGCGGTCGATCAGCTGCGGCTCGTTCTGGTTCTTCCAGCCGCCGGGCGCGTCACAGCCACGGCATTCGCGCTGGTCGTGCTTGAAGATGGTGTGGCCGTAGCGATCCTGGATGCGGTCGATCAGGGTCGGCTTCACCCGGCGGCCGCCATTGGCGAGCATCGAATAGGCCGTGACCATGCGCATCGCCGTGGTCTCGCCGGCGCCGAGCGCGTAGGACAGATAGTTCGGCAGTTCGTCATAGACACCGAAGCGGCGGGCATATTCGCCGATCAAGGGCATGCCGATGTCCTGGGCGAGGCGCACCGTCACCGTGTTGAGCGACTGCCGCAATGCGTTGCGCAGCGTCACCGGCCCCTGGAATTTGCCCGAGGAGAAGTTTTCAGGCCGCCACACGCCCGCGCCCTGGCCTTGATCGATTTCGATCGGGGCGTCGAGCACGACAGTCGAAGGCGTATAGCCGTTGTCGAGCGCAGCCGAATAGACGATCGGCTTGAACGACGAACCGGGCTGCCGATAGGCCTGCGTGGCGCGGTTGAACTGGCTCTGGTCGAAGGAGAAGCCGCCGACCATCGCCAGCACGCGGCCGGTCCAGGGGTCCATCACCACCATCGCGCCGGAGACTTCGGGGATCTGGCGCAGGCGGTATTGGCCTTCGACAGGTTGGGCGTCCTTGTAGAGCGGATCGGCGTAGATCACGTCACCGGGCTGGAGCACCTGCGACACCGCGCTCGCCGCCCTGCCCTTCGCAGCCCCAGAGGCCGCTCTTGCCCATTTGATGCCGTCGAGCGTGATGAGGCCGGTCTCGCGCTGCTTGCTGATGGCGCCGCCGAGTTCGCGGCTCGGCTGGAAGCCGATGCGCGCCGACTGGTCGCTGGTCTCCAGCACCACGGCCATGCGCCATGGCGAGATATCGGACAGAGACTTGATCTCGGCGAGCTTCACGCCCCAGTCGCCAGAAATGTCGAGCTTGCTGATGGCGCCGCGATAGCCCTGCTGCTCGTCATAGTTGACGAGACCGGCGACCATGGTCTTGCGCGCCATGACCTGAATCTTGGGATCGAGTGTGGTGCGGACCGAGAGACCGCCCTCGTATAACTTCTTCTCGCCATAACGCTCGAAGATGTCACGGCGCACTTCCTCGGCGAAATATTCGCCGGCGAAGGTGTGGGCGCCGTTGGAACGGCTGGTAACGGCCAGCGGCTCCTTGCGCGCCTTGTCGGCATCGGCCTGCTTGACCCAGCCGTTCTCAACCAGACGATCGATAACGTAATTGCGGCGCTCGATGGCGCGGTCGCGGTTGCGGACAGGATGCAGCGTCGCGGGCATCTTCGGCAGCGCCGCGAGATAGGACGCTTCCGCCACGGTCAGCTCGTTCACCGACTTGTCGAAATAAACCAGCGACGCAGCCGCGATTCCGTAGGCACCTAAGCCCAGATAGATTTCATTCAAATACAGCTCGAGGATCTTGTCCTTCGAGTAGGTCTTCTCGATCCGCATCGCCAGCAAGGCTTCCTTGATCTTGCGCGCGAAGGAGACCTCGTTGGTCAGAAGGAAGTTCTTGGCGACCTGCTGGGTGATCGTGGAAGCGCCCTGCGGACGGCGGTTGGAGCCGTAGTTCTGGATGTAGACCACGCCGGCCCGCGCCATGCCGGTGTAGTCGATGCCGCCATGCTCGTAGAAATTCTTGTCCTCGGCCGCAAGGAAGGCGTTGATCACGAGTTTCGGCACCGCCTGGATCGGCAGGTACAGCCGCCGCTCCTTGGCGTATTCGCCGAGCAGCGAGCCGTCGGTCGCGTGCACGCGGGTCATCACCGGCGGCTCGTAATCCTGAAGCTGAGAGTAGTCCGGCAAGTCCTTGGAGAAATGCCAGATCAGGCCTGCGACGGCACCGACCCCGACAAGGAACAACACCGTTCCCGCGGCGAACAGGAAGCCCATGAACCGCACCAGCAAGCGCATTATCTGTTTATCCGTTCAAACTCTGGATCAGCCCAAAGATCAGCCCTGGCACCAGAAACAGGCACCAAACCATCGCGAATTCACCGGCTTTACTCAATACTATTAGTGCCGGACTCAAGGCGCTTGCCGAGCGGGATTCTCGCCGATTCCGGAACCCCCTGCGGCGTTTTTATAAAGCGCCCGCTGTGGCCAAACTAGGGCTTTTGCGGCGGGACGGAAAATCACTCTCAATTCGACGATCCCCGGGTCGTCAATATGACGATCCCCCGGTCGTCAATTCGACGATCCGGCCGTGGCCATCCGTTTGGCCAAAAATCCATCGATCGCCTGCGCCATCGAGCCCACGGCACGCGACCGCCATCCCTCGGAGACCAGATGCTCGAGGTCGCCCTTGTTGGAGACATAGCCGATCTCCACCAGGACCGACGGCACGTCGGGGGCCTTCAGCACCCGGAAGCCGGCTGACTTCAGGGGATGCTTGTGCATCCGCACCGTCGACTTCATTTCGCCCATCAACAGGCGGGCAAAACGGCTTGAAAAGGTACGGGTTTCCCGCTGGGTGAGATCGATCAGGATGTCGGCGACATCGGTCGGCTCCTCCGCGAGGTTGAAGCCGGCAATGGCGTCCGCCCGGTTTTCCGCATCCGCCAGCCGCTGCGCCTCGGCGTCGGAGGCCTTGTCGGACAACGTGTAGATGGTCGCGCCCTGCGCATCGCCCTCGGCGCGCGGCAGCGCGTCGGCATGGATCGAGACGAACAACGCCGCCTTGAGGTTGCGGGCGACTTTGACCCGGTCGTTGAGCGGGATGAAGGTGTCGTCGTCACGTGTCATCACCACGCGATATTTGCCGGTCTTTTCCAGCCGTTCGCGCAGCGCCAGGCCAAAGGCCAGCACCAGATTCTTCTCGCTCTCGCCGCTCGACTGCGTGCCGTTGTCGATGCCGCCATGGCCGGGATCGATGACGACCACCGCGCGGCCATCGGCCTTCTGGCCGGCTTCAGGGTGGGCAGATGCGGGAACCGTCGCGGGCGGCGGATCGGCAATAGCCGGCCGCAGCTCAGGACGGTTTTCCGGAGCCAGCGACGGCACGAAGGCGGTGCGCTCGACCTCCTCCATTTCGAGCACCAGCCGCGCCGGCTGGCCGTTGGCAGCCTCCACCACGTAGGAATTGGCGATCTTGGCCGGGCCCGTCAGGTCGAACACGATTCGGGAGCCGCCGGGCATCACCAGCCCATAGCGGAAGGCCTTGACCAGTCCGCGTCCGCCGGACCCGGTGCCGGCGGGAAGTTGAAAATTGACCTGGGGAACGTCGACCACCACCCGATACGGGTCGGCCAGAGTGACTGCGCGGAAGCTAACGGTCTGATCGATGTCGAGGACAAAGCGAGTCTGCCTGCCGTCCCCGGCCAGTCGGGCGGCCGAGGCCGTTGGGAAATTCGCTGATGCAACAGGGAGTTGAGGCTGACTTTCCGCGGCCTTCAGGCGCGAGGAATCAGCACACGGCAATGCCGCCGCGCAGAGCAGCACGCATCCCAGCAGGATCCTTTGATTTGCGCGGCTCGCCACCGATTCCGTGCCTCCGAGCAGCCTCTTTAACGCAATAGAACCACAGGGTTAAACGATCCTTAATGACAGACACGCGAAACTCGCTGACTGTGACCGCCGTGCGACGCTCCTTGCACGGATGGCCCAATCCACGTATGTACGGAATGCTGACGGCCGATATTTCCGGTTGTGTCGCATTCAGCCTCCCGGTGCAGCGCCGGAACTCTCAAGGTTTGGGAATTCCAGCGTTTTTCCGTTCCCCTCTAAGTCCAGCGCGGTGCGCGGCAGCAAGGTGGAGCGGGGCAAGCCCCGGCGGCGGAACGGTCCTCGGTTACCAACACGTTTCCGGGACGGTTCTGACAGCGGCGCAACCCGTTACCCGGTCCCTTAATCCCAAGGGAGCGGTTCGTAATACCCCAAGGCGAGCGCGCTCGCGCCATGCCTGGCCAACAGCAACTGATTGAGGGGCGGCCCCGCCGCCCAATGTTTCATACGGGCCGACGCTTGATGCGCCAGACTGTGCCGACCAATTCTGAAGGACCATTCGCGACGCTGCGGAGTGACAATTCCGCGCGCCGCTTCGGTCCTCCGGCTTTCGGTTCGGCAAGGCGCGAGAGACGGTGTTTCGGCCTTCCCCTCACCCCCGAATCAGGTGGACCGTCGCGTCACCCGGCAGCGCTGATGGCGCCCACGGTGAATCGCGCCCGCCGCCGCCAAGAGTTAAGACATGCCCAACAAGATGTTGATCGATGCCACCCACCCGGAAGAGACCCGGGTCGTCGTGGTCCGCGGCAATCGCGTCGAAGAGTTTGATTTCGAGACCGCGCAACGCAAGCAACTGCGCGGGAATATCTACCTCGCCAAGGTCACAAGGGTCGAACCCTCGCTCCAGGCCGCTTTCGTCGAATATGGCGGCAACCGCCACGGCTTCCTCGCCTTCAGCGAAATCCATCCCGACTACTACCAGATTCCGGTTGCCGACCGGCAGGCGCTGATCGAAGCCGAGGAGCAGGCCCATCGCGAGGCCGAGGAAGAGAGCGAGAACCGCTCCCAGGGCCGCCGCCGCTCCCGCCACCGCAATTCCCGCCGCCGTAGCCATGGCGAGCGCGTCCGCAGCGAGGTCGTCGAAGGCGATCCCGCGGCCCGGCAGGTCCAGGGCGAGGCCCTGCCTGAGGGCGCTTCGCACGAGGGCGAGCACCTGCACGCCGACGCAGAGCATCACGGCGAGCACGAAGGCCACGATCATCACGGCCACGAAGCACATGACCACGAAGGGCATGACCACGACGACCATCATCATGCCCATGGTGACGATCATCACGCGCACGATCATCACGACCACGATCATCATGGCGAGCACGATCATCACGACCATGATCATGCCGACGAGACACCGGCGCCTGTCGCGGCGATCGGCGCCGAGCCCGCGGTCGCCACCGAGGCCGTTGCCGAGCCGGAGGAGTTTGCCTCCGACGCGCACGCTCACGATCTTGCCGAGGCCGTGACATCGGCTACTGAGCCTGCCGACGCCGTGTACGCCGCAGGTGAGAGTGCGCAGGCTCCGCATCACGACTCCGAAGCGACGGCCGAGGATGACGACGAAGACGAGGACGACGAGGAAGCCGAAGAGGACGTCGTTGAATCCGTCGGCGGCGACGATGTGCTGGAGGAAGTGCCGGAGCGCACCTTCCGTCCCCGCCGCCAGTACAAGATCCAGGAAGTCATCAAGCGTCGCCAGGTGATGCTGGTGCAGGTCGTCAAGGAAGAGCGCGGCAACAAGGGCGCGGCGCTGACGACCTACCTCTCACTCGCCGGCCGTTATGCCGTTTTGATGCCGAACACCGCGCGCGGCGGCGGCATCAGCCGCAAGATCACGAGCGCGCAGGACCGTTCGCGCCTGAAGGAAGTGGTGCAGGATCTCGACGTGCCCGAGGGCATGGGGATCATTCTGCGCACGGCGGGTGCCGCCCGCACCAAGCCCGAGATCAAGCGCGATTTCGAGTACCTGATCCGCATGTGGGAGACGGTGCGCGACATGACGCTGAAGTCGCAGGCCCCGACCCTCGTCTACGAGGAAGGCTCGCTGATCAAGCGCTCGCTGCGCGACCTCTACAACAAGGAGATCGACGAGATCCAGGTGGCGGGCGATGCCGGCTACCGCGAAGCGCGCGACTTCATGAAGATGCTGATGCCCGCCAATGTGAGCGCGGTGAGACAGTATCGCGACGGCCAGCCGCTGTTCTCGCGGATGGGCGTCGAAAGCCAGCTGGATGCGATGTTCTCGCCGACCGTACAGTTGCGCTCCGGCGGCTACATCGTGATCAACCAGACCGAAGCGCTGGTCTCGATCGACGTCAACTCCGGCCGTTCGACGCGCGAGCATCATATCGAAGATACCGCGCTCAAGACCAATCTCGAGGCCTCCGAGGAGGTTGCGCGTCAGCTTCGGTTGCGCGACCTCGCCGGCCTGATCGTCATCGACTTCATCGACATGGACGAGAAGCGCAACAACCGCGCGGTCGAACGCAAGCTGTCCGATTGCCTCCGGCAGGACCGCGCGCGGATCCAGGTCGGACGCATCTCGCATTTCGGCCTGCTCGAGATGTCACGCCAGCGCATCCGCGCTAGCGTGCTGGAATCCTCGACCGATCCCTGCACGCATTGCGGTGGCACCGGCCATGTCCGCTCGGTGTCCTCGGTTGCGCTCCAATTGCTGCGCGGCCTCGAAGAGATCCTGATGAAGGGCGCAACCCACAACCTCGTGGTCCGCACCCGCACCGACGTCGCGCTCTATGTGCTGAACCACAAGCGCGGCCATCTGCGCGACCTTGAGAACGGCTTCAAGGTCACGCTGTCGGTCATCGCCGACCCGAGCGTCAGCGGACCGCAGGCCTATGTCATCGACCGCGGCGAGCAGGTGCATACGCTGGAAGCCGCCAAGGCTCTGCTGGCGGCGCAGGCGGCCGCAAGCCCGCCGCCCCTGGTCGAAGAGGCCTATGACGACGAGGAGTTCGATCCGGAGACCGAATCCGAGGTCGAGACCGAGGAGACTGAAGGTCTCGCCGAGGAGCAGACCGCAGGCGACGCCGTTACCGAGCAGGACGGCCAGCGCCGCAAGCGTCGCCGTCGCCGCCGCGGTCGCGGTGGCCCGCGCGACGAGGAGACGCGCGAGGATGGCGCTCCCGTTATTGCCGAGACGGCCATGGCAGCCGGCGAAGGCGAAGAGGATGCCGAGGCCGAGCCGGACGGCGAGGAAGGCGAGGAACAGGCAGCCCGTGGCGAGCAGCAGGGCAGCGCCGACCGCCGTCGCCGGCGTGGTCGCCGTGGCGGACGCCGCCGTCGCGGTCCTGGAGAGGAAGGTCTCGCCGGCTCCATCAGCGACGAGCTCGCTGCCAATGCACCGTCGGAAGCGACCGACGCAGTCGCCGATTTCGACGGTTTTGGCAGCGAGGCTGCGCCCTCGATCGCGCAGGCCGAGCACACCTCTGAACCCCAGGTCAACCAGCCTGAGCCGCGCGCCGAGGCAAAGATCGAGGCAGCGGCCCAGCCTGAGCCGCCTCCTGCTGCCGCGGACGAAGAGCACGCCGACGACAAGGCCGCACGACGCCGCTCGACGGTTCGGGAAAAGGTGAGCTTCCTGTCGAGCAGCCAGAGTGAACCGACACCGATTGCACAGGCGGCCGAGCCGGTTGCCCCGCCCGCCCCCGCTCCGGAGCCCGCGCCCGCAGCGGCAAGCGAAACCTCGCCCGCACCGCGTCGTGCCGGCTGGTGGTCCCGCCGCTTCGGCGGCGGCGAATAGAGCAACAAGATAGTTGAAACCGCCCGGCCAAACCGGGCGGTTTTGATTTGGCGAGGTCAGTTCAATGCAAAGCGCGATCGTCCTCGGCGGCGGCATGATCGGCGTCAGCGCGGCGCTGCACCTGCAGCAGCGTGGCTGGTCCGTCACGCTGATCGACCGCAGAGAGCCGGGCCGAGAGACCAGCTACGGCAATGCCGGCATGATCCAGGCGGAAGCGGTGCGCCCCTACCCGATGCCGCGCGACCTCGCCACGCTCCTGAAGATCGCGACCGGCCGCACCAACGACGTGCGTTACAGCCTGTCTTCGCTTCATCTCCATATCGAGCCCCTGCTTCGCTATTGGTGGCATTCGGCGCCGAAGCGGCATCGTGAGGCGATCGACGCCTGGGCGCGGCTGATCGCCTACGCGACGGCGGAGCACGACATCCTCATTCGCGAAGCCCACGCCGACAATCTGATCCGCCGCGCGGGATACCGGCACCTGCATCGCGACGCAGCTTCGTTCGATCTCGCCGTCAAGGCGGCGGAAGAAGACCAGCGCGAATTCGGCGTGAGGTTTCGTGCGCTCTCGGGCGCCGAGCTCGCCAAGGCCGAACCTGTCCTGCGCGACGACCTGCCCGGCGCGATCCATTGGCTCGACACCTGGACCGTGTCCGATCCCGGCGCGCTGGTCACGGCCTATGCCGATCTGTTCGAGCGCCTCGGCGGCACCATCGTGCTCGGTGATGCCCAAAGCCTTCATCAGACCGCCACCGGCTGGTCGGTCAAGACAGACCATGGGCGCGTCGACGCCGCCCACGCCGTCGTGACGCTCGGGCCGTGGTCGCCCGATCTCCTGCTCAAATTCGGCTATCGCATCCCGCTGGTGCGCAAGCGCGGCTACCACATGCATTACAGCGGCGGCGCCTCGCTCGATCTGCCGCTGGTCGACAAGGCCGGTGGCTACGCCATGGGTCCGATGGCGAAGGGTATCCGCATCACCACCGGCGCGGAGCTGACCGGCCTGGACGCGCTCGCAACGCCCCTGCAGCTCGCCAGCGCGGAAGCTTCCGCGCGCGAGCTGATCGACCTCGGCAAGCGGGTCGAGCCCGACCCATGGTTCGGCACCCGCCCCTGCACGCCCGACATGCTGCCGGTGCTCGGCCCTGCCCCACGCCATGCCGGCCTCTGGATGAACTTCGGCCACGGCCACCAGGGCTTTACGCTTGGACCCGCGACCGGCCGCCTGCTCGCGGAGATGATGAGCGGCAAAACGCCCGCGATCGATCCCACGCCGTACCGGCCGGAGCGGTTCTAAGCCCTCGCAGCGAAAGAAAAAGGGCTGATCGAGGATCTCGACCAGCCCTATTATTTCAACATCTGACGGCGCTCGGCACCGTCACATGCAGATCAATCCGTCGTGACCGCCGTTTCCATGTCGGTCGGATCGATCTGCCGGGCGAGGTTGGCGTTGAGCTTGTCGCGATCGAGCTCGCCCTCCCACCAGGCGACGATCACGCAGGCAACGCCATTGCCGCACAGATTGGTCAGCGCGCGGCACTCGCTCATGAACTTGTCGATGCCGAGCACGATCGCCATGCCCGGCACGAGGCGCGGATCGACCACGGCGAGCGTCGCCGCCAGCGTGATGAAGCCCGCGCCCGTGATGCCGGAGGCGCCCTTCGAGGTCAGCATCGCCACCACCAGGATGGTGAGCTGCTGGCCGAAGGTGAGATCGAAGCCCAGCGCCTGCGCGATGAACAGCGTCGCCAGCGTCATGTAGATGTTGGTGCCGTCAAGATTGAACGAATAGCCCGTGGGCACCACGAGGCCGACCACCGACTTGGAGCAGCCGAGGCGCTCGAGCTTTTCCATCAAGGACGGCAACGCGCTTTCCGAGGACGAGGTGCCGAGCACAATCAGCAGCTCGTCCTTGATGTAGGCGAGGAACTTGAAGATGGAGAAGCCGGCGAAGCGCGCGATGATTCCGAGCACGACGAATACGAACAGCGCCGCGGTCAGGTAGAACGTCGCGATCAGGCCGACCAGGTTGAGGATCGCCCCGGTGCCGAACTTGCCGATGGTGTAGGCCATCGCGCCGAAGGCACCGATCGGGGCTGCGCGCATCACGATGGAGATGACGCCGAACACCGCATGCGCGGCGTCGTCGATGAACGAGCGGATGGTGTGGCCGCGTTCACCGAGCCCCATGATGGCGAAGCCGAACAGCACCGAAAACAGCAGCACCTGCAGGATCTCGCCTTGCGCGAAGGCGCCGACGACGGTGTCCGGAATTATGTGCAGCACGAAGTCGACCGACTTCTGGCCTTCGGCCTGCTTGGCGTAGTTGGCGACGGCCTGCGCATTGGCGGCGGCACCGCCGAAGCCCGCACCCGGCTTCACCAGATTGCCGATGACTAGGCCGATCACCAGTGCGAAGGTCGAGACGATCTCGAAATAGACCAGCGCCTTGACGCCGATGCGGCCGACCTTCTTGGCGTCCTGGATATGGGCGATGCCCGAGACAACGGTGCAGAAGATGATCGGCGCGATCACCATCTTGATCAGCTTGATGAAGCCGTCGCCGAGTGCCTTGATCCACTCATTGGTGGCGACCGACGGCCAGAGCCAGCCGACGATGGCGCCGAGCACGATCGCGATCAGCACCTGGATATAAAGTACCTTGTACCACGGCTTGGCGGCGGGCGGCGCGACCGGCGCCCCCACCATCGTTGTCGTCGTCATTGTTTCACTCCCCCTCAAAACGCCAGGCCAGCCAAGATCAACTTGGCCGGCCCTGTCAATCGGAACTGCTCGATATTGCGCGCTTTACCCGCGATCGACCACCCGGCGTATCGCCGGCATCAACGTCGCGCCCAGCGCGTTCTTGACCAGCGACGCCGCAACGAACGGCATCAGGCCGACCTGCCACGCCTTTGCGGCGCCCAGGCCGAGACCGAAGGCCAGCCAGCCAAAGCCCGCGGCCAGAATGAGGATGTGGCCGGCCGCCATGGCCGCAAACAGCAGCGTTACGCTGCGATCCCAGCCGCGCTCGGCGAGCCAGCCGGTGACGAAGGCGGCGCCAATGAAGCCGAACAGATAGCCCGCGGTCGGGCCCACCAGCGGTGCAATTCCACCGACAGGGCCGGCGAACACCGGCAGGCCCATTGCACCCTCGGCGAGGTAGGCGATCATGGTTGCGCTGCCAAGCCGCCAGCCATAGGCGGCGCCGATCATCAACACGACCAGCGTCTGCAATGTCATGGGCACGTAAGGCAGCGGCAGGTTCACCTTGGCTGACAGCGCCATTAAGGCGGTGCCGAGCGCAATCAGCACGACAGCGCGCAAGGCGCCGACGGTTTCACCCGGCCGGATCGGCCACATCAATGCGGCGAGAGGAGAATGCGTGGCGGTAGAGGGGACGGAACGGTCAGACAAGTTGCACTCCAGAAGGCGGGCGAAAACTGGCGGCTATTTAAGCCAGTGAGCGATCCGGTCAACTGCTTCCCGCATCTCCGCAGCCGAACGCGCATAAGAGAGCCGTATGAATGAACGACCATGGATGGGATCGAAGTCGAGGCCCGGCGTGACCGCGACATGGGCCTGTTCGAGCATCTGCTTGGCGAACTCGAAACTGTCGGAGGTGAAATCCGAGACGTCCGCATAGAGATAGAACGCGCCGTCGGCCGGCAGAAATCTGGTCAGGCCGGCCTTGGGCAATCCCTCGATCAGGATGCGCCGGTTTTCCTGATAGCCGTGCTTGATCTCCTCCATCTCGGCCGCGCCGTCGAAGGCCGCTTCGGCCGCGATCTGCGACAGCGACGGCACCGAGATCGACAGGTTCTGCTGCAGCCGCTCGATCGGCCGCACCAGAATCTCGGGCACGACCATCCAGCCGACGCGCCAGCCCGTCATGCAGAAATACTTCGAGAACGAGTTGATCACGAGCGCGTGGTCCGACAGCGCCGCAGCCGTCACGGCGGGAAACGCGTAGTCGAGCCCGTGATAGATCTCGTCCGAGATGAAACGGATGCCGGCGTCTTCCGCCGCAGCGATCAGGCCGGCGAGCGCCTCGCGGGACATCATCGTCCCGGTCGGATTGGCGGGACTGCCGACCAGCACGCCCTTCAGCGGCGCCTTGCGATGGGCGGCCAGCAGCGCCTCGCCCGTCAGCGCATGGCGGGTCTCGTTCGTGGTCTCGATCAGCACCGGCTCGCAGCCGAGCGCGGTAAGGATATGACGGTACGGCGGATAACCCGGCACCGTCACGGCAACGCGGTCGCCCGGCTCAAACATCGCCAGGAAAGCCAGAATGAACCCGCCGGAGGAGCCGGTGGTCACTACGACCCGCTCGGGGCTGACGTCACAGCCATAGGCATCGCGATAATGCCGCGCGATGCGCTCGCGCAAGGAGGGGATGCCGAGCGCTGAGGTATAGTCGATCCGCCCGGCCTCGAGCGCCACATGGGCGGCTGCAATCGCGGTCTTAGGCGCGCCGGCGGCGGGCTGGCCAACCTCCATGTGGATGACATGGCCCCCGGCCGCCTCGATTCGGGCCGCCGCGGCCATCACGTCCATCACCATGAACGGGGGAACATCGCTGCGGCGGGAGGCCGCGAGCCACTGCCCCAACCGGTTCCTCAAGGTCGCATCGTGCATCGATTTCTGCTATTCGCTGGCGGGGCCGATCCGTCCGACCCGGGAAAAACGGGGTGCTTGCGCCCCAGACTGGCCGCATTGTACGGCTCATAAGGGGAACGGCTCAAAAGGGCATATCGCGTATCCGGTCCGCCGCCAATCGCCAAAACCAATCACGAAACTGCTCGACCAAGACTGCTCGACCAAGAATGCTTGACCAGCCTGCTGATAAGACCGTTTGACCCAGACCGCTTGATGTTGTTCCAGATCGCATTGCGCAAGAAGGCCACCGCCCTCATCTCCCTCCTCGCGGCGGCTGCGATCGCGCTGACGCCGTTCTCGGCCGCGCATGCGCAGGCCAAGGGGCCGCCGGTCCTGCGCGACACCGAAACCGAGCAGCTGCTGCGCGAATACACCCGCCCGATCCTGCGGGTCGCCGGCCTGGAGAAGCAGAACATCCAGATGGTGATCGTCAACGAGGGCTCGTTCAACGCGTTCGTCGCCGATGGCCGCCGCATCTTCGTCAATTACGGCGCGATCCTCCAGTCGGAAACGCCAAACCAGATCATCGGCGTGCTCGCGCACGAGACCGGGCATCTGGCCGGCGGCCATTTGTCCAAGCTGCGCGAGCAGCTCGCCAACGCCCAGACCCAGATGATCATCGCCATGCTGCTCGGCGCCGGCGCGATGGCGGTCGGCAGCACCCGCGGCAGCGGCAGCGCCGGTAACAATGGCCTTGCCAATGCAGGAGCCGCCGCCCTTGCCGGCCCGCAGGAGATGATCCGCCGGACGCTGCTGTCCTATCAGCGCCAGCAGGAGGAGAACGCCGACCGCGCCGGCGTGAAATTCCTGACAGCGACCCAGCAGTCGCCCAAGGGCATGTACGAAACCTTCAAGCGCTTCACCAGCGAGAGCCTGTTCGCGGCGCGCGGCGCCGATCCCTATCTCCAGTCGCACCCGATGCCCGCCGAGCGCGTCGCTTCACTGCAGGAGTTCGCCAGCGCCAGCCCTTATTGGGACAAAAAGGACGATCCCGCGCTCCAGCTGCGCCACGACATGGTGCGCGCCAAGATCTCCGCCTTCATGGAGCGGCCGGAAACGGTGTACCGCCGCTATCCCCTGACCAACGACAGCATGCCGGCGCGCTATGCCCGCGCCATCAGCACCTATCTGCACGGGGATTTGCGCAGCGCGCTCACCCAGATCGACGCGCTGATCCAGGTCCAGCCCAACAACGCGTATTTTTACGAGGTGCGCGGCCAGGCGCTGCTGGAGGGCGGCAAGCCGGCGGAGGCGATCCCGGCCCTGCGCAAGGCTGTCGCACTTTCGAACAACGCGCCCCTCATCGAGATGTTACTTGGGCAGGCTCTGGTTGGGTCCGATAATAAGGCCTACACCGATGACGCCGTTCGGATTCTCCGGGCCGCGGTCGCACGGGAACCGGAGGCCGTGCTCGGCTACATGCAGCTCGCGATGGCGTATGGCCGGAAAGGCGACTATGCCGAGGCGGATCTGGCGTCGGCGCAGGCCGCCTATCTGCGCGGCGACAACAAGACCGCCCGCGAGCTTGCGACGCGCGCGAAAACCCGTTTCGCCGTCGGCACGCCCGGATGGGTCAAGGCCGACGACATCGTGGCGTCGAAACCGCCGCGCAACTGACAAGACCAAGACGATCTTACAAGACGACGCCTTACGCCACGACGCCTTACGAAACGACGTCACGACACCGAGCTTAAGTCCGCCGGGACTTTTTCCGAAACCTGCTTTGGATAAGAGGATTTGCCTATGCCTTCGCTGCGCCTGCTTGCTCCCGCGCTGTTTGCGCTCGCCATGTTCGGCGCAGCCGCGCCCGCGTCGGCCGACAGCTTCTCCGATGCCCAGCGCACGGACATCGAGGCGATCATCAAGAACTATCTCGTCACCCATCCCGAGGTGCTCGAGGAAGCGATGACCGAGCTCACCAAGCGCCAGGCCGCGGCGGAGACGCAAAAACACGAGGCCAGCGTCGCGCAGAATTCCGATGCGATCTTCAACTCACCGCGCCAGGTCGTGCTCGGCAACAAGGACGGCGACGTCACCTTCGTCGAGTTCTTCGACTACAATTGCGGCTACTGCAAGCGCGCGATGGACGACATGCTCACCCTCATGAAGGCCGATCCGAAGCTGAAGGTGGTGCTGAAGGAGTTTCCGGTACTGAGCCAGGGCTCGGTCGAAGCGGCCCAGGTCGCCGTCGCGGTGCGCATGCAGGATCCCTCCGGCAAGAAGTACCTCGACTTCCACCAGAAGCTGCTCGGCGGTCGTGGCGCGGCCGACAAGGCGCGCGCACTTCAGGCGGCCAAGGAAGCTGGCCTCGACACCGCTCGAATCGAGAAGGACATCGGCAGCGCCGAGGTGCGCAGCACCATCGAGGAGAACTTCAAGCTCGCCGAAGCAATGGGCATGAACGGCACGCCGAGCTACGTGATCGGCAAGCAGATCGTTGTCGGCGCCGTCGGCGTCGATAGCCTGAAGGAAAAGATCGCTGTGGCCCGCTGCGGCAAGGCGACCTGTTAAAAAGGCGACCTGCTAACAAGGCGACTTGCTGATCGGCGATCTGCTCTACAACTCACGCACGCAAAAGGCCGGCTGAAAAGCCGGCCTTTTCATTGCGCCGAAATCTGGCGCGCGCATTCATCTGGCATTCAACAAACAAAAGCCTCGGAACCACCGAAGTTCCGGAACAACTCAAATCTCCTTTCGTTGTCGGCGCGGGCGATGACGCAAATGAACACGTGAGGAGAATTCCATGTCTAACCGCTTTATGATCTCGGTTGCCACACTCGCGCTCGTCGCGGGCACCGGTCTGGCGAACGCACAGGGCACCATGAACCGCGACAGCGGTGGCGGCGCCGGTGGTGCGCAGACGCAGCATTCGCAGCCCTCCGGCGGCGCCGCCGAACGCGGCGGCTCGATGGGTAAGGAATCCGCCCATGAGAAGGGCACCGTCGGCCAGGCCGGCGGCTCCAGCAGCATGAAGTCCGGCACGTCCGCCGAGGACAAATCCTCCGGCGCAACAAAGGACGAGCACTCCGGCCGCGAGATGAACAAGAACGCGGCTGAGGACAAGTCCGGCGCCACCAAGGGCCAGCACACCGACGAACGCGCGCAGGGTCAGCAGGACAAGTCCAAGAGCATGAGTCAGGACACGAGCAAGTCCGGCGCCAAGGACCAGAAGGACATGAAGGCTGAGGGCGCCAAGAGCGGCACCAGCAGCACCAACAATGCCGAGAACCAGAAGGGTACCGAGACGCGCACCAACCAGAACGCTCAGGGCCAGACCGGCACCAGCACCAACCAGAACGCGCAGGGTCAGACCGGCACCAGCTCCAACCAGAACGCGCAGGGTCAGAGCAGCACCAACACGACGGTCGGTCAGGCCGGCGCGGGCGCCAAGCTCTCGACCGAGCAACGCACGCAGATCACCTCGGTGATCCGCGAGGAGCACGTGCGTCCGGTGACCAACGTGAACTTCTCGATCTCGGTCGGCACCCGCATTCCGCGCGAGGGTATTGAGCTGCACACCCTGCCGTCCCGCGTCGTGACGATCTATCCGGAATGGCGGACCTATCGCTACGTCCTGGTCAAGGATGAGATCGTGATCGTGAATCCGGACACCTATGAGATCGTGGCTGTCCTGAACACGTAAGACGATACCCGGCAACCATCGGGGGCGGGCAGCAATGCCCGCCCCTTTGCCGTTCGGCCGGCAGCCATGCTTCGGACTGGTTAACAAGCAATTTCCGTAGCTTCCACACAGATTTTTGCACCCCGGATGAGGTATCTGAAGCCACCTCGGAGGTCCTTCAAGGCTTCCCCTCACGCGCTTTGTTACCTATAACCCCCGCCACGCTGAAGCAGCTCTTGCGGGAGTGGAATGGCCGAACCAGCAACCGACACGATCCTTGTCCTGAACGGGCCGAACCTCAACATGTTGGGGACGCGCGAGCCCGAGAAGTACGGGCATGCGTCGCTGGCCGACGTCGAGGCGCTGTGCCGGGAGACGGCGGCGACGTTCGGCCTCAAGGCCGACTGCCGGCAGTCCAACCGCGAAGGCGAGCTGATCGACTTCATCCACGAGGCACACGCCCGCAAGATGAAGGGCATCATCATCAATGCCGGCGGCTATTCGCACACGTCGATCGCGCTGCACGACGCGCTGCTCGCGGTGCAGATCCCGACGGTCGAAGTGCACGTCACCAACATTCACGCCCGCGAGAATTTCCGACATCACTCCTACACCGCGCGCGCGGCCTTCGCCTCCCTCTGCGGTTTCGGCATCGAGGGCTACCGCCTCGCCATCCAGGGCCTTGCCGCCAAGCTCGGCATCAAGCCCAAAGCCTGACGCTCCCCTTCACACAGAACATTCGGATCAAACAACATGGCGCGCCAGCCAGACGACAAAGCAGCCGCAAAGTTTTCCAGCGAGGATTCTGCCCTCGTCCGCGAGCTCGCCTTGCTGCTCGATGAGACCAGCCTCACCGAAATCGAGATCGAGCGTGCCGGCCTGCGCCTGCGCGTCGCCCGCAATATCAGCGTCGCCGCGACCATGCCGATGCAGATGGCAGCTGCCCCCGCCGCGCTCCCGGCGGCCGCAGCTGCCGCCGCGCCTGCCGCTGCCGACCTGTCGAAGCATCCCGGCGCCGTGACCTCGCCGATGGTCGGCACCGCCTATTGGGCGCCGGAGCCCGGCGCCAAGCCGTTCATCGAGGTCGGCAGCAAGGTCTCGGTCGGCCAGACGCTGCTGATCATCGAAGCCATGAAGACCATGAACCAGATCCCCTCGCCGCGCGCCGGCACGGTGACGCAGATCGTGATCGAGGACGGCCAGCCGGTCGAGTACGGCGAGCCGCTCGTGATCATTGAGTGACGTTCGAGGGCGGTCTCATCGCCCTCGCCGCTTTCCGCGCGTCAGTCCAATAAGGACACCATGTTCGACAAGATCCTCATAGCCAATCGCGGCGAGATCGCCCTTCGCATCCTCAGGGCCTGCAAGGAGCTCGGGATCGCGACCGTCGCCGTGCATTCAACCGCCGACGCCGACGCCATGCATGTGCGCCTGTCGGACGAGAGCGTGTGCATCGGGCCGCCGGCCTCCAAGGACAGCTATCTCAACGTGCCCGCGCTGCTCGCGGCCTGCGAGATCACCGGGGCCGATGCCGTGCATCCCGGCTACGGCTTCCTGTCGGAAAACGCGCGCTTCGCCGAAATCCTCGCTGAGCATAATCTGCATTTCATCGGCCCGAAGGCCGAGCACATCCGCCTGATGGGCGACAAAATCGAGGCCAAGAGGACCGCCAAGAAGCTCGGCATTCCCGTGGTGCCCGGCTCCGACGGAGGGGTCGGCCACAACGACGACGCGATGGCGATCGCCAGGAAGATCGGCTTCCCCGTGCTGGTCAAAGCCGCGGCGGGCGGCGGCGGCCGCGGCATGAAGGTGGCCGAGAGCGAGGCCGATCTTCAGGTCGCGCTGTCGACGGCCGCCAACGAGGCCAAATCCGCCTTCGGCGATGCTTCCGTCTACCTCGAGAAATATCTGCAGAAGCCGCGTCACATCGAGATCCAGATCCTCGGCGACGGCCGCGGCGGCGCGATTCATCTTGGCGAACGCGACTGCTCGCTGCAGCGACGCCACCAGAAGGTCTGGGAGGAAGGCCCCTCGCCCGTGCTGACCGCGGCTGCGCGCGCCAAGATCGGCGAGACCTGCGCCAAGGCGATGCGCGAGATGAAATATCTCGGCGTCGGCACGATCGAGTTCCTGTTCGAGGACGGCGAGTTCTACTTCATCGAGATGAACACCCGCATCCAGGTCGAGCATCCCGTCACCGAGAGCATCACCGACATCGACCTCGTGCTGGAGCAGATCCGCATCGCCGCCGGCGGCGACCTGCCGGCGAGGCAGGACGAGGTCCAGGTCATCGGCCACGCGATCGAGTGCCGCATCAACGCCGAGAATCCGCAGACCTTTCGTCCTTCGCCCGGCCGCATCACGCAATATCACCCGCCCGGGGGGCTCGGCGTGCGGATCGATTCCGCAGTCTATCAGGGCTATACGATCCCGCCTTATTACGACTCGCTGGTCGGCAAGCTGATCGTGCACGGCAAGACCCGCGGCGAGTGCCTGATGCGGCTGCGCCGGGCGCTGGACGAGATGGTGGTCGAGGGCATCGAGACGACCCTGCCGCTGTTCCGCGCTCTGGTGCGCGAAGACGACATCATCAACGGCGACTATCACATCCACTGGCTGGAACAATATCTCGCCAACAAGGCGGAACCCGCCCCGAAGTAGCCGTCCTTTCCCGTGGAACCCTTTGGCCCTAATCGCGTTTGGCACGATGGGGACAGTTCCGAGGGGGCGTTTTGAAGTCCGGCAAGCCTGATCGAGCGAGACCGTCGTGATCGCTGACGCGCAGCGGCGGCGTAGATTCTGGCAGATCCTGCTGTTCGCGGCCGGTCTCCTGGTGCTGACCGTGATCAGCGCCGGCTCCGTCTACCTCGTCAACAAGGCGAGAGACGACAGCAAATGGGTGATTCACACGATCGAGGCGGAGAACCAGATCAACGCCCTCCTGCTGGAAATCCGCCGCGCCGAGAGCACCGCCCGGGGTTACCTTCTGACACAAGGCGAGGATTTCAAGGTCGACCATGACAAGGCCGTGGCGGCCATCGTCCCGGCTCTCGACAGGCTCACGCGCCTGATCGGCGACAATCCGGAGCAACGCCAAAGCATCGAGAAGCTGAGCGCGGCGATCGAGACTAGGCTCGGCCAGTTCGTGCAGGAGATGGACTTCATCCGGCGCGGCGAGCCGGAGAAGGCCGCAGCGCTGGTCCGCGAGATCGCCTCCACGGACACCACGGCCGCGATCGCCAATGTCGCGACCGGGATGATTCAGGAGGAGGAACGGCTGTTCCGGCTGCGAACGATCAATTCGGACCGCAGCCAGACCCTGGCCGCGTCGATGACCGGCATCGGCTCCGGCCTCGTCGTGCTGCTGGCCCTGATCTCGATCTGGCTGGTGCGGCGCTCGGCCCTTGCCCGCGACGATGCCGAGGCGCGCCTGCGCGATGCCAATGTCAATCTGGAGGGCGTGGTCGACGAACGCACGGCCGATCTGCGCGAAGCCAACAACGAGATCCAGCGCTTTGCCTATATCGTCAGCCACGATCTGCGCTCGCCACTCGTCAACATCATGGGCTTCACCAGTGAGCTCGAAGAGCTCGGCGGCGACATTTTCCGCCGTATCGGCAGCCTCACCCATGTCCCGGCCGACGGGCCGCCGTTGCCGGACGGCGAGATCGCACTCGAAGGTCCGGACAAGCAGCTGTCAGAGGATTTTTCCGAAGCGCTGGGCTTCATCAAGTCGTCGATCGCCAAGATGGACCGCCTGATCTCGGCGATCCTCAATCTCACCCGCGAGGGCCGGCGCGAGTTCCAGCCGGAAAAGATCGACACGCGCGAGCTGATCGAAGCCATCGTGTCGACGCTGGCGCATCAGGCCGCCGATGCGCAGGCCGAGATCCACATCGCCCCGCTGCCGGATCTCGTCAGCGACCGCCTGGCGCTGGAGCAGATCTTCTCCAATCTGATCGACAACGCCATCAAATATCTCAAGCCCGGCGTCCCCGGCGAGATCAGAATCCGCGGGCGCACCAAGCTCGGCTACGCTATCTTCGAGATCAGCGATAACGGCCGCGGCATCGACGCCAAGGACCACCAGCGGATCTTCGACCTGTTTCGCCGCGCCGGAACCCAGGACAAGCCCGGTCAGGGCATCGGTCTTGCGCATGTGCGTGCACTTGTGCGTCGCCTCGGCGGCACCATGTCGGTATCATCGGAACTGAATACGGGCAGCACGTTCACCATCACGCTGCCCATCACCTGGAACGCCAGCAACCGGAACGCGGATCAATGACTCAACCCGTCACCATCATCATGATCGAGGACGACGAGGGCCACGCGCGGCTGATCGAGCGGAACATCCGGAGGTCCGGCGTCAACAACGAGATCATCTCCTTTGCCAACGGCACTGAGGCGATGAAGCACCTGTTCGGGCCCGACGGCAGCGGGCTCGTGCAAAAAGGCAATGCGCTCCTGATCCTGCTCGATCTCAACCTCCCCGACATGACCGGGATCGACATTTTAAAGCAGATCAAGGAGAACAAATACCTGAAGGCCTCGCCCGTGGTGGTGCTGACCACCACCGACGATTCCCAGGAAATCAAACGCTGCTACGAGCTCGGCTGCAACGTCTACATCACCAAGCCCGTGAACTACGAGAATTTCGCCAATGCCATCCGGCAGCTCGGCTTGTTCTTCTCGGTCATCCAGGTCCCGCCCGCCGCCCCATGAATCAACGTACGCCCACACTGCTCTACATCGACGATGACGGGGCGCTGGCGCGCTTGGTCGATCGCGGCCTGACACGGCGCGGCTACAAGGTCGTTCACGCCGCAAGCGGCGAGGAAGGCCTCGAGCACATCCGCCGCGCGGCCACGACCGGCGGTATCGACGTGGTGGCGCTCGACCAATACATGCCCGGCCTCGACGGACTGGAAACGCTGGAGCAGATCATGGCGATCCCGGGCGCGCCGCCGGTGGTCTTCGTCACGGCCTCGCAGGATTCCAGCATCGCGGTGACGGCGCTGAAGGCGGGCGCGGCCGATTATCTCGTCAAGGACGTCAAGGGCGACTTCATTCCCCTGCTTCACGTCGCGGCCGATGGCGCGCTGCGCCAAGCCGAATTGCAGAAGGCGCGCGAGGAAGCCGAAGCCGAGATCCATGCCTCGCGCGACCGCTACGCTGCTCTTGCAGCCGAACGCGAGCTGCTATTGCGCGAGGTCAACCACCGCGTCGGCAACTCGCTGCAGATCATCGCCTCCCTCCTGCACCTGCAGGCCAGCTCCGCCGCGCAGGACGAGGTCAAGGCTGCGTTGACCAATGCGATGGGCCGCGTGGCCGCAGTCGCGCAAGTGCACCGCCGCCTCTACACCTCGCAAGACCTGAAGAGCGTGGTCCTGAACCAGTATCTGGACTCGCTGCTCGAGGATCTGCGCCGCTCGGCCGAGGGCAACCGGATGTCGCGCCTGACGCTGAAGGCCGAACCGATCGAGATCGATCCGGACCGTGCAGTCGCCGTCGGCATCATCGTCAACGAGCTGGTGATGAACGCGGTAAAATACGCCTACCCTGACGGCGCCGGCCCGATCCATGTGGAGCTGACCTCGCGGGGCGACGATCTCCTGCTGTCGATCAGCGACGATGGCGTCGGCGACAACGTCAAGGCCGATCCGCGCTCCACCGGCATGGGCCAGCGTATCGTCGCAGCCATGGCCAGCAAGCTCGACGCTTCGGTCGAGCGCGACCCCAACCATTCCGGAACCCGCGTCATGTTGATGTTCCGCCGTGTCCCGGCTGCCGCCGGCAAGCCGGCTGCTGCCGCAGCGAACTGATCCGCACCGCCCATCGCAACCGCCTTGCGATCCTGCTATTATGACGCGCCATGACTTCGCGCGACTCTGCCCCGTCTGAAATCACGCCAGCCGTGCTGCTGCGCGCCTATGCCTGCGGCATCTTTCCGATGGCTGAAAGCGCCGATGATCCGACCCTGTTCTGGGTCGAGCCGGAGTTGCGCGGGGTCATCCCGCTCGACGGATTTCGCGTGGCCTCGCGGCTCGCGCGCACCGTGCGTTCGGATTCATTCCGCGTCACCGTTAATACCGCCTTCAAGGCCACGATCGCCGGCTGCGCCGCACCCCAAGCCGGGCGCGAGGACACCTGGATCAACAAGCGCATCCGCGACCTCTATGGCGGGCTGTACGAGCTCGGCCATTGCCACAGCGTCGAGGCCTGGCAGGGCGAGGACCTCGTCGGCGGCCTTTACGGCGTCAGCCTGGGCCGGGCTTTTTCGGCGAAAGCATGTTCCACACCGCACGCGATGCCTCCAAGGTCGCATTGGTGCATCTGGTCGCGCGGCTCATCCATGGCGGCTTCGAGCTGCTCGACACCCAATATGTCACCGAACACCTGAAGAGTTTTGGCGCGGCCGAGATTTCGCGGCGGCGCTACACCGCGCTGCTCGACAAGGCGCTCGCGGGCGAGCCTGGCGATTTCCTGAGGCTCTCGGCCGGCGAAGCGATCCCGGGCGCGCGCGCGCTCGAGATCATCGCCGCGCGGCAATAACCGGATTATCGACCAAACCCCGCGGGATTTGGCCTAGCGGCCAAACCCGGGGAAACCGAACAGACCCGGCCGCTGCTCGGGCGGCGGAGGAGGTGGCGGCGGTGCCGGCTGCTGCTGCTGGATCGGCGGTAACGGCTGCGGCGGACGCTGCTGCACCTGCTTGGGCGCGGCCTTCTTCTGCGCGGGCGGCGGCGGTGCCGGCTTGGTGCCGGGATCCGGTGCCGCGGTCGCAATCGTTTGCTGCGGCTCTTTGCAGTCGGTGAGCCAGATATCGTAGATCGGGTGCTCGACGCCGTGCAGGCCCGGACTTGCCGCGTACATCCAGCCCGAGAAGATGCGCTTCACCTCACCCTGCAAGGTGATCTCGTCGACCTCGACGAAGGCGTCGGTGTTGGCGGCCTCGGTCGCCGGCCGCGTGTAGCAGGCGTCGGTTTTGACGCGCAGCGCCCCGAATTGCACGGTCTCGCCGATCTCCTCGTCGAAGTTGATGATGCGCCCGGTGATCTTGTCGAGGCCGGAGAAGGTCGCTTTCTTGTTCACGATCTTCTGGGCCGGCGGCTCGGTGACGACTTCGTCGCCCGGCTGAAGGCTCGCCGGCGTCTGCGGGACAGCGCCGCCCGGTCCGCCCTTCTGCTGTGGCTGGCGCTGACCGGGCGCACCCGGGGCGCCTTGCGGATTGGGCGGAGCGACCGCGACGGGCGGCGGCTGGTTTGGCGGAGCGGCGCTAGAACCGGGCGGCGGCGCCAGAGGTTGGGTCTCGACCGGCCCCGGCATCACATTGCCCTGCCGGCCCGGCGGTGGCGCCATCGGACGTGACGGCAGCACACGGCCCTGCGGCGGCAGCTCCGGCACCTCTTCGTCGTCATCGGGGATCTGCGGCTGCGGCTGGGGCTGGCCACGCGGAATGGTGCCGGGCGGCCGCAGCGGCGGCGGATCGGAGAAGATCGTGCCGATCTGCGCCTGCGCCGGCGTCGCAGCCGTCAGTGCGGTGGCGGCCAGAAGCGCCGCAAGACCTGTCAGGGTAAATGTTCGAAACATATCTCGCGCGGCTTCAACAGCGAATCGGGCTTGCTGGAGGACATTCTACAGGGGCTACCGCCGCTCGCAGGCCATCCGGTTAACACGGCGAATACGGCGGGGGAAGGGCGGCATCCCTGCCCTTCCCGGCCCGGTCTGGCCAGATCGGCCCCCGGATGGAATAGTCGAGCACGCTTCCCGGCGGCCGAGGCGGCCCGCCCCCGAAAAGAACTCCAACGATAACTGGAAACCCAGAGGTCGCTCCCCATGCCCGTTGTGCTCGATCCCGATGCCGCCGCCGTCTACAAGGCCTTTCAGGAGGCCGGCCGGCCCGCCTATGAGACCCTGACCGCACCGGAAGCGCGGGCCTATTACGCGCAGGCGCGCTTTGCGACCAATCCCGAGCCACCTGACCTCGCGCGCGTCACGCCGCTGTCGATCCCGGCACCGCACGGCGCCATTCCCGCGCGCCTCTATGTTCCGAAAGAGCCGCGGCGGTATGATGGCTTGTCCCCGGCGCTGGTGTTCTTCCACGGCGGCGGCTGGGTGATCGGCGATCTCGACTCCCATGACGTCGTCTGCGGCCAGCTCGCCGACGCCGGCGCGCTGATCGTGATCTCGGTGGACTACCGCCTCGCGCCAGAGCACAAATTTCCCGCCGCCATCGATGACGCGATCGCCGCGACCAAATGGGTCGCCGCCAACGCGCGCGAGCTCGGCATCGACGCCTCCCGGCTTTCGATCGGCGGCGATAGCGCGGGCGGCAATCTCGCCGCAGTGGTCGCGCTCGCCGCGCGCGACGGCAATGGTCCTGCGATCGCGGGCCAATTGCTGATCTACCCGGCGACCGATTTCGCCATGACGCACGGCTCTCACCGCGAACCCGAGACGAGCGTGCTGCTGACGCATTCGGTGATCCGCTGGTTCCGCGACCATTATCTCAACGGCGCCGCCGATATCCACGACTGGCGCGCCTCGCCGGCACGGGCGACAAACCTGGCCGGCCTGCCGCCGGCCTATGTGCTGACCGCCGGTGCCGATCCCCTGCGCGACGAAGGCGACGAATATGCCGAGCGGCTGAGGCAGGCCGGCGTGGCCGTGGCTACCAAGCATTATCCCGGCCAGTTCCACGGCTTCTTCACGATGGGGAAATTGCTGCGAGAGGCCAATGTCGCCGTGAGCGAGATCGGCGCGTGGCTGAAAGGATTGGCCTGAAACGCCGTTCCCGATGCCGCCCGTTCTTCAAAACATATTCGCCCTCCCCCTGCGCGGGCTGACATGGCTTGGCGGCCAGGGCACCCGCGCGGTGGCCGCCGTCGTGTTCATCGCGCTCGCGGTACCGCCGCTCGGGGCGTTGTTGCGCCCCTACGTCACCGAGGCGATCTTCGTTCTGCTTTGCATCTCCTTCATGCGGGTCGATCTCGCCGCGCTCACCGGCCATCTGCGCCGGCCGGCGCTGGTCGCGACCGCGACCGTCTGGACCATGATCGGCGTGCCTGTGATCATCGGGCTGATCGTCCATGTCACCGGGCTCACGGCGCGCGCGCCCGACCTTGCCCTGGCGTTGATGCTGCAGAGCATGGCCTCGCCGATGATGGCCGCACCGGCGCTGGCGGCGCTGATGGGCCTCGACGCCACGCTGGTGCTGGTCACGCTGGTGAGCGCGACGGCGCTGGTACCGTTCACGGCATCGCTGTTCGCAAGCCTGTTCCTCGACGGCATGCTCAGCATCTCGCCGCCTGCGCTGGGCTTGAAGCTGCTCGGCATCCTCGCCGCATCGCTGCTGGCCGCCACCGTGATCCGACAGATCTTCGGCGCGGCCGCGATCCAGCGCCACAGGCAGCCGATCGACGGCTTCAACATCGTCATCCTGCTGGTCTTCGCGACCGCAATCATGGGCGACGTCGCGAGCGATCTCGTCGCCCGGCCGGTCTCCACCATCGGCTTCGCAGCTCTCGCCTTCGCGATCTATTTCACGCTGCTCGCCGTCACCACGCTGCTGTTCCGCCGCATCGGCTATGAGCGCGCGCTGGCGCTCGGGCTGATGGTGTCACAGCGCAATCTGGGCCTGATGCTCGCCGCGACTGCCGGCGCGCTGCCGCCCACCACCTGGCTCTATTTCGCGATGACGCAGTTTCCCATTCACCTGGCGCCCTACATGCTGATGCCGATCGCGCGGCGCTTGACGGCGCGCGCACAGGCCTCGGGCGCCGCGGCGACCGGCGGCAAGGCCGCATCGGGCTGAACCAATCCGCAAGCCTTGCCAACACGCAAGTCATGTCCGCTCTGCCGTCGCGAGGCCGCTGGTGACCAGGCGAATGTCGTCACGCAGCGCGCCAATGTCCCTTGTGAATGTCGAATTTCACGGCGCCTTCGTCACGCATCTTCAACAGGAGCGATTGGCAGTCGTCCTGATTCTTGATGTTCACGCGCTTCATGACTTCGAAGGTCTTCAGAGGTTTTTCGCGAAGGGCAATCAGAATCTTTTCTCGATCGGTCATTGGGGTTCCTTGCATCGGATCGGCGACGGTACGTGTTGTACACATCGTCTACAACGGGTGCATTCGCTTGACGAGGTCCGTTCCGGCTCCAAAAGGGGAAATGCCGCGCAATATGCAAGTCTGCTCAAATATCCAAGTGTGCTCACCCGCTCAAGCGGGCTCTCCAACTCGATCAATTCTCCCTACCCGGCCCTTGCCGCGCGCCGCAGCGCTTGCGGCGGCTGGCCGAAGGCGCGAATGAAGGCGCGCCGCATGCGCTCGGGATCGCGGAAACCGGTCGTCTCCGCGACGAGTTCGATCGCCTCGCGCGAGGACTGCACGCGCTCGCGCGCGACCTCGATGCGCAAGCGCTCGATGGCCTTCGAGGGCGTCGTGCCGGTCTCGGCGGCAAAGGCGCGGGCAAAATGCCGCGCGCTCATGCCGGCGCGGTCGGCGAGATCTTCGACAGTCAAGCGAGCGTCGAGGTTCTCGCGCGCCCAGGACAGCAGCGCGCCGAAGCGGCCGTTCGGCGTCTTCAATTCCAGAAGTGACGAGAATTGCGACTGGCCGCCGCTGCGGCGATGATACAGCACGAGCTGCCGCGCCGTGTCCTGCGCGATCTGCTCACCGTGATCCTCCGTCACCATCGCGAGCGCAAGGTCGATGCCGGCCGTGATGCCGGCCGACGTCCACACATTGCCGTCGCGGGTGAAAATCTGGTCCGGCTCGAACTTCACCTTGGGATAGCGCGCGACGAAATCCCGCGTGCGTCCCCAATGCGTGGTGGCGCGGCGGCCGTCGAGCAGGCCTGCTTCGGCGAGCACATAGGCGCCCGAGCAGACGCTCGCGACCCGCACGCCCCGCCGCGCCAGCCGCTGCACGAAGGCGCGCGTGACTTCGCAGCGCGCGGCATCCGTCACGCCCGCACCTCCCGCCACGACCAGCGTCGTGATCGCATTGGCCGACTTGAATTCGCGCGCCATCATCTCAACGCCGGACGAGCTGCGCACCGGCCCCGCGTTCACCGCCAGCACGCGGATCCCGGTCGTCGTCTTGCCCGTGCAGCGCGCCGCGATCTCGAACACGGAGATCGGGCCGGCCGCATCGAGCAACTGGAAGTCCGGGAAGATCAGGATGCCGATCATGGTTATGTCCGAAAGCGAGGGAAATACGCCATTCTGGACGGAAAGGCATCATGAGAGGCTGCTTCCGTCAAGCTCATAATTGGAGGCTCTCATGTCGTCCCCGCTCCAGATCGGTTTCTTGGTGTTTCCGCGCGTCACCCAGCTCGATTTTACGGGTCCCCTGCAGGTGTTCTCCTCTGTGCCGGGCGCAAAACTGCATTTGATCTGGAAACGGGTCGAGCCGGTGCCGAGCGATTCCGTGCTGACGCTGACGCCGACCACGACATTCGCCGACTGCCCGCAGCTCGACGTGATCTGCGTGCCCGGCGGCGGCGGCACCAACGATCTGCTCAATGACGAGGAGGTGCTCGGTTTCCTGCGCCGGCAGGCCGAGGGTGCCAAATACGTCACCTCGGTCTGCACGGGATCGCTGGCGCTCGGCGCCGCCGGCCTCTTGAAGGGCTATCGCGCCGCCACGCATTGGAGCGCGATGGAGATGCTCGCTCAGTTCGGCGCGACGCCGACCAAGACGCGCGTCTGCGTCGACCGCAACCGCATCACCGGCGGCGGCGTCACCGCGGGAATCGATTTCGCGCTGACCCTGGTGTCGATCATGGTCGATCGCACCACCGCGGAGGCGATCCAGCTTCAGCTCGAATACAATCCGGCCCCGCCGTTCAATGCAGGCTCGCCGGATACCGCGCCGGCGGAGGTGCTGGCATTACTAAAAGAGCGCGGCGCGCAGGGTCAGGCGCGCCGGCTAGAGGCGGTGAAGCGTGCGGCCGAGCGGATGACCTAGTCTCCACTCTCGTGTCCCGGACGCGATGCATCGCGTAGCGGTGCCGCGCAGCGTCCGGGGCACGCGAAATCAGTCGTCCCTCTATCAAAGAAAAAGGCCGCCCGGTTTCCCGAGCGGCCTTTCCTGTCTTACGGCGGCTGCACATTTCATCGGGCGATTTCGGAGCTTCCAGACCGGGGGCCTATCTCCCGATCGAGTCCTGGTCGGCGGCCGCTGCATTTCGGGACAGTCGCGAACTGTTGCCCGAACCGAACGCGATGGTCTCCCATCTCCGTAAGATGCGACCATTGAGCCGCATCGCCCGCGTGGCTGCAATGCCCGCGCAGCACTCATCCCCGCTGTTCCCGTTGTCCACAGCAAAGCGAGGCGGATGCGGGTGCATCCACCCCCACGACAAGGGTTGAGACGGGAATCGGAAGGCTAGCTCGGCGTCCAGGGCTGATAGTCGCCGGTCGCCTTCGGCCGCTTGCCGCTGGCGAGCGTCGAGCCCGCGGGACGGTAGGCGTTGGCCGTGCCGGTGAGATTGGGCTGGTGCGGCTTTTCCCATTCGCGCGGCTGGTAGTTGTCCTGCGTCGGCGGCACGTCGACGGTGTGATGCATCCAGCCGTGCCAGGACGGCGGGATACGGCTGGCCTCGGCGTAGCCGTTATAGACCACCCAGCGGCGCTCGAAGCCGAGCACCGGGTCGATCGCCCCGCCGCGGGTGCGATAATAGAGGTTGCCCTGCTCGTCCTGGCCGACCAGCTCGCCGTAGCGCTTGGTCCAGAGTTGGGTGCCAAACGTCTGGCCATTCCACCAGGTGAAAAACTTGAGGAAGAACTGTTTCATGCGGCAAGGGCCCTGCTTCGTCGGGTCCTGATGCCATCCGGACGGCGAAATGTCCAGTTCGGCGCGGGCGGCAATGCCGCGCTGCAGATGCAGTCCCCGGCACGGAACGCTGCCGCAAATCGGACGCGATCCGTTCATGCCGGATACAGCGTCGCCATGAGAACTTTTCGTCGCACGCAAACCCCCGTGATCCCAGGAACTCCGGCCCTTTCATGGGGTTTGCTTCCGGGAAAAGGAGTTTTGATCATGAAAAGTCTGAAAGTCTTGAGCACGGCTGCGGCAGTGGCATTGGTTATCCCGTTGGCGACGCCGAGCTTTGCCCAAAGTCGGGCCGCAGCGGTCGGCGGCGGCGGAGCACACTTTGGTGGCGGCGGCGGAGCACACTTCGGTGGCGGCGGCGGAGCACACTTCGGTGGCGGCGGCGGCGGGGCACATTTCGGTGGCGGCGGCGCCCGCATGGGCGGCGGCAACTTCGGCGGCGCGCGGATCGGCGGCGGCGGCGGCAATTTCGCGGCCGGCGCAGCAGTACGTCCGGGCGGTGGCAGCTTCGCAGCCGGCACGGTGAGCCGACAGGCCTTCTCGCCGTCCTACAGCGGTACACGCAGCGTCGCGACTGCGGGCAACTGGCAGGGTGGCAGCGGCAATTGGAGTGGTCGTCACTGGCATCATCGTCACGGCGGCGGCTTTTGGCCCGGGTTCGCGGCCGGCGCTGCGATCGGCGGCCTCGGCTCGTACGCCTATTACGGCGGCGGGTATTACGACGACCCCTACTATTACGGCGACAGCTACTATGATGAACCGACAGTGGCCGTGGTCCCCGATGGCGGCGGCGACTCCGCGGCCTACTGCGCGCAGCGCTACAAGTCCTACGATCCCGCGTCCGGCACCTATCTGGGCTATGACGGCCAGCGTCATCCCTGCCCGTAACACGACCTGAAACACTTGAAGAAGAAGGCGTCGCAGCGATGCGGCGCCTTTTTCATTCAGGCGCCTCACCTGTTCGCTCGCCTCGTATTCGTCATCGGCAGGTGTCGCGTACAATCGATGCGAGCGGACCTTTATTCACCGCACCGTGCATATCTACCCTTATCCAATCCCAAATTGACCCGACGCGCGATTCACCTGTATCAACTTGGCTGTGGGGACTTCGATGACTGGGAAGTGTCATGCCGCGCATTCTCGTGGTTGATGACGATCCGATGGTCGGCGCGACCATCGAGGTCCTCCTCCAACGTCAGGGTTTCGACGTCACGTTGACTGACGGCGGAGAAACGGGTTTGGCTGCGCTCGAAACACAGAATTTCGACGTGATGCTGGTTGACATCTTCATGCCGCATATGCGCGGCTTCGAGTCCATTCGCATCTTTCACGAGCGCGCGCCGGCGGTTCCGCTAATCGCGATGTCCGGCTACGCCTTCGCATCATCCGCCTCGCCCTCTCCCGACTTCCTCCGGATGGCGCTGGAGCTTGGCGCGACCCGCTGCCTGCGCAAGCCGTTCACGCCGGACACGCTGCTGACCACGATCCGGGAATGCATCGCCGTGCCGGGCGATGGCTCGCAGCCGAAGGACAAGAAAGAAGTCCCTTGATCCCAACGCAGCGCGTCATTCTCGGTGCTGGACTTGCCATCCTCCTGATCATCACCGCAGCCTCGATCGGCCTCGACGTCAAGTCACGGTCCGATGCGGCCTGGGTCAATCACACCGTCGGGGTGCTGAAGAAGATCTCCGACCTGCGCGTGCTGATGCGCAGTGCCGAGAGCGCCGCACGTGGCTACGAGATCTATCGCAACCCGAGCTTCAGCGAAGAATTCCAGGCGGTGCACGCCCGTATCGCACCCGCACTCGCCGACCTCAAGCGCAGCGTGCGCGACACTCCCGAACATGTCGCGCTGCTCGAGGGCACCGAGCCGCTGGCGCTGCGCCGGATCGAGATCGCCGCCGAAGTGATGCGCCTGCGCGCCGGAAACGATCAGGCCGGCATTGCCGCAGTCCAGGGCAAGGGCGAGGGCCGTGGCCTCATGGACACGGTGATGGGCAATTTCGATCATTTGAGCGCAGAGGAAGAACGATTGCTCGCGGCGCGCTCCCAGGATCTGCGCCGCACCGGCATCGTGCTGCTCGGCATCGACGTCGCCGGCGCGTTGGTGATCCTGCTGCTGGTCGTGATGATGATGCGCGAGAGCCGGCGCAGTGAGGGCGCACTCAAGAGCACGCTAATGGAGACCACGGCCGCCAAGCAGCAGCTCGAGGCCGCGGTGGCCGAGCGCACCGAGCATCTGGTCACCGCGCATGACGAGCTGCGCCTCTCGGTCAACGTGCTCCAGAGCACCTTTCACAGCATGGCGGAGGCGGTGCTGGTCATCGATGCCGAGGGCAATGTCCTTCTGTCCAATCCCGCCGCCGAGCGCATGCTGCTGCACCGGACCGGCATGAACCTGCGCAATCTGCGCGCGATGTCCATCGTGCTTCACGGCGACGGCGTCACCCCGCTCAAGGCCGACGAGTTACCGTCGGCACGCGTGCTGCGTGGCGAGCCGTTCGAGAACATGGAGATGATCGTCCGCCCGCACAGCGGCAATGCTCCCCGTCATCTCATGATCAGCGGCCGGCCGATGCTGGACGGGAAAGGCAACGTCTCCGGCGCGGTGCTGGTCTATCACGACGCGACCACCTCGCGCGAGACCGAGCGGCAATTGTACCAGTCGCAGAAGCTGGATGCCATCGGCAAGCTCACCGGCGGCGTCGCGCACGACTTCAACAACATGCTGACCGTGATCTCCGGCAATACCGAGACGTTGGTGGCGAGCCTGAAGCAGCAGCCCGAGCTCCAGCGCGTGGCACGCCTGATCGACGAGGCCGCCGAGCGCTGCGCCGAGCTGATTCAGCATCTGCTCGCCTTCGCGCGCAGGCAGCCGCTGCAGCCGCGCAACGTCGAGATCAACGCCGCGGTCGCGGACATCGCGAAACTCCTGCGCCCCACCCTCGGCGAGCAGATCGAGATCGAGACCGTGCTCGAACAGGGGCAGATGACCGCGCACATCGATCCGTCCCGCCTCACCAATGCCCTGCTCAACATGGCCATCAACGCCCGCGACGCCATGCCGAACGGCGGCAAGCTGCTGCTCGAGGCCCACCGCGTCGTGCTCGACCAGGCCTATGCGCAAAGCAATCCCGACGTGCGGCCCGGCCCTTACGTGATGCTCGCCGTCAGCGACACCGGCACCGGCATGCCGGCCGAGGTGCAACAGCAGGCGTTCGAGCCGTTCTTCACCACCAAGGAGGTCGGCAAGGGAAGCGGCCTCGGCCTTTCCATGGTCTACGGCTTCGTCAAGCAATCCGGCGGCCACATCAAGATCTACAGCGAGGAAGGCCACGGCACCACGATCAAGCTCTATCTGCCGCCGGGCGAAGGCATGACCGAGCCAGTCACCTCTGCCGCACCGCCGGCCGAGGGTGGCGCCGAGACCATTTTTGTGGTCGAGGATGATCCGCTGGTGCGCAACTTCGTCACCGTGCAGCTCCAGAGCCTCGGCTACCAGACCGTCGCCGCGCCCGACGGCAAGGCCGCGCTGGAGTTGATCCGGGCCGGCCAGCCGTTCGATCTACTGTTCACCGACGTCGTCATCCCCGGCGGCATGAGCGGACGCGACCTCGCCGACAAGGTGGCGACGATCCGCCCCGGCGTGAAGGTGCTCTACACTTCCGGCTATACCGACAACGCCATCGTCCACCACGGCAAGCTCGACGACGGCGTCATGCTGCTGACAAAACCCTACCGCCGCAACCAGCTCGCCGCGATGATCCGCAAGGCGCTCGGACACATGCCCACCGGCTAGCGTTTCTGCTTGGCGATATGTCCAATGGCGTTGCAGATGATCCGCGCTGCGCAGATCGCCCCAATATTCTGCAGATCACGCTCCGGCACCAATTCGACCAGATCAAGACCGACAATTCTGGCCTTCGAGGCGACGCCCGCGATCAGGTCTATGACGTCGAAATAGGACAAGCCGCCAGGTTGCGGCAGCAGCACGCCGGGAATGACGGACGGATCCAGGCCGTCGCAATCGATCGTGATCAGGCAATTCGCGCTGTCCTCGATTGCACTCAGGACGGCTTGAACGCCCCGGCTTTTGACGTCTCGTGCCGTAAAAATCCTGGAGCCCCAATTCCGCGCGCAACTGAGCTCCTGCAGGCCCGAGCCGCCGATACCCCGTAAACCGACCTGCACAATGCGTTCGACCCAAGGCAACTCGCTGGCGCGCCGCATCGTGCTGGAAAACGTATGTGCTGAGCCGTCGCGCTGGTCCTTCCAATCCAGATGCGCGTCGATCTGCAGGATCGTCAGCTTGCCCATGTCTTCGAACGCCTCGAAGAACGGTATGGGGACAGAATCATCTCCGCCGAGCAGCATGGGTACCGCGCCGGACTTCAGGATCTTCCTGGTGGCGGACCTGATTGCATTCCGGTTTTGCTCGGGGGCCTCGGGTGACGTGGCAAGATCGCCGCCATCGACGACCCGGATTTGCTCCGGGTCGAGCAGGATTCCGTCTTGGTCGAAATCCCACCTGGCAAGGTCGGTCTGATAAACGCGCAAAGCATTGCGAATGGCCGCTGGGCCATTCGCGGCATGGCTGGTCCTGCCCTTCACATGCGGCGTGGCGTCGGCAGCTCCGAAGATGACGACGTCGGCTTCGCCAAGAGGCAGGGCAAGGTCGCACGCCGCGACGCCGAGGAATGTGTTGCGGTCGCTCGCCATAGCCGTCTCGCTGGAGGCACTCAGTCCGGCCGACAGAGCCAATCCGCAACGCCTCCGCGAGTTCCTGACCTGCTCTTGGCCTGCCGCCGAGCCGAGCGGTCGAAGCCGCCTCGCGGAGGACGTGACCTCATAAACGTCGGCTTACCAAGGCAAAGCGGAAGCTCCCACCTTCGGCGTGGTCGGCGGCTTGTGACCACAGCGGACTCCAGCGCGTCGAGCTTCCCCTGAGGGAGTGGACGAGTGGGCGGGCCGCTTTCTTCTGGAACGAAATTAAATTGATTTAATTCAGTTATTGTGATTTAATTTGGGCTTATCTCTGGACGGAGAAACGCATGCCAGATCAGGACGACCGTCGCGAGTTCTTAAGAACCTGCGGAAAGTTCGCGGCGGTGACACCTCCAGCCATCACCCTACTCCTGTCGACATCCCTTACATCGGATGCGATCGCGAAGTCGGGCGCAGGCGCGGTCCACGACGACCATCACCATCACGGCAACAACGGCTGGGGCAACGGCGGCGGAGACGGCAGCCCCAACGGCAAGGACGATAGAGGCCGCTGAGACGACGACACGGCCTCCGGAAGGAGACACAATGCAGACCAGGCGCCGCGACGTAGATTGGCATTTCGCCAGCTTCGTTGTTTCGATGATCTGGCTCGCGATTGTTGCTGCCGCTCTTCTTGCAGTGCTCTTCCGAGGGCACCCTTGAGGAGTTATGAAGTACATTTTCATCGCGGTCGGCTGCTGGCTGCTGCTGAACCTGCTCTTCGTTGTGTTAGTCACGCCGCCGCGTAGTCGCCGGCCGCGACAGCTTGCTCGCACGATTCATGCGGTCAAGAAATTCATTATGAGCAGACGGCAGCCCCCCACCTGATGAGGGCAGTGACGCGCTGCAAAAAAAACGACAGTAAGGCTGGCTGTTTATTTCCAGCGACGCCGCACCGCAGTTCGCTGTATCGTGCCGTTCCGTTTTTTTCCAACAGCGGATTTGATTGCCATGCACCACATCCAGAGTACGCATATTGCCGCGATACTGAAACTGACCGCCCAGCAGCTTGAAGCACTTCGCACCCGCCCAGAGATCCAAAAGGAATATTCCGAAATCCTCGTTTTGAGAGAGAAAATAAAACTGGCGACCGATCTGAAGAAGGCTCGCCGGCAGCTCCTTACTCGGTCCCTGCCAAGCGCCTGAAGGGAGAGAACTCCACCCGTGCCTTGCGCTGTGAGGCTCGAGCAAGGAGCTGCTCGTTGGCATTCCCGCTTGTGGACCCGAAGCGGACATCTTAGCAGCGCCGCACGGCATATCCCGTCGCTGTGGCAGCGCAAACAATACTTCCCGAATGCTGATAGCGCCTTGTCGGTTATCTCCCTCACAACCGATGTTTTGTTTTGCGAAAGCCCTCGATGTTCTTGCCAAATTCATCCGCGAGCGATTTCTTTTGGCTTCCGTACGCGGCAGCGATTTCCGGGTGTAAGCGCAAGTAGTCGCGAAACAGCAGGAAATCTCTCCAGCGTGGATTGCATTGCTCCATGATGTGAAGATGGTGTGTCCAGGGTCCAGGCATCCTCTTCCGAAAAAACAGTTCACCAGGTAACCATGCTTCGTACTCGGGGATGTAGGTGTATCCGAGTTGCGCGAATGGCCTCACAAACGTGGACTTCGCGCGCAACAAGTTCGGGAGGCCGACCAAGATGTCCATAATCGGTTTGGCCGAGAGGCCGGACACAGACGTACTGCCCATGTGTTCGATCTTGAGCGCCGGACCGACCACAAATCGCAAGCGACGGCACTCCTGCTGGAAACGAACCGGCCAGTCGGGGTCATAGTCACGCACCTCGATGGCGCCCCTCCATACTTCTCCATTCTGTCCCCTCGCTGGAAGCTACCCTTCTCAAACGGCCCTGTTGGAGCAGATCACCGTTCCTGCATGTGATCGGACTCACTGCAATGCGCGGCATCTCCCGATATACGGGTCAGCTTTTGGGGCTTCAGCGACGTCGTGGGCGCACCATATTGAGGTCCATCCAGCGAGGCATGGCGGAGTAGATTTGCTCAGGTTGAGTTCTTCGCACTTTGACCCATAAGCGACATGGGTGGATTGAAAATCCTTGCAGTGCAATAGTCCGTGCGGCATCGGATGGCTCGCGAGGACCGGGCGAAGCTGATAGATTGCCATCGTCAGGAGCTGATCGATGACATCCATTGACGAGCGTCTTCTCGAAAGCAAGATGACGCAGATCGAGCAGGCCCGCACTTGGAGCCCGCGCGTAATCTCCAAGTTCGAAACGCTGATCTGCAGTGGTGACGAGGTCAGCCTGTACCGCGCCAATCCGCTGGCGTTCGCCCGTGATCGCAGTGTGGCTGAGCCGGAGTCGATCGATCTGTTTCTCCATGCCGCTCGCGCCGGGCTGGTCGACATGCATTGGGACATTCTCTGCCCCCACTCGGGTCTGGTGCTGGAAAGCTTCGGGAGGCTCCGTGCGCTCCGGAGCCATTTCGTCTGCGGGCTTTGCGATATCGAGGGTCACACCGAACTCGACGACTTCATCGAAGTGTCCTTCTCCGTCTCGCCGCAAATTCGGCACCTCGCCTTGTATGACGTCGACAATCTCTCGATCGAAGATCTGCACTGGAAGCTCAAGTTCGCCAACAGCGGACGGCTGCCCGGCGGACAGACTCGATTTGTCGATGTCTTGCGCGGTTTCGTTCGCGGAATGACTTATCTGCCGTCCGGTCTGACAACGACGCTGCAGACCGATATTGGGCCGGGCGCGGTCTCAGGCGTCAACGTCCAGACCCAGGCGGGCTTTACGCTCCCGGTCGCGCTCGATCCCACTGCCGTGCAGATGCCGAATACTCCGACGATCGTTCGTGCCACCTATGACGGGCAGCGGTTCACGCCCGCCGTTTCGGCCGTGCCGTCGGGGCCTGTGATCTTCGAGATCAGCAACACCGGCCCTAAGCGCGGTTCGCTGCTCCTGATCAACTGGCCACCTGAAATCTTGGAAATGCCAGAGAAGCCGACCCTCGAATTCGATCCCTACGTCTCGGGCGGGATGCTGCTGACGCGTCAGACGTTCCGCAAGCTCTTCCGCTCAGAGCGCGTAGATGAGGAGGAGGGCCTCGGCGTTCGGCAGGTGACGTTCCTGTTCACGGACCTGAAGGGTTCGACCGCGCTCTACGAGCGCCTCGGGGATCTTAATGCCTATGCTCTCGTCCGCGAACATTTCGCTCTCCTCGACGCAATTGCCCATCGGCATGCCGGTGCCATCGTGAAGACCATCGGCGACGCCGTCATGGCTGCGTTTTTCCGGCCGGTGGATGCCGTGGAGGCAGCGCTGCACATTCTGCGGGACATCGGAGAGTTCAACTCCAAGCACGGCCAGCCCGCCGTCGTTCTCAAAATGGGGGCACATTGCGGTCCTTCCATCGCCGTGACCCTCAACGAGAATCTCGACTATTTCGGCCAGACCGTGAATATTGCCGCGCGGGTGCAATCATTCGCCGACGCCGGCGAAATCTGTCTCACTGAAGCACTCTACACCGCGCCCGCTGTTCGCCAGCTGCTGGCGGGCCACCATGTCGAGGAGTTCGAGGCGCCGCTGCGCGGCGTCGAAGGCGAGGCGCGAGTCTACCGGGTCACCGGCCGATTGTAGCCTAGGCTCTGCGGCAGTCCGCACTAGCGTAGTGATCGAAATGTATTCCGACATCTGGCCGCCGCGAGGCGGCTTTTCTTGGACACGGCAAGAGCAAAGGAGTCTGTTCGTGGCCCAGAGCTGACCTGCCCTGCGCAGCCGGTCGAGGACCGCTTGTGACCCAAAGCAGCCTTTAAAGCGGCTCGAAAATCATCTGCCAGCCCTTTCGGGTGTCCATGTATTCGCGAACCAGCTTGATCCGCTCGCCGGAAAGGACAAAAGCGAAGCAATAGTCATTCTCGTAGGGCTTGCCTCCAGGAAGAGTGGCTCGCATTCGCTCCTCGACGATCACAGTATCGCCATCGGCATGAATGCCCCGAAACGAGATGTCGACGTTCGAGAACAGATGATGCATTTCCGAGGCAATAAACTGTGCGATTTGGTCCGGTCCAATCATGTGGTCGGTGTGTTTGAGAGCGACCGCCGTGGCATTTCCAGCCGGTGCGATCCATTCGGCATCGGGAGTAAACAGCTCCGCGATCAACTGCGCATCACGGGTTTTAAAAGTCTTCCAGGCATTGATGACGATCTCTTTAGGATCTGTGCTGTTCATTTTTGCTTCTCCAAGTGCTCAGCGAAGTTGGACCTTCTCTATAAGAAGGGCGCACCGATATCGCTGGCCGGAATCGGACCTGATCATCTCAGGGCTATTCTTCTGGCTGCGGCCTGCGGTAAAATGAGTCATGCTCAGTTTTGAGGTATGCAACACCGCGCGCTTGCAGCGCGATCCCCGCTATGACGGCCGTTTCTACACGGCAGTGAAGACCACGGGAATCTACTGCCGCCCGGTTTGCCCGGTGAAGCAGCCGTTGACCCGTAACGTGACCTACTATCAAACTGCAGCGGCCGCCGAGGCCGCGGGGTACCGACCTTGCCTGCGTTGCCGTCCGGAGACCGCGCCCTTCTGTGCTGCCTGGAATGGCACGCGTTCGACAGTCGCGCGGGCCTTGAAATTGATCGATGGTGGCGCCTTGGATGACGCTTCGGTTGCCGCACTGGCCGATCGGCTCGGGGTAAGCTCGCGCCACCTTGCGCGTCTGTTCGAACGGTACGTCGGGGCCAGCCCCCAACAGGTCGCGAAGACCAGGCGTGTACAGAGGGCGAAGCGCCTACTTGACGAGACGACTGAACCACTGGCCCAGATCGCCTACCGAGCTGGCTTTGGCAGCGTGCGCCGGTTCAACGCCGTCTTTCGCGAACTCTATGGGCGCTCGCCCTCCAGCATTCGCCACCGCCGCAGAGTATTCGCCTGAGGTCGGGCATCCCAACGTTGGTCCGCTGTTGGACCCATTGCGGACTAACTGGTCTCGCGCGGTTGTGTTGAAGCTGCTAGACACGTGAAGTGTCGCTGTTCTTACTCTTTTTTGGACTTTCACTGCTGGGCATTGCCGGATGGGGATTTCAATCCATCGTGGCAGAGCTAGATAGGTCGTGCCTCCCCCGGACGGACGCAATTTCTCGCAAGTTTCAGGTTGAGGCGTTTATCTGGGGGGACCGCGCGCCGTTGGCGCTGAGGCGTCGGTATATCGCAACACAAGCCTGCGCGGTCCCGGCGCTCCTTTGCCTGGCGGCTCTCGTGTGGCTCAACGAGCCGCGCCGCGATGTCCGCGCTTTGGGGGTGATCGCGTTCTGTTTCGTGTCGTTTGTCGTGGCCGCTTCCTTGGCCTGGAAGACTGCCCGAAGCAGCGGCTCAAAATTATCCTGACGGAGGCAACAATGCGTGGCCTGATCTACATTTGGGGCGCGGGAATACCGCTTCTGGTCGGGCTTGAGATATATCTCGCTACGAACGCTCTCCGAAACCTCGCTCCCGGGGTAGAAAGAAAAGACGTAGTATTTCTGAGAAGGTTTGCAGATGGCGGCAGCCCTCCAGGAGGTCGCTCCCCGAAGCATGGCGGACCAGATTTGCTCAGTTGAGTTCTTCGTATGCTGACCCGAAGTGGATGTTGTACTGTTTGCCAATGGCGAGGTGCTTTGGTCCCCCCATCGGACCACGTACGATGGCGCCCGACCCATGAATGATCACCGAAAGATCAAAGTCTTTTTTGAAGTGTTGGGACGGCTCCTGTCGCGAGTTGGGTCTCAAGCGCTGGCCCGTATTGGCGCCGAGTTGGGACCTAAGGAAAAAGTCACGCTGACCAATGGGCTGTACTTCCGCGTCGAACGGTCTGGTTTGACCCTTGTGTCGGTCGGCGCTGGTGAGTGTCAATCGATGAAGCTTTCGGTCGATGAAGCAAAGCAGATATTCTCATCGATCGAGTCCGCGTGCACCAGTCGCGATGTTGTCAAGGTCCGGGCCGGAGAGCTATCTTGGACGACCGATGCTCGGCCGAAATCCAATCCTGAAAAGGTGGTTATCAGGTCCACAGGACCGCTGGGATTCACACGCACGGACGCCAGGCGTAAAGATGTTGCAGCAGCGGTCGTAGAGTTCGCCAACCGATTTGGGTAGAGACAATCCCCCGCAAGGCAGGTCGGCTCTTGGCGCATCTGCGAGCTCGGAGACCTTCCGCTCTCCGGCCGATGTTGACGATGAACCGGAAGTCCAGGCGGCCAGCCGCTCATGAATATACGCCCTACCGCGTCGCCAGCACCACGGCCGCCAGCGTGAACACCAGCGCGGCAATCTGCCCTGCCCCCAGCGGCTCGTGGAGCGCGATCGCGGACGCCACGACGCCGATGACGGGCACCGCCATGGTGCCGATCGCGGCGACGGAAGCCGGCAGGCGCGCAAGGGCAGCGAACCAGCTGACATAGGCGATGCAGAACTGCACCACGGTCGAATAGACCAGGAGCCACCAGCCGACCGGCGTCACCAGTTCCAGATGCGTGGTCTCGATGGCGAGGCCGATGATAGTGATCGGCAGGCAGCCGATCCCGATCTGCCAGGCCGCGGCGGTGATCGGCGGCAGGCGGATCGGGTACTTCTTCGAAAACACCGTGCCGGCGGCGAAGCCGAGCGCGCCGCACAGCGCCATAACGATGCCCGGCAGCTTGTCCGCAGTGGCGGCAAAGCCGTTGCCGCCCATGATCGAGGCCAGGCCGGCAAAGGCCATCACCAGCGCGATGGTGCGCAACAAGGTCGGCCGCTCGCCGAGCACCGGCCAGGCGATCAGCGAGGCCCAGACCGGCATGGTGTAGGCGATCAGCGCCGCTTCGCTCGCCGGCAGCCACAGCAGTGCCAGACCCATCAGCACCATCCAGCCGGTGACGTTGAGGATCGCGGCGGTCACGAGGCGCGGCCAGATCGCGCGCGGGACGCTGAGGCTGTCAGCGCGGATCAGTGCCAGCGCCGCCAGCAGCACCGCGCCGAGCACGCCCGTCGCCCCGCGCAAGGTCAGCGGCGGCAGCTCGGAGAGCAGGAATTTCGTCACCGGCCAATTGAAACCCCAGCCCACCGAGGTGATGGCGAGGAATATCAGGCCGGCCGGGGCGATGCGCGCTCGCAGCACCGGCCGAGTCGAATCAAGCATGTGGGTAGTCCGGCAAAATCGAGGGCAGCTTGGCGCGGATTCGCGCCTCCCACCACCACCCCGGCGGGCATGCCTGCCCTCACCTTCCGTAGCCCTACGTGAGTCCCCCCGAGGCAAGCCCGCGATTCAAAAATATACCTGCCCTGTGAACAGCGGGGTGAAGCCTCAGCGGCACCCCAAGATGCAAATTTTTTCGGTTGGGAATCCCTGAGGACTCACTGATACTTGGCTCAACAACAGGCGCGGGCCTGCCCCCTGTTATCCCCCATAATCCACCATATTTAGTATTTGATTCAGGAACTCGCACTAGTTCTTGACGGGCGTAACGGAGAGTCCTAGTTTTCGATCCGTTCGGCGCGAGTGTGTTTGCGTCCCGCCGGCACTCCCCCAAAGGGTCTGCAAAACAGCACTCCGCCAAGCCAGACAAGGGCAGCGGGATACGGGCTTGTCTGCCCGGCGAGAGCGGACTTTTCGGGCGCCTGAACGGGCTGGAAACAGGCCCGGATGGCAATGGTTGAAGACGTGACGTTGTGGGGCGTTGAACGCATGTCGGGCTCATCCCTTTGGGGCGGATGGGTCTGGACGTGCCGGCGGATGATCGGTGCGCGCATCGAGCAATCGCGTCGGGAGAAAACGGGCCGGGTCTACCGGCTGAGCTGCGATGCCAAGGGCCAGGCGGCCTCGAGCACCGCGAAATGAAATGATGACCCGGCACGCCTGAACGGAGGCGGTCCGGTCAAAGATAGGACGGGGCAAGACCATGCGGATTGAGCGGCGCCACACCACTTCGGGACAGTCACCTTACGCCGGCATCGATTTCCGGCTGACCACGTCGGAGATCAGGAATCCCGACGGCTCGGTCGTGTTCAAGCTCGACAATGTCGAGGTGCCGACCGCGTGGTCGCAGGTCGCCTCCGACGTCCTCGCCCAGAAGTACTTCCGCAAGGCCGGCGTTGCCGCGCGCCTGAAGAAGGTCGAGGAAGAGTCCGTCCCCTCCTTCCTGTGGCGCTCCGTTCCCGACACCGAGGCGCTCGCCCTCCTGCCCGAGAAAGAGCGCTATGTCAGCGAGCTCTCGGCCAAGCAGGTGTTCGACCGTCTCGCCGGCTGCTGGACCTATTGGGGCTGGAAGGGCAAGTACTTCTCCTCCGACGAGGACGCCCAGACCTTCTACGACGAGCTCCGCTACATGCTGACCATGCAGATGGTCGCGCCGAACTCGCCGCAATGGTTCAACACCGGTCTGCACTGGGCCTACGGCATCGACGGTCCCGGCCAGGGCCATTATTACGTCGACCCCTTCACCGGCAAGCTGACCCGGTCGAAATCCTCCTACGAGCATCCGCAGCCGCATGCCTGCTTCATCCAGGGCGTCGGTGACGACCTCGTCAACGAGGGCGGCATCATGGACCTCTGGGTCCGCGAAGCGCGCCTGTTCAAATACGGCTCCGGCACCGGCTCCAACTTCTCGCGCCTGCGCGGCGAAGGCGAACGCCTCTCCGGCGGCGGCCGCTCGTCCGGCCTGATGAGCTTCCTCAAGATCGGCGACCGCGCCGCGGGCGCGATCAAGTCGGGCGGCACCACGCGCCGCGCCGCCAAGATGGTCGTCGTCGACGTCGATCACCCCGACATCGAGACCTATATCGACTGGAAGGTGAAGGAGGAGCAGAAGGTCGCCGCTCTCGTCACCGGATCCAAGATCAACCAGAAGCACCTCAAGGCGGTGCTGAAGGCCTGCGTCAATTGCGAAGGCTCGGGCGACGATTGCTTCGATCCCGAGAAGAACCCGGCGCTGCGCCGCGAGATCAAGCTGGCGCGCCGCAGCCTCGTACCCGACAACTACATCAAGCGGGTCATCCAATTTGCAAAACAGGGCTACAAGGACATCCAGTTCGACGTCTATGACACCGACTGGGATCTGGAAGCCTATCTCACGGTTTCGGGGCAGAACTCCAACAATTCGGTGTCGCTGAAGGACGACTTCCTGCGCGCGGTCGAGACCGACGGCGACTGGAATCTCGTGGGACGCACCACGAAGAAGATCACCAAGACGCTGAAGGCGCGCGACCTCTGGGAAAAAATCGGCTACGCCGCCTGGGCGTCGGCCGACCCGGGCCTGCACTTCAACACCACCATGAATGACTGGCACACCTGCAAGGCGTCCGGCGACATCCGCGCCTCCAATCCGTGCTCGGAATACATGTTCCTGGACGACACGGCGTGCAACCTCGCCTCCGCCAATCTGCTGACGTTCTACGACATCCCCTCCAAGCGTTTCGACGTCGAAGGCTACGAGCATCTCTGCCGGCTCTGGACCATCGTGCTCGAAATCTCGGTGATGATGGCGCAGTTCCCGTCGAAGTCGATTGCCGAGCTCTCCTACGAGTTCCGCACGCTCGGCCTCGGCTACGCCAATATCGGCGGCCTCTTGATGACCATGGGTCTGTCCTATGACAGCAAGGAAGGCCGCGCCATCGCCGGCGCGCTGACCGCGATCATGACCGGCATCACCTACAAGACCTCGGCCGAGATGGCGGCCGAGCTCGGCACCTTTCCCGGCTACAAGAAGAACGCCGCGCACATGCTGCGCGTGATCCGCAACCACCGCCGCGCCGCCCATGGCCAGTCCAACGGCTACGAGGGGCTCAGCGTCAACCCGGTGCCGATGGACCTGGTGTCGTGCCCGCAGACCGACCTCGTCACGCATGCGCAAGCGGCCTGGGATGCGGCGCTCGAGCTCGGCGAGAAGCACGGCTATCGCAACGCCCAGACCACGGTGATCGCGCCGACCGGCACGATCGGCCTCGTCATGGATTGCGACACCACCGGCATCGAGCCCGACTTCGCCCTGGTGAAGTTCAAGAAGCTCGCCGGCGGCGGCTACTTCAAGATCATCAACCGTGCGGTCCCCGCAGCACTGCGCGCGCTGGGCTATCGCGAGAGCGAGATCGCGGAGATCGAAGCCTACGCCGTCGGCCACGGCTCGCTCTCCAACGCGCCCGGCATCAACGCCTCGACCTTGAAGGCCAAGGGCTTCACCGACGAAGCCATCGCCAAGGTCGAGAAGGCGCTGCCGACCGCGTTCGACATCAAGTTCGCCTTCAACAAATGGACCTTTGGCGAGGACTTCATCCGCGACCAGCTCGGCATCGGTGCCGAGGCCATCGCGGCCCCCGGCTTCGACCTGCTCCAGGCCGTCGGCTTCACCAAGCGCGAGATCGAGGCGGCCAACGTCCACATCTGCGGCGCGATGACGGTGGAAGGTGCCCCGCACCTCAAGGCCGAGCACTATCCGGTGTTCGACTGCGCCAACCCTTGCGGCAAGGTCGGCAAGCGCTATCTCTCGGTCGAGAGCCACATCCGCATGATGTCGGCGGCGCAGCCCTTCATCTCGGGTGCGATCTCCAAGACCATCAACATGCCGAACGACGCCACCGTGGAGGACTGCAAGTCCGCCTACATGCTGTCGTGGAAGCTGGCGCTCAAGGCCAACGCGCTCTATCGCGACGGCTCCAAGCTCAGCCAGCCGCTCAACTCGCAGCTCATCGCCGACGATGAGGACGAGGACGATGCGGTCGAGAGCCTCTACGACAAGCCGATGGCGGCACGCACCGCCCAGGTCTCGGAAAAGATCGTCGAGAAGCTGGTCGAGCGCATCATCGTGATGCGCGAGCGCGAGAAGATGCCGGATCGCCGCAAGGGCTACACCCAGAAGGCGGTCGTCGGCGGCCACAAGGTCTATTTGCGCACCGGCGAGTATGACGACGGCCGCATCGGCGAGATCTTCATCGACATGCACAAGGAAGGCGCGGCACTCCGCTCCTTCATCAACAACTTCGCGATCGCAGTGTCGCTGGGCCTCCAGTACGGCGTGCCGCTCGACGAATATGTCGATGCCTTCACCTTCACCCGCTTCGAGCCGGCGGGCCCGGTGCAGGGCAACGACAGCATCAAATACGCGACCTCGATCCTCGACTACGTCTTCCGCGAGCTGGCGGTGAGCTATCTCAGCCGCTTCGACCTCGCCCATGTCGATCCCAGCGAGACCGGGTTCGACGTGCTCGGCAAGGGCGTCGAGGAGGGCAAGGAGCCTGATGATCACGGCCAGCGCGCCTCCAAGCTGGTGTCGCGCGGCCTCACCCGCTCCCGCACCGACAACCTCGTGGTGATGCGCGGCGGTTCGACCGCGGTCGCCCAAGGCAACGACAGCGCACCGGCCGGCGGAAGCAAGGTCACCTCGCTCGCCTCCCACGGCGCAGGCCGTGCCGGCGACGTCCTGGAAGGCGCGGTCGCGCTGAAGCAGGAAGTGACCCACGACCTCTCGCCCACCGAGAAGCTCGAAGCCCTGCAGTGGAGCAAGGCCGGCAGCGCGCAAGTCGCGGTGCCCAGCAAGGCCGAGCGCCGCGCGGAAGCCAAAGCCAAGGGCTATGAGGGCGAGATGTGCAGCGAGTGCGGCAACTTCACGCTGGTGCGGAATGGTACTTGTATGAAGTGCGATACGTGTGGAAGCACGACGGGGTGTTCGTGAGGGGCTAGACAGCTAGGATTGCTGAGCCCGGATTTGCCTCGAGCATCTACGAAGGGCGGCCAGAAGGCCGCCCTTTTTTTCATTGTCGCCTTGCAACTTATGGTTTTCTATCGATAACTACTTCTGAACTTGGTTGAAATGAGCTTTGGGACACTTGGAGCCCGCGGAGGCGGCAGATCGAGGGATACAGCAGCCGTGACAAAATATGCATTTGTTGATGGTGGCTTTATCGACGCAATGGTGCGGAAGACATCCGAATATTTCGCGATCGACCTCAGTCGTAACAAAATCGATTACCGGGCAATCGCTGGCGGGCATCAAAGAACCTTTTACTACGATGCTTTGCCCGCCCAAAAGGACAATGAATCTGGCGAGGAATACGAACGACGAGTGAAACGCAAGCGAGAACAATTCGAGCTGGTTAATCGCACGCCTTTTATGCACGTTCGAGAGGGGCTGACGCGGGGACAAAACAAGACGCTGCGTCAAAAAGGCGTCGACATCTTACTCGCAATCGACGTTTTCAAACATGCAACGTCTGGCCACATGTCCGAAGCCCACATCATGACGAAGGACCTAGACTTCTTTCCACTTTTTGAAGCATTGCGGGACACCCCTGTAGCAGTGCATTTGCACTGCTATCCGGCCGAGACTTCCAGTGAATTAATGGCGTTGGCTGATGTCGTGGTGCCAGTCAATCCATTCAAGATATTGCAGTGGATGCACCACCAATCGAAGGATAGCTACGTCGAGTGGAACATCGCTTTGGGCGACGTGAATCCTCAGAAGCTATGCATGATCGGCAATTACGAAGGGCTAGACTTCTATATTTACCAGGACGACGACATGCCGTTCGTTGGTCGCGCCATGGCGTATAATCCTTCGAGCCTGATGCGCTCTAACCGATGGGAGCATATTGTCGATGCCTTTGAGGCCCGCGTCGGCAAGCGTGTCCACCTGGATCAATTGAACCGCTAACTGTAGCTCGCAGGATGGCTGGAGTGCAGCCCGTAGGATGGGTGGAGCGAAGCGATACCCATCGCCGCCAGATCGACAGAAGGGATGGGTTTCGTAAGGGCTCAACCCATCCTACGAGCTCATCAACACCCTGCCGCCGAATTGCCTTTGCGGTCGAGCCTTTCCCTCCTAAACTCTCGTCCTCACCGGCATCGGTTCCGGCGGGCCCGGTAGAAGCGGAGTCAGATTATGCCCAAACCGGAAAGCTTCCCGATCGAGAAGATCTTCGTTCCCACGAAGCAGAAGAAAGCCATCAAGCCCGAGATCGTCGGGGAGATCGCTGAAAGTATGCTGGACATCGGACAACAGGAACCCATTTCCGTCCGGCTCGACGGAGACCGCCTCGTTCTGGTCGAGGGACTGCATCGGCTCGAAGCCTGCAAGGCGCTCGGCGAGACAACCATTATCGGTGTCATCGTCCCGGCGGAGGTCGCTCAACACAAGCCGCAGCTTGCCGAACGGCCCGAAGTCGAGGCAGAGCGCCTCAAGATGGCGCGATTGAAACAGTTGCGCCTGGAGAAGGAAGCCGCGGAGGCATCGATCGCTGGCCGGAAGGGCGTCAACGGAACGGAAGCGCCGCGCACCCGTCCGACGAAAGGCGTTCGCGACAATCCGAAGGCATCACCGGGCCGGACTGCGAAATCGACACCGAAAACATTGTCGGACTGGATCACGCAGCAAAAGGGCCACGGCGGTCGCTATTGATTGTTGGCTCCAGCTCGTAGGATGGGTGGAGCGAAGCGATACCCATCACCGCTCGATCGGCGAGAGATGAAGGGTTTCGTAAGGGCTCAACCCATCCTACGACCTAGAGCTCAACCCAGCCTACGCGCTATCTACGCCCGCCTCACCGTATCTCGCTCATCGACACCTTGGCGGCGATCCCGCTCAACTCGGGCTGTTGCGGTGCGAACTCCTCGTTGGACGATGAGCCTAGCGAGACGTCGACCATCCTGCGCTTGACCTGTTCGCATGTCTTGCGGACGTCTTCGGTGAACAGCGCGCATTCTTCGATGCGCTTGAAGATCTTCCGACCCTCTTCACGATACTCCGCCGCCGTTTCTCGCATGAAGGCGATCGCATCATGGACCTGGGCAGTCAGCGCCTCGCATTTTTGCGCGGCGTCGATCAACTCGGTGCCCATGGCCTCGATCTCTTTTGCAGCGGACTCATAGTCCCGAACGACCGCCTCTGCACTGAGCGCGCCGACGCGCGTCACGCCCGCGGTGTGCTCGACGTAATCAGGCAGAGCAATGGAAGCAAGAGAGCTTCCCGAGCGTATCGATGCAATGTCCTCCTCGAGCTGGACCAGGTTTACTCCGTCCCGCCTGCGCAATTGTTCGACATTTGCCATTATTGATCTCCCATACGCACCCCGAACCCTTAACAGCATCGGGTTTATTACGGGGATAAGCTCCGTTCTACTCTGATGTATCCTTGACAGCCGCAGTTTTGCCGCTTTTTCCCGATTGCCCAATTGCACGCATGGATAGATTTGTCGGCGTTCAACGTCTCCTGGTCGCGGCCGGCGAAGATGGCACGTGCGCCTCGCTAGAAGTCGACCTGTCGAGCAACAGACGCGCCAATACGCACGGTGAAGCGAGCACAGCTCGGATCGCGTGTGTGCGGGCCCGGAACTCGGATCACCTCTCCCCACTCGGAGAGAGGTGCTCCGCGCACAGCCGACCGACGGTGCTCTGGCCGCTGCGCAAAGACCGGCTACAAGACCGGCTAGTAGCAGGGCGGGTAAGGTTCGTAGCCGCAGCGGCGATAGCCGCCGTAGGCTCCGTAAGCTCCGTAAGCTCCGTAAGCTCCGTAAGCTCCGTAAGCTGCCGCACCAACCGCAGCAGCTCCGACGCCTACGGCAACTCCGCGGCGCACGGCTGCACCACGATAGACGCCACCGCGATAGACACCGCCGTGATGAACACCAACCCGACCAACCCCGACGCCTCTTCGATAGGCGAAGGCGTCAGTCGAAACAGTCACGATGCAGGCGATGCCAATGATTGCGGATGCGGTAAGTGAAACGATGGTTCGGCGCGACATGTCCACTCTCCTTCCTGGATTGGGACGGTGCGTCAGCGCAATTCGCTAATGAGCGGGTTTGTTGATTTAGAACAATGCGGGCCCTTGCGATCTGGCGGCCGGTTCATAACGAGACAGCGAAAGTGTCACGCTTTACCTACATAGGGCATGAGCGGGAGCCACACCGCTTTCGGTCATGTACCTGACGCTCGCGACGCATGCCGGTTCGGCAATGCCACGCCCCACCCCCGTGCCCGCGATAATTTCTCGTTCGCACGCGCGTTGGGGGGACAGCGGCGCAACCTCTCCTTCCGGCGATAGGACTGCCGCACTCCGAGGCTGGGCGGCCCCGCCCCTACTTCGTATTGGCCTCGACCGCCTCCAGCAGCGGCATCTCGCGATGCGACTCGCAGAAGCGCGAGAGCTTGTTGCCGTTCTTGTTCAGCGCTTGCGTGTCCACGACGGGATTGTTGCGGCGACCGGCGTAGAACCCGGCGAGCCAGACGTTCACGGTCTGCATGTGGGTAATGCGCTGGGTGATGTACTGGTCGCAGCTGATTTTGGAAACGTCGACCAGCACCTGGGCCTTGGCAGGGACGGCCAACAGCAGGGCCGCGAAGGCACCAAGGATGATCGCTCTTGTCTGAACCATGTTTTCCTTCCGATGAATGTCTGCACGGTGGCGACGGTCGGGCGCCGCATGCTTGATCCAGATCAAGGGCGCCCGTTGCATACCCCGCGACCGCCCCACCCCGAGGCCTCGCCATAATTTCTCCTTCGGACGCGCGTTGTGTTGGATGACGGCGAGACCTATCGTTCCGATCGGACTGCCACACTTCCATTGACGCCCGACGGAAGCGAGAGCGCATCGGTGCCCGAGACGAACGACCCCAAACCTGACGACCACAAGCCAGACGCCCCCAAGCCGGACGAGGGGCGCGCCGATGGCGGGCTGGCGCGGGCCTACGATCGGATCAAGAGCGCGGAGCAAGACCTTGCGCGGCTGGACCGGCTGGTTTCCGGAATGGAACGCGGCAGCGAAATCCCAGCGGCCTCGCGAGCAAGCGCCGGTGCGGAGGCTGTCGAGACTCCCAAGGACAAGGCTCCCGAGGCCAAAACTCTCAAGAGCACGGCGCCGGCGCCGGATGGCAGGGTTCGCAGTCAAGGCCTGAGGGGAGATCGGCCCATGCTGCGCGCTTTGGTCGGCCTCGTGCTGGCGATCGGCATTCTCGGTGCCGCCTTCGCTTCGCAATACAGCGATCGGGCCAGGTCTATGACCAAATCGATCATGGCGCGATGGGCTCCGCCGGCCGCGACTGAGCCTCGCCAAACGTCCACGGTTGAAACTCCGGCGCAACCGCCGGCGGTGCAACTGGCTGCCGCGGATGAGCCCGGCACGGTGCCCGCGCCGCCGGCCGGCAAGGACACGGAGAGCAATGCAGGGTTTGACGCTTCAAGACCCGACGCTCCAACAACGGGCGCCACGACGCCCGACCCTCGTCGTCCGATCTCGCGCAATCGCTCAAGACCATCACCAGCGAGCTTGCGAACATCAACGGAAAGCTCGAGCAATTGAAAAGCCGCAACGAGCAGACGCTGCGCGAGCAGGCCGACACCATTCAGCAGCTCAAGGCGGCGCAGGAGAAGGATGCGGCGGCCAATGCGCGCCTCGCCGCACAGGTCCAGGCGCTGCAAAAGGAGCTGACGACGTCATCCGCATCGTCATCCGCACCTGCGTCCGCGAAACCCGCCGCGCGTAGCGTGATCACCAACGAGACCGCTGCGCCCGCACGGCCCCACGTGCAAGCGGCCGCACCTCGGCGACCCCGGCCGTCGCGAGGGCCCTGGATGCCCCCGCCCTATATGGTCGATCCCTACTATGGGGATCCGGATTGGTGAGCCCGCGGGGCGGATGAGCTGACGTTACGGAGCCGCCAATCGAAGGCGGCCCCGGATGTTGCGTTGGTGCGGCTAGCGCCAACCGCGATGACGGCCCCTGCTCCAGCCGTAGTGATGACCGCGACCGCCACGTCCCATGTGACCGTGGCCATGTCCTCCGCGCGCGAGAATCACCGGACTGTCGGAGCCAGCGACCAACGTCTCAGCCGCAACGCGGGGCATGGCAGAAGCGGAAAATGTCGACATTGCCGCGATTGCGCACGCGGCAACGCCGATCAACAAATGACGTATCATGTGGGGATTCTCCAGGAGCCGCGTGATAGCGGCAGAGATGAATGCTTCCGCCGCCCCAGAGTTCCATCGAAACATCAGGGAATGGCAATGAACGCGAGCCCTTCTGCGCCGGCACGCACGCTCGCGGACCGGCATCAATCACGCGGCGAGATCTGAAGCTCCATCAACGCCATGCGCTCCAGGACAGCGGGGTCTCGCTCGCCCTCCTTCGCTGTGCGAAGGATTGTTTCCGCGATCGACCGGACATGCGCGGAGCTGACCGGGGCCGGCAGTGACGCCACCGCCGTGTCCAGCGCAGTTTTCATGATGCCGATGGTTTCAGGCGTAAAAGATGCATTTGAAAAGTCTAACATGCTGGATCCGATCCGGAGGTCATCACGAGCGTCTTTGCCGCGGGCGTCTCACCGGCGCCTGATGCGGCTGCGTGAGCAAGGGTCACCAACGCCGGCCCCAGCTGCCGCGCCAGCTGCTTCCCCATCCACCACCACCGCGCACCAGCCGGACGACGAGGAGCAGCAGGACCGCGCCTACGGTCGCGTTGACGATCGCGCTGATCATGCCGCTGCCGAGATGCACGCCGAGCTGAGGCAACAACCAGCTGCCGACAAACGCGCCCAGGATTCCGATGATGATATCGCCGATGATCCCAAAGCCGGTCCCGCGGACGATCTGGCCCGCCAGCCAGCCGGCGACGAGACCGACAAACAAGACCACCAAAAGGCTTTCGCCGGACATTCTCATTTTGTGACCTCGATCACTTGGTTCGAATGGCTGCTGATCTGCGCAATCCGGTCGACCAGGGCCGTCAAATGTCGCGGTAATGGGTCGTGCTCACCCCGAAGCCTGATCCGAAGGCGGTCTGCTATTTCATGAGAGATCGCCAGGCTGGAGCCGCGGTCGATCTGAATGGCATTGCGAACATCGGGGTTGTTCATGAAGGTTTCCGGTTGATACGCACGGAGGACGCTTCGCGCCGAGTCGCACTCACAACGCGACTGCGGTCTTTAACTCAGGCGAGGATCGGAGGTTCGATCTCGCAACGCTCGGGGATCACTGACACAACAGCCTCATCGAGCAAGAGTTCCTTCCGATCACAACTTATGTTTGAAATTCATCGGTCGCGTCCAAGCCAACGCGGGATGCAAAGCTCTTGTTATCGCCGACTCATCTATTTTGCAGCTTTTTCGGATGTCGAGGCATCAATCGTCGTTAAACCAGAAATAGAATCGGAACTGCAGCCCGTCGAGACCGTTCGTTCCCGTGGCTGACGTTCGTCGGCATCATATTCAAATGAATTGAAAGAGATCAGATGAAACATACTTTGCTGGCTTCCGTCGCCGTTGTGGCGTTGTTCGCTGCGACCGGCACTGCAATGGCTCAAGGCGTCAATCAGGGCGGCGCCAAGGGTGCGGAGTCCCCCGCTGCCGTTTCGCCGAAAGCCGAAACCGCGGCACCGATGAATGCGCCCACAGCAAAGGACGCCCCCACCGCGGCACCGCACGGCTCGCCGGCAGCGGCAACGCCGCAGCACGCACAGGGCGCGCCTGACGCAAAGCACTCCGGCGACGTCAAGGCCGATGGCAAGGCGAAGACCACGGAAACAATGGCCCCGGCCACCACTTCGAAGCCGACTGCCGACAGCAAGACGCCCGGCGAGATGAAGGCGAATGGGATGACCAAGGCGCCCGATTCGGCCACCACGTCGAAGGACGTGAAGACCCCGACCGCCGAGAGCAAGCCTTCGGCGCCCGAGGGCAAGACGACCGGCAATGCCGCTACCACGGCGGTCGCGGCGCCTCCCGCCGAAAAGCGTACCCAGATCACTTCGGCCATCAAGCAGGAGAAGGTCGAGGAAGTCACCAACGTGAACTTCAACATCTCGATCGGCACCACCGTCCCGGCAGGCGTTCGTTATCATGCGATCCCGAGCCGCATCGTCGAAATCTATCCGGAGTGGCGCGGATACGAGTTCATTCTGGTGCACGGCAGGTACGTCATTCTTCGTCCGCACACCCACGAGATCGTCTATATCATCGAGGGCTAAGCGAAATCCGACGGATGACGCGCAAACCAAAAGGGCGGCTTATGGCCGCCCTTTTTGTCGTTCGGCCCCACGCGATCATGATGGGTTTCGCAAGGGCTCAATCCGCCCGAACGGCTGCATATCCATTCACCCCTCTCCCAAGCCGAGAATGAAGGTTTCAAGATCGGGCGCGAGTTCGTTTGTGTTCGGGAAATCGGCGAACATGTCGCCACCGTCCACCGGTTCATGCTCGTGATCCCAGTAGAAGACCTGGCCATAACTGTCCTCCTCCAGACTCAGCAGGAACAGGTCGCCGCCGGGATCGGGAGCGAAGGGGCAGCTCAGTCGGGGAATTCGATTCATGCCCCGATACACATCGTAATTGTCGATGACGCCGTAGCTGTCGGTCGGATGCGTCGTGAACAGCACGTCCAAAACGGTGCGGTCGTTGCGCCAAGGCAGCTCGACGCCGCAGCGGTCGAAGCCGCCGCCGTCCGATTGCGCCAGTAGCTCCTTGTAGGGCGCGGGCAACGGCGCACCGATGTGTTGCTCCAGCGCACGGATGGCGTTGGAGGGCGCCGGTGGCCGTCGGTCGTCCATGAGATCCAGATAGTTCATCGGCCTAACTTTGTGCCCCGTGGGTCATCAAAGCGCCCGCGCCAGTGAGCCAACCGCCTCACCACACAACCAGATTGGTGTGGCCGAATCCCTTGGCGTAGTGGAACACCGAGCCCGTATGCTTCAGACCATCGCTTCGGTATCTGCCACTGGACGTTTTCCGCCGTCCGGATCTCCCGAGCGAAGCGTCCGGCTTCCGGCAGAGAAAATGTCCTGCACCAACCCGAGCTTGCCGAGTCCCAAAATGATCAGGCCGTTGATGTCGATCTCGTACCAGGCGTGCGAAATGTAGGCGTCGCGCGGAAACCGGTGATGGTTGTTGTGCAGGCCTTCACCGAAAGTGAGGATCGTGGTCACGAACTCGTTGGTGGTGCCGTCGTCGAGATCGAAGCGGCGGTAGCCGTAGCGGCCGTCGCTGTGGCAGACCGAGTTGACCAGTGATGTCGCCATGGTCATGAGGTAACTGCGGAACAGGCCGGAGAACAGGATGCAGCCGGTCATCGTGTGCACGCCGCCAAACGCGTAGCCGATCGCGCCCGGAATAATCACTGCCGAGAGCGCGTACCAGTACCAGCGCGTCCTGGTGAAGAACATGGCGATCGGATCGGCCAGGATATCCTTGGCGTAGTATTCGGCATCCGTGGTGGCCTGGTCCCACACCCAGCCGCCTTGCGCATGCATCATCCCCTTGGCGAAGGTGACATAGGGGTTGCCGTCGCCGTCATAGTAAGGGCTGTGGACGTCGCCGGGCTTGTCGGAGTGAAGATGATGCCGGCGATGATTGCTCACCCATTTCAGGATCGAGCCCTGCACCGCCATGGTGGCGATGGCCGCGAACAGCGTCCGCATCACCGGACCGCAGCGGAAGCTGCGGTGCACGAAGTAGCGGTGCATGAAGCCGATGCCGACCGTGGAAAGCGCGAACGTGCCGGCGAAGACCGAAACCTCCACCCAGCCGATGCCTTGCCAGAAGGCCCAGACCAGCGCCGCGATCGACCCACCGATCATGATGACGAAGGAGATGTAGGAATCGCGAAACTTGGCGTCGACCACGGGACCTTCGACCAGTACGCCCGGCGGCATTTTCCGCTCCGCAGCTTCCGCCGGCACCACGCTTTCGATTACGGTCATTCCAGCCGATCCATTCACACAAAATTAACCCTGCTGCGGCGCACAGTACAACCTCGGGTTATTTCCATCAAGGATTCGAGCTGCCGTGGGAGTACGGAGCGGCGACTTGAAAACAGGCGACCAGAGGAAAAAGAAGCCGGATTTCAAGGCCTGGTGACAGCGTTAACCAGGTACAAAGCCTCCGCAATGCACTCCCAGAAGACCGATGCCAGGACAAAGCAAGCGCCCCCTCCCTCGCCTTCGCAAGCTCCGGCGTAGCGCGCGATCGATGCGAAAGACCTTCGCCCGCGCACCGCGGATGGTTCGGATCGCGGGCGGCGCGGCGATGCTGCTTGCGGTCCTCGTCCTCGTGAACATCGCCTATCAAACGGTGCGCAAGCCGACCGAGCTGTTCGTCCTAGTCGGCCATGCGCTCGACAAGGAGCCATCGGACACGTGGCGGCAATACGGGCCGCTGTTCCGCAAGCATTCCACCGCGACGATCACGCCGGAATTGCTGGCCGCGCTGGCGCAGGTCGAGACATCGGGCAATCCGCTCGCGCGCACCTACTGGCGCTGGCGATGGAGCTTCAATCCGCTCGCGATCTATCGGCCCGCATCGAGCGCCGTCGGCCTCTTCCAGATGCTGGACGCAGCCTTTGCTGACGCCGCGCGGTTCTGCGTTCGTGGCAACGCGGTCACGGAGGCCGGCTGCGGCTCGACCTTCCTCTATAGCCGCGCGATTCCGAGCCACGCCATCGAGCTGGCATCGGTGTATCTCGACCGCAATCTCGCCGATGTTCTCGCCCGCGCGGGCGATGTGAAGGCGAGTGCACGCGAGAGGCAGGATCTCGCCGCCTTCATCCATCTCTGCGGCGCAGGCCCCGCAACGGCCTTCGCACGCCGCAAGTTTCAAATGGCCGCCGACGAACGCTGCGGCGATCACCTCGTCGCGAGCTATGTCGCCAGGGTCAACGCGATGAAGCGGCAGTTTGTGCGGCTCGCCGCGGAGGACGGCGACTAGCAAAGGAGCGTAGCCCGGATGAGCGAAGCGACATCCGGGAATGCTGCGGCAACGTCCCGGATATCGCTTCGCTCATCCGGGCTACAGGAGCCAATCAATTCCGCGTCCGTCGGTGGCCTTCACCACCAGTACGGCCAGCGCCATCCCTCGTAGCGGACATATGACGATACCAAGGGCGGGCCGTAGGGATCGACCCGGTCGTCTTCCGGGCGATAACGATAGCGTGGAACGATATTGTAATCCCACGGCGTCGGCCGGAGCACGGGGACATCCACCCTCAGCCGTTGTTCATCCACCACTCGCGCCTTCCGCGCCCGGGCTTCGGCATCCGATATCCCGAGATTGCACAGCACCAGGGCGGTTCCGAGCGCACACGCGACAGTCATGATCTTCATGCGTTGGTCTCCTTCCCCCAAGAGTGCAAAAGGACGTCAAGCAAGGCAAGCGAATTTGCGATCAAGCTTTGCCGGAATGACCGATGCCGGCCGCCCCGCCGTCATTGCGAGCGGAGCGGAGCAATCCAGACTGTCGACCGCGGCCCCTACTCCCGCGCGCGCCGCACCGCCTCCGTCAGCTTCATCCTCTGCTTGTCCCACCGGCTCTGCTCCGTCTCGGCACGCTCCTCGAGCGCCGCGCGCTCAGCTTCGATCGCCTCCGCCCGCGATTCGTGCTGCCGCCTCGCGTCGTCCAGCGCCGCCTGCGCGTTCGCGACTGCCTTGTCGCGGCGCGCGCGCTCCTTGGCGCGAGCGGCCTCCTCCTTGCGGCGCTCGGCTTCCCGCCGCCGCTCTTCCTTCTCGAACGCCGCGGCGGCCTTGCGCGCCTGTTGATCGTCGACCTTGCGGGATGGTTGCTTTGCAGCCTTCGCCGGAAGCTTTCTCGGCTTGGACTTCGCTTTGGGCTTTTTTGGCTTGGCCTCGTCGTCAGCGAGATCGGTCGGCAACTCGGAATGCTCGGTGAACGGGCCGTCGAGCCGACCGGACGCCGGAGCACCACGCCCGGCTTCTCCATCGTTGCCGCGACGATGTCGGGGTCGTCGGTCTCCTTCGCGGCGCCCTGATGGAACAGATTGGACCTGGCGCCCCAGGCGTCCAGTGCCGCCTTCATCGAGGGCGCGGCGATCGCCTGGTCGTAGAAGCCGAGCGAGGTCTGGTAGGTCTTGAGTTTTCTTTTGGTTTTGCTTTTTTCGGCATGTCGCTCCGCAGCTGGCAAGCCACCAGCTTCCTGCGGCGCCATCATGCCATACTGCCCCTGTTTTGCCCGACGAGTCAAATTCGATTCGGTATCGCCGAAGTCGATACCGGGCGCGGAGGCCCAATACCAACGTTTTCGGATTTCCAACACACTGAAATCCCTCGAGATTTCTACTGTGCATGGGGTTGTTTTCGACGTTTTTGTTTTGACGGCTCGCCACCTACGCTGCGTCGACATCCTCAGGCGCCGGCCCCGCGACGAGCCCGTCGAGGCCGACCATCAGGAGATCGGCGATGTGCATGAGCTGGTAGAGCGGAATGTCCGCCTCACCCTGCTCGGCCAGCGACACGAAGACCGGCGTGGCGCCGATCAGCTCTGCGAGCTGCGTTTGCGTGTAGCCGCGCCTCTCGCGCGCGCTTCTCACGCGCGCACCGATCCCGAGCCGGTGCCGGGACTGCTCGTCCGCGGTCATCATCACGGCCTGCTCGTCCGCGCTGGCATAGCCGTCCGCGAACGCGCTGCCGATCAGCCTCCCCTTGCGCCAGGCGACCCGGCAGTCCTTCCGCAGTCCGCTGCTGAAGACCAGCGTGAACTGCTCGGCGACCCAGAGCGAGGCGTTGAGGCCGAGGCGCGCGCCGGTGCCGGAGACATCGCGGATCGTGCAGGGCGCGCTGATGACCTTGCCGGTGCCGTTGTCGAACTCGACAATGCCGGTCCGCAAAATGTGATGTTCTGACGGCGGCGCGATGCTCGCTCATGACGGGACGCTCCTTGCGCGGCGACGTCGCAGCCGCAAATTCGGACCTCGATACCGCAGAGTTTTTCCTGAACTCCTAAATTTCCAAGGGTTCGACCAGGACTGAAAGCCATGGTAAAGGATTTGCTCCCAATCCACCTTTATCCGGCGGACAGCGTGCGGCGCGCCCGTGACGGGCGACGAGGCGAATAATGACCGACGCGATGAAATGCCCGACCTGCAACTCCGAGCACGCCTATCAGGATCGCGGCCTCTGGGTCTGCCCGGAATGCGGCCATGAATGGAGCGGCACGGCAGAGGCCGTCGCGGACGCCGCGCAAGAGGCCGGCGTGCGCGATGCCAACGGCAATGCGCTCGCCGACGGCGACAGCGTCATCGTGATGAAGGATCTCAAGGTCAAGGGCTCCTCCTCCGTGGTCAAGGGTGGCACCAAGGTCCGCAACATCCGCCTGCAGGACGCCACCGACGGCCACAACATCGCCTGCAAGATCGACGGCATCGGCGCGATGAACCTGAAATCGGAGTTCGTGAGGAAGGCGTAGCCGAGGCCCCGGACTCGCGGCAAATCCGCCAGCGAGCGCGCCGAACGGCTGGGGCGGGAGCTGACCTGCCGCGGCGTCAAGTTTACCACCATCGAATGGTAAGCGCCGTCTGGAGGCTGCGATCTATCGCTGTCTCTGCGCCAGATAGAATCCGCACAGCACGGTCACCAATCCCGCCGTCTGCAATAGTGTTGGCGGCTCGCCGAGCAGGAGCCAGCCGGTGAGCACCGTCAGCGCGGGCACGCAGGCGGGGACAACGGCGGCGCGGGCGACGCCGAGGCGTTGGACCGAGACGGCGAACAGATAAAGCGCAGCCGGGCCGGCGAGCACGCCCTGTGCCAGCGCCTGGATGGCGTTCTCACTGAACCCGATCGACGCGATCCGCGCGAGTCCGCCGGTCATGAGGTAGATCGGCAGCAGCAACAGCGACAGCACGTTGATGACGAGCGCAGCCGACACGGCGGAGACCCGCCAGTGGCGCACCAGCGCGCCGAAACCCGCGAACATCAACCCGGTCAGCACGAAGGTCAGATCGCCGAGCACGCCGTCAACGCCGATATGACCGATCGATTCCGCGCTGATCACGCCGAGCCCGCCGACGATGACGACAGCGCCGGCGATGCGCGACCAGGAGACATGCTCTTTCAGGAACAAGGCCGCGAGCAGCAGGCCGCCAAGCGTCGCGCAGGAGGGCTGGATCACGCTGCCATGGCCGAGCGGCACGAACAGAAAGCCAGTGTAGGAGATCAGCGACATCACGGGGCCGCCGAGCACCATCAGCGCAAGGCCCCTGCCCCAGCCGATGCCGCAGAGATCGGAGATTCCGCCGCGTATCACCAGCGGCAGGAACGCGATGCCGGACCAGACATAGCGATGCACGAGCAGATCGACCGGCGTGAAGCCGAGCTTGAGGCCATGCCGCGTGCCGGCAAAGCCGAGCGCCCAGAACAGCGCCGCGGCGAGGCCGCAGAGCACGCCGACAAGCGCCGGCGCTTGATCGTTCTTCCGAATGGGAGCGTCAGCGCCGCTCGTCCGCTGATCCATGGGACAAAGCGGTACGCCGACAGAGGCCGTCGCTCAACCCATGTGCCTGCAAGGCTGGCACGCAAGCGAGAGACGCCAGCGCGCCTTCGCTCAGAAAAATCCCGGGCTGAGATCGAGCCCATACGTCAGGCCGAGCACGAACACGAACAGCGCGGCGGCTGCGAACAAGGCGAGATGCTTGAGAATGAACGCGCGGGGCGAGACGCTTGCAACAACGGCTTTCTGTGCAACGGGCATGACTACTCCATTATGAAAATGATTCTTGGCTGCTCAATATGCGGCGCCCGCATCAAGCGCCGCGATCTGGAAAGCAACTATTAAAGAGATCACACTCGCTTTGAACGGCCGTACACAACCGGCACGTGATCATGACTCGCTGCGCCAAAAAAAGACCGCGCTCCCGAAAGGGAACGCGGTCCGGGCAGACTCGGAGAAAGCGAGCCTGCATCACATTGGCTTGACGTTGGCTTGTGGCGTCCCCAGATCAGCGGGCGCTGCCCGTCGTGACGTCAGCCGTCTTCACCTGGCGCGGCGACAGAACGCGGGCCTGGTGGACCGAAGCGACAGTAGTGGGCGCCGAGGCCTGCTGCTCGACATGCGCGGCACCGAGCACGCGCACCTGCATCGGGGAGACCGGAAAGCCGTTGGCCTCATAAGTCGGCAGTTCGGCGGCGAAAGCCGCGGTGCTGCCCGCGATCGTCAGGATGGCGGCGGCGATTGACAGAGTCTTCTTGTTCATGGGTGATGCTCCTTCAGTGGAAGATTCGGAGCACATTTAAGCGCATTTTGCTGCATTGCGACATGCGTTGTTGCAATGCAACAACGCGCCGGGTGCATGGCAAATATGTTTAATGCGCGCAATGTCTTGGCAAAATCACCGCCCCGGCGCGAAATGACACTCTCGCGAAATGACACTCTAATGAGCGGCGGTCAGCCGCCGAGCACGTGGCCCCAGCCGTCGAAAACGTAGCCTTTCCAAATCACGGTTCCGTCTTGGCCCGGCCGGCTGGCACGCCTGAAATCGTCGGCCTGCTCAGCAGTCCAGGTGATGATCGTATCGGAGAGTTGGTCGTGCAGGATGGCGGGCTCGGTGGGATCAAAGGCGTCCATCGGACGAAGCGAGGAATGCGTCATGCGCGCCTAACGCGCTAGCCGTGACAAGGTTGCCCAACGCGCCTGCGAAACACCGCCACGCGGCCCGCGCCAAAATATTCGCCTTTATCGAATTTTGCACAACGCTGGCGAGCAAGCGCCCGTGGAACCGCAATGGAACCCGCGTTGCCGCCGCGCAACACCTGCTCGAAAAGCCCGCTTTCGCCGAATTGCGCCATTGCGCCGCGACACCCTCCCCAGAACAATCGACGCGCGGCGTGCCTTTTCGTGCAAGACTGTTTGGCCAAGACTGTCTGGTCAGACTGTTCGGAGAAGACGAGGTTCAACAGAACCGTTTGGAGGCAGGGATCATGAATGATCGGCGGTCTCTTCTGGTGGCGGTCTCCTGCCCCTCGGCGGTTCTCGCCGGCTGGCTGGCGCTCTCTCTGTCCGCCTATGCCCCGGCCCTCATCGAGAACAGCGGCGCCAATGCTTCCGCCGTCTCGCGCGCGAAGGATCTCAGCCGACTTGACCTCGCCGACATCCCGCACGCTGCGGCCATCGAGGACGGCGTCGCCCTGACCTCCGATATCGCGGCCGCTGTCGCTGCGACACCAGAATTGGTCAATGCTGAAGCGGCAGCGCCCGAGGCGCCAGCTCCGGCCATCAAGCTCGCCTCGGCCGACCCAGTGCTGATCTTGCCGACCGAAGCGCCGCTCGCGCCGCAGATGTCGCCTGACCCGACACCAGTCGCCAGCGAGGTTGCTCCGGCTCCGGCGCCGGAGCCCTTGGTAAAGCTCGCATCCGCCGATCCCACTGAGATCGTGACGACGGAGGCGCTGTCGCCCGCGACAATCGCGACCGGCCCCGCGCCCGTGGCGAGCAAGGCCTCGCCGTCTGCGGACACGACCGCGGTCCTCGACGAATGCTACGTGATGGAAGCCTGCATCGACCGCTATCTCTGGGCGCTCTACCAGCGCACGGCCAAGGAAGACTCGATCAAGGTCACAGATCGCCGGGCCGTCACCGTCAAGCGCAAGGGCAAGATGGTCACAGTGATGCGCAGCTTCACGAAGCTGGTTGACGAGGACTTTGGCTGGAAGGATCCGAAGGCGGCCGACCGCGCCGGCATGTCGATGATGGACTACGTCATCGGCGGCATGGACAAGAGTTTCAAGAAAAAGCTGTTTCGCACACTGCTCGCGGCTGAGGCTGCCGGGCTTTCGCCGGGCATCACCAGCGCGTTCCGCGACGACTATCGCCAGTCGATCGCGAGTGGCCTGAAGGCCGCCTCCGACCGTTCCTATCACGGCGGCAGCACGCGCGGCGGCTACGGGCACGGCATGGCGGCCGACATCGTCAGCACCAAGGGCGACAACCGCGCGCAGCGCTGGGTCTCGACCGAGGTGCTGTGGAAGTGGGTCGACGCCAATGGCAAGGCGCTCGGCATCGGCCGCCCCTATCTCGGCCGCGATCCCCCGCATGTCGGCCCGGTCGATGGTACGGAATACGTCTCGCGCCGAGGCACGTCGGACCGCAAGGAAGCCAACGTCAAGCCGAGAAAAGCGCGGGCCGTGGCAAGCGCAAAGCCGCCGAAGGCGAAGGCACAGGCGACGCGCGAGCAGAAGGTCCCCGCGAAGCCGCAGAAATCAGCGCAATCAGCCACGAAGCGCGCGACCTGAGTTTGACGGCTTATCGTCGCGGCGTCGGCAACGGCACAAGCCGCATCTCCGCGGTGCCTGCTTCCTGCGTGCGCACCAGCACCGCATAGATGGTTTCGACTGCGAGCCGCACCGCCGCCTCGGTCGCTGTGCCCTTGGCCAGATGCGCCGCGATCAGGCCGGTGAGAAGATCGCCGGTGCCTGAGGGGCGGATCGGAAGGCGCGGCGTCGCAAAGCGCGACAACTGACCGCCGGCGCACAGAATCGTTTCCACCTGCCCTTCCGCCGTATCAGTGAGCGTGCAACCGGTGGCGACCACGTCGATGCGCCCAGTCCCGGCCAGCGCCGCGCACGCCGCGCGCAGGCCCTGCGCATCCGCGATGTCGAGGCCTGCGAGCAGCCCGAGCTCGAACTGGTTCGGCGTGGTCAGATTGGCGGCGGGCAGCAGCCGGTGCCGGACCACGTCCAGGATGCCGTCGGCGACATAAACCCGGCCGTCATCGCCGATCACGGGGTCGCAGAGATAGACCAGCTTCGAATTGCGGGTCAGCGCCCGCTCGACGAAATCGGCAATGACAGCGGCATTGCTGGGCGAACCGAGATAGCCGGTAACGAGGACCGCAGCCTCGTCGACGAGATCGCGCTCTTCGACGCCTCTCAGCAGATCTGAAACGAGCTCTGTCTCCAGCACCCGCCCGCGCAAGGTCGGATAGCGCGGATGGTTCGACAGCAGCGTTGTCGGCACGGCCGCGACATTCACCCCTTCCGCCTGCATCGCATAGGCGGCGGCGCTGTTGCCGACATGGCCGTGGACCACCTGGCTTTGAATGGAGATGACGAGCATGAGGGAGGTCCGTAGGAGTAATTGTCTAGCGAGAGAAGGGTCGCCCGGATCACGAAAACTCATATCCAAGTCCCGGCCGCAGCGCTTGCATCTTCCGCGCCAGCCGCCGATGCCCGCTCTCCTCCGACCGCGCAAGCCGGCCGGCGACCGCGACGTGGTCCACATCGCTCTTGTGCTGATTGAGCTTGGCCTGCCCCTCGACGGTATCCACCACGAGATCGACGACGCGGATCACAGCCAGCATGCTCTCGCGCTTGCCGGGCTCCATCTGTGCGAGGTCCCAAGGTTTTTTTGGCAAGCGCGCTTCCGAGACCGCGAGTAGTGCATCGCCGTGCCTGCGGTTCTCGTCGAGCCCGCGCAGATGCGCTACGCCCGACAGGTGCACGGCCTCGTAAAGCCAGGTCGAGACGTTGTCGCGCGAAGAATACCAGTCATTGGAGATGTAGGCGTCGTCGCCGGCAACGATCAGCAGAAAGCGCCCCGCACCATCCGCGAGCGGGACGAGCGGATTCCTGGCGGTGAAATGGATTTGCACGATCGTGTGCCCGTCGCGCTGCTCCAGCACGAAGGGCACATGCGAGGCGCGTGGACCGCGCTCATCCGCCGCGACGATCGTGCCGAAGCCGCGCTGGCTTGCGAATTCCAGCGCTTGCTGCTCCTCGATGCGGAATTGGGGGCGGAGGACATGCATGGCGGGGCGCTCGTTGACTGGCTGAAGGACAAACCGAGGCTAACTCATGATCCAGTCAAGTCAGAAGGGGTATTGGCCCGCAAACGCGGATGTCAGGAATGATCCCGGAGTCGTGCCAGCTCATCGATATAGGCGCAGAACATGTCGGCCATTGCGTCGGCGTGACGCGCGATCTCCGCCTCGTTGCGCGGTGTCTCCGAGAACTGCTTGCCAACCTCGCTCAGCGTTGTCTTGATCAACTCGCCGGCAAGCGCCCGCGTCGCATCCGGCGCCCTGGGCAGGGCCTCCCGCATGAAGGCCGCGACGATGCCCTTACCGGCGGCCCGCGCGTCGTGTGCTTCGGGCGCATCGCGATAGAGCGGCGCGGCGTCGCTGAGCGCCGTGCGGATCGCAGCCTCCTCGCACTCGGAACGAATGAAGGCGTGGACGAGCGCGCGCAGCCGTACCAGTGGCGGTTTCGCCCGGTCCGCCAGGATGCCGCGCAGGAGCTCGCTCGTGCGCCGCCACTCGTCGCTCGGGAGGCGGAACAGGATCGACGCCTTGTTCGGAAAATATTGATAGAGCGACCCGACGCTCACCCCGGCCCGCTCGGCCACTCGCGCCGTCGTGAAACGCTGCGCCCCCTCCTTGGCCAAGACCTGAACAGCCGCGTCCAGAATGGCCGCCACCAGCTCGTTCGAGCGGGCCTGCTGTGGCTGTTTTCGTGAGGAAACTGAATGGCTTCGGCGATCTGCCATGGCACCCTCGGGCAACGCGAATAGCGAATGCGACGAATTAGTCGTATTTCAATTCTCACGCAAGCACTCGCAGCACGGCGACATCTGGAGACTACACATGACCACCCCGACCATCACATCACTTGCGCCACTGCTCGATCGTCTGTTCGACCAGGACGAAGCGGCGCGCGGCGCGATGCGAGCCGCCTTCGCCGATGTGACCGACGCCGACCGCGCACGGATGATGCGGAGCAAGACCGCTTACCGCGACCTCTACGGGCGGCTGAAGGACGCACCGCTCGCGGTCTCCCGCGAGACCGGTCATCTGCTTTACATGCTCGCACGCAGCTCCCGCGCCAAAGCGATCGTCGAGTTCGGCACCTCGTTCGGCATCTCGACCCTGCACCTTGCCGCGGGCTTACGCGACAATGGCGGCGGCCGCCTCATCACCAGCGAATTCGAACCGTCCAAGGTGGCCCGGGCGCGCGAGAACCTCGCGGCCGGCGGGCTGCTGGACCTCGTCGAAATCCGCGAAGGCGACGCGCTGAAGATGCTTCAAGTCGACCTGCCCGACACGATCGATCTCGTGCTGCTCGACGGCGCCAAGGCGCTCTACCCCGATATCCTGGATCTGGTCGAAGGCCATCTCCGGCCGGGCGCGATCATCGTCGCCGACAACGCCGACGACAGCCCCGACTATCTGGCGCGCATGCGCAGCCCCGGAAGCGGCTACATGTCCACGGCCTTTGCCGAGGACGTCGAACTCTCCGTGCGGATCAACTAACGCCACGTCAGATCGGCGCGACACCAATGAGCCGCCGCGCGAACCATCGCGCGGCGGTTTCGTGCTGCGCTCCGCCGTGTCGCAGGTTCGTCACTGACGCGTGATAGTTGGACCCCGCCTTCGTCGGCATCGCGCTGATCGTGTCCGGAGTGGTGGTCATCAACCTGTTCTCGGCGGCCACGGTGCATTGATGCCGGCAAGGCCTTCAGCTTCGCGACGCCGTCTCGCAGCCGGCTCACGCTATTGGCTTTGCGACGGCTTGGGAGGATGCGGCCTGGATCGCTTCGCGCCAGGCTTGGCCGCAACTCGCGGCGGCGCCGCATCGACCGATTCCAGATAGGCGGCAAGTGCCTTGGCTGTATCCGAACTGGTTGCGTAATGGTCCTTCAGGAACCAGGACAGCGTCAGGTTGAAGCGCCCTTTGGCAAGGCCGCGGGGGCTGCGATGGCACGTCGTGCAACCATCGGCGAAGAGCTTTTGCGGCGACTTGCCGGCATCGAGATTTTGCGCGGCGGCAAATGTCGCCGTCAGAACGGCCGCGGCTGCAAGAGTCATCGTTGGAAAAGTCATCAGGGGCGCGATCAGATCGCGCCCCGGTCGAAAGTACGAGATCAATGTCGTCCTGCCCGGTCTTGCGGTCAGGCCGCCAATAGCTGATCGAAGTCGGGCGGCGCGTAGGCCTTGCCGTCCTGGTCGGTGATGACGACCTTCCACCCCTCGCTCGCCCAAACCTTCGCCTTCGCCACGATGAGCAAACGGCTCTCGCGGGCAAAACTGCACTTCTCGTTGTCGCGTTCTGCGATCATCTTGTAGGCCAATGCGCATCCCCTTGCGTTGCCGTGCACCCGGTCTCGTCGTGGCAGCGGGCTTTGGCGGCAATTCGCCGGGAGCGTGGCAATTTGGTGCCATCCGCGGCAGCATTGTGCTTTGTTCCGGCTGAGCGAAGGAGATCGATCGTGCGCCGCTTCATCAATGCGATTCTGCTTGTCGCGGGCTTGTTTGGTGCGGGCCTGCTCGGCGTGCCGCCGACAGCCGCCCAGACCTACGATCCGCGCCATCCCGTCTGCATCGAGATCTACACGATCGACGGCCGCAGCATCGATTGCAGTTTTGCGACGATCGCGCAGTGCGCCGCGACCGCCTCCGGGCAGTCCGCCCAGTGCTACGCCAATCCTATGCCACGCGGAGCAGACAGCTGAGCCCGGTTCCGTCGCCGCCGCGACGAAGCCGATAGCATCAGGTCAGCGCTCCGATCAGTGGACGCGAATGATATGGGGACGGCCAAGATCGATCAGCCCCTGCACCGCCGAGAGGCGGTCGTCGAGAGCTGCGATGGTCAGCAACAAATTGTTGCGGCGTTCGTCGAGAAGGCCCATCTCGGCGCCGGAGAGTTTGGTGCTCGATCGCTCCTTTTGAATCACCTCGAGAGATTGGCGCAATCCGGCAATCAGGCCGGACAGCTGCTTGGCTTCCTTGGTCATCGACCGCTTGGCGACATTGTGGCGGCGCGTCTCCGCCTGGTTCTGTCTCATCGTCGTCATCCTCCCGTGCCCCGCTGCCCCGAGTGGAATGCTTACAGCTTTGAGTAGACATATTACGATCGATGAAATCTGCCCGCGAAGAAGCTTCTTAAATTGTATGGGCAGGGAACCCGTTCCGGCCCAAACAGAAAGCCCGGCGCGAGGGCCGGGCTTTCGTTGGCAACTTTAGTGCTTTTGGTGCCCGCCACCGGGACCGCCGGCCGGGGCACCGCCGCCGTGCGGCGCGGCGTTGATGTGAGGTGCGCCGCCGCCACCGCCGTGAGGCATCGCAGGCGCAGCCGCGCGCGGCGCAGGCATTTGGGCATGAGCGTTCATCGGCGAGCCGTGGCTCAAGTTGGGTTGGGCCACATGCGGCATCGCGGGCCGGCTCGCCGGCGCCGCTGATACACGCGGCACCTCATGCGGGCGCGCCATCGGCTGCGCACGCACAGCCGCGCGGTGTGCGGCCTGCTCGTGCATGATGCGCGCTTGTGCATCGCGCGGATTGCGGCCCTGGAGATTGGTCCGCTCATGCGCGATGCGGTCGCTTCGTCCCGCACGGCTCCGGTCCGCCGTCACCGCAGTCTCGTGCCTCGCCATCGCGGCGTCGCGCCGTGAAGTTATGGCATCGCGACCGGAGACCGCGGCCGCGCCCTTGACACTTTCCTTGACATTCGCACCGTTGCGCCCGAGTGCGACCGCCGCATCGCGCGTTGCCGCGCGGCCGATGCGAGCCGCGCGCGGATCGATCGTCATCCGCATCGCGTCGCGCTGATGCGAAGTCCAGTAGCTATTCCAGTGGGCATGCCGCCGATACCAGGGCCGCCCCTGATAATAGCTCGACCAGTACGAGGTCAGCACGAAGGGGACGATTGGCACGTCGATCTCGTCGACATAGTCGGGGAGATAGACGTAGTGATTGCGGTAGAGATATTCGAGGTATTGCGACGACACCCAGCCACGGTCATCCGAGAAGCTCACGTCGCACCAGGCGTTGCCGCGCAGGCAACCATGGATATCGACGCGGGCGCCCTCGGGGATGCGGTCGACCAGGGAAAGCCCGAACCCGGCCCGGCGCGCAGGCCGGTCGAGACGGTGACCATGCCCGGTGCGGCCAGCGCGGCGGTCGGGGCGATCAGCAATGCGGCTAACAACACGCTTCGGAATTTCATGGCGGAGTCCTCCTCTTTCGAGTCGGAACGCGCCAGCGGAACGGGCGTTCCGGGTACGAAGGTCTCATTCGTCGAAAGATCGAGACGGATGCCGCGCGCGGTTCAATATTCATTCGCCGTTCATCGACACCGCGCGCAGAGAGAGCCTACGTGTGCGCCGCCGGCCCGTCAGTTCACTTGCAGCATGAAGCCGTCGAAGTACGCAGCAAGCGCAGCAAAATCATCGAGCGGCAGCACGGTCGCGACATACTGATCCGGCCGCACCACGACCATGCAGCCCGCCTTGCGGTCAATGCCGCGCATGGTGAAAACGTCCTGACCATTCTTGAGGTCCGGACAGAACATCTTCTCGTAGTCGATCAGGCCGTAGCGGCCCTTGCGCGGCAGCAGCAGCGCAGGCATCGCCTCGAGAGCGAGCTCGCGATGATCCTGCTGGAAGACCGCCCGCAGGTCGATCACGCTATCGATGTCGGCGACCGCGGGGGTGTAACGCCGGACCGGCGACTCCCGCGCATCGGAGAGAAAATTGCACAAGGCGCGAACGGCCGATCCGGTTGCTGCGGGATCCTCAGCGCCGGAGAAAGCGTAGATGCGGAAGCGGCCATCCGCCTGCGCAGCGTGACCGAGATGCACCGGCTTGGCATCCGCAAGCCGGATCACCGGTGCGGAATGAAATCGCGTGCCGATGACGAGGCCTTGCGCGAGATGCTGGTGGGACGTCGCTCCCGTCAGAACCGACGGGCGGTAATGCGTCGCCGTGCCCGCGGTGTAGCGACCGTGCCTCACGAAATAGTCCTGCGTCCTGGCGGCGTCGGCGCCGCCGGCCTTGGCGGCGGACGCAAGAATCCCCGCCCATTCCCGGTCGAAATCGATCAGCTCTTTGGCAACCGCCTGGCGCTCGGCCGAATAGGAATGCAGCAGGCTCGGCGCAGACTGCTTCCGCAAAACGGCAGCGAGCTTCCAGCCGAGATTGAAAGCGTCCTGCATCGAGACGTTCATGCCCTGCCCCGCCTTCGGGCTGTGGGTGTGGCAGGCATCGCCGGCGATGAATATCCGCGGCAGACGCGTAGCCGTCTCGGTCTCCGGCACGTCGTCGAACTTGTCGGTCAGGCGCTGGCCGATCTCGTAGACCGACCACCACGCGATCTCCTTCACATCGAGCGTATGCGGCTTCAGGATCCGCTGCGCTTTCGCGATCACGTCGTCGGCGGTGATATTGCGATTGGCGACGCGCTCGCCGATGTCGAGCTTGGCGAGCTCGACATAGAGGCGGACCATGTAGCCGCCCTCGCGCGGAATGATCAGCAGGCTACCGTCCTTCGCCGACTGAATCAGAGCCTTGAAGCGGATGTCGGGAAAATCGGTCACCGCCAGCACGTCCATCACGCCCCAGGCATGATTGGCGGAATCGCCGAGCAACTCGCGACCGATCGATTTGCGCACCGTGCTGCGGGCGCCGTCGCAGCCGACGACATAGCGCGCCTTGATGGTCTCGACCTTGCCCTCGTTCTCGGCATCGACCCGTTCGAGCCGCGCCGTCACGGCATGGTCGGCGGGACCCGCGGCCGGATCGACCTGAAGGTCGAGCAGGCGCCGACTGTAATGGGGCTCGAGCCTGCCCGGCGCCTTGCGCATGACGTCGAGAAAGCCGTCATGGATGCGCGCCTGGTTGAGAATAACGTGCGGGAATTCCGACAAACCGTCCTCGACGTCCTGCACCCGGCCGCTGCGGACGATATGTTCCGGCACCCGCTCGTCCGGCTTCCAGAATGTCGTCTCGTTCACCCAACAGGCTTCCTTCAGGACGCGCTCGCTGAATCCGAAGGCGTGGAACATCTCCATGGTGCGGCATGCGATGCCGTCGGCCTGCCCGACCAGCAAGCGGCCCGGCTTCTGCTCGACGATGCAGGTCTTGATGTCGGCAAACTGCGCAAGCTGGGCCGCAAGCGTCAGGCCCGCAGGGCCACAGCCGACGATGAGGACATCGACCTCTTCGGGCACGCCCCCCGTTGCGCCAGAAGGCTGAATGCGCGCGGCGGGATCGGCGATTTCGGGGTCGCCCGGCTGAAATCCATTGAGATGGAATTGCATGAGCACCTCTCCCGCCGATGTTCCGTTTGGATATTGATCAGTATGCTGACTATCAGTATACTTGTCAACGATCCCGGCCGTCCCGCCCCAACGGAGAAATTCGGTGAAAGACAACAACGACATGCCCGGACATCTGGCGCGCCGATTCCAGCAGATCGCGGTCGCGGTGTTTTTGGCCGAGGTCGGGGATGCCGGCTTCGACCTCACGCCGGTGCAATACGCCGCGCTCGCGACCATCAAGGCCAATCCGGGGCTCGACCAGGTGACGCTCGCGGGATTGATCGCCTACGACCGCACCACCATCACCGGCGTGATCGACCGGCTCGTGCAGAAGGGGCTCGCGGAGCGCCGCGCCTCGCGCCGCGACCGCCGTGCCCGCGAGCTCGAGATCACCGACGAAGGCCGCCGCACGCTGCGCAAGATCACGCCGGCCGTCAGATCCGCGCAACGCATCATGCTGCGTGGCCTCAGCGCGAAGGAAGGTGAGGATCTGATGCGCCTCCTGCACAAGGCGATCGCCGCCGGCAACGAACTCAGCCGCGCCCCGCTGCGCGGAGTGCAGGCATAGAGCGTATTCGAGCGAGGTGGATACCGCTTCGCGTCAAGAAAACGTGCCAAGACAGAAAGCCCCGTAATTCTACCCCTCATTGTCGCAGTATCGCGAAACCAGGAACTAACCTTCGGCTGTTACGGTCGACGGCATTCGGCGTTTAACGCGCGATTAACTTTGCCGGTCTGGAGTTTCGGATGTTCAGGTTCCTCATTGCGGCGGCGGCGATCGCGCTCTCGACCGCTCCGGCGCTCGCGAATGGCCATGGCGGCGGCGATGCCCCTCCGCCGCCGAAGCCCGCGACGTCACCGGCGAAAGTCATCCTGACCAAGCAGGGCCCCACGCTCGTGGACCTCAACGGCATGACGCTCTACTATTACGAGCGCGATACCACCGGCAAGACGTCGAACTGCAACGGGAAATGCGTCGAGAGCTGGGTGCCGCTGCCCGCAACGGCCGATGCCAAAGCGGTCGGCGACTTCACCGTGATCAACCGTAACGACGGCAGCAAGATGTGGGCCTATCGCTATCGTCCGCTCTACACCTCGCCGGCCGACAAGGCGCCGGGCGAGGCCAATGGCAATGCCACGACGCTGCAATGGCGCGTCGCCCGTCCCGAGAACTAGGGCGACCTCACCCGCGCCAGCTGGGCCGCGCCTCGACTTGCGCGTTCTGTCCGGGCGGCAGCACCACGACCATTGAGTTGAGCTTCACCCGGTCATAGAGATCGATCACGTCCTCGTTGCGCATCCGGATGCATCCGGACGAGATCGCCTGCCCGATATATTCCGGCTGGTTGGTGCCGTGGATGCGGTAGAGCGTGTCCTTGTTGCCGGCATAGAGATAGATGCCCCGCGCGCCCAGCGGATTGGCGGGGCCTCCGGGCACCCGCGCCGGATAGGGCCCGAGCCGCGCCTGGATGTCCGCCGTCGGAACCCAATCCGGCCATTCCGCTAGACGACCGACCCGCGCGACTCCGGAGAACGCCATGGCTTCCTCGCCGACCGCGACGCCGTAGCGGATCGCCTTGCCTTCGGGCAGCACGAAATAGAGATAGCGCGCATCGGTATCGACCAGGATCGTGCCCGGCTGCTCCTTGCGCGGATAATCGACGATATGACGGAGATATTGCTCGGGCACGTTTGCTTGCGCGTAAGGCGTATGCGCCAGCAACTGCCGGTCGCGGGTCGTCATGCTCGCGTCCGTCGATGGCGAAAGCGTCGTCTGCATGCAGCCGCCCAACGGAAGCATGGCAAGGACGAGTAGAACGAATAAGGATCTTGGCATCGCCGGCCCCGATAGCGATAGCAGCGCCCCCAGCAACACCAGATGCTGCCAAAATCGTGCTGAAAACAAGGCATTGTGGAACAATTACGCGTGTTTTCTGAGGCGGGTTCCATCACCACAAACGGCGCAAGAGCGTCGCACAGTCTCCATCCCCTCGCCTTGCTTTGGTCAAACCCGGCTGGACTCGTGGGTCATGGTGCTTGGGCCTCATCGGATTTGGGGATTTGGATGGGCCCACCTCAACGGATCTGCTCGCGCCAATGCGAACGACCGATACCTCAATACTCAACACCTGGGGCTTCAAAACACCCAGGCTTCAAAGGAGCTGCGATGCTCGCGACGCTGAACTCTCGGCAAATCGTCGATGAGATCGTGAAGGACACGGTCACGAACAACGACCCGCACGACGCCGTGCAGATTTCGCCTGACATTTTGCTGGCCTCGCGCCCTCTCAGCGTTGCGCCCGCGCTCGCGCCTGAGATCACGACCCGTCCGGAACCCAAAATAGATCCGGCGTTCCTGCTGAAGCCCAGAATGAATCCGGAGCCGAAGTTCAGTCCCGTCGCGGAGCCGCAGCCGGCAGCGCCCTCGGTCGACACCGCCGTGCGCGTCGCGGCCAGTGATGGCCTCAGCCGGCAGAAGCGCTCTTCCGCCGGCAAGTGGCTGCGCGGTGCGTTCGTCACGATGCTGTTTGCGGGCGGAAGCGCAGCCGCCACTGTCGCCTGGGAGAAACATGGCGACACCGCAAGACAGATGCTCGCCGAATGGACCCCGGCTTTGGCGTCGCTGTTGCCTTCGACGTCGCAGACGGCACCGGTCGCCGCCGCGCAGGCCGCGTCGCCTGCGGACCAGCCCGCAACTGATCAAGTCGCAACGGATCAAGCGGCCGACCAATCGGCGGCTCCGCCTGCAACCCAGGTTGCAGCAGCAGTGCCCCCGGCAACACAACCCGATCCTGTACAATCGGTGCAGTCGATGACGCGCGATCTCACCGCGATGGCGCAACAGATCGAGCAGCTCAAGGCCAACATCGCCGAGTTGAAGGCCGGGCAGGAGCAGATGGCACGCGAGATGGCGAAGCCGCCCGCGCCGAAGCCGGTGGCCGATACGAAGCCGCGCGTCGATCCGCGCGCGCAAATGTCCGCGCTACCGCCGCGGCCCGCGGCGCCGCCGGTTCGCAAACCGAAGCCGGTCGTGTCGCACACCTACATGCCGGCTTATTCGCCGGCGCCGCTCGCTCCGCCGCCGCCGGCCTCGCAGGCTGCCGCAGCCCCACCGCCCGCTGCCATGACGACGCAAGCCGTTGCCGACGACGACGGACCTGTCGTACGCCCGCCAATGCCGCTGCGCTGAACCATCGTCACGCGACGACGCGTCGCACCAGCGATGCTGTCAGAGTCGATGTGATGCGTTGAATCCGGATGACTACGGGAAGCGAGCTTCGATCGTTTTCCATCAAGAGAAAAGGCCGTCGGGATCTATGCCGGCGGCCTTCTCTGCAGCTGCCGGTTCCCGGAGCCCGGTTCTGCTGCAATTCCATGCCTCATGATCACGCCGACATATTTAATAAAATCTTAACACGCTTGAATGCTGCACATCATTTCTGCGCATAAGCAGAGAGATTGCGCGCGCCGTTCATTCGATAAACATCGACTCAGTGGTACCATCGGTCATGTGTTGAAACGTCCACCCGAAGCTCAATTCGTCACACCGGGGAATTCGGATGCCTTACTATTCCTTCGATCTCGTGGTTGGTGAAGAGTTCAAGAACCAGGGCGGTATCATCCTCGAAGACATCGAGGTCGCCTCCGATCGCGCCGTTCAACTGGCCACCGAGCTGTCGCAGGTGAAGCCCGAGCTGCAAAGCAAGGGTTGCGCTGTGCGCGTCACCGACCGCGATCACAAAGAGGTCTATCGCACGCCGCTCGATCCGGTGCCGGCCTGGCGGCGCTAACCCGCCGGCCGGCTTCGCGGGCGCACGCTATCCCCATTGCGGAGCGGCGCGGCAGCCGCTAGCCTTCCCGAAAATTCGGGGAGGTACCAAGGATGCGCACTGGTTTTCTGATGACGGCCCTGTTGCTGCTGGCCGCGTCCGCCCAAGCGGCCGACCATCCACGCTCGACCTATGTCACGTTGGTCTTGCAGGCCTTCGCCGCCAAGGTCGAATGTCCGGGCACCGATATCGCCTACCAGGATCTGGTGCAGAAGGCGGAGCAGATGCAGCTGCCCGAAGGCACCACCGAGAAGGTCCGCAAGGCGATCGCCTGGATGCACACGGGTGGCAAGATGGGCGAGAAGCAGGACGACGATCTGATGGCCGAGGTCGCGGTGGCCACCCAGGCGACCGACCTCAACCAACGCCGCCTCGGCATGCCCAACTGGTGCGAGGCCCAGAAGACCAACCTCGCCGGCCTGATCCGCAGCAAGGGCGGCTAGCGTGATCGTGCGGCGTTAAGCACGCCGCGCCGGAATTTTTGCTTCGGCCAATAATCGTCACATTTCTCGCCAGCATGCGGCTCTTTCGAACTCGAACAGGGGAGCTCCATGCGGATCAACCATGTCCTTCTCGCGGTCGCGTTTGCCGTCGCACCGATGCTGACTGCGCCCGTGCTGGCGAAGAATTCCAATGCCCAGAAGGGCGAGGACAAATCGACCTCGTCTTCGTCGTGTAGCGCTTATCAGCAGGCGCCGGATGGCTCGTGGGAGCCGCTCCCCTGCAAGGAGACGGGCGAGCGCTCCCAGCCGCAGACACAGAATCGCACCTCGCCGCAGGGCGCTGACCGCGGGGAGCGTTGAACGCGGGGGAGTGTCAGCTCTGGTGCGGACCGCGGATGATCTTCATCGCGTCCGCGATGTGACGCCACTCTTTGGCCTCGTCGGCCTCGCCGCGGCCCTCACAAGCCCTGGCCTGTTCGGCGGCCTTCGCGATCGCAGCAAAACCATGCTGTTCCAGCATCTGGCGCGCGACGGTGTGGACCTGGACCTCGGTCATCATGGGCGTTCTCCCGTTTGACGAAACCGCGGTGCATCGCGCCGCCGCGGGTTGTTCACAACGATTGAGCCCCGGACCTCGTTCCGTAGCGTTCACGTCAGCAAGCAAAAGGCGGCCCGCTATGCCCAGCGGACCGCCTTTTCACCAACCCCAAATTTGAAGCGTCGCGGCCGAGGTCCCCTAGCCGGCCGCCGCGCGCTTGCGCTCGAAATCGTTGGGCACCTCGATATCGACCTCGAGGGTCGAGACCTCGTCGCCGCGATCGAGCCGGACGATGACCTTGGTCGGGTCCAGCGTGACGTGCCTGGAGACGACCGCGAGAATTTCCTCACGCAGCACACCGAGCAGATCGGGCTGGCCGCGCAGTCCGCGTTCATGGGCAAGCAGGATCTGCAACCGTTCGCGCGCGACGGGTGCAGAGGCCTTGTTGCCGCGGAGAAGCCGAAGCAGACCCATGCTCATGCGGCCCTCCGTCGCAGCAGGCGGTCCATGAAGCCCTTGCGCTCGGTCGGCACCTGCATGGGCACGGTGTCGCCGCACAGCCGTCGGGCCGCGTCGATATAGGCCCGCGCCGGTGCGCCTTCCGCGTTCGACAGCGTCACGGGCGTGCCGACGTTGGAGGCGCGCAGCACGTCCTGGCTCTCCGGGATGATGCCGAGCAGGGGCGTTGCAAGAATTTCGAGGATGTCCTCGATGGTCAGCATCTCGCCGCGCGCGGCGCGCGAGGGATCATAGCGGGTGATGAGAATGTGCTTCTCGACCCGCTCGCCCTTCTCGGCCCGCACCGTCTTGGAATCGAGCATGCCGATGATGCGATCGGAATCGCGCACCGAGGAGACTTCGGGATTGGTGACGATCACGGCTTCGTCGGCAAAGCGCATCGCCATGGAGGCGCCGCGCTCGATGCCGGCCGGACTGTCGCAGATCACCCAGTCGAAACGGCTGCGCAGATCGTCGATGACCTTGCCCACGCCCTCTTCGGTCAGCGCGTCCTTGTCGCGGGTTTGCGAGGCCGGCAGCAGCCAGAGGTTCTCCAGCCGCTTGTCCTTGATCAGGGCCTGCGGCAGCTTTGCGACGCCCTGCACCACGTTGATGAGGTCGAACACGACGCGGCGTTCGGCGCCCATCACGAGGTCGAGGTTGCGCAAGCCGACGTCGAAATCGACGACGACGACCTTTTCGCCGCGCTGCGCGAGCGCAGCCCCCAGTGCGGCGGTCGTCGTGGTCTTTCCGACGCCCCCCTTGCCTGACGTCACGACCAGTACCTTGGCCATCTCTCAAATCTCCTTCTGGTCAGTTCAGCGCAGTAATTCGCATGGTGTTGCCCTGCAGCCAGGCCTGGGCCGGCTTGCCGCGCAGGGCCGCGTCGATATCGTCGGCGGTCTGGTAAAAACCATCGATTGCAAGCAGTTCGGCCTCGATCTTCTGACAATAGATGCGCGCGCTCGTGTGACCGTTCACGCCCGCCATGGCGCGACCGCGTAGCGCGCCGTAAATGTGAATGGAGCCGCCGGCAACGACCTCGGCGCCGGAGCCGACAGAGCCCAAAATGGTGACGTCACCCTCGGGGAAGATCACGGTCTGGCCCGACCGCACGGGGCTTTCGAGCAGCAGCGAGGTCGGCTTGGTCTCGACCTTTGCCTCGACCTTCTTGGGCGCACTCGGCTCGACCACGCAGCTGCGCCCGCCCGAAAGCAGCGGCGGCATCATGGGGTTCAACCGGCCCTCCTCCACGCCCTCGATCCCGAGCACGCGGATGTTGCGGTCCTGAAGGCTGGTGAGCAGATGGCCGATGCCGGACTGGCTGAGATCGACCGAGGACAGGTCGATCACCACGGGGCGGCCGGCGAAGAAGCCCGGCGAGCGCGCGATGGTGGTGTCGATCTCCTGCAGCCAGTCCTGGATGGGAACCGTCGGCACGAAGACGAAGGCCACATAGGAGCGCCCGCGCAGGCGAACCATTTGGCGTTGAGGTTTTACTGCAGCCTCCATAGCGGCCGACTCGTCCCCTGTTATTGAATGGTTAACGATGCCGCCGATATGGTTAATGGCCGGTTAATTTCTCCGTGGGGTTACGTGGCATGGAAGCGCACCAAGGGCGTTGAGCAGGCGCTCTCGCCCCGCACAACGGTCATCGCCCGCGAAGGCGGGCGATCCAGTACTCCGAGACGGTTGCGGGTCAGCCGAAAGGCTGCGGCGTACTGGATGCCCCGGTCAAGCCGGGGCATGACAGCGGAATGTGGGGCCGGCGCGGCGACCAGCCCCCTACTTCTTCACCTTGCTCGCATCCATCTTGATGGCGGGGTCCAGCATCTTGGTCGTGAACGCCGTCGTGACGTCGAACGGCTTCTCCATGCCGAGATAGGTCTGGACCAGATCGTAGTCCTTCTTCATCCGCTCGCCGTCGATCCAGCCGAGTGCCTTCGTCGTCGTGAATTCGTCCGTCATCAGGGACTTGATGCGCTCCCACTGGCGCTCCTGGTTCTCCTTGTCGAGACCGGAGACCTGATCGAGCAGCGCCTTCAGGCAGGGCGCGGCGTCGGCGACGCAGGTCGCGAAGGCCTTTGCGTGACCCGCACGAACGCCTCGACCAGCTTCGGGTTCTTCTGCAGATAGCCGCCGTTGACGATCAGCGAATTGCCGTAAGGGTTGAGCCCGATGTCCTTCCAATTGACGTAGCCGAGATCGCTTCCGAACTCGATCACCTTCAAATCGTGCTCGTTGTAGAAGTCGCTGATGATGTCGACCGTATGGCTCTTGAGCGCGGCGATCTTCGCCGTCGGCCCGACATTGACGAAGCCGACGGAGTCGGGCGCAAGCCCTGCAGCCTTGGCGAAGGCCGGCCACATCACACGCGAGGCGTCCCCGGGCGGATTGCCGATCTTGTGGCCGGCAAAATCCTTCACCCCGTTCACGCCGTAGCTCTTCAACCAGTAGAAGGTCTGGCCGGTGTTGGCGTAGACGCTCATCACGGCAACAGCGTCAGCCCCCTTGCTCTTCGCCACCAGCATGGTGGCGAGATCGGCGACGCCGAAGGGCGAGCCGCCGGAGCCGACCTTGGCGGCGGAGACGCCGGAGCCCTTGCCGACCTCGATGGTCAGATCGATGCCCGCTTTCTCGTACCAGCCTTGCGCCTTGGCGTAATAATAGGGCGAGTGATCGGCCGTCGGCGCCCAGTTCAGAATCAGATTGACCGCCTCGCCCGCGTTCGCGGGCACGACTGGTGATCCGAGCATCAGGGCCACCGCCAGGGCCGAGCCCGCCGCCTGCAAACGCTTCATCGCATCTCTCCTCGTTGCCCGCGACCGGCTTGTCGCTCTCCCCCCGTGAGGATACCAATGCAACAAGGCCGCCCTCAACTTGTCAACTGTTTGGTTGGAAATGCCCGCAAAACGTTCAGGCGACACCGTGCCGCAGCGGCGCGACCCGGTCGCCACACGCAAGAAGCTGCTCACCGCGGCGCGCGAGGAGTTCGCCCGGCACGGCTTTGCCGGCGCCCGCGTCGACGAGATCGCAGAGCGCGCCGGTGTCAACAAGCAGCTCGTCTACCACTATTTCGGCGACAAGGACGCGCTCTATCTCGCCGTGCTCGAATGGGTTTACGCCGATATCCGCGAGCAGGAACGTCAGCTCAATCTCGAAGGCCTGCCGCCGGGAAAGGCGATCCGGAAACTGATCGAGGCCTCGTTCGATTACCTCGCGACGAACCCCGATTTCATCGTGCTTCTGAACGACGAGAACCGCGGCGGTGCCCGCCACGTCCGCGGCTCGACGCGGCTGGAGGCGATGCATTCGCCGCTGGTGAAGAGCGTGTCCCACATCCTTCACGAAGGCGTCCGCGCCGGCATGTTCCGCAAGGGGATCGACCCGATCCAGCTCTATATCTCCATCGCGGGCCTCAGCTATTTCTATCTCTCCAACACGCCGACGCTGTCGGCGATCTTCGGCAAGGACCTGTCGAGCCGGGCCGCGCGCCGCGCCCGCCGCCGGCACGTCGCCGATCTCGTGCTGCATTCGCTCCGGCCATAATCAACCAACTGGTTGAAACTTCCCTCCGGGACGGCTAGGCTTGCGACCAGCGGCAAGGTGGCCGCTGACAGCAGGGGGTAACCGGTGACAGGAGACGGCGCCCGCAATACGCGCAGCTTTGCGATCGTCCTAATCGTGCACTTCGCCGTGCTGGTGCTCTGGCAGGTGCTGGTCGATGCCTTCCACGTCCCGAAGTTCATCCTGCCCTCGCCGCTCGCGACAATCCAGACGCTGGGAACCGCGAGCTACGCCTGGGGCGCCAACACGCTGGTGACGGCGATCGAGATCCTCGGCGGCTTTGCGCTCGGCGCCTTCGTCGGCGTGACGCTGGCCGTCATCTTCAGCTGGGCGCCGCTGATCAGCCTCGTGCTGCTGCCGCTGTTCGTGACGCTGAACATGATCCCGAAGGTCGCGCTTGGTCCGCTCCTCATCGTCTGGTTCTCCTACGGCATCGTGCCGAACATCCTGATCGCCTTCAGCATCTGCTTCTTCCCGATCCTGCTCACCACCGCGCGGGGCTTGCGCGAGGTCGAGCCGGATCTGCTCGACCTCGTCAAATCGCTGCGCGGCTCGCGCTGGACGCTGTTCCGCAAGATCCAGCTGCCGGGATCGCTGCCTTACATCTTCTCCGGAATGAAGGTCGGCGCCATCCTCGCGGTCGCCGGCGCCATAGTCGGCGAGTTCATCGCCTCCGAGCGCGGGCTCGGCTACCTCATGATCCAGGTGCAGTCGTCGCTCGACACGCCCGCGATGGTGATGGCCGTCGTGCTGCTCACCCTGCTCGGCGTCGCGCTTTACGGCTTCGTGCTCGTCCTCGAACGCATCTTCGTCGTCGGCGACGCAAGACAAACTTGAAGATCAAGGACCAAAACCATGCTCCTCACCCGCCACAACCTGCCGAAGACCATCCCTGATATCGCTGCGCTCGACGATCTCCTGTGCCGGCCGACCCAGGCATTGATCGACGACCTCGCCCGGGTCGACGGCGACATCATGATCCTCGGCGTCGCCGGCAAGATGGGGCCGACGCTTGCGGGGCTTGCCAAGGCCGCAGCGCCCGATCGCCGTGTCATCGGCGTCGCCCGCTTCAGCGACGCCGGCGTCAAGGACTGGCTGCACGCGCGTGGCGTCGAGACTATCAATTGCGACCTAATGGACGAGACCGCGATTCAGGCGCTGCCGAAGGCGCCCAACATTGTCTTCATGGCCGGCCGCAAATTCGGCGCTGAGGGCGATCTCTCGCTGACCTGGGCGATGAATGCGCACGTGCCGGCACTGATCGCGCAGGCCTTCCCCTCGTCGCGGATCGTGGCGTTCTCGACCGGCTGCATCTATCCGTTCGTCCCCGTCGACGGCAAAGGATCGGGCGAGGACATGGCGCCGAACCCGCCCGGCGAGTACGCCCAGTCCTGCGTGGGCCGCGAGCGCATGTTCGAGTATTTTTCGCGCAAGTTCGGAACGCCCGGGCGGCTATTCCGCCTCAACTACGCGATCGACATGCGCTATGGCGTGCTGCACGACATCGCCTTGAAAGTGCTCACGGGCACGCCGATCGACCTCAGCATCGGTCATGTCAATTTCATCTGGCAGGGCGATGCCTCATCGCAGGCGCTGCGCTGCCTCGCGCATTGCACAGCGCCGACCTCGCCGATCAATGTCAGCGGCCACGAGATTTTGGCGGTGCGCGACCTCGCAGCAAGATTCGGCGCCAGGTTCGGCCGTATGCCGGTGCTGACAGGAAACGAAGAGCCGACCGCGTGGCTGACCGACACGTCCAAGGCAGTCGAGCTTTTCGGCCTGCCGGTCGTCGACACCGAGCAGCTGATCGCCTGGACGGCGGATTGGGTGTCGCGCGCCATGCCGAGCCTCGGCAAGCCCACCAAATACGAGGTGCGCGATGGACGCTACTGACGATCCGCGCATCATCCAGCTTGGCGTCGAGGATGCTGCGGCGGGCCTCGCGCTCTCGACAGAGGCGCACTGGAACCAGAATGAAGACGACTGGCGGTTTTTCTTGAGCGACGGCGTCGCGTTCGGCATCCGTGATGGCGCGCAACTGGTCGCGACCGCAGCACTCCTGCCCTACCCCGGCGACAACGCCTGGATCAGCATGGTGCTGGTGACGGCAAGCCATCGCCGACGCGGTCTCGCCACGCGGCTCGTCGACGCCTGCCTGGCGATGGCGCGCGAACGCGGCCTGACGAGCTGGCTCGACGCAACCCCGGACGGTGCTGCCGTCTATGGGCCGCTCGGGTTCACGCCGACCCTGCAATTGCGCCGGCTCAAGCTGGTGAAATCGGCATCCGCGTCCGGGCAGGCACCTTCGTCCGCGACGCTCGACGCGCTCCGCGCGCGCGACCGGCGCGCCACGGGCCTCGATCGAACCGCCCTGCTCTCCAACTTCGCGCAGCGTTCCGGCTCGCGCATCGTCGCCGCGAACGGCGCCATCGCGCTGGTTCGCGACGGACGTACCGCGCGCCATATCGGCCCGCTGCTTGCCGACGACGCGGCAGCCGCGCTGACCCTGGTCGATGCCATCGCGCGATCGGAGACCGGACCGCTGCTGCTCGATGCCGTCGCGTCGCAAGCCGCGTTCCCTGAAGGATTGACCGCATCCGGCTGGATCATCGAGCGCCCGTTCCAGCGCATGCGGTTCGGCCCCGCTAAGACCGCGGGTGAAGACATGCCATTCGCCGTCGCCGGCCCTGAATTCGGATAGGACATCATGCACCACAGCCAGATCAACAGCGAGATCCGCAAGCTGATCGCCGACGGCACCGTGCTGCCGGCGCATCCCCTCGCGCTCACCGCCGAACGCCAGCTCGACAAAAAGCATCAGCGCGCGCTGACGCGCTATTACATCGAAGCCGGCTCCGGCGGCCTTGCGGTCGGCGTGCACACCACGCAGTTCGCGATCCGTGACGTCGGCCTCTATCGTCCCGTGCTGGAGCTCGCCGCCGAGACGGCGGCGAACTGGACCAAGCGTCCGCTGGCGCTGGTCGCGGGCATCGCCGGTCCGACTAGGCAGGCCACCGCTGAAGCCCGCACCGCGCGCGACATCGGCTATCACGCAGGGCTCCTCAGTCTCGCTGCGATGAAGAGGGCGTCGGAGGACGAGATCATCGCGCATTGCGCAGCGGTCGCAGCCGAAATTCCGCTGGTCGGCTTCTATCTTCAGCCGGCGGTCGGCGGCGTGGTCCTGTCGAGCCGGTTCTGGCAGCGCTTTGCCTCGATCGACAATGTCATCGCGATCAAGATCGCGCCGTTCAACCGCTACCGGACCCTTGATGTTTTGCGCGGCGTCGCAGCAGCCGGCGCGCTCGACCGCGTTGCGCTCTATACCGGCAATGATGACCACATCCTGCTCGATTTGATGCTGCCGTTCGACCTCCGCGACAACGGCGTCACCACGCGCACTTATTTCAAAGGCGGCCTGCTCGGCCACTGGTCGGTGTGGACGGCGAGCGCGATCAAACAGTTCGAGCGCTGCAAAGCGGCACGGCACAAGGACAGCGTGCCGGCCGATTTGCTCGCGCTCGATGCCCGCGTCACCGATTGCAACAGCGCCTTCTTCGACGTCGCCAACGATTTTCACGGCTGCATCGCCGGCTGCCATGAGGTGCTGCGACGGCAGGGCCTGATGCAGGGCCTGTGGTGCCTCGATCCGAACGAGGGCCTGAGCCCCGGCCAGAAGGACGAGATCGAGCGCGTGTACCGCGAGCATTCCGACCTCAGCGACGACGCGTTCGTGGCCGCAAACTTGGATAAATGGCTGGCATGAGCTCAAGCCCCTTCATCAGCCTGCACGGCGTCCGCAAGGTCTATCGCAGCGGCGGCGCCGAATTCCTCGCGGTGTCCGACGTCACCATGGACGTGCAGGAGGGTGAGCTGGTCTCGCTGGTCGGCCCGTCCGGCTGCGGCAAGACCACCGTGATGAAGATTTTGGCCGGCTTGCACGACGCCGACGGCGGCACGGTGAAGATCGGCAACGCCAAAAGCCCGTTCGATCCGACCCGCGACATTGGCATGGTGTTCCAGCAGGCGTTGCTGCTGAAATGGCGGACCATCCTGGACAACGTGCTGCTGCCGGCAGAGATCGTCGGTCTTCCGATGAAGGCCGCGCGCGAGCGGGCGCGCGATCTGCTCAATCTGGTGGGTCTTGCCGGGTACGAGCAGAAATATCCGCGCGAGCTGTCCGGCGGCATGCAGCAGCGCACCGCCATCGCGCGCGCCTTCATTCACGACCCGAAACTGATCCTGATGGACGAGCCGTTCGGCGCGCTCGACGCCTTGACGCGCGAGCAGATGAATCTGGAGATGCTGCGGATCTGGCGCGAGAGCGGCAAGACCATCATCTTCATCACGCACTCGATCCAGGAGGCCGTGTTCCTGTCCTCGCACTGCGCCGTGCTGACGGCCGGACCTGCGAAGATGGCCGATTATTTCCCCATCGACCTGCCCTTCCCACGGGCTCTGCCGCTGAAAACGACGGACGCGTTCGGCGCCTATGCGCGGCGGATTTACGAGAAGCTGGGTTTGGGCGCGGCTTAATTCACCGCACGATAGATGCTGTAGGGTGGGCAAAGCGACTTGTCCGCTGTAGCTCGAAGAGCGAAGGAGGAAGCGTGCCCACCATGGCGAGGCAAGCAAGCAGTGGTGGGCACGGCGCAAGTGCGCCTTTGCCCCACCCTACGGGAGTTTGCGCGATCAAGCCTTGTTGCGCATCTTGCCGAGCAGATAATTGTCGTAAAAATTCTCCGCGATCTGCGTGTAGAACAGCAGCTCCTTCATATAGGCGTCGTGGCTTTCCTTGGTGCGCTTGAACAGGTCGCTCTTGATGGCGAGCTCGTTCAGATGGTCCTGGGTCGCGGTGTAGCAGGCCTCCAGCACCGGCTGCGGAAACGCCTTCAGCTCCGCGCCGTTGGCGATCAGCCGCTTCAGCGCCGCCGGATTCACGCTGTCGTATTTCTCGAGCATCCAGGCGCCCGCGGCCGACGCGGCCTGGTTGACGATCGCCTGGTACTGCTTCGGCAGCGACGCCCACTTCTCGTCGTTGACGATCATGTGCAGCATGGCGCCGCCTTCCCACCAGCCGGGGAAGTAGTAATATTTGGCGACCTTCTGGAAGCCGAGCTTCTCGTCGTCATAGGGGCCGACGAATTCGACTGCGTCGATCGTGCCCTTCTCCAGCGCCGGATAGATGTCGCCGCCCGCGATCTGCTGCGGGACCACGCCGAGCCGCGCCAGCACATGACCACCCATCCCGGCGATGCGGAATTTCAGGCCCTTGAGATCGTCGACGGTCTTGATCTCCTTGCGGAACCAGCCGCCCATCTGGGTGCCGGAATTGCCGCAGAGGATGGCATGCGCCTTGAACGGCTTCAGCGCCTCATTGGTGAGGTCGGCGCCGCCGCCGAAATGCCACCAGGATTCCTGATGGCGATGGTTCATGCCGAACGGCGCGCCGGTGGCATAGGCCAGCGCCGGCTCCTTGCCGATGTAGAAATAGAGCGGGGTCTGCGCCATGTCGACAGAAGCGGTGCTGACCGCATCGAGCGCCTGCAGGCCGGGAACGAGCTCGCCGGCCGCGAAGGTCTGGATCTGGAATTTGTTGTCGGTGGCCTCGGCAACATATTTCGCAAAAGTCTGAGCGGTGCCGTAGATAGTGTCCAGCGACTTCGGGAAGCTCGAGGTCAGGCGCCATTTGATCTCGGGCGCGCTTTGCGCGATCGCAGGTGCGGCAACCAGCGTCGTCGCGCCGGCAACCGCGCCGCCCTTGAGGAATGTACGGCGTTTCATGATGGTCTCTCCCTGAACTATGTTTCAACGTATCGGCTTGAGCGCGATCTTCGCAGACCATGGCCTGTTGCTATAGCGGAGTTCAACTAGTGAGCGGTAGCCCGGATGGAGCGCGGCGCAATCCGGGAATCTTCCCAAATTTCCCGTGTCGCTCTCAGAGCAGCTTGGCGCTCACAAACAGCGCGCGCACGGCGTTGGTCGCCTGCACCACGAGCATGGCGTTCTCGGCGGCGCCTTCGAGCGCCGCGACCGCGTCTTCATGCAGCGAGCGGAATTCCATCCACTCGACCGATTTGAAATTGGTGAGGAATTGATAGGCCTGGCCGACGGTCGCGATCGCCAGCGTGTCGCCGTTCAGCTTGATCTTGAACGTCGTGCGCAGCGGGGTCTCGGAACTTTGCGGATCACTCATGGGCTGCTTCTGGACGATGACGGCTTAACGAAAGGAAAACGGCAGCCCCGCCGTAGCAGGCCAATATCCGGAGCAGATATCAGGACTCGGTGCTCGCGCGCTGCGAGGCGGTCGCCGATGGGGTCAGCCTCGGCACCACGACCAGACGGTTGAACTCACCGTTGTCGTAGGCTTTCATGAATCGATCATAGTCCTTGATCGAAACGCAGCCGTTGGAGTCGCCACGAGGCCCGAGCATGTAATTGTGGGTGAGCAGGCCGACGCGGCCGAGCGCGCTGGTGCCCTCGGTGGGCGTCAAGCGCAGTGCGCGGACGCCGTGAAACAGTTTTTCGCGCGGCTTCAGGTCGTAGGTCGCAGGCGGGGTCGCGCCAACCATGCGCTGGTCGACGTGCTCCGGGTCGTCCATCAGCGCGCCCATGCCGGAATGCGCTTCCAGCGCGATGCCGCTCGGCAGGTAAAGCGCCTTGGCCGAGATGTCGTAGACCGCGGTGCGCGAATCGTAGCCAAGCGCGGCGAGATCCGGCGCCTTGCCGAACAGGCCGCTGTCGGGCGTCAGCGAGGCCAGCCTGATCTTGTCGGTGAATTTTTCGAAGAAATTGCGGTTGTCGACACGGGGGTTGGTCTCGGCATAAGCCTGGCTTGAGGCAATCTGGGCGGAGATGTCCGCCTGGGGCGGGCGCGAGCGCGGCATCGGGATGGCGTCAGCACGCTGCGATTGTCTCGTCTCCTCGGACATATGCCGGTCGTCATCGGTCAGGGTCGAGCGCCAGTCGTCGCCCTGGAGCTTCTGGGCGAGCATCGCCTTGGCATCGCGCAATTTGAGCTGGACTGCATTGACCGCGGAGCGCTCCAGCGTTCGCAGGCCGAGCTCGCGGGCGGGCGGACTGCTGGAAGCCGAAGCGAATCGATCATCGAACGAAGGCGCATTGGCCGGCGGCAGTGCGGCGGTGACCAGCGAGGCCGAACCGCCGATATCCGCGACCCAGGCGGCAGCGCCCAGTGCCAGCGCGACGGCGGCCAGAGACAGCAATATCGTCTCGGCTCGCCCAATACGGCGGCGCGACAATAGCCCCTCGGCTCGTGCCCGGTCGGAAACCATCAGATCCCCAAAATCGACCCCCGAGGGGACCCACCCCCACCCGGAGATCTTCTACCAGCTACCACATTGGGAGCCAAAAGTTAGGCATAATCGCGGCCGGCAAGGGCCCCGGCAAGCCATTCCAGGGTATCCCGAGGTATCTTATGACCGATCCGTTCGATCTAGAGCGCTTTGTCCGGGCCCAGGACCCGGTCTATGGCGACGTCCAGGGGGAGCTGACCCGGGGCCGAAAGCAGAGCCACTGGATGTGGTTCGTCTTCCCGCAGGTCGCCGGTCTCGGCTTCAGCGCCATGTCCCAGCGCTACGCCATCACCTCCCGCGCCGAGGCCCAGGCCTACCTCGCCCACCCCATCCTCGGTCCGCGCCTGATCGAATGCACGCGGCTCGTGCTCGCCGTCGAGGGCCGGACCATCAACGCCATCCTCGGCGCGCCCGATGATGCCAAATTCCGCTCGTCGATGACGCTGTTCGACGCGGTGTCCGACGAGCCCGTTTTCGACGAGGCGCTCGCCCGGTATTTTTCGGGCAAGCGCGATCAGGCAACGCTCGATATCCTCGCGGCCCTTGAGCGACAGCCCAAGTGACCGCAGCCACCAGCGTAAACCCGGGATTAACATCGCCTGCCTATTGTCCGTGCAAATAATTTCCCGCGCCAGTTGCCGGACAGAATCATGAAAATCGGTACGCTCCTGACCACCGCCATCGTCTCGCTCTCGACAGTGGGCGGCGGCCTCGCCGTCTACGTCGCCGTGACGAAATACCAGACGATGGAACGGATCACCGAAGCGCAGGGGCGGCTGGCGATCGTCCGCGCCGTCAGCGACATCCCGCGCTACCTCAATCCCGAGCGCGGCTTTTCCACCAACATCCTCTACGGCCCTCCCGCGGTCGACCCGGCGCTGCTTGCCGAGCAGGACAAGCTGCGCAAGCAGACCGATGCCGCCCGCGAAAGGATGAACGCGCTGCGCAAGGACCTGCCCGGCCCGTTCGATGACGGCAACACCACCGGCGGCAACATCGACGCCATCAATTCGAAGTTCACGGCGCTGCGCGAAGCCATCGACAAGGCGATGGCAGGCCCGCCGGAGGCGCGCAAGGATGCCGCCAAGAAGATCGTCGCCGACAACGCCGTGCTCAACGCCGGCGTGACCGCGCTGCTCAACGAGCAGGTTCGCCGCATGGCGATCCTCAACGGCGATGCCTACCGGCAGGCAAGCTACGCCAACATCGCGATGACATTGCGCGACGTGGGCGGCTTCAACTCCAGCCTGCACAAGAATCTCGTCGGCGGCAAGAAACCGGCGACCGATGCCGAGAAGGCCGAGATCAGCCGCTCGCAGGGCCGCAACGATCAGATCGTGATGTCGCTGCTGGAGTTGCGCGGCAATCCCGCAACGCCGGCGAACGTCGCCGCCGCGCTGGAGAAATTCAACGCGATCTACATCGAAGAGTTCGGCCGCGAGCTCAAGCTGGTGAAGGAGGGTGCGGTCAGCGGCAAGTACGAACACGACATGGACACCTATTACACCGCCACGCAGCGCGGCCTCAGCACCATTATCGAGGTCCGCGACGCCTTCTACGACAACGCCGAGCAGATTCTCGCCGGTGCCTCCACTGCGGCCCACACCAGCTTCACCATCGCACTCGCGGGCCTCCTCGCCGTGCTGATCGCCAGCGCCGGCCTCATCGTCACGGTCCGCCGCCGCGTCTGCGCCCCGATCGTCAACCTGACGACGCGGATGTCGCGGCTTGCCGAAGGCGAGGTCACGGAAGAGATTCCCGGCGCCGAGCGTTCCGACGAAATCGGTGCCATGGCCGCGGCGGTCCGGGTCTTCAAGGACAACATGATCCGGGCCGACAGCCTCGCGGCGGAGAAGCAGGCCGAGAACGACGGCAAGATGCGCCGCGCACAGGCGCTCGACGGGATCACCCGCGCGTTCGAAGCCAAGGTCACCGAGCTCGTCGGCGGCTTGTCCCGCGCTTCAGCCACCATGGAAAGCACGGCGCAGTCGATGACCTCGACGGCTGCCCAGACCAACAGCCAGGCCGCCGTCGTCGCCGCCGCCTCACAGCAGACATCGAGCAACGTGCAGACGGTCGCGAGCGCCACCGAGGAGCTGACCTCTTCGATTTCGGAGATCGGCCGTCAAGTGGCCCAGTCCACCGAGATCGCGGCCCGCGCCGTCGACAACGCCCGCCGCACCGGCGACACCGCCCGTGCGCTGGCCGAGGGCGCGCAGAAGATCGGCGACGTCGTCACGCTGATCCAGAGCATCGCCGAGCAGACCAATTTGCTGGCGTTGAACGCGACCATCGAGGCCGCCCGCGCCGGCGACGCCGGCCGCGGCTTCGCGGTAGTTGCTGCCGAGGTGAAATCGCTGGCGGGCCAGACCGCCAAGGCCACCACCGAAATCTCCGAGCAGATTTCGGCGATCCAGGCCGCGAGCGACGAGACCGTCACCGCGATCCGCAACGTCGCCGACGTCATCGGCGAGATCGACCAGATCGGCACCGCGATCGCGGCCGCGATCGAGGAACAGGGCTCGGCGACCAAGGAGATCGCCCGCAGCGTCCAGGAAGCCGCGCGCGGCACCCAGGAGGTCAACACCAACATTTCAGGCGTGCAGCGCGCCGCCGACGACACCGGTACGGCCGCGCGGGAGGTGCTGGGCGCAGCCGAGCAGCTCTCGTCCCAGTCACGCGATCTCGCCGGACAGTTCGACCGCTTCCTCGGTGAGGTCAGGTCGGCGTAAGGGCTTAGTACGGCGGCGCCTTGCGCGCCTGCTGCGCCTTGGCCGCCTCGATCCACCATGCGAGATCGTCGGCGAAGCGCGGGAACGAGCGTTCCAGCGCTTTGCCGCCCTCGCCGATCGGTTCACCCGCTTCCGACAGCGTCTGTGCGATCGGGCCGACGCCGATGGTGCTCGACACCACCACCATGCCCATCTCCGACAACGTGCCATGCCAGGCGGTCGAGGCACGCGCGCCGGACAGGCGGCCGGCCGAGTAGCTCACGATCGCGGCTGGGCGCCAGAACCACTCCTCGAGGAAGTGGTCGGTAAGATTCTTCAGGCCCGGCTGGATGCCCCAATTGTATTCGCCAGTGACGAAGACGAAACCATCGGCGCCGCGGATCTCTCCGGCGAGCTTCTCCAGCGCCTCGGGTGCGGAGCCCTTGGGGTATTCCTTGTACATGCGATCGAGCATCGGCAGGCCGATCGCCTTGGCGTCGATAAACACGACGTCGTCGCCGCGGGCGCGCAGGCGATCGATGACGAAATTCGCCAGGCGTATGCCCATGCGGTCGGAACGGTAGGAACCGTAGAGGACGAGAATGCGATTGCTCATGGGCAGCAGTCTAGCACGGATCATCAGGCCGGCCCTCAACGTTTTGACGCGCTAAGTTCGCCGTCCGGATTCAAGCGTTTGCGACGGTGTCTCGCCGAACTGGTCGCGATAGCTTCTGGAGAAGTCGCCGAGATGCCAGAAGCCGAACGCCAGCGCGACGGCCTTGACACTATCGGCACCCGCGAGCAGCCGCTGACGCACCAGCCACAGCCGCCGCAGGCGCAAGTAGCGGTGCAGGCTCATTCCACGATAGCGGCGGGCGACGTCGTGCATGGTGCGAACGGACAAGCCGAGTTTGCGCGCGATCTCGTCGCTGTAGATGGGCAGCGAGAGGTCGTCGGAAAGCAGCGCGCGGATGTCCTGAAAGACTTTGAAGTTGCGCTCGTCATTGGGGCGCAGGGTCCATCGCGCGGGAACGATACTTTCGAAAATTGCGTCCACAGCGCCGAGCAGGGTCTCCTTCATGCCGGCCGCCTTCAGCGGCAAGTCGGGCGAGGCGACGGGCTCCGACGCGGCTTCCAAGACTTCCCGGACCACACCGCGAAGCCGGCTCAAGCCCGCAGCGGTCGTTTCGAAGATGTTGAAGCAGAGGGTTGCTTGTGGCCAGCCGCGATCCGTCACCTCCGGCCTGAACACCACCGAGGCGATTTGCCGCTGCACCTCCTCGATGATGGTGTAAGCCGCGCCGCCGCTGCCGATGACGATAACGGGTCGTATACGCCGCGCGCCGTTGAATCGAACGGTCACGTCCAAATCGTCCATCGTGAATCCGATCGCGGTACAATTCTCGACGAGCTGTGCGTCGACGACCCGCGGAAATGCCCGCGTCAAATTCACGTCGCAGCCGGGTAGCGACAGAATACTCTGCTCGGCCGAAATCCTCCGTACAAAAGGCGTGAACTCGAAGTCGAGCCCTCGTATGGCGTTTCGAAATTCATCGACGTCGGTGAAGCGAAATACCTTTGGCGCCAGCGTCGGCGGATCATCACTTCTATTCATGGCAATGTGAACTTCGCGTCGCAACACACGCGTCCGGCGACGATGCCGGCCCGCTTCTGCGCTCCGTGTGCCTTAAGTCTGAAAGAATCACTTCGAACTATGCCGACCAGTTGGCGAGCGTCGAAGTCCAAGGACAAGGCGGCGCATCAAATCTCGCCAATTTTCGATAGCGTTTTCCGTGTGGCCAGCGGTGCAGGTATACCTAGACGAGCAAAATCCAAACTTCAAATTAACGTCTGTCGGGCGGAATAGGTGCAGTTCGATAGTCCAAATTAATTTTAGGTCAGGCCCCTGCCATGATGGCAAATTCGCCTGCTGATATTCTTGCTGAATTGGAAGAGGTGGTCGCAACCTACCCACCGCACCGTTGCGCACGCATTCTCGCCGGCATGGTGCAGTTGCTCACTGGCAGCCGCGGCCAGTGCCGGGAATTGCTCGTCAACGTGGTCGACGGTGTTCTGCTGCGATTGACGGAACGGGTCGAGGCCAGCGCACTGGTTCAGCTCAGCACGGCGCTCGCGGAACTTGACATCGCGCCTCCCGAAACATTGTGGCGTCTCGCCTCGCACGATAGTCCGGACGTGGCATGTCCTGTGTTGCTCAAGTCGCGTGCACTTTCCGCAGCCGATCTCGAGGCTGTCATTGACTCCCGTGGCGAGTGGCATCGACGCGCGATCGCCGCGCGCAGCGACATCGCGCCGACGGTGACTGAGGCGCTGATCAAGCACGGCGGCCCGATCTGCCTTGACCTGATCAAGAACCAGGGAACGAAATTCTCCGACGCAGCCTATGCAGCGCTAATTGCCAAGGCCGACCAGGACGGCGAGATCGCGAAGGCGCTGGTGCTCCGGCCCGGCACGCCCGATCTGGTCGTGCGCAAGCTGCTCTCCGCCCCACCAGCCCGGAAGGCACCCGCCCCGTCCGCCGCAGCGCCGGTGCCGGAAGCGGAGCCGGCTCCGCCAAAGCGGCCTTGCCGGGCCGACTACGCGGGCGCGAGGCCGGAGATCGTCGCCCTCAACCGCGTCGGCAAGCTCAACGATTCCACGGTGAACCGCTTTGCGATCCGCGGCGAGACGGCCAATTTGTTCACGGCGCTGTCGGTGCTTTCAGGGGCGCCGCTCGAAATTATCGAGCATGTCGCGAGCGATGACGATTGCGAGGGGCTGGTCATGGCGTGCCGGGCGTCGCGGCTAAACTGGCAGACCACCCTTACCATCCTGAGCAACCGCAGCGGAAAAAGGCTCTCCTATTCCGAGCGCGAGCGCGCGCAACGGATCTTCGAGACGCTGCTTCTGTCCACCAGCCAATGGACAGTGCGATGGGGGCAAATAGTAGCAAACGCCAGCACAGGCGACCCGGGAAATTGCAGCCCGAAGATGGGGGTTAGCCGATGAAGTTCGACGGTCGCAAAGCGATGCGCGTAAAAATGGATCACAAGCAGCCTGTCAATCTAATGGGCTCGGACGGCACTTGGCGGCGCAGTTGCGTTTTGCTCGACATATCGCAAAGCGGTGCCAAGATCGAGGTCGAGGGCACGCTCGACGTGCTCCAGGCCAAGGAATTCTTCCTGCTGCTGTCCTCGACGGGGCTTCGCCTACCGGCGCTGCGAACTGGTCTGGATCGACGGCACCACGGCCGGCGTGCACTTCGTCACCGCAGACGGCAAGAAGAAACCGGCAGCCTCTGTGCAGGCTGCCGCTCAGAACAAATAGGCCCAAGGATTCATCAGCCCGATCCAACTCCAGCATGATTCAGGTCAACCGTGCAGAACGCGCGAACTATATCCCGCCCCGTCAAAGGCGACGGCGGCATCCGAGAGAAGGAAGCGGCACGCCCATTCGTGCATGTGCTGGCTGACTCCTCGGAAAAATTGTCGAGCGTCTGTTCGATTCTCGAGCAACGGTTTGCCGTCGCAGGCGAACGGCTCGACGCAGAAGCCAAGCTGTCCCAGATGCCGTTCGCGATCGTCATCCGTGCGGAATTGCGTGACGTCCACACCATCGCGGCCATCAAGAAACGAGCCATAAAGTTCGCAAAGGCAACGAAGCGCATCTTCCTGGTCGAGCACCCCTCTCACATGAGTATCTCGCAGGCCTACGCGCTCGGGGCCACGCTCGTCCTTCCCGGGACGATCGACAAGATCAAGCTGCTGGCAGCGCTGGCTGATTCCGCCGAAGAGGCGTCTGCTTCCTCAGGTCAGGCGCCGCAGCAGGACAATGCCGTCGAGGCCGCGGCGACGGCGATCGCGTCGATGTTCACGGCCGTCGCGCTCGGCGAGCCCATCGATGTCGACGGCACGAAGGAAGCCGGCCGCAAGATCGCTGATCGCATCACCCAGCATGGCTTGTCCGAGTGGCTCACCACTGTGCGGCGCCACCACGAGGGAACCTACCAGCACTGCCTGCTCGTGACCGGCGTTGCGATCGACTTCGGACTGAGTCTCGGTGTGGGCCGCGCCGATCTCGAGCGGCTGTATTCGGCGGCCATGTTCCACGACCTCGGCAAGGCCCGGATCCCGCTTGCCATCCTCGACAAGCCCGGCCGTCTCGATCCGGCCGAACGTGCCATGATCGAGACTCACCCGATTGCGGGTTACGATTTCCTGAAAGACCACGACAATATCTCACCGGAGATCCTCGATGCCGTGCGGCATCATCACGAATTTCTTGACGGCAGCGGCTATCCGGATGCACTCGGGGCCGAGAGTATTGGCGACATCGTGCGGATTCTCACGATCTCGGACATCTTCGCGGCCCTGATCGAGTATCGGCACTACAAGCCGACGCTGCCACGCAGCGAAGCCTATGACATCCTATGCGGGATGAGCGGAAAGTTGGAGAAGGCGCTGCTGACCGCGTTCAGGCAGGTCGCTCTCACGAGGTAAGCGCAGCAACCCGTCTCGACCCCAGTCTAGTGCGCGGCGCGATGTCTGGTGCGGCGCGGAACGGTCCGGCAGGCGAGCCCTTCGGCCAGCAGCTTCATGTCCTCGTGCCGGCCGCTGCGGATCAGCCGGCCGAACTCTTCGGGTGTGAAAGGAAGACTTGGATCATCATCGATCGGACGCCGCACTCGCGGGCCGAAGAACCGTCGAACCAGGCTAGCGAGCCGCCGCATGTCAATTCCCTCGCGCCAGCATCAAACCTTTCAGTCCGCACATTGTTCCTCCTGCACGATCGAGATTGCAAGAGGCCGCCAAGCGGTCCGCACCAAAAATTTCGGCGAGAGAATAATCTCCTCTGCCCGCACTACTCGGCGAATCCGACGTAGCGCACGAAATCGTCGTTGCCCTCGCGATCGGAGCGCACCGCGTTCGCGGCAAAGTTGTCGTCAGGATAGCCCATCGCGACGCAGGTAATGATCACCTCGTCCTCCGGAATGTTTACGACCTCGCGCACGATGTCAGAGCGCATGATGCCCTGCCCGTTGATCACCGAACCGAGACCGCGGTCCCAGGCCGCGAGCACGATGCCGTAGCAGAGCGCGCCCAGGTCGAAATGGCAGACCGCGCCGGGATCGAGCACGCGGTCATAGGTCAAGACCAGCGACACCGGCGCATCGAACTGGCGGAAGCCGCGCAGCACCCAGTCCTGCCGCATCGGCTTGTCGTCGCGCGCGATCCCCATCGCGCCGAACAGTTTCTTGGCGACGTCGACTTGCCGGGTCCGGTGCACGCCCTGATACTCGCCGTGACTGACGATGTCGCGCTTCACCTTGGCGCCGCCAACCATCTCCTCCATGTTGCGTCGGCGCAGCCGTTCCAGCGGACCGCCCGTGAGCACGTGGACGTGCCAGGGCTGGGTGTTCATCGACGAGGGCGCACGCTTGGCGCTGTCGATGATCGCTTCGATCACCGCGCGCGGCACCGGCTCGTTCCTGAAGCCGCGCACGCTGCGGCGCGACTGGACCAGCGTTTCGAATTCCACCTCAAGACCTCCCTGCCCGTTCATCCCCTGGCGCGCCAACACGCGAGCGGTTGCCGATGCGGCGCGCAATATCTATGCTAACCCGCAAGCAAGACCAAGAACCCTGTGAGGATCCCATGAAAGCCAACATGGCTGCACCGCTCGATCCCGTCATCGCCCAGATCATTCCGCTGCTGCCAATGCGCGATGCCACGACGATGACGCCACAGAGCGCCCGCGATTCCTTGCGTGCACTGGCTGCCTCACGCGCGGCCATAGCGCCACCACCGGTCGACATCATCGCGAATATCAAGGTGAAAGGCGGCGCCGGTCCGCTGGATGCACGGGTCTACCGCGTCGGCACCACGCCGGCGCCGACCGTGGTGTTCTTCCATGGTGGCGGCTGGGTCGCGGGCGACCTCGAGACCCACGACCGGCAGGCACGCAACCTTGCGATCGAGACGGGCGCGGTCGTCGTCTCCGTCGATTATCGCCGTCCGCCCGAAACGCGTTTTCCCGGCGCGTTCGAGGACGCCTTTGCCGCGGTCAGCGACGTGTTTGGCCGCGTCGCGGAATTTGGCGGCGATGCAAAACGCTTCGGCGTTGCCGGCGACAGCGCCGGCGGCAATCTCGCCGCCACCACCGCGATCGCCTGCCGCGACGCCGGCATCAAGCTCGCGGCGCAACTCCTGGTCTACCCCGTGACCGACGTCCTCGGGAGTTATGCGGACGCGCGCGAGAACGCACGCTTCCCCTCGCGCGCCGAGAATGCCGAAGGCTACTTCCTCTCGCGCGCCGTGATGGAGTGGTTTTGCGGTCATTATCTCGCCGATCCCTCTCATGCGACCGACTGGCGCGTTTCACCGCTGCGCGCGGCTTCGCTCGCCGGCGTCGCGCCCGCGATCGTCACCACCGCCTGGTTCGATCCCCTGCGCGACGAAGGTGCAGCCTACGCACGGGCGCTGGAGGCAGCCGGTGTGCCGGTGAAGCATCATGAAGGCCCCGGCCTGATCCACGGCTATTTCGGCCTCGGCGACGCCTCCGAGGTGGCGCGAGCCGAAGCGCAGCGCGCACGCGCGGACTTCAAGGCGCTTCTCGCGCGCGGCGCCTGAGGGCGATATCCGGAGCGGCAGGATCGACCGCCGCGCCGGCCGGCGTTCAGGACTTGGCAGCGGGCACCTCGAAGAAGCCCGTCGCCTGAACGAGGCGGCCATCGTCGCCGAAACGGCCGAAGCTCTCGCCCGTGACGAACACGCGACCGGCGCCGTCATACATCGTCCAGCGAAAAAGCCCTTGATCATGGTGCTCGAGGAAGCTGTCATTCCTGAAATGCGCGCCAGGAAACTTGAGCTGGGTTTGACCGATGCGCGCCATCAAGGCGTCGCGTCCCTCAACCTGCGAGCCCGGATCGGTATACACGCAGTCCGCGACCACGCTTTGCTCGAGCAGCCGACGCCGCTCGTCCTCATCGATGGGTCCCCACGCCGCCTGATAGGTGTTCCAGGTCTTCAGTCGCGCTTCATCGTTCATCTCGCAGAACCTCTCGTGGCTTCATGCCGCTTTCGGTCATATTGACAATTATTGATACTTTGTCAATTTGACCCGACGTTCAGTTCCGACGCTTGTGAGGCTCATGGCTCGTTCCAGCATTTCGAAAGAAGAGCTCGCCGTCGAGGCTGCGACGGAGGTCTTCTCCCGCTACGGCCATGCCCGCACGACGATGGGCGACATCGCCGCCAGGGCGGGAATGTCGCGGCCGGCGCTGTATTTGCTCTTCCCCGACAAGGACGCCGTGTTCGCGGCGGTGATCCAGCGAATGGACGAGCAGAAGCATCGGGAGATCAGGGCCGCAATCGCGCGCCTCGACGGCCTTCACGCCAGGCTGCTCCACGCCTGTAAATCCTGGGGATCGCATGGCTTCGACCTGATCGAGGCGCATCCCGATTCGGCAGATCTGTTCGACCTCCGTTTCCCCGCAGTTCGGAAGGTCTACGACAACTTCCAGTGTTTGGTCGCCGACCTCATCCGCGATCAGGTGAATGCCGCCGGGATAGCGGTCGAGCCGGAGGTGCTGGCGCGATGCCTGGTGTTCGGCATGCGGGGACTGCGCGAAACCGCCAGGAACGGCAAGGAGATGCGGCGGCTGATCGCCGTTCAGGTCACCACGCTCGTCAGAAGCATCAATGACGGCACTTGAGCTTCGAAGAGCCGCCTACCGCGCCTTCCCCGCCCGCTGCGCGTCGGTGTGCCCCCAAGTTTGGTCCCAATCCTGACCGGCGGCATCGACGACGCGGCCGTCGGCTTCGAAGAACTTGTTCGGCACCTGGAAGATCGCCAGGATCAGGGCGCCCTCCGGGCACCAGGCGGCATGCCGGCTGCCCGCCTCGCGCCAGATGAATTCGCCGGCCTTGCAGGTAATCCCCTTGGCCGGTCCCTCGTTGTCGACGAGAGCGCCCTCGATGACATAACTCTGCTCGACGCCGACATGCTCGTGATCGGGCAGCACCGATCCCGGCGCAAAGCGCATCAAGGCCGTCATCAGACCGCTGCTGCGATCGAACAGCAGCGTCTTGGCCTCGCAGCCGGGAAAGCGCGTCTTCTGCCATTCCATCTCTTGCGGCCGAACCAGGTGAGAATGCCGGTCAGAAGCGGCATCCGGCATGTTCGCAATCAGGGTCTCCATTACGATGCTCCCTTTCGGCTAAACTCGCCTGAAGCTAGCAGGATCGCCCGTCCCGGTCAGCGAGCAGTGCAGCAGGCGTCGGCCCTTTCGTACCCGCGGTCGGAAATCGCCAGCAAGACCGGGCGGCAGGCGCTCATCCAGCTTGATTGCGCCACGATTTCCGGCTCCAATCCGCGTGCCATTTCTGGTTTAGGGAGACAATCATGATGAAGCGGATTTTCCTGGCTGCGATCGTTGCCACGTTCGCAGCGGGTTCGGCCCTCGCGGAGGACACCTGCGAAAGCAAGGCGGTCGGCAAGGACGGCAAGGCCCTGGCTGGCGCCGCCAAGACCTCGTTCATGAAGAAGTGCAAAGCCGAAGCCTGCGCGCCCAAGGCCGTCAGCGCCGAGGGCAAGCCGCTCGCCGGCGCCGCCAAGAACAGCTTTATGAAGAAGTGCGAGATGGGCGCGTAAGGCGCCGCAAATTCGCTGCTGCTTTAGCGAGCAATCGCCAGACGAACTGCCACATGGCCGGGCTTGTCCCGGCCATTCGCGTGTGTGTTTCCGTGTGCCGGCTTCCAGACCAAATCATCCGAAAGCAGCGTCGCCCTAGACAGGAGCTCTCGACTGACCGATCATGCGGTGCTGAGCGAAACGGGGCGCATCGACAAGGCTTTCTAGCAAAGGGAACGTCAAGATGTGGCAACCTCGAGTGCGTCATCACTTCATCGCGGCAATGAGCTTGCTCTTCGCGCTGCTCATCGGACTTGAAGCCGCGAACGCGCGGGGCCCGGGACTGCCCAATGTCATGGTGCTCGCAACCGGCGGCACGATCGCCGGCAGCGGGGCGAGCAGCACCACCGTGGTCGGCTACACCGCCGCCACGGTGGGCATTGAGACGCTCCTGAATGCCGTCCCCGAACTGAAAACGGTGGCTAACGTCAAGGGCGAGCAGGTTTTCCAGATCGCCAGCGAGAACATGAACAATGACTACTGGCTCAAGCTTGCCAAGCGCGTCAACACGCTGCTCGCGCAGGACGACGTCGATGGCATTGTGATCACGCACGGGACCGATACGATCGAAGAAACCAGTTATTTTCTGGACCTCGTCGTCAAGAGCAAGAAACCTGTCGTCGTCGTCGGCGCGATGCGGCCGTCGACGGCGATCAGCGCGGATGGGCCGATCAACCTCTTCAATGCGGTGATCCTCGCAGGCAGTGACGAGGCCGTCGGCAAGGGCGTGCTCGTTGCTCTCAACGATCAGATCAACGCGGCTCGCGATGTCACCAAGAACAACACCTCGACGGCGGACACCTTCCGTACCCCGGAACTCGGCTTTCTCGGCTACATGCAGGGCAACAAGCCGTACTTCTATCGTCAATCGACGCGCCGGCACACGGCGGACTCGAATTCGACGTCTCCAGCCTCGATGTCCTGCCGCAAGTCGACATCGTGTACGGCTACGCCAACATGAACCGGGTCGCGATCGACGCGTTTGTCGCCGCCGGGGCCAAGGGGATCGTGCATGCCGGCGTCGGTGACGGCAGCCTGGCTCGCCCCGCGGTCGAGCCGGCCCTCGACGAGGCCCGCAAGAAGGGTGTCGTGATCGTGCGCAGCAGCCGGGTCGGCAACGGCATCGTCGCGCGCAACGGCGAGGCCAAGGACGACGAGCATGACTTCGTCGTCTCGGATACGCTCAATCCTCAAAAGGCGCGTATTCTGCTGATGCTGGCGCTGACCAAGACGACCGACACCAAGGAAATCCAGCGGATGTTCTATACGTACTAGAGCATTCGACGCGCGGTCGCTCCACGAACTCGTCATGCCCGGGCTTGTCCCGGGCATCCACGTTCTTGTTTCGTGCAGCCATGGTCGTGGATGGCCGGGACAAGCCCGGCCATGACGGCGACCCAGTGGTCAATCCCGCTTGAAACGATAATCAAAGGCGGCGCCGAGCGGCCTGATCAGCCCGACCGTCGGCGCCGGAAAATGAATCGGCAGGATCAGCGTGTCGGTGTCGGCGACGGAAGCAAAAAACTTTCGCCGCGACACCGCCGACTGCTTCGCATCCCAATCCGGCTTGGCCGACCAGTCCGGCTCGCGGCACTGGATCTGATGATGCATGAGGTCGCCGGCGACCACCGCGCGGCGCCCCTTCGAAAAGATGTTCACGCAGCAATGGCAGGGCGAATGCCCCGGCGTCGGCGTCAGCGTGACGGTGTCGTCGAGCGCGTAATCGTCATCGACCAGCAGCGCTTGGCCTGCCTCGACGATCGGCAGGCAATTGTCGCGAAACACGGTGCCGGGCGGGTTGCGGCCCTTGGCATGCTCGGCCTCCCAGGCCGCATATTCACCCTTGTGGAAGACGTATTTCGCATTCGGAAACGTCGGCACCCAACGGCCATCGCCCAAGGTCGTGTTCCAGCCGGTGTGGTCGATATGAAGATGCGTGCAGAACACGTAGTCGATCTGCTCGAAGCCGATGCCGAGCGCGAACAGCTCGTTGCGCCAGCGCTCCTTGCCGGGAAAATCGAACGGCGGCGGATGGCCCTTGTCCTCGCCGGTGCAGGTGTCGACCAGGATGGTATAGCGCGGCGTGCGCACCACGAAGGTCTGATAGGTGATGACCATCATGCCGCGCGCGGCATCGAACACCTCCGGCTCCATGGTCGGCAGATGGTGCCTGAACACACCCTCGTCATAAGCCGGGAAAAAATCCTGCGGCCGCCGCCACGGTCCCTCCCGCTCGATCACCGCATCGATGGTGATGTCGCCGATCCGCAGCTGCTTCATGGCTATTTCGCTCCGCTTTTTTGAAACAGCGTAGCGAGAGCCCCTGAAACGTGCAAGCAAGCGAATGGATTGCAAATCTCTCGATCTGGTTGTAGCCCGGATGGAGCGAAGCGTAATCCGGGAAGGTGCTCGCGTGGTTCGCTATCGGCGCAATCTTCTCCTGGTGGGACCTTCTTTTTCACCGTGACGCTGGATGATCGAAGATCATCCGTGTTGGTCGATCATGTGGACAAGCTGCGCCACGCATTCCGGGTGGCGCGCGCTGAAAGGCCATTCACGATCGAAGCAATCGTGGTCCTCCCTGATCATCTGCACGTCATCATGACGCTGCCGGACAATGACGCTGATTTTTCCGGCCGATGGCGGCGGATCAAGAGCTCCTTCACGCATCAACTGCTGTTTCAGGTGCCCCCATCTCCCGCAATCGTCGGGGGGAGTTCTCTCTGTGGCAAAGGCGGTTTTGGGAGCACACGATTCGTGACGACGCCGATTTCGAACGCTGCGCCGACTACATCCACTTTAACCCGGCCAAGCACGGGTATGTCTCTTCGCCGGCAGACTGGCCGCATTCATCGCTTCACCGCTACGTCCGCGAAGGCGTGCTTCCGCCCGATTGGGGAGGAGCTGGAGAGATAGTTGGTAGCTTCGGCGAACGCGAAGACTGACCCAGATTACGCTTACGCTCCATCCGGGCTACGAGATTTCCACGGACTCCTGTCGCCCGGATGAGCGAAGCGACATCCGGGGCCGGACCATCCGCAGCGCACGACTAGCCACGCGGCACGAAACCCGGATTACGCTTCGCTCCATCCGGGCTACCGCCGATCACTACGACCGCAATCCCGGCGCTTCCTGCCCAGTGCGCGCGACATATTCGGTGTAGCCACCGCCGAACTGGTGGATGCCTTCGGGCGTCAGCTCCAGCACGCGGTTCGACAGGACGCTGAGAAAATGCCGGTCATGCGAGACGAACAGCATGGTGCCCTCGAAATCCGACAGCGCCGTAATCAGCATCTCCTTGGTGGCGAGGTCGAGATGGTTGGTCGGCTCGTCCAGCACCAGGAAGTTCGGGGGATCGAACAGCATCTTGGCCATCACCAGGCGCGCCTTCTCGCCGCCCGAGAGCACGCGGCAGCGCTTCTCGACGTCGTCGCCGGAGAAGCCGAAGCAGCCGGCGAGCGCGCGCAGGGAGCCCTGCCCCGCGGTCGGAAACGCATATTCGAGTGACCTCGAACACCGTCTGCTCGCCGTCGAGCAAATCCATCGCGTGCTGCGCGAAATAGCCCATTTTGACGCTGCCGCCGACTGCAACGGTGCCCTCGTCCGGCTCGCTCGCACCGGCGACGAGCTTGAGTAGCGTCGATTTGCCGGCGCCGTTGACGCCCATCACGCACCAGCGCTCCCTGCGGCGGATCATGAAATCGAGCCCGTCATAGATCCGCTTGCTGCCGTAGCCCTTGAAGACCTTTTTGAGCGCAACGACGTCCTCGCCCGAGCGCGGCGCCGGTGGGAAGTCGAACGCCACCGTCTGGCGGCGGCGCGGCGGCTCCACCCGCTCGATCTTGTCGAGCTTCTTCACCCGGCTCTGAACCTGCGCCGCATGAGATGCGCGCGCCTTGAACCGCTCGATGAATTTGATCTCCTTGGCGAGCATGGCCTGCTGGCGCTCGAACTGCGCCTGTTGCTGCTTCTCGCTCAACGCCCGCTGCTGCTCGTAGAACTCGTAATTGCCGGCGTAGGTCGTAAGCGAGCCGGAATCGATCTCGACCACTTTCGAGATCACGCGGTTGATGAACTCGCGATCGTGCGAGGTCATCAGCAGGGTGCCTTCGTAATCGTGCAAGAACTTCTCCAGCCAGATCAGGCTTTCTAGATCGAGATGGTTGCTGGGTTCGTCGAGCAGCATGACGTCGGGACGCATCAAGAGAATACGCGCCAGCGCCACGCGCATCTTCCAGCCGCCGGAGAGTTTTCCGACGTCGCCGTCCATCATCTCCTGGCTGAAGCCGAGGCCGGATAGCGCCTCGCGCGCACGGCCGTCGAGCGCGTAGCCGTCGAGCTCCTCGAACGCGTGCTGCACCTCGCCGTACCGCGCGATGATCTCGTCCATCTGGTCGGCCTTATCAGGGTCGGCCATTGCCGTCTCGAGCTCGCGCAGCTCGGCGGCCACCGCACTCACCGGTCCCGCCCCGTCCATGACCTCGGCCACGGCGCTGCGGCCGGCCATCTCGCCGACATCCTGGTTGAAATAGCCGATGGTGATGCCGCGATCGGTCGAGACCTGCCCCTCATCGGGCAGTTCCTCGCCGGCGATCATCCGGAACAGCGTGGTCTTGCCCGCGCCGTTCGGGCCGACGAGCCCGATCTTCTCGCCCTTGTTGAGGGCGGCGGAGGCTTCGATGAACAGGATCTGGTGGCCGGCTTGCTTGCTGACGTTGTCGAGGCGGATCATGAGGTCTTTTTGGGGGATTGTTGCGTTGCAGCGTCATAGGCCATGCAGGCCGCCAGGGGAAGCCCGGCCGAGCCCGTGTTGTCTGCTCGGAGAGACCTTGGCCGCACGCCGAAGTTGCTGCCTGTGGCTGAAATGACGCACGCCGCCAGCAATGGCCTCGGCTGCGAACAACGGTTCATTGTTCCAGGGGTTCCACTCCGATAGCGTCGCCATGTCGTGCCGCCAATGGCCTGGCAGTCAACAAGACGTCAGGTGGGCAAGTGTCGGGATTTCGGCGGATTTCAACCAAGCGGGCAGCGTGGCTGGCTTCGACTGCCTTGGCGGCGACGCTGGCCGGTACGGCGGCGGCGCAGGCCGCAGATCTCGACCTGGTCGACCAGCCCAGGCACGGGCGACTTCAACACCGCCGCCAATTGGAGCCCGGCCGTGGTGCCAACTGGCACCGCGTTCTTTGGCACCTCCAGCACGACGGCAGTTTCATTCTCGGCCGACGCCAGCTTCGGCGGCTGGACCTTCAACAGCGGCGCGTCGACTTACCACTTCACCAATAGCCGGTCTCTTTCCTTCATCGACGCTGGTATCAATGCCCAGGGCGGCCAAGCCTTTATACGCAACGACACAAATGCTCTGAATTTCTACAACAGCAGCACGGCCGGCGCAGGAGTTGCTCCTGCAACTCAATTTGACATCCAGAACGGCGGCAGCGTCAACTTTTACGACACCAGCACGGCCGGTAATTCCCGCATTAGCTTAGGCGGCGGTGGCGCTGCCAACAGGATCTATTTCAACAATTCTAGCACGGCCGGGAACGCGCAAATCAACGCCTTCAGCGGCAGCCCCGCTGTGGTGTTCAAGGACACCAGCTCAGCCGGCACTGCAAGGATCTTGGTGAACAGCACCGCCACGTTCAGCAACGCGAGCAGCGCCGGCAGCGCCGCATTCAACGGCAGTGGCGTTCTGCAATTCTTCAATAACAGCACAGCCAGCAGCGCCGATGTCACCCTGCAATTGGTCCAGTTTTTCGACACGAGCAGTGGCGGCAATGCAACTCTGAGGACTTTTGCGGGCGGTGTCGTTGATTTCTCGACCCTAACATCCGCGGGGACGACTGCCGGCTCGATCAGTGGCACGGGCAGGTTCAACTTTGGCACGAAAACGATCACGGTTGGCGGCAACAACCAGTCGACCACAGTTGCTGGTACGATCGAAGGAATCGGCGGTGCGCTGGTCAAGACCGGCACCGGCATGCTGACGCTGTCGGGCACAAACACCTACGCTGGCGGCACCACGATTTCCGCAGGAACCTTGCAGATCGGCGATGGCGGCACCACCGGCTCGGTCCTCGGCAACATCACCAACAACGCGGCGCTAATTTTCAACCGCTCGGATGCGGTCACCTTTGGCAGCGCCATCGGCGGCAGCGGATTGGTCTCTGTCGGGCACCAACACCTACACCGGCGGCACGACTGTCAACGTAGGCGAGCTTGTGGTGAACGGCTCGATCGCATCGTCGGTGCTGACCGCCGTCAGCAGCGGCGCCACGCTGTCGGGCGTCGGCACCGTCGGCAATACGGTTATCAACACCGGCGGCACCCTGGCGGCGGGCAACGGCGCCGCAGGCACGTCGCTGAACGTAACCGGCAGTCTCGCCCTTCAGTCCGGCGCCATCTACATGGTGCAGATCAATCCGACGACTTCGAGCTTCATCGGCGTGACGGGTTCGGCCACGCTCGGCGGCGCCACGGTGAACGCGACCTACGCGAATGGCAGCTACGTCGCCAAGCAGTACACGATCCTCACAGCAGGCAGCGTCAGCGGCACCTTCGGATCAGTGGTCGAGACCAACCTGCCGACGAACTTCCATACGACGCTGAGCTATGATCCCACCCACCCCTATCTGAACCTGGTCCTGAACTTCGTCCCGCCAGGCGGCAGTTTGACTGGCAACCAGAACGGGGTCGGCAATGCCATCGTCGGCTACTTCAACACCAATGGCGGCATTCCGCTGGTCTATAGCGGGCTGACACCGGCCGGCCTGACCCAGGCCTCGGGCGAGACCGCGACGGGGTCGCAGCAGACCACTTTCAACGCCATGACCCAGTTCATGAGCATCATGACCGATCCGTTCACGCCCGGACGCGGCGACGGCGTCCATGCGCCGGCCTATGCCGAGGATAATGTTGCCGCCAACGCCTACGCCTCGTCAGGCAAGCCGCGCAGCAAGAACGAGCGCGACGCTTATGCTGCGATCTACAGCAAGGCGCCGCTGCGGAGCAATTACGATCCGCGCTGGAGCGTGTGGGCGGCCGGCTTCGGCGGCGCGCAAACCACCGATGGCAACCTCGCGGCAGGCTCCAACACCAGCACCAGCCGCATCTTTGGCATGGCGGCCGGTGCCGACTATATCCTTTCACCCAACACCGTCGCAGGCTTTGCGCTCGCTGGTGGCGGCACCAGTTTCAGCGTCGTCAATGGCGGCAGCGGTCGCTCCGACCTATTCCAGGCCGGCGCCTTCGTGCGTCACACCATCGGCGCGGCCTATGTCTCGGGCGCGCTGGCCTATGGCTGGCAGGACGTCACCACCGACCGCACCGTGACGATTGCCGGCGTCGATCGCTTGCGCGCGCAGTTCAATGCGAACGCCTATTCCGGTCGCCTCGAAGGCGGCTATCGCATCGTGACGCCGTGGATCGGCGGCATCGGCCTCACGCCCTATGCGGCCGGGCAGTTCACAACGTTCGACCTGCCTGCCTATGCCGAGTCCGTCGTCTCCGGCACCAACACCTTTGCGCTAGCCTATGGCTCCAAGAGCGTCACGGACAGCAGGAGCGAACTCGGCATCCGCGCCGACAAATCCTGGGCGATGCCGAACGCGATCCTCACCTTGCGCGGCCGTGCGGCCTGGGCGCACGACTTCAACCCGGATCACGCCATCAACTCCGCCTTCCAGGCGCTGCCCGGCGCCAGCTTCACCGTCAACGGCGCAAGACAGGCCAGCGAGTCCGCGCTGACGACGGCGTCCCTCCAAATGAAATGGATGAACGCCTGGTCTGCGGCCGGCACCTTCGAGGGCGAGTTCTCCGACGTCACGCGCTCCTATGCCGGCAAGGGCGTGGTCAGATACGCCTGGTGAGAGGCGTCCTCCCAGAAGCTTACGGCTTATAGACCTCGACCGTCTGCATCATGCCCATCTCCTCGTGGTTCATCATGTGGCAGTGGAGCATGTAGACACCGGTGAAATCGATAAAGCGCGAGCGGAACACGACCACGCCGCCCTTGCGCTCCACGATCACGGAATCCCGCCATTCCGGCACCGCCAGCGCCTTGCCGTTGGCCGAGATCACCTGGAACGGGTTGGTGTGGATGTGGAAGACGTGGTCGTCATGCTCATGCGTATTGACGATGGTCCACTCCTCGACCGCGCCCAGCTTGACCCGCTGATCGATGCGGCCGGGGTCGAACTTCTTGCCGTCGACGAAGAACTCGAATTCCTGCCAATGGCCGGCGGCATCGGCCTCCGGCGCGGTGGCCGACAGCACCACCTTGCGGCGGTTGGTGATCTCGGAGTCCTTGATGGTCGCGAGCGGCGCTGGTGGCAGGGCGCGCGGCAGTTGCATGTCCATCGGCGCGCCTGACACCACGACCCGCGCCAGAGGCCCCACCGGCGAAGGATGCCCCTGGTCGTAGGGCGCCGCGTTGAAGGCGTAGGTGCCGGGGCTGCCTGCTTTGACCAGAATATCGGCGCGCTGCCCCGGCGCGATCAGGACCTGCTTGAGCGGCTGCATGGCACCGAGCTGGATGCCGTCATAGGCGATCGCATGCAGATCGTGCTTTTCGAGGTCGAGCAGCATGTCGTCCTGATAGGCGGCGTTGAGGATGCGCCAACGCTGCACCTCGCCGGGCCGCATCTCGATCATTGGCCGGCGCTGGCCGTTGATGGCGAGAAAGCGCGTCGCAGTCTCGGGAAACAGCGTCTCGAAATTTTCGACCATGCCGTTGGCATCGTAGACCACCTGGGTCAGCACCATGAGGCGTTCGCGGGCTGTCGCGATCTCGGGGACGTCGGCGAAATCGCCCTCGATGACGACGGCGCCGACCATGCCGGAGGACATCTGGATGTCGGCGCTGCCGTGGTGATGCGGGTGATACCAGTAGGTGCCCCTGGTGTGGTCGGCCGGCAGGGCGATTTCGATGTTGTAGCTGCGGCCCGGCGCCATCGAGCGCATGACGTTGTCGGAAATCCCGCTCGGGCTGGTATGCGCGCCGTGGAAATGGAAATTGGTGTTGTTGAACTGGTGCGGATGGCTGATGTCGGCCGGCAATCCGTCGCGGTTCGGCGGCAGATCGTTGATCATCTTGATGCGCAGGGTTTCGCCGGGCTTCATGCGCAAGGTCGGGCCGGGGCTGCCGCCGTCATAGGATCTGACATAGAGCCGGACGCCGCCGATCTGGCGATAGGCGTAGCCGACCCGCAACGTCGTGCTCAGCACGCCATTGACGGACCGCCGCACCTCGGGCTCGACCAGCGCCTGGTCCATGGCAGGAACGGGCGTTTCAGCGACCATCCCCATGGTCGGCGACATGTCCGCGGTGTGGGACATGCCAGCATGGTCGTGCACGGCGTGCTGGGCGTTCGCGGCACCTGCGAACAGCGACAACGCGCCGGCTTTGAGACCGCAATCGAGCAACTGGCGGCGCGACAATGTCCTAGTCCCTGTCATGCTGGTGACTGAAGCTGCACCGTTCGAATCGTGCTGCATTTGCGTTTCGCCCCCTGTTGCCTGACGGTCTTCCGTTCGATTCGATTTTAAAGCAAGCTCGAAACCGCAATTCGAGCCGTAAGCGTATCACATTCATTGGTTGTAAACCTCCTCGCCCGTTCTATCGTCAATGAATCGTAACGGATTCGGCGCTCGCGCTGGTCCGTGGCCTGCGTACATCGAATGCTGCCAGCATCCCGATGTTCTCGAAACTCTGTCCAAGGATCTGATCATGACGCCTTCGCGACGTGAGTTCGTGAAGTGGTTATCGGCGGGAGGCATCTCGGTCAGCCTGTCACATCTGGCGTCCGCGGCGGGCGTTCCCTTCGCAGCGCACGAAACGCTGCCTGGACGCGGCAAGTTCAATCCCGCGACAACGGGCGCCGGCCGTGTCGACGGCGTCGCCAAGGTCACCGGTGCGAAGCTTTACGCGTCCGACTTCCGCGCCAACGACCTGCCGGGCTGGCCGCAAGCCACCTCGCACGCCATCCTGGTCCGCGCCAATGACGCCACGCATGTCTATACCGGGCTGGACCTCGGCCGCCTCGGCGGCGCGCTCAAGCCGTCGGTGGTGGTGACAGCCGCCGATCTCGATCGGATCGGGACGCAGGTGCCGGAATTCTATGCGGGCGACCTGTTCTGTCCGATCGGCAAGACGCCGCATTATCTCGGGCAGCCGGTCGCGCTTTTGATCTTCGAAAAGTTCGATGCCTTCGACCAGGCGCGTCTCGCGCTGCGCGACGGCACGTTCGTCCAATTCGGCGAGGAGACCGGGCCTGTCGTGGTGCCCGATTACGGGGCCTTCCGCTTCACCCGCGTGGCAGGTCCCTCGCCTGACCAACCGGACGTCTATTCGCCGCTCCAGGCCGGCTGGGTCTCGCCCAAGAAGGTGCAGAGCGCGGCGCTGCCGGTGTGGTCGCCGCTCGCGAAGGACACGCCGGCGGATTACGCAAAGGCGGCGAAATATGGCGAGCAGATCCGCGCCGAGCTTGCAGCGGATGACCCATCCATGCTGGTGCTCGACCGCGAGTTCGAGACGCAATCGGTCGACCCGATGTTCCTGGAGCCGGAATGCGGGCTCGCCTGGTACGACGGCAAGGGCGGCAATCTCGAACTGCTGCTCGGCGTCCAGTCGCCCTACGAAGCGGCGGAGTCGATCGCGCATCTCTTCGGCAAGGCCCGCGCGCCCTACAAGCCGGCACACATCAACGCGCAGTTCGCCCATGTCGGCGGCGGCTTTGGTGGCCGCGATCACACGCCTTTCATTCTGTATGTGGCGCTCGCGGCGGTCTGCTTTCCCGGCAAGCCGGTGCGGCTCGCGCATGACCGTTACCAGCAGTTTCAGGCCGGCATCAAACGCCACGCGATCAAGATGCGCTCGCGCATCGGCATCGATCGCGCGACCGCCAAGATCAAGGGGTTCGCTGCCGATCACGTGCTCGACGGCGGCGGGCTCGCCCATTTCTCGGCCAGCGTCGCCGTCGTCGCAGCCACCGGCGCGATCGGCATCTACGACATTCCGAAGGTCGACGTCAGGACCGTCGCGGTGCACTCGCGCGGCGTGAGCGCAGGCTCGATGCGGGGCTACGGCATCCTGCAAGCCATGACGGCGCTGGAGGTCCTGATCGACGAAGCCGCCTCCGAGCTCAAGCGCGATCCGATCGAATTCCGGCGGCGTAACGCGCTGCCGCAGAACGGTCGGACCATGACGGGCAATCCCTACATCGTCTCGGTGCGCACGCCCGAAATCCTCGACAAGCTCGAGAAGCACCCGATCTGGCAGCAGCGGGCACAGTTCAAGCAGACCTCGTCGGATCGGCTGGTCGGCACCGGCGTTGCCTGCGTGACGAAAGACTATGGCTCCGGTGCGGACGGCTCGCTCGGACGCGTTGAGCTCGCCCCCGACGGCAGGATCGTCATCTATTGCGATCACGTCGAGATGGGCAACGGCATCGGGACGGCGCTGGCCAACCGGGTCGCCGGCCATCTCGGCGCCATCGCCGACGAGGTCTCGGTCGCTCGCGTCGACAGCTATGACATGCTCGGGCTGGTCACATCAGGCGATCCCTCCACCATGGACCAGAAGACCCAGGACGCCGCGGAGAAAAATCCGCGCTGGGTGCCCGCGATCAGCTCGCCGACGAGCTCCTCGATCGGCGCGCATGTCGGCACGCATTCGGCCGCGGAAGCCGCCCGCGTGATTTTCCGCTTCGGCCTGTGGCCCGCGGCGCTTGAGCTGTGGCGCGTCGCAAAGACCGATCGGCGCGCGGGGCAATGGGACGCCGCAAGCTGGCAGAACGGCCAGCTCACCATGCCCGGCCTCGAACCGCTGGCGCTGCCGGTACTGGCCGCAACAGCTCACGCGCGCGGCTTCGTCACCGGTGCGGTTGCGCACAGCTTCTCGCGCTGGGCGTGGTCACGGGCACGCTTCCCGGTGTCCGGCGAGCAATACCGCGCCGAGATCGATGCGCTGGCGATCCGCAAAGGCAACGGCAAGTTCGAGCGGATCAACCGCACCAGCGTCAAGTTTCCGCCGACCGACAACAACCGGATTGGCACCGCCTACACCTCGATGTGCGGCACGGTCGTCCGCGTCGAGATCGAGCGCGCAACCGGGAGCTTGCGCATCGCCAAGGCCTACAGTGTGTTCGAATGCGGCACCGCGCTCGTGCCCGAGGTCGTGATGGGCCAGGCCCAGGGCGGCTTCGCCATGGGCGTCGGCTACGCGCTGCTCGAAACCCTCCCACCGTTCGAGGGCGGCCCCGGCAACGGCGAATGGAATCTCGGGCGCTATCTGGTCGCACGCGGCTCCGACCTGCCGCTCCGCGATCTCGAGATCGAGATGCTGAAGCCGCTAGTACCAGACGAAGCGCCGAAGGGCATGGCGGAGGTCGTGATGATCCCGATCGTGCCGGCGCTGATCAACGCCATCCACGACGCCACCGGCCATCGCTTCCGTGCGCTGCCGGTCACCGCAAGCCTATTGAAGGGAGTGCTCGCGTGACGACCCTCAGCCTCACCATCAACGGCCAGAAGCACGGCCCGATGGACGTCCGCGACGATCTCTCGATGAACGATTTTCTGCGCGAGATGCTGGGCATGACCGGCACCAAGTTCGGCTGCGGCGCCGCGCAATGCCTGAGCTGCGCCGTCATCATCGATGCGCCCGACGGCACCAGCACCACCAGCCCGACCTGCGTCGCGCCGGCCGTGAATTTCGACGGCAAGTCGATCCGCACCGTCGAGGGGCACGCGCGGGACGGCGAGCTCTCGACCCTGCAAAAGGCCTTCATCGAGCATTTCGCCTTTCAGTGCGGCTATTGCACCGCCGGCTTCCTCAATGAGGGCCAGGTCCTGCTGGAGCGCCTGTCGCGGACACCGGTCGCGCGCGAGGCGCTGGAGCAGACCATCGCGGATGCGCTCGACGGTCATCTCTGTCGCTGCACCGGCTACGTCAAATATCACGAGGCGGTGCGCGACGTGATCCTCGCCGACTCGAAGCGCTACCTCATGGCCACCAAGTGAAGCGCATCATGATCTCCGACGTGCGGTTCAAGATGATTGCCGTGGTCGCCGCCCTCGCCGGCAGTTTCGGTGCAGGCTACGCGGCGTCGGAGACGGCAGGTCACGCCCTCGCCTCGCCCGAGAGCTTTGCCTCGATCGGCGACACAGAGAAGCGCTCGGCCGCAATCGTCACCGAGCTCGGCAAGGTGCTGACGCATCCGCGTTGCACCAATTGCCATCCGGCCGGCGACAGGCCGCACCAGGGCGACAATGCCCGCCTGCATCAGCCGCCGGTGACGCGCGGCGCTGACGGCCACGGGCTCGAGGCGATGCGCTGCAACACCTGCCACCAGAAGGCCAATTTCGAGCCCGGCCGCATACCCGGCCATCCCGAATGGCATCTCGCCCCGCGCGAGATGGCCTGGGAGGGCAAGACCGTCGGCGAGATCTGCGAGCAGATCAGGGATCCCGCGCGCAATGGCGGGCGCAAGGTGGAAGACCTGATCGACCATATCGGCAAGGACACCCTCGTCGGCTGGGCCTGGAAGCCCGGCTTCGGCCGCTCGCCCGTGCCGGGCACGCAACAGCAGGCCGGCGCGCTGGTCGAGGCCTGGGTGAAGACCGGAGCGGCCTGCCCGGCGCCGTGACGTCGAAGCGGTCCGTCCCGCGAACGGAGTTCAGTCGAACTTGTAGTTCACGCCGAGCGTCATCAAGTCATGGCACTGCTTGATCGTTTCCAACGGCACCGCTGCCACCCGAGGGGTTCACCACGCATATCGCACCACGCCCTTGCCGGCGTAGCTGCGCGTCACGCTGGAGAACTCGCCTTCGAATGTCGCGGCGGTCGACCAGCCGTTCATCCATCTGGTTTCGGCGGATGCCGTGACCAGCGCGGAGTCGGAAGCCTGCGCCGCGCCGTTGACGAAGAAGCTGGCGCCCGGCAGCGTCTGGAACGTCGCACCAATGCCGCGCTCGGGATTGAAATCATGCGCCCAGGCCACGCGGCCGCGCAGCGTCAGCATCGCGCTCTGCATGGCAAAGGATTTGTCGGTGCGCAGACCGAGTTCGCTGCGGGTGTCGGTCACGCTCTTCGCATTATAAGCGAGTGCAAAGGTGTTGGCGCCCGAGACGATACCTTCCGCATAGGCCGGCAGGTCGAAGGTGGTGAACTGGCCTGCCGCATACGGCGTGAAGCCAATCCCGCCGATCACGGGCACCACGAAGCGGTAGCCGCTCTCGACACGGCCGGACCAGGCATTGGCATTGAACTGCGCGCGCAGGCGATCGATGCCGGCAATCGTCACGGTGCGATTGGTGGTGACGTCCTGCCAGCCATAGGCGAGCGCGCCGGAGACATAAGCCGCGCCGAGCGTGTGCCGGACGAAGGCGCCGGCCTGGAACAGGTCGGACCGTCCGCCGCCACCGTTGACGACGCTGAAATTGGTGCCGCCGCCGGCAAGTGCAAAGCCGACCAGCGTGTCGCGCGAGATGCGATAGTCGGCGCCGACAGCGGTGCCATAGAGGCTGCTGCTGGTGTTGTTCGAGCCGGCGATCGAGTTGCCGTCGGTTTTCTGCGAGCCGCCGAAGCCGGCCGCCCACACGCTCCAGCGCTGCTGGAACGGCACCGCAGCTGGTGCCTTGGTATAGATCGCCGCCAGCGCGTCGTTCGGGCTGCGCTTCCTCGCGGCATAGGCCAGCGCTTGCTCGTCGGCGTAACCGGTTGCGTTGCCGCCGGCGGTTGCACCGTCACCGCGCCCGGCGATGAACGGATCGGTCATCACCCCCATGAACTGGTTCATCGCATTGAAGGTGGACTGCTGCGACCCGGTCGCGGTTTCGCCGGAGACCTGCGTCAGGGCGTTGGCGAGACCGGAGCCGGTCAGAGCGAACAGCGCGTTGAAGCCCGCCGGCATGTTGGCGCCGGCCAGGAGCGCATTGTCGATTCCGGCCGCGACGTTCTTCTGGTTGATATTGGCGTTGGCGGGCAGGTTGGGCGACAGCAGGCCGGGATCGACCGTCAGTAATACCTCGTTGCCGACATAACTCACCCGCGCATTGCGGGCGAAACTGTTGCCGGCGAGAACGCCTGCCGTGTCGAAGGTGCCGTTGACGGTGCCCGCGATCATGATGGTGTAGGTGGTGGTTGCGCTGATGCGCGCCAGCGGATCGACCGTGACCTTGCCCGCAAGGTTGGCGGTGCCGGTCACAACCGTCATGTCGCTCGATGCGCCCGATATCTGCACCAGATAGGTCGATGCCGCCGTCAATGTCAGGCTGCCGCTGACCGTCAGCGTGCCGATCGAATTGCCAGGCGCCAGCGTGCCGCCGTTGACGTTGGTGTTGCCGACCGTGCCGATGCCGCCGAGCGTGCCGCCGGCGTTGACGATGACGCCGCTTGCCGAGGTGATATCGCCGTTGACCGCCAGCGTGCCGCCGTTCACGGTGGTCGCGCCGGTGTATGTGTTGATAGCGGACAGCGTCATCGTGCCGGTACCAACCTTGACGAGTGAGGCGCCGGTGCCGCCGACAGCGCCACCGTCGGCAATGACACCGGTGACGTTGGTGGAGAGGTTGTTGCCGCCGACCGTCAATTCGTTCTGACCAAGGCTGAAGAGCCCGGCGCCATTGATCGAGCCGGCGCTGAGCTTGTGATCATTGTTGGGCCCTGTCGAGTCGCTGAAATCCGTAACGCTCGAAGCGCCGTTGGTGATGGCGGCGTTGCCGCCCGTCGCGAAGTTAGCGAATTCCAGGCTGCCGTTGTTGATGATGGTGGCGCTGCCGCCTGTGCTGGTGTCAGCGAATTGCAGCCCGTTGTTGTTGATGATGGTGGCGCTGCCGGCGGTGCTGGCGTCCAGGAAGTCGAACCGCCACCGTTGGTAATGGCGGCGCTGCCGGCCGTGCTGCTGTTAGCGAAACTGATGGTGCTGCTGAAGCTGTTGGTGATGGTGGCGCTGCCGGCCGTGCTGCTGTCGTTGAAACCGATCGTGATGCCGTTTGCAGTGTCAGTGATGGTGGCGCCGCCCGCCGAGCTGCTGCCGTTGAAAGCGATGGAGCTCCGGAAGCCGCTGTTGGTGATCGTGGCGCTGCCGCCCTGAACGCTGATGCCGGCACCGCTGAAAGTGAGAGTTTGAAGGAAGTTGTGGTTGTCGAGAACATAGTTCGAGGCGCCTGGACTGAAGGTCCAGCCGCCGACCGTGGTGTCGGCCGAGAGCGTCAGCGCGGTCGTGCTCGAGCTGCCAAAAAATGCGGTGCCGACTGGCACCGTCGCCGGGGCCCAGTTTGCGGTGGTGTTGTAATCGGCAGTGCCAGGGTTGGCCAGCCAGGTCGCATCCTGTCCCAACGCCGGGACCGCGATCCCGACCAATCCGGTTGATGCCAAAGCCAGCAGCGCGGCCCGTCCGTTCGAAAACCGTCCAAAGCCCGACATTGCCCCACCTGACATCTTGTTGTGAATGCTGCTGCTGTTTTGCAGCCGCGTCGTCGAACCGAGCTTGACCTTCATGACGTAACTCCAGAAACGCTCGTGTTTGCCGTGTCGACGACAGGAAATGTCTCGCGACGGGAGCGCGAAACAGATAGGCGTTCCATGGCTGCATCCTTGAAAACGGCGAACAATCGTCACGGCGCGACGATTGCGAGGCGGGGTGGTATATCGGCAACGTGTTCTGCACGCGCTTAAGTTCTGCGGAGGCCCGCTCAACTATGTCGTTACGCAGAGAGAATCCGTTTTCCCAGTCACCGTGCCGAATATCGCGCCACCCGAGGGGTCTGAGAACTACCTAGAAAGGTGGTTCGCTGTGCTTTCTGAGCCGGCGTATCGACTCCGCGGATCGGTTTGCAATCCAGGAGCGCCGTCAATCGCACGACAGGCATATCGGCTCAGGTTGGAAATGCGCGCCCTCGTTGCTCGAAACATGTCCGCAGATGGTCCAGGCGGCGGCGTGCACGATGAGGAATGCGGCGGCGACTGCCAGCAGCCAGCCCGTTTCATTGTGGGCATGGGATCGGGCCGCCAATCTTGTTTGCGTCGCTCTGCTCGTCACCATTCTTGTTCTCCGGACGTTTTTTGGCTTCGTTTCCGAGCAAATGCTCACATTGGCGTATGACGCGGCTTGCCAGGCGGCGCCGCGACGCATGCAGTGCCGAGATGATGAAAGCGACGATGCCGTGCTCTTCTGGCTCGACGAGCCGATCAGAAACCCGGCAGGCTGGCCGGATCATGAGATTTCCATGCCAATCGACTTCCGAGAGCGACGGAAACGCGTGCAAAAGCGGCTTGATCAGGGAACGCTAACGCCCGGGGCGGATCGACACCCTTGCCGGTGGATGCTGCGCAAAGGCTGAGAGTGTAATCAGCACCGCGGATGACAGGGCGAGGAAAAAACCGCGCCGCCGTCGCCTCTCCGTCCGGCCTTCGCCAGGCCTTTTAGGCCGGCGCGCGCCCGTCGTTGTACGCGTCGTCGATCTCCCAATGTCGTTACGCTGAGAGAATCTGTATTCCCGGTAACCGGGCCGATATCGCGCCATTTTGTGCATCTGAGAACTACCTGGAAAGGTGGTTCGCTGTACTTTATGTATGCTCGCGCAGGTCGGAGGCCTCTGGGGTCGCCTCTGAGCTCGGCGGCCGGCACAATCTGGAAATGACATGCATCTCTCCACGGATCCCATCGATCCGCTAAATCAAGACGTCTATGCGCTCTGGGATCAGCTGGCCGACTTCTCGGTCGCCGACAGTGACGCTGCGCTGACCCACCTGCTGTCCGCACTGCGCACCATGTTGTCGGCACGCAATGTGCTGTGGGGCGTGGTCGTGCGATTGCCTTCGCCGAAGCGGACCGATCCCCTGCTCGGCTGGCGTCCGCGTCTCGTCAGGGTGCTGGACCCGATACCGGCGGTGGCGGCATCCGTGCAGAAGCAGTACGATACGCTCTGGTCCGACGACGTCGATCTGTCCCAGATCCTGTCAATGTCGGGCGACGAGCCGTTCCGCGTCCGCCTGCTGTTCGAAACGCTGCCGCCGGAATGGTTCAAGGGCAAGCACTATCGGCGCCACTATCTGGACGTTGGCTTCGCCGACAGCATCTCCGTGCGCATTGCGCTCAATGACGATTTGAGGATTCGCCTGTTCGTATTTCGTGATGCGCAGCAACCCCGCTTTACGGCACGGGACGGCCAGCGTCTGGGCTTCGTGATGCGCGCCTTGAGATGGTTTCACCGTCAACAATTGCTCAGCCACGGACTGCTCATCGCCAACGCGCCCCTCACACCCGCTGAACGCCGCGTGTTGCTCGGACTGCTCGCCGGGGACACGGAAAGGCAGATCGCGCAGAAGCTCGAGCAAAGTCCGAACACCACGCATTTCCACGTCAAGTCGATCTACGCCAAGTTCGCCGTGCGCAGTCGCCAGTCCCTCGCCGCGCTGTGGCTCGGCAGGCTGCGATAACGGCTGAAGCCGCAGGGCTGCCCTGGATGCCCTTCCCTTTCTGGCTCGTCTCGGACCTCGCTGAGATGCAGGAAGATGAATACGACAGCGATCGTTGGTCACGTTGGCGCTCGTAGACTTGCCGAGGACAGCCAATTCTCGATTCGATGCGCACTTTCGGTTAGTCCCGCTGCGCGGATCATGGCTTCCCGAAGGGGCCATGGGGCAGCCTGTTTGCATCGCCTTCGAGGCGGTTAGCCTCGAGCATAAGCCTATTCTGCAACGACAATGTGGGTTGTACGGCTTTGGTGCGCATAGTGCTCTCCGGGTAGGAGGCGGGAGCGCGATACTCTCAGTCACCGATAGATGCCGATGGCGGGGCGGTGATCGGCTGAGTCTACGCCCTATATGTGGGTTAAGCCACTGATGCCTTGGACAAGCTGAGCGATTGCGACAAAGAAAGGCAGGACGGGGCTAAAATCAAACCGGGCCACTGAGGTGGGAAACAGGCCAGCGCCCCTATCGAGGCCGAAATAGGCCGCTCTGAGTTTCGAAATTCCCCCTAAACGAAAACGCCACCAAGCCCAATAATGCTCAGTGGCGCCACGTTGGAACTGGAAACCGCAATCCTCCAGTAGACATTGGTCGGACCGCCGGCGTTTAGGTTCAACGCGGCCTCATTGTTGCTCGGGTTTGCAATGGAAAGCGGCCTTCTTGGCAGGCGCAGCTTCGATTAATTCAGTTATGCCATCGAGCGTAATTCGGTCGGTGATACGTGATGCTATGTACTTGTACCGCGCAATGCGCTGGTCGATCTCGTCACATTTCTCACACATAGCTCACCGCGATTGTCAAAGGCGGGAGCGTGCAGGACTCTCTGTCACCGATAAAAGCCAAGGACCGGGCGGCGATCACGAGACTCTAAACCAGATACTCAGTTCCAGATACAGGAACGAATTTGGGCCACTTCTTAATCAACTTGGGCCGGTAGCGTGGGAAACCGGCTCAACGAAGCAATCTTAGAAGTGATCGCCAGCTCGGAATTTGCAGGTCATGGTCCGCCTTGGGTCACCTGACGAGATCGCCGTCCGGGTCTAGAATGCAGACCTCCGGACATCCTGCCGTGGCAGGCCGCGCTGTCGCCGCGCTTCACGCAGGAGCGCCGAGGGCGAGAACACTGAAGGGATGGAGTAATGCTTGCGGTCGAGTATTGGCGGGGTCAGCATGGAAGGGATCGGGTTTCATGACGATTTCAGGCCGGGCGGCCCATTGGGAGAACGTATACGAGAGCAAGGGCGAACGCGAGTTAAGCTGGTTCCAGGAGAGCCCGTCGCCTTCGCTCGAATTGATCGCACTGGCCGCCGCAGAGCTTACCTCACCGATTGTTGACATCGGCGGTGGGGCGGCTCGGCTGGTCGATGCGCTGCTGGCGGCTGGATATGCAGATCTGACCGTCCTTGATCTGTCCGACGCGGCGCTCGCGGCCTCGCGTGCACGGCTCGGTGCCGCTGGCGACGCCGTGCATTGGACCGTCGCCGATGTGACGACATGGCAGCCAGCGCGCCATTATGACATCTGGCACGACCGTGCAGCGTTCCATTTTCTCACCGCGCCGGAAGAACAAGCGGCTTATGTCGCGTGCGTCCGAAGAACCGTAAAAATTGGCGGTCATGTCATCATCGGCACATTCGCAATCGATGGTCCGGAGAAATGCAGCGGCTTGCCCGTGACACGTCACACCGCTGACAGCATCACCGCACTGCTCGGCGCCGGCTTCACATTGACAGATCATCGGCGTCATAAGCACGCGACGCCGTGGCAATCGGTACAGAATTTCCAGTTCAGCAGCTTCATCAGATCATGCTGAATTTCACGCTGCAGCCCACGTCTGCAGGGCCACAACTTGCGAATTGCACAGATCGCTCGCTTCGGGCCAAAAGCCGCTGTCGTCAGGCGGCCAGCGTTGATACCCTAGTGGATGGCTGCCAGGGCGTTACGACAATGAGGATGACCGTTACGAGGGCACCTGAAACATAGAGAATGGTTCTGACGCTGCCGCCTTTGGCCGCGTTACCCACGCGCAAATAGACCGCAACGTGGATCAGACGAATTGCGACATAGACCCATACAACCGTTGCAAGCGTGACGGGTCTTACCCCTGCCAACGTAGCCAGGACTCGGGACGACAAAAGGCGGCAGCGCCTCCACTGCGTTCATGTGGACGCGATCGATCCGGTACAGCAGGTTATCGTCATCCAACGGCAAGACAGGTCCGGAGAGTGCCCCGGCCCTGCCTTTGGAGAATCCTGAATAGACCGCCAGCAAAATTGACAGGAGGCAAAGGGCAAGCACCCCGACAATGCTAAGCCAGTAGGCTGTCATAAGGACCTCCGCAAATGCGATCACGTCGCATAGGTTACGCGGATATCATGCCTCGCGGGCTATCCGCTCGGCGAACCGTTTCAGGTAGAGCGGCCAACCCTGATCGCCTTCAACGCCTTCGCTCACGCCTTCCCAACCTTGGCCATGACGTTCGAGGTGACGGTGCTCAAGTTCCAATCGAGTCCGGCTTGGCGTCTCGGCAATGAACCGCACCTCCCATTCACTGGTCTTGTCTGGATCGGTTTCGATTTGCCAGCGCGGGCTGATGTCCCAGCTTAGAAGCACGCGATTCGGCGGCTCAAAAGCCAACACACGCGCAGCGGCATTCGCTGCCGTCGACACCTCGATCATAGATGTGACCGCCGACCCGGGGCTCGAACACGGTCTCTGCGATGGGCACGGAGAGCAGATTGTGCTCGCGTGGTTTGAAGCTGCCGAAGTCTTCCGTAAAGACCTTAAACGCGCGCTCGATAGGCGCCTCAACCACGATCGATTGTTTGATGGGTGCCGCCGATACACGGATGCTCATTTCTGGTCCTCCACTGATTTTTCTACGGCCACTTTGTACGCAGCCAGTGTGCTGCTCCAGAACCGGTCAAGCCAGGCGCGCATCTGGCTGAGCCCCGCTGGATCGATGTGATAAATGTTGCTGGCTCCCTTCGGCTCGGCACGAACCAAATGAGATCGCGCAGCACCTTCAGATCCTGAGAGACGGCTGACTGGGAGACAGTCAGTTCACGGGTGAGTTCAACGACAGTGCGCGGCCGCGCGCCCAGCAATGCGAATATTCGTCTGCGGGTCGAATTGCCCAGAGCGGCCAGTTGCACGCTGTCTTTAGCCATGCTTCGCCGAAGGGTTGCCGTTACGGTAGCGGATCTATCATTAGCCACAACTAATGATAAGCATAAACTAATGATCTCGTCAAACGTGCTGATATTGGGCCAGACGTCAGCTTGGGCTCACTTGCCGACCTCGCCGCGGTCGCACGTCAGGCCTGCGTTACCCTCTCGGCAGACATCCGAGATCTCTGAGTAACCGTTCTGGGCCCGCCTCATCAGCTTGAGCGATGCCGCCAATCGCAGGCTGCGCTTCCCAGCGAGTGCGATGCCTTCGAGCTCGCCGCGAGATAGTAGAAGAACGCATCGCCGCCAAGGATGCGGCCGTCCATCGCGCTCATAGATCGGCTGCTAACGGCTCTCGCCCTGGCGAACGAGAGTCTCTCGAAAGAAATTGATGATGCTGGCGTTGAACTCGCGATGGAATGCCGTCCTGTCGAAACCCGGCGGGTCAGTACAGAAGCGAGGAAGCTTCTCCGCGAACTCTGCCGTGCATGGCGACAGGAAAGCAAAATGACCGGCAGGCACCACGCGCACTTCCTTTTTGCCGGGCAGCGACTGAGCAACGAGCGCTGAGTTTTTCGGGTCTACGCCTGCGCCGCCAAACTCTGATCGCCAGATCAGCAGCGGGATTGTGATGTCTGCCAAGCGGTCGGCGGGAAAGGCGAAGTTAATTGCCGTATCGGCGAGCACTGCGGCTCGGATACGAGGTTCGTGAGGCAAGCTGCTGGGTATGTCGCCGCTACGGAGTTGCTCGCATGCCCGCGTTCGGTTCGCGTCCGAGCAGTAGAGCGCAAATCTCCGGAGATCGGGATTGCCGCCCGCCAACACCAATCCGGTATAGGCGCCGAGCGAAAACCCAAAGAAGCCGATCCTGGAGGAATCAATCGCAGCCCGGTCTTTCCAGTCATTCAAGATGAAATCAAGCAATCGGATAATGCTGGCGGGCCGGGTTGCCAGAATGGAAAGGCTGTCTCGTTGCGAGGAATCGTTTCCATTGTCACCCGGAAGGTTGATCGAGGCGACGACAAATCCAGCGTTTGCCAGGGCCTGCACCGTGTCATCGTGTTGTCCGAACCAACCGCCGCGTCCGTGCGAGACGATCACGAGTGGCAAGTTCGTTCCTGTGACGGGACAGTCCTTCGTACCTTCAATCGATTCAATGAATTGGACAGTGAGTTTGCCGAGGGGCACTCGTTGCGCCGCTGCTGCGCAAGGGTACCATATAGCGCCAGCCAGATTTGGATCGGTATCCAGAAGCTGAACACCGGCAGCTTGCACAGGCGACATCAAGCAGCCGAGTACGGCAGCACAGATCCAATACAGTTTGGCCATCAGTGCCCCCATTCGCCAGCGAACTCTCGGATCAAACTTGGCCGAACTGTGCCGCATTGACTGCCGCTACCAGCCTCGCGCAGCTTGCACGTCGGTCCGCCTCCCGCTGATCCGCAAGCAAGCAAGATGAAAAGACCAATAAAACGCAGGGAAACGCGCCCATCGCAGCCCCGAACAACATGTGCGCAGCGTAGGTAGAGCTTGCCAAAAGGCAAGCTTCGGCTCTGTGACGTTGTTCACAATTATAATCTGGCTGGTCGTCCGAACGTCTGCAACGGGTTACAAGCCGACATCGCCGCGAGTCGCAGGGTTAGATACAGGCCCTAACGTTTGCTGGCAAACAGCTTGCGCTGCGCAAGATTAACGTAAGAATCGGGCCAATCGACCTCTCTCTTAGATTCCGGAAGAGATTGCCTCCGGTCGGCATACTCGAAGTACAGCGTCCCGTGGACACCTTGCGCATCGCGCTTCAAAATGGGGCGCTCCCATACGGGCGACAATATTCGCAAAGCCTGCTCTTCCCCAGCGCGTTCGGTAAAGTCCTCAATCAACTCCATGTCTTGGCCCGGGCCGGGAAAGATAGCAGCGAACTCATCATCGGTCGCTTGAAACAAGCTGAACGTCGCGTTGACCGCGCGATCTATAATCTGAATGTTCTTCAAGCTCTCCTCCCGGAATCCACGACCATAGGCTCTCTAGTACCGATGCACCGAAGTCCGCTGCAGGCCAATACCAGAACTGAACTGGCCCAATCTCCTGCCCCAACCTATAGTGCTCGTGCAATGGTCGCCATAAGCTGTGAGAGCCGCTCCGGCCCTGTAAACCCAAGGCAGCGCATCGAAACTATCGATGTGCTTCGCGGCCTGGCGTTGCTCGGCGTCCTTGCTATTAACGTCGTCACTGAATTCCGCGTCTCAATCTTCGAGCAGTTCTTACCCGCCGGGCGACCGGCACCTCCGTTTGACCGCGCGGTCGAGACAGTCTTGATGCTCGCGGTCGATATGAAGGCATTTGCCCTGTTCTCACTGTTATTCGGAGTTGGACTTGCCATTCAATATGAGCACCTCTCGACCAACCCGCATCGCGCGCTTCTGTTGTTTCGCCGTCTGATCGCCTTGCTGATGTTTGGACTGATTCACCTTTTCCTGATCTGGAATGGTGACATTCTTACCGAATATGCGATCGCAGGGTTAGTCGTCCTACCATTCCTGTTTGGCCCCCGCTGGCTGCTTTCATGCGGCGCGGCGACATTCCTGGCGCTGTATTTGGCCATGCAGGTGTGGTCCCCTCCTGGATTGTTTCCCAGCTTGGCTTCGTTGCAACGCCATGTGCTTGAAGCCAATCAGGTCTATGCAGGGGGCAGCTTCGGGCAGGTGCTGGCGTTCCGGGTCAGCGAAATCCCAGTGATCGTTCCTCTCCACATCTACGTATTCCCGCGGACGATAGGGCTATTTTTGATTGGTGCCCTCGTCTGGCGCAGCAATGCCTTGAGGAAGCGAGATCGTCCACTCCTGTTCTTGACAGCAATCAGCTGTACTGGGCTAGGCGCAGTCTTGATCCTCCTAAGAGTAAGCGGCGTCGTAGCGGGCGTCGGTCTCGGCGCACTGGCCACTCCCACCGGCACGATCCTGCTGGCTTTCGGCTACGGTGCAATGATCATCGCCGTCGCCGATCTGGCGAACGGCAAGCGATTGCTGGGCTGGGCTGCGCCGCTAGGGCGCATGGCATTCACGAATTACCTCGCTCAGTCCATGATCTTTGGCTGGATTTTCTACGGATACGGCCTCGGGCTATTTGGGCAGCTCGGGGCGGCCGAAGCACTGGCTATCGGGCTTTTCGTCTACGTCTGCCAGGTATTTGTCAGCGGTTGGTGGTTAGACCGGTACAGGTACGGCCCGGTCGAATGGTTATGGCGGACACTGATGTACGGCATACTGCAGCCGATGTCTCATGATCGTCTGACCAGCTCGAGCAAGCGCCCAGCCTAGGTCTGCCAGGGGTCAAAGGCTGCCCTCTTCAGCCAGCATAACCTTGGTCGGGTCACTTGCACGAAGCGGACATCGCCGCGCTCTGGGCTGAGGTCAGCCACGGGCCAGAAGCGGGCATCGCCAAATGAGCCCCCGCTCAAGCCTCATCGTGCAAGGATGGATGAAGTTCACTCCCCTCAGGACGGTGCATCGCTCGGAGGTCGACGACCGGATGGCATTCGGCTTTGAACTTTAGGAGCTGATGCTTGGAGGAGTTCGATGGAGCGCTTGATTAGCGCGACCATCGCGGCAGGACTGATAAGTGCAAAAGTGCTCAAAAGTTCCCGTGCAAACCGGCGGATCATCCACTCCCTCGGGGGCCGCGCGGCTAGGCCAGCGGTCCGCTAAGGGCCATGCCGTCAGCGGACGTATCAAGCAGTTGCGGTGAGTAGGTGAGCCGCTATCGGGAACGATAACCCGCTACTACCCACGTATTTTCCCAACTCCAACTTGGTATCTTCGGCCAGGTGTTCGCGAGCCACCTCGCTTGCTTGCGATACATGACTGGCCAGTGGCGAACCCGCAACATAGCTAGGTACAAATCGTTCGACGGATGGAAATTCGATGGCACCGACCCTCCGTTGAACCGTGATATCCTGAAAGTTCGCAGCAGCGACAAGTCGGCTCAGCTCATCGGCATCGGCGAGTCCAAATGGAGCTCGCATGATTGTGGCCGCCGCTGGACCGATGTGGCGCTCCAGTATTTTGGCTAAAGATTCAAACCCGGGACTTTGATCGATGCCGCACCACACCATGAGGGCGAGCCTTCCCCTTGAAGATAGAACTCTGCGCATTTCGCGCAAAGCAGCTGGTCTGTCGGCGAAGAACTGGAGGCCGAGTTGGCAGTACGCAATATCAAACGCGCTGTCAGCGGACGGCAGTTTGTCTGCACTGGCCTCCTGCCATTGAACCGAGGCAGCGTCATCGGCCATCCCGAGCGATCGTGCCACGTTCAACATGCCAGGATTGAGATCGATGCCCGTCACGATCCCGGTAGGGCCCACCTTCACCGCCGCGAGGCGCGCCACTATTCCAGTGCCGCAAGCAATATCGACTACGCGTTCGCCCAGCTTCGGCCGAGCGAGGTCTATCAGGACGGGGGCCCATGGCCCAAACACAGCCGGGACCAACTCCCGTTCGTACACTTCGGGCGCACTACCAGCGACCTGCCACTGACCTTGCTGCTCCATCAGATGATGCCAAAAGGACGTTCGCTCCTGCGCTTATAGCTCAACACAGCGATGTCCGCCACGGGTGGTCAAAAGCGCGTCCGCTCCCTCAGCGAAGTGCAGGCTCTTTTCGAGCTTGACGGCGAAATAGTTGCGAGGGGCGGCGGTGCAATCACAGCCCGATGGCATCGCTCCGCATCTTCGATCTGAAGTCGAAGATTTTCCAGTTCTGAGAGCCGGCAATAGAGGTCGTTGAGCCGAGAGGCCAGCTCAGCTTGAAAGTCCTGCATGATCGCCCCCATTACTCAAATTCGCTACCGAACCGCGAATTAAAGCAGCGGTCGTGCGCGGCTTCATTAAGGCATGTGAATCCCGTTGCGATCCCGATGAGTTCCGAGTATCGGAACCCGACCGTCCACACCCTCGGGGGGAGCTCGATGCGTCGGACTCCGCGGTGGGTCAATAGCGCCGGTTTCGGCCGTGGGCAGTCAGGGCGGGCGGTCTACCCTCAACTTCGGACATGAGCGGGCACCGCAAGCGCGATTGCGATGGGGCCACTTCCAGACTTCGCCGATGGGTATATAGAATCATCGTCCACCCTGGAGAACGGCCAAGTGGCCCGAATAGAAACCTTCGTATGGATCGTAACGACCTTCATAATCATTTTAGCCACCGCTCCACTACGGGCTTTGGCAACACCGGAAGCGTCTGCATGCGGGTACCTCGCTAGTCAAATTGATAAGGCGCAGCCAGGGCCGTTGTTTTTGCCCAGCTATCCGACCGTGGAATCGGGGCCTCTCCATGGCGCCGCATACCTCTATGACAATGCGGTGGCCGTCATCGCGTTGGTCGGTTGCGGTGAGCGAGACAAAGCAAGTCGGATGGGCGCGGCGATCCTCTGGGCCGTCGATAATGACCGGACCTGGCATGATGGACGGCTCCGAAACGCTTACGCCGCGGGTGTGGTGGCGAATGGCTCCGCCAAACTTCCGGGTTGGTGGGACAATAATCGGAACGAATGGTTGGAGGATCGATATCAGGTGGGAAGCGATGTTGGTAACATGGCATGGGCCATGTTGGCGTTGCTGTCGATTGATGATGTGAACACCGGCTCCCCGTTTCGCGATGGTGCAGCGCGGCTTGGCGCTTGGGTCGCGCAATGGGCCGATACGCGCGGTACTGGCGGTTTCACGGGAGGTACGTTTGGGCACGAACCGACGCCGGAAGTGCGGACGTGGAAATCGACTGAACATAATACTGACCTCGCCGCCGCGTTTGGCCTTCTTGCGATCCGCACAGGCGATTCGCGCTGGCGCGATAAGGCAACGGTTGCCGAGTACTTTGTAAATACGATGTGGGATCCGGGGTGCGTCTGTTTCGCCGCAGGAACCGCTGAAGACGGTGTCACGCATAATCCGATTTTGGCTCTGGATGCCCAGATCTGGCCTTTAACAGCGCTTCACGGAGCGGCCGGGAAATTTGCATCGGCAATGACGACCGCCGAACAGCGAATGAGTGTCGGCGGAGGCTTTTCTTACGGTGAAGACCGAGACGGTGTGTGGACCGAAGGTACGAGCCAAATGGCTCTCTTGATGAAATTGCTCGGCAAGACGAAGAGGGCAGAATCGCTGATCGCTGTCATCGAATCCCAGAGGTCGCCCGATGGTGGGTTCTATGCCACGACTGTCCGCGCGTTACCGACGGGGTTCGTGTTGGACACCGACCCGACCAAGCCGCGAAACTATTTCCGATTGTCACATCTTGGCGCAGCTTCGTGGGCTGCCCTTGCGGAACGTGGGTTCAATCCCTTTACGATGACAAAAGGACTTCCCTAGCTGAGCCGCAGTGCTTCTCGTCTCGGCCGTTTCGATCTGTCCTGATTTCGATATGTCCGCTTGGGGGTCACTTGCCGACATTGCCGCGGCTCGGACGTCAGGCCTGTTGAGCCTCTCGAGCGGAGATCCCAAATCTTTGAGTAACCGCCCTACGCCCGCCGCATCAGCTTGAGCGAGGCCGCGAGCCGCAGGCTGCGCTTGCCGGCGAGCGCGATGCCTTCGAGTTCGCCGCTGTCCGCCGTGCAGGTTCCGGAGAAGCCGATTCCGACCTCATAGCCGCCGAACACGGGGTTCTCGCCTTTTGCCGGCGTATGCTCCTGGTTGAGGATCTCGCCCTTCCAGCGGCCGTCAGCCGAGGAATAGGAGCCGAGATAGTAGAAGAACGCATCTCCGCCGAGGATGCGGCCGTCCATCAGCAGCATGACGCCGGAGAGCCCGGCATCGACGCCGTCGAGCGCGCGCAGATGGATCGCATAGAGCCCGTTCACCACCCCGCCTGGACCGATCGTCCCCTGCGGCGGCAACCCCTCGTCATCGAGCCGCGTGAGATTGGCCCAGAAACCGGCGCCCGGCATCGTGTCCGCGCTGCCCGCGAGACGGATCTGGTTGCCGACGAGTCGGCCGCGCGCGCCGATCGCGGCGACATCAGCCCCCATCAGCGGCTTGTAGTTGGGATCGTCGTTGTGCCGTTCGGTGATGACTTCGGCGATGATCTCGCCGTCGCGCTCGAAATAGCTTCCGAGATGCGCGAAGGCCGAATTTCCGCCCAGCAGCTTGCCATCATGCATGCACATGATGCTGCGGCCGAAGGCATCGTTGACGCCGTATTCAACCTTGTAGAGCCCGTCCAGCAACGCAAGTGACCCGCAAAATCATAAGGAAAGCACGCGCTACCTAGCACTGCCATCGCATCAAGACCATCGGGCTTTTTCGCGCAGGGCCATTCGCGAAGCCACGCCCTGCCATGATGCCATCATGCGCCTGTTTTGCCCGACGGCGCAAGCAATTTCGGCAATTCCGCATATGGCGATTTCACACCATTTGCAGGCCTGTGATTTCAACCACTTGGCTACTGTGCATGGGGTTGTTTTTCGAGTTTTTTTGTTTGGCCGGTCGCGAACGGTCCTTGCGCACTCACCAAAGCCGGCTTCGAACCCGCCGGCCGAGGCGCTACGGCATGATCCGGAAAAATGCGCAGCGGTTTCCCGAAAAGATCATGCTCACAAATAAATCTACAGCGCGTTCATCGGGCTTTAGAAGCACAGCGTGGTGACGAGCTTGCCCTGCTTGTCCTTGATCGCATAGGGACAGCGCAGCCGCTCCAGCGCCTGCTTGGCATCCTCGTCGCCGAGCGCTGCGGCGCGCTCGTAGTAGGATTTCGCGGCGTCCTTGTCCTTTGGCCCGCCGCGGCCCTCCTGCGCGAAGGCGCCCATCCGCTCCAGCGCGCCGGGATGGTTTTGCGCGGCAGCCTTTTCGAACAGCGCGCGCGCCGCGGCGTCGTCCTTCGCCCCGCCCGTGCCTTCGGAGAGCATCATGCCGAGCTGGTACTGCGCCTCCGCGTTGGTCTCGGCGGCCTTGCCCAGCAATGCGCGCGCCTGTGCCGGATCGGCCGGCGCGGCACCGCCGCTGCCGCCAAGCGCGGCGAGATTGCTGATGCCGCGGGGATTGCCGGCCTGCGCCGCCTTCTCGAACAATTTCCGCGCCTGCGCTTCGTCCCTGGCGACGCCGGAGCCGGTACCGTAGGCCACGCCGAGCTCGACCATCGCCGCACTCGATCCCTTGTCGGCAGCTTTGCGCCAGGCTGCCATCGCGTCCGCCGGTTGCCGGTTGGCCGCATAGGCGCGGCCGAGCGCGAACATCGCGCGCCGCGACGACGACGCGGCCTGCTTGCAGAACTTGATGGCGGTCGCAACGTCGGAGGCCGCAATCTCGGTCGCGCCCCTGACGTCGGCCGGCTTGTCGGGATCGCTGGGATCGGCCGCGACCCGGTCGCACAGCACGAGGTCGGCCGATTGCCCATGCGCCGACAACGGCACCGCAAGCGTGAGAAGGATGGCAACGAGGAAAGTCCGCATGGACGCCAGGTTGCGTCGCAGTCTCGGCAAATTCAAGGCTCGAGTCCCGATTGGCGCAGCACGGGGACCACCTCGGGCGATGCCAGATAGCGCAGCAGCCGGTCAGCGGCGTCGGCGTTCTCGGCGTTTGTCATCCGACCGGCGGAGAACACGGCCGGCGTTTGCAGATCGTGCGGGATCGGGCCGACCACCTCGATGCCTTCGACCTGCTTCAGCTCGCTGATCTGCTGCACCGCGAGGTCGGCCTCGCCGCTCACGAGCCGCTCCGCGGTAAAGCCCTGCTCGACGATGGTGGCCTTGGCGTTGATCTCTTCCGCGATCCCCATCTGCGCGATCAACCGGGCGAAATAGACCCCGCTCGCCCCCAGTCGCGAATAGGCCACCGACCGCGCCGCGAGCAGCGTGTTGCGCAGTGCGGATGCCGTGGCGATGTCGGGATGTGCCTGCCCTGCCCGCACCGCGATGCCGACGAAGGAGCGCGCGAGATCGGCAGCGCTCTCGGCGATCACACGGCCCTCGCCGATCATCTCGTCGAGCCCTTCGCGGGTGAGGATGACGAGATCGGCGGCCTCGCCGTCGCGCAACCGTTTGAGCAGCGCCAGCGTCGGCGCGAAATCGGCATCGATGTGGACGCCGGTCGCGGTCTCGTACGCGGAGGAGAGGCTGCGCATCGCGCCCATCAGGCCGAGCGTCGAGAGCATGCGAATTGTTTCCATCAGCGATTCCCGTGACGATCAGGCGCGGTGCATCAGCTTGAGCGCGGCGGTCAGGCGCAGGCTGCGCTTGCCGGCGAGCGCCGTTGCCTCCACCACCGCCTCTTCGGCATCATAGGTGCCGGAGAAGCCGATGCCGACCTCGTGGCCGCCGAAGATCGGATCGTCCTTGGCCGGCGTGTGCTCCTGATTGAGGATCTGGCCCTTCCAGCGCCCGTTGGCGGCGGTGTAGCTGCCGAGATAATAGAACGATGCATCGCCGCCGAGGATGCGGCCCTTGTTGAGCAGCATCACGCCGGTGAGACCGCCGTCGACGCCATCGAGCATGCGCAGATGCACCGAGTAGAGCCCGTCGGCGATACCGGCCTCGCCGACACCGCCGGCGATCGGCATCTCGTCTTCGGTGATCGGTGTCATCAACGACTGAAAGGGTACGCCGGGCAGCTCCTTGAGCTCGCCCTTGAAGCGATAGAGATCGCCGTCGGCCCAGCCCTTGGCAAGCAACGTCGCATCGTCCGTGCCCGCCATGGCGCGATAGTTCGGATCGGGGTTGTGGCGGACGGTGTTGATCACGACGTCGACGCCGGCTTCGGTCTTCACGTAGGTGCCGATATGGGCGAAGGCCGAATTGCCGCCGAGCATCTTGCCGTTGCCGGCATGCATCACGCTCCGGCCGACCCGGTCGCCGAGCTGAAATCTCACCTTGTAGAAGCCTTCAAACACCAGCCGTCCCCGGCCCTGCGCGCACCCAGACGCACTCTATCCCGCTTTCGGCGGCGATGGACAAGTTTCCGGCCATGAGGTCCGATGAGTCTCCGCAACGGCTGTCAGCAAAATGAAAAATCCGCCGAAGCCTTTCGGCTTCGGCGGATCGAAGTCCAACCCGGGCCAGCCCCCCAGCCCGGGCCGGGAGGATCTTAGGCGGCGGCCTTCTTGTCGGCCGGCACGGAGGCGATCGTCTTCAGGATCTGCGAAGCGATCTGGTATGGGTCGCCCTGCGAATTCGGACGACGGTCTTCCAGATAGCCCTTGTAACCATTGTTGACGAAGGAGTGCGGCACGCGGATCGAAGCACCGCGATCGGCAATGCCGTAGCTGAACTTGTTCCAGGGCGCGGTCTCGTGCTTGCCGGTCAGACGCTTGTCGTTGTCCGGGCCGTAGACGGCGATGTGGTCCATCAGGTTCTTGTCGAAGGCCGCCATCAGCGCCTCGAAGTACTCCTTGCCGCCGACCGTACGCATGTACTCGGTCGAGAAGTTGGCGTGCATGCCGGAGCCGTTCCAGTCGGTGTCGCCGAGCGGCTTGCAGTGGAACTCGATGTCGATGCCGTACTTCTCGGTCAGGCGCAGCATCAGGTAGCGGGCCATCCACATTTCGTCAGCGGCCTTCTTGGAGCCTTTGCCGAAGATCTGGAATTCCCACTGGCCCTTCGCGACTTCCGCGTTGATGCCTTCATGGTTGATGCCGGCAGCCAGGCAGAGGTCGAGATGCTCTTCGACGATCTTGCGGGCGACGTCGCCGACGTTCGAGAAGCCGACGCCGGTGTAGTACGGACCCTGGGGCGCCGGATAGCCCGAGGCCGGGAAGCCGAGCGGACGGCCGTCCTTGTAGAAGAAGTATTCCTGCTCGAAGCCGAACCAGGCGCCGGAATCGTCAAGGATGGTGGCGCGCTTGTTGGTCGGGTGCGGGGTCTTGCCGTCGGGCATCATGACTTCGCACATCACGAGCACGCCGTTGGTGCGGGCGCCATCCGGGAACACCGCGACCGGCTTCAGCACGCAATCGGAGCTGTGGCCTTCAGCCTGCTGGGTGGAGGAGCCATCGAAGCCCCAGAGCGGAAGCTGCTCGAGCGTCGGGAACGACGCGAATTCCTTGATCTGAGTTTTGCCGCGCAAGTTCGGAGTCGGCGTATATCCGTCGAGCCAGATGTACTCGAGCTTATACTTGGTCATTGAGCCTCTCTGTAGATGATGCGAAAGGTGGGGGCCGCAGGCCCCCGCGCGATTGTTTACCCGGCCAACATCGGCCGACCCTTTCCAAGCATTTAACGTGCCAAAAGGCCGCAGCGCGGGAGGTTTTCCACCGCCGCCGGCCCCCCTCTCCCCTCCCGGCGGATCGGCCCGTGCGCCATGCGTCATAGCGGCGCACCTTTGCGTGAAGCTGCATCGCAAAAATCCCGCGGAAATCGCCCGATTCTGAAGCAGGCCGGCCCGGGTCTAAGGTTGCCGGCTAAACGCGCATCAACGTCCGGCAATATTCGCCAAGACTGCGACCGTCGCCCGCAACCTTCGCAACGGCCCACGCGTTAGCCACCCGAGCGCTGCCTTAGAGGAAGCAGAATGCAGTCTGCCTACAAAATAGGCCAACGCTGATTTCCTTTTCAGCACTTTGCATTTCGGAATGCACGGCCGATATGGGGATTCCAGTAACCACAAGCCAACGAGTCGGGCGCACCATGGAGGCCAGCGCTGCGATCTCGGGAGATAATGCAATGATGAACAATGGACTGAGTCACGGATCTGCACAGATCTACCAATTCCCTGTTGGGGGCCGCTCGGCTCTCGGGGGGCGCCGCAACGGTGAGACCCGCCTTCCCGCCAACCACGCCTCGCTTCCCGTGAACGAGACGATTTGCAGCGGCAGCTGGTACCATCAGGAAGCAGTCGATGAAGCCAAGCCGAAATGGGATCGCTGATGCCTGCGTTCGGTTCAATACCGCCGCGGTCTCTCGATGCCCGGCGTCAGTTCGAAAAAGGGTCGAAACAACGGTGTTTCGGCCCTTTTCCATTCCGGACTTGATTGCGGGATTATATGGTCGCGCAGGTGATCACAGACCGTTTCAAATGCCTGACAAGACACCTCCATGAAAGACTTCCCTGCCCGCCATCTCGCCCTGCAAGGCGCCAGCAATTTTCGCGACCTCGGCGGCTATCCGACCGCAGATGGCCGTATCACGCGATGGCGGCAGATCTTCCGCTCCAACCATCTCGGCCAGCTCACTGCTGCCGATATCGAGATCGTCCGCGCGTTGGGCGTGCGCAGCGCCTTCGATTTTCGCGGCGTCGAGGAACGCGCGGCGGGTGTCTGCGTGGTCAACGAGATCGCCGTGCATTCGCTGCCGATCGAGCCGACAGTCGTGGCTGCGCTGCGCGCCGAGCTCGGCAGGGGCAGGTTGACCGCGCCGGTCGCGCTCGAACTCATGCGCGAATCCTATCGCAACTATGTACGCCACAACACGGCCAGTTTCCGCAACCTGTTCGGGCATCTCCTGGAGGACCGCGCGCCGCTCGTGATCCACTGCACCGCCGGCAAGGACCGCACCGGCTTTGCCAGCGCGCTGATCCTGCATGCGCTCGGCGTATCTGATGACGTCATTGCCGAGGATTATCTGCTGACCAACCAGCACTACAAGCGCGACGCATCAAACGTCTCCGATCTTCCCGCCGATGTTCTCGACGCGATCGGCAACGTCGAGGCCTCGTATCTTGCGGCTGCTTTCGAGGCCGTCGGTAGCGAGTATGGCGATCTCGAAACCTACTTGCGCGACGGTCTCGAGCTCGGCACACCGGAGCGGATCGCACTGAAGGCGCGCTATCTGCAATCGTAGGCGGCCGTAAATCTTAAGCGGCCGTGCCGGGAGAACAATGATGCAAGGCAAGGTTCTGATCGTGACCGGCGCACTCGGCGCGCTCGGCAAGGTGGTCGCCGAGACCGCGCTGGCACGCGGCGCGCGCGTGGCCGGCATCGACCATGCGCCATCGCAAATCTCCGCGATGCCTGAGCGCATCGAGATCGGCGGCGTCGATCTGTCCGACGCAGCACAAGCAAAGACGGCGGTCGAGGCAGCGGCGAGACACTTTGGCGGGCTCGACGTGTTGGTTAACATCGCCGGTGGCTTCGCCTTCGAGACCGTCGGCGACGGCGACGTCAAGACATGGCAGCGCATGCATGCGCTCAACGTGCTGACGGCACTCAACGCCTCGCAGGCGGCCCTGCCGCATCTGGCCGCGTCCAAGGCCGGCCGCATCGTCAATATCGGGGCCATGGGCGCGCTTCAGGCCGGCTCCGGCATGGGCCCCTATGCGGCGTCGAAAGCCGGCGTCCACCGGCTCACCGAGGCGCTGGCGAGCGAGTGGAAAGGCAAGGTGACCGTGAACGCGGTGCTGCCCTCGATCATCGACACCAAGGCCAACCGCGCCGACATGCCGAAGGCCGACTTCGCCAAATGGGTGACACCGCAGGAACTCGCCGAAGTCATTCTGTTCCTCGCCAGCGATGCCGCCAGCGGCGTCACCGGCGCGCTGATCCCGGTTGGCGGGCGGGTGTAATCAATCCGGCACCAAGAGCCGGAGATTGCCTCTGAAACGGATGCTCTGCTTGCCGGCGAGCGCGATGCCCTCGCCGTACGCGGTCTCGCCATTGTAAGTGCCACTGAAGCCGATGGTCACGACCTTGCGGCCCCACACCGGGCGCTCGTCGAACGAGGGGGAATGCTCCTCGTTGGTCAGCTCGCTTCCACTTGCCGTTGGCCGAGGTGTAGCTGCCGTAGGCGAAGAAGAATGAGTCCCCGCCCCGCATGGTGCCGTCGCGCATCACCATGACGCCTTGGTTGCCGCCCTGAACGGCATCCAGCATTTCGATGCGGATATGATAGAGCCCATTCCTGATGGTCATCTTCGTGAAGCGCCCGATTGTCCCACCCGCAGGATAGCCGGATCATCTGTTCCCGATCAAATGGCGCAGAGCTCTAAGTCCACTCCGGGGCTAAACTGCCGCAGACTGATTCTCCGATCGAACGTGACATTCGGAAGCTTCCTTTGGAAACCACGCTCTATCTGCCTGTCAAACGCTTCCTCGAAGAGCTCGGCTTCACGGTCAAGGGCGAGATCGGCGGCTGCGATCTCGTGGGCCTCAGCGCCGGCGATCCTCCGGTGGTGGTGATCGGCGAGCTCAAGCTGACCTTCAATCTCGAGCTGATCCTTCAGGCGGTCGATCGTGCACCGGCCGGCGACGAGGTCTGGATTGCGGCAAAGATGTCAGCGCGCGGCAAGGGACGCGAGACCGACGCACGGTATCGCAATCTCTGTCGCCGCCTCGGCTTCGGCATGCTCGGGGTGACCGACCGCGGTCAGGTCGAGGTGCTGGTGAAGCCGCCGACGGCAGCCCCACGCCGGGAGCCGAAGGTCCGTTCGCGCCTGGTCGCAGAGCATCAGCGCCGCCAGGGCGATCCGGCGCTGGGCGGCAGCACGCGCGCGCCGATCATGACGGCCTATCGGCAGCAGGCACTGGCCTGCGCCTCGGAGCTCGCGGCAGGCCCGCGGCGGGTGAGCGAATTGCGCCGGCGCTGTCCCGATGCCGGCAAGATCATGCTTAACAATGTGTATGGCTGGTTCGAACGCACCGAGCGGGGAATCTACGGGCTGACGGAAGCTGGCCAGGCGGCGCTGAAACGCTAGCCACAACAGCGGGTTGCGGATGTTGCCGGTCTCCCGTCACTACCCTGACACCCAACCGGTGCATAGCTGAGATGCCACACCGATTTCATATTGCAATGCAACATAGACGGCACTAGGTATCGCGGCATCGAAACGAGGCCGTTATGAACGCAGACTGGAATACCAAATATGGCACGCGGCGCGTGCGCCACGATCCCCCGACCTTAGACGAGGCGATCTTCGCCGCCGTCGGCATCACCGATGATCAGGAGCAGCAGGCCGAGATCGCCGCAGCCTTGATGGGCATGCCGCTCGATGTCGTCCAGGCCGAGGTCAAGAAGCAGGTTCGCACCAACAGCCGCATCACCTCGACCCGCGTGATCGCCGGCGAACAGGGTGCGCAGCGCTCGGTGGTGGTCGAACGCCGTGTCGTGCGCCGCTTCGGCAACGACAAGCGCACCGGCACCTGACGGCCTAGTCCCTACATACAATACAAAAGCGGACCGGTTTTGCCGGTCCGCTTTTTTGATTCCAATCGGATTTTTCAGGTCAGGCGGCGCGATTGCCGTAGATGCTGGAGATGATCTTCCAGCAGGTCGAGTTGAAGCTGATAAGAGCGCGGCCGGCCCTGAATGGCGAGGCCGCGAGATCAGCGAGTTCGTCCTCAGGCGCCTTGGCGAGATCGATCGTGCCGGTCGATCCGCCATGACGGAATTGCAGATGCGCCCCGAACTTCCTGGCGAGCGCGCGCATCGGGTGATTCTCGGCGCCGGTGGTGATGCGCAGGCGCTTGTAGCCTTTCCAGCGCGCTTCCGCGATCAGGCGGCTGAACAGCACGGTGCCGACGTTCTGGCGCCGCGCCGAAGCTTCCACGCTGAAGGCGACCTCGGGCAGCGAATCGCCCTCGGGCGGATGCAGCTCGGCCGCACCGCGGACCACGCCATCGACGATATAGGCGACAATAACGGTGCCGTCCTCGGCACAGCGGGCGGCGTAACGCTCGATAAAACTGTCGTCGAGAAAACCGTTGAAGCGGTCGTGCCGGCTTTCGGCATCGAGCCTCAGCAGGTGATCGCGCAAAAGCGGCAATTCTTCCTGCTGGCTCAAGGTCCGCACGTAGCCCTGAACGGACTTCGGGCGGTTGGTTATTTCAAGTCCAAAATCTGCTGCGAGTGACAAGTCAAAACTCCTCTTGGTGTCCCTCGAGGAGGCGTTCGAATCCCTAGGCCTCCAATATTGTGCATCGCAACAAACTTTTCAAGACGGGAACCTGCCCAAGTTTCGGGCATCGGAAGCGACTAATTCTTTAATAAAATCAAGCCCCCCGTATTCACACCAGGACCAGCTGGGTCTGCGTCACAACGGCAACCAGCTTGCCGTCCTCGGTCTCCAGCCGGGTGGTCCAGACCTGGGTCCGCCGGCCTCTGTGGATTGGGGTGGCGGTCGCGATTACCGTGGTTCCCTCCTTGGCCCCGCCGATGAAGTTGGTCTTGCTCTCGAGCGTGGTCGTGCCCTTGGCGTCCTCCGGCAGATTGATCACGGTGGCCGCCGCGCCGACGGAATCGGCCAGCGCCATCACCGCGCCGCCGTGAATGGTATGATGAAGCGTGCAGAGATCGGGCCTGACCGTCATCCGCGCCACCACGCGATCCCTCTCGGCCTCGACGAACTCGACGCCCTTGAGTTCGGCAAACGGCATCTTCATTGCTTTAAGTTTATCGAGCGGCGTCATCGGATCTCCTCCCAAATCATTCTGCTCACAGGGTGAATTGCTCTTCGCGGCAAAGCAATGACGTCCGAGGTCGTCATTGCGAGCGCAGCGAAGCAATCCAGAATTTTTCTGCGGATACATTTCTGGATTGCTTCGCTGCGCTCGCAATGACGGGGAGACAGCGTTCGTACCTCACGTCACCGCATTCACCACCTGATACTCCGGCCGCCGCCAAATTTCGCCCGCAATCACTTCTTCGATGAACTCGGCTGCCCGCACGATCTCGCCCTCACCGATATACAGCGGCGTGATGGCAAATCTCATGATGTCAGGCGCGCGGAAATCGCCGATGACGCCGCGGGCGATGAGAGCTTGCATCGCGGCATAGCCGCCGCCGTAGGCGAAGGAGACCTGAGAGCCGCGACGCTCATGCGTGCGCGGCGTAACAAGCTTCAAGGACGGACAGCGGCGTTCGACCTCGGCAATCAGGAGATCGCCGAGGGCCAGCGAGCGGGCCCGGACCTCGGCAATATCGACGCGATCCCAGATGTCGAGCGAAGCTTCCAATGCCGCCATTGCCAGCACCGGCGGCGTTCCCACGCGCATGCGCTCAACGCCACCTGCGGCCGCATAGGCAAGCTCGAACGCGAACGGCTTTGCATGCCCCATCCAACCCGACAAAGCGGCGCGCACGCTGTCGGCGTGGCGCGGCGCAACGTAGAGGAAGGCCGGCGCGCCGGGGCCGGCGTTGATGTATTTGTAGGTGCATCCAGCGGCGAAATCCGCGCCGGTGCCTGCAAGGTCAACCGGCAGCGCGCCGGCCGAATGCGCGAGGTCCCAGACCGTGACGATGCCGAGCGCATGCGCTCTTGCAGTCAGCTTCGCCATGTCGTGGCGCCGTCCGGTGCGGTAATCGACCTCGGTGATGTAGAGCACCGCGATCTCCTCCGACAACGAAGCCTCGATCTCCTCCGGCGCCACCAGGCGCAATTGATGGCCACGGCCAAGGGTCGCGATCAGGCCTTCGGCCATGTAGAGGTCGGTCGGAAAGTTGCCGGTGTCCGATAGAACGACCTTGCGCGACGCGTTCATGTCGAGCGCGGCGGCGAGCGCCTGATAGACCTTGAGCGACAGCGTATCTCCGACCATGACGGAGCCGGCTTCCGCACCGATCAGGCGCGCGATGCGATCGCCGACATGGCGCGGCTGGGCATACCAGCCAGCCGTATTCCAGGCGCGGATCAAGTCATCGCCCCACTCGGCGGTGATGACGCGGCTGACGCGCTCGGCAACGCCAAGCGGCAACGCGCCGAGCGAATTGCCGTCGAGATAGATCACACCGTCCGGCATATGGAACAGCGCTTTGGTGTCGTCGTAGACGCGAAGCTTGGTCATGGAATTCTCTACAGGATCGTGCGCACGCGCCAGAGTTCCGGAAACAGCTCGACCTCCAGCATGCGCTTGAGGTAGCTGACGCCGCCGGTGCCACCGGTGCCGCGCTTGAAGCCGATGACGCGCTCGACCGTCGTCACATGGTTGAAGCGCCAGCGCCGGAAATAGTCCTCGAAATCGACCAGCTTCTCGGCGAGCTCGTAGAGCATCCAGTGCGTTTCCGGCGCCTCGTAGACGATACGCCAAGCCTGCAGCACACCTTCATTGAAGCTATGAGTCTCGCGAACATCGCGCGCCAGCACGGCCGCAGGCATCTTGAGCCCGTTGCGGTCGGCGAGCCGCAGCACCTCGTCATAGAGGCTTGGCGTTGCGAGCTCGGCTTCGAGCAGCTGCGTTGTTTCCAGATCGTGCGCGTGCGGCTTGAGCATGGCGTGGTTGCGGTTGCCGAGCAGGAATTCGATCTGCCGGTATTGCCGCGACTGGAAGCCTGAGGACTGGCCAAGCTGCGAGCGGAAGCGCGTATACTCGCTGGGCGTCATGGTGCGCAGCACGTCCCAGGCGCCGTTGAGCTGCTCGAAGATGCGCGACATCCGTGCCAGCATCTTCATTGCAGGCTGCACCTCATCCTTCGCGATCGAACGGCGTGCGGCGCTGAGCTCGTGGATGGCGAGCCGCATCCACAGCTCGGTGGTCTGATGCTGGATGATGAACAGCATCTCGTCATGGGCTTCCGACAGGGGATGCTGCGCGCCGAGGATCGCGTCCAGCGCCAGATAGTGTCCATAGGACATGCGCCGGGCGAAATCGGTCTCAGCGCCTTCGCTTGCGGGATCGTATTGGCTGGACGTCATGGCAGGCCCTTTCGATCGATCTTCAAGGCCTCGTCAGTCGAGGCCGATCAGGCGCGCGGTGGTGGGCGACGACGGGTCCTTGAGGGCGTCGATCACGGTGAAATGGTTCAGCCCGGGATCGACGACAAGACGCGTCGGCACATCGAAACCAGTCCAGACATTGGCCATCAGATCGGACTGGCGGATGAATTCGGGCCGCTCGTTGCCACCGACCCAGGCGGTCACCGGCGAAGGCCCGCGCGGCAGATGCAGCGCCGCGCTTTCCAGCGTCGCCTCCTCCATCGTCATGCGCAGGGTGTCGTTCATCCTGGTCTTGAGCAGCGGACGCAGATCATGCAGGCCGCTGATGGACAGCGTGCCGGCGACGCGGTTGTAGACGGCGGGCTCCAGCCGGCTGTCGTCGCACAGCATACGCGTAACGAGATGCCCGCCGGCGGAATGGCCGGCGAGCCGGATCGGGCCCGCGACCAGCGAGGCCGCCTTGGCAATCGCTGTGGTGATTTCCGCCGTAATGTCGGAGATGCGCGCGGCCGGCGTCAGCGTGTAGCTTGGCAGTGCCACCGTCCAGCCGTGATGGCGCGCGCCTTCGGCGAGATCAGTCCATGTCGACTTGTCGAAGCGCATCCAGTAGCCGCCGTGGACGAACACGACGAGGCCCTTGCTGTCGCCGTCGGGCAAGATCAGATCGAGGCGCTGGCGCTCACCGGGGCCATAGGCGATGTCAGCGCGAAACTCCTTCAGCCCGGCGCGATAAGCCGCCGCCCGCTCCGCCCACAGCGCCGGTATCTTGTCCGAGCCCGGGATATGGGCCGAATTGGCGTAGGCGTCATCCCAATCGCGCATCGTGCTTCCTCGACGGACTCAAGGCCTTGTGGACCAGGCGCCAGTCTGCCACCAGCGCGGGCGGCATCCTAGTCTTTCTTTAAGCTTAAAGGATTTGGGCGCCGGTGGATTGGGCAGCCGGAAGATGGTTCGTTCCCCAGGGCGCAGCGCAGCGTGAAACGATGCGCTGCTGAACCGCGGTCCAAATGTGCGGTGACGTGGGTCCTGGCTCTGTCCGGGACACGAGGGCTACCCCTGCTCCACCCCGCACCAATCCGCGATGAACAGCGCCATTGCCTTGGTCGTCTTTTTTCAGCGAGTCCAGATCGACATATTCATTGAAGCCGTGCATCTCGCCGCCACTCGCGCCGAAGCACAGGCTCGGGATGCCGTGATTGAGGCCGTAGAAGCGGGTGTCGGTAAGCGCGGTGAAGACGAGGTCTTCGATTTGGCCGCCATAGACGGTGCTGAAGGCCTTGCCGAACGCCGCCTCAGGCGCGGTGGCATTGGTCAGCTCATAGCCTTCCGACAAAAAGCCCGACCATTCGATCTCCGGCGGATTGTTGGCGAGGAAGCGGTGGTTGCGTGCGGCGGCGGCGACACGCGCAAGAATCTCCTTCTGGTGATCGGCGATCGACCAGCCCGGCAACACGGCAATCCGGCAATCGACGTCGCACCAGGCCGGCACGCTGGAGGCCCAGTCGCCGCCCTTGATGATGCCGGGGTTGAAGTTGATGGGATGGTTCAGCGTCTTGAAGTGACGATCGGCTTTCGCGCGCTCGTTCCACTCGATCTCGAGTTTTTGCAGCGCCTGGATCAAATGATAGGCCGCCATGATTGCATTCGCGCCGGAGCCGGCGAAGGCGACATGGGTCGGATGGCCCTTCACGCGCAGGCGGAACCAGATCACGCCCACCTGCGAGCGCACCATCTTGCCGCCGGTCGGCTCAGGAATGAAGCAGGCATCCGCACGATAGCCTCGTTGAAGCGTCGAGAGCGCCCCGACGCCGGTGCTCTCCTCCTCGATCACAGACTGGAAGTGAATCCGCGCCGTCGGCCTCAGGCCGGCGGCCCTGATCGCATCGAGCGCGGAGAGCGCTGCGATGGTGCCCGACTTCATGTCGCAGGCACCGCGACCGAACATCTTGCCGTCCTTGATGACGGGCGAGAACGGCGGGGTGTCCCACAATTCCAGCGGCCCCGCGGGCACCACGTCGCAATGGCCCTGGAGGATCAGCGATTTGCCCGCCTCGGTTTTGGGCCGGTACGTGCCGACCACAGTGCGGGCCTTCGAAAAATCGTGCTCGATGGGCCCGAAGCCGCGCAGATCCTTGAGGTCGTCGACATTGATGTGCCAGTCGTCGACCTCGTATCCGCGCGCGCGCAGGAGGTCGCCGATCATGTCCTGGCATGGCCCCTCCGCACCGCGCGTCGAGGGGATCGCGACGAAATCGCGTGTGGTCGCGAGCTGGGCTTCGAAGCCGGCATCGACGGCGTCAAGAATCCTCTGCTGCGTTTCGGCATTCATCCGGCAACTCCAATCGGGCATTGAGATCATCGATGGAGCGCAAGCTAACCGATTTCAGCCGTTCCGGTACTCTGCAAAATAGGCATCCCGCAATGCATCTTCGAGCAGCCGGCCCTCCGAATAGCCATTCAGTGTCGCCGGCCGGCGCACGCCGTCGAGCAGCCGCGGGCAAGGCTCCGGCGCGCCGAGCACCGTGCGCACCGGGATGCGCTCGGCATAGATCGGCAATTCATAGTCCTCGTCGTCGTCGGCGACACCCTTGGCCCGGATTTTCGCGGAGGCCTCCTCGATCTCCATCGCGATAAAGGAGGTCGCCTTGATCTCCTGGGTGTTGCTCGCCCGCAGGCTCGCGGTGCGATCGGGGAAGAAGCGGTCGACCATCGCGATGACCGCGCGCTCTTTCTCGTCGGGATCGGTGACGAGATAGGCGGTGCCGAATGCCATCACGGCGCGGTAGTCGGCCGAGTGATTGAATCCGCAGCGCGCCAGCACCAGGCTGTCGAGATGGGCGACCGTCAGGCACACACGCTCGCCCCTGGTCTGGTTGCGCAGCATGCGGCTGGCGCTTGAGCCGTGCCAGTACAGCTTCGTCCCTTCGCGCCAGAAGAAGGTCGGCGTGCAATAGGGCTGGCCGTCGATCGCGTAGGAGACGTGGCAGAGCATCGAGGAATCCAGGATGCGATGAACGGTGTCGTGATCGTAGAAGCCGCGGTCATGACGGCGCTTCACCTGGTTGCGCGTGGATATCGGATAGGAATTCTGGTTCTCGGTCTGGCTCACGGCCGCTCCTGTCGGATTTGAACAATGCCAGAACAGTTGTAGGCGCGGATTTGGTCTGCGATAGTGCCAATTCCATGCGAAAAATTCCGACCAATTCCGTTCCGTCGCCCGCCAAGGCCGAGCTGCCGCTCGACCTCGCAGGCCCGCACATCACGGCTGGCGCCTCGTCGGCGCACCGGCTGTATCAGGCGCTGTGCGAGATGATCGTCGGAGGTCTGGTGAAACCCGGCGAGCCGCTGCCGCCGTCGCGCACGCTGGCCAAACAGACCGGCTTTCGGCGCAATGCCGTCGTCACCGCCTATGAGCGGCTGATCGCCGACGGCTTTGCCGACGCAACCGTCGGCTCCGGCACCTTCGTGGCCGCGCGCATCCCCGCGCGCGCGGCCGAGCCGAAGCGGCCCAAGATCAGCGTCGAAACGCCGGGGCAAGGCGCGTTTTCACTCGGCTGCACCCATATCGACGCGCGTGCCGTGCAGCATTTCCGGGCCTTTGTCGGCCGTCGCATGCGCGCCTTCGGCGCGGAGCATCTGCACTATGGCGATCCCCGTGGCAGCCGCGAACTGCGTGCGGCGATCGCCGATCATCTGTTGTCGGCGCGGGGCCTGCGCTGCGATCCCGATCAGATCATGCTGACGTCAGGCACGCTGCACGCGCTGCGCATCGTGCTGAGCGCAATCCTGAAGCCCAACGACCAGGTCTGGTGCGAGGACCCGGGTTACCCCGCCGCGCGCAAGACTATCGCGCATTGCGGCTATCGTGCCGTCTCCGTTCCCGTCGACGCGCACGGCATGCGGGTCGCCAAAGGCCGCGCAGCGGCGCCGTCCGCGCGCGCAGCCTATGTGACGCCGTCGCACCAGTTTCCGCTGGGTGTGCAGATGTCGATGCCGCGGCGGCTCGAGCTGCTGGACTGGGCCAGGCAGGCCGGCGCCTTCGTGCTGGAAGACGATTACGACAGCGAATTCCGTTACGACGGCGCGCCGCTGATGTCGCTGGCCGGCATCGATCATCTCCAGCGCGTGATTTACATGGGTACGTTCGCCAAGACGTTGTTTCCGGGCCTGCGCATCGGCTATTGCGCCCTGCCCGAGCGCTTGATTGCGGATGTGACCGCGGCGCGGGCTGCGCTCGACCGCTTTCCCGGCACGCTGATGGAGGGTGCGGTGGCCGACATGCTCAATTCCGGCGCGTTCGCGGCGAACCTGAAGCGCGTGCGCAAGCTTTACCGCGAGGCGCGCGACGCGCTGGCCGGGAGGCTCGAAGCCGCATCCGATGGCGTGCTGTCGGTGCCGGTCCCATCACAGGGTCTGCATCTAGTCGCCCGGTTCGATCCCTCGGTCGATCCGCTCGTGGCGGCGAAAGCCAAGCAGGCCGCCGGCGCCGAAGGCTGGCTGTTGGCCGACACCTATTCACGCGCGCGCCCACAGCCCGGTTTCGTGCTGGGATTTTCCGGCCACGCGGTTTCGAAGCTCGTGGCCTCCGCCGAACGACTCGCGCGGGAATCGCGAGTGGCCTTGCGAGCGAGGCGCACGCCGGCCCGGCGGGCATGATGAACGTTCACTATGAGAATCGGCTGCCGCTCCCTACATTGCGGCATCGATGCCGGGAGCTCACACCATGCCGCTACGCCGCGCGACTTGCCTCTCGCTCCTGATCTTCATCGCACTCGCCGCGACCGCGCGCGCAGGCACGGTCGGACGCGAGCAGGACATCGTCGATCTCAAGCTCGGCCAGCGCGTGCAAGTGGACGACGGAACCTGCCCCGCCGGACAGGTCAAGGAAGTGCGCGGCGCCAAGATGACCGACAAGGGCGTCGCACGGACGAGCACCTGCGTGTCGCGGTTTGGTCCGAAATCAAAGCGATGAGCGCTACTTCGCCGGATCGAACATACATTGCAGGGTCGGCTTGGCGATCTTGGTGAAGGTCGGGCCGATTTCGGTCTGCTTTGCGGCCGGCACCCAGTCGGTCTCGATCGTCGGCACCCCGGTCTCGCTGATGCCGCGCAGCAGGGCCTCGCGAAGATCGCGATCCTCGACGACGGCGGCAGCATGATCGTGCAGGCAGCCGCAGACCTCTTCCGGATGCTCCCATCGCCCGAGCATGCGCGGCGCGCATTGCCTCACGAACTCGGTACGGGGATCGGGTAATCTGGAGGGAGAGCGCACTTGCGCCTGAACGGCACTGATCGTCAGAAGGGATATGAACGCCGCGGCGCAGGAACGAGCAAGCATGATGGCCTTTATTGGCTGATTTTTCTTGTTGGCGATCAGAAGCGCGCGGCAACCACGATCGGCTGCGGTGCCGGGATCATGATCGGCGAGCCGCTGTACTGGAAAGTACCGATACCCGGGACATTGCCGTCCGGCGAGCCTGCGAACGAGGAGCCGGCGAGCACGAAACCGAAAGCAAGGATGAGGCTGAGCGTGCGCATGAAGTTCTCTCCGAATTCGGTGGCCGGCGTGCGCCGTCGTCGTTGTGAGGTTGATAACCATGGGCGGTTTCGCGCGTGATGCGCCAAAGCCGGAAAATGGTTTCGTCTCCGTGAGAATTGTTTCGTCCCGCTCGAGGCGACGACATATTCCATGGAAAATCTCAATCTTTTCAGATGGGTCGTGCGGTCACCCAATGTAGCCTGGCAGGTTCCGGCGAGCTCGGATGCGCCGCGGAACGCCGGCGCCGTCATGATCCCGCCTCACACCCTTCACATGCGTTTTACGTTTTTCTGCTGAAGAGAAGCCGAACGAAGGCTGGGTCCTGTCGAACCGGGGGCGCTTCGACTGCGACCCAAGCTATCGAGACCGAGGACGCCCGAGCATCGCCGAGCGCGTTCATGTGAGGAACAGCCATCATGACCGCGCAGAATCGCGCAACGACGCGCGATGCGGACCAACGAACGGACCGCCGGGAGCAACGACCTGTTCACAGCAGTGCCCATTCGCCTGGCGAAATGGCGCTGCAATCGAGCCGGGGCTTTGAGGCCACGCCGCAGTCATTCGTGCGGCTGACCGGCTCGCATCTTGCAAAACCGCGCGCCATCCGCGCTGACATCATCGAGTGAACGCAAACCCCTCACTGAGTGCACGCGAGAGCGTCACTGAGTGAACGCAAGAGCGTCACTGAGTGAAGAACTCTCCGCACTTCTGGACGTTGGCGTCCGCCGGTCCCCACGGCATGACCGGCACGGTCGAGGTCGAGTTCTTCGGCGAACCCTCGATCAGCCTGTCCGAATAGACCATGTAGACCAGCACGTTGCGCTTCGCGTCACAGCCGCGCACGATCTGCATCTTCTTGAAGAACAGCGAGCGGCGCTGGCGGAACATGTCGTCGCCCTGCTCCATCTTGTTCTTGAACTTGATCGGGCCGACCTGACGGCAGGCGAGCGAAATGTCCGAGACTTCCTCGGCAAGGCCCAGCCAGCCCTTGAAGCCGCCCTTCTCCGGCACCGTAAAATGACAGGCCACGCCCTCGACTTCAGGATCGTCGAGGCCGTAGGTCGCAAGCTTGTCGTTCGGGCTCATCCATTTGAACACGGTCGAGCGGCGAAAGATCAGATCCGGCTCGTCGGCGGCGAAGGCGGACGCTGCCGGCACGGTCAACGCCATGAGGAATAAAGCGAGGCCTTTCAAGCGGATGCTGGAAAGACTGGGGAAACGAGATGACATGAACCTCTCCGGTAACAACTTCCAGCAATGTAGGGATGAGGCGACCGATCAGGAAGACGACCGGCAAGCCGACACGGCCGCCGTTTACCGCTCCGTGAGGCTTTTTTGCTACGCTTTGGACAAATGTAGCTGATGGCAGAACCGCCATGCTGGTGAACGCGTATCCCCTCTGAGAGACTAACATCTGATTTGGATTATGGATTCGAGGATGAACAGCGTGAACGGGGCCGGTTTTTCTGCCAAGCCGACGCGGCTTTGGCAGGTCGCCATTTTGGCGGCGGCGGGTGCGATCGGCACGGCAAGCCAGGCGGACGCAGCGTTTTATTACTGGACGGACTATTCCGACGGGTCCTACGGGCGCCAGGAGCGCCATCTCGACGTCCCGCGCCAGAAACCGCAGAAGCGCGGTGCGGTCGGCAAAAAAGACCTTGTTGCCGAAAAAGAAGCCGGCACCAAACCGCAAGGTCCTCTCGTCATCGTCGTCTCGATCGACCGGCAGAAGGTCACGGTCTACGACAGCAAAGGCGTGTTCGCGGAATCCCCGGTTTCGACGGGCATGAAGGGCCATTCGACGCCGATGGGTGTGTTCAGCGTCATCCAGAAGCACAAATTCCACCACTCCAACATCTATAGCGGCGCGCCGATGCCGTACATGCAGCGGATCACCTGGTCGGGCGTTGCCATGCATGCCGGCGTGCTGCCGGGCTATCCAGCCTCGCACGGCTGCATCCGCATGCCGATGGCGTTCGCGGTGAAGATGTGGAACTGGACCAGGATGGGCGCGCGCGTGATCGTTTCGCCCGGTCAGATGTCGCCGCAGAAGTTCTCACATCCGCTGCTTGCCTCGCTGCGCGTGCCACCGCAACCCGCGGCCAGCCTCGAGCCGCAGACCAATGCCGGCGACAAGGCCGACAAGGGCACAGCCAATACCGCGGCCACCGAAGCAAAGCCGGTTGAAACGAAAACCGCCAGCGCCGACGGCGTGCCCGAGCTGCGCTCGTCGGTCGGCCACACCGTGATGTCGGACGTGACCACCGGATATGCCCCAGCCCGCGAGGAGGCCCCGGCATCGGCCGACAACACCGAGACAACGGCAAAGCCCGAGACCAAGCCCGCTGAGGCGGCGGACGCGGCCAAGCCAGAGGCCGGAGACGCCGCGCAGCCCGCGAACACTGAAGCGAAGCCTGTCGACGCCGCGGAGACGCCGAAGTCCGAACTCGCGAAGACATCCGATGCACCGGCCGCGGCGCCAGCGCAGGCGGCCACGACCGACGTCAAGAAGGACGAAACCCGCGTTGCCGATCCGGCGCCCGTGGCAAAACCTGAAGCGCCCAAGCGAGCGGGCCAGATCGCGGTCTTCATCAGCCGCAAGGATTCCAAGCTCTACGTGCGGCAGAACTTTGCGCCGCTGTTCGAGGTGCCTGTCACAATCGCCGCGAGTGATCGGCCGCTCGGCACGCATGTCTTTACCGCCGAAATCGACAAGGCCGATTCCAATGCGCTGCATTGGTCGGTGGTGTCCTTGCCAGTGTCGGTCCGTTCTGCCGCGCGCGAAGATGACGGCCGCGTGACAGGCCGCCAACGTGGCGCGGCGGTGATTCCCGTCGCCGTAAAGCCTGTGGTCCCGCCGGACAGTCCAGCCGAGGCCCTGGACCGCGTCTCGATCCCGGCCGACACGATCGCGAGGATCAACGAAATGCTGACATCGGGCGGCTCGATCATCGTCTCCGACCAGGGCATCAACCAGGGCGAGACTGGCGAAGGCACCGATTTCATCGTCCGCCTGTACTAACGCGCCTCATCGCGGCAGATAACGCCGTGTTGACGACGCCGCTCGCACCGACGGGGTAACATGCGCCCCGGATCATTTCGGGGGACGCCGTTATGATGAACCGCAGGACCATACTCATCGCCGCCTTTGCAGGCACGCTGGCGCCGGCGACGCGTGCACTGGCGGATGGCGGCATGAGCCGAATTTCCGCCTACGCCTTCTCTTTCCCGGCATTGTCAGGCGACGACATCCGCCTTGCGGCCTTCACTGGCAGGCCGCTGCTGGTGGTGAACACCGCTTCGCTCTGCGGTTACACGCCGCAATATGCCGGCCTGCAAGACATCTGGAGCGAGTTTCGCGAACGCGGCCTCACCGTCATTGGCGTGCCCTCCAACGATTTCGGCGGACAGGAGCCCGGCGGCACCAGTGAGATCTCGGAAACCGCCCACCACCAATACGGCGTTACCTTCCCCATCGCGGCCAAGGCCATCGTGGTCGGTGCAAAGGCGCATCCATTCTACAAATGGGCGGCAGAGGCGCGCCCGCGAGAAGTTCCGCGCTGGAACTTCCACAAATATCTGATCGGCCGGGACGGCTATATCGCCGATGTCTTTGCATCCGCGGTCGAACCGACAGACACGCGGATCAAGACGGCGATCGCCAAGGCGCTGGCCGACACTTGACGCCACGCGTCCCCAACCCGGTTGGGCACAATTGGGCTGGCGCGCCAAACAGCCGTTGCAATGGCGAGGGCCCACCATCTAGGCTAGGATTGTTATGGGCAGGATGGTTTTGCCGAAGGCGAAAAGCCGCGGCGGAACAACGGGATCAATCTCGAGGACAACACCATGCGTGTGGCGGCAGGACTGATATTGGCAAGCGCGATGTCTCTGGCGATGACGGGCGCGGCATGGTCGCAGACCCCGGCTGCAAAGCCCGCCGCCGCGACGCAGGCCGCACCGGCGGCAACACCGGCTGCGGCTGCGCCCGCTGCAGCTCCCGCACCCGCTCCTGCAGCAGCCGCCGCGCCGGCGGGCTTCGTCAATCCTCCGCCGCCTAAGCAGGCGCCCCAGCCCGCCCGCGCAGCCTGCAACACGCCGGGCGCGCTTGGGGTCGCCCGCACCGTCGAGATCGACACCACGGGCGGTCCTGGCTTCGGCTTCGAGCATTTCAAGGAGCTCGATTTCCTGCGCGACCACGAAGTGGTGCTGACCTTCGACGACGGCCCCTGGCCCAAGAACACGCCCGCGGTGCTGAAGGCGCTCGCCGACGAGTGCACCACCGGCATCTTCTTCTCGATCGGCAAGCACGCGACCTACGAGCCGGAGATCCTGAAGCAGGTCTACGCGGCCGGCCATACCGTGGGCACCCACACCTGGTCGCACGCCAACCTCAACAACAAGAAGCTCACGGAAGCGCAGCGCAAGGAAGAGATCGAGAAGGGTCTTTCCGCGGTGAAATGGGCGCTCGGCGGCATTTCGCCCTCGCCTTTCTTCCGCTTCCCGGCGCTCCAGCATCCGCCGGAGATGGTCACCTATCTCGGCAACCGCAACACAGCGATCTTCTCCTGCGACATCGACTCCTTCGACTTCAAGGCCTCGAAGCCCGAGAAGGTGATCGAGACCGTCATGAAGAAGCTCGACAGCAAGGGCAAGGGCATCATCCTGATGCACGACTTCCAGAAGCACACTGCGGAAGCCCTGCCCGAATTGCTCAAGCGCCTGAAGGCCGGCGGTTACAAGGTGGTGGCGATGCGCGCCAAGTTCCCGGCCTCGACGCTGCCGGAATACGACCAGGAACTGCTCAAGGACGTCAAGCTGCCGACGGTGAGCACCCGGCCGGTCAACAGCGTCGTGACAACGGTTTCCGAATAGCCGCGCCCTTGTCCTTTCGGATCGAAGGCTACGTCATCGTCTCCGCGGACGGCATGCTCGCGGACGCCGACCATGTCATGCCCGACAGCCTGAAGTTCGAAGGCGACAAGCTGTTCTTCGAGCAGGCGCTCGATCGCGCCGCGCTGATCGTGCACGGCCGTCACTCGCATGAGCAGCAGCCGAATTCACCCAAGCGCAAGCGCCTGATCCTGACCCGCAAGATCCAGACTCTGACCGTCGATCCCGAGATGCCGAACGCGACCTTGTGGAATCCGGCTCACACCAGCTTTGAGGACGCCTGTGCGTTCGCCGATGTCGCTTCCGGCACCGTCGCAATCATCGGCGGCCCCGTCGTGTTCGACATGTTCATGGATCGCTACGATACGTTCTGGCTGTCGGAAGCCCCGCACCTTCGGCTGCCCCGCGGCGAGGGCTGTTTTGTCGAAGTACCGGGGCGCACGCCTCAGGAGGTGCTGGCCTCACACGGGATGAAGCCGGGCGCGCCGTATCTGCTCGACGCCGCGCATGACGTGACGGTGACGCCATGGCGCAGGACGTAGTGGCTTAACCTTTATACGTCCCCGTAGGCCGCTTCGGCCGGACGCGTGGCGCGCCCGTAGCCCATGATCATGAACAGGGCGCCGATGATCGACAGGTTCTTGAGCGCGTCGACCAGCATCTTGCCGTTGTCAGGCGGCACCTGGTTCCAGAAGTCGTAGAACAGGAAGGTCGCGACCGCGACATAGATAATCATCAGCATCGCGAAGAAGCGCGCGCCGAAATTCAGCGCGATCATCACGCCTGCGATGATCTCGAGCACGCCGACTGCGATCGCCAGCAGTTGCGGCGTGGTCATGGCCGTCGCCGTCTCGATCTGCTTGGCGTAAGGCGCGATCATGTCGGGCATCACGACCTTGGCGGCGATGAAATCAACGGTCGCCTGCATGGCAAACAGTCTTGCCGCACCCGTGTAGATGAACAGCACGGCGAACAGGATCCGCCCGAAAGTCACGAACGCTGGCATGATCGGCCTCTTTGCTCAGGCTTTTGAATTCTCGCGAAAGCACTTCGCGATTATGAAGATACATTCGCCGGTTTACAAACGGGGAAATGGCTAACTGCGAGCAATTCAAAGTTGGTGGCCCGGCACTGCACCTTCTTACCTTGTGGGAGAAGGTGCAGTGCCGGATGAGGGGTCTCGCTCTGCAAATTCAACCGTGAGAAATGTGCGCGCGGAAGCAACCCCTCACCCGTCTCGCCGCTCCGCGGCGAGCCACCCTCTCTCACAAGGGGAGAGGGAATGCCACGCACGGCCTACGTAAACAACGTCGGCTGCTGCCGCGACGCGCGCTCCTGCGCTTCCACCACAGCCACTGCGGTCATGTTGAGGATGCCGCGCGCCGTTACCGACGGGGTGAGGATGTGAGCCGGGCGCGCCGGGCCGATCAGGATCGGCCCGACGGGGAGCGCGTCCGCCAGCGACTTGATCATCTGATAGGCGACGTTGGCGGTGTCGAGGCTTGGCATGATCATGATGTTGGCTTCGCCCTCGAGCTTGGAGTGCGGCAGCACCATCTTGCGCGCGGCGGCCGAGAGCGCGGTGTCGCCTTGCATCTCGCCGTCGGCCTCGAGTTCCGGATGCTTCTCCTTCAGGAGCTGGGTTGCCCGGCGCATCTTGCGCGAGGATTCCGTGTCGTAGCTGCCGAAATCCGAATGCGAGACGAAGGCGATCTTCGGCTTGATGTTGAAGCGTTGGACGTGGACCGCCGCGAGCGAGGCGATCTCGGCGAGCTCTTCGGCGCTCGGATTGGGCCGCACCTGGGTGTCGGCGATGAAGAAGGCGCCCTTGCTCGTGATCAGCAGCGCCAGCGCCGCATAGTCGCTGATTCCCGGGGTGAACCCGACGATCTCGCGAACATGGCGCAGATGGCTCATGTAGCGGCCCTCGACGCCGCAGAGCATGGCGTCCGCCTCTCCGCGCACCACCGCGAGCGCCGCGATGACGGTGTTATTGGTGCGCACCACCGTGCGCGCCGCATCCGGCGTCACGCCGCGGCGGCCGGCGACCTCGCCATAGGACTGCACGTAGGAGCGGTAGCGCGGATCGTCCTCGGGATTGACCAGGTCGAAGTCCCTGCCGGCCTTGATAGACAGGCCGAAGCGCTCGATGCGGGCCTCGACCACCGACGGACGTCCGACCAGGATCGGCATCGCCAGCTTCTCTTCCAGCACCACCTGGGTGGCGCGCAGCACGCGCTCATCCTCGCCTTCGGCGTAGATCACGCGCACCGGTTGGGTCTTGGCCTTGGCGAACATCGGCTTCATGACGAGGCCGGAGCGGAAGGCGAAGCGCTCGAGCAACGCGGTGTACTCGTCGAAATTGGTGATGGGCCGGGTCGCAACGCCCGATTCCATCGCGGCCTTCGCCACCGCCGGCGCGATGCGCAGGATCAATCTCGGATCAAAGGGACTCGGGATCAGCGAGCCCGGGCCAAACCCTTGCGTCTCGCCGGTATCGAAGCCTTGCGCGACCGCATCGGACGGCGCCTCGCGCGCGAGCTGCGCGATGGCCTCGACGGCGGCGTGCTTCATCTCCTCGTTGATCGCGGTGGCGCCGACATCGAGCGCGCCACGGAAGATGAAGGGAAAGCACAGGACGTTGTTGACCTGGTTCGGATAGTCGGAGCGGCCAGTGCAGATCATGGCGTCGGGACGGGCTTTGCGCGCCTCCTCCGGCATGATCTCCGGCGTCGGATTCGCGAGCGCCATGATGAGCGGCTTGTCGCCCATCGCCTTGGCCATCTCGGGCTTGAGCACGCCCGGTGCGGAGAGACCGATAAAGATGTCGGCGCCGCCGATGACGTCGGCGAGCGTGCGCTTGTCGGTCTTCTGCGCATAGACCGCCTTCCAGCGGTCCATCGTGGTGTTGCGGCCTTCGTGAACAAGGCCGTCGATGTCGCAGACCCAGATGTTCTTGCGCTGCGCCCCCATCGACACCAGCAGGTTCAGTGTCGCAAGCGCTGCGGCCCCTGCCCCCGATGCCACGATCTTGACGTCCGACAGGTTCTTGCCGTTCAGGCGCAGACCGTTGGTGATCGCGGCGGCGACGATGATCGCGGTGCCGTGCTGGTCGTCGTGAAAGACCGGGATCTTCATGCGCTCCTTGAGCTGCGCCTCGATCTCGAAGCATTCCGGTCCGCGGATGTCCTCGAGATTGATGCCGCCGAAGGTCGGCTCGAGCGCGGCCACGGTCTCGACCACGCGTTCGATGGTGTCGGCCGCGATCTCGATGTCGAACACGTCAATGCCGGCGAATTTCTTGAACAGGACCGCCTTGCCCTCCATCACCGGCTTCGAGGCCAGCGGGCCGATATTGCCGAGGCCGAGCACGGCGGTGCCGTTCGAAACCACGGCAACCAGATTGGAGCGTATCGTCAGCGTCGCCGCTTCCGCGGGGTTCTTGGCGATCTCCATGCAGGCGGCGGCGACGCCGGGGAATAGGCCAGCGCGAGGTCGCGCTGGTTGGCGAGCGGCTTGCTCGCCTGGATCTCGAGCTTTCCGGGGCGCGGCAGCCGATGATAGGCCAGCGCCGCCTGGTGGAGATCATCAGAATAGGACGACATGCGGTGTCTTGCCTCGCGTTACCGGCCTCAAACTACGTTGTCCCGACCGGCCCGCCTTCGGGTGGTATTTCCGGGTCATGGAAACGGGATGAAGCACGTCGGGCGGCCCGGTGGCAACATCCGATTGCGGCCCCGTCAACAGGGCGCGCGGTCAAATATCTGATAGCGTTCGCTTTCCCTGGACCGCGCGTTGCTTTGCGAATATGGCAGGTTGCGTGCTGCAACGCGAGCAACTGGAGCTGGGAATGAAGTGAATCCTGATCGGCTTCATCGTCGTGGCCGTGGTGGGCGCGGGCGGATGGTTGGGCTTCAGCTTCTACGCAAAAACATCGCGTCACCGCCGAGGTGGAGACCGCGTTCGAGCAAATCCGCAAGCAAGGCGGCAAGGCTAGCTACGGCAAGATCGCCTTCGATCTGCCCACGCGCACCCTCACGATCGAGGACATCGCGGTTACGCCGGGCAAGGCACCGCAGGCGCAGATCAGGATCGCCGCCATCAAGGGCACGGGCGTTCGCCAGATCGACGAAACAAGGATCTCGGCCGACGCCGTCGACATCACCGGGCTCGAGGTTACGCTGGACCAGATCGGCGCTGCCAAGCTGAAGGTCGCGTACAAGATCCCGCACCTGGTCATGCGCGACTATGCCGGTCCTGTTCAGGCGGGTCAGGTGCCGGCGGACAGCTCGCTGGTCGATATGTACCGCTACGTGCTCGGCCAATATGCGAGTGTCGCTGCATCGTCGCTCACGGCTCCGACCCTCACGATCAGCTTCGATTCCCGCGCCGCCGGCAGCGGCGAGGTCACCTATTCCGAACTGGCGATCCAGAACCTAAGCACGGCAAGATCGACGGGATGAAGTCGGACCGCGCCGTGATCTCGGTCGACGTGAAGCAACCCGGCAAGACGGACAAGCTGACGGGTGAATCGTCGAACATCATCGTCAACGATTTCGACGCGACCGCGATCATCGCCGCGCTCGATCCGCAGACGGCCAGCGACGACAGCTATCGCCGGGTCTATCGGCAGGTCTCGACGGGCCCCTATGCGCTCAAATCGGCACAGGGGATGCGAGTGGATGTCGACGGGTTCACCATGGAAGACATCGCCGTCCAGCCGTCGAAATTCCGGCTGGCGAGATATTTGCCGCGCTGCCACGGGATCAATCGGCCCCGCCGACTCCGGCGCAGGCACGCGAGCTGCTGGAGAAGCTCGCCGGAGTTTATGAGGGTCTTCGCATCGGTAAGGCCGAAATCGGCAAGATGTCGGTCGGCACGCCGCAAGGAACGGCCACGGTTGGTGCCATCCGATTTCGCGACGGCGAGTTCGCGGTCGAAGGCGTCGACGCGCCGTCTCCGCAGGGACAGTTCAAGATGGAGCGCTTTGCGCTGAAGTCCTTCAGCACGGCGAGTTTGATGCGCTGGGCAGCAAGCCTCACCACTGCCGGGCGGGCGCCCTCGCCGGATCAGATGCTCGGGCTGTTCGGCGTGCTCGCAGGCGCGGAGATCAAGGGCGTGACGGCGCCGTTCAAGACCACCAATAAGCTGGTCATGATCGACACACTGAGCCTGGACTGGGGCAGCTGGTCGGCTCGATCCCGAGCAAGGCGCATGTGGTTGCCAAATTTGTCACGCCAGCCGATCCATCCGGTCCAAAACAGCTTCCATTGATTGCCAGCGGGATCGACAAGCTCGCTATCGACCTCGATCTCGGCGCTGCCTGGACCGAACAGTCCAACAGCTTCGCTCTGACGCCCGCGACCCTCGACATCGGAGGCATCGCAAGAGCGCAACTGCGTATGGCGCTCGGCAACGTACCACGCGAGGTGTTTTCGGCCGATCCGGCCCAGCTCATGGGCCAGGCGGCCCGGATCGAGGCGGGCACGCTCGAATTCTCATTGCGCGACAGCGGCGTCATCGATCTCGTCGCGGCGCAGTTCGCGCGCATGCAGAATGTCAGCCGTGATACCGCACGCCAGGCGCTCGTCGAGAGCATCAAGGCTAAACGCGAGCAAGTTGCTTCCGCCAATCCGGATGCGAACGCGGCCGTGGACGCGATCGCCCGCTTCGTCGAGACGCCGGGCCAGACGCTTTCCATCAAGCTGTCCCCGCGCGCCAAGGCACCGCTGATGCAATTGATGCAGCTCTTGCAAACCGACCCACAGAGCGCGCTTGCGCAGTTCAGGATCGAGGCGTCGACGGGGCTGTAGGGAACGACGCTGCGCGCGGGGATGGCAGTTGGACCGGCGAAAATCCCTCCCCGTCATTGCGAGCGAAGCGAAGCAATCCAGAGTCACTCCGCGGAAAGATTCTGGATTGCTTCGCTTCGCTCGCAATGACGCTGTGGAGACAGCCTCACTTCTGCGGCAGGCTCACCTTCACGTGCAGCTCGCGGAGCTGCTTGGGGCTGGGCTCCGACGGTGCGCCCATCAGGAGGTCCATGGCCTGCTGGTTCATCGGGAACAGCGAGACCTCGCGCAGATTGTTGGTGCCGCACAAGAGCATGACGATGCGGTCGACACCGGCGGCCATGCCGCCATGCGGCGGGGCGCCGTACTGGAAGGCGCGGTACATGCCGCCGAAGCGATCGACGACTTCCTGCTCGCCATAGCCCGCGATCTCGAACGCCTTCACCATCGCTTCCGGCACGTGGTTGCGGATGCCACCCGAGGCGATCTCGTAGCCGTTGCAGGTGATGTCGTACTGGAACGCCTTGATGGTCAGCGGGTCCTGGCCCTTCAAGGTATCGAGACCGCCCTGCGGCATCGAGAACGGGTTGTGCGAGAAGTCGACCTTCTTGTCCTCGTCGTTGTACTCGTACATCGGGAAGTCGACGATCCAGGCCAGCTCGAACCGCTCCTTGTCGGTGAGGTTCAACTCCTCGCCGACCTTGTTGCGGGCCAACCCTGAAAATTTCCAGAACTTGTCGGGATCGCCGGCGACGAAGAAGGCGGCGTCGCCTTCCTTCACGCCGATCTGCGCGCGGATCGCGGCGGTGCGCTCAGCACCGATGTTGTTGGCAAGCGGACCGGCACCTTCGCCGCCCTCGCGCCACATGATGTAGCCGAGGCCGGGCTGACCTTCGCCCTGCGCCCAGGAGTTCATGCGGTCGCAGAAGGCGCGCGAGCCGCCACCCGGCGCCGGGATCGCCCAGACCTGGTTCTTGGGGTCCTCCAACATGCGCGCGAACACCTTGAAGCCGGAGCCGCGGAAGTGTTCGGAGACGTCCTGCATCTCGATCGGGTTGCGCAGGTCCGGCTTGTCGCTGCCGTATTTGCGCAAGGCTTCCGCGAACGGAATCCGGCGCCAGCCCTTGGTCACCGGCTTGCCCTTGGCAAACTCCTCGAACACACCCGTGATGACAGGCTCCATCGCGGCGAAGACATCGTCCTGCGTGACAAAGCTCATCTCGACGTCGAGCTGGTAGAACTCGCCCGGCAGACGATCCGCGCGTGGATCCTCGTCGCGGAAGCAGGGCGCGATCTGGAAGTAGCGATCGAAGCCCGACATCATCAAGAGCTGCTTGTACTGCTGCGGCGCCTGCGGCAGGGCATAGAACTTGCCGGGATGAATGCGCGACGGCACCAGGAAGTCGCGCGCGCCCTCCGGCGAGGACGCGGTCAGGATCGGCGTGTTGAACTCGAAGAAGCCCTGCCCCTCCATGCGCCGACGCATCGACTTGATGATTTCGACGCGCGTCATGATGTTCTGGTGCAGCTTCTCGCGACGCAGATCGAGGAAGCGGTACTTCAGACGGACGTCTTCAGGATATTCCTGGTCGCCGAACACCGGCAGCGGCAGGTCGCCGGCCGGGCCCAGCACCTCGATCTCGCTGACATAGATCTCGATCTTGCCAGTCGGCAGATCGTCATTGTCGGTGCCTTCGGGGCGGCGACGGGCCTTACCGTCCATCCGCACCACGAATTCCGAACGCAGCTTTTCGGCCTGCGAGAACGCCGGCGAGTCCGGATCGACCACGCACTGGGTCAGGCCGTAATGGTCGCGCAGGTCGATGAACAGCACGCCGCCATGGTCGCGAACGCGATGGACCCAGCCTGAAAGGCGGACCGTCTCGCCGATGTTGCTCTCGCGGAGCGCGCCGCATGTATGTGACCGGTAGCGATGCATGGTCGTCCCAAATTCAATGTCGGAGGATCGAATCGAACCGCCGAAACGGCAGGTTCAAAGTTGCGGCAGGGTTTACCTCGGCAGGACGGGGGCGGCAACCAAGGGAACGGCCCGTTTTCGGCTGGAAGTGGCCATTTTTGCCCAATCTCGGCTCAAGCCTTTGCCATCAGGCGTTCCACGCCTATCTTGAGGCCATGACAGTCCATTTCCCGTTCCAGAACTCCTATTCGGCGCTGCCGGACAGCTTTTTCGCCCGGGTCGCACCGACGCCGGTGGCAGCGCCCCGGCTGATCAAGCTGAACCGGCCGCTGGCGGTCCAGCTCGGGCTGGATCCTGATGTGCTGGAAACCCCTGAGGGCGCCGAAATCCTGGCCGGCAAGACGGTTCCCGCCGGCGCCGATCCGATCGCCATGGCCTATGCCGGCCACCAGTTCGGGCAATTCGTTCCGCAGCTGGGCGACGGACGGGCGGTCCTGCTCGGCGAGGTCATCGACAAGGACGGCATCCGCCGCGACATCCAGCTCAAGGGCTCCGGTCCCACCCCATTCTCCCGCCGCGGCGACGGCCGTGCCGCGCTCGGGCCGGTGCTGCGCGAATACATCGTCAGCGAGGCGATGTTCGCATTGGGCATCCCCACCACGCGCTCACTCGCTGCCGTCGTCACCGGCGAGCACGTCATCCGCGAGACCGCGCTGCCCGGCGCGGTGCTGACCCGCGTCGCCTCGAGCCATATCCGCGTCGGCACCTTCCAGTTCTTCGCCGTCCGCCGCGACACCGATGCCATTCGCCGGCTCGCCGACCACGTCATCGCCAGGCACTATCCGGAGGTGCTCGGCGCCGAGCGGCCCTATCACGCGCTGCTCGGTGGCGTCGTCGCACGCCAGGCCGATCTGGTCGCACGCTGGCTGCTAGTCGGCTTCATCCACGGCGTGATGAACACCGACAACTCATCGATATCAGGCGAGACCATCGATTACGGTCCGTGCGCCTTCATGGACGCCTACAATCCGTCGCAAGTGTTTTCCTCGATCGACGAGATGGGCCGCTACGCCTATGCCAACCAGCCGCGCATCGCGCTGTGGAATCTGACCCGGCTTGCCGAATGCCTGCTGCCGCTGTTTTCCGACGATCAGGAAAAGGCGGTCGCCGAGGCCCAGGACATTCTTGGCGCCTTCTCCGACACGTTCAGCGACGCCTATCAGGCGGGCCTGCGCAAGAAAATCGGCCTGTTCACGGAGCGCGACGGCGACGACGCGCTGATCCAGGACCTGCTGGACGCCATGGCCAAGAACCAGGCCGACTTCACCCTCACCTTCCGCAAACTCGGCGACGCCGCTGGCGATCCGGCTGCTGACGATGCACGCGCGCAATTCATGGACCCCGCGGCGTTCGACGAGTGGGCCAGGCGCTGGCACGAGCGCACGGCGCTGGAGCCGCAAACCGCAGCCGAACGGCAAGCCGCCATGCACGCCGTCAACCCGATGTTCATCCCGCGCAACCACCGCGTCGAGGCCGTGATCCAGGCCGCGGTCAACGATGACGACTACACGCCGTTCGAGGAATTCGTGATGGTGCTGGCTAAACCGTTCGAGGGCCAGCCGGACTATGCAGCCTACGCCGATCCGCCGCTGCCGGAGCAGCGGGTGCTGCAGACGTTCTGCGGGACGTGAGGCAAGCTCGGTGCGCACGTGGACGAGCCGAAGGCATAATCCAGATGCGGGGGTGCCGAAATCGTTTGTTCAAGACGATCATTCGCTCAGATCGTTACCACGATCTTGCCGAACTGCTCGTTTGACTCCAGAAAGCGATGCGCTTCGACGATCTCCTCAAACTGAAACGTTTTGGCGATGATCGGTTGCAATGCGCCGTCCCGCAGCCCGTCGAGGATGAAGGTCTTCGCCTTAGCAAGCCGCGCGGGGTCGCGGATGATCTCGTGCACGAGATAGCCGCGCAGCGTCAGGCTCTTGGTCAGTACGTTGACCAGCGGAAACGGCGTTGGCTCTGGGCTCAGGCCGCCATATTCGATGAGAACGCCACCCGGCGACATCGCGGCGGTGAGCGGCCCAAATATGGGACCGCCGACCGCGTCGAACACCACGCGAACGCCGTTTGAGCCGACAATGTCCTGCAGCCGTGACCGGATGTCCTCTTCCACGGAGGCGATGACGTCGGCGGCGCCAGCATCGCGCAGGGCCTGCCGCTTGATCGAGGTTCGCGTCACTGCAATCGGGATCGCACCGATCCGGTTCGCGATCTGAATCGCTGCAAGCCCGACGCTACTCGACGCCGCGGTGATGACTACGGACTCCCCTCGCTCCAGCCCAGCAATATCGACCAGAGCGCCGAACGCCGTCAGATATTGCATCCATACCGCGGCCGCGGCGTCGAAGCCGAGCTCGGGCGGGTGCTTCACGACGAACTCCGCCGGAAACGTGACGAGCTCGCCATAAGCCGGCCATCGCACCATCGACACGGGCGGCACGATGCTGACGACCTCGCCCGGCGAGAAGCCGCTCACGCCTTCGCCGATCGCCTCGACGATGCCGGCGGCCTCGAGACCGAGGCCGGACGGAAAGGTCGCGGTCTCGATATAGGTCCCCTTCCGCAAGAGCGCTTCCGCGCGATTGAGCCCGAGGGCCTTGACCCTGATCTGCACCTCGCGCCTCCCTGGCGGCGCGACGTCGACGGTCTCGATGCGCAGCACCTCGGGGCCACCATGTCTGTGGAAGCGAACGACGCGCGCCATGAACACACTCCAAAATAATTGAATTCAATGGAGCTATGCCAACCGGACGGCGCCGGATAAAGCGTGCAGAGAGGTGAACAGTCGAAACCAGGAGTTTGCAATCATGGACCGCCTGACCAGCATGGCCGTCTTCGTCAAGGCGGTGGATGTGGGCTCGTTCGCCGCTGCCGCCGATGCGCTCGAAATGTCGGGGCCAATGGTCGGCAAGCACGTTCGTTTCCTCGAGGAGCGCCTGGGCGTCCGCCTCCTCAACCGCACCACACGGCGCCAGAGCCTGACCGAGACTGGCCAAGCCTACTACGAGCGCTGCCGCACTGTGCTCGCTGAAGCCGTGGCCGCCGACGCCGTCGCTTCCGATGAATTGTCCGAGCCGCGTGGCCGGCTCCGCGTGACCGTGCCCGCCCTGCTGGGCCGGCACTGCATCGCCCCCTTGCTGATGAAGCTCGCGCGACGATATCCCCATCTGGAGCTCGATCTCTCGTTCGGCGACCCGATCGCTGACATCATCGAGGGCCGCTATGATCTTGCGATCCGGACCGGCGATCTACACGATCAATCCGGCCTGATGACGCGGCGCATCGCAAGCCAGCGCATGGTGGTGTGCGGCACGCGCTCGTACTTGCGCGCCAACGGCAAGCCGAAATCGCTCGACGATCTTGCCCAGCATCAGGCGATCATCTATCGCCGCTCCGGACGCGTCCGGCCGTGGCTGTTTCCCCGCGAGGGCCAGCCTCCGAGCGAAATCGTGCCGGCGGGAAGGCTCAGGCTCGACGATCTCGACGCGATCGCGGACGCCGCGTCACAGGGGATGGGACTGGCCTGGCTGCCATACTGGCTAGTCCGCGAACGCCTGCGCGCCGGTAGACTCGTCACTCTGTTGAGCGGTCAGCCGGGATTTCTCTACGACTGTCACGCGCTCTGGCCACGCTCGTCCCGGATGCCGCCGAAAGTTCGCGCCGCCGTGGACGCCTTGGCGGCCGCCCTGCCGAAGCTCATGACCTGACGCCGGATGCCGTGACGCCTGCATGGCATGCCGCGGCCGTTAACCCCCCGTCCACCATCCGGCCCGACCCGCCGCCGGTAACCACGAGAATTAACAGACCCTCAATTCGCCCCCGACAAGTTTAGCAATGTTGCTGGGGGATTTTGCCGTGGATCTGTTGGTTTTCGAGTTCCTGGGGCTGGCGCTGGTCGCCATGTGCGTGGTCGTGGTGGCACTGCCCTGCGCGCGCAAACCCTCCCGGCGGGTGCGCTACGAATAGGATTTTCGTCGGAAAATGCGATTCCGGTCCAAATGCAAGGCTCGAATTCGCTTCGAGCCCCTTGACATCACAGCGCTTTCGGCAGAACGGCTGATGGACTTGTCATGGGCCGTTCATGGATTTGATTACCACCACCGCTGACCTTGCGGCTGCCTGCAGCCGGCTGGCCAAGCACCCCGTCATTACCGTCGATACCGAGTTCCTGCGCGAGACCACCTATTACCCGCTGCTGTGCGTGGTGCAGATGGCCAGCGCCGAGGAAGCAATCGTCATCGACACCCTGGCCGAGGGCGTCGACCTCAAGCCGTTCTTCGAGCTGATGGGCAACGAGGGCGTGTTGAAGGTGTTCCACGCCGCCCGCCAGGACATCGAGATCATCTGGCACCAGGCGGGTATCATCCCGCACCCGGTGTTCGATACCCAGGTCGCGGCCATGGTGCTCGGCTACGGCGACAGCATCGCCTACGACGCCCTGGTCGAGAAGGTCACCGGACACCGCCCGGACAAGACCCACCGCTTCACCGACTGGTCGCGCCGGCCGCTGACCAAGGAGCAGATGCACTACGCCGTGTCCGACGTCACGCATCTGCGCGACGTGTTCGCAGCGCTCGATGCCGACCTTAAAAAGCGCCGGCGCAGCGAATGGGTCTCGATCGAGATGGAAGTCCTGACCTCGCCCAAGACCTACGACTTCCATCCCGAGCGCGCCTGGGAACGGCTCAAGACGCGGGTGCGCAAGCCCAAGGACCTTGCGGTCCTAATGGAGGTCGCCGCCTGGCGCGAGCAGGAGGCGCAGAGCCGCGACGTGCCGCGAGGCCGCGTGCTGCGCGACGAGGCCGTCAGCGACATCGCGACCCATGCGCCGAACACGATCGAGAAGCTCGCAAACCTGCGCTCCGTGCCGAAGGGTTTTGAGAAATCCAAATGGGGCGCCGACATCGTCGCCGCTGTCGAGCGCGGGCTGGCGCGCGATCACGCCACGCTGCCGAAGCTGGAAAAGCCGCGCAACAATAACAATGGCGCCGCGATCGTCGAGCTGTTGAAGGTGTTGCTGCGCATGACCGCGGAGCGCCATGCGGTCGCCAGCAAGGTGATTGCGACCGTCGACGATCTCGAGGAGATTGCGGCCGACGACGAGGCCGATGTGCCGGCGCTACGCGGCTGGCGCCGCGAGCTGTTCGGCGAGGCCGCCCTGAAACTGAAGCGCGGCGAGCTGGCGCTGGCGGTCGAGAAAGGCCGCGTGATCGGGGTTCAGCGAGCGGAATAGCCCCGATGCCTCCCGATGTCGTCCTGGCCTAGTGCGCAATTGCGCACTAGGCCAGGACGACACCGGGGGTGTGATAGAGCGCTACGCTCACGCGTGAAGCGCCGTCCCTACGCCGGCGTCAGCTTCGCCACTTCCGGCTTCATGTCGTCCAGCACACCTGAAATCGCCGCGACCAGCTCGTCGATCTGGGTCTTGGTGACGATCAGCGGCGGGCAGATGGCAATGGCATCGAGCATGTTGCGCGAGATAACGCCGCGCTCCTGCAGCATGCGGCTGGCCATGCCGCCGACGGCGCCCGGCGTTGCCGCTGCGGTCTTGCGCGCCTTGTCCAGCACCAGTTCGATCGCAGCGATCATGCCGACACCGCGGACCTCGCCCACCAGTGGATGGCTGGTGAGTTCACGCAGCTTGCCTTGCATGTAGCCACCGAGCTCGGCGGCGTGCGCAACCAGGCCCCGCTCCTCGATGATCTTCAAATTCTCGAGCGCAATCGCCGAGCCGACCGGATGGCCGCCCGCGGTGAAGCCGTGGCCGAGCACGCCGATCTTGTTGCTCTCGTCGGCGATCGGTTCGAACATGCGATCGTTCATCATGATGGCCGACAGCGGGAAATAGCTCGAGGTGATCTGCTTGGAGACCACGATGGCGTCGGGCTTGATGCCGTAGGTTTCGCAGCCGAACATCTTGCCGGTGCGGCCGAAGCCGCAGATGACCTCGTCGGCGACCAACAGGATGTCGTACTTGTTCAGCACCTTCTGGATCTTGTCCCAATAGGTCGCCGGCGGCACGATGACGCCGCCCGCGCCCATCACCGGCTCGCCGAAGAACGCAGCGATCGTGTCCGGGCCTTCCTTCTGGATCAGCGCATCGAGTTCCTCGGCCCGCCGCGTCGCGAACGCTTCCTCGCTCTCGCCGGGCGCGCCGTCCTTGTAGAAATGCGGCGAGCCCGTGTGCAAGATGTTCGGGAGCGGCAAGTCGAAAGAGCGGTGGTTGTTCGGCAGGCCGGTGAGGCTGGCGGACGCAATGGTGACGCCGTGATAGGCGCGCATCCGGCTGATCACCTTCTTGCGCTGTGGCTGGCCGAGCGCATTGGAGCGATAGGCAATCAACTTCAGAACGGTGTCGTTGGCCTCCGAGCCGGAGTTGGTGAAGAACACCTTGCTCATCGGCACAGGCGCAAGCGCGACCAGCTTCTCGGCGAGATCGATCGAGGGCCCGTGCGATTTGGCGGAGAAGGTATGATAGAATGGCAGCGCCAGCATCTGCTTGTGCGCGGCGTCGACCAGCCGCTTCTCGTTGAAGCCGAGCCCGACGCTCCACAGGCCTGCCATCGCCTCGAAATAGCGCTTGCCCGACGCATCGAACACGTAAGGCCCCTCGCCGCGTTCGATCACCAGGGGACCGGCCTGCTGATGGGCGCGCGCGTTGGTGTAGGGATGGAGCTGGTAGGCCACATCCCGGGCCTCTTGCGAATTGGGCAGCATGGACATTTGCAGGAATCCTTGAAAGCGTCACGTCGCGGGCGCGGCCAGCGTCATCACTCGATGATCCAGCTCCTTGGCTATTGCCACCGCGCAAAACTTGCAACGTCAATTCGTCGGCAGGAAGCGCTCAGCTGCGTTGCACAAAGCCGCACATCGGGCAGCTGTCACGCCGCACCGTCGTCATTCCCATCGCTATCGGCGGCAGCGGCCTCCCGCACCTCCACCAGCGCCATCGAGAGCAGATACACCGTCGTTGGCAGACCAAGACGGCGTGCCGCCTCGGCGGCACGCGACAGGTCGCTTGCCAGCTCCTCGAGCTGATCTCCCCGTGACAATGTCCCACTCCATCCGTCGATCGCGGCCGCCTACACCGCAACGGCGCCGCTGGTTCTGATCAGTTCGGCGCTGGACTGGATTGTAGCAAAATTCCCGATCACATTCACTACCGCATGCTTGTAGGCGGCAGCATCGCCAGTCCCCGGCTGCCGGCAGGCCACCGCGTCGGCCACCAGCTGGAAGCGATGACTGCGGTGAAACCCGTCAATAGCGGTGGCCAGGACGGTTTCGTCCAGGGAAAAGCCCGCGAGCACGCAACGGACATTGCGGATATTGGACATGTAGTCCACAAACCGCGCCGAACTGTAGGCCGACGGCAGCGGGTGCTCGAAGGTCATTTCTCCCGGCCGCGGCTTCGCCTCCGCGATCCAATCGGTCAGCTTGGATGCCGGATTGAACCAGGCCGCCTGCGCGATGCGCTTCAGATGCATCACCGGCCAGAGATTGTCGCGCCAGAACGTCAGCAGTTCCACGCAGCGCGCCGTTGCGGCATCGCCGTCGAGGATGACGTGGCGACGTCCGGGGGTCAGATATTCGACCTGGAGATCCGCGCAGACCAGGATCGGCGGATCGTCTGTGATGGAAACCAGCATGGTTTTGCGCGCAGCTGCACCAGTTTCAACGGCCAGCGAGCGCGACGTCCCGCAGCGGCGACGTCACGGCCCGTCCTGCCGAGGCGTCGAGCACGCCCGGCCGGTCCCAATCGCCCTCGGGGCGGATGATCACGTAAGGATCGCTGTCCAGCGTAATGGCATCCGGGCCCGGTTCGATCTCCAGCAGCATTTCTGTGTAGGAGAAGTCGGAAAATGTGATCTTGCGATTGTGACCAAGCGGCTTGGCGCCGAAATGGGCCCAGAAATCGACCAGCCGGTCCTGCGCCTGACCGTAGATCTTGCGAAAGCCCTTGCGCTTCACATAGTCGACGCTCGCTTGTACCAGCTTGAACGAGACCCGCGACCGCCGGTATTGGTGCCGCACCGCAAGCCGTTCCACCTTGGCGAAATCGCCGAAGAACCGCACCCGCAGACAGCCCGCAGGCTCGTTGCCGACATAGCCGATGAAATGCGCGGCGACCATGTCGTTGCCGTCGAACTCTTCATCGAACGGGCAATCCTGCTCGGCGAGATAGACGGCTGAGCGGATCGAGGTGACCAGCATGAGATCGGTGAGATCGCGCGCGAGGCGAATGGTGATGGCGCGGGAATCGGGCTTGGCGAGAGGAATCCTAGTACCGTGCATCTGCAAAACTCCTTGCTTGGATGATCGCGCTCGGCATGCGCATCGGCTGCCGATGCCAGGGCCGCTCGTAGCACCAGAGGTCGGGTTGGAAGCTTGGAACAGGCTCGAAGCCTGTCGCTTTCATGATGTCGCGGCCGGCCACGGTTGACGGCTGCGCATAGCAATCCGCGTTGCGAAACCTTAGCTGTCTAAGATGAGCCGCGGCCTTGCCGAGACCGGCGACGCCGCGCCCCGTCGCCGCGATCGCCCAGATGTAGATAGCGGAAACGTCTTCCTTCGCGGACGCGAGATAGCGCGTCTCCGGCGCGGTGAGGCAGATCTCGTCGAGCAGCAACGCATCATGCCCGCGATCGTTGAGAAACAGGAAGGCCATGCCGCCGACAAGGTTGCCCTTCCGGCTGAAAGTCAGGATGCTCTCGGGATCGAAGGCGAAATATTTTGCAAGCTCAGTCGCCCCGATCCGAACGCCCGGCACCAGCCGGTGCGCCAACTGCGAAAGCGCGGCGATTTCGGAAAATTTGGCGCGACGGACGTCGACATCCGGACTGAGCGGCAGCGCGTCGAAATCATGCCTTGCGGCAAACGAGCCCCTTTCCATACTCATGTCGCCCCTCTATCGTTCGCGGCTTTCGTGCCCCGCTATGGCGATGAGCTTAGCGGCTGGGGATCAGGCGTATGCAGCAGTTATTGCACCGGGGTGCTGCGGTGATGCAGCACCGTGAAGAAACCCTGGACATGTCCTGGGACGATTTGAAACTGTTTTTAGCTTGCGCAAAATATAAAAGCTTCCGCAACGCCGCCGAGGAGCTCGGGCTCACCTCCACCACCCTGATGCGCAGGATCGACCGGCTCGAAGAGAGCATCGACTGCAAGCTGTTCCTGCGCGACCAGAGCGGGCTCACGCTCAGCGACGAAGGCAGCGCGATGATCGCCGACGTCGCGCACATGGAGCGTCATGCCTTCAATGTGTTCCGGCGTGCTTCGCGATCGTCGAACGATATGTCAGGCACCGTGCGCGTCGCGGTGACGGAAGGCCCCGGAAATTTCTGGATTCTGCCGCGACTGATCGATTTCCAGAAAACCTATCGCAAGATCACCGTCGACCTGCGCTGCGCGATGGAACAGGCCGACGTCGCGCGGCTCGAATCCGATATCGCGATCCAGCTCGAGCCGCCGACCAATCCCGATCTGATCGTCGCCAAGCTCGGCCGCCTGCACATCTATCCCTTCGTCTCCAAGGAGTACGAAAACCTCTACGGCGTGCCCGCGACCCTGGCCGAGCTGAAGAACCACCGCATCATCAAGCAGAGCGCTCCGCAGGTCGACGACGGCGCCTACGCCCGCGTGCTCGGACTGAAGTCGCTCGAGGGCATCGTCGGGATCAAGACCAACTCCTCGGTCGGCGTGCTCTATGCGGTGGAGCGCGGCGCCGGCATCGGATTCCTGCCGACGGTTTCGATCGCGCTCGGCGCCCCGCTGGTTGCCGTCGATCTCGGCGTCAGCCACCACGCCGATCTCTGGCTCACCTATCATAAGGAGTTCCGCGCCTCCGAGCGCCACAAGATCGTGGTCGATTGGCTGAAGAAAATCTTCGATCCCAAGATCCATCCCTGTTTCCGCGACGAGTTCATCCACCCGAACGCGCTGGCGCCGATGATGACGGCCGCGCGCGCGGCCTTTGGATTGACGGGTTATGTCGCGGCAATGCCGACTTAAAGCTCGAGCATGATGCTTTCGTAAAACCGCTTCGCAGTTTTCCGGATCCTCCTCTGGCCGACGCGGGCAGGCTTCGCTTCACCACCGATATTCGAAGCCGACCGTGCCCTGGTGCGACGTCAGCTCGTTGCGGAACTTGCCGTCGTAGTTGACGTAGAGCCGCGCCGTGTTGGTCAGGCTGAGCGAGGCCGAGGCGCCTGCATCCGTACCGTAGCGGCTCTCGCCGATGCCGGGCACGACGATGCTCTGGGTCCCGAGGCTGACCTGCACCGATCCCAGGTTCTGATAGAAATTGTCGACGAACTTGCCGTAGGCGGACAGGTCCAGGATCTTCTGGTCGAAGATGAAGTAGCGCCCGATCTCGGCTCCGATCATGACGCGCGCGCGCGAGAGCGCCGTCGAGCCGACATTGAGTGGATCGAGGCCGCCAACCTCCTGGAACGCGACGCTGGTGGCGCGGACATATTCCAGTGCGCCCTTGGGCACGATGCGCATCTGGTCCTTGGTCCAGTAATAGCTGATCTCGGTCAGCGCGCCGTCGATTGCGGCGCGATAACCCGCGGTCGCAAGTCCCAGGCCAGTATCCCGGCTGGAGCGGACCTTGCCGAAGCCGTGCACCACCGCGAAGGTCCAGGTCCAGGGGCCCTTGTCGACCGAGCCGCTGAAGCCGAGTTGCGTCAGATCCAGCGTGGCGGACTGAAGTGCGAGCGGCACGTCGATATCGGTGTGGCTCTGGTCGACGGAGAAGCCGAGATTGACACCCGGCGCGAGCCGCGCGCCAAAGCCTGCGACACCGCCAAACGTCTTGCGCTTGTCGCCGACAAAGTCTCCTTGCGCATCCGTCCGGACCGAGATGCCATAACCCTCGAACCAGGTGCGGTAGCGCGGGTCTTCCGTGCTCGCCGACGCGCCGCCGCCGCCGGGATTGGTCCGAAACGCCCGGTTGACGCCGCCAGATGCCTGGTTTCCGAGCCGCTCCAGGAAATTCGAGCCGAGATTGAGCGAGCTGTTGCCGGCCGACTGGTCGTAATTGGTCGCGGTCGGCATCGGAATTGGCATCGGAATCGGCGTCGGTGACGGCGTGGGTGTCGGGGTCGGCGTGGGCGTGGGACTCTGCGCAAAGCCTGATGTCGTCGACAGTACCATGATGAGAGCAAACGCCACGGCAGCCGCGATCCAGCGGACGCGGTTCAGCCTGATCGCCTGCCGTGTCTCTGAGGGCTGCGAAATGCAGCACATGGCGACAAATCCTGAAGCAAAGGGCGGCGCGCAAAAAAGCAACAGGAGCGGCGCACGCGTGCCGCGATTTGTGCCGAACTGTTACTGAGGGTCAACCGGCTGGCGCGTCCCGGCAAAGGCATTGCTTCCGATTGTGGTTCCGCGGCCACAGGTCGCAAATTGCGGACGGGCACTCGGGTCGAAGTCTTGAAATTCGCGCGCGGCTTGCTAACGGGCGATTTTCATGTTGCAATATCGGACACAATCGGAATTGGCCGCTCGACTGTGCGTTTCGCGACTTTGAGACTCAAGACTCGAACAGACTACCGGAAGCCCGTTTGTGGCGTGGCACGCGAAAAGCGGCCGCGTCGTTTTTGTATCTAGCGGAGGAGACTAAGGATGCCGCAAAAGGGCACCGTCAAATGGTTCAACCCGACCAAGGGCTATGGGTTCATCAAGCCGAACGGCAGTGACAAGGACGTCTTCGTCCACATCTCCGCCGTCGAGCGCGCCGGACTCTCGACCCTCAATGAAAATCAGGTGGTTGAATACGATCTCGTGGAGAACCGCGGCAAGGCATCCGCGGAGAACCTCAAGGTTTCCTGATTTCTCTCGCGGTCTGCGCAAGAGATCATGACGTTGCCCCCGGCTCTGCCGGGGGTTTTTGTGGAATGAGAAGTATTCCGAGTGCGACGGCGCTTCACCGCACCAACGGCGAAACCAGAAAATTCTCCGACGGCCCGCTGCCCGCGGTCTTGCACACATCGCCCTCGATCTGGACCTTGCCGGTCGCGAGCAGGCTCAGTGCTGCGGGATAGATGCGGTGCTCGACTTCAAGGATACGCTCCGACAGCGTGTCCGCCGTGTCGTGGTCGCTGACGGGAACCGCGCCCTGCATCACGATTGGGCCGGCGTCGGTCTCGGGGATCACGAAGTGCACCGTCGCGCCGGACAGCTTGACGCCGGCGCGCAAGGCCTGGCCGTGCGGGTCGAGACCGGGGAAGGACGGCAGCAGCGAGGGATGAATGTTGAGCATCCGCCCGTACCACGCCTTGGTGAATTCGGCCGTGAACAGGCGCATGAAGCCGCCGAGGCAAATCAGCTCGATGCCGTGCTGATCGAGTGCTGCTTGCAGCACCTTCTCGAAGCCGGCGCGGTCCTTGCCGAACGGCTTGCTTTCGATCACCAGCGTCTTCACGCCGCTCGCTTTGGCCCTTTCCAGCCCCAGCGCATCGGCCTTGTTCGAGATGACGAGCGAAATCTCCGCCGGAAAATCCGGCGCGGCCGCGCCCTTGATCAGCGCAGCCATGTTGGAGCCACGGCCGGAAATCAGGATGGCGACGCGGCGTTTCATTACAGCGCCGGTCATTACAGCGCCAGGTCGAGATGGCCGTTATAGACGACGCGGTGCTCGCCCTCGGCCGGGATCACGCTGCCGAGCTGTGCCACGGTCTCACCGGCGTCAGTGAAGATCTCCACGACCTCTTCGACCTTGTCCGGCTCGACAATCGCGATCATGCCGATCCCACAATTGAAGGTCCGCAGCATTTCGAGCTCGGCGATGCCGGCCTGCGCGGCCAGCCATTTGAACACCGGCAGCACTGGCAGGCGCGCCAGATCGATACCGACGCCGAGATGCTTCGGCAGCACGCGCGGAATGTTGTCGGTGAAGCCACCGCCGGTGATGTGGGCAAGCCCCTTCACCGCGCCGGTCTCGCGGATCGCGCGCAGGCAGGATTTGACGTAGAGACGCGTCGGCGTCAGCAACGCGCCGCCGAGCGTCATGACGGGCGCAAACGGCGCCTGCGCCCCGAAGCCGAGGCCGGATTGTTCCACGATCTTGCGCACCAGCGAGAAACCGTTGGAGTGCACGCCCGACGAAGCGAGCCCGATCACGGCATCGCCGGCGGCGATGTCCTTGCGCGGCAAGAGCGTGCCCCGCTCCGCGGCGCCGACGGCAAAGCCGCCGAGGTCGTAGTCGCCGTCTTTGTAGAGGCCGGGCATCTCGGCCGTCTCGCCACCGATCAGGGCGCAGCCGGATTCGCGGCAGCCTTCGGCGACACCGGCGACGATCGACGCGGTCGCCTCCGGATCGAGCTTCCCGCAGGCAAAATAGTCGAGGAAGAACAGCGGCTCGGCGCCCTGCACCACGAGGTCGTTGACACTCATGGCGACGAGGTCGATGCCGATCCCGCCATGCAGGCCGGTCTCGATCGCGATCTTGACCTTGGTGCCGACGCCATCGGTCGCGGCCACCAGGATGGGATCCTTGAAACCGGCCGCCTTGAGATCGAACAGGCCGCCGAATCCGCCGATTTCGGCGTCGGCGCCGGGCCGTGCGGTGGCGCGCACCATCGGCTTGATCAGGTCGACCAAGCGGTTGCCCGCATCGATATCGACGCCTGAATCGGCGTAAGTGAGGCCGTTTTTGCGGTCGGTCATGCCCGATTTCCAGTGGGTTTGCGGCTGGTTACGTCGAATTCCGGGGACGCGCAATGGCTCGCATGGCGCGCCGCCGTATACTATGTAGAGATATCAACCGGTTCAGCCTCCAAAGGGCCGAATTCGAGGTCAGGCCGGGTGCCGGGAAGCGCCGTGTGAGTATACCGAACATCATTACTTTGGGCCGCATCATGCTGGTCCCGATCATCGTCTGGGCCATCGTGTCGAGCCAAATGGAGGTGGCGTTCGCCGTATTCCTGATCGCCGGTATCAGCGACGCGGTCGACGGCTTCCTTGCCAAGCGCTTCAACATGACGAGCGAGCTCGGCGCCTTGCTCGACCCGCTCGCGGACAAGGCGCTGCTGGTCTCGATCTACATGGCGCTCGGCATCTGGGGCGCGATTCCGCGCTGGATCGTCATCCTGGTGGTCTCGCGCGACATCATGATCGTCGCCGCCGTGATCATATCGTGGCTGTTCGACCGACCTGTGGAGATGAAGCCCTCAAAGGTATCCAAGCTCAACACTGTGGCCCAGGTGGCGTTCGCGGGGCTGGTGCTGGCCGCCCTCGCCTTCGGCTTCAAACCCGGTCCTTATGATATAATCCTGATGGGCCTCGTCACGGTCTTCACGCTCTCCTCCGTGTCGCTCTATCTTGTCGAATGGTTGCGGCACATGAGCACGATCGAGGCCAAGTGAGTTGGGAGCGGCCCCGTAAAAGGCCAACTCCCCTCGATTAGGTCGCATCTCGTCAAACGAAGCCGGCACGCCGGCACGGAGCAAAGCAAGCGTGCCAGGCCGCGTTCATCCCCGACAGTTGGCGTTTTCGCTTCCGCATGCGGAGAGCCTGAGCCGGGACAATTTCCTCGAAGGCCCCGTCAACGCCGCCGGTCTTGCCCTCATCGACGCCTGGCCGGAATGGCCGAACCGAATCATGTGGCTGGCCGGCCCGGAAGGAAGCGGCAAGAGCCATCTCGCCGCGATCTGGGCCGAGGCTTCAGGCGCCCGCTCGACCACGGCCAATGGGCTGACCGCCGAGGCCGTCCCGGCTGCGCTCGCCACCGGCGCGCTGGTGGTCGAGGATCCCAAAGCCAGGGAATTCGACGAGCGCGCCCTGTTCCATCTGATGAATCTGGCCCGCGAGGACGGCGCCTACGTCCTCTTCACCGGACGCGAGGTGCCCGCGTCTCTCGAGATCGAGCTCGCCGACCTGCGCTCGCGGCTCCGCGCCGTCCCTGTTGTCTCGCTGCTGCCGCCCGACGACCAGCTCTTCCGCGGCCTGATCGTCAAGTTCTGCGCCGACCGCCAGCTCGCGGTGGACGAGAGCGTGGTCAGCTACCTCGCCACTCGCCTGGAGCGGTCCTCGGCCGCCGCCCGACGGGCTGTGGACCTGCTGGACAGCGAGGCCTTGCGCCTCGGCCGCCCCGTCACCCGGGCCCTGGCGGCCGAGCTGCTCCGGGATGTCTGACCAAGGCGGGTTGACGCGGCCGGGCGGCGGAACATCAATGTCATCGAAACGTCATCGCTCTAACACATGCTCCCGCGGGTTTTGCGCGTAAGTCGCAAATTGGGGCGAACTGGATGGACCGACTTCTGATGGATTCTGCGCAAGCTGTTGAAGTTAAAGAAAAAGCCCCGGAAGCCGAAGGCCCGCCGGCGATCGCATCGAGCCCCGAGCGGTTCATCAATCGCGAGCTTTCCTGGCTGCACTTCAACCGCCGCGTCCTGGAGGAATCGGTCAATCCCAGCCACCCCATGCTGGAGAGGGTGCGATTCCTGTCGATTTCAGCGAATAACCTCGACGAGTTCTTCATGGTCCGCGTCGCCGGCATCAAGGCCCAGGTGCGCGAGGGTATTGCTGAGCGCAGCCCCGACGGTCTGACCCCGTCCGAGCAGCTCGCGCTCATCAACCGGACCGTCTCGCAGCTTGCCTCCGACCAGCAGGCAATCTGGCGCGACCTGCGCGGCACGCTCGCCGACGAGGGTATCGTGCTGGTCGAGGGCAAGGAGGTCACCAAGGCGGAACGAACCTGGGTCGAGGACTACTTCCTCAGCAACGTGTTCCCGCTGCTGACGCCGCTCGCGATCGACCCGGCCCACCCCTTCCCGTTCATTCCGAGCCTCGGCTTCACCATCGCGCTCCAGCTCACGCGCGCCGCCGACGGCAAGCAGATGAACGCGCTGATCCGCATGCCCGGCAAGATCGACCGCTTCATCCGTCTGCCGGCTGACGGCAAGGTCGTCCGGCTGATCTCGCTGGAGCAGGCCACCGCGCTGTTCATCAACCGCCTGTTCCCCGGCTACAATCTTCACGGCCAGGGCGCCTTCCGCGTCCTCCGCGACTCTGAACTCGAAATCGAGGAAGAGGCCGAGGATCTCGTCCGCCTGTTCGAGACCGCGCTGAAGCGCCGCCGCCGCGGTTCGGTGATCCGACTCGAGATCGACGCCAAGATGCCGGAGCAGCTGCGCAGTTTCGTGCAGCACGCGCTGTCGACCGCCGACGACGAGGTGTTCCTGGTCGATGGCGTGCTCGCCATGAACGAGCTCTCGCAGCTCACCCGCCTTGACCGGCCCGATCTCGAATTCACCCCTTACGTGCCGCGCCATCCCGAGCGCGTGCGCGAGCAAGGCGGCGACATCTTCGCTGCGATCCGGCAGAAGGACCTCGTCGTCCATCACCCCTACGAATCCTTCGACGTCGTGGTGCAGTTTCTCCAGCAGGCGACGCGCGACCCCGACGTCGTCGCCATCAAGCAGACGCTCTACCGCACCTCCAGCAACTCGCCGATCGTGCGCGCGCTCGTGGAAGCCGCCGAAGCCGGCAAATCCGTCACCGCGCTGATCGAGCTGAAGGCCCGCTTCGACGAGGAGGCCAACATCCGCTGGGCGCGCGACCTCGAACGCGCCGGCGTGCAGGTCGTCTACGGCTTCCTCGAACTGAAGACCCACGCGAAACTCTCGATGGTGGTGCGGCGCGAGGGCGGCAGCCTCACGACCTACGTCCACACCGGCACCGGCAATTACCACCCGGTGACCGCGCGCATCTACACCGACCTCTCCTACTTCACCTCGGAGCCGACCATCGGCCGCGACGCCGCGCGCGTGTTCAACTTCATCACCGGCTACGCTGCGCCGAGCGATCTGGAAAAGATGGCGGTGTCTCCGCTGACCCTGCGCAAGCGCATCATCGAGCACATCCAGGGCGAGACCGCGCATGCGCGGCACGGCCGGCCTGCTGCGATCTGGATGAAAATGAACGCGCTGGTCGACCCCGACATCATCGACGCGCTCTACGAGGCCTCACAGGCCGGCGTGCAGGTCGAACTCGTGGTGCGCGGTATCTGCTGCCTGCGTCCCGGCATTCCCGGCTTGTCGGAGAACATCCGCGTCAAGTCGATCATCGGACGATTCCTCGAACACGGCCGAATTTACTGCTTCGGCATGGGCCAGGGCCTGCCGAGCGCGAAAGCGGCTGTGTATATCTCCTCAGCCGACATGATGCCGCGCAACCTCGACCGCCGCGTCGAGGTGCTGTGTCCGCTGCAGAATCCCACGGTGCATCAGCAGGTTCTCGAACAGATCATGGTCGCGAATCTCAAGGACAATGAACAGAGCTGGCAATTGTTGCCGGACGGGTCCTCAACGCGTATGAAGACCGCGAAGGGCGAGGAGCCTTTCAACGTCCACAACTACTTCATGACAAATCCGAGTCTGTCTGGCCGTGGTAAGTCGCTCAAGGAATCCTCGCCGCGCCGCCTCACGCGCCGTAATGAACGTCATCAATCCTGATCCGGGATCGTCGACGTGAAGCGGCCGCGCAAGCGCGGCTCGAGCGTCGCGGTCATCGACATCGGCTCCAACTCGGTCCGTCTCGTCGTCTACGAGGGACTGACGCGGAGCCTCATTCCCATCTTCAACGAGAAGACGCTGTGCGGCCTCGGGCGCGAAGTGCAGAGCACGGGACTGCTTGCGCCCGACGCCGTCGACAAGGCGCTGACCTCGCTCAAGCGCTTCCATGCGCTGTGCCGGGTCATGCAGGTTGGGCGGGTGTTTGCGATTGCGACCGCCGCCTGCCGTGATGCCTCCAACGGCGCCGACTTCATCGCGAAAGCCGAGCGCATCTGCGCGGTGAAGATCGAGATCCTGTCGGGCCCGCGCGAGGCGCGGCTGTCGGCGCTTGGCGTGATCTCCGGCATCCATCATCCTGACGGCATCGTCGGCGACCTCGGCGGCGGCTCGCTCGAACTGATCGACGTGCGCAAAAACACCGTGCGCAGCGGCGTGACGCTGCCGCTCGGCGGCCTCGCGCTGCAGGACCTCGCGCATAAATCCCTGAAACGCGCCGACCGCATCGTGCGCGAAGCGCTCGATGGGGTGCCGCAGCTCAAGGCGGGGAGCAGCCGCAGCTTCTACGCGGTCGGCGGCACCTGGCGCGCGCTTGCGCGCATCCACATCATCCAGAGCGGCTATCCGCTGCAGGTGATGCACGGCTATTCGATTTCGGCGGCCGAGGCGCTCGATTTCTCGCGTCGTCTCCGCCGGCTTGCGGCCGCCGGCATGCTCGCCGACATCGAGATCGTCGCCGATGCCCGGCGTCCGCTCCTCACCTATGCGGCGCTGGTGCTCGAGCACATCATCCGGGTGGCGAAGCCGAAGACCATCGTGTTCTCGACCTTCGGCGTGCGCGAGGGCCTGCTGCACGAGAAGCTGCCGGAGTCCGAGCGCAACAAGGACGGACTGATCTGCGCGGCCGAGGAGCTGAACCAGCTGCTGTCGCGTTCGGCAAAGCACGCCCGCGAGCTGATCGCCTGGACCGACCGCCTCGCGCGCGTGGTGAAGCTGCGCGAGACCGAAGAAGACCGCCGCCTGCGCCACGCCGCGTGCCTGCTGTCCGACATCGGGTGGCGCGTGCATCCCGACCATCGCGGCGAGCAGACGCTGAGCCTCGTCGTCAACGGTAATTTCGGCGCGATCACCCACACCGAGCGCGCCTTCGTCGGGTTGTCCGTGTTCTATCGCTATGCGGGCCTCAGCGAGGAGAACCAGCCGCCGGTCGCCATGCAGGAGCTGCTGACGCCGGCGCAGCTCGAACGCGCCCGCCTGCTGGGCGCGGCCTTCCGCGTCGCACATCTGATCTCGGCGGCGCGTCCGGGCGTCTTGCCCGCGACGCATTTCCGCAGCATGGGCCGCAAGCTGTTGCTGGTGTTCGAGCACCGCCTCGGCGATCTCGTCGCGGATCGAGTCGGCAGCCGCTTCCGCGCGCTCGCCCGCCTGATCAACCGCGCCGGCTCGATCGTCCGACGCTAGCGCTCTTCCCAAGAGATCATGCTCAAAAGATAGATCTACTCCGCCGAGGCCTTGACGTGGCGTTCGGAGGACTCGAGCGCGGCCGCGCTCATGCTGCGGCGGCGCCAGATGGAGCCGACGACCAGCACGACAACGACGCCGAGAGCTGCGCAGAGATAGTCGCCGCCTCCGCCGCCATGGGCGAATTGCGGCGGGATGCGCAAGGCGCCGAGCATGTTGTCGAGCGAAGCGCCGAACGGACCGTCGAACAGCGCATGCAGCCTCGGCGCGATGCCGGGATCGGTCGCGATCACTTCGCCCGCGATCCAGCCGAGCAGCGCCGCGCCGGCCCACACCAGAACCGGCAGCTTTGCGAGCAGCGCCATGATCAGCGCCGCGCCGGCGACGATCAAGGGCACGCTGATGGCAAGACCGAGCACCAGCAAGGGCACGCTGCCATTGGCGGCCGCGGCCACCGCAATGACGTTGTCCAGGCTCATGACGATGTCGGCAACGACGACGATCTGCACGGCCTGCCACAGATGCGACGCCGACTCGACGCCGTCCTCGTCCTCTTGCTCCGGCACCAGCAGCTTGGCCGCAATCACGATCAGCGCGAGGCCGCCCACCAGCTTGAGGTACGGCAACTCCATCAGGCTCGCGACGATGCCCGTGAAGATGATCCGCAGCAGCACCGCGGCGCCCGCACCGAGGATCATGCCCCACAGCCGATGCCGCGGCTTGAGGCCGCGACAGGCAAGCGCGATCACCAGCGCATTGTCGCCGGACAAGAGGATGTTGATCCAGATGATCTTGCCGACCGCGACCCAAAAGGTCGGTTCGGCCATCTCAACGCGGAACTGGGTGAAGAATGCCCCGATCGTAGCGGGATCGAAGATCTGCCAGAGCCAGTTCACACTACGTCCTTTCGCCGCGTCTCGTTACCTTATCGGCTGACGGATCAGCCGACGATCTCGTTGCCCGAGAAGAACTGCGCGATCTCGATCGCGGCGGTCTCCGGCGCATCCGAGCCGTGCGCGGAGTTCTCGCCGATCGACTTTGCGTAGAGCTTGCGGATGGTGCCGTCAGCCGCCTTGGACGGATCGGTCGCGCCCATCACGTCGCGATACTTGGCGACGGCACCCTCGCCTTCCAGCACCTGGACGACCACGGGGCCCGACGTCATGAACTCCACGAGCTCACCGAAGAAGGGGCGCGCCTTGTGGACCGCATAGAAGGTCTCGGCCTGTTCCTTGGTCATGCGGATACGCTTCTGCGCGACGATGCGCAGGCCCGCCTTCTCGATCACGGCGTTAACCGCACCGGTGAGATTGCGCGCGGTGGCGTCGGGCTTGATGATCGAGAAGGTGCGTTCGATGGCCATGATGTTGTCCTTGAAGAGAAACAGTGGTTCGGAGTTGCCGGGCTTATATCGGCGCCTTCGCGATACGGCAAGCGACCGCCCAAACGGGCTCGCGGGGGCTTCGCCGCAGGCCGAGGGCGAGTGTTCACCTGAACCGATACTTGTAGATGGCGGCGATCTGGGCGTCCGAAGGTCGGCGTCGGGCTTAGGGCCGCTTTCGACCCCATGACGTTGAGTGCTGACCTCTCGTGTCTCGATTCGCGGACGAAACGGGAATCAGGTGTTCACCCCTTCGTGCGAACGCTCCATGGCACGCTTGTAGGCGTCGCGGCCGGTGGTGCGGGCGAAATAGGCCTGTTCGGCGTCGCCGAGGGTGATCCCGCAGTTCCGTTGGCCCAGGTTCAGGGCGTAGGTCACCGAGATGTCGGCTGCTGTGAAAGCCTCGCCGGCAAGGTAGGACGAGTCGGCAAGCCGTTGGCTGACAAGCTTTAGCCGCTTCTGGAACGACTGCAGGCACCAGGTCGCGCCCCAGTTCTCCCGTTCGGCGTCGGGCGCGATGAAGCGGCTGACGACGACGGGCATCATCAGGGTCGCGAGACCGGCTTCGCCCAGATGCAGAAATTGCTGGTAGGCGGGGAACGTGGGATCCTGCGGCGCGGGCGCCAGCGGCGTCGGCCCGTAGCGGGCCATCAGGTACTCCATGATCGCGATCGACTCGACCATGACGACGTCGCCGTCCTGGATCGCCGGGATGTAGTCAGCGGGGTTGGCCGCCAGGAACTCGGGGTCCTGCTTGGCGGCCAGCATGTCCACCTGCCGCACGCGGTAGGGAAGGCCCATCTCCTCCAGCACCCATACGACCCGGATCGATCGCGAGGTCTGTCCGCCCCAAACGGTGATCACGCGAAGGCCCCTTCCTGGTGTGACTGAGGATCGACCATGGCAGGTCTATATGACCGTAGCACTCAAGGCAGACGCGAAGCTTAGCTTCAGCGTGGTCTCCTTCCCATCCATTGCGGACGCGTGGTGGGTCCCCTTTCAGGGTTGGAAGTCCAACGTGGATTACAATGATTTCACCCAGATGAACCCATTCTGAAGGCCTCGTCAGGGTTTGGTTCAGCCTCGCTCGGATAACCTCGGGTCCATCGAAACCAAAGCCTCTTTCAGAGGCAGACCGTTTCGGCGGCCTTTCCATCGACGCGATAGCCCCGCGCCAACAGATTTGAGGAGATCACCATGTTGAGGAAACTTTCCCTCGCCGCCGTCGCCGCGGTTGCGCTTGGTGCCGCGCTGGCGCCGACCTCCGCCTCCGCGCACTGGCATGGTGGCGGCGGCGGCTGGCACGGCGGCGGTGGCTGGCACCACGGCAACGGCTGGGGTGGACCGCGCTTTTATGCCCGCGGCCCCGTCGTCTCCTACGGCTATGGCGGCTGTTATGTGCGCCGGCTGGTCCCAACCCCCTGGGGACCCCGCTGGCGGATGATCAACCGCTGCTACTGAGCCCGACAGCACCTTTCCAAAGATACCTGAGCCCCCAAGGTACCTTCCAGGCGAAGCCCCGGCGTCCCCCAGCGCCGGGGCTTTGTATTCGGAGAGGATATTGCGCGGCTTCACACAATTTTTGCTAGAATGCCGCGCAATCGCCGCGAGTGGCGAAACCATTTGGGGGCCAAGGACTTGGTACCGTGTCGCTTCTTTGAGAACACGGAACTCTGCGATGGTTAGCCTTTTCGCCGACGATAGCGAGCAAATCGACCGGCGCACCAGCCGCTCGATCCGCGATGCGGTGGGCGAACGGCTCCAGCAGAGCCTGCGGCCCGAAGCCAGGCTGCCGACGCACCTCGAGCAACTCCTCAATGAGCTGAAGCAGCGCGAGCGCGATTCGCACTGAGTTGACAAGCACCGGCTTGCAAACACAGAAAAACGGGTTGCGTTTGATCGCGGGTGCGGTGACAAGGCCGCATGCTCTCCATCACCGACCTCTCCATCCGCCTCGCCGGACGCCTTCTGATTGACCAGAGTTCCGTGCAGATCACGCCCGGATCCCGCGTGGGCATGGTCGGTCGCAACGGCACCGGCAAATCGACCCTGTTCAAGGTGATCCGCGGCGAGCTCGCCGCCGAGCACGGCACGGTCAGCCTGCCGCCCCGCTGGCGCGTCGGCAGCCTGGCGCAGGAAGCGCCGAACGGCCCCGAGAGCCTGATCTCGGTCGTGCTCAAGGCCGACCTCGAACGCGACGCACTGCTCACCGAGGCCGAGAGCGCGACCGACCCGCACCAGATCGCCGAGATCCAGACCCGGCTGGTCGACATCGACGCGCATTCGGCGCCGAGCCGCGCCGCAGCCATCCTTTCCGGTCTCGGCTTCTCCGCCGCCGACCAGCTCCGCCCCTGCGCCGAATTCTCCGGCGGCTGGCGCATGCGCGTTGCGCTCGCCGCAACGCTGTTTGCGGCTCCCGACCTGTTGCTGCTCGACGAGCCCACCAACTATCTCGACCTCGAAGGCACGCTGTGGCTCGAGGATCACCTCGCGCATTATCCGCGCACCGTTATCGTGATCAGCCATGATCGCGACCTGCTGGAAAGCTCGGTCGACCAGATCCTGCATCTGGATCGCAGCAAGCTCACCCTTTACAAGGGCACCTACTCCTCCTTCGAGGAGCAGCGCGCCATGCGCGAGATGCTCGATGCCAAAGCGGTCAAGCGCCAGGAAGCCGAACGCGCCCGCCTGCAAGCCTTCGTCGACCGTTTCAAGGCCAAGGCCTCGAAAGCCCGCCAGGCGCAGTCCCGTGTGAAAATGCTGGAGCGGCTGAAGCCGATCACGGCGCTGGTCACCCAGGACGTACGCGAGATCAGCTTTCCCGCGCCCGAGAAAATCCTGTCGCCGCCGATCATCGCCGCCGACAACGTCGTGGTCGGCTACGATCCGACCACGCCCGTGCTGAACCGCGTCACCTTGCGCGTCGATAATGACGACCGCATCGCGCTGCTCGGCTCAAATGGCAACGGCAAGTCGACTCTCGTGAAGCTGCTCGCCGGCCGCCTCGCGCCGTTCTCGGGCAAGGTGACCCGCGCCGACAAGCTCTCGATTGCCTATTTCGCCCAGCACCAGCTCGACGAATTGAACGAGGATGCCTCGACCTACGACCACGTCCGCAAGCTGATGGGCGAGGCGCCGGAAGCCAAAGTACGCGCCCGCGCCGGTGCGATCGGCTTTTCCGGCAAGGCGGCCGATACCAAGGTCGGAAAATTGTCGGGCGGCGAGAAGGCGCGGCTCCTGCTGGGACTGGCGACCTTCTTCGGCCCCAACATGATCATCCTGGACGAGCCGACCAACCATCTCGACATCGACAGCCGCGCCGCGCTTGCGGAAGCCATCAACGAATTCCCCGGCGCCGTCATCATGGTTTCGCATGATCGCTATCTGATCGAGTCCTGCGCCGATCAACTCTGGATCGTCGCCGACCGCACCGTGACTAATTACGACGGAGACCTCGACGAATATCGCCGCCTGGTGCTGTCCGCGCGCAATGGCGAGCCCGCCCCGCGAGAGCGCAACGCGCCGAGCGAGAAGCCGCAGCGTCCGAGATCGGACAATCGCGGCTCGCTGAAGAAACGTATCGCGGAAGCTGAGACCGAGATCGCCCGCGTCAGCGCGATCATCAGCAAGATCGACACTGCGCTGGCCCTGCCCGACATCTTCACCCGCGATCCCAAGCAGGCCGCGCAACTGTCGAAAGCGCGCGCCAATGCGGCCGACGCGCTGGCGCGCGCCGAGGAGCAGTGGCTCGAGGCGAGCACGCAGTTCGACGAGGCGGCGGGCTGACGCCTCCGCGACCGGCCCGACATTAAAATCGCAAAAACAACCCCATGCACAGTACCGGTATTTTGCTACCGGGTGATTGGCTGTTGAATGGACTGTTTTTTACCGTGGTGACTTAGCCCGCTCACGCAGCGATGTCGGCACGAATTGAGCAGGAATGGCTCAGTCCGCGAATTGGCCCGCTGCCTTGATCATCGGAGCCCAACGGTCGACTTCGCTCGCGAGCATCGCGGCCAGCGCCTCCGGCGTCGCCTTCTCCTGCGGGACCGGCTCCGTGTTGATGTCGTTGAACCGGGCGATCAGCGTGGAATCCCTAAGGGCGGACTGGAGCGCCGCGGTCAGCTTCTGAACGACCGCCGGTGGCGTTCCCTTGGGGGCATAGATGCCGTGCCAGACACCAAGTTCGAACCCTTTGAGGCCGGCCTCGTCGGCGGTCGGCAGATCGGGCAGGCTCTTCAGCCGCTCCTTGGTGGTGATCGCATAGGCCTTGACCTGCTTCGACATGATCGGGCCGGTGGTATTCGTCGCCTGGTCGCAGGTAAGATCGATCTGCCGGCCGAGAAGGTCGTTCATGATGGGGCCGTTGCCCTTGTAGGGCACCGCGGTGAGCTGCTTCTGGATCGCTGTCATGAACAGCATGCCGCAGAGATGCGACGCCGCGCCGAGTCCGGCATTGGCATAGGTCAGCTTGTCGCCCTGCTGTTGGGCGTAGGCGATCAATTCCTTCAGCGTGTCGGCCGGAAAATCCGGACGCGCGATGATGGTCATCGGCGCATTGGTCACAAGCCCGATCGGCGCAAAGGCCGTCTTCGTGTCATAGCTGAGGTTGCGGTACAGTGTGGCGGCCGTCGAGAGGCCGACATGATGGATCAGCAGCGTGTATCCGTCGGGCTGGGCTCGCGAGGCGCGGGTCGTGGCGATGGTACCACCGGCGCCGGGCGCGTTCTCGACGACGACCTGTTGGCCAAGCGATTTCGCCATGCCGGCCGCGGTCAGGCGAGCAATCGTGTCCGTAGGTCCGCCGGCGGCGAACGGCACCAGCATGGTGACGGGCCTGATCGGATAGTCCTGGGCGAGCGCCGCGCCAAACGGCAGGACCAGAGCCGATACGAGGGCAATGAGCCGCATGCTTTCCTCCAAATTTTTTTGCTTGCTCCTATGTACGCATTCCGGGCTGCGGGGCCACACCAAAATGACTTCATCAGGAGTGGCGCGCCCGCGGCATGGTGTAGCTGCCGAAAAGCCCGATTGGTTCTCAGCGCGTCTCGCGAAGCTTCGTCGGCATCATGCGGGAACTAGCGCTCGCGCATGATCTCGTGCCGGTAGCGCTGCAGCGGCGATAGCAGGTAGCTCAGGATGGTGCGCGAACCGGTCCTGATCTCGACGGTCACCGCCATTCCCGGCGACAGGCTGACGAGGCGGTCGTCCACCTGCATCTGGGTGCGATCGAGCGAGATGCGGGCGCTGTAGCTCAACTCCTGCCCGCTGGGCTCGCTGCTGTCGCGTTGGGTCGCGAGCGGACGGTCGCTCCCGCGCTCCTGCGGCCGGTCGCGGATGATGGCGTCCTGCGAGACGCTCACGACCTGGCCTGCGAGAAGCCCGTAGCGGGTGAAATTGAAAGTGTCGATTTTGATGGCAGCACCCTGCCCGGCCTCGACAAATCCGATATCGCGATTGGAGATCATCGCCTCGATCTCGAGCCGCGTATCGGTCGGCACGATTACCAGCAGCGACTGCGCGGGCGTGACCACGCCGCCCACGGTGTGGACCGCAAGCTGCTGCACGACGCCGTCGACCGGCGACGTCAGTTGCTGAAGCCTCGTCCTCTGCTGCGCCTTGATCAGATCGCGTGCGACGCCATTGGCTTTCTGTTCGCTCTTAGCCAGCTCGTCGGAGAGACTCTTCCTGTACTCGGCCAGGGCCTGGATGCGGGTCTCCCGGATCGCGGCGACGGCCGCCTCGGCCTCCTTCAAGCGGCTGCTCTGGACGCGAAGCTCCTCCTGCTGCTCGATCTGGAGCTGGAGGGTCTCATAGTAGGTCAGCTTCGAGCCGATCTCCTTCTCCATCAGCGTCTTGCGGATCTCGACACGCTGCTGGGTGATCGGCAGCAACGCATCAAGCTTGTGAATCGTCGCCGCAATCGTCTGATGTTCGGCCTCCTTCTGCGCTTCCTGACGTGCCAGCGCCGCGAGCTTGGCCCTGTTCTCGCTGACCTGATTGGCGAGGAGCTGCCGTTGCGTCGCAACCAGCATGGGATCGGCATCCTCTGGTACGACGAGATCAGCGGATACCCCTTCGCCGCCCGCCAATGCGGCGCGGAGGCGCGCGACGTTGAGCCGCTCGGCCATGAGATCGTCATGCAGACGATCGCGCTCTGCGGCGTTCACCGTCGGATCGAGCTCGATCAGCAGGTCGCCCGCCTTGACCGATTGCCCGTCCTGCACGTGAATGGCGCGCACCACGCCGGTCTCGAACGGCTGGATCACCTTGCTTCGCCCGCTCGACACGACCTTGCCGGTTGCGGAGGTCACGATGTCGATCGTGCCCCAAGCCGACCAGGCCAGCGCCGCGCAGACAAGCAGCATGAGGGCCAGGGCGATGGCGCGGCCGATCGGCGATGGCGGTGTTTCCGTGATTTCCAGCGCTGCCGGCAGGAAGGCGACTTCCTCGGCGCGCCGGCCCTTTCCATTCCGGAACGGGATCACGGTCTGCTCCGGACGAGCGGCCGGCACAGTGTTAGCCGACCTCATAAATGCCTCCCTGGAGACGATGCAGGGCGGCATAGCGGCCGCCGGTCTTGATCAGCGCATCATGCGTGCCGTCCTCGACCAGACGGCCGCGTTCCAGGGTGAAGATGCGATCGGCGCCGCGGACGGTGGACAGACGGTGCGCGATGATCAGGACGGTGCGGCCTTTCGCGATCTCCTTCATGTTGTCATGGATGATCCGCTCGCTTTCATAGTCGAGCGCGCTGGTGGCTTCGTCGAAGATCAGGATCCGGGGATTGCCCACCAGTGCGCGGGCAATCGCGATGCGCTGGCGCTGCCCGCCCGAGAGCGTCGAGCCGCGCTCGCCGACCACCGTATCGTAGCCCTCGGGGAGCTCCAGAATGAAATCATGCGCGCCCGCCAGCTTCGCCGCATCGATGATGCGATCCATCGGCAGGCTTGGATCGGCCAGCGCGATGTTGTCGCGCACCGACCGGTTGAACAGCATGTTGTCCTGGAGCACGATTCCGATCTGCCGACGGAGTCCGGCCGGGTCGGTCGTCATCAGATCCATTCCGTCGACCAGCACGCGGCCGCCTTGCGGTACATAGAGCCGCTGCACCAGCTTGGCGAAGGTGCTTTTGCCCGAACCGGACGATCCGACGATGCCGACGGTTTGTCCGGCTGGAATGTCGAATGAGACATCGTGCAGGATCTCCGGCCCATCGGGCCGGTAGCGGAAAGAGACGTGCTCGAAGCGGATGTTGCCCCGGATCGGCGGCAGCCCCGCGCGGGCCGCGGAGTAAGCAGGCTCCGCCGCGCTGTTGAGGATGTCGCCGAGCCGGGCGATCGACAGTCGCGCCTGATGAAAATCCTGCCAGACCTGCGCGAGCCGCAGCACCGGGGCCGACACCCGCCCTGCGAAGATGTTGAAGGCAACGAGCTCGCCGACGGTCAATGCGTCACCGATCACCAGTCTGGCGCCGACATAGAGAATGGCGGCGGTGACGACCTTGCTGACGAGCTGCACCAGCTGGCTAGCCGTGTTGCCGAGGCTGGTGACACCGAAGCTCGCGGCGACATAGCCTGCGAGCTGCTCTTCCCAGCGGCGCTGCATCTGCGGCTCGACCGCCATCGCCTTCAGCGTTTCGATGCCGCTGACGCTCTCGACCAGGAAGGCCTGGTTCTCGGCGCCGCGGCGGAATTTCTCGTCCAGCCTGCGGCGAAACAGCGGCGTCGCCACGGCCGAGATCGCGATGTAGAACGGGAACGATGCCAGCACGATGAAGCTCATCTGCGCCGAATAGGCGAACATCACCGCCAGGAACACCGAGGTGAAGACCAGGTCGATGAGAAGCGTCAGCGACGAGCTGGTGATGAAATTGCGGATGTTCTCGAGCTCACGGACCCGGGCCACGGAATCTCCGACGCGCCTGGCCTGAAACCACGCCATCGGCAGCGCCAGCAGGTGGTGGAACAGGCGTGCCCCGAGCTCGACGTCAATGCGGTTGGTGGTGTGCGCAAACAGGTAATTGCGCAGGATCCCGAGCACGGTGTCGAACAGGGAGACGACGACGAGGCCAATGACGAGGACGTCGAGCGTGGACAGCGAGCGGTGCACCAGCACCTTGTCGATCACGACCTGGAAGAACAACGGCGAGACCAGCGCAAAAAGCTGGATGAAGAACGAAGCCGCCAGCACCTCGCCCAGCAGCCGCCGGTATTTGCCGATCGCGCCGATGAACCAGGTGATATCGAAGTGCCGCCCGAGGTCGGACAGGCCGGCGCGCCGAACCATCAGGATCAAACCGCCGTCCCAGATCGCGCACAGCTCGTCGCGATCCATCAGTACCGGACGCTGCGCCTCCGGGGACTGCACCAGCACCTTATCGGCGGAGGCCTTTGCGATGACCATGAAGCCGCCGTCCCGCAGCATTGCGATCGCAGGCAGCGGGGTGTCCGACAGACGGCTCCACTGCGTTCGATAGGTTCGCGCTTTAAGTCCGAGAGACCTGGCGCAGCGGACGATATCCGCTGCGCCGAAGCTTGCCGCGCCCAGCCGGTGCCTGAGCTGCTCGCGATCGGCCGCAACACCTTGCAGATGCAGCAGTGTCAGCAATGCATCGAGCCCCGTATCGGTGGAGACCGCGTTCGTCGTCATGAGCGTTCTCCGGGCCGATGCAGTCGGCTTCAGGCGTGCTGCGGCGGTGCGAGCACCTGGTTCTGCATCGCGTGCGGATCGGGCAGCGGCATCTCGCCGTTCCCCTCACCTGCCGGGACGAAGCTGGCCGCCATGGCCTGGTTGAGCAGCATCGCGGCCGCGAACGCACCGCCCTGGATGACGACGTTGTTGCCGGTGCCGCCGTCGAGGACGTCGAGGCCCCCGCCGCCGATCAGCACGTCATCACCGGCACCACCCGCCAGCGTGTCGTTGCCGGGGCTGCCGATCAGCACGTCGTCGCCGTTGCCGCCATTGGCAACGAGCTGGATGCCGCCGTGCAGACCGGAGGCCGTGATGACGTCGTCGCCATCGAGACCGTTGATGACGATCCTGTCGCCCGCGCCGGCATCGGTAATGTTGATGTCCTGGCCAAGCCCCGACACCGTGATGATGCCGTCGTGCTCGGTCACCGTGATGACGTCGTTGCCGCCGGTTGCGTTGATGGTCACGGTATCCGCGGCGCCGTCATTGGCGCCGAGATCGAGGTCGACCTGGCTGACGCCGGTGCCGGAGAGGTCACCGACCGTAATGTTGTCGGCACCGCCGAGAGCATTGAAGTCGACATGTTCGACCCCGTTCAGGTCCATCGCAATGGCGGCAACATCTCGCGTGAACAGCACCCGGCCGCCATTGGCCGAGATGTTGATGTTCTCGCTGATATTGGCGCCGTTGAATGCCAGAGTGTCGGTGCCCTTCCCGCCTTCGACGGTATCGCTGCCGTCGCCGGGGTTCCAGATGAAGGTGTCGTCGCCCGCACCGAGATTGGCGAAATCGTTGCCGCGTCCGCCGTTCACAATGTCATTGCCGGCACTGCCTGTGATGGTGTCGTTGCCGTCGCCGCCATTGATGTTGAGGCGGAACAACTGTCCCGCCTTGATGGAAGACGCATCGATGACATCATTGCCTTGGCCGCCGTTGATGCCGAGCACATCACCGGCGTCCGCATGCGCAATCGTCACCTGCGCAGCGAGGCCGTTGACCACGATCGATCCGCCGGCGGTCACGACCGATATGTTGTCGTCACCGGTCGTGCCGTTCGCGGTCACGCGGTCCGCCGCGGCATCGCCGCTCTGGCTGCCGGGGCCGGCACTGAGGTCGATGGCAACCTGCGTGATTCCTGTCCCGGTCAGATCGTTGACGGTGATGTTGTCGGCGCCGCCTGCCGCCGCGATCTGCACGTGCTCGACGCCGGCGAGGTCCATGACGATAGCACCGACGTCACGGGTGAGTAGCGCACGGCTTCCGTTCGCCGAGATCGACATGGTCTCGGCCACATTGGCGCCGTTGAACACCAGCGTATCGGTTCCCGTGCCGCCTTCGACAGTGTCGCTGCCGTCACCGGGATTCCACGTGAAGATGTCGTCGCCTGCGCCGAGAAGCGCGACGTCATTGCCGCGGCCGCCGATGACCTTGTCGTTGCCGTCGCCGCCGATCAGGGTGTCGGCTCCCTGGCTGCCGGTGATGGTGTCGTTGCCCGCACCGCCGTCGATGGTCAGCCCGATCGCCGCGCCGAGCGTGGATGCATCGATCACGTCGTTGCCGCCGAGCGCCTGCACGACCAGCCGGTCGTTGCCGGCCTCTGCATTTGCGATCGTCACGACCTCCGGCAGCCCCGTGACCGTGACCGTTGTGCCCGCGGCTGTGACCTCGATGTGCTGATTGCCGTTGCTGCCGTTGACGGTCACCGTATCAGCAGCGCCGTCGCCTTGCGTCCCTCCCGGAACGGCTCCGAGATCAACCAGCACCTGCTTGACGCCGGTCCGGGTGAGGTCGCCGACGGTGATGTTGTCGGCGCCGCCACGCGCATCGAATTCGATCTGCTCGACGCTGTTGAGATCCATCGTGATGTTGGCGACATCGCGGGTGAAGCGCACCCGGCCGCCATTGGCCGAGATGTTGATGGTCTCGTTGATGTTAGCGCCATTGAAAAGCAGCTTGTCGCTGCCCGAGCCGCCCTCGACCGTGTCGCTGCCGTCACCGGGATTCCAGATGAAAGTGTCGTCGCCACTCCCGAGCTGGGCGACGTCGTTGCCGCGTCCGCCATTGACGATGTCGTCGCCGCTGCCGCCGATGATGAGGTCGTTGCCGTCGCCGCCGATGATCCGGTCGTTGCCGGCGCCGCCATCGAGCGTCAGCGAGATCAGGCTGCCGAGCCCATTGCCCGCGGTGATGACATCGTCGCGGCCGCCGCTGTGCAAGACGAGATTTTCAGTCGTGCCGATGTCGAGCGAAAACGGCGCCGCGCCCGTCCCGTCGAGCCGCACGCGGGTGCCGTTCGCCGTGATTGTGAACGTCTCGGCGGCGTTGTTTCCGTTGACCTGAGCCGTATCGTTGCCCTCACCACCTTCGAACAGGTTGGTGCCGCCGCCGGGATTCCAGATCATGACGTCGTCGCCGGCCTCGCCGAACAGCTGGTTGTCGCCGCTGCCGCCGTCCAGGACGTCGTTACCCGCTCCGCCGAACAGCAGATCGTTGCCGCCGCCGCCCTTGATCAAATCGTTGCCGGCCTGACCAAACAGGAGGTCGGCTCCCGAGCCGCCCGTGATCCTGTCATTGCCGTCGCCGCCGAAGATGTGCACCGCCGGCATCGGTCCGTGGCATTCGTCGACGGTGATCGTGTCGTCACCGCCTTGACCGAAGATGTCGATCGCGGTGGTGTTGTCGACCGTGGGTTCGCCACCAACCGTTTTCACGTGCCCGTTATCAACCAGGATGCGGCCGGACTTGTCGCGACTTATCACGAGGCCGTTATTCGCGCTGTCGCCGAAAATGATGAGTTGCCCCGTAACCGGGGAAAACACAGAGGTAATGGACATCCAAATGATCCTTCCGACCTAGCCCCTCCGTTCGACGCGTAGCATTCGCGCACATGACATTCTTGAACCGTTGCTTGAGACGCGCGTGATTATTCTGGAGATTTCCTCCAGTTTTGCTTCGGGGCAGTTTCCGACAGCGGATGCGAAGGCTTGCTCATCACGAACCGCCTGATCACGGATCACGCGTAACGCCCCCGTGATTTTCAACGCGCGCGGAAGAACGCAGCTCGAGGCAATGAAGGCACTTTGGGCGAAGGTCGGCATCCGCGATGTCGAAACTCGCGAACAAGATCGCCGGCGAGCGCGAACGGGAGAGATCACGGTTCACGCCTCGGCAACCGCGATCAAGGAATGCAAAGCCGCTTGATGATGGGGATAGGAGTGCGCGGCTGATCGCATCGACAGCCGCAACCAGCTTCAGGCCAAAAGGTCGACTTGTGTTACGCCGACTTCTTCTTCGGCTTCGGCTTGGTCGCCTTCGGCATGACCGGCGCCTCCGGCGTGCCCTCGATCGAGGACAGGCGACCGGCCGTGAAGGTATAGATGCCAGCGCGCGGACCGGTCGTCCAGGTCACGACCGCAACGCGCCTGCCGGCGGCATCACCGGAGAGGTTGACGCTCGAGGGCGCGCCGATGCCGCGCACCACATCGCATTCGGTGTGGCCGAGCGCGACGGTGCCGCCCATGGGAGCCGGCGCGGTCGTCGACGCATTCGCATCAGCCGGCCCGGGCGGCGGCGCCATGCCGGCACAAGCCCCGTCGGCGCTGACCAGATCCTCGGCCCCAACCGGCTTGTCGGGGGTCAGCGGCGGCGACTCAATCGAGATGCTTTTGATGAACAGGCGGCTGGGCGTGTTGAACCACTGGGCATCCCTGGACAACAGATCGGTCCCGCCCGAACAGCCCGCAACCAGCGGGGCTACGGCCGCCAACGCAATTATGAGCGAGCTGGGAAGCTTTTTGATGTCGCACGATAAACTAAAATCCCCGAGTGAAGGATCGGCCCTAAGCAATTGTAGCAACATCACTTTGCGGCACGAAGGTGACAAAAGCCATCATCACCCGAAAAGTGCAAATTATCATTAATTGCGAGCGACCGCTAATTCCGCTTCTGCCACCGGCCCCGCTCGTCAGCCTGCCAATAAGTGACATCAAATCCCCGCGCCTTGCAATCCGTCCAGGCGCTGCGGGCGAACGCAAGCGCGTCCGGATCGTCGCCGTCGAACAGCAGCACCATGCGCTCATAGGCCTGCGCGTCCTGCGGCAGCGCGGCGTTGTCGACGAGGAAGCGGACATTGGCACCGTTCGGATTGTCCTCCTCGACCGCCAGCACGATCGGCTGATCGGCAGCGTCGCTCACCCGCCATGTCGCGTGCGGCAGGAAGGAATCGTCGCGATAGGTCCACAAATGGGCGTCGAGCGCATCGGCGCGCTCCGGCGAATTCGACTGCACAACGACGCGCCAGCCGCGCTCGAGCGATTTCTCGAGAAGCGGCGGCAACACGTTCTCCACCGTCATGTTTTGCAGATGGTAGAAGAGGACTTCAGTCATCTCGGGTCATTTGCGCTCGTAGTGATCTGCGACCAGACGGTCGAGCAAGCGAACGCCATAGCCGCTTCCCCAGCTCTGGTTGATGTCGGTCTTCGGCGCGCCCATGGCGGTCCCAGCGATGTCGAGATGCGCCCAGGGCGTGCCATCCACGAAGCGCTGGAGGAACTGCGCCGCGGTGATCGAGCCGCCATGGCGGCCGCCGGTGTTCTTCATGTCGGCGAACTGGGAATCGATCAGCTTGTCGTATTCAGGGCCAAGCGGCAGGCGCCAGACCTTCTCGCCGCTCTCGATGCCGGCCGCCAGCAGCCGCTCGGCAAGCTCGTCATTGTTGGAGAACATTCCGGCATGCTCGGTGCCGAGCGCGACCACGATGGCGCCGGTCAACGTCGCCAGATCCACCATGAATTTCGGCTTGGTTTTCTTGGCGACGTACCAGAGCACATCGGCAAGCACCAGGCGGCCTTCCGCGTCGGTGTTGATGATCTCGATGGTCTGGCCCGACATCGAGGTGACGATGTCGCCTGGGCGCTGCGCGTTGCCGTCCGGCATGTTCTCGACCAGGCCGATGGCGCCGACGACGTTGACCTTGGCCTTGCGGGCCGCGAGCGCATGCATCAGGCCGACGACGCAGGCAGCGCCTCCCATGTCGCCCTTCATGTCCTCCATGCTGCCGGCCGGCTTGATCGAAATGCCGCCGGTGTCGAAGCAGACGCCCTTGCCGACGAAGGCAACCGGCGCCTCACCTTTCTTGCCGCCGTCCCAACGCATGATCACGGTGCGGCTCGGCCGCGCCGAGCCCTGGCCGACGCCGAGCAGAGCGCCCATGCCGAGCTTGTCCATGGCCTTGACGTCGAGGACCTCGATCTTGACGCCGAGCTTGCGGAGCAGGCCTGCGCGGCGCGCGAACTCCTCGGGAAAAAGCACGTTCGGCGGCTCGTTGACGAGGTCGCGCGCAATGATCACGCCGTCCACGATCGCAGCCGCCGATGTAAACGCCTTCTTCGCGGCGACCACGTCGCCGACCGCAAACGAGACGTCGGCGCGCGTGCCGCCCTCCTCGCCATCCTTCTTCCTGGTCTTGTAACGGTCGAAGTTGTAGGTGCGCAGCCGCAGGCCCGAGGCGATCGCGACCGCCTGCTCGCTGGTCATGGCGCCGTTTGGAAGTTCCGCCATGATAGTCATGGCCGCCGCCCCGGCCGGAAGCTTGCTCGCCGCCACGCCGCCGAATTTGAGGAAGTCGTTCGCCTTCAGACCGGTCGCCTTGCCGGCGCCGATCACGATCAGGCGGGTGGCCTTCACGCCTTCGGGCGCAAGGATGTCGAGCGCCGCGCCGCTTTTGCCCTTGAAGGCGGCGGCGGTGGCCGCCCGCTTCACGAGTTCGGTGGCCCCGCCGAGCGCCTTGGCGGTCGCCGGGCCGAGCTTCAGGCTGTCGTCGCAGAACACGACCATGATGCCACGGGCGGCGGCAGACAATGGAACGAAGCCGACCTTAATGGCATCGGACATGAGTAACTCCTCAAAAACATTGCGCTTTTTTACCGATCGGCGGTCCCGGCCACGGGCCGGAGCTGAACGGCGATTCACTGAGCGTGCCGCACTATGGGCCACCGGCCCGGCAGATGCCAAGCACCCCCGTGGCCGAGGGGCCACAACGAGGGAAATATTAACCATATATTGAGGGTGCCACGGGGCAGCCATTTTGTTGACGGATCAAAGGGATGGTACTGAGAGAGTAAGCCGGCGGATGAGATGGTTGGCCGACCTTGGGATCCCCTTGCGGGGATTGGTTGGACAGCCGGAATTCCGGCCGGCATTGGGGACTTGGTGGGATCTGTGCGGTAGCGCATGGGGTCAATCGATAGGTATATCTTCCGCACGACGCTCGCGTCGTTTGCGCTGGTCCTGGTCAGCCTCACGGGCGTGATCTGGATTACGCAAGCGTTGCGCGGCATCGACCTGATGACGAGCCAGGGTCAGACCATCCTGACCTTCCTCGGGATCACCAGCCTCGTCGTGCCCGCGCTGGTCCTGATCATCTCGCCGATCGCGCTGATGATCGCGATCTCGCATACGCTGAACAAGCTCGCGACCGATTCCGAGATCATCGTGATGAATGCCGCCGGCTTCTCGCCATTCCGGCTGTTCTATCCGTTCTTCTACGCCACCTGCGTGGTGGCGCTGCTGGTCGCCTTCATCGCGGCCTATCTCGCTCCCGACGGCATGCGGCGGATCAAGCAGTGGGACGCCGAGATCACCGCCGACGTGCTCACCAACATCCTGCAGCCCGGCCGCTTCGCCCAGCTCGACAAGAACCTGACGATCCGGATCCGCGAACGCCAGCCCGGCGGCATCCTCGCCGGCATCTTCATCGACGACCGCCGCGATCCGAACGAGCGGGTCTCGATCGTCGCCGAGCACGGCGAAGTCGTGAAGAACGAGACCGGATCGTTCCTGGTGCTGGAGACCGGCAATCTCCAACGCTTCGAGGCCGGCAAGCGCGATCCCGCGCTGGTGGCGTTCGGCCGCTACGGCTTCGACATGTCCAAGTTCTCGGGCCAGGGCCGCGACGTCACCCTCGGCATCCGCGAGCGTTATCTCTGGGAGTTGCTCTCGCCGTCCGAGGACGATCCCGTCTACAAGCAGATTCCCGGCCAGTTCCGCTCGGCCCTGCATGACAGCCTGCTGGCGCCGATCTATCCCTTCGCCTTTGCCGTGCTGACCTTCGCGTTTCTGGGTGCGCCTCGCACCACGCGCCAGAGCCGCAATTTCTCGATCGGCTCCTCGATCCTCGCCGTGTTCGGCCTGCGCATGGCCGGCTTCGCCTGCTCGGTGATGGCGGTGAAATCGCCGGGCGCGGTGCTGGTCCAATATGCCATGGTCATTGGTGCCATCGGCGTCGGGCTGGCGATCATCATTGGCGGCCTTGTGGTCGAACCGCCGCCGCGCCTCATGGAGGCCATCAACAGGTCGAACGCGCGCATCGCGCGGCTGTTCGGACGGCCGGCCACCGCATGAGCATGCTCACCAACACACTCGGGCGCTATTTCGCCGGCCGTTTCGTGGTCGCGGCGCTCGGCGTGTTCGCCGGCATTTTTCTGTTGCTGGTGCTGGTCGATTACATCGAGATGGTGCGCAAGACCTCAGGGCTCGCATCCGCCTCCGCAGTCATGGTGGCCGAGACCTCGCTGTTCCGCGTGCCGCAGCTTTTGGAGAAGCTGACGCCGTTCTGCATGCTGATCGGCGCCATGACCTGCTATCTCGCCCTCTCCCGCCGGCTCGAGCTCGTCGTCGCGCGCGCCGCCGGCGTCTCCGCATGGCAATTCATCTCGCCGGCGCTCGGCAGCGCGCTCCTGATCGGCGTGATCGCCACCGTCGCCTACAATCCGATGTCGGCCAATCTGCGCGAGCTGTCCAAGCGCATGGAAGCCGAGCTGTTCGGCTCGGCGCCCGGCGGCGGCATTCAGGACGCCTCCGGCTTCTGGCTCAACCAGAAGACCAGCGACGGCGAGACGATCATCAATGCGGCGCGCAGCGAGCAGCAGGGTATCCGGCTCACCGGACTCACGCTGTTCCGGTTTGACACAGAGCAGCACTTCAAGGAACGGGTCGAGGCGCGCGAGGCGACGCTCGAGGCCGGCCGTTGGCTGTTCAAGGGCGTCCGCCGCTTCTCGCTGGATCTGCCGCCGGTCGATCAGGCCAGCCTGGAGATTCCGACCACGCTGACCGAGGCCCAGGTCCGCAACAGCTTTTCCACACCCGAGACTGTGTCCTTTTGGCAACTACCGAGCTACATCCGCTCATCCGAAAGCTCGGGCTTCGCGACAGCCGGATACCGACTCCAGTATCAGAAGCTTCTGGCACAGCCGTTTTTGCTTGCAGCCATGGTGATGCTCGCGGCCTCCGTGTCGTTGCGCTTCTTCCGGATGGGCGGCGTGCAGAAGATGGTTTTGAGTGGCGTGGGCGCAGGCTTTCTGCTCTACGTTCTGTCGAAAGTGACTGAAGATTTGAGCAAGGCTGAGTTGATGCATCCGATCGCTGCGGCGTGGTTGCCCGTGGTGGTGGGCGGCCTCACCGGCTTTTTGGCCTTGCTGTATCAGGAGGACGGATAGTGACGGCCGTCCACCGAGGGCCCGTGTCTCGTTTGACGCGGCGCACATTGGTGCGCGCGAACGGGTGTGGCTTGTCCATTCGCAGATTCCTGCTTGCTGTCGCCGCCGTGGCATCGCTCGGTGGCGTGATGGACGTTGCCGCCGTGACGCCGGCCTCCGCCCAGAGCTTCACCTACAATCCGCTGCCGCCGCGTGCGAAGCCGCCGAAGGCCGTCAACGACAACCAGATGCTGGTTCAGGCGACCGAGGTCGATTACGACTACAACAATTCGCGCGTCTCCGCGGTCGGTAACGTCCAGCTGTTCTACAACGGCACCAGCGTCGAGGCCGACAAGGTCATCTACGACCAGAAGACCAAGCGGCTCCATGCCGAAGGCAACATCCGTATGACGGATGCCGACGGCAAGATCACCTATGCCGAGATCCTGGACCTGTCCGACGACTACCGTGACGGCTTCGTCGATTCTGCTGCGCGTTGATACGGCCGACCAGACCCGCATGGCGGCGAGCCGCTCCGATCGCTCCAGCGGCAACTACACGGTGTTCGAGAACGGCGTCTACACGGCCTGCGCGCCGTGCAAGGACGATCCGAAGAAGCCGCCGCTCTGGCAGGTCAAGGGTGCGCGCATCATCCACGACCAGCAGGAGAAGATGCTGTATTTCGAGACGGCGCAGCTCGAATTCTTCGGCGTGCCGATCGCCTATATGCCCTATTTCTCGACGCCCGACCCGACCGTGAAGCGCAAGACCGGCTTCCTGATGCCGGGCTTCACGTCGAATACGCCGTTCGGCTACGGCGTCGAGGTTCCGTTCTACTGGGCGATCGCGCCCGACATGGACGCCACCTTCAACCCGCGCATCACGTCCAGGCAGGGCGTGCTGTTCCAGGCCGAATTCCGCCAGCGCCTGATGGACGGCGCCTATCAGATCCGCGTCTACGGCATCGACCAGCTCGATCGGAGCGCGCTCGCGGGCCAGCCCGGCGACAAGCAGTTCCGCGGCGCCGTCGACACCAAGGGTCAGTTCGCGCTGAACGACAAATGGGTCTGGGGTTGGGACGGTGTCCTGATGTCCGACTATTATTTCTTCTCGGACTATCGGTTGTCGCAATATCGCGATCCGCTGGGCTCGTTCCTGTATCTGCCGACGGATGCACTCTCGCAGCTTTACCTGACCGGTGTCGGCAATCGCAGCTTCTTCGACGCGCGCACGATGTACTGGCTGAGTTACTCGGGCAACCAGAACCAGGTGCCGGTCGTCTACCCCGTGATCGACTACTCGAACGTGCTGAACTATCCAGTCTTCGGCGGCGAGTTCAGCTACAAGACCAATTTCGTGAACCTGTCGCGTGACACCGCGGTGTTCGATCCGATCACGACGCTCGCCAACACCAACAGCCTGTGCACGACGGTGTCGGCCGATCCGCTCGCGCGTACGCCGTCGCAGTGCCGCTGCGCGGCTTCCCGGGTACCTACACCCGCCTGACGGCGGAAGCGCAGTGGCGCAAGTCCTTCACCGATCCGTTCGGTGAAATCTGGACGCCGTTCGCCATTCTCCGCGCGGACGCGATCAACTCCTCGGTCTCCAACCAGCCGGGCGTGTCGAACTATTTGCCCGTCGGCGATACCCAGGCGCTCCGCCTGATGCCGACCGTGGGCCTCGAATACCGCTACCCCTTCATCAACGTTCAGCCCTGGGGTTCGACCACCATCGAGCCGATCGCGCAGATCATCATCCGGCCGAACGAGACCTATGCCGGCAAGCTCCCCAACGAGGACGCGCAGAGCATGGTGTTCGACGCCTCGAACCTGTTCAGCGTCGACAAGTTCTCCGGCTACGACCGTGTCGAGGGCGGCGGCCGCGCCAATGTCGGCGTGCAGTCCACCACGCAGTTCGACAGGGGCGGAGCCATCAAGACGCTGTTCGGCCAGTCCTACCAGCTGTTCGGCATGAACTCCTTCGCGGTCCAGGACTCCATCAATACCGGCGTGGATTCCGGCCTGCAAAGGCCGCGCTCCGACTATGTGGCGAGCGCCGCCTATTCGCCCAACAGCACCTATACGTTCAGCGTTCGCTCGCGCATGGACGAGCAGACCTGGAACGTGCAGCGCTTCGAGGCGGAAGGCCGCGCCAACTTCAACCGCTGGTCAGTCAGCATGCTGTACGGCAATTACGCGGCGCAGCCGGAACTCGGCTATCTAACCCGCCGCGAGGGCATCCTGACGTCAGGCTCGATCAAGCTCGCGGCCAATTGGGTGGTCACGGGCTCGGCGCGCTGGGACCTTGAGGCCAACAAGATCAACCAGTATGTGCTCGGTGCCGGCTACGTCGACGATTGTTTTGTGCTCGGCTTGAACTATGTAACTGCGTATAGCTATTCCGCAGGCTCGACCCCGCCCGTGCTGAACCACGCGATCATGTTCCAGATCGGCCTGCGCACGCTGGCGAACACAGCGACCACCAGCAGTTCCGGCGGCGGACTCCAGTGAACGGTTTGAAGGTGCCGGCCGCGTGTTCCCGATCGCAGGTTCACCCGGCTGACATGCGAGCGACAAATATGACGATCCCATTGCCTGTCTTCCGCCTCTTCCTCATCCTCGCCGCCCTGCTGCTGGCCGGCGCGCCGTTGCGTGCGCAGAACATCGTCTTGATGGTCAACGGCGATCCCATCACCGACTTCGACATCGAGCAGCGCTCCAAGCTCGACCAGCTGACGACGCAGAAGACACCGGCCCGCCAGGACGTCATCAACGAGCTGATCGACGACCGGGTGAAGATGAAGGAAGGCAAGAAATATGGTGTCGACCCCGGCGTCTCCGACATCAACCAGTCCTACGAGGGCATGGCGCAGCGCATGCGCATCTCGCCGGACCAGCTCACCAAGTCGCTCGAGGTCAAGGGCGTCCGCCCCGAAACCCTGAAGAGCCGCATGAAGGCCGAGATGGTCTGGACCAGCCCGTGCGCGGCCGCTTCAAGGAGAAGCTGCTGGTCGGCGAGAAGGACGTCGCGCAGGCCGTGCAGGCCCAGACCGGCGACAAGCTGCAGATCGAGGGCACCGAATACAAGATGCAGCCGATCGTGCTGATCGTGCCACGGGGCTCGTCGCCGGCGTTCCTGGAGACACGGCATAAGGAAGCCGAGCAGTATCGCTCGCGCGTCGGAAGCTGCGAAGAAGCCAATTCGCTGTTCCGCTCCACGCCGAACGCCACCATCCGCGACGTCGTCACCAAGACCACCGCTGAATTACCCGAGGCGCTGCGTAAGGTGCTCGACGACACGCCGATCGGCCACCTGACCGCGCCCGAGACGACCAAGGCAGGCATCGAGATGGTGGTGCTGTGCTCGCGCAAGCCGACCATGATCGACACGCCGAAGAAGCGCGAGGTCCGCGAGAAGATGTATCAGGAGAAGTACGAGAAGACCCAGAAGACCTATCTCGAGGAGCTCCGCAAGGCGGCGATGATCGAGTATCGCAACCGCTGATGGCCAAGCAGCCTGCCAAGCCCCTCGCCCTGACGCTGGGAGAGCCTGCCGGCATCGGCCCCGACATCACCATCGCAGCCTGGCTCAAGCGCCGCGAACTGGACCTGCCCGCCTTCTATCTGCTCGGCGACGAGGCGCTGATCGCCCGCCGCGCCAAGGCGCTCGGCGCTGCCGTCAGGATCGCTTCGGTGACCACCGGCGAGGCCGAGGCCGCCTTCCCCGAGGCCCTGCCCGTGGTTGCGTCCGGCGAACCCGCGAGCGCCGCGCCCGGCAAGCCCGACGCATCGAGCGCGCCGGCCGCGCTCGCCTCGATCCGCCAGGCGGTCACGGATGTCCGCGAGGGCCGCGCCGGCGCCGTTGTCACCAATCCGATTGCCAAGAGCGTGCTCTATCGTGCCGGCTTCCGCCATCCCGGCCATACCGAATTCCTCGCAGAGCTCGCCGCGGAAGACGGCCCCACGCCGCAGCCGGTGATGATGCTGTGGTCGCCGCGGCTCGCCGTAGTGCCCGTGACCATCCACGTCTCCTTGCGCGATGCACTGGCCCAGCTCACCAGCGAGCTGATCGTCTCGACCGTGCGCATCGTCGCGACCGAACTCAAATCCCGCTTCGAATCGCGAATCCGCGCATCGCGATTTCCGGCCTCAATCCGCACGCGGGCGAGGACGGCTCGCTCGGCCACGAGGAGCAGACCGTGATCGCGCCGGCGATCAAGACGTTGCGGGGCGACGGTATCGAGGCGAAGGGACCGCTCCCCGCCGACACCATGTTCCACGAAGCCGCGCGAAACAGCTATGACTGCGCCGTCTGCATGTACCACGACCAGGCGCTGATCCCGATCAAGACTGTGGCCTTCGATGACGCGGTCAACGTCACGCTCGGACTGCCCTTCATCCGCACCTCGCCCGACCACGGCACCGCCTTCGACATCGCCGGCACCGGCAAGGCCAATCCGGCAAGCCTGATCGCTGCGTTGAGGCTTGCGAGCCGGATGGCGGCTGCGAAAACCCGATGAGCACGATCGATGACCTCCCGCCGCTTCGCGAGGTCATTCGCCAGCACGCCTTGTCGGCGCGCAAATCGCTCGGCCAGAACTTCCTCCTCGACCTCAATCTCACCGCGCGCATCGCGCGTGCGGCGGCTCCACTCGAGGATTCCACCATCATCGAGATCGGCCCCGGCCCGGGCGGGCTGACGCGCGCCCTGCTCGCGCTCGGCGCCAGACGCGTCATCGCCATCGAGCATGACGAGCGCGCGATCCCTGCCTTGCAGGATATTGCTGCGCGCTATCCCGGCCGTCTCGAGATCGTCCATGGCGACGCCATGACCTTCGACCCGCGCCCGCTGCTATCAGGCGAAAGAGCAAAAATCGTCGCCAACCTGCCCTACAACATCGCGACCCACCTCCTCGTCGGCTGGCTCACCACCGAACCCTGGCCGCCCTGGTACGAAATGATGGTCCTGATGTTCCAGCGCGAGGTCGGCGAGCGCATCGTGGCGCGCGAGGACGAAGAGGCCTTCGGCCGACTCGGCGTGCTCGCCAATTGGCGCTGCGAGACCAAGATCCTGTTCGACATCGCGCCGTCCGCCTTCGTGCCGCCGCCGAAGGTTACGTCTTCCGTTGTGCGACTGATCCCGCGCGAAACGCCTCTCGCCTGCGATCGCAAGCTGCTCGAACAGGTCGCGGCCGCCGCCTTCGGCCAGCGCCGCAAGATGCTGCGGCAAAGCCTGAAGGCGCTCGGCGCCGATCCCGCGCGGCTCGCCGCCGCTGCCGGCGTCGATGCGACGCGGCGCGCGGAGACCGTTCCGATTTCCGGCTTTGTTGCCATGGCCCGTGAATTGGCCAATATACGCAGCGAAACAGAGAGATAATTTCGGAGGAAGAAATATGGCGTTGATGCGTCGGCAGTCCCTCGTCAAGTTCGATGCGCCGCTGTGCGAGACCATCGTCGAGACGCCGAAGCCGCAAGGTCGAGAGGTGCTGGTGCGGATCGAGCGTTGCGGCCTCTGCCACTCCGATCTGCACATCCAGGACGGCTACGCCGATCTCGGCGGCGGCAAGAAGCTCGACACCACGCGCGGCATGACGCTGCCCTTCACGCTCGGCCACGAGATCGCGGGCGTGGTCGACGAAGTCGGCCCCGAGGTATTCGCCGGTCTCGTCGGCAGCAAGAAGGCGGTGTTTCCGTGGATCGGTTGCGGCCAGTGTCGCGACTGCGCCAATGGCGACGAGAATCTCTGCGCCAGACAGCGCTTTCTCGGCGTCTCCATCGACGGCGGCTTCGCCACCCACGTGCTGGTGCCCGACGCGAAATATCTGCTCGACTACGATCCCCTGCCCGTCAACCAGGCCGCGACGCTGATGTGCTCCGGCGTCACCGCCTACGGCGCGCTCAAGCGCCTGGTCGACCGGCCGCGCCAGCGCAACCTCCTGCTGATCGGCCTCGGCGGTGTCGGCATGATGGGCCTTTCCTTCGCGGCGGCCATGTTCAAGCAGCCGATCACGGTCGCCGACCTCAGCGGTGCCGCGCGCGAAACCGCGCTGAAGAACGGCGCGGCGGTGGCCTACGATCCGGCCGAGCCCGACGTGGTCAAGCGCATCCTCAAGGAAACCGATGGCGGCTTCGACGAGATCGTCGACTTCGCGGGCAACGAGAAGTCCATGGCTTTCGCGGTCGCCGTCGCCGCGCGCGGCGGCAAGATCGTGGTCTCCGGCCTGATGGGGGGCCAGTTCACGTTGCCGATGGTGCAATGGGTCTACAAGCGCATGACCATCGAGGGCTTCATGGTCGGCACACTCACCGAGGCTCACGAGCTGATGGCGCTCGCCCGCGCCGGCAAGATCAAGCCGACGCCGATGCGCGAGGAGCCGATGGCCGACGTCCAAACATGGATCGACGAGCTTCGCGCCGGCAAGGTCGTCGGCCGCATCGTGCTCAAGAACTAGAAACTGACGCAGACCCGTGTTCCAAATTGGGGAACCCGCTGCAGAATACGGTCCTCGCCAGCTCTCTTTTTGGATTTCTGGCAACCATGCAGACGATCCGCCGCTTCCTCGCCGACGAGTCCGGCGCCACAGCGATCGAGTACGGCCTGATCGCCGCCGGCATTGCGCTTGCGATCATCGCCGTCGTCAACAATCTCGGCGCGACGCTGAACAAGAAGTTCACCTCGATCGGCAGCTCGCTGAAGTAGCGGGCACGCGCGCCAATTCAAAGCATTCGTCTGTCCCGCGGAACGGCAACGGCCGCGCCGCGTTGGCAGCCATGTCCATTCGCTGCACCGTCGAGAACGCATTCTTCATCGCCTGGAGTTTCCTGGAGCAGAGCGGAGAGCTCGGCTCCCCGGACGAGACGGCGAACGTCCTGCTCGACGCCATTGAGGCCCAGCTCAGGACCGGCGAGCGCCGGCAACTGATGCTCGCCAACAGGGCGATCGATGCCTATCGCGCCCACGCGGAAAAAGGCCGGCCCGCGCACGATTGCGAAGCACGCTTCGGGTGACGAACTTCGGGTGATGAACATCCCGGCCGCCCTCGGGCCCGCCGGCCCGGCGGCGTTGAGGTATAGGCCGGCGGTCGGTCGGGCAGAGCGCACGGGCTGCGGCGCTCCGCGACGAGCGCGCTACGCTGGAGCCGCGCCCCTGCTGTGTGCACTCCTGCACAGAGCTCGCAATGTTGAAGGCCGCTGGGTTCGGCTGCGCCATTGCCTCGTCCCATGCCTTGCCAAAACTTTCTGGAATTCCGCAAGCCGGAGGCCATTTTTCAACGGCTGAAAAACGCCTTGTGTGCACTTTGGAACCGTCGGCTCCGTCACGGAAACGTAGGGTTCTGGCCGGTGCCGATTCCCGGCCAGAGCAAGACATGTGACCGGTCGGCCCCAGAACGATCTTCTCCAGCAGCTCAGCCGCCCGGATTTCGAACTGCTCGCGCCGCACCTCCAGCCGGTCGAACTCGAGGCCGGCCACATCCTTTATCATGCCGGCGACGAGGTGGCGGCGGTCCATTTTCCCTGCCGCTCCACGCTCGTGTCGTTCGCCGTGCCGGTCGAGGACGATCGCGAGGTCGAAAGCCTGCTGGTCGGGCGCGAGGGCGCGGTGGGCATTGCCGCCGGCCGCAGCGCCTCGCTGGCCTATTCGCGCATCGTCGTGAAGCTGGGCGGCACCCTGCTGCGGCTGCCGCCGCGCGTGCTCGAGCAGGCCCAGCAGAGGTCGGCCACGCTTCTGCAAATCTTCTCTCGCTACGCCGACTGCCAGTTCGCGCAGCTGCTCCAGACCGCGGCCTGCAATGCCGCGCATTCGATCGAGCAGCGCGCCGCCAAGTGGATCATCTCCGCGCAGGAGCACGTCGGCGGCCCCGAGATCCCCCTCACCCATGAGCAGCTGGCCGGCATGCTCGGCGTGTCCCGCAGCTATGCCAGCCGCGTCATCCAGATGTTCAAGGCCAGGCGGATCCTCGCGACACGCCGCGGCGCCATCCTGATCCTAGATGCGCCGGCGCTCGAAGCCAGAGCCTGCTCCTGCAACGACTGGGTGAAGAAGCACTTTGACGAGGTGATGGGACGCACGGCCGCGGACGGTTAGCTTTAGGTCTCACGCATGCGGCGGCGATTGGCGCTTCAAGTGCAGATAGGTCGGACTGAAGCCTCCGAGCCGCTGCAATTCGCGCCATTTCATGACGATGAGCTCGCCGTCGTGCATGTCCATGGTCCCGCTCCGCCTGAGGTCGGCGAGCGTCCGGTTCACCGTCGCGATCGCCATACCCAAGGTCTCGCCGAGCTGCGCCAGGCTGAGCGGCAGGCGGCAGCGATTGCCGCGGACGAGCTGCGCTGCGCGGGCGCGGTAGAACAGCTCGCAGAACAGGTGTGCCATGCGCGCGTGCATCGGCCGGGCGCTGTTGTTGGTGATGGCCTCGCGAAAGATCGCGGCATCGAGCAGGGTCTCGCGCCAAACCGACAGTGCGAAGGTCGGCCGTCGCCGGAAGGCAATGAACAATTCGCGATGCGGGATGAAGGCCACCGAGGCAGGCCCGAGGGCGCAGAGGCCATGGTCCATCTGGTCGATGAACAAGCCCTGGGAGTCCGGCAGGTCGCCGGACAGATGGAACGCGAGGTATTGCCGCCGGCCGCTGTCGAGCAAACGGTAGCGCGCGATCATGCCGGAGACGACCAGCGCCGAATGCTCGGGTTCGTCGCCCTGACGGATGAAATCCTCGTTCGGCGCGAACTCGCGCTGCACAAAGGTCAGCCCGCGAATTTCGGCGACATCCTCCTGGGCGAGCGCGGTGTGCTCGCCCAAGTTCCGGATCAGCACGTCATGCGCTTTTTCCATGTGTCCCGCCAAAAATCCTGCCGGTTCGATCAAATGATACATCTGGCCCGTATCCAGCGGACTAGAACGCGGGTCGGAAGCACAGGTTGCTACCGGTCTGCGACATTACTTGGTTGCAGCCCACCGTCCCTCGATCGCTGACTGCGCCCGCCATTCGCATGAGCTCTACGACGATCCTGAAGCGCATTCGCCACCTGTTCGCATCGGAGTCGGGCGAGCACCTGGACAGTATCAGCGCTGCCTTCCAGCGAGGCGCGCTGAACGAGCCGGCGCGGCCGATGTCGGATCAGGAGCTTGCGCGCGCCATCCGCGAGTTCCAGGCGGTTCCCCTGTCCGATTGGACCATCGCGAAACTCTCACGATGCCTGCTCGAGCCGGCGATGCCGGGTGACGACTGAAACACCTCCTCCTCTCCATGCCGCACCCCAAGTTCATCGCACATCTCCAGGCGATTGAAGGCCTCTCCGACGACGAACGCCGCCAGATCGCGGCTCTGCCGTCCACGCTGCGCCAGGTCTCCGACGGCGAAATCCTGCTGCGCCAGGGTGAAGATGCCTCTCGCTGCGTTTTCGTCGTCAGCGGCTTCCTCTATCAGGCTCGCATCGTCGGCGATCGCAGCCAGATCCTCGCCTTCCACGTTCCCGGCAACATGCCGTGCCTGCACACGCTGCTGGTCTCGCCGATGGATGCGGACCTCGTCGGGCTTGGCCCTTCCATCGTCGGCTACGTCGCACACAGCCCACTCAAGCAGCTGCTCGACGGCTCCATTCACCTGACCCGCGCGTTCTGGCGCGAGACGCTGATCGATGCGGCGATCTCGCGACAATGGATCGCGCGCCTCGGCGCACAGGCGGCACTGCCGAAGGTGGCGCATCTGATCTGCGAGCTCGCCGCAAGGCTGGCGGTCGTGGGCCTCGTCAAGAACGGCCGCTTCCAGATGCCGATGACGCAGCGGCACGTCGCCGATGCCTGCGGATTGTCGATCGTCCACGTCAATCGCACCATCCAGGAGCTGAGAGGGCGCCGATTGATTGCCTGGGAGGGAAGCGAGATCGAGCTGTTGCAACTTGACGAGCTTCGCGCGCTCGCGGATTTCACGCCGGATTATCTGACCTGACCAAGACGGGCGGCGTTCCAACGAACGACATTCGAAACCGGCACAGCGAAAGCGATCCCCCCGCCTCACGATCGCGATGGCTTTATCCGCCATGATTTGAGCAACGGGCCGCCGGCACCCAGCACGGGATCGGTCTTCGGCTTGCGGACCTTGGCGATGCGTTTGCTGGCGTCAGGACGCTCTCGCGTGTCGGTGCACTCGTCATACGTCCCCTCCTGCGGATACGCTCCGACGACCAGGAAGTCCCGGCCGGACTCGATCAGCCGGTGTCCCGTGCCCGCGGGAAGGACCAGAACATCTCCGGCCTTCACGCTCAGGATTCGCCCCTTGATCCCGCCGCACTCGATCCTGGCCGTGCCGCGTGCCACGCCCATCACTTCGTGGATCTGCGAATGATAGTGGACAAAGTCATAAACCGTATCGCGCCAAGAGCGGCCCCAGCCGTGACGATCGAACATCGTGTCGATGATGACCTCTGGAGCAAAACGCCGGGTCTTCAGGTTCACCGCGCCGCGATAGAGCAAGACGGGAAAATGCGGGTTATTCGGCACGATGCCATCGTCCTGGAAACGGATGGCTGTCGGCTTCCGAGCCCGCACGAGCGCCCGCAGCGTTGCCGCGTCGGGGTGATCCTCAACGAACTTCTTGGCGAGATTTTTGATCTGGTCCTTGATCGGCATGGCGTCTCCTCAGCCGCAATTAAACGACGGCCGGAAGGATAAGTTTCCCGAGGTGATCCGGTTGGACCGCCATCCCCTCGGCGTCATTTCCGGCGAAGACAAGCATTCCAGAAATCGTTCCGCGGCAGCACTCCGGAATGCTCGCTGCGCTCGCCCGGCCACCGCCTTACCCCGGGGTAGCCGACGATGGCCGCGCAGGAGCGGAACGACGCGCGTTTCGCTTACCTGCGAGCGGCTTTGCGACCTCCCGGGCGCACTCGACGAGCAGCCGCTGAGCAGGGTTTGGCGTTCTGCCCTTCATCGCAATGATCCCGATCGGCCACATCTGAATAGGCATTTCCACCGGTAAAACCTTCATCGACAGCCGCTTCGCGCTGAAGTGCAACATCGATGCCGGAAGGAAACTCAGGAATCGTTCCGACGAGAGCAACGCCGACTGCATAAGGATCGAATACACGGTTACGCTGGCACGTGGCACCTCCAGCCCGGAGGCGTGAAATGCGTTGGCAATCCAGCCGCCCGGAAAGCTTTCGCGCGGCGGCAGGCACCAACGCTCGTTGACCAGCTCGTCGAGGCGGATCTTGCGCCGCCGCACCCACGGACTGTGCAAGCCTGCGACAACGACACCGCTTTCGTGCAACAGCACTTCGACATCGGTATCGGCAGCCGGTGTCGGGCTCGGCAGGCGCCCTATCATGAGGTCGATGTCGTGATTGCGCAGATGACGATCCTGAAGCTCCGGCGGTTCGCCCTCGATGATGTGAAGCGCGAGCCTCGGATATTGGCGGGATAGCCGGTCAATGATGGCGGGCAGTAGTCCGGCCATCACGGGCTCGGTGCTGCCAATGCGCAATTCACCCACCGCGGGATCAGCGAGCGATTGCAGCTCGTCGACGCCACTCCGCAAATCGTTGCACAAAGCAATGCTGCGCTTGAGCAAGGCCTTGCCGTAAAGCGTGGGCTCAACGCCGAGCCGGCTGCGCTCCAGAAGCGGAAGGCCGATCGTTTGCTCCAGGCTTGCGATCATCTTGGATATGACAGGCTGAGAAATTGCTAGGTGCTCGGCCGCCTTCGCCATGCTCCCGTATTCCACGACGGCGATAAACACGTTCAGTTGCCGCAGCTTGATCCGACGGCTGATCTGGGATGCATCGAGCATGCGACCCTTTCCGAAATGGAATAGAACTATCGAGAAATAGAACTTTTCTTATATAGGTCCGCGGGACAAGCTGCAATTCGCGTTACCCTCCACCGCCAAGGATTGGAGCAGCCATGTCGAACATTCACGTACCCCGTCGCACCTTCCTGCTCGGAAGCCTCGCGGGATTGGTGCTGCCCGGCAAGGTCGCCGCGCAGCCTTATCCGTCCAATCTCATACGTGTTGTCGTCCCTGCCGGCGCGGGGACACCGCCCGACATCATCAGCCGCATGATCGCCGACGAGCTCGCGGCCAATGAAGGCTGGCGACTTGTGGTGGAAGATCGCCCCGGTGCGCTGCAGACCATTGCCATGAACGACGTGAGCGGTCGTCCGGCGGACGGCTATACACTGCTGACCATGAGCCTTCCGATGACGGTCACCCCGGCCCTGCTTCCGAAGGCGGAGACACGGGCGGATGTGGATTTCGATCCGGTGATCAAGATATCGAAATCCTACACCGTGCTCGTTACAACGCCTTCCTTGCCGGTCGACTCGTTAGCCGGTCTGGTGGCGTTGCTCAAGAGCAAGCCAGGGAAGCTCAACTTCTCTTCCGCGGGCTTCGGCACCCCCTCGCACCTGATCGGCGAAATGTTTGCATTGCAGGCGGGCGTGCGCGCCACCCACGTGCCCTACCAGCAGTTTTCCCAAGCAATCACCGATCTGATCAGCGGCAACGTCCAATACATGTTTGTCACCACGCTTCCGGTTATTGACCTCATTGCGACCGGCAAGTTGCGAGCGCTTGCCGTCACCGCCCCCACCAGGATTGCTGCCCTGGGAGACATTCCCACTGTGATCGAGGCAGGCTTTCCCGATCTGGTGACAGCCGATTGGATCGGCTTTGCAGCGAAGCGTGGAACGGCTGCGGAAGTAACGTCGCAGCTCAACAAGGCAATTAACAAGGTACTTCTCGAGCCGAAGATCCGCGCTTCCCTCGACAAGATAGGAGCCGTAGCCGTGGGTGGCACCGCCGCAGAATTTGGTGAGGGAATCCGGAGTGACATCGCCCACTGGGCCAAGGTCGTCAAGGATGCGGATATCAAGCTGCCTTGATGAGCCAGACCCCATCCAAAGCCCAGACGAGTGGCCGCGATGCAGCAGCATTGGCGATCACGCCGCCGCAGATTGTCGGCCCGTTCTACCCGGTCTCGGAGCACCCCGATCTGGCAACCGATCTGGCGCGTCCAAGCGGCAGCACCGCTGAGGCGCTGGGCCAGCTCATCCATCTCAGCGGACGCGTGCTCACGCGTTCGGGAGCGCCGGTGCCGCATGCACGCATTGACATCTGGCAAGCCAACGCGGCGGGGAAATATCGTCATCCGAGTGATATCAATCCGGCGCCGCTCGATCCCAATTTCAAAGGCTTCGCGCGTCTCACAACGGATGCGGCCGGGCACTACAGCTTTCGTACCGTCAAACCGGGCCGCTATCCGACAGCAGAGGGCGAGGTCAGGCCGCCGCACATTCATCTCACCGTTGAGGGGCGGTTCGATTGCCTGGTGACCCAGTTGTATTTCGCTGGCGAAGAAGAAAACGTGACCGACCGCTGGCTCAATGCGGCCCCGCATCCGGAAAGGTTAATCGTTACTCTGCAAAATTCGCCATCACGCCTTGAGAGGCATGCGTTGATCGCGCATTTCGACATTGTTCTTGCCAGCGGATGACAAGCGTTTCAGGTGGCTCCAAGCCCGATTTGGGTCGTTCGCCACCGGCGCTGACGCGTCGGGCAAAACACCCCCGTCAAGGCCTCCGCGCAAAAATATTTCGCTTTTCCGAATTTCGGATTTGTGGCATACGCCCGTCATCCTGGCCCTGCCAAAGGGGCGTTCGCGACCGTCACGACATGCGGGCCGGGTGGCGGTGGACGCGGCAGCGACGGCGCGGGCGGCGTGACGACAGGGCGGGCAACCGTGAGTCCTCGCGCGACGCGTACGACACGGCGCTGGAGAGCGGGCTTGTCGGTCATCGGGGGTGAGCACACGCAAGCCCTCGATGATTTCGGCCGGACCGTCCGCGGATGGAGAAGTCGTGTGGTCCTGACGCCCGGGGTCTGTGCGTCAAGCCTCGCGGTGATGTGGCGGCCCGACCGGGCGCGCGCATCATCGATCGGCCAGGCGACGGGGGCAATAGTGCATCGCTCCCCGGGGAGAGCACGAAGGACACCGTTAAAACCATCCGCGCAGGGAAGGCCGGGCGATCGGCCACCCTATCGGTCCACCCCGTGTGCATTCCTGTAGCGCACGGACCAACGGGTGCCGCCGGCGCCCGACCTTCCCTGCGCCCTTTGGCCTCCAGTTGGGCGATGAACGGCAGCAAGGTTCGGGCAGAATCTGCCGCGGGAACGCGCAAGCGTGCGCCCTCCCCGGCGCGACCGGCCAACGCTGTACACACTGTCGCACCGCTTTTCGCCCGCGCCTCGAGCTGGTAGAATGGCGATATTGTTTGGGGAATTTTGATGCGCGCGAGGATTTTCAATCGCGTCCCGGGGCTGGCGATGCTGGTCGCAGCCCTGCTCGTCGTCGCAACGCACCCGGCATCGGCCGAGAAGCGCATCGCGCTCGTGGTCGGCAACTCCGCCTACAAGAACATCACGCCGCTCGACAATCCATCCAAGGACGCGAGCCTGATGGCGGACACGCTTGGCCTGCTCGGCTTTACGCTGGTCGGAGGCCGCGCCCAGCTCGATCTTGACAAGGGCGCGATGGATCTGGCGGTGCAGAGCTTTGGCCGGCAGGTGCAGGGCGCCGACGTCGCGCTGTTCTATTATGCCGGCCACGGCGTGCAGGTCTCGGGCGCCAACTATCTCGTGCCGGTCGGCGCCAATCCGACCCGCGAGGCCGACGTCGACTTCCAGATGACCGATGTCAACCTCGTGCTGCGCCAGATGCAGGGATCGGGCACGCGCCTCAACCTCGTGATCCTGGACGCCTGCCGCAACAACCCCTTCGGCTCACGCGGCCTGCGCGCCTCCGATGGCGGCCTCGCGCAGATGCGCGCGCCCGAGGGCACGCTGATCTCCTACGCAACCCAACCCGGCAACGTCGCCCAGGACGGCAGCGACGGCCACAGCCCCTACACCAAGGCCTTGGCCGCGACGGTCCGGACCGCGGGCCTCGACGTGTTCCAGACCTTCAACCAGGTCGGCCTCGCGGTGAAGCGCGCCACGTCCGGCGCGCAGCAGCCCTGGGTGTCGTCCTCGCCGATCGACGGCACCTTCTATTTCGTCGCCCCCACGCAAACCGCGCCGCCGCAGGTCGCAGCGATGCAGCCCGATCCGCCGCCGGCGGATCGGCTGCGCGCCGATCCGGACCGCGTCCCCTTGCGCGATGCCGCCCTGCTGAGCGAACTCAGCGAGCGGCTCTACGAGCTCAATTTCGATCCTGACAGCCCTGATGGACTGACCCGCGCGATCACGAAACTCCAGCAGCGGATTTCCATGGCGCCGACGGGCGAAGCCACCGAAGGCCTGCTGTTGCGGATGCGCAAGATGGAGGACCTGAAGCCATGGGGCTCGATCGTCTACGGCCCCGACGGCAGCAAATGGGGCATCTCCTGGAACCACGCCTCGCGGCGCGCGGCGGTGGCGGATGCGCGCGGCAATTGCGCCGGCGCCAAATGTCCGATCGAGCTGTCTTTCTATGGCAACCGCTGCGGCGCGTTCGCGATCTCCGACAAATCCTGGTCGCTGGTCCAGCGCGACAGCGTGCAGCGCGCGAAAGATGCCGCGCTTGACGAATGCGGCAAGGCTGGCAAAGCTTGCCGCATTATCGGTTCCGTCTGTGCCGACGGCTCCGGCCGCTGATACGATTTTTCATTCTGGATTTTTACTCATGCGCGCCATCATCCCTGCGATTGCCCTGACCGTCTTCCTGTCCGCCGTCGGCGCTCCACCGTCCGCCGTTGCGCAGTCCGGCAGCGCCGGCGGCTCGATCGGCAATGACGAGAAATCGCTGTCCGGCTCGCGGTCGGATCGTTCCGCCGAGCCGGCCCCCTCGGCGCGTCGCAGCAAGCCCGCCGAGGAGCCGCGCAGCTCCTCGCGACGCGGTGGTGGAGGCGGTGGCGGGAGTTTCGACGGCGCCTGGATGGTCGTCAGCGTCGGCTGCGGCGGCACCACGTCCGGCGCGGTCGTGGTCTCCTCGGGCAAGGTCATAGGCCAAGGCGTCACGGGTACCGTCAGCGCGAGCGGCGCGGTCAGCACGTTCGGTCAAGGTGATGGCGTGACCTTTACCGGCTCGGGCCGCCTCGCTGCCCGCAGCGGCTCCGGTTCCTTCCGCCGCTCGGACGGCTGCGGCGGAACCTGGACTTCGACCAAGCAATAGCAGCGAAAAAGTCTGGTTTCGCGGGGGAACGAACGCCGCGCAAGCCCGATTCAGGCCACATCCTCTCCGGATTTGCGGCTCATTGCCACCCAAGTCTTTGACGACAAAGGGAAGGTAACGAGTTGCGTCATGCGTAATCGGGAGACCAGGATGGGCAACCGCACCGCAAAATTCTTATCTGCCCTCGTAGGCAGCATCATTGCCGGCGCGCCACTTGCCGCCGTGTCGCAGAATGCATCGACGCCACCGAGCACGGCAAATGCCGCGAGCGACTGCCTTGGCTCGCCAAAGGGCGCCGCGCCGCAGGGCCAGCATTGGCATTATCGCCTCGAGCGCGCGACCAAGCGGCAGTGCTGGTATCTGCGCGCCGAAGGCGGCAAGGCCACCCAAACCGCACAGACTGCGCCCGATACGCCTGCAGCGGATTCAGCCGTGCCGCAGCAGCACTCGGTCGAGGACGCGCGCGCCGAATATCTGACGCCGCAGAGCATCGCCGCCGTGAAGACGCCTGCACAGGCGGGACCGGCGCCGACGCAGCAAGCTGCGAACCCCTCCGCTGACGCCAACGCACAGCAGCCCGCCGTCGCCGGGCGCTGGCCCGACGCCTCCACGGCGTCCGCCGCGCCCACAGAGCAGCCGTCGCCTGCACCTGTCGCGGCCGCCGCGCAGCCGACCGCGAAGCCGGCGAAGTCCCCTGCTCCGATGGCTCTGGCCGCGGCAGACAGCACCGCCGACAAGCAGACCGGCTCGCTCCAGATGCTGCTGCTCGTGATCGGCGGCGCGCTGGCGCTTGCCGGCATCCTCGCCAGCGTCATCTACCGCTTCGCCGGTGGACGCATGCGCGTCCAGGCCGCCGACCAGCGCCGCGTCAACTGGGACAATTTTGAGCCGCACGATCACGACGATGGCCGTGCACCCTGGCTCAACGCTGCGCCCGCCGGCGCGCCGCACGCTCGGCAGCCCCGCCCGGTGGATTTCGATGCCCTGCGTCCGCAGTCAACCCAGCTCAAGACCGCGCAGCCCGCCGCGATCGATCGCGAGATCGATGTGATCGACGAGCTCGCCCCGCAAGCGCAAGACCAAGTCCACGTCGAGGCCGCAGAGCTCGACGAGGCCGATATCTTCAACGGAGAATTCCAGATCGACGCCGCACCGCAGCTCGCGGCCAACGACGTGAATGACGAAGAGCCGGCCGGCCATGACGACGCGGGAGTCGAGAACGCCATCGACATCGACGTGATCACGACGATGCTGGAACGGTTGGCGAAGGACGGGCCGCGGCTGACGCAGCCTACTAGCCTTGAAGTTGACCTTGCAGACCTCGCACGAAGCCCACGAGGCCGGTCTGCCGCTCGCGCTTGAGGCGTTCGGCCTTCAGGATCGACTGCACCTCGGCGAAGGCCTCGTCAACGTCGTGGTTGATGACGATGTAGTCGTACTCGGCCCAGTGGCTCATCTCGTGGCTGGCGCGGCTCATGCGCTTGCGGATCACCTCGTCGGAATCCTGCGCGCGCGAATGCAGCCGCTTCTCGAGATCGGCAGCCGAGGGCGGCAGGATGAACACGCTGACGACGTCGGCGCGCGCCTTCTCTCGGAGCTGCTGCGTGCCCTGCCAGTCGATGTCGAACAGCACGTCCTGCCCGGCTGACAGCGCCGCCTCGACCGGCGCACGCGGCGTGCCGTAACTGTTGTCGAACACGGTCGCCCATTCCAGCAGCTGGTCGGCTTTCACCATCGCGCCGAAGGTAGCCTTGTCGACGAACGAATAATCCCTGCCGTCGACCTCGCCCGGCCGCATCGCCCGCGTGGTCGCCGACACCGACATTCGAAGGCCGGGCATACGGTCGATCAACATGCGCGACAGCGTCGTCTTGCCCGCGCCCGACGGCGAGGACAGCACGAACATCAATCCGCGCCGCTCGACACCATCAGTTCCGTGACCGCCAATCGTCATCGATCACTCCAGATTCTGGACCTGCTCGCGGAACTGCTCGACCACGTTCTTCATGGCGAGCCCCGTATTGGTCAGCTCGATGTCGTTCGACTTCGAGCAGCAGGTGTTGACTTCGCGGTGAAACTCCTGCGCCAGGAAGTCGAGCTTGCGCCCGACCGGGCCGCCCTTGCCGATCAGCTCGCGCGCCTGCGCGATGTGCGAGGCGATCCGATCGAGCTCCTCGCGGATGTCGGCCCTGGTCGCAATCAGGATCGCTTCCTGCATCAGGCGGTCGGAATCAAAACGGTCGGAGGTGTCGAGGAGGCTCGCGATCTGCTCGGCGAGCCTGGCCTTGACCGCCTCGGGCTTGCGACCCGGCGCGGCCTCCGCCTTCTTCGCCAGCTGCTCGACCTCGTCGACGCGCTGGATCAGGATCTGCCCGAGCGAGGTCCCCTCACGCTTGCGCATCTCGACGAGTTCGGCGAGCGCCTTGTCGAAGGCATCCGCGGCGGCGGCGCGCGCGGCCTTGTCCTCCTCCTCGTCGCCCTCGGGCTCGGCGACCTCAATGACCCCCTTGATGGCCAAAAGCCCGTCGACGCTCGGCGCGACCGCATCGACCTTGCCGGCGATCACGGCGGCGGCCTTGAGGACGGCGTTGAGCACGTCCTCGTTGACGCGGACGCTGGTGGCTGCATTGGCCCGCTTGACGGTCAGATTGGCGTAGACGGTGCCTCGTGAGAGCAGCTCGGCGGCGCGCTTCTTGGCATGAGCCTCAAGCTCGTCGAACCCCTGCGGCAGCCGCACCCGCAAGTCAAAGCCCTTGGCATTGACCGACTTCAATTCCCATTCGAACGTATACGGCCCACTCGCGCCGTGGCTTCGGGCAAAGCCGGTCATGGACGACAACGCCATCAGGTCAATTTCTCCAGAAGCACGGGATTCGCGCGGCCATCAAGCCACGCGAATCTTAAGACTATTTTGCAGGAAAATGTAATCCGCAAAGTCCCGCGGGGCAGGTCTACGCGCAGGCCTAGCGCTGCACCACCGGGGGCGAGGCCTGCACCGCGCCTTGTCGGGCCGGCGGCGGACCCGCGGGGCGAGCGGCCGGCGGCTTCTTCTGCTGGTTGGGGCGTGCCGGCGTCGTCGCCGTCGGCGTATCGGCGGCGCCGGGCGCGGCGCCGGCCGGCGGCTGCGCGTCCTCGGCCGGCTCGACCGTGTCGTTCTGGATCTGCTTTTCCATGGCGCGCAGCTTGGCGACGTTCTTCTGGTGCGCGTCGTAGGTCTCGGTAAAGGAATGCCCGCCGGTACCATCCGCGACGAAATAGAGGTCGCGGGTACGGGCCGGGTTGGCGGCAGCCTCGAGCGAGGCGCGGCCGGGGTTGGAGATCGGGCCCGGCGGCAGGCCCTCGATGACATAGGTGTTGTAGGGCGAAGGCTGCGTGATCTCGCTGCGCTTGATCGGACGGCCGAGCGTGCCCTTGCCGCCGACGAGGCCATAGATGATCGTGGGATCGGACTGCAGCTTGATCCTCTGCTTCAGGCGATTGACGAACACCGCGGCGACACGGCTGCGCTCGTCAGGCTTGCCGGTCTCTTTCTCGACGATCGAGGCCAGCGTCACCAGTTGCTCCGGACTCTTGACCGGAATGTCCTGATTGCGGCGCTCCCAGATCTCGGTCAGCACGCGCTTGTGCGCCTGCTGCATGCGCTGGATCACCTGATCGCGCGGGGTGCCGCGCGGGAACTTGTAGGTCTCGGGCAGCAGCGTGCCTTCGCGCGGCAGCTCACGCACGCTGCCGGTGAAGATGTCGTTGTCGGACAGGCGCGCCACGATCTGCTCGGAGGTGAGGCCCTCCGGAATCGTCACGGCATGCTGCACCACCTTGCCCTCGACGATTGTGGCAATGACGTCGCGCAAGGACGCGTTCTTCTGGAACGAGTATTCACCGGGCTTGAGGTCCGAGCTCGCCTTCAACGCAGCGACGCTGGCAATGAACGCCCACGGATTGACGTCGGTCACGCCTTCCCGGTTCAGCGTCTCGGCGATGTCGCGCTTGCCGGCGCGCTGCGGGATGTTGACGATCTTGTCTTCCTTCAGCGGTCCCGGCGCCTCGAGCACCTGCCGGCCGTAATAGTACACGCCGCCCGCACCGATCATTGCAATCAGCAGCAGGGTGATGATGGCGTTGCCGACGATCACGAACGGATTGCGCGCGCGGTCCGATCGCTTCGGCGGCGGCGGGACCTGCTCGGGCTCGAGCGCTGCCCGCGGGCTCCGGGGCGAAATGGGCGGCCTTTCACTCATCGAAGCAACCTGAATCCTGCCGGTTCAAATGCGACCCGACAATCGCTTGTCTGGCCAAGTACACGCGCCCACTTGTATGACTATCGCCGAATACGGCAAAACGGTGGATTCGTCGCAAACACAAACTATTGGACCGGACGCCGGAAGATCACCGACGCGTTGGTACCGCCAAAACCGAAAGAATTCGACAACGCGACGTTGACCTCGCGCTTCTTCGCCTTGTGCGCCACGAGATCGATCGCAGTCTCGACCGATGGATTGTCCAAGTTGATGGTCGGTGGCACGACATTATCGCAGATCGCGAGAATGGCGAAGATCGCCTCGATCGCGCCAGCCGCACCCAGAAGGTGACCGGTCGACGATTTGGTCGAGGACATCGCGACCTTGGAAGCGGCATTGCCGAGCAGACGTTCGACCGCACCGAGCTCGATCTCGTCACCGAGCGGTGTCGAGGTGCCGTGCGCATTGATGTAGTCGAGATCGGACGCGGTGAGGCCGGCGCGCTTGAGCGCTGCCGCCATGCTGCGGAAGCCACCGTCGCCGTCGGGTGACGGCGAGGTGATGTGGTAGGCATCGCCCGAGAGACCGTAGCCGATCACCTCGGCATAGATCTTCGCGCCGCGGCGCTCGGCGTGTTCGAGCTCTTCCAGGACCAGAACGCCGGCGCCCTCGCCCATCACGAAGCCGTCCCGGTCCTTGTCGTAGGGACGCGAGGCCTTCTCAGGCGTTTCGTTGAAGGCTGTCGAGTGCACGCGCGGCGTTGAAGCCGGCAATGCCGATGCGGCCGATCGGCGATTCCGCGCCGCCCGCAACCATGACGTCGGCATCGCCGAGCGCGATCAGGCGGGCGGCATCGCCGACCGCGTGAGCGCCGGTCGAGCAGGCCGTGACCACCGAATGGTTCGGCCCCTTCAGCCCATGCTTGATCGAGACATAACCGGAGGCGAGATTGATCAGGCGGCCCGGAATGAAGAACGGCGAGACCCGGCGCGGCCCGCGTTCCTTCAGCAGGACCGCAGTCTCGGCGATACCGTTGAGGCCGCCGATGCCGGATCAATCATGGTGCCGGTGGCGCATTTATCCTCTTCGGTCTCGGGATGCCAGTTGGCATCGTCGAGCGCCTGGCCGGCTGCGGCCATGCCGAAGATGATGAAGTCGTCGACCTTGCGCTGGTCCTTCGGCTCCATCCAGATGTCGGGATTGAAAGTGTCGTTGGTGCCGTCGCCGCGCACGACCGTGCAGCCGATCTTGGTCTGAAGATCGGAGACATCGAAGCTCTCGATTTTGCGTGCGCCGCTTTCGCCGTCGAGGATGCGCTTCCAGGTCGGCTCGACTCCGCAGCCGAGTGGCGAAACCATGCCAAGACCCGTAACGACAACCCGCCTCATGTCCGAAAACTCCGCATCGAAAGATTCACGGCCAATAACAAGAAACCGGCTGACCGCTGTTGGGCGGTCCGTCCGGTTTCAATGTTGTCCCCGCGAAAATGAAGAGCGTTAGCTCTTCGCGTTCTTCTCGAGAAACTTGGTGGCGTCGCCGACGGTGAGAATCGTTTCCGCGGCATCGTCCGGAATCTCGCAGCCGAATTCCTCTTCGAACGCCATCACCAGCTCGACGGTGTCCAGACTGTCGGCGCCGAGGTCGTCGATGAAGCTCGCAGCGTCGACAACCTTCTCGGGTTCAACACCAAGGTGTTCGACCACGATCTTCTTAACCCGCTCGCCAATCTCACTCATTGCATAACCTCGTGTTGTTCCCTGTAGACCCGACCCCCCGGGACGATACGAGCCGTCGTGGTCGTTGACTGCCTTCGCTTACGAACTTTGATCTGGCCCCATCCTAACCGATGCAGGCCCGGCGAATGACGGCCAAGGCTCCGCATCGCCAATATACAGGGTTTCAAAAACCTGCAATGGCGTTCTTTGCCCATCCGTTGAAGGTCCGGTTATCATACTTCAATTGCGTTGACTACAAGCCTCATTTCGCTCCGGAAACGGCCGTTTGCCGCATTCGGCTGCCCAAGGGGCGGTGCGGCATGAGGCGTCAGATCATGGCCATGCCGCCGTTGACGTGGATGGTTTGGCCGGTGACATAGGCCGCTTCGTTCGAACTCAGGTAGACGGCGGCCGCCGCGATGTCCTCTGGCGTCCCCAGGCGATTGGCCGGAACCTTGGTCAGAATCGTTTCGCGCTGCTTGTCGTTGAGCGCATCGGTCATCGGGGTCTTGATGAAGCCGGGAGCGATGCAGTTCGCGGTGACGCCGCGCTTGGCGTATTCGGCACCCAGCGTCTTGATCATCCCGATCAGGCCTGCCTTCGACGCAGTATAATTGCCCTGCCCCGGGTTGCCGGTGACGCCGACCACCGAAGTGATGGCGATGATGCGGCCGAAGCGCTTGCGCATCATCAATTTGGTTGCGGCGCGGGCAAGGCGGAAGGTCGAGGTCAAATTGATGTTGATGACCTCCTCCCAGTCCTCGTCACGGAGCTGCACGAAGAGATTGTCGCGCGTGATGCCGGCATTGGCGACGAGGATGTCGACCTGTCCCATCGCCGCCTCCGCAGCGGGCACCAGCGCTTCGACCTCCTCGACTTTGGAGAGATTGCAGGGCAGCACATGGGTGCGCTCGCCGAGCTTGCCTGCAAGCTCATCCAGCACTTCCTTGCGCGTCCCCGATATCGCGACGGTGGCGCCCTGCGCGTGCAGCGCCTGCGCGATCGCGCCGCCGATGCCGCCGGTTGCGCCGGTGACGAGCGCCTTTTTGCCAGTCAGATCGAACATCGATAACTCCTCCAAGGCACGATCCGGAAACGCGCGCAGCGGTTTTCCGAAAGGGTCGTGCGTCAACTGTAGAACTCGCGCGCGACGACGAATTATCGCGCTTCAGGCCTGCTTGGCAGCAGCCAATGCATCTTGGGCAGCAGCAATGTCGTTGGGACCACCGACCGCAACGCCGACGGCACCGTCTGCGATACGCTTGACCAGGCCCGTCAGCACCTTGCCGGCACCGATCTCAAAGAAACGGGTGACGCCCTGCCCCGCCATATAGGCAACCGACTCGCGCCACCGCACAGTGCCGGTGACCTGCTCGACCAGGCGCCGGCGGATCTCGTCGGGATCGGTGATCGCGCTCGCCAGCACATTCGACACCAGCGGGGCGGCCGGCGCCTTGATCGTGACCCCGGCCAGCGCCTCCGCCATTGCGTCGGCAGCCGGCTGCATCAGTTTGCAATGGAACGGTGCGGACACCGGCAGCAGCATTGCTCGCTTAGCGCCCTTGGTTTTGGCGATCTCGACGGCGCGATCGACCGCAGCCTTGTCGCCGGAGACGACCACTTGCCCGCCGCCATTGTCGTTGGCGGCTTGGCAGACCTCTCCCTGAGCGGCCTCCTCCGCCACCGCCACGGCGGCCTCGTAGTCGAGGCCGAGCAGAGCGGCCATCGCACCGACGCCGACCGGCACAGCTTTTTGCATTGCGAGACCGCGGATGCGAAGCAGCCGCGCCGTGTCGGAAATCGTCAGGCTGTCGGCCGCGGCCAGCGCCGAATATTCGCCGAGCGAGTGGCCGGCGACGAAGGCCGCATCCCGCCGCACGGAAAACCCGGCTTCGGCCTCCAGCACCCGCAGGGTGGCGATAGACACCGCCATCAGGGCCGGCTGGGCGTTTTGGGTGAGCTGGAGGGTTTCAGCCGGACCATCCCAGATGGTCGCCGTCAGCTTCTCCCCCAGCGCGGCATCGACCTCGTCGAACACGGCGCGCGCCACCGGAAAGGCATCGGCCAGGGCCTTGCCCATGCCGACCGCCTGGGAACCCTGCCCCGGAAATGTGAATGCTGCCGTCATCGGCGCTCCCTGCTTGTCGGGCGTGATCCCTGCGAGAACCGGCAGCCGATGACTCGCGGCCTTAGGCCATGGTTCCGGATCAAGCTCCAAAGGGGGCCGTAGACACTGTCCGGGGCCGGAATGTCAAGCCAAGATGGGAACTTCGATCAGCCTTCGACTGGCAGCCTTCAACCGGAGTGACGGGTTCCTAGAATCCGCCAGCCGTCTGGTTGGCATCGACCTCGGACCCCGCCTGCGCACGGCGCGCGCTGTTGACCAATTGCCCCGGCCGGTCATCGCGGTTCGGCTTCGCGGTCGCAAGCCGCAGCACGGCGGCGTAACTCGGTTGCACCTCCATCCGGCCCGCATGCCGGCTCTCACTCAGCAAGCGGTGCACCTTCGGCAGATTGTAGCAGGGCACGTAGAACAGGAGATGATGTTCGAGGTGGTAGTTCACGTAGTACGGCGCGATGAACAAGCGCTCGAGGAAATTGGCATAGGTGGTGCGGGTATTGCGCAGGGGATCGTTGCTGTCAGGTACGACCGCGTGCTCTGCGATGTTGCGGATGCGGGTGATGACCATCATCCAGGTCAGGAGCGGCAGCAGCCATAGCAGCGGATAGGCCCACCACACGCCGGCCGCCGTGAGCGCTGCGAACATCGCGCCATTGACCAGACATTGCGGGCCAAGCTTCTCCCACAAATGCGCCGCGCGCTGCCGCGATGGCCAGTCCTTCGGCCCGAGCGCGTTGAGCAATTGCGCCTTGCGCTGCTGGTAGCCGGTCTGCCCGGTGAGGTCGCGAATGAACTTGCGGCGATAGCTCAGCTTCGTGATCGGAAACGGCGCCGACAGCACGAGATCGGGATCGTCCTCCTGCTGGGTGCGCGCATGGTGCTGAAGGTGATAGCGCCGATAGCTGCGCGTCTCCGCAAACAAAGGATAGGCGCAGAACCACTGGCTTAGGGTCAGATTGGTCTTCTCGTCGGGGGACAGGCAGCCATGCGCGCCGTCATGCATGAGGATCGCGAGCCCGAGCTGGCGCGAGCCGATGATGGCAACGGCGAGCACATAAGTGATCGGATTGGGCCACCACGCGACCAAGGCGATTGCCGCGATGATGAGCGCCCAGGCGTGCGCGATCAGCGCGACGCCTTTCCAGGTCACGCGCCGGCGCACGTCGGCAAGTTGCTCGTCGGTCAGGAAATCGCGGGCACGCATGCGAAGCGCAGTCATGGCCTAATCCTCCTCATTCGAATTGCTCGATGCGTCGCGCGCGTCGACGAGGCGCAGCCGCGCAGTGTCATCAGAGGATTTCGCCTGTTCGCCCAGCACGCGCAGCATCTCGGCGCACAGCGCCTCGGGCGAACGGCCCATGGCGTAGCCCTCAAGGATGACGCCGATGGCGACGGCCCAGAACCGCCGCGAACTCTCGTCGGGCGCGCGCAGGGAGCGCCAGCCGTGCCGCGCGACCTGGCTCGCATAGGCCCGCGCACCTTCCCTGTGCAGGCGCTCGATGGTGCGCTCGACCAGCGGCGCGAGATCCTGGCGCCGCCGCGTCAGCGTCAGCGCCTCGGCGAAGAAGGCCACCGAATCGCTCGTCGTCACGGTCTCGGCCAGCGCGTGGGTATAATCCCGCGGCGCGCGCGCCTTCAGCGCCGCCTGCTCGGTCGCCCGCGCCAGATACAGCAGCTCGCGGCAGGCGCATTCGACGAACAGCGCCTCCTTGGTACGGAAATAATAGGTGATCTGGCTCGGGAACGCGTTCGCAGCGGCCGCGATGTCGGTGATCGCCGTACCCGACAGCCCCCGCTCCCGAAACAGCGGGCTCGCGGCATCAAGCAGCAGCGAGCGCATTTTGCGGCCGGCCGACCGCGTGGCGCGGGCGGCGTGTTTGGGATCGCCTGCCTCCTTGAGGGGCTCGTGGGCCGGCTTTTCTGCCATTGGAGTTCGCTCCGCTTGATTTATTTGTATGATATACAAACAAATAAATCAAGCCGGTATGATGGTCGGCGGCGGATCCGGCCGCCCGCATTGCGATCCCCGCGCCGAAACGGCGCCTGCAACCTTGCCAAGTCAGCCGAAATCCGTATAAGGCGCCCATCCGCAGACCCCGGCCGGGAGCTGAACGGACGGTCTCAGCAAATCATTCGTGATTTTGGTGTGGCAGGGCCAGTCGGCCCGTCGTCCCGTGTTTCCGCCTTCTGAGCTTAATCCCAGAGTCCTTTCCGAAGGCCTCTTAAGGGCTTGACGCCGGGCGATGCGCCAACATGAGGAAAGGACTTCCATGGCTCTCTATGAGCATGTTTTTCTCGCGCGCCAAGACGCGAGCACGCAGCAGGTCGAAGAGCTGACTGCGCAGATGACCGGCATCGTCGAAGGTCTCGGCGGCAAGGTCACCAAGACCGAGAATTGGGGCGTACGCTCCCTCACCTACCGCATGAACAAGAACCGCAAGGCGCATTTCGTGCTGCTCAACATCGACGCGCCGTCCGCGGCGATCGCCGAGATCGAGCGCCAGGAGCGCATCAGCGAAGACGTGATCCGCTATCTCAGCGTCCGCGTCGAGGAGCTCGAGGAAGGCCCGTCCGCGATGATGCGCAAGGCCGACCGTGACCGCGAGCGTGACGACCGTGGCGGCGGCTTCCGTGGCGATCGCGAAGGCGGTGGCTTCCGTGGCGACCGCGAGGGTGGTTTCCGTGGTGGCGATCGTGAAGGCGGCGGCTTCCGCGGTGACCGCGGTCCGCGCCGTCCGCGTGAAGACGCTGAAACCACCACCACCACCACGACGGATGGGGAGTAAGAACAATGGCTGAAGCTGGTGCACGCCGCCCGTTTTTCCGTCGCCGCAAGAGCTGCCCGTTCACGGGCGCGAATGCTCCGAAGATCGACTACAAGGACTCCAAGCTGCTGATGCGTTACGTCTCCGAGCGCGGCAAGATCGTGCCGAGCCGCATCACCGCGGTGTCCGCGAAGAAGCAGCGTGAGCTTGCCCGCGCCATCAAGCGCGCGCGGTTCCTGGGCCTGCTGCCCTACGTCATTCGCTAAGACGAATACGGCCGGCGGCGACACGCCGCCGGCCGTACGACCTAGTTTCTCATAAGGCTTCCGGGTCGTCCGGTCGCCGATGGTTGGGGCGAGATGCCTCTAACCGCTCGTTTGAGCGAAGAGAATTTTCTTCAACAAAATCAACGCATCCGCCCCCATCAGTTCACGTTGCGTACTGGGTTTTTCGGACCGTTTCTGCTACGAAACTGCTACGGTCGGGTGGCCCTTGGACCAGTGAGACGTCGCATGCGCTCCGACGACAGAACCGTCTACGGATTGGAAGCACCGCTGAGGCTCGTGGCTTCGCACGACATCGCCCAGCCCGGTTTCCAGTCGGCGCGCCGCGGCGAGTTCGTCCTCATGGGGGCTTCGTCTCAAGACGCCTCCACTGAGATCGTCCTTCGGGACCTGACCATCCTTGGCGTGCCTCTCGCCAAGTTCGTGCTGCGGAGCCCGAGCGGTGATACCCGGCTTCTCCGGGTCGACTTCGATCGCGCCATGACCGAAGCGGACGCGTTCTCGTTCATTCAACGCCTCGCCGATGCCTGGTCGGCGACGCTCGCCGATGGCCAGCGCGATCCATGGTACGGCAACCTCTACGTCGACATCCGTTGGGCGGGCGTGAAGACAATTACGGCTCACAGCGGCGGGATCACGGCCTCTACGCAGATGACCTCCATCGAGAACGTCGCCGTCACGCCGGCGCTTCTTTCCGCCATGCGGTGGTCGCCGCTCACCGACGTGTTCGTCGAGGGCATGAAAGCGTCGCAGCCGAAGTCGAAGTTCCTGTTCTGGTTCGTCCTTTTGGAGGAACTGGAGAAGCGGGAGGAGTTCCTGTCCCTGTTTACGCCGATGTTCTCGGCTGAGCACAAGGCGCAGTTGCAGGACGCCGTGCGCTCGAACGGTCCGGCGCTGCAGCGCCTGAACAGTCTATTAAACAATCCGACGACGACGCTTGAGGGCCGTGCGGCGAAGCTTGCCCGCATCGTCGTAGAAGTGGGAGGCTCCAGCATCGACGGTCTGAGCGGGCCGATCGTCGTGGACCAGGCGCGCTGCGCCGCCCTGATCGAGCAGCGCAACAAGGTCGCCCACAAAGGATCGAGCATCGACAGGGATCTACTCTACACGGTGCTCTTCCCTCTCAGCCGCATCGCGCTCAAGTACATTCTCGACCGGGACGCCGGGACCGTAAGCGAACCTCGACCCTGAACTCCCGCTCACTCGGAATCGTTCAGACTGTCGGAAGCGGACCTGCTGAATGCCCGAGTTGGGTCGATCGCGGACCCTAACGCGTGCCCAGTTTCGTCCTGCAAGGTGGAAATTTGGCGCCCCCGCGCTGATTCGAACGGCTATGCCCTCGCTGCGCCCGCGAGGCACGCGCGAGCGTCTCGGCCCACGACACAGACGCTAAAGCCAGTCCCAAAGCTCAGCGAGCCGTTCGGACAGCGCTGAAGCTCACCATTGGATCGCGTGCTTCACAATCCTAAGCCGCTCGCCGCCCATGCCAGCGTCGCTCATGCGGTTCCGGATCGCCTTGAGGTATCGCTGGCTTCCGAACTTCTCCGACAAAGCTGCGATCAGTTCAAAGAATATATCATCCCGGGCGGTGATCGCTACGAATGCGAGGGCGTCGATTCCACGGTCAAGGTACATCTTCACGACGGTATGCCGGATCCGGACGCACTTGTCCCAATCGTACCACCAGTATGAGCGATCGAGCCGGCGATCGAGAATCCGCCACGCGTCCTCAGGCAATGTGCGCTGCTCGGCCGCGTCGTAGACGACGTCGAACGTCGCCTGAACAAGCTCGACACTATTCATCGTGCGCCGTCCGAGCGCCCGCACTAGCAGGAAAGACGCAAGGTATGCGTTCCTCAGCGGCGTCGAAAGTCGCCTGATGGCAAGGAGCCAGGGGTCGTCGCCATAGGCGTTCGGCACTGCATCCGGTGCTACCACATGAGCGATAGCTTCGAGTGTCTCCACGTCGTCGACCCAATCCTCGACGAGAATGCGCGCAACCGCATCCACGTCTGAAGCCGCTGCAGAAAGCCACGAGGAGCGGATTCCATCTTCTATCGTCGGATCGCCAAACCGCGCGAGCAGTCTTCGGAGTACGAGATCGCTTCCGAAAGTTGCGCGCGCTTCTCGATACAGGGGCCGGCCCGACCGGATCATTGCGTCGATCACTCCATCGAACAAGCCCGGTGATTTTTCGATGATTTGAAAGACATCTGGCTTCGTGGCTCCTTCGAGCAGCCACAACCCGGGCTCTCTCGCCAAATCGGGTCTTGCCCCCAGCAGCTCTACCAGATGCGTCGGCGTCGAGGTGATGCCTTCAAGGAGAGACGCTGGCGGCATCGTGACGATGGCCCGCTCTGCAATCACGCCTCTCGCGGGATCGGACCGTATATCGAACAGAGCCTTCGGATCGACTCGCCAAAGCGCCCACCCAACTCGCTCCGCAGCGGCATCTGATTCGGCAGGATCGATCAGTCCGAAATTACGCACGACAAACTGCAAACCTTCGGTCCCCAGAGAGTCGGCGGCGTTCGCGGCCACCCTGACTATGGACGAGCGCGCAGCGTGCCCTTGGTCAATCGACATCGTCCGCTCCAAGAGCGATATTGCACGCTCGACGGCGGAAGGATCGAGGTCGAAGTGCAGCGAAAGTGCGTGCAGGGTCGCCAGTGGTTCGAATGATTCCCGACCGCCCACGTCACTGCCCGCCGCGCGCAGAAAGCGACGCAGGCTGCCCTCGGGCCCCTCCTTCAGATCCACGACCGCATCCTCCAGCCACTCGGTCGTGTCGAACTTTCGACGGTCGGCGTCGATAGCGCTCTTGAACTGCCCGGGCCTCAACCGGCCGTTCGCCGGCAGAAACTGAAGGTCGAACGTCGCATTGAGAGAGGATCGGTCGGCGAACGAGAGCGTGCAGAAACGAAAGGCGCGCCTCAGCCGCGGCCATTGCTGATCCCAAATTGCCAGCGCCAGCGTCTCGCGCGCCCGCACGTCGGCGGCAACCGAAACAATAGGCCTGGTAGGGTCACCGTAGACTGCGGACAGTATCCGCCGCGCGAAGTCGTCGGACATGCCAGTTCGATCATCGTCCTCCGCCATCGACACGTATTCGATGCCAGTCCCGTAAGATCGCTCGTCGCCCTGAGGTCGCCGGAACAGTTTCAGGATTCCTCCCGCGCCGCGGACCGACGGAATGTCGCTGAAGTCGATCAGGATCGTGTGCGTCCAAACACAGCCCGGGCGCGGCAATTCTGGCGCAGGCCATGTGCGCGCCAGCGCATAGTGGCCACTTTCAGGCAGTGGATAGCCGGTCAGGTACCCCTCCGCGCCAATCGTCGCCGCCGGGCCAGATGCGTCGCTCATCATAAGCAACGTCTTCGCATCTCGCGGCGGCAGATCGATCGACGAGGCGAGCAGCCGATGACCTTCCGAGTAGCCATGGAGCGTCTGCTGCAACGGCAACCGACGGCCATTTACTCCGTGAGCCATGCGATCGGCTCCGTAAGATCTCTCGACAGTTCGGGCATCATCAACCGGATACGCTCCGAAGCGTCGTCAAGCGCGCGGATCTCGGCGACTCTCTCGTTACGGTCTGCATCGTCGGTCGCCCCGTCTCGTTCAAAGTCTCCGCCCTGAGCGCTCAACCCGTACACGCGCAGGTCCCAACGATCAACGCCATGCCGGAGGTACTGATCAAGCAGAGGGAGTTCGGATGCGAGGTATTGCTCGGGCGTTACAGTGCCTCCGTCCTCCTCGACCTTGTCCCATGCGGAGAGCACAACGGCAAGACGACGTGCTGGAGCCTGGAGCGCGTCGCTTCGGAGCATCTGCAACATCTCGACGAGTTGCACGGCGGTCGGGGCGTCCTTCGGATGCCAATCCTCGAACGAGCCCGCGTCGGCCGCTCCCCCTCTAGTCCCGCAGCATACTGCGTCGTCTCAGCTACGCCGATGGGGCGCTTGATCTTGTCGGCGTGGACGAAGAGCAGAATGCCGTCACACGCGCGCAAAAGCTGTGCCAACTCGGGATCACACTCCCTGGCTTCCCACATCTGCTGGAAGGACTCGCCGGAAAGATCCGGGAAAGTTATCCGGACACGACGGCCCGATCCGTCCTTGAGATTCATCGACACGATCTTGCCCGACGCGACCTCCGTATGGATCTGCTCCTTGGCCTGTAGCCAGCGACGCATGATCTCGTTCAGATGCGAGTGGTCGAGACCGATCAGGGAATCGAACTTCAGGCGCGCGTCCAGATCTCGTTTATCGAAGACCACGAACCACAACGCGGCCAGAAACGTCGTCTTTCCCGACGCCGGCAGGCCGCAGATGACGACCGATCCCTCGGATTTTTCCGTCATTCCGGCGATCCCTGTAGGCGGTGCATGAACCTCGTCGCCGACGAGACGTGGCCAGGCGGCTTTGGTATCGCCCCATGGGCGGTCTCTTCCCAATACGCCAACAGGTCGGCCACGCCGTGCCCCAGCGGAAGGGAAGTGTCCGAAGGGCAAGCCGCCACCTCGAACGATCGGATTTCCCCGAAGGAGCCAGAGTGCAGTTCGCGGAATTTGGCTTCGATCTTCGTGAAATCGCGCTTCGCACGCTCCTTGTCTGCCGATCTCTCGATCTCATCGAGCTTCGTGAGCACCAGGGCGGCGCGCGGCCTTCCTCGATTCCCCCGCCGTCGACCAACGCCTGGACGATCGCGAGCATCTCGGAGCCTACCGTGTTGCGGGTCACCGGATCGACCAACTGCCGCCCGTCGACCAGAAACGTAATCGTGTCGGCTCGAAGTATCTCGACGAACTCCCTGACGGCACCCGTCTCATCGGCGGCGGAGCCGTAATCCTCCCCGTTTCGGTCCGCGACGACGAGGTCGAGCACATCCTCGCCGGGTCTGCGCAGGGCGGCATGGTAGAATTTGACCGAGGTCAGTAGCGTGCGCTCGGTCTTCGGACGAGCGTTGCGCGACACGCCACGGGACGGATGGCAGGCTCGTTCGAATGCGTACATCGTCCGCGAGCCGGCGAACCCGAACAACCCGATCGGACCGCGAAGGAAGAGTTCGAAGATGGACGTGATCAAGGTGGTCTTACCCGCGTCCTTTGGAGCGACGACGGCAATGACGCGCGAGGCCCCGCGCCGCAACACTCGCGACGCCTCCTCCTGATCCAAGAGGTCGCCCGACGGAAGGACAATCCCGAGCCGTTCCACCTGGACAGCGCCGTTCGACGGCGGTGCCGATAGCGGCTTGCCGTAGTGTGGGCACTTGTCCTTCTCCAGACCCTCGACACATCGGCCGTCGATCCTCACCTTGCAGGCGGTATTGGCACATTGGATTACGGCGGCTTCTGCCAAGGCTTACTCCCCGAATTTCAGGCCAAGCCGCTCGCGATAGAAGAGGTTGCCGAGTTCGATGCCCGGCAAGGCCGCCTCTGCGCCGATACCCGTCACGGCGGACCAGTTCGCGGCCCAGGACGTGTCATCGCCGGCCTCCAGTTTGCGATGGATGGCGAAGTGCAGAGGGCGGACGAGCGGCGCGGGCTCGACACCTTCGACGAATTCGCGAAGCAGCTCGGCGTCGCAGGCGTTGACGGCTGCGGCTACTCCCGTCTTCTTGCGTTCCTTGAGGCCCGCCCGGGAAAGTATCGGCTTCACGGATTCGGGCCCGGGCATGAACTGGGTGGCGTCAGCAAGCTCGGATGCCAGAATTATCGGTTGGGCATCCGCCGGAACGTCGGCAAACGGCATATCCAGCTTCTTGCTGCGACCGCCGAAGAGCCACCAGAGCAATTGAAGTTCTTCGTCCTGAATCGCGGCGAAGTGCTCCATCGCCTGAATTGCGGCACCCGCCTTGACTGTCATGTCGCGCGCAGCGGCGTTCGCCTGGGCCGCGACGACGTTGATTGCAGCAACAACGGTTTCGTGCGTGACGCCCTGCTTGAGCTTCTCAATCGTGTCCGAATCCACTCCGAAACGTCCGACCTGACCCAGCCGCGGCAGAGCAGGTCGGGTTCGCCGTCGCTCGGATATCCTCGCGATCGCCGCCTCCGCCGCCGCGTCGAAATCGTACGGAAAATCCGTCCTGCGGACGCCAGCGAAGAGAGCAATGCTGGTAGCCAGCGCGGCCTTCGCCGCGACGTCGTCGGTTCCCTCCAGCACCGTCGCCAGCGCCGCTCCGCACAGAACCTCGAGTTCGCGGTCGTTGTTTGACATCTCGAACAGGTCGTCGGCGGCCTTGAAGTGGCCGCGCAACTCCGCCATCGTATCCGCGTCGGGCTGCGTCCTGGTCTTCACCAGCACGGCGAGCATGGTGTCGATGATGCCGACATCCGCAGCATCGACCAGTGACGAGACGCCTTTCCACCTGGCGTCAAGTCGCGCCCGGTTCTCGCCGACGTCGACCACGCGATACCAGCGCGGAAACTCGTCCCTCATCGGCAGAACGCCCTCCTCGGCCATCAGCGCTTCTCCCTCTTCGCGATTTCACGATCCAATTCGTCGAGCTGACGGCGCTCGCCCGCCCTCAACAGGGCCCGGCCGAACCTTTCGGCGAGCGGCAGGTTCGCCTCGTCCGGCTCGATCAGCTTCAGCTTGCGCGATATTTCGCGCCGGTCGCTCATATCGAGGTTCCAGAAGCGCAGCACGATGCTCCGGGCGCGATCTTCTGACATGACTGCCTCCATGCCATCCGGCGATCGGTCGACGACCGGCGTTGCCGGCGCGGCGACCATAGCTGGCGGCCTCGGATTTACGTTCCTCAGTCTAACATCAGCATGATGAATGTCGCAGTCGTCGTCCTTGATCGGCTTGAACCCTTCGGGACTGGTCTGCCATTCAAGCAAGTGAGCAGCGACCTCAAGCTGCGGCTGCCCGGCTTTGTTCTTGCCGAGCGAGAGGCCGATGATGTTGTATCCTGGTCTCCAATCCTTAGCCTGACGTTCCGGATTCACGGCACCGGCGTAGAACGTGACGTACTTCGGGTCACGCACGATGCGTTGGCGATGCTTGTGGCCGAAGAGGTGAATGGAGCATCGACCGTTGACGTCGTCGGCGACGCGGTCTCCGTCAATCAACCAGTCCGGCGGGTGGTGACACATCACCAGGTTCACGACGTCGTCGACCGGGTCGAGAGCCGTCTGCTGCGGCTCGACGTAGAGATCCTTTTCCACATCGTTCTCGCCCTCGGGCGTACGCCAACCTGACAGGATGGTCGAGTTCAGGCCGTAGATGCGCAGCGTCACGCCGTCGCCAAACGGGAGGTCCGATTTCCAGAACATGCGCTCGGGAGCGAAGATCGCGCCCGAAAAGCGCAAGGCGAACTCGTTGTAGGCAGCGATCGGTCTCAGTAGCGCCGGACCCGTCTCGGCATGCTGCAGTTGCCTTTGAAGCTGCCATTCCTTGTCGTCCGCGCTCTTGGCGTTAACGACGGCGCGCTGTGCGTTCTGAACGGATAAGTCCTTGCGGATGACGTCGCGGTCGACGTCATGATTCCCGGGTATGACGAAGATGCGCGTCCGGTCGCATCCGCAGGCGTCGGCAAGCTCGTACAGCCATTTCAGGGCGGCTTCGTATTCTTCCGGCTTCCCCGCAAACGCGATGTCCCCGCCGACCAGGAGCGCGTCGACAGAGCCGAGCGTCTTCACCCGCTCCCTCGCATCCTGGATCAGGCGGGTGCGGAACGGCCGGTCCGGGTCCCGGTCGGTATTGCAGATCGGATGACGAAAATGAATGTCCGATACGTGAAGTAAAAGCATTCCCCGACGCCCCTCATCGACGATTACCCAGCAATTTCCTCAACTTATCCGGGAATAGCCGACCAACGACCAATGCGCTTTTCGAAATTTGCTTGGTCCTACAGCACCATAGATGGGCGATCGCCCTGATCCAGTCAACGAACGAGAGATCTGAAAACGGGGAAAACTGGGCCAGTGACGGTCACTTCCGACCAAGTGCCTGCTTCACCTTCGCTACGGCTTCGGCGTTGTGATTGCCCTTCAGATATTCATCGACCGGTATTTTCTTTTTGCCGGCATTGCCGCCCTTCCCGAAGGCGTTCTCGTGTGACCATTCGTGTTCGATGTAGCTTTCGCCGCTATCCTCGATCACGAGAACGTACCAATCCTCCTTCTCTCCCAGAGGACCTTTCTTGGCCTCGGTGAGCGGTATGCGTTTCGGCATCGTCAATCCTCCAGGTTGAGCTTGTGATCACATACACCGATTGATCGGACGTTGTCCAAAAACTGCGCGAGCGAGCGAGGCCACCGGGAAGTACCCGATGTTGCAGGTGCGTTACAAAATCTGGAAATGAATGAACTCAGCTCGAAAGCTGCTCAAATACCGAGCATCTGCATGTTCGTAACTCGGCGAGCGCCTACCTTGTGCGTTGCGTCGCGTCGTTACCCCGGTGTTTTATGGCTTCAGACGTGCCCACGCTGATTCGCTTGGGCTTGTCGAGGGGTCAGGAAACCGGCCTTTGGAAGGGATCTAGAACCCGGTCCCTGCCCCTCTGGAGCTGCACCCGCAGGTGACGGTCCAGCGCAAACTGGGCCGTCACCACTGGGTGAGTCCATGCACGGTAGACTTACCGAAAACTTTGTAAAGGTGTGCTTGACGATACCGGGCAACCATCCTCAGCCGGAATGCTCGGGCGGCCGAAAGCCCGAGATCACCCACCACAGCGCGATACCAAGGATCAGAACGACCAGGGGCGGCATCGTGACGATGGCCACGGTGACGATCCGGCGGTTGTTGGTTTCGGCTATGGCCTTCCTCTGACCCTCCTCGCAACCTTCCACGCGGTTGGGCTCGACGTCCTTGCAGTACTCGGCCGGCATTGGCGTCCCGTGATCCCGCCAGTCTACGACGGCAACGGCGCCGGCCACGATCAACCAGAGGCAGCTGAGCACGACCCATAGTCGAAATAGTCCCCGTCCCCACTGCACGATCGCCTCCCCTGGATCTCTCCTATCATCAGCGCGAAGTGCTCGCTACACTCAGTGGATGTGCATCCACGCGGGGGATTGGATGAAGCGCGCTCTGCTCGTTGTTGCGATCTTGCTGTGCAGCTCGCCTGGCTGGTCCGATCCTGTGCGAGCACCTAACGGCACCGATGCGTTCTTTGGCCTGGGATGGGCTGCGGCGGCCGACAAGATCTGCGGCCTGAAGACCTACCGGATCATCCTGGTTGGCGCGAAGGCGGCCGGCCTCACCGACCAGGAGATCGCCGACAACGCCTGGAAGGTAGCGGAGAGTGCCGTCGAGGCAGCCCAGGAGGTTCACACCATCGGTCGCGACAAGTGGTGCGCCAACTACCGCCGCGGCATCCTCACCGGTAGGTAGTCAACGCGGAGCGCTCGCTACACTTGCATGCCTCCGGCCCACCTGCAAATGTGGGTTCCTGAGGCAGGGGCATCGGCAAGTGGACTATCACCTGGAGCGCGGTTTGCGGCTGCACACGCGGCCGAAGTACAAGAACCTGTACAGTTGGGCGATCAACGAGATCGACGCGAATGGAAATCGGGTCGGCGAAGATCTGATCCCTTGGGCCTGGTCGCTGTACTTCATCGCCACTTCCTGCGCTCTTAGCGATAGCATCGACCTGAAGACCAAGTACGGGTCGCGGGACGATGCGCTTCCCATCCCGGAGATCACCGAGCGCCAAGTCATCTCCGTGCAATTGCGCCCGCGGGATGAGGACTATTGGGGGTCCGGAACAAAGTTCTCAATGTTCGGCACAGACAGGGCCATCAACTCTTTCGAATTGGCCATTGAACCGCTCGCCAACCCGGCAGAACAGGAAAACTGCACGGCCTGGGGCTCCGTGTCGTACACAGCAGAGGTCGACTTCAGAAATTCGACTACTGACGACTGCGTGGTTTTCTATCTGGCGGTCAAGCCGGATACGTTCGCCCGATATGCCGCGAAAGTCGCAGCCGGATCTGTCGATGAGATCGCCTTCCGCATCGGGTCAGCGTCCGGCTTCTATGCAGAATGGAGTCCTGGCATCTCGACCAGCAGCGTGAAAGTTCTCACGCGAGGAGACGAGCACGCGGTCCAGATTCCGGAAGGGCTGAAGTTCGAGCCGCCGCGGCTGGGCGAGGTTGGCGCAGCCGCGCTGTACATCAATCGCCGGCTTGAGTTTGCAAAGCGTGCGGCGGATACAGAGGACGATGATGAGCCGGCCCGCCCCGGCGGCACCGTGCTGGTGGCGCCAGAGCCGAAAGCGGCCGTCGCCGCACCCGAACCGCAGACCCTGAAGGCGCTGAGATCACTGAAGCGCGCTGCATGGTTCATCGTCAGCCTCCTCACGCTGATCTTCCTCGCCCTGGTGCTGAGGAGCTGAGCGGCCGGCTGCTGGATCAGAGAATGAGCGCGGAGCGCTCGCTACCCACGGCGATTTGCAACTTTCACAGATCCGGTGAAGATCGGGTGTCGAGCCCGCCGGACCTCGACGGGCAGCTCAGGGCGCCCGAGGGGTGGCGGCGCCGAGGATCATCACGATGATCAGGATCAAGATTGGCAAGTACGAACTGGAGTTCGACGGCGCGTTGGGCATCTGCGCCTTCATGGTCGCCGCGTTCTGCATCACCGCTGTCAGGATGAGCGGAGTGTAGAACCGGCGAAGGAACCGGCAGCACAGATGCCGGCGAGCCGCGGCGCACCTGGTTCTTTCAGGGCGAGGCCCTCGCCGGCCATTCGGCAGATCCCGCTACTGACCGGCGCTCTTGAGGGCCTGTTGCAGGATCATCTTGCAGAACATCACGGCGGTGTCGTCGTCGCTGAGTGTGTCGTTGGCCTGAGCGATGCCCTTCTCGGCGCCAAGCTTGTAGAACTCGGGGTAGTCACGCTTGGCGGCTTCCAGGACCGCGGCCGACCCCGGGTGCAGCTCCTCCCAGGTCGGCATACGGACGCCCTTCGAAAGGCAGAGGAAATGAGACCGGGCGAAGCCCTCGCTGGCCTCACCGATCGTGGTGGCAGTCTTCTCGGGTGTCTGCGCCATGGCCGGCGCGATGGAGGCAAGGACGGCGAGCGAGGCGAGGACGAACTTCACGGCGGTGCTCCGGCGAATGGTGGCTTGCATTATCAGCGCGGATCCTTCGCTACAATCGGTTGGCGCGCCACGGCTTGTCGATCCAGGTGTCGATAACCCACTCAGGAAGGGGTACCGCTCCGGCCAGCGCACGACGAACAGTCTGCCGGACGTCGTAGTGGGTCCGTGCGTTGTCCTCGTCGATCAGTGTCGCGAGCACTCGCTCGAATCATCCAATCCTCAGATGGAATGTCACCAGTATCGACGCTCGGGAACGGATGTTCGCCCGGCACCAACGGAGTCATCACCCAGAGGGCTCCTTCCCTCGTCTCGATCGTGACCGAGGCCTCCGAAACTTCCACGGCCGTCACCTGTGTACGTGAGTTATCCGCAAAGGCGACGCTGACAACGTCACCGGCCTTAAGCTTGGGCGGCTCATAGCCTACGACATGGGCGTGAACATCAGGGTCAATACCGTTCCCTTCGCGATCTGCTTGAAGTTTGACTCCGCGTGCCAGACCATAAATTCGTCTCCAGGTTTCCGCGGCATCGCTGCCTCCGCACAGGTAGGAACAATTCAGATTTGCGACAACCTGGTTCCAGCCGCAGGCCGAGCTTCAGGGCGATGGCGCGCGTCCAGCGTCCATGCGAAGTTCGTTGTCGAAGTAGTCGTAGGCAGAGCCAATGGGAGATGAGCGTGGCTTTCAAACCAGATCTTTTCAGGAAAGAGCTTCGAGAATTGATCGACGGGCATCTCGGCCCATCGGCCATCTTCAAAGACTACCTCGATATATTCCTAGAGCTTGAGAGGGAACGGGACCGGCTCGGAGCTGAGGCGGATAAAGTCGGGGGCTTCACCATCGCGCCCGAGGAGACGGCGTAAGCTGCGGCCAAGATGGGAGCGAGCGCTGATGTTGCGGCGCGCGCAATTCGGATGTGCTTTTCGGTTGAATTGGCCGCGGTACTCCAACGGCAGGTACGCGGCTGCTCAGCACGAAACCGAACGCAGTGGGTCCTGCATGTGATCGGGTGTGCGTTGGCTCCTCCGTTGACCGTGCATCACGCAACGTGGAACACCCGCTGACTGCTCTGACGATCCGCCTCCATCCTAAGCAGCATCGCTGCGTGGGGGCTATCGTCCGCGTTCAAAAATTTGACGCCTGTCCGGGTTCGTGATACCCGTTTGACCATCATCGTTACCATTTGATCAGAAGCCCCGCCGTAGGTGGGGCTTCTCGTCGTCGTCTCGTCACGCCTCGGCAATCCCGCCGGGGCGTTTTTGTTTTGGAGGAGCCATGAACCGCCTTTTCTACGATCCCAACACCGCGCGGCCTTACGTCGGTCTCAGGCTGTCAGCGCACCAACTGGCTGCGCTGGATGAAGCACGCCTGAACTTACGTCAAGGCAGGTCGGAGTTCGTGAGGCAGGCCATCGAGGAGCGCCTGCAACGGCTCCAGGCCGCCGCGAAGTAACGAGCGCCAGAAACGAGAAAGCCCCAGCGCGCCAACGCCAGGGCTTTCGAAATTAATCATCCTTTGGATGTTCAACCCTCGAAGATCGAACTGAAACAGTATGCCTGAAAAATCCGAAAAAAACAACAGCAAGCGCACATCTACGAAAGACAAAATGTTCACGAATCCGGATGGATCACCCTCCATCACGGCCGGCAGCAAATGCGCCTTCATGAACATGATCTTCGCGATGGATGACGAGGGATGGACTCCTGCGACGAAGACACTCGCCGTAACGTATTTCGACCTGTCCGAGAAGGAAGGGCGCGCCTTCGCTGGCAGGAAATATTTGAGCTTCAGGACGAAGGTTTCTCTCGACACGATCAGCACCGCTAACGGCGTCATCAAAAAATCCGGACTGTTTTCGATCAAGCAGCGCGCCAACAAGTCGGTCCTGGCCAAACCGAATATGGTTGCGATCGAGGCGGAGTATCAGAAGTACGTAGCTGACCATGCCGAATATAAGCGGCGCGAAGCCGAGGTCATGGAGCGATGAAGACAATCGCGATGAGGATCTGATGCCGGTGATGACCGGAACGACGTGCCGGTACCACCGGAATCTGGTGCCGGTACCACCGGAACGACGTGCCGGTCGGAAGACGGAAAATCCGACTTTGGTGGACGGAATTTCCGACTTCGGTCGACGGAATTTCCGTCCCATAATCGCTCGAAGGAAGCGCTCCACCCAACCCCTCCATATGAACCCAAAGAAGAAATTCCTGGTCGCTCCGCTCCGGGCATGTCTGCGCACTCCTCTGAGAAGGAACACGCCTGTGGCGCTGGCCGGCATGGCAGTGATCCTGCGAACGACAACCAGCACTTCCAAGCCGCCAGCGGTGACGACGATCTCAACCGAGGCGTTGAGGTTGACGTCTAGCCCATGACCGCAAGCCGGTGCTCTGCCTCCACCAGAGGCGCCACCGGCTGATCATCACCCACATCACGATCATCTCTCCCATGCCGGCCGCCAAAGCGCAGCGCCGATCGAAAGACATTCATGACCACCACGACCATCAGCCGGCCGTCACGACCGGCCGGGACCACCATCCGCCGCCGCTCCGACATCGACGACAAGGCGGCCGACCGGGACAAGCTGGCCGCGTTCGCCGCGACCATCGGTGCAGCAAAGACCAGCCTGAAGCGGGACACCTGTGGCGACTGGACCATCACCGGACTGACCGGCCATATCTCGACCGACGGCGCCGCGCTCCACGCCTACGTCGGCTTCACCAGCGCCAGAGCCTGGACCACCACCAAGCAAAAGCTCTGCTTCATGGCCGTCACCCAGGACGGAGATACGGAAGGCGTCCTGATGCTCCACCGGCCGCTGACACCGGGACAGGCCGAGACCTTGCGGACGGCCCTCAGGATCAGGAAGACACGGCCAATGTCTGACCGGACGCTCGAAGCGCTGACCGTCGCTCGCCAGCGGAGCGAAAGAAGTCCCTGCTATGAGGCCGGTTAATCGGCCTTCCATGCGCTATTTGGACAGGAGAGCTACCTCATCAGCCCGGACAGCACAAAACGCATCAGCGGGCCTCTGAGGGCCTTCAAACATCCACGGCTCCAAGCCAAGAGCCAGACGACAGGCCCACCAAGGGGATCACAATGACCGCGCATGGAAACATCTGCAATATCAATGGTATATGGGTATAGTGAGGTTTGCGGTATCCAAAGACCTCAATATCAGGAAGGCGGCTCCGCCCGCCTTACCTTAAGCATTAAAGAAGAATAACAATTTCAATGATTTACCAGTGCGGCATTTTTCATGCCAGAAACCCTAGACAAAGCCACCCTATGCGTATATACGCATAGATAACGTAGCGCTCAATACGACTAGATATTAGCGCTTCATATCAGACGTAGAACCCCGGCCCCCTCAGAGGGGCCGTTCTCGTCTCTGCACCACCATCAACGTCTCTCGTCCCGTCGCGCCACCCCGGCACGGCGGGATTTTGCGTTTAGGAAACAACGGAAATGAAAACGAAGTTCTGCCCGGAGGCGGCGGAGTTAATTGGATCGCCCATGCGACCGGTGGCGTTCACGCTCCCGGTCGTGCTGGTCGCCGCGATCGACAAGGCCGCCGCCATTGATGACGCGAGCGCCCCCAATCGCTCCAGCCTCGTCCGCCGCGCCCTGGTTCAATTCTTGCGCCGGCAGGAGGCAGCGTGATGACCGTCTTGGAAATCAAGGGCGAGACAAATGCCGCCGTCGTCATCAAAGGACTGCTTCAACAGCATGGCTTGCCTGACCTCAGCCCCGAGGGAATCGACGCTCTGTCCGCCCGGTTCTCGACCGGCCTTGTGCTCGGTCACGGAGTCGTCTCGCACGACGGTAAGCCCCTGATCGATGAACTGCAGGCACTCGCCAGCGCCCCGGAGAACGCACGTTTCTTCGCCAATCTCGTCAAGGCCGATAAACCGGGCACGCTGACCGAACGCTACCGCGCAGAAATCGCCGCAAGCCGGAAGCAGGCCCGCATTACGGACTTTGATCTCGTTCGATACACGGGCGTCACTCGCGAGCACATGCAAGAACGGCAGCGCGCTGCCCAAGGACAATAAAGGAAACGACAAATGAAAAGACCTGGAATCATCGCCCGCCAGACGGCCGCTCGGCTGAAAGGGGAACAGTATCAAGTTGACGATGACGTTAGGGCCGCCCGTGGCGCTGCCCTGAGCTTGTTCGATCTTCGCCACCGCAAGGCTGTAGCCGACCAGCGAGTTAAGGTAGCGCGCGACCGGCTGGAGTCCGTTGACGTGTTCGCGTTGCGAGCTGAGTTGGAAGCGGCGCGCACGGAGCAGGCCAGCATCGATCAGCAGTTGGCCGCGCTTGCGACCGACCAGATGGCCGGGTAATCGGATCGGACGGCGGTTCAGCTCTCTCCAGAGGCCGCCGTTCGCATCGGGAGGCGCGAAAAAGGTGATCATGAGACTCGCGAAACTGCACGCCCTTGCAGTGGCTCTCGCCATGGTCGCGCCTCCCGCTCTTGCTGGCCCTTACTGCCAGCCGAGCAACGGTCGTGATCAGATCGCTAAAACCGGCAACGTGTGTCCGGTCGGATATCTGGCCTCGGGAACGTGCTGCGTCGCGCTCCATGCGGACTCGGCACGGGCCTTTGCCCGTTTACCCGGCCGCGCATGCCCGACCGGTTCATTCGCCAGTAGTGGCGTCTACTGCGTGTCGTTTCGCTAGGCGGCGGACTCCGGTCCTGTTTCCAGCGCACGATAGACGGATGCACGGCCGATCTTGAGTTGCTTCGCGATGGCTGCCGGGCCGACGCCGGCCGCTTTCAGCTCTCGTACCTTCGCCCCGTCGATCGACGGCTTACGGCCCTTGTAGACGTTGTTCGCTTTGGCCTTGGCGATTCCCTCAAGTTGACGCTCTTTCCGGAGGTTGGTTTCAAACTCCGCGAACACGCCAAGCATATCGAGGAACGCCTTGCCGGCTGCCGTGCTGGTATCGACCGACTGCTCAGTCGCCCTCAGAGCGGCACCCTTCGCTTTGATCTCGCGGACGATATCTTGAAGATCGCCGATTGACCGTGCCAGCCGGTCAACGCGAGTGACCACAAGCACGTCACCCTTGCGCATGAAGTCCAGCACCGTCCGAAGCTCATCGCGTCCCGCGGTCGTCGTGCCGGAGCGCTTTTCAGTCCTGATGATTTCACAGCCGGCAGCCCGGAGGGCATCCTCTTGGATGGTCAGGTCCTGGTCGATGGTGCTGACGCGAGCGTATCCGATAACGGTCATGGAGCGGGCCTCTGTCTCATTTGCCTCTAGACCATGAGACAATGCCGTCTCAAATATCCAGAGTCAACCCTATTGAGACACTTTTTTCGTCTCATCGCGTTGCCTCGCTTCCGTATACCCATGTGAGACGCGAGGCGCGCTCTGGGCGTCGGCCCTGCCCATTCGTCGGCCCTGCCCCATTCCCAGAGATACCCGCTGGCAGGTGGCCAGTTGGGCCAGCGGGTTGATCCGGCTACCCGATCATCACTTCATGCTGGTGCAGCACTCCCGCGTCTCGGCACCATCGGTTAACCGCATGGAGATCGCCCACGTCCAAGACAGTGTTGTCTTCGACCAGAGCGAAGCGGCTGCCGTGCATGCTCTGCCGCTCCCGTGCTGAGAGCGTGCAAATCTTGCTGCGGTAGTTCTGAGAGCGTTCGAAACGACGCTGGACGGCTTTGAGTGTGACTGTCGCGCTCATGGCATGATCCTTCCATGGGCCGCGCCAGATACGGCACAGCCCTCTGTTGATGATCGATGCGGCGCGTTGCGATGAGCACGGTCCCCGACGAGGCGGAGGCGCACAGGTCTCATGACGAGACTTCGCGGCAGCACATAGGCTCAGCATCTTCGCTGCGCAAGGTTTCGCCCGCGTCGCGCATGCCACCGGGCTGTCAAGGTTTCCCAGCGCTCGCGAGCGCGGGAGGGGTGAAGGCGAAAGTTTTTGGGCGCATGGCCCCGGCATTGGCTGAGCGGTTCTGACCAGCCACCAACAAAAGGCGGACTTTCCCCAGGCCTTCAGATGCCCCCCGCCATCACGGGAGGTTCATGCATCCGCACCCACCCCCGAAACAATCGGGCGTCACCATTTTCCGCGCCGTATGAGCGCATTTTCCAAAAGACGATTTGCTTCGTCACCGTCCGCGCGATCGGCGCGCCAACAACAAGAGAACACATGTCAGAGATCATCAGCGTTCACGCATCATTGACCGCGACCGACAGCGCGAGCCCCGTCATCGCCGGACTTCTCCGGAACGTTCGCAAGCTTGAGGCCGCAGTCAAGTCCATCAACGGCATCTCAGCATCCAAGCTGTTTCCCGACAGTATCTCAGCCGGCCTCCAGAAGATCACCGACGACGCTCGGAAGGCTGCGTCGACCTATCGCACTGAATGGAAGTCGGCCTATGCGGACAGCCTGCGTGACGCGCGGGCGTTCCATCGTGAGTTGGACCGCCTCGACCGGCAGACCTTCAATCGCCGGCAGGCGGAGCAACGTGCCGTTGATCGCGGTGCGAGGTCCGCCAGCCGAGGCACGTCTTCCCGCGGAATCTCCCCCACCACGGCGCTGATCGCCGGAGGCATCACCGTCTCGGGCGTCGCATCCGCGTTCAAGAAACGCATGGAAGCCAACGTCGCCGAGACCAAGGCGCAAATCTTCGGCGGATTGTCCGCAGCAGAAGTGAAGCAACTTCGAGGCGACTTTAGTGACAAACTGGCTATCCGATTTGGCGAGAGTGCCGCCACAGTGTTGGATAGCTACACTGAGGCGTTGAAGCAGGGCTTTGACGGTTCTGCCGCGAAAAAGATCACCGAGAACGCACTTGAAGCGTCATCTGCGCTCGAAATGAACATCGGTGAACTGATGCGGCTCGCGGGCAAAACCGCCACCTCCCTCTATGGCAACGTCCGGAACGCCGATCCTGCCCGCGTTGCCAGAATGATGACCTCGGTTGCTGTTGCCGCCGCTGCGACCGCCGCAGACCCGAACGAAGTGGTTGAGGCGAACAAGCGTGCCCTGTCCGCCTTGAGCACGACGAAGATGAAGGAAACCGACCTGAGCGCCTTCACGTCAGTTGGCATCTCGGCAGGTCTACAGCCGAATAAGGCCGGCACATTCCTCGGTTACTTGACCTCGGAATTTGCAAACGCCGGCAACGCTCGCGGCCAGCGCGGGAAAGATCTGGACCAGGCTGCACGGATGATCGGGTACGGCGGTCGGGCGCAGATGGCTCAAAGGATGGTGTCGGATCCAACCAACTTCACCTTGGACATGTTTCAGAAGATGCGGAACATGAGTGAGCAGAACCGGGCCAAATTCGCAAACCTCGCAGGCATGCGGGAGTGGCGCGACGAACTAGTACAGATGGCCAAGGCCTCCGATCAAATCCGGGAGACGTTGAAGGAAATCGACCAGAAAAGCGACGCGGTGTCCGCGTTCTCCCGCACTAAGCTCAACTCGCTTCAGAAGCGCTGGGACCGCATCAAAGCGATGTTTGGCCTCGCCTGGGAAAAGTTCGGAAGTGGATTCGAGCAAAGCTTCATCGAGGTGTCGGACTGGTTCGATAAGCACACCAGCATCGTCACCTCCAGCAGGATCGCGGAGAAGTCGCGAGAGTTTGTCGAGAGGCTAAAAAAGGCCTTCGGTGTCGCCAACATGGGCGACGCACTCGACAAAATCGCCGCGAAACTGTCGTCCGTAGACGTAGACAAGATCATCGGATTCGTGTCGGGCTTCGCGGGCGGGCTCAGGTCTGTCTTCGATACCATCACCACCCTGCTGAAGAGCTTCGCCACTGCGATGGGCAAGGACGGCAATAGTGCCGAAGTCCTGGGGAGGCTGACCGGGCAGATTGTTGCCTTGTCCGTCGCGCTCGGAACACTCGCTCCGGTCTTGGCCGTGTTCACCGGCTTAGTGGGCATCATCGGCCGCATCGCGGGCCTGCTCGGTGGTCGGGCGTTGCTCGGTGCTGCGAGCGCCAACCCTGTTGGCACCGCCGCCCTGCTCGCGTGGCTCCTCGCGGAGAACAACGACACTGGCCTATCGGATGCCTCAAAGAAACGGCCGGGCGAGACGACAAGCCAATGGCGAGAGCGTCAACGCCAGCACAAGAAAGACCTGTACCAGAAGCAGAGTGGCGATGGCTTCAACCCCGCGGACGTTCACCCGATGAGCTTCATCGGGAACAAGCTGGACAATCTCGGTGGGAAGATCGAACGCGCCTCGTTCATGAGCACTGACTTCAGTTCCCGCGGTCGCACCTACAGAAGCGGCGGAGGACTGAGCGGCAGCGCAGCGATCGGCGCCAACATGAACCGGATCGTCAGCGGTGTCGGCACTCCCGATGCACTGTGGAAGAAGGTAATGCCGGGTGGCGTCCTTCCGAACTTCGGTGTTGGCTCTGGCGGCATCATCAAGCACAGCAACATCCCTTCGTTCAACGGTGGAGGTGGCAGCGTTGACGATATGAGCAGGTCGGCCTTCGATAACAAGTTCGCCGGCACTCCTCTTGCAGGCAAGTACGATCAGATCGTCGCGGCAGCAAGAGCCAACGGCATCTCGCCTGCGCTGCTGGCCGGCGTGATCGCGCACGAAACCGGCAACGGTCATGTGCTGTCGGGAAACAACGTGGCAGGGCTGATGGACCCCGCAACCGGCATGGCGAAAAAGATGCAATTCGCCAGCCTCGACGGGGGTATCAGCCGGGCGGGCCAAGTGGTCGCGAAGAACTACCGTCTGGCCGGTGGCAACCTCGACAAGATGGGCGAGCGCTATGCACCGGTCGGTGCCGCGAATGATCCACGTAGGTTGAACGGTGGCTGGCCCGCGGGCGTGCGCAAGCAGATGAATGCGCTGTCCGGCGGTGGATCAGCCGGCAGCGGCGATGCCCTTGCATGGGCCGAAAAGTACAAGGGCATGAACGAGCATACCGACAACCGAGTGTTAGCGGCGGCCCTTGGCGGCGACGTGCGCGGCAAGTCGAATGCTTGGTGTGCTCGCTTCGTCAACAAGGCGTTGGAAGCCGCCGGGGGTAACGGCACAGGCAGCGCGGTGGCGAACAGCTTCCAGAAGTGGGGCTCCGCGATCAGCCCGCCCGAGGTCAAGCGCAATGACGTTCTGCTTCAGACGCACGGCCTTGGTTACAATCAGCCCGGTGGCCACGTAGGCCTCGCGACAGGCGAGACCCGCATGCAAAACGGCCGACTGCAAATCAAGATGCTGGCCGGCAATGACGGAGACTCGGTGCGTGAGCACTGGATCGACGCCGACAAGAACCTGATGGTTCGTCGCGGCAATCCCATCGGTCAGGTCCCGTCGCCGGCTGACGTGGTCAAGAACGTTCCTGCTGCTCCGCAGTCCGGCATCCCGATGAGGGGTGACTTTGGCGGTGGTGGTCGTGGCAACGTCGCGATCCACATCAACGGTGGCTCGCACGATCCGGAAGCTCTGGCCACCCTGGTCCAGCGCCGCGTCGACGAGAAGATGAACTGGCGCGCTCACGACAGCGAGTCCGAATACACCTAAGACAGCAGCTCGGCCCCACGGGGCCGGGCAACTTTTTCGCCGTTTGCGTCAATAAAAATTCCAATGCAAATGCCGATCGATCATGTTCGAGTCGCGATCGACGTTCGGTCGCGTTGAAAGGAAAGCATCACCGTGAAGAGCCATCCAGTAGAGACCGCGATCGAATTGATATTACCGGCCCTGTTTCGAGTTAGTGCAGACCATCGAGAGCCGGCGAGATCGGCAGCCGAGAATCTCATGTGTCTGATCGACGTGCAGGCATTCCACGGAGCTTTTGCCGACGTGGAGACCCCGGGGGCCTCGGCAGACCTGTAGGCTAGAGCCACCCGGCTCAACTTAACTGCACCGCCCTCGGCCATACCGGGGGCGTTTCGCTTTGTTCGCGTGGACTGCCGCGGAACGCACCCTCATAATCCAGTACCCACCCCTCCATGTTGGCTTACGGCAAATGACCATCAACTCTGATGTCGGTATCATCAACGCGACTACCCCCCTCCGGCTGGACGTGGCCGCACGACTCGCTTTTCCCGATGGGTCGATGTCAGTTTCGGCGTTGAGGAGACTCGTGGTCTCAGGCAAGATCACTCATGAGTTTTTTGCTGGAAAATACTTCGTCACGTTGAACGCAATTGAGGAGTTTCGCGCATCATGCCGCGTCGTAGCAAAGGCCCCCGACTTGAACTCCAAACCGGAGAAGGCCGGACCCCTAAGTGGATCATCCGAGACGGGGCAAAAAACATCAGCACTCGATGCGATGAATGCGACCGCGAACAGGCTGAGGCAAGACTTGCAGAATACATCCTCGCCAAGCACGACCCGGCCAGGGCGATCAGGTCAGGTAGTCCAAATGAGGTCAAGATAGCCGACATCTTGGCTGTCGAGATGACCCGGATCGCGGCCAAGCCGAACCTGGACAACCACCGAAAGAAGGAACTGATCGCGGTCTGTCAGAACATGGGAAACTGGTTCGGCGATCGTGTGGTCGGTGACCTGAACGGCGAGTTACAGGAGCGCTACGCGGCAGAACGGACGCGCCACGTTATCAAGATGGTCGAAGGCGTGCGAACCAACGTCGATACCGGCGAGCACGCTCCCGTAGCGGCGTATCGAGACCTGAAGTTTCTTGCCGCTGCGATCAACCGGTACTTCAAACATAAGGTCGGTGGCGTCGTCACGCAGTTCAGCCCTGTGCTGCCGGAGGCCCCGAGTCCCGTATCCGATGGCTGACGCGATCGGAAGCAGCCAAGCTGTTATGGGCCGCGTGGCGGGCGAGGAAGGAAACCAAGCTCCCGGGGAGCAAGGGCCGGCATACCTCACGCCACATTGCGAGGTATATCCTGGTCGCGCTCTACACGGGCTCCCGGAATGGGGACATCTGCGGCGCCGCCACCATCCCGACTATCGGGCGCGGCTACGTCGACCTTGAGAAGGGCATCTTCAAACGCAAGCCGGACGACAAGAAAGAGACCTCGAAGAGGCAACCCACGGTCCCCATCCCTCCCCGGCTACTGGCGCATATGCGGCGCTGGCACCGGCTCGGCATATCGCGGCGCGCCGTTATCGAGTTCAACGGCAAGCCGGTCCGTTCGGTCAGAGAGGGGTGGGCTTCAGTGGTAGAGCTGGCCGGTCTCGCGACTGAGAACAAGCAAGAGAAGGTCATCCGCCACACCATGCGACACACGGCGATCACATGGTACTTGGACCAGGGCGTCGATATCGAGAAGGTCAGCCTCTATTGCGGGGTCTCGGTGGCGACGATCCGGAAGACCTATCGCCACGTTATGCCGGGAACCTTCGATGACCTGCTCGACGCTGCCCACCAGATTGGGCGTTGAATATCCGGGCGAAAGTGGATAGAAGGCCGGCATTGGTTTGGGGCTCCCGTGGGGAGCCTCACTCGTTTGCGACTGCCGCGAGGTAGTTCGCAGGGCTGAGTGAGCTGAGGTTTCTGCTACGGTTTCTGCTACAGAGCATCAACCGATCCGCATAAGCCTCTGATAATACTAGCGCTTTCGCTGGTCTCGCTCTAACCGCTCGAAGGGAGCGGGACAGCTGATGATGGCCTTTGGACTGATAGCCCTGATCGCCGGCGCTGCGTCGGCCCTGATGTTCGCCTCGATCATTTCGGGCGCGCTGATCTCGCTCGTCCTGTTCTATCTCGCACCGCTGCCGCTGATGGTCGCTTCGATCGGCTGGGGACCGCTTTGCGCGAGCCTCGGCGGCATCGCCGCCGCGCTTGGCCTCGGCGCCCTGTTCGGCCTGCCCTATTGCATCGCCTTCGCCCTCACCGTCGCATTGCCGGCCTGGTGGCTCGGCCATCTCGTCCTGCTCAGCCGGCCGGTCGGAGCCGCCGCGCCGGAGCCCGCCGCCGAGCCGCCCACCGAGCCTGCGCTGGAGTGGTATCCGGTCGGCCGTATCCTGCTGTGGATCGCGGGCTTCGCCACACTGACCACGATCGCCGCGCTGCTCACGATCGGCACCGACGCGGAGACCATCACCGGCACGCTGCGCCGTGGCTTGATGCGCCTCCTCCGCGCCGCCGACCCGCAGAGCTCCGGCGAGACCGACCAATTCGTCGGCGCACTGGTGCGTATCTTGCCGGCGGGTGCCACCATCGTTGCGATGATGACGCTGACCCTCAACCTCTGGCTCAGCACCAAGGTGACGGCGACGTCGGGCCGGTTGCGGCGCCCCTGGCCGGACCTGATGACCGCGGAGCTGCCGCCGATGACGCTCGTGGCGCTCTGCGTCGCGCTCGCCTTCTGCTTCACCGGCGGACTGCTTGCGATCGCGGCGCAAATCGCGACGGCTGCGCTGATGATGGGGTACGCGCTGACCGGCTTTGCCGTGCTGCATACGCTGACGCTGGCGCTGAAGAGCCGCACCTTCTGGCTCGGCTCGACCTACGCCGTCGTCGTCGTGTTCGGATGGCCCGTCATCGCGATGGTGATCCTCGGCCTCGCCGATGCCGTGTTCGGCCTCCGCGAACGCTTCCTTCGCACGCGCCAGCCACCGCCGCTGCCGACCTCTTGAGTTCAAGTCCGAAAGTTCAAGTTCGAAATTCCACCTCACTCAACACATCAAAGGAGAACGAATATGGAAGTCATTTTGCTGGAACGCGTCAACAAGCTCGGTCACATGGGCGAAGTCGTGAAGGTTCGCGACGGCTATGCCCGCAATTTCCTGCTCAAGCGCGGCAAGGCGCTGCGCGCCACCGCCGACAACCGTGCCAAGTACGACGGCATGAAGGCCGAGCTCGAGGCTCGCAACCTTGAGTCCAAGGGCGAGGCGTCCAAGGTCGCCGAGAAGATCCAGGGCAAGAACATCATCGTGATCCGTCAAGCTTCGGAAGCCGGTCAACTGTTCGGCTCGGTCAACGTGCGCGACATCGTCGTGGCGTTCGAAGCCGACGGCGTTTCGCTGTCCCGCCCGCAGGTTCAGCTCGATGCGCCGATCAAGACCATCGGCAAGCACACCATCACGGTCGCCATCCACCCCGAGGTCGAGGTCGAGATCAGTGTCACCGTGGCGCGCAGCCAGGACGAGGCCGAGCGCATCAACCGCGGCGAGGACATCTCGAGCCGGAACGAAGACCGGGATGCTGCGGCCGAAGCGATCGCAGCCGCCGGCGAGTTCTTCGACCCGGAAGCCCTGCAGGACGACGCCGAGCCGGCGCCGGCCGCGGAAGAGACCGAGAAGTAAGCCTCGCGTTCGCGCAGGCTTTCGAAGCCCGGTCGCCTCAGGCGGCCGGGTTTTTCGTTGTGGCGGCACAATCCTTGCTCAGCATCGCGATCGACGCGAGCGCCGTCGCCGTATGGTCTCGACCCCGGCGCTGACGCAGAAAACGCCGGCTGCGGCGACGGAGACCTGACGGCCCGACTTGATCACCCTCGCCCGGCAGATCCGCTTCTCGCCGACCGCGGGCGACAACAGATTGAGCTTGTAGCCGAAACGACGAAGGCCGCGCGAGAGCGCGGCCTTCGCATGTCTAAAAATGTGGTCGCCTATCGCGAAATCGGCGGCGTCGGCGGACCGGACGATTCGGCTGGCGCCGGTGGAGTCGCAGCGGTCGCGGGCGGCGCCGGTTCCTGCGACTTCGCTGGCGGTTCGGCGCTCGCGGCGGGCTTGGGAGCAGCCTCTTCCGCCGCCTTGGGCGCAGCTGGCTCGGGGGGCTTCGCGGCGGACGGTGCGGCCGGCATCACCTGCGGCACCGGATCGGGCCGCAACGCCGGAGCTTCGCTGCCGCGCGGCTCCACCTTGGCGCTTTCCGGCTTGGCCTCGGCGGGCTTGTCGGACGGCTTGCTGCCTTCGGGTTTGCTGCCTTCGGATTTAGCTTCGCCGGAATCCACCTTCGCAGTCTCGGGCTTTGTCTCAGGCTTGGACTCGACCTTCGGCTCGCTCTTCTTGTCGTCTGCCGTCGGCGCCGCGGCATCGACCTTCGGCGCCTCATCACTTCCCGGCTTGCCGCGCTTGCCGAGACGCTTGGCCTTGCGCCCTTCGGGGACAGCCTGGCCCTCGGGCTTCGCACCTTCCTTCGTTCCTTCTTCGGCCGGCCGCGCGGCGCGCTTCTGACGCGCGCCCTCGGCCGCGGGAGCGGCACCCTCGCCTTCCGGCTTGGCGGACTCCTGGGAACGTTGCCGGCGGCCCTGATGTTCAGGAGACTGCGCGGGATTGGTATTGGCTTCCTTGTCCTTATCCTTGGCGCCGTCCTTCTTGTCCTTGCCGTCCTTATGGCCGTCCTTCGCCTGGAAGCGGGTGTCGGTGGCCCCGTTGGAGACGAGGTAGGAGGCAAGCACGCCGGCCATGTCGGGGCTGGTCGTGTAATGCTGGCGCAGGAAGCCCGGCAAGGAGCCCGGCGCCACTGTTTTCAAAAGGCCGCGCGGGCTCTTGTGACATGCATTACAGGTCTGCGCGAAAAGCTGGGATGGGGCCTTGCCGGCCTCGAGGTTCGTCGCCTGCGCGAAAACGGTATCGGTCGCGCCGAAGCCGATCAGAAGCAAGATCGTCGCGAGGCTGAGCGCTCGGCTCGACATTCCCATCATCTCCATTGAATTCCGAGAGGTGCAGCCGGCAGGCGGCGCCGCGGCGGGTCACCTTTTATCCGATTGAGCCGCGAATGGAAGCAGGCACCGCGCGCAAGGATGTGATTAAGCGGTTTTGGAATATCCGCTTTGAGCACAGCGCAATAGCGGGCCCGGGACACCTCCCTAGATCTAGATGCAAGCGCATAGGAACCGCTGAGATGCCCGGGCGTAGGGTGTGAAAGGCCGGGTTAGTCGCATCTCTTCGGGTTCGCTCGAGAGGATGGGTGCCGATGGACCGATTGTTGCGTCAATTCCTGTCTCAATTCATCCGCCGCGGGTCGATGACGGTGACCACGGCGAAGGGCTCGAAGTTCACCGTCGGCGACGGCTCGGGCGAACCGGTCGCAGTCCGCTTCGTCACCGCGGACGCAGAGCGGAAGATCCTCGTCAATCCCGAGCTCGGGCTTGGCGAGGCCTATATGGACGGCGAGTTCATTGTCGAGCATGGCACCATAGCTGATGCTCTCGCGATCCTGCTCGGTCAACCCGAGCTGTTGCCGCACTGGGCAAAACCCTGGTGGCACCTGCGCTATCTGGTGCGGCACCTGAAGCAGTTCAATCCGCGCCCGCGATCCCGCCGCAACGTCGCACATCATTACGATCTCGATGCGAGGCTCTATTCGCTCTTCCTCGACGCCGACAAGCAATATAGCTGCGCCTATTTCGAGACGCCGGAGAGCACGCTCGACGATGCACAGCTTGCCAAGAAACGGCACGTCGCCGCAAAGCTGCTCGTCAAGAGCGGCCAGCGCGTCCTCGACATCGGTTCGGGCTGGGGCGGACTTGGGCTCTATCTCGCCGAGATCGCAGGTGCTGACGTCACCGGCATAACGTTGTCGACCGAGCAGTTGCAGATCGCCAATGCGCGCGCAGCCGAAAAGGGCCTGACCGGATCGGCCAAATTCCTGCTTCAGGACTATCGCGACATCGCCGGTCCGTTCGACCGCATCGTCTCAGTCGGCATGCTGGAGCATGTCGGCGCCCGCTTCTACGACACCTACTTCCGGCGCTGCGCCGAGCTGCTGGATAAGGACGGCGTCATGTTGCTGCACTCGATCGGCCGTTCGCAGGGCCCGGACTCCACCAATCCCTGGATCGCCAAATACATCTTTCCCGGCGGCTACATCCCCGCCCTCTCGGAGGTGCTGCCGGCGATCGAGCGGGCGGGCTTGCTGGTCTGCGACATCGAGATTTTGCGCCTTCATTACGCCGAAACCCTGAAGGCATGGCGCGAGCGCTTCATGGCGCGACGCGAAGAAGCCGTGCAGCTGTATGACGAGCGCTTCGCGCTGATGTGGGAATTTTATCTAGCAGCCAGCGAGATGACGTTCCGCAAGCAGCATATGATGAACTTCCAGATTCAACTCACCCGCCGTCAGGGCGTCGTGCCGATGACGCGCAACTACATCGCGCGTGAAGAAGCCCGACTGCGGGCCGTCGAAGCCGGCGCCACGCCGAGGCTGAAGCTGGCTGGTGAATGAGTCCTAGTGGCGCAGGGTCGAAACCGGAGCGGACGGGGAAGAGGCCGTTAAGGCCAATTGCATCCGCAGCGCTTTCAGGATTTCAGGGGCGACCGGTTCCCGACGCACTTCCGGCCGCTCAGCGTGCTCCATGGCCGCGATCAGCCCCGACAGCCAAAGTCGGCTGCCTGCTTCGCTTCGCCAATTCCAGGGCTGCCGTTCTGGCCGCATCGCTTGCCTCGTTCCCTGGTGGCAGATCAGGAGACAACCCCCCGCCCGCTAACCTGTTCCGGCTGTACCCCCGAAAGAATCCGGGGAGATGTGATCTGCTTCACATAAGTCTCGTCGGCCCTGGCTTAGACCGTCGCCATGAGCAACAAGACCAAAACCTCATTCGACGTGCAGGACGACCTCCGCACCGATTACGCCCTGATCGCTACCGGCGTCGGGGCGGCCCTGGTTGCACTGGTCTACCTCCTGCTGGTCTAAACCGAGCCAAAAGCGCCTCGCCGTGCGTCATTTGCGCGCGTCTCGATATGTCTGCCCGGCAACCCGTCAGGTTCACTTCATCGGGCGTTTTCCGGGGTGCGTAACGACCGCATCTAGGCCGCGACCTGGTTCCACGAAAATCCGTCAAGCGCGGCGCGTGCTGCGGCGGTCAATCATCCACCATTTTAATGATCGGTTGATAGCGGCGAGCTTTTGCTTCCGCTTTGGGCTGAGGCGGCGCTTTATCCCGGCCCCGCATCCGCCCCAGAAAATTGCTATCGCTCGACCATGGCCCTGACTGATTCGAACGTTCTCAAACTCGCGCCCGAAGCCGGAACCCCGGCCTATCGGAGCGCGCCGCATAACATCGAGGCGGAACAGAGCCTTCTGGGCGCGATCCTGGTCAACAACGACGCGTTTTACCGCGTCTCCGATTTTCTGGAGCCGAAGCATTATTTCGAGCCGCTGCACCAGACCATCTTCGAGACCGCCAGCAGCCTGATCCGGATGGGCAAGATCGCGACGCCCGTCACCCTGAAGACCTTCCTGCCCGCCGACACCGACATCGGCGGCATGACCATTGGGCAATATCTGGCGCGCCTCGCCGCCGAAGCGACCACCATCATCAATGCGCAGGATTATGGGCGCACCATCTACGATCTGGCATTGCGACGCGACCTGATCGGCATCGGCGAGGACATGGTCAATGTCGCCTATGACGCCCCGGTCGACTTCGCGCCGCGGGCGCAGATCGAGGACGCCGAGCGCCGCCTCTACGAACTCGCCGAATCCGGCCGCTATGACGGAGGCTTCCAGAAATTTTCGCAGGCGCTGACGCTTGCGGTCGATCTGGCCGCGAAAGCGTTCCAGCGCGATGGAAAGCTGTCGGGCATCTCGACGGGCCTGCGCGACCTCGACACCAAGATGGGCGGGTTGCAGCACTCCGACCTCATCATCGTCGCCGGCCGCCCCGGCATGGGCAAGACGTCGCTTGCAACCAACATCGCCTACAACGTCGCCCGGGCCTACGTTCCAGAACTCCAGGCCGACGGCACCATGAAGGCCGCCCATGGCGGCGTCATCGGCTTCTTCTCCTGCGAAATGTCTGCCGACCAGCTCGCCACGCGTATCGTGGCCGAGCGCACCGGCATTCCCTCCTCGTCGATCCGCCGCGGCGGCATCTCGGAGGCCGATTTCGAGAAGATCCGCGAGGTCTCGATCGAGCTGCAGTCGCTGCCCTTCTATGTCGACGAGACCGGCGGTCTCTCGATTGCGCAGCTCATGGCGCGCGCCCGCCGGCTGAAGCGGCAGAAGGGCCTCGACCTCATCGTCATCGACTACATCCAGCTCTTGTCGGGTTCGGGCAAGCGCAGCGAAAACCGCGTGCAGGAAATCACCGAGATCACGACCAGTCTGAAGGCGCTCGCCAAGGAACTCAGCGTGCCCGTGATTGCGCTTTCGCAGCTCTCGCGCCAGGTCGAATCACGCGACGACAAGCGGCCACAGCTATCGGATTTGCGCGAATCCGGCTCGATCGAGCAGGACGCCGACGTCGTGCTGTTCGTCTATCGCGAGGAATATTACCTCGGAAACAAGGAGCCGCGCCCGGGCACACCCGAGCACGAAAAATGGCGCCTGGACATGGATCTTGCGCACGGCAAGGCCGAAGTCATCATCGGCAAGCAGCGCCACGGCCCCACCGGCACCGTCGATCTGGCCTTCGAAGCGTCGGTCACTCGGTTCGGCGACCTTGCGCCGGACAGCCAGGTGCCGGACCGCGGCGGCGGCGACTACTGAGTTCCCTGGGTTGAACCTGACCGGCCTCTTGCGTAAAACGGCGCCATGACAATGGCGTCCGACCCGAAAATGATCCCGCAATCCGGCCTTCTCTCCGCGGAGGCCAATCAGGCTGCCGCGCTCGCGACCTTCGGCGGCGTGCTCACCGTCGATCTCGATGCCATCATCGCCAATTGGCGTAAGCTCGAGAAGACGGCGGTGCCGGCCGAATGCTCGGCGGTGATCAAGGCAGACGCCTATGGCTGCGGCGCCGAGCAGGTCGCGCGTGCCCTGAATAAGGCCGGCTGCAACACCTTCTTCGTCGCTACCATCGAGGAAGCGCGTAAGGTGCGCGCGGAGGTGCCCGAGCCTGCGATCTACGTGCTCGGGGGCTATTTCCAGAACACCGGCGAACACTACGCCCAGATCAACTGCCGCCCCGTGATCGGCGATCTCAACGAGCTCGCCGAATGGGACGTGTTCTGCCGCCGCACCGGCTGGACCGGTGGCGCCGCCATCCACATCGACACCGGCATGAACCGGCTCGGCCTGACGCTTGCGGAAGCGCAGGCTATCATCCCCCGCATCAACGCCGGCGATCACGGCATTACGCTGGTGATGAGCCATCTGGTTTCGGCCGAGCAGCTCAACAACCCGGTGAATGCCAAGCAACTCGCGGCCTTTCGCGGCATCGCCAGCGAATTCTCCGGCGTGCCGGCGGCGCTCGCCAATTCGTCCGGCGTCTTCCTCGGCGCGCCCTTCCAGTTCGACATGGTGCGGCCGGGCGCCGCGCTTTACGGCGTCAACCCGACGCCCGAGGCCGACAATCCGATGCAGCCGGTGGTCGATCTCAAGGCCCGCATCGTGCAGATCCGCAATGTCGAGCGCGGCGAGAGCGTCGGCTATGGCGGCACCTGGACGGCACGGCGGCCGACGAAACTCGCGATCATCGCGGTCGGTTATGCCGACGGCTATTTCCGCGCCGCAAGCTCCAATGACGGCACCCGCGGCGCCGAGGTCATCGTCGCCGGCAAGCGCTGTCCGGTCGCCGGCCGCGTCTCGATGGACCTGATCGCGATCGACATCACCGATCTGCCGCCGAACGCGGCGCGGCGCGGCCACATGGTCACGCTGCTCGGCGAGGGCATCACCGTCGACGAGCTCGCGCATCATTTCGGAACGATCGGCTACGAGGTGCTGACCAGCCTCGGCCGCCGCTACGCCCGCATCTACAAGGGCGGGAACGTGGTGGAGCCGCTGGCCAGGCCGGCTTCCGCGCAGGCGGTCGAGCAGCAGACGCCCGCTCCGCCATCGGTCGAACAGCCCACAAGCCCGCCGCCGCTGCCGGGCTGAGCGGCTTGCCGCCTACTTCTTTTCCTGCTGTCCAGCGCCGTCTTGCAGGTTGCGCTGAGCTTGTCGCGCTTGGCGTTGAGGCAGGCGACGATGCCGCCGCCCGGCGCAATGCCGGCGCAGAATTTGTCATAGTCCGCCTTGCACGCGCCGCGCGGATCGGATGATTGTGCCGAGGCAACCCCGGAGAACGCAACGGCGACGGCGATGACGGCAAAGCTCAACTTGGACATTGTTTCTCCGGTAGCGGAAGGCAGGAGCCGGTAGCTCTACATGAAGATCGCGACATTCAACATCAACAACATCAATCGCCGCCTGCCCAATCTGTTGGCATGGATGCGAACGGCGAAGCCAGATGTCGTCGCACTTCAGGAGTTGAAGGCAAGTGATGGCGAATTTCCGGCGACCGCGATCGAAAAGGCCGGTTACGGCGCAGTGTGGTGTGGACAGAAGACCTGGAACGGCGTCGCCATCCTGGCCCGCAATGCCGAGCCCATTCTCACCCGCGATCGCTTGCCGGGAAAACCTGCCGATCACGAAGCCCGCTACATCGAGGCCGCGGTACGCGGTGTCATCGTCACCAGCATCTACCTGCCGAACGGCAATCCGCAGCCGGGACCGAAATTCGACTACAAGCTCGACTGGTTCGCGCGGCTCAAGCGCCATGCCAGAACCTTGCTCAAGCAGGAGCTGCCCGTGGTGCTCGCCGGCGACTACAACGTTGCACCTGATGAGCTCGACATCTATCCGACGCGCTCGTGGGACAAGGATGCCTTGATCCAACCGAAGAGCCGTGCGGCCTTTGCCTCGCTGCTGGCACAAGGCTGGTGTGACGCGATCCGCGAACTGCACCCCGAGCAGCGCATCTACACCTTCTGGGATTACAAGCGAAACCGCTGGCCGCGAGATGCGGGCCTGCGGCTCGACCATCTCCTGCTCAGCCCTGCCCTCGTCTCACGCCTGGCAAAAGCCGGCGTGGACAAGAAGGTTCGCGGCGAAGAAGGCGCGAGCGACCACGCACCGGCGTGGGTCGTGCTGCGCTAGGTCAACGCCCGTAATACTCCTGCACCGTGTCCCACGCTGCTTTCTGCAGCAGCTCCACCGTCGGGCCGTCCAGTCCCATCGTGTAGGAATTGCCGACCGGCGAGCGGCCGGTCAGCGCGGCGAACGTCACGCAGGTCGCCAGATATGTGCCTGCGGGGCTCGGGTGCCGCTTGTCCGGCGCATACAGATTGAGCTCGGGCTGCAGCTTGCGCACGCGCGCGAAGGCAAAACCTGCGGGGATCACCAGCGCATCATTGGCATTGCCTGCGATTGTGTAGGCCTCGGCCAACGCTTCCGTCATCTCAGGCTTGTCGGCGTAAGCCCAGGACATGAACAAGACCGGCCGCATGCCGTTGGCGCGGACGATCTCGCTGTCCTTCTTTACGAAGGTCGTGAACGCGTCCTTCAATTGCGGATGGATGGGGCACTGGCTGCAATCCATCATCACGACGGCGTCGTACTGCCTGCCCGGCTTGTTGAAGACGACGTTGTTCTGCTCGTCGAACGAATAGGCGCCGAGGCCACCCGGCCGCAGCAGGTTGTCCATGTCATGCCAATCGAGGCCGGAACCGCCGATCGTCGCCATGGTGTTGCGATAGGCCGTCTTGTTTTCAGGGTCCGCAGCCCGCTCCATGAAGGAGAGATGCCCGGGCATGCCGTTGTTGTAATAGAAGAAGCTGTTGCCGACGAACAGCGCGGCCTTGGGGAAATCCGGTCCTGATGTCGTGACCTTGGGCCTGGTCTGCGCCTGCGCATTGAAGCCGGCTACAACGGCCAGACACATCGCGAGCATCACTCGCGCGAAAAGACGCATCATCGGCTTCCTCCCCTTTTTCTGTCGGGCCGGAAACAGATCAGCTTTTCAAGAGTGCCTCAAGAGCACGGACGAGCAGCAGACATGCGCGAGAGCGCATGCTCACCATAAATTCTTGCCATCGATCATGGTCACCGGCACGGTCTCGAGATCGAACTCGTCGAACAGGCGCGCGTTGACGGCGACCCTCGGATTGTCGAAATCGGGCTTGCCGGTCGACCAGTCCGGCGACTCCGAATAGGTACCGCAGCCGCAGCTTGCGCAGAAATGGTGTTTGACCGTTCGGCTGCCCCAGAGATAGGTCGCGAGGTTCTCCGCGGGCGACAGCAGCCGAAACTGCGCCGGCGTGTAATAGGCCCACAACGCGCCGCGCTTGGCGCAGAGCGAACAGGTGCAACGGGTGACGCTCGCGGGCGCCTCCGTCACCTCGAACACCGTCTCACCGCAATGACAGCTTCCCTCGACCCGCATGACCCACTCTTTGTTTTGTCAGGAGATGGTCGTAGCCGGACCCTGCTGCCAACATGCTGTCAGCAGCGCGCAGCCGGACTTGCCCCATGTGCTGCGAGCACCGACTTGCCGCGCCAACTCAACAAAAACATGAAAAACAACCCCATGCACAGTAGCCGATGGCTGGCAAATCAATGGGTTACGCATGCTCCGAAACACTGATTTGACGCGTCGGGCAAACACTGGCGGGATGTTTTCAGAAGCGGTCGTCGACACGGTGGAGCGTGGACTTCATCGCAGCAGCGCGTCATGCGATGCGAAGGGCCTACGGGAGACAGCTCGGGCTTCGATATGAAGGGGCAGCCCGTCGACGCCCCTCTTCGGGGACGTCGACGGCATGAAATTGCGATGGCAAATTGCAATCCTTGGTGCTGCTCTAACCGGCGCAGCTCTGAGCTACGCTTATACTCATACCGCAATCGGGGTGACTGAGCCGTGCCGGAGAAGTTCTTCGGGCGAGGTGGTGGTCTGTCCTCCGCCCTACAAGCCATAAATTGTTTGTGCCTGTCACAAGCTTCCGACCGGATGACCTCGTAGGCGACTTGAATTGCCTCCTTGTCCTCCGTTGCAGGATGAGGACGGAGGACGAATTACTGCGCCTCGGCGATCTTCGCTCCAGATGACGGCATCTGCGCGTGAGTTGCCGAGGGCCGGTTCGGCGGTGATGCCGGGTCCGGTAATCGGAAAGCGGCGTCGGCTGGCGCTCCCTGGGGTGCTCGGCGGGCAACGGTCGTCGGAAGCACGATCACTTTCGCGCCGACTTTCACGCGATCATAGAGGTCAACGACGTCCTCATTGGTCAGTCGGATACAGCCGGACGAGACCCGCTTCCCGATCGTATCGGGCTTGTTGGTGCCGTGAATTCGATATTCGGTCTCGCCCAGATACATCGCCCGAGCGCCGAGCGGGTTGCCAGGACCTCCGGCCATGAACCGCGGCAGATAAGGCTGACGCGAGACCATCTCCGCAGGCGGATGCCAATCCGGCCATTCTGCCTTACGAGCCACAGTCTGCTCACCGGACCATGTGAAACCTTCGCGGCCAACACCGATGCCATAGCGCAGTGCCTGCGCGTCGTTCAGAACGAGATAGAGGAATGTGTTCTTGGTATCGATGATCACGGTGCCCGGCGTCTGGCGGCTGGCGTAGTCAACCACCTGCCGCACGAATGCTCCGGGAACGTCAGCCGCTTTGGGCGGTTCGACCAGAGGCGCCGGGGCCGTAAGCGGAGCCGAAGCCGGCGTCGGAGCTGATGCATGAACAGGCGTTGAGACGTAAACCGGAGTTGATGACGCTTGGGCTTCGTGCGCGGACGGCTTTCGTGCCGGTTGCACGTTCGCCGGTCGGGACAGCAAGCCGTACCCCAACGCTGCGACGGCGACGGCGCCAACTGCAACTCTCGCGGCCATCGGGATTGCGAACGTCTGCGCCTTTCCGCGTTTGGCTCGCTTACCCATACTCTTCTTCCCCCAGGTCACTATGCCCAAGAGAGGTACCCAGTAAGATTTAAGAAACTTCGAAGCGATTTCGCTCAGACTGGAACCGTCGGCGATGGTTAACGCCGGGCTCTCGGCAAGATAAGGTTCTCTCGCCTCGCGGATCGCCCGCGCCGCTGGCCGCGGCTAAACTCTCCCGATTCGTGGAGACTGGTTTGGCTTTCTTGTTCGTCCTGATCGTCGGCCTCGTCGCAGGCACCATTTCCGGCATCGTCGGCACGGGCTCGTCGATCATGCTGATGCCGGTGCTGGTCTATGCCTATGGGCCAAAGGAGGCGGTGCCGATCATGGCATTGGCCGCCGTCATGGCCAACTTGTCACGAATCCTGGCCTGGTGGCGCGAGGTCGACTGGCGGGCCTGCACGGCTTATTCGGTGACAGGCATTCCAGCCGCCGTGCTCGGCGCGCGGACGCTGCTGGCCCTGCCCTCGCACGCCGTCGATCTCGCCATCGGCGTCTTCCTGATCGCGATGGTGCCGGTTCGGCACTGGCTGGCGCGGCACGATCTCAAGGCCAATCTCTGGCATCTGGCGATCGGTGGGGCCGTCATCGGCTATCTCACCGGCATCGTCGTCTCCACCGGCCCGCTCAGCGTGCCGCTATTCCTGTTCTACGGCTTGTCCCGCGGCGCTTTCCTCGCCACCGAAGCGGCATCTTCGCTCGGGCTCTATGTTGCGAAATCCGTGACCTTCGAACGTTTCGGCGCGCTGACCGGCGATGTGTTCGTCAAAGGCCTGGTCGCAGGATCGTCGCTGATGGCCGGCGCCTTCATCGCCAAACGCTTCGTGCTGCGCTTGAAGCCGGAGATGTTCCGCTTGGTGATGGACGCAATCATGATCGCGGCCGGCCTCTCCATGCTCTGGAACGCGGCGCAGCCGTAGCCGGGCTTCGGGGAGCGCCCGGACTCACTCTCTCGACCCGTCATTCCGTGCTATCAGCAAACCTGAAACCCCCGACTCGCTGTCCCCGGACTCGCTGTCCCCATGGCCAAGAACACACTTTCCTTCGTCTGCCAGAACTGCGGCGCGGCCTATAACCGCTGGCAGGGCAAGTGCGAGTCCTGTGGCGAGTGGAATACGCTCGCGGAGGAGGACACGACCGGCAGCGTGCCGGTGTCGATCCGCTCCAAGCGCAAGGGGCGGACCTTCGCGCTCGAGAGCCTGTCCGGAAAAACCCAGGACGCCCCGCGCCTGTCCTCCGGCATGACGGAGCTCGATCGCGTGACCGGCGGCGGCTTTGTCCGCGGCTCGGTGCTGCTGGTCGGCGGCGATCCCGGCATCGGCAAGTCGACGCTGCTGACGCAGGCCACAAGCCTGCTCGCGCGCGCCGGACACCGCGTCGTCTACATCTCCGGCGAAGAGGCGGTCGCGCAGGTGCGGTTGCGCGCCGAACGGCTCGGGCTGTCGGATGCGCCGGTGCAGCTCGCCGCCGAAACGTCGGTCGAGGACATTGTCTCGACGCTGTCTGAGGGCGCGGTGCCGCGGCTGATCGTGATCGATTCGATCCAGACCATGTGGACCGACACGGTGGAATCGGCACCCGGCACGGTGACGCAGGTGCGCGCCTCGGCGCAGGCCCTGATCCGTTTTGCCAAAAGGACCGGCGCGGCCATCATCCTGGTCGGCCATGTCACCAAGGACGGACAGATCGCCGGCCCTCGCGTGGTCGAGCACATGGTCGATGCGGTGCTGTCGTTCGAGGGCGAAGGCTCGCAGCAATTCCGCATCCTGCGCGCCGTGAAGAATCGTTTCGGGCCGACCGACGAGATCGGCGTGTTCGAGATGACCGGGCTTGGCCTGCGCGAAGTCACCAATCCTTCCGAGCTGTTTTTGTCGGAGCGCGATCTCGGCACGCCCGGCACCGCAGTCTTCGCGGGTATCGAGGGTACAAGACCCGTTCTGGTCGAATTGCAGGCACTGGTGGCGCCGACCTCGCTCGGCACCCCGCGCCGGGCCGTGGTGGGCTGGGATCCGAGCCGGCTATCGATGGTGCTGGCGGTGCTGGAAGCCCATTGCGGGGTGAAGCTGTCCGGCCACGACGTCTATCTGAACGTCGCGGGCGGCCTGCGCATCCACGAGCCCGCGGCTGATCTGGCCGCCGCGGCGGCGCTGGTGTCCTCGCTGGTTAATGCGCAGTTGCCCTCCGATGCGGTCTATTTCGGCGAGATCTCGCTGTCCGGCGTGGTGCGCCCGGTAGCGCAGACCCCGGCCCGGCTGAAAGAAGCGGCAAAACTCGGCTTCCAGCGTGCCGTTCTGCCCGAATCGGCCCGGGGCGAAGCCGGCGGCGATGCCGGCTTGTCGCTGAACGCGATCAACAGCCTGACGACATTGGTCGCCGAGATCGCCGCACGCGGCTCCCGGCGGGGCGACTCGAGCGCACCGGCAGAGAAAAATGCCACACCAGCAAGATTCCGCCGTGGAGAGGGTTAGCCGGTGGTGACGTCCCCCGCCCTCGCCGCTATACAGCCGTCACAAAAGCAGCATGGGATTGCGTGGTTGCGGCCTTGCCGGGAACGTCGTCTGGCCCTCACTTAGGGCGGCGGCCAAGCACCGATTCGCTGAGCACCTTGAAGTACGAGCGGACCAGACCAGCCGATGCCAGTAACCATCCTCGACCTGATCCTGCTCGGTGTGATGCTGATTTCGGGCCTGCTCGCCATGGTTCGCGGCTTCATGCGCGAGATCCTGTCGATCGCGGCCTGGGGCACGGCGGCGATTGTCACGCTTTATTCATTCTCGAAGCTGCTGCCGACCGCAAAGACCTATTTCAACAACGATACCGTCGCGAGCGTGGTCGTGGTTGCCGGCGTGTTCGTGGGCACTTTGGTCGTGGTCTCCGTGATCACGGTCCGGATCTCCGACATGATCCTGGATTCGCGCATCGGCGCACTGGACCGCACCCTCGGCTTTCTGTTCGGGCTGGCGCGCGGACTTTTGATCGTCGTGGTCGCCTTCCTGTTCTTCACCTGGCTCGTGCCGGACAAGCAGCGCCCGGATTGGGTCACGGGGGCCAAATCCCGCGTGGTGCTGCAGGGAACCGGGGATTGGCTGATGGCCCTCTTGCCTGACGACCCCGAGAACACCATCTTGAAGAGATTCAAGAAAAACAAACCAGATGAAGAGCAAACTGATTCCGAGCAGCAGCCTTCGGGCAGTGGCGACGGATACAGCAAACCGGCTCGTGACAGCCTTAAAAAGCTGATCGAGAAACCCGCGGCGCGTTGATTAAGCCCTAACGAGAGGCTCGGACGAGATGCGAAATCCTGACCAGGACGCCCTACTTGATCTCGGCCCGGCCGCGCTGGAACTTCAAGACGATCTGGAGGGGGATACGCTGCGCGAGGAATGCGGCGTCTTCGGCATCTACGGCCACCCCGATGCCGCCGCCATCACGGCGCTCGGCCTGCATGCCCTTCAGCACCGCGGCCAGGAAGCCGCCGGCATCGTCTCCTATGACGGCGGCCGCTTTCATTCCGAACGCCGCCTCGGCCTCGTCGGCGACACCTTCTCCCGCCGCGAGGTGATCGATCGCCTGCCCGGCACAATGGCAGTCGGCCATGTCCGCTATTCCACCACCGGCGCGACGATCCTGCGCAACGTGCAACCGCTGTTCGCCGAACTGAATGCCGGCGGCCTTGCGGTCGCCCACAACGGCAATCTCACCAACGGCCTGACGCTGCGCCGCGAGCTCGTGAGGAACGGCGCGATGATGCAGTCGACCACCGACACCGAGGTGATCCTGCACCTGGTCGCGCGCTCCAGGCGCAGCCGCTTCATCGAACGCTATATCGACGCGCTGCGCGAGATCGAGGGCGCCTATGCGCTGGTGTCGCTGACCAACAAGAAGCTGGTCGGCGCGCGCGATCCGCGCGGCATCCGTCCGCTGGTGCTCGGCGAACTCGATGGTTGTCCGATCCTGACCTCCGAGACCTGCGCACTGGACATCATCGGCGCACGCTTCGTCCGCGACATCGAGCCCGGCGAGGTCATCGTGTTCGACGAGAACGGGCAGGACATCCACAAGCCGTTCCCGCCGATCGCGCCGCGTCCCTGCATCTTCGAGTACATCTACTTCTCCCGTCCGGATTCCATCGTCCACGGCCGCTCGGTCTACGAGGTGCGCAAGGCCTTTGGTGCCCAGCTTGCGCGCGAGAGCCACGTGCCGGTCGACGTCGTGGTGCCGGTGCCGGATTCCGGCGTGCCCGCGGCGGTTGGCTACAGCCAGCATTCCGGCATCCCGTTCGAACTCGGCATCATCCGCAACCACTATGTCGGCCGCACCTTCATCCAGCCGACGCAGGCGATCCGCGAATCCGGTGTGCGCATGAAGCATTCGGCCAACCGCGCCGCGATCGAAGGCAAGCGCATCATCCTGATCGACGATTCGCTGGTACGCGGCACCACCTCGAAGAAGATCGTCCGCATGATGCGCGATGCCGGCGCCAAGGAAGTGCATTTCCGCCTCGCCTCGCCGCCGATCCTCTATCCCGACTATTACGGTATCGATCTGCCGGACCGTGGTGGTCTTCTTGCGGCGACACATTCGCTGGAAGAGATGCGCGAGATCATCGGCGCCGACTCGCTCGCCTTCCTGTCGATCGACGGCATGTACCGCGCCATGGGCGAGCCCGGCCGTGACCCCGCCAATCCGAAATTCTCGGATCATTGCTTCACCGGGGCTTATCCGACCCACCTCACCGACCAGACCCAGACCGAGCAGCAGCCGCGGCAATTGTCGTTGCTGGCGGAGGCGAGCTAGGCTCGTCGTCGTGGCGAAAGCCAGGACCCATTACCACAGGCCTTTCTGGTTCGAAGAAGGTGTGACAATCATCTTCCCTAGCCATAAACGTCACGGCGTATGGGTCCTGGCTTTCGCCAGGACGACGCTGGATAGAACCTTTCAATGACAAATCCCCTCGCCAACCGCATCGCTCTCGTCACCGGCGCCTCGCGCGGCATCGGCTTCGCCACGGCAAAAGCGCTGGCCAGGGCCGGCGCGCATATCGTTGCGGTCGCGCGCACGCAGGGCGGGCTGGAAGAGCTCGACGACGAGATCCGCAAGGACGGCGGCAGCGCCACGCTGGTGCCGCTCAACCTCACCGATTCCGACGGCATCGCGCGGCTCGGCGCCGGCCTGCACGAACGCTACGGCAAGCTCGACATCCTGGTCGGCAATGCCGGCGTGCTCGGCCCCTCCTCGCCGATCGGCCATATCGAGCTGAAGGCCTTCACCGACGTGATGGCGGTCAATGTCTCCGCGAATTTCCAGTTGATCCGCTGCATGGAGCCGCTGCTCAAGCAGTCGGACGCCGGCCGCGCGGTGTTCGTCACTTCCGGCGCGGCCAACAAGGCGACCGCCTATGTCAGCCCCTACGCCGCCTCCAAGGCGGCGCTGGAAACGCTGGCGCGCGCCTGGGCGCAGGAGACCGCGAACACCAAGCTGCGCGTCAATCTGTTCAATCCGGGCCCCGTCCGCACCCGGATGCGCGCGACGCTGATGCCGGGCGAGGATCCGGCGACGCTCGATACAGCCGAGCAGGTCGCCGAATTCATCGTGCCGATGTGCGCGCCGGATTGGACCGAGACCGGCAAGTTCTACGACTACAAGACCCGGACCTTGATGAGCTTCCGCTCCCCGGCCTGATTGACTTGACCGCCTCCCCGCGATTGACTGCCCGCGCTCAAGCGGCAGCAAGCTGCAGGCCAATAAAGGGAGGTTGCCATGGCGCCATGGCGGAATCGCGCAGGCTCTACGCATGCGCTCGCAAATGTCTCTCGCGTCCTCTCCGTCCTGATCGCGGCCGTCGCGTTCGCGCTTCCGGGCGCGGCAACCGCCGGCGACGTCCCGACCTTCGCGGTCGATGCTTCCTGGCCAAAGCCGTTGCCGAACAACTGGATCCTCGGCCAGGTCGGCGGCATCACCGTCGACTGGCAGGGCCACATCTGGGTGATCCATCGCCCACGCTCGCTCACCGACGACGAGAAAGGCGCGAGCCTCACCCCGCCCCGCTCGAAATGCTGCGTGTCGGCGCCGCCCGTGCTCGAATTCGACACGGATGGCAATCTGCTGCGATCGTGGGGCGGCGCGGGCGAAGGCTATGAATGGGTCGGCCGCGAGCACGGCATCGAGGTCGACGAGCGCGGCTTCGTCTGGGTCGGCGGCAATGCCGACAATGACAACGCCATCCTGAAATTCACGCTCGACGGCAAGTTCGTCGCCCAGATCGGCAAGATCGCGCCGAGCCTCGGCAGCAGCGACACGACCCAGCTCGGCAAGCCCGCCGAGACCGCGATCGACAAGGCCGCCAACGAAATCTACGTTGCCGATGGCTACGGCAATCGCCGCGTCATCGTGTTCGATGCGACCACGCTCGCCTACAAGCGGCACTGGGGCGCCTACGGCAACAAGCCTGACGATACCAAGCAGGCTCCTTACGATCCCAAAGCGCCGGTTGCGCAGCAATTCGGTAATCCCGTCCACTGCGTGAAGCTCGCCAATGACGGGCTTGTCTACGTCTGCGATCGCATCAACAACCGCATCCAGGTGTTCAAGACGGACGGCACCTTCGTGAAGGAGTTCTTCTTCGAGAAGAACACGCTCGGCAACGGCGCGGTGTGGGACATCGCGATCTGGCCCGATCCGAAGCAGACCTGGCTGCTCAGCGCCGACGGTGAGAACAACGAGATCAGGGTGATCAGGCGCGAGGACGGCAGCGTGGTCGGCAGCTTCGGGCACAACGGCCGCAATGCCGGACAATTCCACTGGGTGCATGCCATGGCGATCGACGCCAAGGGTAACGTCTATACCGCCGAGGTCGACACCGGAAAGCGGATCCAGAAATTCAAGCTGACATCGGACGCGCTGAAATAGCGTCTCGACGCATTTTGCCCAAAAGTTAACCGAGGGAGGACGCTGCGACGCAGCGTCATCCGGCTTTAGGCGCATTGCCGCCGGCCGTGGGACACGGTAGAGCCATCAGCCGGAACAAGGCTCCGTTTAAGAGAGCCGTCCGCATGTTTGACAATGGAGGAAACCTTTTATGACGACGACGTTCGCGCGCCGCTCCGCGGCCCTTCTGGCCTGTGCCGCCTTCGGTTTTGCCACATCCGCCTTCGCTCAAGACAAGACCGTCAAGATCGGCGTGCTCAACGACATGTCGAGCCTCTATGCCGACATCGGCGGCCCGAACTCCGTGGTCGCAATCAAGATGGCCGTTGAGGATTCCGGCCTGCTCAAGAAGGGCTGGAAGATCGACGTCATCAGCGGCGACCATCAGAACAAGCCGGACGTCGGCGTCAACATTGCCCGGCAATGGATCGACAACGACAAGGTCGATGCGATCGCCGACACGCCGAATTCCGGTGTCGCCCTGGCGGTCAGCAACCTGGTCAAGGAAAAGAACTCGGTGCTGCTCAATTCCGGCGCGGCCTCCGCCGACCTGACCGGCAAGGCCTGCACGCCGAACACGGTCTCCTATACCTACGACACCTACATGTTGGCCAACGGCACCGGCAAGGCGCTGACCAAGGCCGGCGGCGACAGCTGGTTTTTCCTGACCGCAGATTATGCCTTCGGCCATGCGCTCGAACGCGACACCACCGCGGTCGTGACTGCGAACGGCGGCAAGGTGCTCGGCAGCGTCAAGCATCCGATCAATACCGCGGACTTCTCGTCCTTCCTGCTGCAGGCGCAATCGTCCAAGGCCAAGGTGGTGGGCCTTGCCAATGCCGGCGGCGACACCACGAACTCGATCAAGCAGGCCGCCGAGTTCGGCATTGTGCAGGGCGGGCAGAAGCTCGCGGCGCTGCTGCTGTTCATCAACGACGTGCATTCGCTGGGTCTGAAGACCGCCCAGGGCCTGACCTTCACGGAATCCTTCTACTGGGACATGAACGAGCAGACCCGCGCCTGGTCGAAGCGATTCTCGGCGCTGGCCAACAAGAATGCGATGCCCTCCATGACGCAGGCCGGCAATTACGCGATGGTGCTGCATTATCTCAAGGCGATGGACGCGCTCGGCAGCAATCCGCATGACGGCGCCAAGGTCGTCGCCAAGATGAAGGAGCTTCCGACCGACGATCCGCTGTTCGGCAAGGGTCCGCTGCGCGAGGATGGGCGTCGTCTCATCCCGGCCTATCTGTTCGAGGTGAAGAAGCCCGACAGATCGAAGGGACCGTGGGATTACTACAAGCAGATCGCCACGATCGCGGCGGAAGACGCGGCCAAGCCGCTCAAGGACAGCGAGTGCCCGCTGGTGAAGAAGTAAGGGCGTAGCAATTGCGCAACTGCCTCCACGACGTCATGCCCGGGCTTGTCCCGGACATCTACGTTCTGGACCGGACGAAGAACGTGGATGGCCGGGACAAGCCCGGCCATGACGGCCCTCTTCAAGGCCCCTTGGCGACAGCCAGCGCCCGCACCGCGATCGCCGCGCACGCCACCATCAGCACCGCCGCGAGCAGGAACGGCGCGCCGGGCAGCTGCCACGGCGCGCTGGCGCCGATGAAATATGAAAACGTCAGCGTGAACAGGAACGGGCCGACGAGCTGCGACACGCTCTGCACGCTCGCGGTCGCGCCCTGCAACTGGCCCTGCTGATCCGGCGCGACCAGCCGCGTCATCAGCGATTGCATGGCGGCGCCCGAAATGCCCCACAGCGACATCACGGGAATGCCGATCCAGAACAGCGGCCCGGTCGGCGCCGCGCCGAAGATCACGAAGCCAATCGCGCCACAGCACAGGCCGAGCAACAAGGCGTTCCGCTCGCCGAGCACACGCACGATCGGGCCGATCGCGAGCCCCTGCACCACCATCGCGCAGATGCCGACCATCGCCAGCGTCAGCCCCACGGTTTTCGAATCCCAGCCGTAGCGATAAGTGGCGTAGAGCACGAAGGTCGAGGGCAACACGACATGCGCGACCTGCGCGATGAAATTGACGACGGACAGCGCGGCGAGCACCGCGTTGGAACGCAGCAGGCGGAGCGCTCCGAGCGGATTGGCGCTCCTCCAGCGGAACGGCGCGCGCTTGTCCGGCGCCAACGATTCCGGCAGGACGAAGAGCCCATAGAGCGCATTGGCGAAGCTCAAGGCCGCCGAGGCCCAGAACGGCAGGCGCGGATCGATATCGCCGAGCAGGCCGCCCAGCGCCGGGCCCAGCACGAAGCCGGCGCCGAATGCAGCGCCAATCCTGCCGAACACCGCTGCGCGCCGCTCCGGCGGCGTGATGTCGGCGATATAGGCAAAGGCGGTCGAGATGCTGGCCGAGGTGATGCCCGAGATGACGCGGCCGACGAACAGCCAGACCAGCGACGGCGCCAGCGCCATCAGCACATAGTCTGCCGCGAGCCCGAAATTCGACAGCAGCACCACCGGCCGCCGCCCGAAGCGGTCCGACAGCGCGCCGAGCACCGGCGAGAATACGAACTGCATCAGCGCCCAGGCGGTGCCGAACAGGCCGAAGATGCGGGCCGCATGGGCCGTGTCGTTGTCGACGAAGCTCTCGATCAGTTTTGGCAGGATCGGCATGATCACGCCGAGCGCGAGCATGTCGAGCAGGATGGTGACGAAGATGAAGGCGACCGCACCGCGCCGGACTGGCGCTGCGCCCTGCGCCATCGCCTCGCCGGCGTCGTTGCTCACGACGGCCGCTTGCGCTTGTGGGCGAACGGATTGGCCTTCTCGCGCAAGGTGATGCGCACCGGCGTGCCCGGCAGCTCGAAGGCCTCACGCAGCGAATTGGTGAGATATCGCAGATACGACTGCGGTACCGCGTCCGCACGCGAGCAGAACAACACGAAGCTTGGCGGGCGGGCCTTGGTCTGCGTGATGTAGTTCAGCTTGAGTCGTCGTCCGGACACGGCCGGCGGCGGATTGGCTTGGACCGCCTCCTCGAACCAGCGGTTCAGCGCCGCGGTCGACACACGCCTGTTCCAAAGCGCATAGGCATCCTGGATCGCCTGCATCAATCGATCGATGCCCTCGCCCATCAAGCCGGAGACGGCGACGATCGGCACGCCCTTGATCTGCGGCAGCAAGTGATCGGCATCGCGGCGCAGGTTCGAGATCGCGCCGCCGCCCTTGCTTTCCATCAGGTCCCATTTGTTGACGGCGAGCACGACGGCCCGACCCTCGCGCTCGATCAGGTCGGCAATGCGAAGATCCTGCTCCTCGAAGCGGTTCTGCGCATCCATCATCATCACGACGACTTCGGCAAAGCGCACCGCGCGCAGTGCGTCGGCGACCGAGAGCTTCTCGAGCTTCTCCTCGATCCGCGAGCGCCGGCGCAGACCTGCGGTGTCGAACACCCGAAACTCGCGCCCCTTCCAGTTGATCTCGACCGCGATGGAATCGCGCGTGGTACCCGCCTCCGGGCTCGTCAGCAGGCGCTCCTCGCCGAGCAGATGATTGATCATCGTCGACTTGCCGGCGTTGGGCCGGCCGACGATCGCGACCCGGATCGGACGCGTGGCCGCCTCTTCCTCCGTCAGCGGCTCGTCGTCCTCGACCTCATCCTCCTCGACGGGCTCCGGCATCAGCTCTCTCAAGGCGTCATAGAGCTCACCCAGGCCCTCGCCATGCTCGGCCGAGATCTGGATGGGATCGCCGAGGCCGAGCGCGAAAGCCTCCATCGCGCCGGCATCGCCGTGCTTGCCTTCGCTCTTGTTCGCGACGAGCATCACCGGCTTGTTGGCCTTGCGGGCGAAATCGGCGAAGGCGCGATCGTTGGGCGTGAGGCCCATGCGGGCATCAATCACGAAGAACAGCGCGTCGGCCTGTGCGATCGCGGCCTCCGTCTGCTCCTGCATGCGGGCGGTCAGCGAGCCCTTGGCACCCTCATCGAGGCCGGCGGTGTCGATGATCGTGAAGTCGAGATCGCCGAGCCTGGCCTCGCCCTCGCGGCGGTCGCGGGTGACGCCGGGGAGGTCATCGACAAGCGCGAGCTTCTGCCCGACCAGACGGTTGAACAGCGTCGACTTGCCGACATTGGGTCGGCCGATAATGGCAATCTTAAAGGACATGGGTCATTCGTGCGCTGCCGGAGCCGCGCCTGTCAATGAAATGAAAAAATCAGCGCGAGAAGCTGCCGCTCGGCATGGGCGCCGGGAAGGCGCCCTGCGTTTGCTGCTGGGTGGTCTGGGTCGGTTGCGCCTGCTGGACGGATTGATCGGGCGGCGGCGCGGTGGTGCGCTTGCGCACGATCTTCTGCCTGGGCGGCGGCGTGGCCGCGGGCGGCGCGGCCTCGGGCTGGGCCTCGCCGTCGACTTCGCCGGCGGGCGCCTCAGCCGGCGCGACGGCTGCGGTGGCCGGCTGCCTGGTCTTTTTCGCCTTGGCACCCTTCGCCGGCTTCGGCTCGGGCGCAGGCTCGGTGGGCAGAGCCGCAACGGCGGGTCCGTTCGGATCGGGCTGTTGCTGGGCGCCCTTGTACATATCCTTCGGAACGCCTTGCTCGAGGCCGGGCACGCCTTCCGGGAACACCGGCTTGCGGTCGCCCGGCAGCTTCTTCTTGGTGTCGAGGAAGTCGAGCATGTCGCTCGGATCGAAGCTGGAGCAACCGCCCAGCACGCCCGTGAAGGCGATCAGGACGGCGGTTGCGATCAAGCGTGGCGTGCGGCGCATGTCGGTATCTCGTCTCAGCTCTCGGCTCAGCTCTTCGCTACGGGCGGCAGCAGGGCCTGCAGCGCCTCGGCGCGTGAGCGCAGGCCGGGCGGCGTTTCGCCGTCCTCGGCAATCGCGTCGAGCCATTTGCGGGCCGCAGTCACATCGTTGTTGCGCCAGGCCGACAGCGCCAGCATCTCGCGGGCGGTGTGACGGAAGGTCGATTTGGGTGCGGTCGAGGCTTCCAGCCGCTGCTGCATGTCCGCATAGCCGGCGCTGTCGAGCAGGAGACCGGCGGCGCGGATCTTTGCCAGATCCTGCCACTCGCCGCCTACACTGCGGTCGGCGGCGATGTCGTCATACAGCTTGGCGCCTGCCTTGGGATCGCGGGCCGCCGCCTCGGCCGCAGCACGCAGCCGCGCCAGGGTGCGATAGCCCGATGGAGCCTTGGCAGCGAGCTCGGTGAAGGCCGCCTCGGCCTCCGCATGCTTGTCCTGCTCGGACAGCTCAGCGGCCTTCTCGAAGGCAGCACCGGCCTCGGCAGCCTTCTTGGCTTCAAGATATTGGTAACCGCGCCAGCCACCCACGGCGGCGACGATCAGCACCATCAGTGCGATAAAGACGATCGAATATTTATCCCACAGCTTCTTGAGCTGTTCGCGACGTACTTCCTCGTCGACTTCGTCAAATAATTCAGACACTTATGCTAATCCCATGCCCGTCCGGGTGCGCGCGCCAAAGCGTTCGCGTCAGGAATCCCGTCCCCACGTGGCGGCGGGGTACCCTAACGATATGGCGGTGGCAAGGCAAAGCGAGCCCGATCAAGGCGTTAACCACCCGGGACAGCCCGAGAGACCGCCTCCCCGGGTCAGGTTCCCAACGGCTCCCGCAGCTGCCGCTTCAGCACCTTGCCATTGGCATTGCGCGGCAAGAGCTCCGCGGTGATCACCATGGTTTCCGGGACCTTGTAGTCCGACAGCCGCTCCGCGCACCAGGCGCGCAAGGCCTCGCTGTCCACCGGTGCACGCGTCACCACCACGGCGTGGACGCGTTCCCCCAGCACCGGGCACGTCTTGGCGACGATCGCGCTCTCAACCACGGCCGGGTGGCCGGCCAGAACGGATTCGACCTCGGCCGAATAGATCTTGAGGCCACCCCGATTGATCATGTCCTTCTGCCGGTCGAACACCCGGACAAATCCCTCCGCGTCGACCGAGCCGAGATCGCCGGAATGCCAGAACCCGCTGGTGAAGCTTTCGGCCGTGGCTTTGGGATTGTTCCAGTAGCCCTTGATGACGGACGCACTCTGGATCCAGAGCTCGCCGATTTCCCCAGGCGGCAGCTCACGCCCGTCCGCGTCCATCGCCAGGATGCGCGCACCCGGACACGGCAGTCCGACGCTGTCGATATGGCTTTCCGTCAACTCGCCCGGCATGATCGTGGACGGCGACGTGGTCTCGGTCGCACCGTAGCAATTCGCCAGCGCGAGGCCGGGAATGATCGCCTTGAGCTTCTCGATGGTGGCAACCGGCATCGGAGCACCGCCAAAGCCGCCGATGCGCCAGCTCGACAGATCGTAGCTCTCGAAATCGGGCTGGAGCAGGCACAGATTGTACATCGCCGGCACCATCACCGTGTAGGTGACGCGCTCGCGCGCGGCGAGCTTGAGATATTCGCCGGCTTTGAACTCCGGCATGATGATCAACGCGCCACCGCAGCAGATCATCGTCGTGATGTTGGCGACCACGCCGGTGACATGGCCGAGCGGCACTGCCGCGATCGAACGGTCGGCCGCCGTCAATTGCAGGCAGGACATGAAGATCATCGAGGAATGGACGATGTTGCAATGGGCCAGCATCGCGCCCTTCGGCTTGCCTGTCGTGCCCGAGGTGTAGAGGATCATCGCGGTGTCCTCCTCGCTCGTCTCGACCGGTGCCGCGGCCGGGGCGTTGTCGACGAGCACCGCGAAATCCGACAGAGCCGGATCGTGGTCGATGGCGATGCGGTCGATCACATCGGGCACGTCCAGTGCGTCCGGCAGCCGCTCCGCAAGTGCCGCCTCGTGGATCAGGATCTTGGCGCCGCAGTCGGCGAGCACATAGGCGATTTCCGGCTTCTGCTGCCGCGTGCTGAGCAGCACCGTGACGAGCCCCTCATGGGCGGCAGCAAACAGCAGCAGCGGGAATTCGACGCGGTTGCCGAGCAGGATCGCGACACGATCGCCGCGCTGCAATCCGAGCTTGCGAAATCCCGCCGCGATCCGCGCAGCCTGCTCGACGGCCTGCCGCCAGCTCAGCCGGACACCGCCTGAGATCAGCGCTTCGCCGTCGGGATTGCGGGCGCAGGCGTCCGCAATCATCGCCCACAGGCTCGACGGCCGATCGCAAAATGCCGGTACCACCCGATCGCCGAAGCGCGCCTCGAACCGCATTGGCGGGATCTGGAGAATGCGACCAGTCCATCGGATTGCCCTTGGCTTGTTACTTTCGTTATCTTCCGCGCACGGGCATGCGGTCCTGTCTTGTGCTGATCGGCTAGCCGCCCATCACGGGAACGCCGATGACGACGGGATGGAACGCAAAAGCCAGCGCCAGATAAGCGACGATTCCAACCACGACCGCGATCAGATCGTTGGTGACGCCGCCGACCGGAATCGGCGGACCGCCGCCATCGGTGCGACGCTTCAGCGTGATGCGGTCATACACCGCCCAGCCCAGAAAGGACCCGAACAGGATGATGGAGCCGAGATCGCCATTGGCCAGAAGATGCGCCGCCGCCCACAGCTTGATGCCGGCCAGCATCGGATGCTTCAGTGTCGCGTAAATGCGGCCGCGCAGATAGGACGCAACCACCAGGATGACCGCGGGCAGCATCAGTGCGAGCGTGATGTGCTTCAGCGCCTTCGGCGGATACCAGACGTCGATCCAGCCGGTCGCGCGATAATGCGCGAAGCCCCAGATGATCAGTGCGAGCCCCGCAAGCGAGGCAAGCGAATAGAGGATCTTGTAGGTCCCCTCGCCCACTCTCGCGATGGCCTGCGCGCGTGCATCGCGTTTCGTCGTGAACACATGCGCCGCAAAAAACAGCGCAAGCCCCAGGATCATAACCAGCAGACCCACGAGATTCTCCCCTCAACCAGCGCCCCAGCCCATGGCGTATCATCGATTGGCCGCGGGTCGCAACTGATGCGCTACTTGCCGATCTCGCGATTGTCGACATACCGGATCGCGATCGGCCGCCCGGCGATGGCACCGCCAAAACCGCCGGTGAACTTCAGCGGCAGGCAGGCGTTCAACGATGAATTGATTGCATTAAGATAGGTAGTTCTCGTCTCGGCGGGCACGCCTGCGGTCGCAAAGGTCAGGCGCGGCGGGCCGATCAGGCCGCCCGATTTGTTGAAGCTGAAGCGCACGGCGATCTGCATGCCCGCGCGCGCATTGTCCGATGGCGGCGACCAGCAGCTGCGCAGCTCGGCGAAGAGATCGCCAATCGTATCGAGATCGTGATCCGGCTTTTGGTATTTGGCGCGATCCGCCTCCGCCGGCACGCTTTGGATCGTGAGCTGGAGGTTCTGGCCGTAGGGATAGTCGATCTCGGGAATGCAGGGGCCAGGCTCGAGCGGGCTGCAATAGGACGGCGTGCAGGGCCGGCCATCTAGGACGCTGCACGGCTCGTGCGAAAACGGAATTGGGTTGATTTGTCGCGGCCGCGCATCGGCGGCGATCACGGCAAAGACGGTCAGGAACAGCACGAGGATTGCGCGCAACATCGGGAGCACCAAACGGGCGACCACATTCAAATTGGTAGGACTTGAAGCGGCTTCAAGCCATTCGCGTTCACGTGCTCGCGTTTACCCACGGTGTCGTCGTCCGGCTTGATCGGACGACCCAGTATTCCAGAGGCGATCGTTGTTGAGCCGAGAGGCCGCGGCGTACTGGATGCCCCGGTTAAGCCGGGGCATGACAGCGGAGGGTGAGGAGCGGACGGAGCCCCACCCTAGCCCTTCTTCTTGACGTCCTTGACGTTGGTGAACTCGATGCCCTCCGCCCGTTCCCTTGTGTAGCCGAGATAGAACTCGTTCCGCGCCAGATAGACGGGATCGCCGTCGACATCGTCGGCGATGCTGGAGGTGTTGGCAGCGATGAAGGTATCGAGCTTCTTGCGGTCGTCCGACGAGACCCAGCGCGCGAGCTGGAACTCGCTGACCTCGAATTCGACTGGCAGGGAATATTCCGCATCCAGCCGGGCCTTGAGCACGTCGAGCTGGAGTGCGCCAACGACTCCGACCAACGCCGGTGCGCCGTCGCGCGGGCGGAACACCTGCACCACGCCCTCTTCCGACATCTGCTGAAGCGCTTCCTTCAACTTCTTCGCTTTCATCGCATCGGTGAGACGCACGCGGCGGACGATTTCCGGCGCAAAGCTCGGCACGCCGACGAAGTTGAAATCCTCACCGTCGGTCAGCGTATCGCCGATGCGCAGCGTGCCGTGATTGGGAATGCCGACGACGTCGCCGGCATAGGCTTCGTCCGCAACCGAACGGTCCTGCGCGAAGAAGAATTGCGGGCTGGACAGCGGCATGCTCTTGCCGGTGCGCACGAGCTTCGCCTTCATGCCGCGGCTCAGCTTGCCGGAGCACAGCCGCGCGAAGGCGATACGGTCGCGGTGGTTGGGATCCATATTGGCCTGGATCTTGAACACGAAGGCGCTCATGCGCGGGTCGGTGGCTTCGACCTTGCGCTGGTCGCTCTCCTGCGCGCGCGGCTCGGGCGCGAACTTGCCGAGCCCTTGCAGCAGGTCGCCGACGCCGAAATTGCGTAGCGCGCTGCCGAAATAAACCGGCGTCAGATGGCCCTCGCGAAACGCTTCGAGCTCGAACGGTTTTGAAGCCGCGGTGACGAGCTCGAGCTCGTCCTTGACCGCCGACACGTCGAGATTGGCATTGAGCTTGGCGAGCTCGGCGATCTCGATCTGCTGCGCCGCGCCGGTCTTGGCGCCACCGCCTTCGAGCAGGCGCACGCCGCCATTGACGACGTCATAGGTGCCGAGGAACTCGCGGCCGCGGCCGACAGGCCAGGTCATCGGCGTGGTATCGAGCGCCAGCGTCTTCTCGATCTCGTCGAGGAGCTCGAAGACGTCGCGGCTCTCGCGGTCCATCTTGTTGATGAAGGTGATGATCGGGATATCCCGAAGACGACATACCTCGAACAGCTTTCGGGTGCGCGCCTCGATGCCCTTGGCGGCGTCGATCACCATGACGGCGGAATCGACCGCCGTAAGCGTGCGATAGGTGTCTTCCGAAAAGTCCTCGTGGCCCGGCGTGTCCAGCAGGTTGAACACGAGGCCCTCGAACTCGAAGGTCATGACCGAGGTCACGACCGAGATGCCGCGCTCGCGCTCGATCTTCATCCAGTCCGAACGCGTGTTGCGCCGCTCGCCCTTGGCCTTGACCTGGCCAGCGAGATTGATGGCGCCACCGAACAGCAGCAGCTTTTCGGTCAGCGTGGTCTTGCCGGCGTCCGGATGCGAGATGATCGCAAAAGTACGCCGCCGCGACACTTCAGCGGCAAGCGAGGAACGGGCCGTCGATTCGGCTGTGGTGGCGATGTCGGACATTGCGGCAGCGTTTGGCAGGGAAAATGAGCCTGATCAAGCCTGATCTGGTGATTGCGGAGGCTTCCGGCCAGCCCCATATCGGGCTTGGGTTGGGAGGGACGGCCTTCCCTTGCTATCAGCACACCAGTCGCGGGGACGACCCTGCCTTGAATGGAGGGTCGTCATGGCCTGGAGCATCCTGTTCGTCGCCGGTCTGCTGGAGATCTCCTGGGCGATCGGCCTCAAATATACCGAGGGGTTCACCAGGCTCGTTCCGTCAATCCTCACGCTCGGCGCCATGGCCGGCAGCATCATCCTGCTCGGGCTCGCTCTCAAATCGCTGCCGATTGGAACCGCTTATGCGGTCTGGACCGGCATCGGTGCGGTCGGCACCGCGACGCTCGGCATCATCCTGTTCGGCGAGCCGGCCACCGCGTTCCGCCTCGCCAGCATCGGGCTGATCGTCGCCGGCATTGTCGGACTGAAGCTGGTTACCTGACGAAGATCTTGACCGCCCACCAGCTCAGTGCGGCGACGATGGCCGAGGCCGGCATCGTAATCACCCAGGCATAGACGATCGAGCTGGCGACGTTCCAGCGCACCGCCGAGAGGCGGCGGGCCGCGCCGACGCCGACGATGGCGCCGGTGATGGTGTGGGTGGTCGAGACCGGAACACCGAGAAAGGTCGCCATGAACAGGGTCGCGGCACCGCCGGTCTCGGCGCAAAAGCCCTGCATCGGGGTCAGCTTAGTGATGCGCAGGCCCATGGTGCGGACGATGCGCCAGCCGCCCATCAGCGTCCCCATCGCCATCGCGGCCTGGCACGAGAGCACCACCCAGAAGGGTACGAAGAATTCGCCGCCGAGCTGGCCCTGCGAATAGAGCAGCACGGCGATGATGCCCATGGTCTTCTGAGCGTCGTTACCACCATGGCCGAGCGAATAGAGCGAGGCGGAGGCGAATTGCAGGATGCGGAAGGCGCGATCCACGGCAAAGGGCGTGGAGCGCACCGAGGCCCAGGAGACGATCGCGACCAGCACCATCGCGAGCAGGAAGCCGACCAGCGGAGACAGCACGATGGCGATCACCGTCTTGGACAACCCGCTCCAGACCGCCGCTGAAAGGCCGGCTTTGGCCACGCCGGCACCAAACAAGCCGCCGATCAATGCATGAGACGAGGACGATGGGATGCCGAGCGCCCATGTCACCAGGTTCCAGACGATGGCGCCGACCAGCGCGGCGAAGATCACCTGAGCATCCACGATCGCGGGATCGATGATGCCGGTGCCGATAGTCTGGGCAACGTGCAGCCCGAACACCATGAAGGCGACGAAGTTGAAGAACGCGGCCCAGAACACCGCGTATTGCGGCCGCAATACGCGGGTCGAGACGATGGTCGCGATCGAATTGGCGGCGTCGTGCAGGCCGTTCAGGAAGTCGAACAGCAGCGCGACGGCGATCAATCCGACCAGGACGGGAAGACCCAACGCAACATCCACGGCGTGGCCCCTGCCCTAAACTTGCTCGATGACGATGCTGTTGATCTCGTTCGCGACGTCGTCGAAGCGGTCGGCGACTTTCTCGAGATGGTCGTAGATCTCTGCGCCGACGATGAAATCCATCGCGTTGCCGCCGCGATGCTTGAGGAACAGTTCCTTCAGCCCGATATCATGGAGATCGTCGACGCGGCCTTCCAGCTTGCCAAGCTCTTCCGTGATCGCGGTCAGCATGGCCACGTTCTGACCGATCTTCTGCATCAGCGGCAGCGCGCGGCCGACCAGATTGGCGCATTCGATCAGAAGCCCGCCGATCTCCCGCATCGGCGGCTCGAAGCTGCGGACCTCGAACAGCATCACGGCCTTGGCGGTCTGCTGCATCTGGTCGATGGCGTCGTCCATCGAGGTGATCAGGTTCTTGATGTCGCCGCGGTCGAACGGGGTGATGAAGGTGCGGCGCACCGCGGTCAGCACCTCACGGGTGATGTTGTCGGCATCGTTCTCGAACTGGTTGACGCGCTGGCAATAGACCGGCGTCTCCTCGCCCCCGTTGAGCATGCTCTGGAGCGCGATCGAGCCCTGGATCACGGTCTGGGCGTGGCGGTCGAACAGGTCGAAGAACCGTTCTTCCTTCGGCAGGAAAGCGCGAAACAATCGCATCATGGGGGAGAGACTACCGGTTGGATGATGGCCTGGCCCAAGCGGGCCGTCATGAAACTGTCATAGACCATTTTCGATCCACGCGCGTGCCACCTCACGCCCGTGGAGCTGGATCATCCACCGCTTTCGCGCGTCAACACATCTTCTATTATATCAATGACTTACAGCGACCGCCGGAAGTAATGCGCGATTTCGCCGATGACGCCACGGCGGAAGGTGAGCACGCAGATCACGAAGATCGAGCCCTGGATCACGGTCACCCATTGGCCGAACCCCGCCAAATATTGCTGCATGGCGATGATCACGAAGGCACCGACCACGGGACCGAAGACGGTTCCGAGTCCGCCGACCAGCGTCATCAGCACGACTTCGCCCGACATCGACCAGTGCACGTCGGTGAGCGAGGCATTCTGCGCCACGAAGACTTTCAGCGCACCGGCAAAGCCGGCCAGCGTGCCCGACAGGACGAAAGCCAGAAACTTGTACTGATCGGTGCGGTAACCCAGCGAGATCGCGCGCGGCTCGTTCTCGCGGATCGCCTTGAGGACTTCGCCGAACGGCGAGTTGATGATGCGGAAGATCAGCAGGAAGCCGGCGAGGAAACCGACCAGCACCACGTAGTAGAGCACGGTGGGCTTGGTCAGATCGAAGACGCCGAACATGCGTCCCTGCGGAATACCCTGGATGCCGTCTTCGCCATGGGTGAACGGCGCCTGGAGGTAGATGAAGTACAAGAGCTGCGACAGCGCCAGCGTGATCATCGAGAAATAGATGCCCTGGCGGCGGATCGAGATATAGCCCGTGATGAGCGAGAGCACGAAGGCACCGGCGACCCCGACGAGGATGCCGAGTTCCGGCGGCAGCGCCCATACTTTCAGCGCATGCGCGCTGCAATAGCCGGCCGTGCCCAGGAACATCGCATGGCCGAAGGACAGCAAACCGCCGTAGCCGATCAGCAGGTTGAAGGCGCAGGCGAGCAGCGCGAAGCACAGCGCCTGCATCACGAAGAACGGGTAGACCCCCGTGAATGGCACCGAAGCCAGCAGCAGCGCCATCACCACGAACACGATCATCTCGTCGCGGATCGCGCGCGGGGTTACCGGCAGCGTGTCGTCCGTCAAGGCTGTCATATCAGGCCGCCCTTCCCGTCAATCCCGTTGGCTTCACCAAGAGCACCAGCACCATCAGCACGAACACGACGGTGTTGGAGGCCTCGGGGTAGAAATATTTGGTCAGGCCTTCGATCACACCGAGCGCGAAGCCGGTGATGATGGACCCCATGATCGATCCCATGCCGCCGATCACGACCACCGCGAACACCACGATGATGAGGTCGGCGCCCATCAACGGCCGCACCTGGTTGATCGGCGCCGACAGCACGCCGGCGAGCGCTGCAAGGCCGACACCGAGGCCGTAGGTCAGCGTGATCATGCGCGGCACGTTGACGCCGAAGGCGCGCACGAGCGTCGGGTTTTCGGTGGCGGCGCGCAAATAGGCGCCGAGCCGCGTCTTCTCGATCAGAAACCAGGTCGCGATGCAGACCACCAGCGAGAAGATGACGACCCAGCCGCGATAGACCGGCAGGAACATGAAGCCGAGATTCATGCCGCCCTTGAGCTGGTCCGGAATGGCGTAAGGCAGGCCGGAGGAGCCGAAGTAGTTCTGAAACACGCCCTGCACGATCAGCGCAATGCCGAAGGTCAGCAGCAGGCCGTAGAGATGATCCAGCCCGGTCAGCCATTGCAGCATGGTCCGTTCCAGGATCATGCCGAAGATGCCGACGATAACAGGCGCAAGCAGCAACGCCCACCAGTAGTTGATGCCGCCGAGGTTCAGCAGGAAGTAGGCGACGAACGCGCCCATCATGTAGAGCGCGCCATGGGCGAAATTGATGATGTTGAGCATGCCGAAGATCACGGCAAGCCCGAGACTGAGCAGCGCGTAGAACGAGCCGTTGATCAGTCCTACCAGTAGCTGAGCGTAAAGAGCCTGCATCGATCCCGCACCTGGTCCCTTCGGCGTTCCCTGAAAGTCGCCCGCAGGCCTGATGGCCTGCGGGCGGTTAGCTTACTTCTTCAAGAGCGCGCACTTGCTCTCGGACAGCGGCGTGAAGGCCTGGTCGCCCGGCACCGTGCCGACCAGCTTGTAGAAGTCCCACGGTCCCTTGGACTCGGAGGGCTTCTTCACCTCGAACAGATAGGCATTGTGGATGGTGCGGCCGTTGGGCTGGATCTCGCCCTTGCCGAACAGATCGTCTTCCGTCGGCATCGACTTCATCTTCTCGACGACCTTGACGCCGTCATGCGGGTTGCCGCCGAGCGCTTCCAGTGCCTTGAAATAGTGACGCACGCCCGCATAGACGCCGGCCTGCACCATGGTCGGCGGCGCGTTGTTCTTCATCTTCTCGGCGAAGCGCTTCGAGAACGCCCGGGTCTGGTCGTTCATGTCCCAGTAGAAGGTCTCGGTGAAGTTGAGGCCCTGTGCGGTCTCGAGCCCGATCGCCTTGACGTCGGTGAGGAACAGCAGCAGCGCCGCGAGCTTCTGGCCGCCCTTGACGATGCCGAACTCGGCCGCCTGCTTGATCGTGTTGGTGGTATCGCCGCCGGCATTGGCAAGGCCGATGATCTTGGCCTTGGAAGCCTGCGCCTGCAGCAGGAAGGACGAGAAGTCCGGCGTGTTCAGCGGGTGCTTGACGCCGCCGACCACCTTGCCGCCATTTGCGGTAACGACAGCGGTGGTGTCGCGCTCCAGCGCCGCGCCAAAGGCGTAGTCCGCGGTCAGGAAGAACCACGTGTCGCCGCCGGCCTTCACCAGCGCCTGGCCGGTGGTGTGGGCAAGCATGTAGGTGTCGTAGGTCCAGTGCACCGTGTTGGGCGAGCACTGCGCGTTGGTCAAATCCGAGGTCGCCGCGCCCGAGTTGATATAGACGCCGTTCTTTTCCTTGATGACGTTGTTGACCGCGAGCGCCACGCCGGAATTCGGCACGTCGACGATGAGGTCGACCTTGTCGACGTCGAACCATTGCCGCGCGATCGCGGTGCCGATGTCGGGCTTGTTCTGGTGATCACCCGAGATGATGTCGATCTTCCAGCCCTTCGCAGCCAGACCGGAATCTTCAATGGCCATCTGCGCGGCGAGCGTCGAGCCCGGCCCGCCAAGATCGGCATAGAGCCCGGACTGATCGGACAGCGCGCCGATCTTGACGGTCTTGTCCTGCGCGAAGGCTACGCCCGCGGTGGTCACGGCCAGCGCCGTGCCGAGCAGAAACGACGCAATCGACTTTGTCATCATGCTACTTCCCTATGAATCTTCTTGTTGGCAGTTCTAGACACCGAGATAGGTGTGGAGCTTGTCCATGTTGGCGGCGAGCTCCGCATTGGAAAATCCGTCAATGATCTTGCCGTGCTCGACCACGTAATAGCGGTCAGCGACAGTGGATGCGAACCGGAAGTTCTGCTCGACCAGGAGGATCGTAAAACCCTCCTTCTTGAGCCGCGCAATGGTGTGGCCGATCTGCTGGATGATGACGGGCGCGAGACCCTCCGTCGGCTCGTCCAGCATCAGGAAGTTCGCGCCGGTGCGCAGGATGCGCGCGATCGCGAGCATCTGCTGCTCGCCGCCGGAGAGTTTGGTTCCCTGGCTGTTGAGCCGTTCCTTCAGGTTCGGAAACAGATCGAAGATCTGCTCGAGCGGCAATCCGCCGGGACGCACCACCGGTGGCAGCAGCAGGTTCTCGCGGACATCGAGGCTGGCGAAAATTCCCCGCTCTTCCGGGCAGAACGCGATTCCCATCCGCGCGATCTTGTCCGAGGTCGTGCGGATGATGTCCTGGTTATTGAACTTCACCGAGCCGGTGCGCTTGCCGATGATGCCCATGATCGACTTCAGCGTGGTGGTCTTGCCGGCGCCGTTGCGCCCGAGCAGGGTGACGACCTCGCCCGCGTTCACGTCGAAGTTGATCCCGTGCAGGATGTGGGACTCGCCGTACCAAGCTTCGAGGTTGCGGACCTGGAGGAGGTTGCCGCCGCTCGCGGCCTTTGCGGGAGCTTCCGCCGTTGCAGTCTCAGCCATGACCGGCTCCCAGATAGGCTTCCTTGACGCGTTCGTCCTTGGTGAGCTCGCTGTAATGGCCTTGCGCCAGCACCTGGCCGCGCGTCAACACGGTGATGATGTCGGAGAGATTGGCAACGACGCTCAGATTATGCTCGACCATCAGGATGGTGTATTTCGCGGAGATGCGCTTGATCAACGCCGCGATCTTGTCGATGTCCTCGTGGCCCATGCCGGCCATCGGCTCGTCCAGCAGCATCATCTCCGGGTCGAGCGCGAGCGTGGTTGCGATCTCCAGTGCGCGCTTGCGCCCGTAGGGCATCTCGACCGCGGGCGTATTGGAAAACTCGCTGAGGCCGACATCGTTCAACAGCTCGCGCGCGCGATCGTTGAATTGGTTGAGGACGGACTTGGAGCGCCAGAAATCGAAGGAGCTGCCGTGCTGGCGCTGAAGCGCGACGCGCACGTTTTCCAGCGCGGTGAGATGGGGAAATACCGCCGAGATCTGGAACGAGCGAACCAGCCCCAGGCGAGCCACGTCGGCGGGCGCCATCGCGGTGATGTCCTGCCCCTTGTACAGGATTTTTCCGGCAGACGGTTTGAGGAACTTGGTCAAAAGATTGAAGCACGTCGTCTTGCCGGCGCCGTTCGGGCCGATCAACGCGTGAATGCTCCCACGGCGAACCTTGAGCGCAACGTCGCGGACGGCGAAGAAGCCCGCGAACTCCTTGGTCAAGCCTTCCGTTTCGAGAATGAACTCATCGGCCAAACAGTTTTCCCCCTGCCCGCACAACGCGCGTGGCTATCCTTGTTGCTTCGGCTTTCCGGAGGCCCTTGGAGCCACTCCCTGGAGCCCATCCGGAACGCCGCCTCCGGGCGCGGAATATGCCGGAGGTGACGGGGGTTAGGCAAGGCGGAAAGCTGAGCAGGTCAGGCCTCCGGCCGGGAGACTTATGCTCCCTTAGTCGGACATGTTTTGATGTCGCGCCTGCCCGGCTTCCCGGTTCGCAAAGCGCCGGTCATCAAGCCGTCGTTAACGGTCTTTCGTTCCATGCGCCAGCCTTCATAGAAAATTTTCCCGCAGCGAGGATCATGCGCGGGTTTCATGCGTCCGGAATTTCTATTCGCCGGGAATATTGTCTTGGATTTTGCAAGCGCGGCTCCTTCCGTGGTCAAGTCGATCAGGCAGCGTGATCTCCTGAACACGTGGCTGCGGCTCTATGCGCGCGAGCAGACGGCCCCGGCGATCTGGGAGTACCAGCCTGCGCGGCTCGAGGAAGAGCTCTCCGATCTGATCTATTATACGGTGGATGCGTCGATGCCGACACCGCGTCTGACCATCCAGAGCGAAGGCACGCGCATCTCGCGCGCCTATGGACACACCGGCAAGGGCGTTCTGCTCGACGACTATATCGGGCCGCGTCTCGCGCCCCTGGTGATGCCGGTCTATCATGAATGCGTGGCGCGTGGGCTGCCTGTCTACAGCGTTGCCGACGTCGATGACATCTACGGCCGTATCGTCGCCTATGAGCGCCTGCTGCTGCCGTTCCAGAGCGACGGCAAGGTCTGTCACATCATCGCGTCGCTCAAGACCTTCTGCGAGGACGGCGGCTTCGAGATCAAGAATCTGATGCGCGGAAATGACGCGCTGCCGCGCCCGAGATTGCGCGCGGTGATCGACCACGACCTGTTCCATCGCACCCCGGGCCGCATCGCGCCGGCCGAACTGGTCGAGTTCGCGGACCAGCAGGGCTCAGGTGTTCCCACCGAGATCATCGAGCTGAACTAGCGGTCAGCGCGATTTGGCGGCGGCTTCCTTGGTCGTGACTTCCTTGGCATAGATCTCCGGCTTGAAGCCGACCAGCAGCTTGCCGCCGACTTCAAGCACCGGCCGCTTGATCATCGATGGTTGCGCTAGCATCAACGCCAGCGCCTTTTTCTCGGAGAGGCCTTCCTTGTCGGCATCGGGCAGCTTCTTGAAAGTCGTGCCGGCGCGGTTGAGCAGCGTCTCCCAACCGACCTTCTCGCTCCACTGCTTGAGCTTGTCCTTCTCCACGCCCGCCGTCTTGTAGTCGTGAAACGCGTAGGCGACGCCATGGCTGTCGAGCCAGGCGCGCGCCTTCTTCATGGTGTCGCAGTTCTTGATGCCGTAGATGATGTTGGGCAAAGCGTTCCTCGCGCATGCGTCGTATCGTGATCCCAAGGCGTTGTACGCAACTCCGGTTCGCGCGACAATATTGCGAAAACGATGCCAGCTCTTCGAACGGACACTCCATGCACGTCACCCACGATCCAGCCGCGACCGCATCGCCGACCATCAACTTCGACACTTTTCTCGCGGTCGATATCCGCGTCGGGACCATCGTCGATGCAAAGCCGTTCCCCGAGGCGCGCAAGCCGGCCTGGCGGCTGTGGATCGACTTCGGTCCCGCGATCGGCGTGCGCAAGAGCTCGGCGCAGATCACCGAAAATCATCCGCTTGAAACGCTAGTGGGCCAACAGGTGGCTGCGGTCGTGAATTTCCCGCCGCGCCAGATCGGCCCCGTTGTCTCGGAGGTGCTGACCCTCGGTTTCCCCGATGCCGACGGCAAGGTCGTGCTGGTGCAGCCGAGCAAGCCCGTGCCGAACGGCGGACGGCTGTTCTAGGACCGCGCGCTCAAGGGGCGTTTCCTGGCCGCCGGGGGCGCCTTTGAAGGTTACCTCCTGTTTCCCGGCCCCCGGTTCCTCGGGCTTGACCACGATACCCTTTCATAATAAAAATGACTGACTGATCGTTTTTTATCAAATCAGTGTTGCGAAGCCGCTTGTCCTGCAGAACGACTAAAACGATTGATTTGTCATTTTTTTGTGGATGGCGAATGCCGAAAATCAGCGACAAGCAACGTGAAGGCCGGCGGCAGCAGATTCTCGAAGCCGCCCTTGCCTGCTTCGCCGAGGACGGTTTTCACCAGACCGGGATGGCCGACATCGTCAAACGGTCGGGGCTGAGCCACGGTGCGGTCTATCTCTACTTCCAGAGCAAGGACGATCTGATCGAGGCACTCGCCGACGACCGGCATCGGCGCGAGGCCGTGCTCAATTCGGTCGCGCAAGGATCCGGCGATCCGATCGAAGGACTTCACGCGCTGGTCGGCGTCTACGCGCAATGGCTCACCGACTCCGCCGGCGAAGCGCGCCGCCGTGTCGGCATCCATGGCTGGGCCGAAGCCCTACGCAACCGCCGCGTCCGCACCAGCGTCGTGGAAGGCATCGACATGCCCCGCGCCCTGATCGTCGCCCTGGTCGAGCGGGGCCAGCATGACGGCCTCATCAAACGCGATCTCGGTGCGGAAGCGATCGCGCGCGTGCTGATCGCGATCTTCCAGGGTTTTGTGCTGCAAAAATGCTGGGGCCAGGATTTTGACATCGAGGCCTGCATGGCGGCCGTGACCGGCGTGATCGATGGATTTCGCACCACAAAGGCCGACGTCAAGCGACGGACCAGGAGCTGAGCGATGTCGTGGGTCCATGACCTGCTCGCAGGCATTGGGGTCGGCCTCATCGGCGGGCTGACATCGGGCTTCATGGGCACGAGTCCCGGAGGCGGCCTCGTGATTTTCAGCGTACTGCTACTGGGCGCCGAGCAACACGTCGCCCAGGGGACATCGCTGATCACGCAGGTTCCACCGACGGGACTCGCGGGCGTTCGCCGCTACTGGCAGAGCGGCAATCGCAGCCCGTTGCTGTGGATCGTCTGGATCGGCATCGGGTCTCTCTTCGGCGGTGCCGGCGGCGGCTACGCTGCGGCCGCAGTCTCCGACTCGGTGTTGCAATGGACCTACGTCGTCTATCTCGTCGCGCTGATCGCTCTCCTGATCCTGCGCCGCGACCGCGAGGAGAAAAGCAATGAGACCTGCGACCGAGACAAGCTGCCTTGGCTGCCGCTGCTCCTCATCGGCATGCTTGCCGGATTTTCCTCCGGCTTCATGGGCATCGGCGGTGGGCTCGCGATCACCGTCGGGCTCGCGGCGGGCCTGCGGGTGCCGCAGCATCAGGCCCAGCTCGTCAGCCTCGTCTTCTCGGTCATCCCGACCAATATTCCGGCGGCCTGGATCTACTGGAGCAAGGGCCTCATGGTCGGCTGGCCTGCCATCATCGGCATCCTTGCCGGCCTCTGGGTCGGCACCGATCTCGGCGCACGCGCGGCTAATGGCGTCAGCAAATCGGTGCTGCGCCGGGTCATGATCGCCCTCATCTTGCTGATGGCGCTCTACATGACCCACAAGGCGCTAACCTGATCTCACGGCCGCTTCGGAATGTTCAGCCCGCGCTCGACCGCCGGACGCGCCAGCCCGCGGTCGAGCCAGGCGGCGACGGATTTGAACTGGCTGAACTCGACGAGATCGCGGGCGCCGTAGAACCCGATGAGGTTGCGCACCCAGCCGAGCATGGAGATGTCCGCGATGGTGTAATCGTCGTCCATGAACCATTGCCGGCCGGCAAGATGCATCTCCATCACCCCGAGCAGCCGCTTGGCTTCGCCCACGTAGCGCTCGAGCGGCCGCTTGTCCTCGAAGTCCTTGCCGGCGAATTTGTGGAAAAAGCCGACCTGGCCGAACATCGGCCCGATGCCGCCCATCTGGAAATGCAGCCACTGGATGGTCTGATAACGGCGCGCGGCGTCCTGCGGCAGCAGCTTGCCGGTCTTCTCCGCGAGGTATTGCAGGATCGCCCCGGACTCGAACAGCGGCAGCGGCCTGCCGCCGGGACCATCGGGATCGAGGATCGCCGGGATCTTGCCGTTCGGATTGAGCGAGAGGAATTCCGGCGTCTTCTGGTCATCCTTGCCGAAATCGACGAGATGGACTTCGTAGGGAAGCCCGATCTCTTCCAGCATGATCGAGACCTTGACGCCGTTCGGCGTCGGTAGCGAATAAAGCTGGAGCAGCTCCGGTTGCTTGGCCGGCCAGCGCTTGGTGATGGGAAAGGCGGACAGATCGGACATCAGGACCCCGGCTTCGTTCATGAGATGCCGCCTAGTCTAGGCGAGCGGACGAACGACGCAAGGTCGAGTAGTCAGGTCATTTTCCCGTACAGGTCACAATGGCCGCAGCAAATGGTTGGTGGCGTGCATCACATCGCGCTGTGCGCGTTGCTCGATGAAGAGCTGGCCGGTGACGAGCAGTGCTCCGGTGAAGACGAGCGCAAGCATCGCGGTCGCGAACTGACTGACATCCCTCATCGGACGAGCTTCTCCGTGTTCGGTTCGCACGAGGAACGCGGGCCAGCCGTCGTCTGTTCCTGCAAGCTTCAAATAAATTGCAGCTTTTTCCCGGCTCCTCGCACCCCGACGGCCTCAATAATTGATCTCCATCCGCAAGCCCCGCGGATCGGTCTCCTCCCCGCCGAACCGCTGCGTGCTGTCGCGTGCCGCGATCGCGCAGGCACAGGCGTCGATCAGATCGTCACCGCCGATGCCGGTGCCATGTCGTTGAGTCAGCCATGTCGGCAAGCGCCCGAAGCCGCGCTGCTGCAGGAGTGCGATGCGCTGCCCGCGGCCCTCCGCCGATGTCTTCTTTGCAAGCCGGACCCGCCCAGCCAAATTCCGGATGCGCTTCGCCGATGGTCGCCTGCCGCGCCGGCGTCATGATCGCGTCGACGTCCCTGATCTTGTCCCTGATGTTCCAGAGCTGCGCCGATACGCCCCTGCCCTTGCCCTCGCGCTCCCAGTAGTGGCGATTGGCTGCCGCCATATCGGCGAACGTCCAGAGATCGCGGCGGGCGCCGAGAAACACGGCGGGACCGACCAGCTCGCGTGCGCGCAAATCGCAGATGCGATAACCACTCCATTTCAATCCGATCGGCATGTCGATCATCGCCCGGGCATGCGGCAGCGCGAGCAGCCGCTCAAGACCCGGCCGAGCAGGCGCTGCGCCAGCAACGCGTGGCCGAGCGTGCCGCCGGCGCGAACCGCGGCCGCAATCAACGCGGCTTCCGCGACTTCTTCGCGCGTTGCACCGGCCTTCGCCGCCTGCGCAGTGTGCACGTCGAGGCAATAGGCGCATTGCGTGGTGAGCACGACTGCGAGCGAGATCAGCTCGCGATATTTTAGCGGGATCAATCCGTCCTTCGACCGCGTGGTTGAACGCAAGGAACGCGTTGGCCTCGACCGGCGCGAGCGCCACGAAGGCCGGGATAGATTTCAGGTCGTCACGGCTTTGATAATCGGTCATGGCTCATCTCGTCAGATATTCGCGCATCAGGGCGCGGGCGCGATGCAGACGTGCCTTCACGGTCTGCCGGGTCGCGCCGAGCGCGACGGCGATCTCGTCGATGGTCATTTCCTTGACGTCGCGCATCAGCGCGACGTCGCGGTAGTGCGGCGGCAGCGCCTCGAAGGCCGCCGCGATGTCGATCCGCAAATCGGCTTCAGGACGCGACAGCAGCAGCGCCTCTGCCTCTCCGTCGTCGATCGCCGGCGCGAGGCCTGCCTTGCGGGCAAGCCGCAGGCATTCGCGGCGGACCACACTGAACAGCCAGGCCGAAAACGCCAGCCACGAGCGGATCGTGCCGACATGGCGAAACAGGATCCACAGCGCCTCCTGCGTCGCATCCTCGGCGTCCGCCGAGCTGCGACAGGTGGCGCGGGCGTAGCGGCGGATGTTCGGTTGCGCCGTCTCGAGCAGAGACGCGATCGCCTGGGGATCGCCGAGGCGCGCGGCCTCGAACAGGTCCGGCGAGATCCCGGCCGCGCTCACGACGCGCCTCCTCTTCCGATGCCGGCCATCGCGCAAATCGGACAATAGCCGACGAGGCCGGTCAGTGCGAAGCCGGCGCCGCCGAGCGCAACCAGCCACGCCGCAGCGCCGGTAAGATACACGAATGCCGCGACCGCCACCGCGACGCCTAAGGCGATCCGCACGGCCTGATGCAGGCCGCCGATGTTCTTTCTGTAAAATGCCATCACATCCTCCGAGATGAGCCGAAGCAAAATGCCTCGACCGTCAAGAGAGGGCGCGACGACCGGAAAGGATTCGCGGCAACCTGCAATTTTTTTCGCGATCAGCCTCCGACGGCCTGATAGGCCAGACGCTTGAACTCGAAGAAGAACGGATTCCAGAAGCCCATGTAGCGCTGCGTCATCAGCACACCGGCGGTATTGGCCTGCGGGCAGATCCACCAATGGGTGCCGGCGAGGCCGCCCCACTGGAATTCGCCGGTCGAATTCGGGGGATCGAACGGCATCGGCGCGAAGGTGACCGCGCCGCCGAGGCCAAAGCCCTTGCCGGGGATCGGGCCGAGATTGGCGAAGCGAATGTTCTCGCCGGCGGGCAGCTGGTTCGTCGTCATCTGCCGCAGCGTCTCCGGCTTCAGCAGAGCATCCGAGCCGGGAAGCAGCGCCTGTATCAAAGCGAGCATGTCGGGCAAGGTCGAGACCAGTCCGCCGCCACCCGACAGCCGCGGGAACTGCCGCCGATAGGCCTGCGGATAAGGCAGGTCGTCGGCCCGGGTGAGGCCGGGCTTCATGGGATCGAGCACATCCGCGCCGTTGTAGAGGGCGACCAGCCTGCCCTGCTGCGCGTCCGGCACGTGGAAGCCGGTGTCGGTCATGCCGAGCGGCTCGAAAATGCGCGCCTTGAGCACGGCGTCGAGCGGCTTGCCGGAGACGACCTCCACGACGCGCCCGAGCACGTCGGTCGCAACCGAATATTCCCAGGACGCGCCGGGATGAAAGGACAGCGGCAGATCGGCGAGCCGGTCGATCATGTCAGTCAGCGGCGTCAACGGATTGAGAACGCGTGCCTCGTTATAGCTTTTGAACAGCACCGTGCCGGGATCGAAGATGCCGTAGCTGAGGCCGGAGGTATGGGTCAGAAGCTGCCGGATCGTGATCGGGCTCTTCGCCGGTTCGACGTCGGCAAGGCTCAAAGCGCCCGGCTTCAGAACCTTGCGATTGCCGAGTTGCGGCAGGAATTTCTCGACAACGTCATCGAGCCCGATGCGGCCTTCCTCGGCCAACAGCATGATCGCGCAGGTGACGAAGATCTTGGTATTGGAGAAGGCGCGAAAAATGTGATCGGGCCGCAGCGCGGTGCTGGTCTCGCGATCGGCGAAACCGACGCACTGCTGATCGACGACCTCGCGGCCCCGCAGCACCGCCCAGGATGCACCCGGAATGATCTCCTGATCGACGTAACGCTGCATTGCTGTCCGCGTGGCGGAAAAATCAGGTGTTCTGGCGTCCATGTGTTTCCCCAATGATGGTTGGGATCGATATAGCGTGAATTCGCCAGATATGAAGCCTGACCGGACGGCGCGGCTCATCTCTGCTTCATGAACGCAGTCACGTGCAGGCGGCGCCGAGTCCGCATCCCCTGCCGCTGGTACAGCGCGATGGCCGACGAGTTGCTCGAGAACACGTGCAGGAACGGAATTTCGCTGCGCGCCTCGATCTGCCGCGCGACCGCCGCCAGCAGCGCCTGCGCGTAGCCCCGCCCCCGATGATCAGGGTGGACGCAGACGGCCGTCATCTCGACGAAATTGCCCGGCTTCATGCGCTCGCCGGCCATCGCGACCAATTCGCCGCCGGCGCGGATGCCAAGAAACGTCCCGAGTTCGTGCGTGCGCCGCGCGAATGGACCGGGCTTCGTCAAATCCGTCAATGCCATCATGGCGGGAACGTCGGCTGCACCCAGCCGGACGATCTCGGCATCGCGAAGCGGGCTATCGGCCGGGGAGCCGATCATCTGCTCGCAGGGTCCGGCCAGCACGACCTTGAAACCGGCGGGAACGTCGACGGCCTCGGGTGTGAACAGCGCGGCGACCTGCGAGCCCGACAGGAGATTGCCGAGCTCGGCAAAGCTCGTCTCGGACATGTCGACCATGTCGGCAAAAGGCGTCACGTCCACCGGATAGCGCAGCGCTCCCGGGCCACCCTCGGCCAGATGTTTGTGGCTGGTCGTCAGCGCGCTCCAGATCGGGCGATCCAGTAGGGTCACGTCACCGTCGGACACCGGCCTAGTCCTTATCGAAGCTGACGATGACGGCGGCATTGGCGATGAGGATGGGGTCGTTACCCTGCTCCGCAGCCGAGGGAATCTCCAGCCCGCCCTTCACCGCGTTGACGGTGACGGTGCCGTAAGGCAGTTCCTTCGCGACCGCGTCCTTGTCGACGGCTTCGGGATTCGGCACCGCGATCGTGACGTCGACGAACATGTCGTTCGCAGTCTTGTCGATCATCCGGAAGAAGCCGAGGCTCGAATGCCTGATGGCATCAGAAACGGCACGCTTCGCCGCCTTGGTGGCGTCCCTGCCGTGAACGTCGACGCCCATCCCCATCTCGGTGATACAGCGAATGCGAGCCATGACCTTATTCCTGTGACTGATTGAGTGATGTGGAGTGTGGGGGATCGGACGGCACGATACAAGTGGGGTCGTTCCTCTCGTATCGCGGACGCGGTGCGGCACGCAGAGGCGCTCCATCGTTGCGGCGTTGCAAGCCGCGTACGCTGTGCTATCGCTTAGGCGATGACTCCCAAAACTTTCGAAACCCGCTGCCTGCGCCTGCCCGCCGTCACCAAGGTGGTGCAGTGGGAGGGCACCTCCGTGTTCAAGGTCGGCGGCAAGATGTTCGCACTCCGCGGCGGCTTTGCCGCGCGCTCCGGCGGCTACATGTTCAAGGTCTCGAACATGGCCTATGCCATGCTGATCGAGCACGGCCTTGCGCGGCCGGCGCCCTATCTGGCGCGCGCCAAATGGGTGCAACTCGTCGGCAACAACGCGCTGCCGGACGCCGAGCTCACGGCCTATCTGGCGCAGGCGCTCGCGCTGATCGCGGCGAAACTCACGCGGAAATCCCGCAAGGTCCTGGGCCTGGATTGAAGCGCAGTTCGCTGGTGAAGCGAAAACGTGCACTGATTGACTTCGATGATATGTCTGACTAAAGTCAGATATATCATGCTCGACCCTGTTTCCCGCGTCCGCCGCTTCAATCGTGCCGTCACGTCCGCTGTCGGCGCGCTCGACACGTCATTCCTGGGACGCGGGCGGCCACTGGGGGCGGCGCGCGTGCTCAACGCGATCGGGCATGGACGTTCGGACGTGGCCGAGATTCGCGACTATCTCGGCCTCGATTCCGGCCTGATGAGCCGCCTCCTCCGCTGCCTCGAGGACGAAGGGCTGGTCGAGACCAATGCGCATGAGGACGATGCGCGCCGTCGCGTCGCGACGTTGACGCGTGCGGGCCGGCGCGAGTTCGCGGCCTACGAGGCGCTGTCGAATACGCAGGCCGAGGGCTTCCTCGCCCAACATGCGCAACGCGAGGCGCTGCTGGCGGCGATGGATTTGGTTGCTTCCGCGCTGACGCGCGAGCGCGTCACGCTGGACGAGATGGACCCGCGGAGCGAACAGGCGCGCTATTGCCTCGGCGAATATTATGGCGAGCTCGGCCGCCGCTTCAAGCAGGGGTTCGACGTCTCGCTGTCGCGCGATCCCGACGCCAAGGATATGCGCCGCCCGCGCGGCACGTTCATCGTCGCGATGTCGGACACGCTACCGGTCGGCTGCGTCGGGCTCAAGGGCACCGATCACGGCTATGCCGAGATCAAGCGGCTGTGGGTCGCACCGGCGGCGCGCGGATTGCGGCTCGGCCGGCGCCTGATGGACATGACCGAGAACGCCGCGCGCGGGCTCGGCATCAAGCTATTGCGGCTCGACACCAACAGCGCCTTGGCGGAAGCCGGCCAGCTCTACCGACGAAGCGGCTGGAGCGAGATCCCCCGCTTCAATGACGACCCCTACCCGGACCTGTTCTTCGAAAAACGCCTGTGAGCGCCGGCGCCTTTTCTCTCGTTGCCGCGTTAGGGCCGGAGCCGCAGGAGCACGCCATGACCAGGTCCGACCTCGCCGACATCTACCGCGACTACATCGCCTGCCTGAACCGGCAGGATTGGCCCGCCCTCGGACAGTTCGTCCACGATGACGTCGCCCACAATGCGCGACCATTCGGACTGTCCGGCTATCGCGCCATGCTGGAGCAGGATTTTCGCGCAATTCCGGATCTGCATTTCGACATCGAGCTGCTGGTCTGCGATCCGCCCCACATCGCGTCCCGGCTGAAGTTCGATTGCACGCCGGCTGGAAAGTTTCTGGGGCTGGATGTGAACGGCAGGCGCGTGTCCTTTTGCGAAAACGTGTTCTATCGATTTCGCGACGGAAAAATACGGCACGTGTGGTCCATCGTCGACAAGCTCGCGATCGAGGCGCAGCTCTAGCGCTGCGCCTCGATGAACCTGCTTACGCTGCCGCCGGCGCCAACTCCGCTTGCGGCTTCGGGAACGGCTTGAAATTCATCGCCATCAGGAAGGCGCCGAGGCCCATCGCCCAGGAGGCGATATAGAGCCAGGCGTAGCTCGAGAACGCATCGTAGATCAGGCCGCCGGCGAGCGGGCCCGTGGCCATGCCGAGACTGCCGGCCATGGCGGTGCCGCCGATCACGGTGCCCATCATCTTGAGCGGGAAATTTTCGCGGATCAGCACCGCGTAGAGCGGCATGGTGCCGGCATAGATGAAGCCAAAGACGGCCCCGACGGCGTAGAACGTCGCGAGCTGATGCGCGAAGACATAGGCGAGTGCGCCGAAGGCCTGCAACAGCAGGCCCGAGACGAGCACGCGCTTGGCGCCGAAGCGGTCACCCATCAGGCCGAAGGCGATGCGTCCGCCGAGGCCGGCAAAGCCTTCGATACTGTAGATCGTCACCGCCGCGACCAGCGGGATGCCGCAGCTCACGGCATAGGAGACGGTGTGAATGATCGGACCGGAATGCGTGGCGCAGCAGAAGAAATTGGTCGCGAGCAGGATCAGGAATTGCGGCGAGCGCAGCGCCTCTCCCATCGACATCTCACCTTGCACGGACCCCTCGCCCGCAGGCGCGGCCACGGCGTGCGCGAGCGCCGGCGGGCGGCGCACCAGGAACGAGACCGGGATCATGCTGGCGCCGACCACCAGCGCCACGATCTGCATCGAGGTGCGCCAGTCATGGCCGGAGACGAGCCAGGCCGCGAGCGGCGCCATCGTCATCGGCGCCATGCCCATGCCGGCCGACACCAGCGAGACCGCGAGGCTGCGATGGGTGTCGAACCAGCCGGTCACGGTCGCCATCATCGGCGCGAAGATCGCCGCACAGGACGCTCCGACCAGAAGCCCGAAGACGAACTGAAACGCCAGCAGCGAGGTGGCGTGACTCGCCGCGAACAGGCTCACGGTCAGCACCGTCGATCCCGTCAGCACCACCAGCCGCGGCCCGAACCGGTCCGTCAACGTGCCCCAGACCATGCTGGTGCAGGCCATTGCCAGAAAGCCGATCGTCATGGCGCTGGAGATGCCGGTCACGGACCAGCCGGTGTCCTTTGCGATCGGCTGCAGGAATACCGGCAGCGAAAACATGCCGCCGATGGCGACGCAGCCGAGCAAGCCGCCCGCGGCGACGATCACCCAGCGATAGGAGGAAGCGTTCATTTTGGTCTCCCGTCAGATCTGTCTGGGTGGAAGACGAATGGGAACATGGTGGGCCGACAGGCCGACGCAAGTTTTTGCGGCACGCTTTTGTGACCTGCCAAACAAAAAACGCGAAAACAACCCCATGCACAGTAGCGGGGCGCTGTCGGATCAAGGACTTACAGCGCAGCTCTTTGCAGTGCGAAGGAAGACCCGCCGTTTGACTCGTCGGGCAAAACACCTGCATGATGGCATCATCCCGCCGCTATTGAATTCGTCCCGTCGCTAACGTGATCGTCCGCCTCCTCGCGCGCCATCCGGCCTTGCCGTGCGGAACTGGCCGTGCGGATGCGGCGAAATCCGTGACCGGGTTCGACGACGCGCCTGGCGCTCCGCGATGTGCCAGGCCACGCAACGCTAGAGAACTGCAGGGAAATGCTTATGCCGAAAATCGACATCGCTGCCGTACCCGCCCGCAAGGGCGCCGGCTACCCCGCGCCCTTCGATGCACCTTGCGCCGATCGGGTCCGGCAGCGGCTCGGCAATGCCGGAGGCTTGTCCGATTTCGGCGTCAACCTGATGCGCTTGCCGCCCGGCAACTGGTCGAGCCAGCGGCATTGGCACTCGCATGAGGACGAATTCGTCTATGTCCTCGAAGGCGAAGTGACGCTGATCGAGGGCAAATGCGAGATCGTGCTCCGCGCCGGTGACTGCGCCGCTTTCGCGAAAAACAGCGGCAACGGCCATCACTTGATCAACCGTTCGAGCGCCATCGCCCTCTATCTCGAAGTCGGCTCTCGCTCGCCCGACGATCTCACGATTTGCTCCGACATCGACATGATGAGCGCCAACTCCGACGGCCGATTCGTGCACAAGGACGGCACGCCCTATCCGGACGGGTGAGCGTCCGCGACAAGGCTTGAATGGCAAGGCTTCAAACAGCCGCGCTACGCCGCCACTCGCCGACCGTGAGCCAGACCGCCGAGACCAGGAAGTAGAGCGCACCGACTGCAGCATAGCCCGCGACATTCGCGATCGAGGGAATCGCGGGCATCGTGGCCTGAAAGATGAAGAAGCCGCCTGCGAGAGCCGACTGGCCCCCGCTGAGCACCATGGCCCATTGCGCGCCAAAACTCCGCCAGCGCTGGATGGCCGTTCCGAGTTGGAGCAATCCCGACAGGATCGCCCATGCCCCGAAGATTCCGAGCACCCGGTTCATGCTCATCTGCAAGGTCACAAGCACCGCGACGGTGGTCGCCAGGCTGACCACAACGTTCAGAGCCTGCGGGCGGCTTTGAGCGAGTCCGCCGCTGCGAACCGCGTCCGCGAAGTTGGCAGCGGCGTCCCATGCGGGATAGAGGACGAGCAAGGCGCCGGCGATCACTGGAGAAGAAGCCCCGGCGGCAAACGCAGCAGCGACCCAGGCAACCGAGAACGCCGCTCGCACGAAGTAATATTGCTTCAGCCATCGCTCGCGGTCGCAATGAACCGGATTCAATTGATATCGCGCCATCGCAGTCTCTCCTATACCTACTAGTTGGTAGTTTTCTTACACACAACGAAACCGTCTTCGATCCAGCCCACTTGCTGGCTATCGTCATCGTCTCGCCGATGTCTCTCAGTGCTTGTTGGACAGCCGGTCCAGCAGCGGGGTGGTAATCACACCGAACATCTTTGGATCGCCATAGGCACGCGCCGACAGCATGGCGCCGTGAATGGTCGCCATGAATCCTTCGGCCTCGACGCGGGCTGTGCCGGAGAGTTTGAGTTGCCCTTTCCGCTTGCCACGCTCCATGACGGCCGTCAGCCAGGAAGCCAAGGAGCGGAAGTGCGCACGGACTTCGAGCGCAACCTCCTCCGGCAGGATCGGAAGCTCGCTGGCCAGCAGCGCGCACACGCAGAACGGCGCTGTCGCATCATTGATGCACGCCTTCCAGTACGCGACATAGTTTTCGAGCTGGTCGCGCGGATCAGGGACATTGCGCTCGAGCGCGGACAGTCCCGCCTCGGCTTCGGCGCGGTAGCGCGACACGAGCGTGCGGACCAGATCGACCTTGCTGGCGAAATGATGGTGGATGCTCGGCTTGCGGATACCGACCACCTCGGCCACGTCGGCGTAGCTGAAACCATTGTAGCCGCCCGCGATGATCAAGCTGCGCGCGCAGGCCAGGATGTCGTCGGCTGTCGAGGAAACGTGGGTCATGGTCCCTAGCTACCTTCCAGTTGGTAGGGCGTCAAGAACGGGATGCTTCAACCATCCGTGAGTGCTAGGAGCTTGCATGACCATTCGCCCGATCGTCCGCTATCCCGACCGCCGGCTCGCCATGCCGGCTCACCCCGTCACCGCGTTCGACGATGCGCTCCGCGAGCTTGCAAATGATCTGCTCGAGACCATGCGCGCCGCGCCCGGCATCGGCATCACGGCGCCGCATGTCGGCGTGCCCTTGCGCGTCGTCGTGCTCGAGCTCGACGCCAGGGACGGTGCACAGACCTATGTCAATCCGGAGATCGAATGGGCCTCACCCGAGATGATCCTGCATCGCGAAGGCAGCGTCTCGATGCCCGGCGTCAACGACGAGGTCCAGCGCCACGCCCGCGTGCGGATCAGCTATCGGGATCTCGACGGCAGCATGCACAAAGAGGAGTCGGAAGCCTTGCGTGCTGTCTGCCACCAGCACGAGATCGACCAGCTCGACGGCATGTTCTGGATCCAGCGCCTGTCGCGGCTGAAGCGGGAGCGGCTGGTGAAGAGGTTCGAGAAGATGTCGCGCGAGTGAGCGGGCCGGCAAATATCCGGCTTGTGTGAAATCGCGCCGGCCCGTTGGGAGGGAGACGAATGACATATTCAGGTCGTTGTGCCTGCGGCGCGGTTTGTTACACCATTGCGTCCGCGCCGATCCGCGGCTTCCAATGCCAGTGCAGCGACTGTCAGCGCGATACCGGCAGCGGCCACAGCTCCATCTTCGTGTTCGCGCGCAGCGCAGTCGCGGTGACAGGCGAGGTGCGCGAAATCGAGCGCACTGCCGTCAGCGGCGCGGTCAAGCGCAAAGGGTTCTGTCCGAACTGCGGCTCGCCCATCTACAACAAGCCGGACGAGAAGCCGGACTTAATCGGCATCTATGTCGGCACGCTGGACGATGCCAGCACGTTCAAACCGTCCGTCGTGCTGTTCTGCTCGCGCGGATATGCCTGGGATCACCTCGATCCCGAGATTCCCAAACTCCCGGATGGCACCCGGGATCGCGCTGATTTCTTGCAGATTGGGGGACAGCCAATGGCGATGAGCTTCGAGCTATCGATGCTGCCCGCCGCAATCGTCTGGGGCTTTGTACAGCTTGTCGCCGCCGCGCAGGCCGCGAACCTGCAGTACGGCCTCAGATGGGTCGCCAGCCCGGGCGACACCGAGATGCCGCCGCTTAAGCCCATCCCCCGCCGGGCAAAGAACGGAAACGTCTCCATGAGGCGTGGCCGCGATGCCTTCACGCCCGCTTCCCGCTCCGCTTGCTCATTGGCGCGTTACGACGCTCGCGTTTGCCGCGCGCGATTTCCGTCGCCAGCGCATCCAGCTTCGGCTCCCAGAAATTGCGGAACTGACCGATCCATGCATCCACCGCTTGGAGGCCCGCAGCATCGACCGAATAGAGCCGTCTTTGCGCCTCCGCCCGAACCATCGCGAAGCCGCTCTCGCGCAGCACCTTGAGGTGCTGCGACACGGCGGCCTGCGTGATCCCGAACTCCGCTCCGATCACTTCGACGACCTCGCCGGACGCCATCTCGCCGGGCGCAAGCAGCTCGAGGATGCGACGGCGGACGGGGTCGGCAAGGACCTCGAAGATTTGCATCAGCTTCCTGTGCCCGGATGCGCCACGTCGGGCGGCGTCTCGCCGCGATAGAAAGCGATGGTACGGTCCGACCGCTGTTTCGCGGACGCAGGATCCACGCCGCTTGCGACATGCGCTGCGCGCCAATACTCGCCGCTGCTCGTCATGAATTCCTTGCCCGCGGGAGAGCCCATCCATGCCTCGGCCGTCTCATGGTCGACCGATGCCCCGGTCGCAACATATCGCTCCAGCCCGGCAATGGCGAGATCCCAGCCGATCCCGACTGCCCCTGGACCGAACTGATTCCAATGATCCTCGATCATCGCGGTGTGCTCGAGCGTCAGCCGCGCCTGGCTTCGTTCTGCCGTCAGCTTGACGTCGATCCAGCTCATCGCGCCGCCGAATTCCCAGGTCGCCGCAAAATGGGTCGGCGGCGTACATGCCGTGATGGTCCCGCCTGCATTCCCCTTGAGCTGGTATTTTCCGCCGAGCCGGAGATCTCCCTCGACCGGCAAGAACCAGCGCGGAATGCGTTGCTCGCTGGTCACTGCGTCCCAGAGATCGTCGACGCTGGTCTCGTAAAGCCGCGTCAGTGTCACCGCACTGGCTGCCTTCCCGTCCTTCTCGAAATTCCTCACCGAACGCGTAACCAGCCCTAATACCCTGACGACGTCGATCTCCATGGCGCTCCTCCTTGTCGTTTCGTGCCAGGATTAATATCGGTCGACGCTAATATAAGTCAATTCTTATATTCAGGGAAAATACCGCTCAGATATTTCCCTGGTGGTTTCCCGAGCGCCTTCTTGAACATGGTGATGAAGGCCGCGACGGAGTCGTAGCCGAGATCGGCGGACACCTGCTGCACGCTCGCGCCGGACGTCAGCTCCCGCAAGGCGACGATCAGGTGCAATTGCTGGCGCCACCGCCCGAAGCTTAAGCCCGTCTCCCTGACCACGAGACGCGCGAGGCTGCTCTCGCTCAGCGCGACGCGATCGGCCCATTCGGCCAGCGTCCTGCGATCGGAAGGGTTTTTCGCCAGCGCCGCGGCAATCTTCTTCAACCGCGGCTCGGGCGAGAGCGGCAGATGCAGCTGCTGAACCGGCATGCGGGGAAGCTCGCGCAGCAGGACGCTCGCCAGAAGCTCCACCCTCGCCTCGTCATCCGCGATCTGATTGGCCAGCTCGACGATCACTTCACGCAGCAGTGGGGAGATCGAAAGCGTGCAGCACCGATCCGGCAGGTCCACGACCTCAGGCTCGATGTAGACGAAAAACAGCCGGGCGTTTTCCGTCGCGAGGTTGCTGTGCTGCATGCCTCCTGGAATCCACACCGCGCAATGCGGCGGCACCATCCACAGACCGGTGGGAACGCGGCACGTCACGGCGCCGCCCAGCGCAAAGACAAGTTGCCCCTTGCGGTGCCTGTGATCGGGCACCTCGTCCTTGGTCCCGATCACGTCGACGCGCACGGCGATAACGGGCGCGGAGACATCATCCACATCAAGATCAGGCCATGGAAAACGGAGCGGCTGCCGCATGTTGCCGGTTTTTAGAAATTGATTGGCAGAACATCTAAATCGAGCGAAGAGGAATGTCGATAGGGTGCCGCCTGAACCTGCCCGGGGGCGTCCGGGCGCCGCCCACGCTATCGAAACGGCCATGCATGGTTTCACGAGTACGACAGCAGCCGGGCTGCAACGCGTGGTCCGCACGCAAGCGGGGGCCGTGCGTGGCGGCCCGCGCGATGCAAGCGGCGTGATCGCGTTCAAAGGCATTCCCTACGCAGCACCGCCGGTCGGGCCTCTGCGTTGGTGCGCTCCGCAGCCCCCGGAGTCCTGGGATGGCGTGCGCGATGCGCTTGTGTTCGGCGCGGGGTGTCTATCGGCGCTCGAAAACGACCCGCGGCCGGGACCGCGCGACGAGGATTGCCTCTATCTCAACATCTGGACCGCGGCGAAGCACGCGGATGAGAACCGGCCCGTGATGGTGTGGATTCACGGCGGCGGCTTTCAGTTCGGCTCCTCGGCGAATCCCGCAACCGATGGCAACGCGCTAGCAGCGAAAGGTGTCGTCGTCGTCAGCTTCAACTACCGCCTCGGCATCTTAGGCTTCTTCGCCCACCCCGATCTCGACGCGGAGGCGCCTTCAGGCAATTACGGCCTGCAGGATCAACTGGCGGCGCTGCGCTGGGTCAAGGCCAACATCGCCGGCTTCGGAGGCGACCCCGAGAACGTCACCGTGTTCGGCGAATCCGCCGGCGCCATGGCCGTCGGAATCCTGATCGCCTCGCCGCTCGCGCACGGACTGTTTCACAAGGCCATAGGACAGAGCGGCGCGTTCTGGGATGGCAAACACGGCCCGCTTCAGGGCTTTGAAGAAGCCCGCGCGCGTGGTCTCGCTTTTGCCCGGCAGCAGGACAACGCGTCGATCGCAGCTTTGCGCAGCATGCCGGCCGATCGTTGAATGCAGCCGCGCCGTGGAGTTTCAGGACCAGCCCGGTCGTGACGGCCTTCTCGCCGAGTATCGATGGTCTTGTCGTTCCTGATGTGCCCGCGCGGCGCTTCCGGCGCGGCGAACAGATGCACATCCCGCTGCTGGCGGGCTGGAATGCGGCCGAGGAATTTCCTTTCCGTTCGCAGTCACTCCCCGATCAATCGGCACAAGTCTTTCTCGCCGCGGCCGAGGCGATGTTCGGGAAGGAGCGCATGACCGATTTCTTGAAGGTCTATCCCGCGGCGACCGATGCGGAGGCCAGGACTTCCGCGGCGGCGCTCACGGGCGACATCGTGGTCGGCGAGCAATGCTGGCAGTGGCTGCGTCTGCATCGGCGCGGGGGACGAGCGCCGGTCTACGGCTATCACTTCAGCTATACCTCGCACTACACGCCGATCGCCTCGCACGTGACTGAAATTCCGTTCGTGTTCGGCACACTCACTCCGCAACAGGTGATCGGCAGCTCGGCACCGCCGGCCGAAGAGGACCGCGCTCTGGCGCGGACCATGATGGCCTATTGGGTGAATTTCGCAGCGCACGGCGATCCCAACGGATCAGGCCTGCCACCCTGGCCCACCTATGACGAGAACGACGTCGTGCAGATCCTGGGCACACCGATCGAAGCCCGTCCCAATCCGCAAGCCGCCCGGTTCCGCTTCCTCGCCAGTTTCAGGCAGGACGGCATTTTGCCGATGCGCTGGCGGGAGCTGCCATAGGCGTACCTCACCCGCCCGCCATCAGCTCCTTCGCCAGCGCCATGTAGGCAGGCAGCGTCACGGGATCGTTGGCGGCGTTGCCCGCGGCGGGGTGCGAGGCGTAGCGCGCGATCACCATCTCGGCCTTGGGATCGATATAGATGCCCTGGCCGTGAACGCCACGCGCCATATAGGCGCCGTGGGCGTTGTGCGTGACCCACCATTGATTGCGATAGGAGGCACCTGTTAGCGTGGTGTAGCCAGCCGGCTTGAATTTTTCGGGATCGCCGCCGCGCGCGATGTCCTCGACGACAGATGAAGGCACGATCTGCCGGCCGTTGAAGCGGCCGTGATTGCGCACGGTCTCGCCGAATCGGGCGAGATCGCGCAAGCAGGTCGACAGGCCGCCGCCGCCGCTTTCGGTGCCGATGCGATCGACGTGGTAATGCGCGTCTTCCTCCGCGCCCATCGGCTGCCAGATGCGCTCGGAGAGCAGATCGGACAACGTCATGCCGCTGACGCGCCGGATGATCCAGGCCAGCACGTCTGTGTTGACGGTCTTGTAGGCAAAGACCTTGCCGTGCTCGCCCTGCTTCTTTTGCCCGACCAGGAAATCGAAGATGGTGGTCGCACCGTCATAGTCGGGTGGAATCGGCGCCATGCCGTTGGCGCGCCGCAGTCCCCACACATGCGAGTTCTTGTCGGTGTAAATTTCGGTGTATTCGAGCCCGGTGGTCATATCCATGACCTCGTGCACGCGCGCGTCGCCGAACGCGCTCGCCTTCAGCTCCGGCACATAGTCCGTGACGGGCGCCTGCGGATCGATCTTGCCCTCGGCGACCAGAATGCCGGCGAGCAAGCCGGTGAACGACTTCGTCACCGACATCGCGATATGCGGCTTGTGCGGCTTCAACGCGCCGAAATAGCGCTCATACATCAGCTTGCCCCGATGCAGCACGGCGATGCCGTCGGTGTAGGTTTCCTCGAGCATCTTCGCGAACGTCATGGGCCGCCTGTCCATGGTGGTCGAGGCCGACGCACCGATGTCGTGGTCTTCCCGCGGCAACACCGATGCAGGCCCCGCCCCGCGCCAGACATTCACGGTCGGCACCAGCTGGCGCATGTTGCTCCATGCCCAGCGTAGCTCGGGGAAGCTGCGGAACGAACCATCCTGGAAGCTGATGGTGCGGTCCGGAGACGGCGGGAAGCCTTTCATCCAGCCGAGTGTTTCGGGATCGGTTTCGGCGGAGGTTGCGGGCGACTGACTCGGCGCGGTGGCAGACATGAACATTGGCTCCGGAAGCGAACGACGGGGGTTTCGTATCATGGAGACGCGTGGCGAACATCCAGTGTTTGCGCCGAGGCGACCGTCGCCGTGGGCTGGGCACCAATCGTCTCCTGCGCGCCAGCCATCGTCGCACCATTCTGCGTCAAACGGTCCCGCAAGGCGCGCTGAACAAAACACTTGCCTGAGGCTTCTATCGTCCTCAACCCGCCCACTTTGAAAAGACGGACGACATCTCATGCAAGTTCGCAAGTTTGCCATCTCGGACGCAACGCTCGAGCGTTCGCCCGGCCAGGATGGCGACATATTCGTCGGCAACGTGATCGACCAGCGTCACGGCGCGCCGATCACCATCGGCTACGGCCGCTACGCGCCGAACCAGATCCTCGACGAGACAATCGCCGTCGACGACGTGATGATCGTGCTCGAAGGGAAGCTCTCGGTGTCGAGCAACGCCGGCACCGTGACCGCCGGTCCGGGCGAGACCGTCCACATGCCCAAGGGCACGCAGGTCACCATTCGCTCGCATGAGCAAGGCGCCGTCACCGCCTATGTCACCTATCCGCACTGGCAGGAGGCGCACGGGTGAAGCAGGCCTTTCGCGCACTGCGCGCCCCGCTATCAATTGGCTCGATCGACGGCGCAGAGCCCCGTCGATCGGGCCCGAGCGGATTCGTGGTCAGGTCAGGCGGACCGACATGCCGCCGTCAACCGTCATGGGGCTGCCCGTCATGAACGATGCCCGGTCGCTCAGGAGAAAAACCGCCGCCTGCGCGATCTCCTTGGGACTGGCCATCCGCTTCATCGGGTGGAGCCCGGCGATGAAATTCAGGGCGTCGGGATTTCCTTCGCCCGCCGCCGGGGTGATGGTCCCTCCAGGCAGAAGCGCGTTGACGCGAATGCCTTCGGCCGCATGCTCGGCGCCCAGTGATTGAGCCAGGCCGATCAGTCCTGCCTTTGAGGCTGCGTACGCCGCCATTCCCGGCAGGCCCCCGTTGCTGAAGCCAACGAAGGACGAGGTGAAAACGATCGAACCGCCGCCCTGCTTGCGCAGTGCCGGGATCTGCGCCTTCGCGCTGAGGAACGCCGAGGTGAGATTCACCGCAAGCACATCGGTCCAGTTTTCGACGCTCATCTCGGGGACTGGCGTCATCTCGCCGACAATGCCGGCATTGTTGAAAGCGCCGTCGAGCTTTCCGAAAGTCTTGACGGCGTGCTCGACAAGGCGGGCTGCATGGCCGGTGTCCCGAACATCCCCGGCGAGAAACGTCGCGCGCCCTCCGGCGCTCTTGATGCTTGCAACAACGGCCTGCAGCTCGGGGCCGCGACGCGCCCCGAGCACCACATCGGCGCCTTCGGACGCGAACAACGATGCTGCGGCAGCACCGATACCGCTGCTGGCGCCGGTTACGATGATCGTCTTGTTTGCCAGTTCCACCGTGAGACTCTCCTGATGTCAAAAAGGAGCCGAACAAGACATCAGGCACCAGCGAGCTGCCACCCGTTTCCCGAGTTGAACGCGGGATCACATCGTGGCGGTATTGATCCGCGAATGGCGGCCTGCCGGTCTCCGCGATCGGAGTGACAGGCCGCCGTCAGCAGACGCTACTTCAGCGGCAAGAAAACGTCCGCGACCGTCTCGTGCTCCGGCACCTCCGGGAACAGGCTCAGCCGCTGGCAATAGATCGGGAAGTCGCGCGCTTCTTCGCCGCTGGCGGGAAGCCAGTCGCGATAAAGGAAGAGCGCGGCCGGCTCGAGATTGTCGGTGTAGCCGACGACGCGCAGCACCGCGCAGCGTCCGCCGGGGATCTCGCTGGCCTTGATTTCTTCGCCGTTCGCCACGATCGCTTGTGCGGTCCCGACGCAAAGGTCCACGCTGTAATCGGCGGGTGATGCAGGCCGGCGCTCGGAACGCCAGACATTGAAGGTCGGACTTGTGCTGGGGTGCAGGTGAGCCGCCTTGCGCCACGCGATGAAGCGCTGGATTGTGGCGGGAAGCGTCGCCGGGTCGCCGCGATGCTCCATGATCGCCACCGGTGTCGGGGGCACATCGCGGATCGTCACGTCGTCAGTGGTAAGGGTCTTCTGCATGAGCTTGCTCCTCGCATTGTCGAGAGGCCCTAAGGCCGCAAGCCACGGCTCCCAGTCGGGAGACTTCCGGAACGACGACGGAGATTGCCCGAACCGTTGCCGAAAGGCGCGGGCGAAGGCATCCGGTGCGTCGTAACCGGCATCCATCGCAACATCCGTGACATCAAGGGCGTCCATATAGGCCAGCTGGTGCGAAGCGCGCTTCATGCGGGCCAGCTGGACATAGCGATGCACAGATAATCCGAAGGTTGCCGAGAACTGCCGGTGGAAATGAAATTTCGAGAAGGCGGCAACAGCGCTTAAGCCGTCCAGGTCCAGATCTCCGTCGAGATGCCGGTCGATATGGTCCAGCACCCGTCGCATGCGGTCCTGATAGTTTTGCACCGCCGCCTTCATCGTCCCTCCTCCGTGGCGGCTCCATCTAGTCGCTGACGGCCATGACACGCTCGACCGATCTTGCGGTTTGGCACGGATCGCTAGCCCGGATGGAGCTACGTCCGGCAACTGGTTTCCTCAGGGAAGACCACACCGATTGCAAGCACCTTCCTCTACGCGTTAGACTGTCGGCCCCCCTTCACCCACAAAGTGGGCGTTCCCCTTCAAGATGTCAGTACGGATGAACTACCTTCCTCTACACGAACTGGCGCCCGACTTCGAACGCTTCATCCGCGATCTCGAGGACTTCAATCGTGGCTGATGCGGTCACCGGCCATCGGGCTGCGGCTTCAGGGAAATCTCATTCGCAAACGGAATCCAAGCATGACTGCAACTCTATCCATCGTCGTCCTGGCTGCCGAGCTCCTCATCAGCGCGTAGGCGCGTTCGTATCAATTGCCGCGCTTGGCTTCGCGGGAGAGGTCACGCGATCCAGGGATTTGACTGCCTTTGGCTGGGTCCTGGGGGCGCTTTACTTCGTTGTCGCCTTTACACCCCTCGTCGTAACCGCATGGGTGGCGCACAGAAGGTTTGTATCAGACAAGGCGTTCCCGGTGCTCGAAGTCATTTCGTCGCCGTACCTGGTCCCGGTGGTGCTGTGGGTTGGCGCAGCGATTTTCTGCATTGGGCTGTTGGCATTTCAAAACGGCGCGGGGCTGGCGCCGCGGTAGGGAGACCCGAAGCGATACCCTCCAGGCTGAATGCCATCAGCATCATCCAGGCGAGGCGCAGGCGTCCACGAAGATAGCGGCGGTCCGGGTATCAAAGAGCGCTGGGACGATCGATGTCGAACACGTCGATCTGTCGGTCCTGGAACAGATCCTCCAGCGCTTCGGGCCCGTTCGCCAGCGCGTAGTCCCGCTCGGCGTCGGAAATAGGCAGTACCTGCAGCCAGGCGACGGACTTGGCCGAGAAGGACTGTGTTTTCAGGTCCCACAAGAACGGAGAGATGAGCATGGCGTGCTTCATCTCGCGCCCTTCGCCATACAGTTCCAGGGCTCGCGGAATGACGACGCCGGGCAAGGGTGTGATCTCGCCCTTCTTGATGCTGAAAGCGCAAGTCGCGATCATGTTGGCGCCCTCGGCGCATTCCGTCGCCAGAGCCAGCAGAATCTCGACGCCCAGGGCCTTGCCGCCTGATGTCAGGCCTGTCTTCGCATCAGAGAGCGCGAGGCTGGCATAAGTGGAAACGCCTCCTGCCGGCACGTCCTTGATGATCATGATGTCGACGTCACTGACGTGGGCGTCATCCCAATATTTCGTAACCGTCGGTGAACTCTGCGTAACATCTCTCAGATAGCGGGCGAGAGATTTGTTGTCTTCCGAAACCGCCATGGCTCCTCACGTCAAAAATCCAAGGTCGTCGGCAGTCATATCTTCAACACCATGACTGCGAGCATACGATCGCCGCTCTGGCCTGTCGTGGGACCTCGGTATAGACGGGGCCGGCGGTCATATCCATGACCACGTTCTGGCGCGCGGTGGACTTCCTCGGCCAGGCACAATTCCATCAAGATCTAGCAGACGCCGGAACGAAAAAGGGAGCCCGCATGTCGCGGGCCCCCCTCCTGCATTCCGACGTGATGCGGCTGTTACCGGCCGGCAGGCTCCAATGCCTTTTGCACCATCGCGGTGTCGACATATTGGGTCATGCTGGCGATCTTGCCGTCCTTCACCAGATAGAGATGCGCGAAATTGGCGCGCATGGACTTGCCCGTCGCCTTGTAGGTCCCGGAGTAGACGCCGAAGGCGGCGACGCGGTCGCCGTCTTCGAGATAGGTGTGAACGTCGGCGCGGTAGCCGGTCCATTCGGTGGCGAGACGCCGGAACACGCCTGATATGATCGCGTGCGCCCCGACATAGGTGCCCGCGTATGGAAACCCTTCCGCTTCGGTCCATGCGGCATCGGGAGCGAGAGCGGCCAGCAAGTTGCGGCCGTTCTCTTACGACGATGATCCCTCATAGGTGGCGCGGATCAGGTCGAGGTTCGCCCCCATCTCAACCCCACTTCATCTCGCCGGTGGCGACCTTGGCGCCGATGTCGAGCGCAACGCCCATGCCGAGGCCGGGGAAGCGCGCTTCCATCGCCGCCTTGAGCGCCGCCGAATCCTTGGTTTTGGCCAACTCTTCGTCGAACGCCTTGAGGTAGGCGATGGTGTGCTCGACACCGGACAGGTCGGTCTTCGCATCCGCCGACAAATGGCCGGGCACGACGATCGCCGGCTTGCGCGCCGCGATCTTTTCGAGATTGGCGATCCAGGCGACGCGCTGCTCCCTGGTCGGCGTGTCGGCGGTCCAGACATGGACGCCGGAGAAGATCAGCACGCCGCCGAACACCGCGTTGAGCGAGGGTACGAACAGATAGCGCCGGTTGGCCAGGCCGTCGGCGCTGACGATCTCGATGGTCTCGCCGTCGACGCTGAGCGTCTTGCCGTCGAACGCTTCGGGGATGACCACATCGGCCAGCACCTGCGGGCCGTTCGCCTTGAGTTGCGGCCCCCAGACGGCAAGCTTCTTTTCGACGCTGGCGTGAATGGCCGCCAATGTCGCTGGCGACGCGAGCACGCGGGCCTCGGGGAAGACAGCCTTGATCGCGCCGAGGCTGAAATAATAATCCGGGTCCGACTGGCTGATATAGATGGTGGTGAGCTTCTTGCCGGTGGCCTTGATGGCGTCGGCGACAGCCTTGCCATCGGACAGCGTGAAGCCGCCATCGATCAGCACGGCTTCGCTTGGCCCGGACACCAGAACGGGCGCCCGGAAGAAGCCGTTCTGTCCGGCCGGAAAATGCTTCCAGGCGAGCCCGCCCGCGGCATGGCCGAGGCCTGCGGGTGCGAAGACGGCGGCGGCGCCCGCGGCGAGAGTGGTTTTCATGATGGTTCTCCTTGTCGGCATGTTGGTCTCCTGGTGCTAGTCTGCGATTGGGAAATTCACACTTATCGTCCGGTCGTGTTGACCGCTGCGCTCAGGCCGCCTTCAGTCCGTCGATCAGGACGTTCAGGCTGCCGAACAGGGCGCTTGCCTGCACGAGGCGGCGGTCATCGCCCGCCCCGACGATGAGGGCCGGGACGCCGCTTGCACCGAACCGGCGCATCTCGGCACGCGCGGCCTCGAGGCGTGCGCGATACGCGGCGATCAACGCGGCGTCGGGGCTCGCCAGGCGCGCGGCAACCTCCGGGAAATTCATCGCGCGCAGCACATCCGACAGAACGGAGATGTCCGTGCTGTCGCGGCCCTCGACATAGCGGACGAGCTGGAAGGCCTTCAGCGCCGCGAACTCCCGATCAGGCGCCGTGAGCGCGACAGCCGTGAGCGCCAGTGTCGCCGGACCGGAATCGAACAGGCCCGTACGGTCGCCCAGCACATCGCGGCGATAGGCTTCGCTGAAGGGCTGGCCGCTCAAGCGCGAAATCCGCTGGTCGTTGCTCCAGGCATAAGCGGCAAAGCCGTCGTCCATCGGACGGGCGCCCTCGCCGGCGAACAGACCTGTCGGCGCAAGTTCGACAGCGAAATCCGGACAGGTCACGAGCTGTTCGAGCAGCGTGGCGGCGCCGTAGCACCAGCCGCAGAGCGGATCGAACAGGTAGGTGATTTGAATGGGCGCGGACATGGCGATCTCCTTGAACCGCAATGTGGCACGCGCACATTGGTAGATAAATATCAACAAAACAGACATAATGTATGGTATTGACTGACAATAAATCTGACCGGACAGAGCCCATGAACCTGAACCGACTGGCCTACTTCGCAGCCGTCGTGGACAGCGGATCGTTCACGCGGGCCGCCGAACGGCTCGGCATCACCAAGGCCGTGGTGAGCCAGCAGGTGGCGCAGCTGGAGCGCGATCTCGGCACCAGCCTGCTCGTGCGCACGACGCGCCGGGTTCATCCGACCGAGGCGGGCCGCATGTTTCATGCGCGCTGCGTCATGATCCTGCGCGAAGCGGAGGATGCCTTCGACGAGCTCGCTCAGGCAGCCGCCGCGCCGACCGGCACCTTGCGGATCACGGCGCCCAACGACTACGGCACCGCCGTCGTCGTCGCCGTCGTCACGGCCTACGCGGCACGCTATCCCCACTGCCGCGTGGAGTTGACGCTCGAAGATCAGACCGTCGATCTCGCCTCAGGCCAGATCGACATGGCGATCCGTGTGGGGTGGCTGGTCGATTCCAGCCTGCAGGCGCGCAAGATCGGATCGTTCCGGCAATGTCTGGTCGGCGCTCCCGCATTCGCGGATCGGATCGCCGCGCGCGATCCCGACGAATTGGTGACGCTACCGTTCATCGCCAACATGGCGCTGCGCGAGCCGTTGCTGTGGCAGTTCTCGCGCGGTGATCTCGACCGACGCGCCGTGCGCCTGCAGGCGAGCATCGCCATCGACACGACGCCGGGGGTGCTCGCAGCGGTGCTCGCCGGCGGCGGCCTTTCGGTGCTGCCGGATTTCCTGGTGGCCGACGATCTCGCGGCGGGCCGCCTCATCCACATCCTGCCGCAATGGCAACTGCCATCCGGCGGCATCCACACGGTCTACCCCGCAGCCCGCTTCCGCCCGCCGAAGGTGACCGCGTTTGTGGAGATGCTGATTGCGGCTCAGCGGCGGGCGGGTACGAACGCATGAGCCGTATGGTTTTGCTTATTGCTTGAAACAATGCTCGCGGTGCCACTTTAAGAAGTGCGGATGTGGCCGATCTGACGCACGACGCGGCGCAAGAGCGCGCTCCGTCTTGTTGATGATCGATTGCACTCCCTCCAGATCGTTTGTCTGGCGCGAGATCAATATCTCCAGATCGTCCGCGAAGCTGATGAGACCACGATCAAACATCCAATGTGCGGTGCCCGAAAGAGCAACGCCATTGCTGATGATGTCCGGCCCGTTTGCCTCGACGGAGCGTATGTGAGCCGCCGCGACCTCCGCGCGCCCCATTCCATTGATGAGCTTGAGGCCGGTGATGGCGCAACGCTCTTTATAGGCACGCAGCACGATGCGGCGGAAAACTCGATCACGCAGGACTTTCGAGATCGTTACGCTAACACGGTCGCGCTGCTGCTCAACCGCGAATGGCACCTGCGGCTGGTCATTAAGATCGAGCGATGGAAGGTCGCCGTCGCGCCGCGGCAGCAGCGGCGCGTTCTCCGCGAAACCAAGCTCGCATATTCTATTGAAATCGTCGGGAGAGATTGGGCGGACTGCGGACTGAGCGCGTCCTGAAATCCGCCCCTGTTCGTTAAGAACACCGCGCTCTACTGGACCCGTCGGTCCGTTGAATGGGACTGAATTGGCAAAATCGAGATAGCTTCCCGGTTCCATTAAAGCGAGATACATCCCGGAAGTACCGGGATCGGGAAGAACCTGCTGAACCCGAGCAATTGCAAAGTAACCGCGCGTTTCAGCAACCTTGCTCGGTTCGTAATATACTATCCAATCGCCGATGCAGGCTTCAACGCGATGAAGATATTGACTGGGAAATTGGTACTGCTCAGCGGGGCTGTCGTCGTAGATCGAGTCCAATCGATGGATGAATACCCCAAACCCCATGACCTAAGCGGCGCTGCCTCTCCAGGAAACAACACCCAGCGATGCTGGATCAATAGCAGTCACAACCCTACTCCCACTCGATTGTTTCGGAAGCACGATAACGCCTTGATCTGTCGAGGCCAAGCTTTCCGCCCACGACCCGCCCCGCGTCACTCGCGCGCCACCGACAGCCCCGCCAGCAGCGGCGCGTACGCGGCGAGCCTGCGTGATACGAACTCCGTGAACAGCCGCACGCGCTTGGTCTTGCGCGTCTCTCCCTGCGTGAGGAGCCAGACCGTTCCGTACATGTGCAGGTCGGTCCCCGGCACCCGCACCAGCAGCGGGTCGGCATCGCCGACGAAGCACGGCAGTGTCGTGATCCCCAGCCCTTGCCGGACAGCAGCGATCTGCGCTCCGGCGTCACTGGTCCTGAATGGAACGTCCGTGGTGCGAACCTCGCCCGCGCTGGCCCAATCCGGGATGCCGTGCATGCTGATGACGATCCAGCGGAAGGGATCCGGCGCGCCCGCACGCCACGCGGCCAGTCGATCCCTGGACATGTAGACGGCGCCGAACAGCTCCGGTCCCTTCATGCCATGAAGATTTTGCGGCAGGGTTTTGCGCTCGTAGACGACGCGGATCGCGACGTCGGCCTCACGGTTGGTCAGATTTGCCAGTTCGCCGAACGACAGGACATCCATCTCGATATCGGGATGCAGACGCGCGAAATCGGCGAAATCAGGCATCAGCAAATGTGTCGCCATCGGCGGCGCCAGCGTCACCCGCAGACGCCCGCGCACGCTCTGATCGCGCCCGAACACGCGCGTCTCCAGCTGGTGTGACGAGGCTTCCATCTGGTCGGCGAATTCGAGGACCTCCTCGCCCGCAGCCGTCAGCCGGTAGCCCGAAGGCAGCTTTTCGAACATCTGGACCCCAAGGCGTTCCTCGAGCTGGGCGATGCGTCGCAGCACGGTCGCGTGGTTCACGCCGAGGTGCTCGGCGGCCGCCCGCACCGAGCCTCCCCGCGCGACGGCTAGAAAATAGCGAACATCGTCCCAGTCGATCATGGTGCAATCCCGCACCGCGCGGTGCGCCTTTCAAGCCGTATCTGATGCCTCCTACAGCAGTATGGGCAGTGATCATAGCCGGTTCCGGCCAGCAGGGCCCTTTCTGAGCGACGGACACCGATCGTCGCCGTCGGCGTTAGTCGTCCGGCCGGATCGATTTCGCACCACCGATGTGCGCGCTTCCGCACTCAACGCTTAGGGCCGGCGGACCTATGTCGGGGTCCTCGGGGGCAGATGCTGCCCCGACACCACGACAGGAGACATTATGGGAAAGCTTGACGGCAAGGTTGCAGTCATCACGGGTGGCGCGACCGGCATCGGCCGCGCCGCGGCAAAGCGCTTCATCGAGGATGGCGCTTTCGTCTTCATCTTCGGCCGCCGACAGCAAGCCCTCGACGCTGCTGTCGCCGCCCTCGGGCCCAATGCCCGCGCGGTGAAGGGCTCGGTCTCGGATGAAGCCGACCTCGACCGCCTCTACGCGGCGGTGAAGGCCGAGCGCGGAACCCTCGACATCGTCTTCGCCAATGCCGGCGCGGGAAGTCAGCTTGCGCTCGGCAAGATCACCGCCGCGCACATCGATGAGGCCTTCGACACCAATGTGAAGGGTACGATTTTCACGGTGCAGAAGGCGCTGCCGCTGATGCGCCGGGGCGGTTCGATCATCCTGACGGGATCGAGCGCCGGCACGACGGGCGCCCCGGCCATGAGCGCCTACAGCGCGAGCAAGGCGGCCGTGCGAAACCTCGCGCGGACCTGGGCGGAGGACCTGAAAGGCAGCGGCATCCGGGTCAACGTGCTGTCGCCCGGAGCGACCGCGACCGAACTCGCGAAGGAAGCGCTGGGCGAAGAGGGACAGAAGGTGTTCGCCGCGATGACTCCGCTGCAGCGCATGGCCGATCCGGCGGAGATCGGGGCGGTGGCTGCCTTTCTCGCCTCCTCGGACAGCAGCTTCATGACCGCCAGCGAAGTCGCCGTCGACGGCGGCCTGGCGCAACTCTGATCCCGGCGCGGTCCCGCGCCTGGCCCACACACAATGAAAGATAAACATCATGAAAAAACTAGAAGGCAAGATCGCCGTCATCACCGGCGGCAGCAGCGGCATTGGATTGGCCACGGCCAAGCGCTTCGTGGACGAAGGTGCGCACGTGGTGATCACCGGGCGACGCGAGAAAGAGCTGAAGGAGGCCGCAGCCTTCATCGAGAGAAACGTGACGACGGTCGTGAGCGACGTGTCGCGCCTGGAAGATCTGGACCGGCTCTATGCCGTCGTGAAGGAGAAACATGGTCACATCGACATTCTCTTCGCGAACGCAGGCGCGGGGACAATCGCGCCGCTCGCGCTAGCGACCAAGGCCCATTTCGACCAGACCTTCGATGTGAACGTGAAAGGCCTGTTCTTTACGGTGCAGAAAGCCCTCCCCCTCTTTAAGGACGGCGGTTCGATCATCCTGAACTCTTCGGTGTCGAACGTGAAGGGGTTGCCGGGGTTCAGCGTCTACGCCGCGAGCAAGGCGGCGGTGCGCAGCTTCTCGCGCGCTTGGACGCTGGAGCTGAAGGACCGCAAAATCCGCGTCAATACGATGAGCCCCGGGCCAACGGAGACTCCCGCCCTGGAGACGACGACGGGCTTGACCCGCGAGCAAGCCGAGCAAGCGGCCAGCCAATTTGCTTCACAGGTCCCGATGGGTCGCAGGGGCAAGCCGGAGGAAATCGCGGCTGCCGTCACGTTCCTCGCCTCCGATGAAAGTTCTTACATCACCGGCGTGGATCTCGCCGTCGATGGCGGCATGGCCCAGGTCTGACCGCGCCATCGACACAAATTCGGAGAAACATCATGAGCTACGCAATCATCGGCTTCGGCCCTATCGGCCAAGCCCTGGCCAGCGCGTTTGCCCGCAACGGCATCGAAGTCTCCGTTGCAACCACGCGCGACCCGGAAAGCTTTACATCCGCCGCGGCCGTGATCGGACCCTCGATCATTCCCAAAAAGCTGGCGGACGCCGTCAAGGCGGACATCGTCTTTTTGGCGGTCCGTTTCGAGTCGCACCAGGATGTCGCGAAAGCGCTGCCCACCTGGCAGGGCAAGACGATCGTCGATGTGACCAACGCCTACGGCGTGCCGCCTGAGAGACTGGGGGGACAACCTTCGTCCAAGGCCCTCGCGCAAGCCTTCACCGGCGGTCGACTGGTCAAGGGCTTCAACCATTTGGGTGCTGCCGTCCTTGCCCAGGATCCGGCCCTCCATGGTGGCAGGAGAGTCGTGTTCCTGGCGAGCGACGATCACGACGCCACAGTGGAGATTGGCACGCTTGCGGAAACTCTCGGCTTCGCGCCGATCAAGCTTGGCGGGCTTTCGGAAGGCGGACTGCTCCTGCAGGCGCGTGGAAACAGCTGGGGTCAACTGATCTTCAAGGATCTGGTCAAGTTCGACTGACGAACACGAGGTTCCCACCCTGGGGGATACGACACACGGGATCGGATCGCGCGCGATCCGATCCGAGTGACATGGAGAAATGACTATGAGCACCGACAAGAACATCCAGACCGTGAAGGACTTCTTCGCCGCGATCGGCCGCGGCGACAGCGAGGCTCTGCTGGCGCTGGTCAGCGAGGACATCGAGTGGATCATCCCCGGCGAGGACTGGCCGCTGGCCGGAACGCATCGCGGGCACGACGGGGTGGCGGATTTGCTCGAGACGGCATCCAAGTCGATCGAAACGTCCACCGAACCCCGCGAGTTCGTGGCGCAAGGAGACCGGGTCCTGGTCGTCGGATTCGCAAAGGGAAAGATCAAAGCCACGAACAAGACGTTTAGGGACGACTGGGTCTTCGCCATCGCCGTTCGCAACGGCAAACTGACGAACATCCGGGAGTACGTCGACACGCAGGCACTGGCACGAGCCGCGCGCGTGTCGAATGCCCAAGCCTAAAGGAAATCCAGATGTACGACCAATCCAAGCTGTCCGAGTTGATCCGGTTCGCACGTATCGATGCGGGCGCCACCGTGATCGACGTTTACCCAGGCGACGGCGACTGGACCCGTGTCTTCTCCGAGATCGTGGGACCCGAAGGACGGGTTGACAGCTTCGTGCCGGCCGAAGTCGCGCACTTCAAGAACGATCCGCTCGGCCTTATGCGGAGGCTTGCGAAGGAGCCGGGCCGAGACAACGTCGAAGCCGTGTCAGCGGACCTCGTGGCGATGCCGCAGGTCACTCGACCAGCGGATGTCCTGTGGCTGCACCTGTTCTATCACGACCTCCACACCGCGCTGATCCAGGCCAGGGGCGCGACGGCGGCCGACTTCAATCGCGCCGTCTACGAGCGGCTGAAGCCCGGCGGGTCCTACGTCATCGTAGACCACGCCGCCGCCCTCGGGGCGGGCACGAGCGAGGCCCAATCGCTGCATCGGATCGAGCCTGCCTCCGTTCGCGCGGAGGTGGAGGCGGCCGGCTTCGTCCTGGACGCCGAAAGCACCCTGCTCGCGAACAAGGACGATCCGCACACGATCAAGGCGTCCGATCCCGCGATCAAGGGCAAGACCGACCGCTTCGCCTATCGATTCGTGAAGCCGTGACAGAGATCGTAGGCGGATTAGCGAGGCGTAATCCGCCATCTTGCGCGCCACTCGGCGAGAGAGGGCGGATGACGCCTTGCGGCTAATCCGCCCTACGCATCCGCCGCGGGTCAGTTGCAGGTCTTGAGCTTTCGGTGCAGCCGGATCACTTTTTAGGCGTGCCGGCAGATGGCAGCTCTGTCGAGCCACCGATTTTGTTCGAGACCACGTAGACGTCGACGCCGCTCATGGAGCATTCCTCGCTCGATGCCTGGTTTTTCGTGATGACCTCGATCGTCTTGCCATCCCTGGTGTGAAAGGTGATGTCGTAAATTTGCTGGTAGAGGTCCTTGCCGATCTTTTCGGATGCGAGACGAACGGCCTTGGTCTGCGCCTCGATCACCGATGGGATATCAATCAGGCCGGCGTTCTTGAGGTGCACGAGGGCCATGTTAGTGGGCCAACTCGCGCAGTCCGGAGACTTCGCCAGAGCCACCGCAGCCGGCATGGCAAATATTGCGGCCATCACCACTTTCAACGCGGCGCGCATCAATGCACCACCTTGATGGTGTGGTCGCCACTTTCACAGACCTGCTTGCGCCCATTGATGGGCAGGACGGCAACGTACATGCCGTCGAGGTCGCCGAGCTTGTAAAGCTTCTTGCCAGGCTTGAGCTTCTGAAGTCCCGTATCGGTCAACAAGGTATTCTCCGTTCAAGGGCAAGACCGATCGCTTCGCCTATCGCTTCGTAAAGCCGTGACCTACGGCCCTCACAAGCGTCCTACCTGAAGCATGGATCTATGCACTTCACCGGGATCCGACACTCCGGTCGAATTCCTAAACCGTTCATTCATTGATCGAACCCGGTGCTTTGATTGGCACGACTAGGCGCGGTGTAAGCTGGACGGTGCATCGACCACCAATTCCACATGCGGGGACGACAGCTTCGTCACTGTCGTTGATCATCCTGCGCTCGATCCAAATCGCAGAGCGATGCCCGCAACTTGCTTGGATGTCGTGGCGCGCTCTGTCGAATCCCCATTGCGCCAATAAACTTCATCGTCGACGTACGACAGCTCCTTTTGCGGCGGTACAGAAATCGCAATTAAACCCAAGCCGTAAAAGGAATTGAAATCCATATTCGAGAGCACGTCATCACGAAGCACAGGCGATAGACCAGATTTCTTGATTCCATCCTTCCATTTCGCGAAGTATTTTTCGACGGAAATACCAAGGCGATCGGCCTCTCTATTCACACCGACAACGAACCTCTTGCCGATCTTCTTGGCATCGATACCATCAATTTTCTTAATGCGATCTGCATCGGCTTTCTTGTCTGTAACGCCGATTGATATTTTTCCTGTGCTCTTCGGGCCAATGTTTGCGACCGCACAAATGGTCTTGACGACTTTGGCGATCATCTTAGGATCTTCCGCGCCATTGGGCTCCAAAACCAACAGCCCCTGCTTCAACTCATAATTTGCCAGTTCGATTTCGGAACGACGAATGACACTCTCGATGTCGACTGCCGTATGATTGGAATAGATTTCTTCCGCCAACTTTGTCCCCTTCACAAAGTTGGAGCCAATGATCCCCTTGACGGCATTGACGTTCTTGCGCCGTTCTTCTGGAGCAGTAGCCTTCCGACCCGCCTCTATTCGACTTGAGATATTCTCTAGTGCTTTTTGGAGCCCTTCGTAGTCCGCGACTTTTTTACCTTCTCCAACAATCAGCTCATGAAATGCAATCAGGAGAACCGCAAAGATCGAAGGAAACGCATTGGTGTTTGTCTTCGGAAAGATTAGACTACGGAGCTTAACAGGTTGACCGGCGTTGCAGACCTTCAACACCTCACCAATGCAAAATTTGATCTCATCAGTGACTTTGTTGGCCCCGTAGACCTCCAAGGCGCTTAGGATCCTATCGGACTCACTCGCTCCCTTGACGTAGATCTCATCGAGTGCATCCTTCGATCTTTCGATGGGCTCACCGCCAACAATGCATGCAACGATATCAGCAATATACTGTTCGTCGAGACTGTCTCTCAGGTCGGTGGATCTGAGAACTCCCTGGTTAACCCAAAAGACTTCGTCTGCCTTAACTTCATAGCCGTGATTGGACATCGGTAGATCGATGCTGATGGATGGCATCGATTCAAGGGGCAGGATATCGAGAGAAACATCCCCCCGAAGAAGGCTTGCGAGGTTCCGAACGGTCGAAGAAAACTCGTTCTGGACTCCTGCCTGCCTTCGCTCTTGATCGCTCAGGCGATGCCCATATGTGTTAATTCGATCGAAAACGTCGTTGATCTCGCCGTCAGACGCATTCCTCATCACAGACATAGCCAGAGAATAATCGAGCAGAGTAGAAACTTCCTTAGCCCCGACCAGCGCTACGTCCTTAGCCTTAGAAAAACGCCCCTCGTCCGCAGCAGCTTTTGCTGTCGGAAAAAGATCAACGTGGAAATATCTCCCGTCCATGAGAGGAAAGGCGTTCTCAATGAACGATACGATCGAGTGGAGCCTTTGCAGCCCATCGATAATTTCGTACGTCGCCGGCCCGCCATCACGCTCAGCGAGCAAGATCGCTGGCACCGGATATTTTTTCAAGAATGACTCGATTAGCTTTTGCTTTTCCTCCAGCGTCCACACGAGTTTTCGCTGGTAGCGCCGGTTTACTAAAAGCTTGCCCTCACGGTACCAGCTATAGATGGTCTGGACAGATGTAGGCTGAGACGCCAAGTCGGCCATGAGATTTCCCGATCCTTGAATACCTAGAGCTTGCTGCAGCCCCCTACTCCCACTCAATCGTCCCAGGCGGCTTGCTGGTCACGTCATACACCACCCGGTTCACGCCCTTCACCTCGTTGATGATGCGCGTCGCGGTCTCGCCCAAGAACTTCATGTCGAACTGGTAGAAGTCCGCGGTCATGCCGTCGGTGGAGGTGACGGCGCGCAGGCCGACGACGAAGTCGTAGGTGCGGCCGTCGCCCATGACGCCCACGGTCTTCACAGGAAGCAGCACGGCAAAGGCCTGCCAGATGTCGTCGTAGAGACCGTGCTTCCTGATCTGGTCGATGTAGACCGCGTCCGCCTTGCGCAGGATCTCGAGCTTGTCGCGGGTGATCTCGCCGGGGCAGCGGATGGCGAGACCGGGGCCCGGGAACGGGTGGCGGCCGACGAAGATTTCGGGCAGGCCGAGCTCGCGGCCGAGCTTGCGCACCTCGTCCTTGAACAGCTCGCGCAGGGGCTCGACCAGCTTCATGTTCATGCGCTCGGGGAGACCGCCGACATTGTGGTGCGACTTGATCGTCACCGACGGGCCGCCGGTGAAGGAGACGCTCTCGATCACGTCAGGATAGAGCGTGCCTTGCGCCAGGAAGTCAGCGCCGCCGATCTTCTTGGCCTCCGCCTCGAACACCTCGATGAAGAGGCGACCGATGGTCTTGCGCTTCACTTCCGGGTCGGTGACGCCTTCGAGCTCGCCCAAAAACTGCTTCGAGGCATCCACGTGCACGAGCGGGATGTTGTAGTGGTGGCGGAACAGGTCGACCACGGTCTTGGCTTCGTCAAGGCGCAGCATGCCGTGATCGACGAACACGCAGGTGAGCTGCTCGCCGATGGCTTCGTGGATCAGCACGGCCGCGACGGCGGAATCGACTCCGCCGGACAGGCCGCAGAGCACCCTGCCCTTGCCGACCTGGGTGCGGATCTTCGCGATCTCCTCCTCGCGGAAGGCGCGCATGGTCCAGTCGCCGGAAAGGCCCGCGATCTTGCGAACGAAATTGCGGATCAGTTTGGCGCCGTCGGGCGTGTGCACCACTTCCGGGTGGAACATCAGGCCGTAATATTTGCGCGTCTCGTCCTGGATGATGGCGAACGGCGCGTTCGGCGAGGTGCCGGCCACCGAGAAGCCCGGCGGCATCTTGGTGATGCGGTCGCCATGGCTCATCCAGACCTGGTTCTTGCCGCCTGGTAACCAGACGTCCTCGAACAGCTTGCTCGGCGCCTTCACCTCGACATCGGCGCGGCCGAATTCGCGGTGATGGCCACCCTCGACAGTGCCGCCGAGCTGCTCTGCCATCGCCATCTGGCCGTAGCAGATGCCCATCACGGGCACGCCGGAATCGAAGATCGCTTGCGGCGCGCGGGGCGAGCCCGCCTCATGCACCGATTCAGGGCCGCCGGAGAGAATCACCGCCTTCGGCTTCATCTCGTTGAAGGCTTGTTCGGCCTTGTTGAACGGGACGATCTCGCAATAGACGCCGTCCTCGCGCACGCGACGCGCAATGAGCTGCGTCACCTGGCTGCCGAAGTCGACGATGAGAATCTTGTCATGCGCCGAGGCCACGGAGGGCGTCGACGCGGAGCGGTCGGTCTGTGCTGCTGTCATGGCAAGCAGATACGCGACGGGGGCTTTTCCCGCAACCGCGCGGGCCGCGCGCCCACATTCTTCTTTGGGGTATGGACAAATCGATATAGGTAAGTATTATTGACCTATATGGCCCGATCAGGGAGAACGCCATGCCAAACCATCATCAGCCCTCATCGCTTGCAGAGCTCGGCCGCACCTGGGTCGAGGCCTGGAACGCGCGCGACCTCGAACGCGTGCTCACGCTCTATGACGAGGACGCCGTGATGACCTCGGACCGCATCCCCATGTTGGGGTTCGATGAAAGCGGTACCGTGCGCGGCAAGGATGCGTTACGCGCCTATTGGGGCAAGGCGCTCGCGCTGTTGCCGAACCTGCATTTCTCGCTGATCGAATTGTTCGTCAGCCCTGATAGCGTGGTGGTGTTCTACGAGAACGAGCGGGGAAAGCGGATCTGCGAATATCTGCTGGTTGAACGCGGCCGGAAAGATCGTGCAGGGATCGGCGAATCATCCGGTGCCCTGAGTCGCGCTTCTAGCTCGAGGACGCACCAAGGCCGACGCGAATCAGCGCTTGCGCAGACCGGCCTTTCTCACCCTGGTATCGGACCATGCCAGCGGACGGCCGGCCCGCGACGGAAGCACGAGCTTCCCGACCGGCTGGCCCGTCTCGTCCACCAGGTCCGAATGGACTTCGCCGCGCGCGTAGAGATCGCTTCGCCCCATTGGCGCAAGCTGACCACGACTGGAAACAGCTCGCGCCCCCTCTTGGTCAGCGCATATTCCCGATAGGCGCTGCCGTCGGAGGCCGGAATCAGTTCGAGCACGCCAAGCTCCACCAGCCTGTGCAGCCGCGCAGTGAGCATGCCCTTGGCGATGCCGAGGTTCTTCTGGAAATCGCCAAATCGACGCAGCCCGTCGAAGGCATCGCGCACGATCAGAAGCGACCAAATGTCCCCAACTGCGTCCAGTGCACGCGCCACCGGGCAGTCAGCCTCGGCAAAACCGGTCCGCTTCATTCGCCGCCCTCCAAATTGGTCTTAAAATAGGACTGGACAGCGCGGTGTGCAACTGGTCTTATTTTAAGACTAGATAGAACGTGCCGGAGACGACAATGACAATCCACGATGCCGCCACAGCCGGACCGACCAACGCCGACGAAAAGGCCGACGACACCGCCGGGCGCGGGCTCTCGCGCGGGATGGCGATGCTGCTGGCGCTGACCTGCGGCCTGAGCGTCGCCAATATCTACTTCGCGCAGCCGCTGCTCGATGCCATGGCGCGCGATCTCGGCATCGACCCCGCCGCGATCGGGATGGTGGTGACCTTTACCCAGATCGGCTACGCGTTCGGCTTGATCCTAATCGTGCCGCTCGGCGACCTCTGGGATCGCCGCCGCCTGATCGTCGGCCAGACCGTGCTGTCGGCGATCGGCCTCGTCATCGTCGGCACGGCGGCGCATGCCGCCGTGCTGCTTGTGGGAATGGCGCTAGTCGGCATGCTCGCCGTCGTCGTCCAGGTCCTCGTCGCCTTTGCCGCGACGCTGGCCAGACCGGACGGGCGCGGCCGCGCGATCGGCACCGTCACGAGCGGCGTCGTCGCCGGCATCCTGCTGGCGCGGTTCGCCTCGGGCGCGCTGGCCGATTTCGGCGGCTGGCGAATGGTCTACCTGGTCTCGGCCGGCCTCATGCTGGCCATGGCGGCGCTGCTCCTGCGCGTGCTGCCGCGCGGCCGGCAGTCGGCGCTGGCCCGATCCTCTTATCTGTCGCTGTTGCGCTCAACCGCCTCGCTGTTTGTCGAGGAGCCGATACTGCGCGAGCGCGCGTTGTTTGCGTTTCTGATCTTCGCCAATCTCAACGTGTTCTGGACGTCGATCGTGCTGCCGCTCTCGGCGCCTCCCTTCGCGCTGTCGCATACCACCATCGGATTGCTCGGCGTCGCCGGGTTCGCCGGAGCGCTCGCGGCGCGCAATGCCGGGCGGCTTGCCGATCTCGGATGGGCCCAGCGGACCACCGGGCTGTCACTGCTGCTGATGCTGGGTGCCTGGGCTCCGATCGCCTGCCTGCAAAGCTCGCTCTGGCTGGTCGTCGCCGGCGTGATCGTGCTGGATCTGGGACTCCAGGCCGTGCACGTGACGAGCCAGAGCCTGATCATCGCCGTGTGGCCCGATGCGGCGAGCCGACTGGTGGGCGGTTACATGGTGTTCTACTCGGTCGGAAGCGCGATTGGCGCGATCGCGTCGACGATGGTGTACGCGATGGCCGGCTGGTCCGGCGTCTGCGTGCTCGGCGCGGGAATCAGTGCCGCCGCGCTGCTGGTCTGGGTCATCATCGCAAGCAGGATGCCGGTGACGGCAGATTGCGCGCTGATGCATGGGCAAAAATAAGGGCCGAAAACAATAAGAACTGTAAAAATGAGGACTACCGCGAAAGCATCCGATAGTAACGGCACTGCCGTCGCCGCCTCAGGATCACCATCATGAAGCTCCCCACCTCCCCTTTCACCGTCACCGACTGGAGCAAGGTCGAGCCGACCGTCCATCCCGGCGAGACCGGGCAAGCCAAGTGGCGTACGCTCGACATCGGCGATCTCCGGGTGCGGATGGTCGAATATTCGCCGGGCTATCTCGCCGACCATTGGTGCGACCGCGGCCACGTGCTGTACGTGCTGCAGGGCGAGCTCGACAGCGAGCTGCGCGACGGCCGCAAGTTCAAGCTCACGGCGGGGATGAGCTACCAGGTCTCGGATTTCGGCGATGCAGCGCACCGATCCTCGACGACGACGGGGGCGACGCTGTTTATCGTCGATTGAGGCGCCCCGGAAGGGTTAATTTGCACCGCAAAATAGCAAAATTCGGCGACATCCCGAGCGGCGGGTGGTGCCTTGAAGTGGCCCCAAAATCTCGCTATATTGTGATCATCGATACTTGGCCGAACGACTGGGCCGCTTCGCTTCGTTGCTGACGGGCGCGCACGCTTCAGATGATTTCTCCAACATCGACTGATCAGGACTATGGGCGCAATAGTGCGTACCGGTCCGCGTGTTAACTTCTTAAGCAAAGGAAATTCCCATGGCTATGGGCACCGTGAAGTGGTTCAACAATCAAAAGGGTTTTGGTTTCATTCAGCCGGATGACGGCGACAAGGACGTGTTCGTGCACATCAGCGCCGTCGAGCGCGCTGGCCTCTCGACCCTCAACGAAGGTCAGAAGGTCTCGTTCGACATCGTCGCCGATCGTCGCAGCGGCAAGTCCTCGGCTGACAATCTCCGCGTCGGCTAAAGCCCGCGCACCGTTCTGACCACGGACGTACCGGCAGAACGTCGAGTTAGAAAACCCCGCGACCGGGTTCCGGTTCGCGGGGTTCTTGTTTGGTGTGACAGGCGTCGCGTCATCCGCGATGTCGTGGGGTGGGCTATGCCTTCTTCAAGACCGAGACGAAGAACCCGTCCGTCCCCGTCCGCCGCGGCGTCATCAGCCAGCCTTCCGGCGATTGCAGCGCGGCTTGCGCAAACTCCTCGGCCTTGTCCCAGAGCACGCTCGCGGTCTGCTCGGGCGGCACCACAGCGAACTCGGGATGGCGGGCGGTGAACGCCCTCACCTGGTCGCCGTTCTCCTCTGAGAGCACCGAGCAGGTGATGTAGGCAATGCGGCCGCCGGCCTTGAGCAGCGGAACCGCGCGATCGAGCACCGCGGTCTGGTCCCGCAAGCGGATCTCCAACGCGCCCGGACGCATGCGCCATTTGGCATCGGGATTGCGGCGCCAGGTTCCGGTTCCCGTGCAGGGCGCGTCGATCACGACGAGGTCGGCGGTCGCGCTGATCTCCGCCAGCGGATCGGCCTCGCCCTTGGGCGTGCGCACATCGGCATTGTGGACGCCGGCGCGCGACAGGCGTTCGTGAATGGGCGCAAGTTGCCGCTTGTCGCTGTCGGTCGCGATCAGCCGGCCCTTGCCCTGCATCATCGCGGCGAGCGCCAGCGTCTTGCCGCCGGCCCCCGCACAGAGATCGATCACCTGCTCGCCAGGTTTTGCCGCGGTCAAGGCAGCCGCAAGCTGTGACCCCTCATCCTGCACTTCAATGGCACCCTTGATAAAATCCTCTTCGGCCTGGATACCGGGGTTGCGCGCATCGGCCGAAAGCTCGATGCGCAGGCCGGTTGCGGACCAACGCGTCGGTTTCGCATGAAGGTGAGCAAGCGCCCCCAGCGTCTTGTCGCGATTGGATTTTAACGTGTTGACGCGCAGGTCGAGCGGCGCCCGGCTCGCCATCGCGGCCGCCTCCGCGACGCGTTCGTCGCCGAACGCTTTTGCCAAATACGGATCCAGCCATTCCGGATAGTCACCGGCGATCGCGGCCGGGGCACCTTCAAGCGACCGCGAGGCGAGCGCGGCCTGCTCGGCCTCGGTCAACGGCGCGGGGGCAAAGCGGCTGCCGTCGAACAGCGCGGCCATGGTCGCCGCGTCCATGTTGCACTCGAGGCGGAGCATGCCGATCAGCCGAGCACGCGCGGTGTCCGAATCCATCAGGTAGGCGCTCGAAGCATAGCGGCGCAGCACGTCCCAGACGAGGCCGGCAATGGCGGCGCGGTCGCCGGATCCGGCGAAGCGGTGCGCGGTGCCCCACTCCTTCAGCGCCTTGGCCGCGGGCACGCGGTCCTTCTCGATGGTGTCGATCAGTTCGATGGCTGCGGACAGCCGGGCAGCGGGAGTCATTTGAATCTTTCAGATCAAATCCGACGGCTAACCGTCAGATCAACAAGAGCATCTTCAGTGCGAAGTAGATCCACATCGCGAGCAGGACGAGCACGCCGGCGAGCCAGATCGTGGAGCGGCGGCCGAGATTGTTGGAGGAGACGAAGATTCCAGCATGGACGAAGCGCGTCACCACGAACACCCAGGACATCAGCACGATGAACAAATCGGCATGGCGCAACGGGAGCGCCAGCGCGATCAGGGCGTAGAACAGCACCGGCAGCTCGAACTGGTTGCGGTAGCAATTGGCGATTTGTGTGGCGCCCTTCGGCCAGTTCGGCTCGCCGAGCGCAATGTCGCGGCTCTTGGTCTCGCCGGAAACGAGCGCGCGCCGGCGTCCCATCGCCATGGCGATCAGGAGCGCGAAGGTGAGGCCGACTTGCACGAAGACCGGCAGCAAAACCATTTGAATGGACATCGGAATTTCTCGGGATTTTCCCATCCGGCGGAAGGCACAGCTAGCGTCCATTAGCGGTCACCGCTGGTCCTGACAATCAACGAGTTGAACCGGCGTTCCCGATGAGGCGACCAACTGTCGACAGTTAAAGCGATTTTGGCCCCTCGGGGGCGCAAGGCGAGAGACCGCCATGAACACCCTCTTCAGCCAGTTCGGCAGCCTGACCGGCGCTTTGACCGAGTCCGCCGACGGCCAGTTCGGCATCCTGATGTCGGCGCTGGCAGGCATCGCGACGGCGCTCGCGGTGGCGCTGGCAATGACGGTCTACTTCCGAATGAGCTATCGGACCTGGCGCGATGTCCTCAGGCATGGCCTCGCTGCGCTCGCCGCCCTCGCTCTGTTTGCGTTTGCCGCCTACGACATGCGCCATGCCGCGCTGGCCTATCTCGGCCTCAATCCCTCGAAACCCGCGGTCGAGTTCGAGATCCGCATGCCCAAGGAGACCTTGGCGGCGGCGTCCGACACCCAGATCGAGCTGCATACCGACCGCAACCAGACGCTGGCACTGGTCGAGGGCGTGCGGGAGCTCGGTGATGGCCGCTCCGTGCTGCGTGGCGCGGTACCGCTCAACCACCGCACTGCGGACCGCGTGCTGGTCGTGAACCTGCCCGGCAAGGGCACCTTCGAATTCCGCCTCCGCCTGCCGGCCGAGCCGCATCGCTCCGAACAGTCCGGCGCTCAGTTCGGCCCTCAGTTCGGCCCTTGGCACCTCGCCGACCGCATCGCCTCGCCGCTGGCAAGCCCGGTCGCCCCGCAAGACGCCTACACAATCCGCTATCGCGTGCTTTAAACTTTGTTCGATCGCTGACCGCGGACGCGCCGTCATCGTTCCGACGTCGGGCGTGGCCTATGATCGATCCATGTCCGAATTTCGCCTGACACAGATCTCCGACACCCATCTTGGCCGGCGCTTCCCTGGCCTGATCGCCAACTTCCAGGCGCTCAGCGAGCATATCGACACCGATAGGCCCGATCTCGTTGTCAACACCGGCGACGTCTCGTTCGACGGGCCGACCAGCCGCGACGATGTCGAATTCGCCAAGGGCCTGCACGATGCCCTGCCCGCCGCCTGCCGCTACATCCCCGGCAATCACGACATTGGCGACAATCCGACCGCGATCGGCCCTGCGCCGAAGCCGCCGGTCGCGGAAGCGCATCGTCAGCAATTCCGCGAGATCATCGGCGAGGACCATTGGTCGTTCGAGGCCGCGGGCTGGTGCTTCCTCGGCCTCAACTCGCTGGTGATGAACTCAGGGCTCGCCTTCGAGGCCGAGCAGTTCGATTGGCTTGCTTCGGAAGTTTCGCGCACGAACGGCAAGCCGGTCGCGCTGTTCGTACACAAGCCGGTATTTCTCAACGGGCCCGACGACCCCGAGACGCCGGAGACGTCGATCCGCTATGTGCCGCAGCCGGCCCGCGCGCGGCTGATCGAGATGTTTGCACATGTCGACCTGCGCCTCATCGCCAGCGGTCACGTGCACCAGCGGCGCGACTTTACCTGGCGCCACACCCGCCACGTCTGGGCGCCGTCGGCCGGCTTCAAGATCAACGATGCGCGCCAGGACCGGATCGCGATCAAGGAGGTCGGGCTCGTGGAGTACCGCTTCCAGCCCGACGGCTTCGAGGTTCGCCACGTCAGGGCTGCGGGCCAGGTCGATATCGATATCGAGGAGCTGCTCGCCCAGATGGGCGGTGCGCATTAGCGCCGCCCATCGCTGCTCAAGCGACGCTTTTGAGATCCTGCTGGATCGCGGCAAGCAAGGACTGCAGCGCGTCGCTGTTCACCGGCCTGGCCCCGTTACTGGCAGGCGGAACATTGGCAGGCCGCGCGGCTTTGGCCGGACGCTTGGGGAATGGCGGCGTGGGTGTGGGCATCGCGGATTGCGCGAACACGTCCTCGGTATGGACGAACTTGCCATGGATGACGTCGTCGCGACGGCCCATGACAAACATGGTCGCCCAATAACCGGCAGCCAGCAGGATTACGCAGAAAACAACAAGCTCTAACATCATCGCACCTGAAATATGCGCAATGATTCAATGCCTTCGCGAGCCCGTCAATGAACCGACGGTCACACCTGCGGATTTTACGGGCGGGTGTGGCCGATCAGTCACTCTTTGTTAACCATACCCGGCCCCCGAGGGGGCGAGAGCGGCCGATCAAGCTTTGTCCGGCCCGACCCGCACCAGCTGCTTGCCGAAATTGGCCCCCTTGAGAAGCCCCATGAAGGCTTCGGGCGCGCTCTCCAGGCCCTCGGTGACGAACTCCTTGTACTTGACCTTGCCCTCGCGGACCCAGCCGGACATGTCGCGCAGGAAGTCGCCATGGCGGGAGGCGAAGTCGGAGACGATGAAGCCGCGGAAGGTCAGCCGCTTGGTCAGGGTCGCGCGCATCATGCTGGCGGCCCATTTCGGCGGCTTCGCTTCAGTGTCGTTGTAGTGGGCGATGAGGCCGCAGACGGGTACGCGCGCAAACGCATTGAGCAGCGGGAACACCGCCTCGAACACGGCGCCGCCGACATTCTCAAAATAGACGTCGATACCCTTCGGGCAGGCGTCCTTCAGCTTCGTCGCCAGATCGGGATCGCGGTGATCGATGCAGGCATCGAAGCCGAGCTCCTTCACGACGTAATCGCATTTGTCCTTGCCGCCGGCGATTCCAACCGCGCGTGCGCCCTTGATCTTCGCGATCTGTCCCACGGCCGAGCCGACCGCGCCGGAGGCGCCGGCGACGACGACGGTCTCGCCTTGCTGCGGCTTGCCGATATCGAGTAGGCCCGTGTAGGCGGTCATGCCGGGCATGCCCAGCACGCCGACGGCCGTCGAGATCGGCGCGAGCTTCGGGTCGATCTTGTTCAGCCCCTTGCCGTCGGAGATCGCGTGCGTCTGCCAGCCCGCGCGCGAGAGCACGATGTCACCCTTGGCAAAGTTTGGATTGTTGGAGGCTGCGACCTCGCAGACCGTACCGGCCTCCATCACACCACCGACGGGGACCGGCGTCGCGTAGGATGGACCGTCGCTCATGCGCCCGCGCATATAGGGATCGAGCGAGAGCCAGATCGTGCGCAGCAGGACTTCGCCTGCGGCAGGCGTAGGAACCGCGAATTCCTCGATGCGGAAATCGGACGGTTTTGGCTCGCCGACGGGACGCGCGGCGAGAACGATGCGTTTGCCTTGGGACATGATGGCTTCCTCCTGATTATGCTTCGGCGCGAACGGAAGCGGAGGGAGCGGAGCACGTCAACACAAAAGCACACTCTCGCTGTCATCGCCCGCGAAGGCGGGCGATCCAGTAATCCGAGAGGGTCGTGGTAGAGCCGAAAGGCCGCGGCGTACTGGATGCCCCGCCTTCGCGGGGCATGGTCATTTGGGCAATTCCAACGCGCAGCCGCGAGCCTAACCCCCGCCCGGATAGTTCGGCGCCTCGCGCGTGATGGTGACGTCGTGGACGTGGCTTTCGCGCAGGCCCGCGCCGGTGATGCGGACGAACTGGGCCTTGTCGTGCAGGTCCTTCATGTCCTTTGCACCGACATAGCCCATCGCGGCGCGCAGGCCGCCGGCGAGCTGGTGCATGACGTTGCCGACCGGGCCCTTGTAGGGCACCTGGCCCTCGATGCCTTCGGGCACGAGCTTGAGCGTGTCCTTGATGTCCTGCTGGAAGTAGCGGTCGGCCGAGCCGCGCGCCATCGCGCCGACCGAGCCCATGCCGCGATAGGCCTTGTAGGATCGGCCCTGCCACAAGAACACTTCACCGGGCGTCTCGTCGGTGCCGGCGAGCAGCGAGCCGACCATCGCGATGTCGGCACCGGCAGCGAGCGCTTTGGCAAGGTCTCCGGAAAACTTGATGCCGCCGTCGGCAATGACGGGGATGTCCGACTTCTTCGCCGCCTCGACCGCATCCATGATCGCGGTGAGCTGGGGAACGCCGACGCCGGCGACGATGCGCGTGGTGCAGATCGAGCCCGGGCCGATGCCGACCTTGATGCAGTCCGCGCCCGCATCGATCAGCGCCTGCGCACCCTCCGAGGTCGCGACGTTGCCGGCAACGACCTGCACGGAATTGGACAGGCGCTTGATGCGGTTGACCGCATGGAGCACGTGACGGGAATGGCCGTGCGCGGTGTCGACCACGACGAGATCGACGCCGGCATCGATCAGCCGCTCGGTGCGCTCGAAGCCGCTATCGCCGACCGTGGTGGCGGCGGCGACGCGGAGGCGGCCCTGCGCGTCCTTGCAGGCCAGCGGATGGGCGACCGCCTTCTCCATGTCCTTCACGGTGACCAGGCCGACGCAGCGATACTGCTCGTCGACCACAAGCAGCTTCTCGATGCGATGCTGATGCAGCATCCGCCGCGCCTCGTCCTGGCTGACATTCTCGCGCACCGTGACGAGACCTTCATGGGTCATCAGCTCGGAGATTTTTTGCTGGCGGTCGGTGGCGAAGCGGACGTCGCGGTTGGTGAGAATGCCGACCAGCTTGCCCGGCGTGGATTTGCCCGCACCGGTGACGACGGGAATGCCGGAGATGCCGTGATCGCTCATCAGCTTGAGCGCGTCGTCCAGCGTGGCGTCCGGGCTGATCGTGAGCGGGTTCACCACCATGCCCGACTCGTAGCGCTTGACCTGCCGCACCTGGGCAGCCTGCCCTTCGGGATCGAAATTGCGATGGATGACGCCGATGCCGCCGGCCTGCGCCATGGCGATCGCCATGCGGGCTTCGGTGACCGTGTCCATGGCGGAGGCCATGATCGGGATGTTGAGCGGAATGGCGCGGGTGACGCGGGAGCGGATGTCGACCTCGCCCGGCATGACGTCCGACAGGCCCGGCTTCAGCAGCACGTCGTCGAATGTGAGGGCTTCGCGAATGCCTTGTTGCACCGTGGCCATGTGCCAACTCCTTCCGCGGCCCTGCCGCAAATAGCTATGGATGAGCGCCGCCCTCGGCGTACCTTGCGGCAACGCCGGAGAATCGGAGCCCATCGGTGGGGTTGACGCGGGTCGATAGCACGGGCGGGCGACGAATCAAAGCAATTCGGACCGCCGGCCAGCCATGCACAGGCTTTTTTGGGCAAGTTCGGTGGCGGATAGCCTTCGCGGCGGCACGTACTGGCGAACGGCAGATCATCGTGATCTCCGGCGCAGGGCGCACCCGCCTGGGGTCACGCGGGATTTAGGTGCTATGCGTCGATCCGCAATGGTCGCGGCCCAGTGGCGGTGATAAGCCGCAATTCTCGCCCTTCGTTCCCGATGTCCATTACCAATCCGTCATGGTCGACAAGCAACGCATCATTCCGCTGATCGTAGCCACTGCTCTCTTCATGGAGAACATGGACTCGACGGTGATCGCCACGTCGCTGCCCGCGATTGCGGCCGACATCGGCACCAGCCCACTGACGCTCAAGCTCGCGATCACTTCCTATCTGCTGTCGCTTGCGGTCTTCATCCCGGCGAGCGGCTGGACCGCCGACCGGTTCGGCGCGCGCCTGGTGTTTGCGATTGCCGTCGGCGTGTTCATGGTCGGCTCGGTCGGCTGCGCGCTCTCGACATCGGTCACCGATTTCGTGTTCGCGCGCATCCTCCAAGGCATGGGCGGGGCAATGATGACGCCGGTCGGGCGCCTCGTGCTGCTGCGGTCGGTCGACAAGAGCGCGCTGGTCAACGCGATGGCGTGGGTGACGGTCCCTGCCCTGATCGGCCCCGTGATCGGGCCGCCGCTCGGCGGCTTCATCACCACCTACGCGTCATGGCACTGGATCTTCCTGATCAACATCCCGATCGGGCTGCTCGGCATCTTCATGGCCTTGCGCTTCATCGATCCCATCAAAAGCGAGGAACGAGAGCCGTTCGACCTCTACGGCATGGTGCTCGCGGGCCTCGGGCTCGCCGGCATCGCCTTCGGGCTGTCGGTCGCCGGACTCAATCTGCTGCCATGGAGCACGGTTGCCGCCCTGGTCGTCGGCGGATCGATCTCGATGACGCTGTATGTCCTTCACGCGCGGCGAACGGGGTCGCCGGTGCTGGACTTTACGCTGCTGAGGCTGCCGACACTGCGCGCGGCCGTTCTCGGCGGCTTCATGTTCCGGCTCGGCATCGGCGCGCTGCCGTTCCTGCTGCCACTGCTGATGCAGATCGGATTCGGCCTCTCGCCGTTCAAGTCCGGCCTCGTCACGTTTGGCTCCTCGCTCGGCGCCATGGGCATGAAGGCGCTGGCCGCGCGCATCATCCGCGCCTTCGGCTTCCGCAACCTGATGACGGTGAACGCGATCATCAGTGCGGTTTTCCTGGCCGCCTGTGCCCTCTTCACCGTGACGACGCCCCTGCTGATCATCATGATCATCCTGGTGGTCGGCGGCTTCTTCCGTTCGCTCGAGTTCACCGCGATCAACACGGTGGCCTATGCCGAGGTCGAGCAGGCGCAGATGAGCCGCGCCACCACGCTCGTCAGCGTCAACCAGCAGCTCGCGGTCTCGGCCGGCGTCGCGGTCGGCGCCGCCTCCGTGGAGACGACGATGTGGTTCAGCCACGTCAGCGAGCTCGACGCCACCGTGTTTGCGCCGGCCTTTCTCGTGATCGCCCTGACTTCGGCGGCGTCGAGCTGGTTCTTCTGGCAGATGCCCACCGATGCCGGCCACGAAGTTTCCGGCCGCAAAGCGGTGGAGATCGCGAGCCGCAAAGGTGCCGGCAAGGGCGCGGCCAAGGCGGCCGTCAAGGCGGCGACCGAGGATACGCAGGATGTGCGGGATCAGCGGCTGGGCTAGTGCTCCACCTCGTCGTTGCGAGCCCCCGAAATCCCGTCGCGAGAACGTAGCGCTCCGAGGAATCCGCACGGCTTGCGGCCGGCTTGACGTGACGCACCGTGGCGAAATCGCGCTTGAGCTGGGCGAGCAGTTCGGCGTCGGCGCCACTCTGGAACGCCTTCGCCAGGAAGGTCCCGCCCGGCCTCAGCACATCGCAGGCGAACGCGGCAGCGGTCTCGATCAGGCCGACGATGCGAAGCTGGTCGGTCTTGCGATGACCGGTGGTGTTGGCAGCCATGTCGGACATGACAATGTCGGCGCCGCCGTCGAGCATGGCCTTGAGCTTGTCCGGCGCGTCATTGTCCATGAAGTCGAGCTGCGCGAACTCGACGCCGGCAATCTCGGGGATTTCGAGCAGGTCGATCGCGATGACCTTGCCCTTGCCGTCGACCGAGCCGACGCGCTTGGCGGCAATCTGGCTCCAGCCGCCCGGCGCGGCGCCGAGATCGACCACAGCCATGCCGTGCTTCAGCAGCCGGTATTTGTCATCGATCTCGAGCAGCTTGAACGCGGCGCGCGAGCGATAGCCCAGCGCCTTCGCCTTCACCACATAGGGATCGTTGAGCTGCCGCTCCAGCCAGAGCTTCGACGACAATTTGCGCTTGCCGTGGGTCTTGACCTGGACGTGCAAACGGCCGGTGGTGTCCTTGACCATCTCACCAGCTCCTGAGCGCGCCGTCTTCGCGCATCATCTCGACCAGCATGCCTTCGCGCAAGCCCCGGTCGGCGACGCGCAGGCGTGGCAGCGGAAAGGCGCGGCGGATCGCGTCGAGGATGGCGCAGCCGGCCAGGACGAGATCGGCGCGCTCAACGCTAATGCAGCTGTTCGCGGCGCGCTCCTCGTAGCTCATGCCAAGCAGCTTGTTAATGGTCGCGGTGACGTCGGTATCGTTCATCCAGACGCTGTCGATGCGGCGGCGGTCGTAGCGCGCGAGGTTGAGATGGATGCCGGCGAGCGTCGTCACAGTGCCTGACGTGCCGAGCAGATGCATATCAGTGAGATCGCCGCCATGCTGTTCGGCGAACGGCGCGATGTGATGGGCGACCTCGCGCTCCATCGCGGCGTAGATCTCGGGCGTCACGTCGCGGCCCCCGAACTGCTCGGCAAGCGTGACCACACCGAACGGGATCGACATCCAGGCTTTGATGCGCGGCTCCGGATTTGCGGCGTCGCGCTCGATCCGTACCAGCTCGGTCGAGCCGCCGCCGATGTCGAACAGGATTGCGCCGCGCCCCCTGGGATCGACCAGCGGCGAGCAGCCGAGCACGGCAAGCGCCGCCTCGGTCTCGCGGTCGATTACCTCGAGCTCGATCCCGGTCTCGGCAGCGACGCGGCTGCGAAAGCCTTCGGCATTCGAGGCGGCGCGGCACGCTTCGGTGGCGATCAGCCGCAGCCGCCGCGCTTTGCGCAGGTTGATCTTGTCGCGGCAGATGCCAAGCGCCACGATGGCGCGTTCGATCGCGGCCTCGCTGATGCACCCGGTTGCCGAGACGCCCTCGCCGAGCCGGATGATGCGCGAGAAGGAATCGACCACGCGAAAGCCGTCGTGGGTCGGACAGGCGATCAGGAGCCTGCAATTGTTGGTGCCGAGGTCGAGCGCCGCGTAGACGCCGGTTCCCGGCACTTGCGCGCCGACGGCCGGTTCAGTGGCGAACGCCGCCGCCATCGACCCCAGCTCACCGTGCGGCGCAAGGCCGTCGCGGAGCCGCGTGTGGTCATTCATACAAACTGTCTTTCCGCGGCCGGTTAGGCCGATCTGGAATTGCTTTTTCGCCTGAAACATTAGCAGCGCACCAATCCTGCGCAACAACGCATCACATGGGACCATGCCCATTCGTGCGTTGTCGTGAGCGGGCCGGTGGGTTATTTTTGAGGGGTCCGGACCCCAGGCGCCCCCCAAACCGCGCATTTGCCGGCTTTTCAGGTCAATTCCATGCAAGAACACACCAAATCCTCCACGCTCGAAAACGCTATTGCACTGCAAAAATATGGCGTCGGGCAGCCGGTCCGCCGCAAGGAGGACGATACCCTGGTGCGCGGCAAGGGCCGCTACACCGACGATTTCAACCTGCCCGGCCAGGCCCACGCCGTGATCGTTCGCTCGACCCATGCCCATGGCGTCATTCGCGGCATCAACATCGATGCAGCCAGAGCAATGCCGGGCGTGCTCGGGGTGTGGACCGGCAAAGACCTCGATGCGGCCGGCTACGGCCCCTTCACCTGCGGCCTGCCGCTGAAGAGCCGTGACGGCTCGCCCCTGCTCCAGACCAACCGCCAGCCGCTCGGAACCGACAAGGTCCGCTTCGTCGGCGATCCCGTCGCCTTCGTGGTGGCGGAGACGCTGGCCCAGGCGCGCGACGCGGCCGAGGCGGTCGAACTCGACATCGAGCCGCTGCCGGCGGTGACCGATCCCGAGGAAGCCGCAAAACCCGGCGCGCCGCAACTGTACGACCACATCCCGAACAATGTCGCGCTCGACTACCACTATGGCGACACCGACAAGGTGAACGCGGCCTTCGCCAGTGCTGCTCACGTGACCAAGGTCGACATCGAGAACACCCGCGTCGCCGTGGTCTCGATGGAGCCACGCGTTGGCCTTGCCTCCTATGACAAGAAGACCGAGCGCTACACTCTTCAGGTGCCCACGCAGGGGGTGGCAGGCAACCGTGCCAATCTCGCCAAGAATCTGAAAGTGCCGAACGAAAACGTGCGCATTCTCACCGCCAATGTCGGCGGCTCCTTCGGCATGAAGAACATCAATTACCCCGAATACATGTGCATCCTGTACGCGGCGAAGACGCTGGGACGACCGGTGAAGTGGCTGGACGAGCGCTCGACCAGCTTCCTCTCCGATAGTCACGGCCGCGCGCAGAAGATTCATGCCGAGCTCGCGCTGGACGCCGAGGGGCATTTCCTCGCCGCCAAGCTCTCGGGTTACGGCAATCTCGGTGCCTACATCACCGGCGTTGCTCCCAGTCCGCTCTCGCTCAACACCAGCAAGAACTTTTCCAGCGTCTATCGCACGCCGCTGATGGCCGTCGACATCAAGACGGTGCTGACCAACACCACGTTGATGGGCGCCTATCGCGGCGCCGGCCGGCCCGAGGCCAACTACTACATGGAGCGGCTAATCGACCGCGCCGCGGACGAGATGGGCATCAACCGGCTGACCCTGCGGAAGCGCAACTTCATCAAGCAGAACCAGATGCCGTTCGCCGCGTCCTCCGGCGTCACCTATGACAGCGGCGACTTCCAGGCCGTCTTCAACAAGGCCCTCGAAATCTCCGACCACGAGAATTTTGCCAAGCGCAAGAAGGAGAGCAAGAAGTCCGGCAAGCTGCGCGGCATCGCCGTCGGCTCCTATCTGGAGGTGACCGCACCTCCCGGCGTCGAGCTCGGCAAGATCGTGTTCGATCCCGATGGCTCGGTGCAGCTCATCACCGGGACGCTCGATTACGGTCAGGGCCACGCATCCGCATTCGCGCAGGTCCTCTGCCAGCAGCTCGGCGTTCCCTTCGACAGCGTCAAGCTGGTGCAGGGCGACAGCGACATCGTCCACACCGGCAACGGCACCGGTGGCTCGCGCTCGATCACCGCGACCGGCATGGCGATCGTGGGCGCCGCCAAGCTCGTGATCGAAAAGGGCAAGCGCGCCGCCGCGCACATGCTGGAGGCCTCCGAAGCCGATATCGAATTCGAAGGCGGCAGCTTTACGATCGCCGGCACCGACCGCAGCATCGACATCATGGAGCTCGCCAAACGCCTGCACGACAGCAAGATGCCGGAGGGCGTACCCGACAGCCTCGACGTCGATCACACCAGCGAACCGGTGCCATCAGCCTTCCCGAACGGCTGCCATGTCGCCGAGGTCGAGATCGACCCTGAGACCGGCGTCGTGCAGATCGTGCGCTACAGCGCGGTCAACGATTTCGGCACGGTGATCAATCCGCTGCTGGTCGCGGGCCAGCTCCATGGCGGCGTGGTCCAGGGCATCGGCCAGGCGCTGATGGAGCACGTCCGCTACGACGAGAGCGGCCAGCCGATCACGGGCTCGCTGATGGACTACGCTCTGCCGCGCGCCGAGGACGTTCCGAACATGACGGTCGGCGACCACCCGGTGCCGGCCACGACCAATCCGCTCGGCAGCAAAGGCTGCGGCGAAGCCGGCTGCGCCGGCAGCCTGTCGACGGTCGTGAACGCGGTGATCGACGCGCTCTCCGAATACGGCATCAAGCACATCGACATGCCGCTGACGCCGGAACGCGTGTGGCGCGCGATCCAGGATGCGAAGGGGAAAGCGGCGTAAAGGGCGTTCCGTCGTCGCCACAAACTCCGCTGTCATCGTCCGCGAAAGCGGACGATCCAGTATTCCAGAGACGGTCGTGGGATACGGAGGAGCCTCGGCGTACTGGATTCCCCGCCTTCGCGGGGAATGACAGCGAGTGTGAGGACGCGCTGTGCTCCTTCCCTACGCCGCCGCCTGCTCGCGCGGCTGGTAGATCGCGATGTGCTGGCAGTGCGCCAGCGGCGTCGTGCCGTTGGCGACCACCAGCGCGTCGAGCTCGACGAAGCGGTGGCCCTTCTTCTCGTAGTTCGCGGTGACTTTTGCCCGCGCGGTGATCTCGTCGCCGGCGCGCGCGGCTGACAGCAATTGCATGCGGCTGCCGACATGGATCCAGGGGCCGAGCATCGTGTTGTCCACCAGCACGCGGTTCATGACGCGCTGGATCAGGCCGGGATGGCCGAGCCCCTCGCCCGCGAAGATCGGATCGGTCTCACGGATGTCGGCGAGATAGTCGGCGGCATCCTGCCCGGCCCAGCGGCGCGGCGTCGTGCCCAACCATTTGCCGGTCTCGAAGGTTGCTGGGCTGACCGGTTTGCGCTCGGCAACCGCGGGGACCTCGACATAGTCGCTCAACGACACCGCAGCCGCAGTCGCAGTTGCCTGCAGCGCCGCCGTGCCGGTGGCACAGAGCTCGGTGCGGCTGAACACCTCGATGGTGAGCAGGCCGTTGTGCTCGGTCGCATCGACGTCGGCGGTCTCGCCGTCATAGACCGGCTTGATGAAACGCGCCTCGATCAGCCCGCGCGACAGGAAATCGCGGCCCCAGCGCGACACCGGCACATGCATCATGTAGGCGAAGACGTCGACGCCGGGGACCAGCCCGCCGGAGAACCCCAAGCGGCGCGCCACTGCATCGTCATGCATCTTGTTTTCGGATTGCTTGGCCGTGTTGTAGGCCTGGACGCGATAGGTTTCGAGCCGGTTCGGCATGGCTTGGCTTTCCCCAATTTCTTGTTGTTTCGGCCCGATCGTAGGCCCTGAGGAACCGGGGTCAATCCCCTCGCCTTTGCGGCCCGAATGGGGTACCACGCGGCTGCTGCGGAACCGCTTCGCAAGCCCCATCTACGGACCATGACGAACCCTCAAAACACCACTCGTATCTATGTCGACGCCGATGCCTGTCCGGTGAAGGACGAGATCTATCGCGTTGCCGGCAGGCACGGCCTGCCCGTGAGCGTGGTCGCGGGCAATTTCATCCGCGTGCCCCAGGATCCACTCATCGAGCGGATCGCCGCTGGTGCCAGCATGGACGCAGCCGATGACTGGATCGCGGAACGCGCCGGGCCCGGCGATATCGTCATTACCTCGGATATTCCGCTCGCAAGCCGCTGCGTGAAGGCCGGCGCCGATGTGATCGCGTCCAACGGCAAGGCGTTCACCGAGGAATCGATCGGGATGACGCTCGCGGTCCGCAACCTGATGACCGATTTGCGCTCGGCCGGCGAAGTCACCGGCGGTCCGAAATCGTATTCACCGCGCGACCGCTCGACGTTTCTGTCGACGCTCGACCAGACCATCCGCCGCATTCAGCGCCGCCGCGCCGACCAGGCCGCAACAAGACAGGACTGAGACACCGCATGGCGCCACCGCTGATTCAACTGCGCGATATCAAGCTGACCTTTGGCGGCACGCCGCTCCTGGCGGGCGTCGAACTGTCGGTTTCGACCGGCGAGCGCGTCTGCCTGATCGGCCGCAACGGTTCCGGCAAATCGACGCTGCTCAAGATCGCCGCCGGCCTGGTCGAACCGGATGGCGGCAGCCGTTTCGTGCAGCCCGGCGCCACCATTCGCTACCTGCCGCAGGAGCCGGATTTTTCCGGTTTCTCCACCACGCTCGCTTATGTCGAGGCCGGCCTCAATGCTGGCGACGACCACTATCAGGCGCGCTATCTGGTCGAGCAGCTCGGTCTCAGCGGCGAAGAAGATCCGGCGCATGTCTCCGGCGGCGAAGCGCGCCGCGCCGCGCTGGCACGCGTGCTGGCGCCCTCGCCCGACATCCTGCTGCTGGATGAGCCGACCAACCATCTGGATCTTCCGACCATCGAATGGCTGGAGAGTGAACTGGAGAGCCGCCGCTGCGCGCTGGTGATCATCAGCCACGATCGGCGCTTCCTCGGCAATCTCTCGCGCAGCACCGCCTGGCTCGACCGCGGCCAGATCCGGCAGATCGACCGCGGCTTCAGTGCCTTCGAGGCTTGGCGCGACGAGGTGCTCGCGGAGGAAGAGCGCGACCAGCACAAGCTCGACCGCAAGATCGTCAACGAGGAGCACTGGCTGCGTTACGGCGTCTCGGGCCGCCGCAAGCGCAACGTCAAGCGACTCGGCAATCTCCACGCGCTGCGCGACCAGCGCCGCACCCATCGCGGCGCGACGGGCAACGCCAACCTGGCGGCTGCCGAGGCCGACAAGTCCGGCAAGCTCGTCATCGAGGCCAAGAATATCAGCCGGTCCTATGGCGAGCGAAAGATCGTCGACGGCTTCTCGATCCGCGTCCAGCGCGGCGATCGCATCGGCATCGTCGGCCCGAACGGCGCCGGCAAGACCACGCTGATCGAGATGCTGACCGGCGGCAGCGCACCGGACAGCGGCAGCATACGGCTCGGCGCCAACATCGAGATGGCGACGCTCGACCAGCATCGTGAAAGTCTCGATCCGAAGACGACGCTGGCCGAGGCGCTGACCGGCGGCCGCGGCGACCATGTCATGGTTGGCGGCAAGCCGAAGCATGTCGTCAGTTACATGAAGGACTTCCTGTTCGCCCAGGAACAGATGCGCACGCCGCTGGAGGTGCTGTCGGGCGGTGAGCGCGGCCGGCTGATGCTGGCACGCGCGCTGGCAAAACCCTCCAACCTCCTGGTGCTGGACGAGCCGACCAACGACCTCGACCTGGAGACCCTCGACGTCCTCGAGGAGATGCTCAGCGACTACGAGGGCACCGTGATTCTGATCAGCCACGATCGCGATTTTCTCGACCGCGTGGTGACGTCAGTGATCGTGCCCGAGGGCAACGGACGCTGGCTCGAATATGCCGGCGGCTATACCGACATGCTGGCCCAGCGCGGCGCCGACGTGAAGCGCGCGACCGCGAAGGCCGTCGAAGAGACGAGAGAGCAGCGATCAGCCGTGCCGTCCGGCGTCGCGAGACGACGCTTGACCTTCAACGAGCAACACGCGCTGGAGACGCTGCCCAAGACCATCGCCAAGCTGCAGGCCGAGATCGCCAAGCAGCAGCGCTTCCTTGACGACCCCGATCTCTTTCGCAAGGATCGCAAGCGCTTCGACCAGGCCTCCGACGCTCTGACGAAGGCGCAAAAGGAACTGGCCGAGGCCGAGGACAAATGGCTGGAGCTCGAAGTGCGGCGCGAAGAGATTGAACAGGCCTAGCGTGCATTCCGCAAAAGTGGGCACCGCTTTTGCAAACGGGATGCGCGCCAACTCAGAGACTTCCATGACAACGACCCTTGCCGCCAAGATCGCCCGCGAATACGGCACGCCCTGCGCCGTTATCGACATAGACAAGGTAGAGCGCAACATCGCGCGGATTCAGAAGGCTTGCGACGACGCCGGGATCGCCAACCGTCCCCACGTCAAGACGCACAAGAACCCCACCATCGCGAAGATGCAGATCGCGGCCGGTGCCAAGGGCATCACGTGCCAGAAGCTCGGTGAAGCCGAGATCATGGCCAATGCCGGCATCGACGATATCCTGATCAGCTACAACCTGCTCGGCGAAGAGAAGATGGCGCGGTTAGGGGCGCTGCAGGCGAAGGCCAACATGACGGTCGCCGCTGACAATTCGACCGTCGTCGCCGGCCTGCCCAAGGCCGCCGCAGCCTCAGGTCGACCGCTATCGGTCGTGGTCGAATGCGATACCGGCCGCCAGCGCGCCGGCGTCGAGACGCCCGCCGAGGCGATTGCACTGGCGCAGAAGATTGCCGCATCCAAGGGCCTGCAATTCGCCGGCTTCATGCTGTATCCGACCGAGACTGGTTGGGCGGACGCCCAAAAATTCTATGACGAAGCTCTGGCCGGCGTGCGCGCACACGGGCTGGATGCAAAAATCGTCTCGACCGGCGGCACGCCGAACCTGAAGAACCTCGGCAAGCTCAAGGGCGGCACCGAGCATCGCTTCGGCACCTACATCTATAACGACCGCATGCAGGTCGCGGCCGGCGTCGCCACCTGGGACGACTGCGCGCTGCACATCTATTCGACCGTGGTCAGCCGCGCCGCGCCTGAGCGCGGGATTCTGGACGCCGGCTCAAAGACTCTGACGACGGACACCGGCGGCCTCGACGGCCACGGCCTCATCCTGGAGCACCCCGAAGCGAAGATCGCACGCTTCGCCGAGGAGCACGGCTTCCTCGACCTCTCCCGCAGCAACACCCGGCCTAACGTCGGCGACGTCGTGCGGGTCGTGCCAAATCATGTCTGCGTCGTCGTCAACATGATGGACGAAGTGGTGATGGTGCGCGGCGAGGAGATCATCGGCACGCTGCCGGTGGCGGCACGGGGGAAGCTGAGATAGCTAGCCCCCGATCAGTGCCTGGAGTTCCCGGACCAATCCGTCGCGAAAGAGTTTGATCGGCCGCTCCAGCCGACCGGCGGGGGCGCGATGCACCACCCAAGCGCGCACGGCGGGTTTGAAGTCGCGCGCGGCGACCGGCTTGAGCCTGTCGCGAAATGCGCTACGTTTCAGGGCGATCGGGGTGACCAGCCCGACGCCGAGGCCGCGCGACACCAGCGACAGGCGGAGCTCACTGTCCAGCGCCTCGACGGCGATGTTGAACGGCAGATGCGAGGCATCGAATTTTCGCTTCAGCGTATCGCGAAATCCACAGCCGTCCTGGTTGATCACCCACGACAGTTGGGACAGCCGTTCCAGGTCGACGGTGCGCGGGATCTTCATCTCGCGTGCGACGACGAAGACGACGGGCTGCGCGCCGAGATCGTCGGCCGCCAGATCGGCGGGCGGCACTGCACCGTCGGGGAGACAAATCGCGGCTGCATCGAGCTCGTTGCGGCAGACACGCTCGAGCTGGTTCGGCGACCAACCGGAGACCACCCGCACCGCCAGCGCGGGAAATTCGGCGCGCACCGCATCGAGTGGTGCGGTCAAGCCCGCTTCCGAGAGAAACGGCGTCAGGCCGAGCCTGAACTCGCCGCGGACCATTCCGTCGCTGGCAACGCCCGACTTGAGGTCGTCCAGCATCCTGAGCAGGCGCCTGCCCTGCTCGTAGGCCTCATGCCCCGCTGCCGTCGGCTTCAGGGGCTTCGAGAGCCGATCCAGAAGCTGCGCCCCCAACATCTCCTCGAGATTCTGGATGCGTCGGGTCACGCCAGGCTGGGTGAGATTGAGACGCGCCGAAGCTGCGACAATCGATCCGGTCTCGACCACGGCGACGAAGGCAACAAGGTCATGGGTATTCATAACAAACTCGCATATTCTTTATAGGCTTATTTGAATTGTAGCATATTGATGTCCCCGCTTAAAGGGTCCCGCGCCACAGCTGCGAGGTCCCATGAGTATCTCCGAAACCGCCAGGCCCGCGTCCCGAAACCAGTTCGCCGAGCGGCCGCTGATCTGGCTCGGCGCGATCACCGCCGGTGTCGTCGTCACCAATCTGTTCGCGCCGCAGATCCTGCTTGGCCTGATCGGCCGGTCAATGTCCATGCCTGCGTGGCAGGCGGGCCTGATCAGCACGCTGACCTTGCTCGGCTATGCACTCGGCCTGCTGCTGCTCGTGCCTCTGGTCGATCTCGTCGAGAACCGGCTTGTCATCCTCCGCACGCTCGGCTGCGCCATCCTCGCCGCTCTCGCGACGGCGCTCGCGCCGACGCCTGCGCTCCTGCTGCTCGCCACCTTCATCCTTGGCGCCTGCTGCGTGGCGATCCAGATGATGGTTCCGCTGGTCGCATCCATGGTGGCGCCGGATCGCCGCGGTCAGGCCATCGGCGAGGTGATGGGCGGATTGATGATCGGCATCCTCTTGTCACGACCTGCAGCGAGCCTGATCGCCGATCTCTGGAGCTGGCGCGCCTACTATGTCGTTTCGGCCGCTCTGATGGCCCTGCTTGCCGGCGCACTCGCCCGTTACCTTCCAACCCTTCGACCGTCGGCACGCGCGAGTTACGCCGATTTATTGCTGTCCTTTCCAAGACTGCTGCGCGAAGAGCCGGTGCTACGCGTGCGGGCCTGGACCGCCTCGCTTGTCATGGCCTCCTTCACGGCGTTCTGGTCGGCGGTCGCGCTACGGCTGCCGGATGCGCCGTTCGAGCTCGATGCCAAGGGAATTGCGGCTTTCGCGCTGATCGGTGTGGCGGGTGCCGCGGCGACACCGATCGCGGGACGCTGGGGCGACAAGGGCCGGGCGCGGCCGATGTTCTTTGCCGCCCATCTGCTCATCATCGGCTCGCTTGCGCTCTGTGCCTGGGCGAGCGTGCTTGAATCCCAGATCACCGGTCTGCTGGTACTGAGCCTCGGCACGATCCTGCTCGACGTCGGCATCACCACCGACCAGACGCTGGGCCGCCGCGCCATCAACCTGTTGCGCCCCGAGGCCCGCGGTCGCATGAACGGCCTGTTCGTCGCGCTGTTCTTCATTGGCGGTGGCATCGGCGCGGCGGCGGCATCGCTGGCCTGGAGCTACGGGGGCTGGACGATGGTCTGCGCAGTGGCGGCAAGCTTCGGCGTGCTCGGCCTCCTCACGGATCTCGCAACCCGGACCGGGACGTCATGATGCGGATGGTCAGGACGACAGTTCGGCGAGCCGTCGCAACACACCCCTGCCCGCCGCCGCTCCCGTCGCGAACGAGGCCTGGAGCAAATAGCCGCCGGTCGGCGCCTCCCAGTCCAGCATCTCACCGGCTGCGAACACGCCCGGCAGCTTGCGGATCATGAAGTCCGAGTCGAGTTCATCGAAGGAAATCCCGCCGGCGCTGGAGATCGCGCGCGCGATCGGCGCGACGCCCATGAGCTTGACCGGCACGGCGTTGATGAGCTCCGCCAATTGTTCAGCCGACATTGCCGACAACGACCGGCCGGCACCGATGGCGACTTCCTGCAACAGCCCGCCCGCGACCGGCGACAGCTGCGCAGCCTTGCGCAGGAAGCTGGAGAAGGATTGCTTGCCGCGCGAGGCGGACAGGCGCTTGACGAGTTCGCCATGATCGACATCCGGCCGCAACGCGACGTGAAGGACCGCTGCGCCGTTCGCTGCGATCGCCTCGCGCAGCTCGGCGGACAACGCATAGATCGCCCCGCCCTCGATCCCGCCGCTTGTGATCGTGGCCTCGCCGCGGGCGCGGTGTGGGCCGAAGGACAGCGTGATACCCTTGAGGGGTTGGCCTTCGAAGCGCGTGCGGAAAATTTCGGACCAATCGACGGTGAAGCCACAGTTCGCCGGCCGCAGCGGCGAGATCGCAACGTCTTTGTCGGCCAGGATCGTCGTCCAGCCGCCATCGGAGCCCAGTCGCGGCCAGCTGGCGCCGCCGAGTGCCAGCACCGTGGCGTCCGCGGCGATGGCGTCTTCGCCGCCGGGTGGGTCAAAGACCAGTTGTCCGTCCCCGTCCCAGCCCATCCAGCGCTGGCGAAACGCAAAGTGCACGCCGGCGGCATCGAGGCGTCGCAGCCAGGCCCGCAGCAAGGGCGAGGCCTTGAAGGCCTTCGGAAACACACGCCCGCTGGAGCCGACAAAAGTCGGCTCGCCCAGCGCCTCGCTCCAGGCGCGCAGCGCGTCAGGCGGAAACGCTTCGATCGCAGCCTGCAACCTCTGCGCCGCCTCGCGGTAGCGCGTGATGAACTGAGGCAGCGGTTCGCTGTGGGTGAGATTGAGCCCGCCGCGGCCGGCCATCAGGAATTTGCGGCCAGCGGACGGCATCGAATCGTAGACGGTGACGCGAGCACCACCCTGCACGAGCACTTCGGCCGCCATCAGACCGGCAGGGCCGGCGCCGATGACGGCGACCGCTGTCAGAGTTTTACCCCGGCGCGCGCAGCGGCTTGCGCCACGTATTTCTGCGTCTGCTCGAAAGCTCCCTGCAGCGCCTTCGCTTTTGACATGTCGCTGATCTCGGCGAAATGCGCCGCGACCGCATCCGGGGTCCACTCGGACTCCGGCAGGTTGATGCCTTCGCTCTCGACGATCTTGATCACCGCGAACGAGCCGGCGCCGGCGCCCATGATGGTGCGGGTCGGCGCGTCCTCGCTCAGCATGTACTCGACCGCGGGCGTGATCGCGTTCGGCTTCATCAACTGCAGCGCCTGCGGCGGCAGCAGCTCTTCCGTCATGCGGGTCGCTGCCGTCGGCGAGATGATGTTGACGCGGATGTCGCTCTTGCGGCCTTCTTCCGCCAGCACGTTCATCAGGCCGACCATGCCGGACTTGGCCGCTCCGTAATTGGCCTGGCCGAAATTGCCGTAGAGGCCGGAGGACGACGTCGTCAGGACGATGCGGCCATAGTTGCGATCGCGCATGCCGGCCCAGGCCGCCTTGCAGCAATAGAAGGTGCCGACGAGGTGCACGTCGAGCACCTTCTGGAAATCGGCCGCTTCCATCTTGCCGAACGACTTGTCGCGCAAAATGCCGGCATTGGCACACAAGAGGTCCACGCTGCCCCACTCCTTGGTGGCGCGCTCGACCATCGCGGTGACCTGCTCGAAATTCGAGACGTCGGCGCCGTCGGCCATGGCGGTGCCGCCCGCTTTGCGGATCTCCTCGACAACGGTCTCCGCCGGCGACAGCGAGCCGCCGCTGCCGTCGCGCGCGCCGCCGAAATCGTTGACCACGACTTTCGCGCCGCGGCTTGCCAATCCCAGCGCATGCGCGCGCCCCAAACCATTGCCCGCGCCGGTGACGATGGCGACGCGTCCGTCGAACCTGATTGCCATTGTGCTTCCTTGTGCTGTCTTCCCTTCTCCCCTTGTGGGAGAAGGTGGCGCGAAGCGCCGGATGAGGGATCTGTCTCGGCAGATGAGCGTGTGGAGAGATACCCCTCACCCGGCTTCATCTCGCTCCGCTCGATTTCGCCACCCTCTCTCGCGAGGGAGAGGGTTCGAGCGCACCGATTTGGACAACTTTTGAGCAGCGATGGGCTGCCGGGTCAAGCCCGGCAGCGACGGCCCACTCAGGCGAAATAGATCAACCCGAGCCAGTCCGCGACCAGCGCGGGCTTGTCCTCGCCTTCGATTTCCACGGTGACGTTGGTGCGCGACTGCAATTCATTCGGCTTGCGCAGCTTGGCTTCCGCCAGCACGAAACGGCCCCGAACGCGCTTGCCCGAGCGCACCGGCGAGATGAAACGCAGCTTGTCAAAACCGTAATTGACCCCCATCGTGGTGCCCGCGATGACGGGCATCACCTCGTAGGACATAATCGACAGCAGCGACATCGTCAGGAAGCCGTGCGCGATGGTGGTGCCGAACGCCGTCTCGTTCTTCGCACGCTCCGGGTCGACGTGAATGAACTGGTGATCCTCGATCACGTCGGCATAGGTGTCGATGCGGGGCTGATCGACCAGGTGCCACGACGACACGCCGATCTCCTTGCCAACCATGGCCTGATAGGCGTCCAAGGAAATCGGCGGCTTCTTCCAGACTTCGTTCACTTAGGTCTCACTCCGTGTTTTCGGCAGCTCCGGAAAGTCCTCTTCGCGGAATTCCCGGCCGCGCAGGGCATCATTGCGGTCGTCGTCACGCTCCAGCCGTCTCAGCTGAACGCGGCGGATCTTTCCCGAGATCGTCTTCGGCAGCTCCGTGACGATCTCGAGGCGCCGGATGCGCTTGAACGGTGCAAGGCGCGTGTGCAGATGCCTGAAGATGGAGAGCGCCGTCTCCGGCGAACGCTCCGCACCGGATGTCAGCAGCACATAGGCCTTGGGGATCGCGAGCCGGATCGGGTCCGGGCTCGGCACCACGGCAGCTTCCGCGACGAGCTCGTGCTCGAGCAACACGCTCTCGAGTTCGAACGGGCTGATGCGATAGTCGGAGGATTTGAATACGTCGTCGGAGCGGCCGACGAAAGTGAGATAGCCATCGTCATCCTCGAACACGACGTCACCGCTGCGATAAAGCTCGCCTTCGGCGCCGGACAGCCCACCGTCGTCGCCCTGATAGCCCTGCATCAGGCCGGCGGGGCGGTTTTCGCCGAGCACTAGAGCCACCTCGCCCTCTTTGGCCGGATGACCATCGGCGTCGCTGACCTGCACGCGATAGCCCGGCAGCGGCCGGCCCATCGAGCCGACCTTGATCTTTTGCCCCGGCGAGTTGCCGGCCAGCGCCGTGGTTTCGGTCTGGCCGTACCCGTCGCGGATGGTGAGGCCCCAGGCGGCCTGCACCTGCTCGATCACTTCAGGATTGAGGGGCTCGCCGGCGCCGCAGACCTCGCGCAAGGCCACCTTGAACGACGCAAGATTCTCCTGGATGAACAGCCGCCACACCGTCGGCGGCGCGCACAGCGTGGTGACGCCGCAGCGGCCAATGGTGGCAAGCAGCCCCTTGGCGTCGAAGCGCGGCTGGTTGACCACAAAGACGGTCGCGCCCGCATTCCACGGCGCAAAGAAACAGCTCCAGGCGTGCTTGGCCCAACCGGGCGAGGAGATGTTGAGATGGACGTCGCCGGGCTTCAACCCGATCCAATACATGGTCGAGAGATGGCCGACGGGATAACTGCGCTGGCTGTGCCGCACCAGCTTCGGCTTTGCCGTGGTGCCCGAGGTGAAATAGAGCAGCATCGGGTCGTCAGCGTTGGTCGGGCCGTCGGCTGCAAAGCTCTCCGACGCCCTTGCGGCGTCATCATAGGAAAGCCAGCCATCGGAGGCCTCGCCCACGACGATGCGGACGATATTATCGGCGCCAAGACTTGCGAACTTCGCAACCTGGTCCTGCGCGGCCACCACCGCCTTTGCCTTGCCGCGATCGAGCCGGTCGCGCAGCTCGTCGGCGGTGAGCAGCGTCGTCGCGGGAATCACGACGACGCCGAGCTTGATCGCGGCCAGCATCGTCTCCCACAGCGGAACGACATTGCCGAGCAGCAGCAGGAGATGATCGCCGCGCTTCAAGCCTTGCGCGCGGAGGAAGTTGGCGACCTGGTTGGAGCGGCGCGACAACGCCCCGAACGAGAGCTTGGTCTGCCGATCCTGCGCGGCATCGACGATCCAGAGCGCAGGACGATCCTTGCTGTCCGCATTCGCCGCTAGCTCGGCATCGAACCAGTCGAGCGCCCAGTTGAAGGGAATCGGATCCGGCCAGCGGAAGCCCTTGACCGCTGTCTCATAGTCCGTGCGGTTGTGAAGCAGAAACGCGCGCGCTTCCTGAAATGTCGTCATTAGGCTTTCCCGGCCAGCCCCCTAACGTGCTCGATAATTCCGGAAAAATCCACCCCGCCCTGGCCGGCTGCGTCAAAGGCCTGATAGATTTCCTGCGCATGCTTGCCGAGCGGCGTCGCCGCGCCGGCGGCCTTGGCGGCGTCCTGCGCCAGTGTCAGATCCTTCACCATCAGTGCCGAGGCAAAGCCCGGCTTGTAGTCGTTGTTGGCGGGCGAGGTCGGCACCGGCCCGGGCACCGGACAATAGGTCGTCAGCGACCAGCACTGGCCCGACGAGGTCGAGGCGACGTCGAACAGCGCCTGGTGCGAGAGCCCGAGCTTCTCGGCCAGCGCGAACGCCTCACTCACGGCGATCATGGAAATGCCGAGGATCATGTTGTTGCAGATTTTTGCCGCCTGGCCCGCGCCGGCACCGCCGCAATGCACGATCTTCTTGCCCATGTTCTCCAGCACGGGCTTTGCCGCTGCAAACGCGTTGTCCTCGCCGCCGCACATGAAGGTGAGCGTCGCACCCTTGGCTCCGCCGGTGCCGCCGGACACCGGCGCGTCGACCGAAAGCACGCCGTGCTTGGCCGCGAGCGCATGCGCCTGCCGCGCGCTCTCGACGTCTATGGTGGAGGAGTCGATGATCAACGCGCCCTTGGTCATCGCGGGAACGACCTCGCCCCACACGCCGAGCACATGCTTGCCGGCCGGCAGCATGGTGACGACCACATCGGCACCTTTCACGGCGCCCGCAGCGCTCTCTGCGATGCCGGCACCGTCGGCCTTGGCCTGGTTGCGGGAGGCCTCGGCGAGGTCGAAAGCGACGACCTTGTGGCCGGCCTTGACCAGATTGGCGGCCATGGGGCCGCCCATGTTGCCGAGACCGATGAATGCGATCGTGGCCATCTTGGTTTCCTCCGCTTGAAAGACGTTGTTAGTTGAACTTCAATTCGTCGGCGCCGATCTCGGCGAGATAGTGCGCAAGCATGTCCGGCGTGACGTCCTCGATTCGCGACGGCGACCAGGTCGGATTGCGGTCCTTGTCGATCACGGCGGCGCGCACGCCTTCGCGAAAGTCGTCGCTGCGGAAGACTTCCAGCGCAGCCCGATATTCGCGCACCAGGCATTCTTCCAGGCTCGACGCGGTGCGCGCGAGCCGCAGCAGCTTGAGCGTCACCACCATGCCGCGCGGCGATTTTTCGTTGAGCGCCTTCAACGTCGCCAGCGCGAACTCGGAACCGTCGCGCTTGAGCGCGGCAAAAATGTCTTGCATGCGGTCGAAGCCGAACAGTGCGTCGATCGCCGGCTCCTTTGCGGCGACCGGCCCCGCGATCTCCCCGGTCGCAAAACCGTTGATGAGCTTGCTGACATCGGCCGCGGTGACGCCCTGGCGAACTTTGGTCAGCGCGTCGCGCAACTCGGGCCATTTGGCCGCCGATACCACCGCGTCGGCAAACCTGGCATGGATCGCATCGGGGCCGTTCATGGTCTGGCCGGTCAGGCCGAAATAAGTGCCGATCTCGCCCGGCGAGCGTGACAACAGCCAAGTGCCGCCGACGTCGGGAAAGAAACCGAGCCCGACCTCGGGCATCGCAAGCCTCGTACGGTCAGTCACGATTCGATGGCTCGCATGCGCCGAGAGTCCGACGCCGCCGCCCATCACAATGCCGTCCATGAAGGCGACATAAGGTTTCGGGAATTTCTTGATCCGGGCGTTGAGGATGTACTCTTCCCGCCACAGGATCTTGCCGAGGTCACCATTGACCTTCGAACTTTCCCAGAGCGCACGGATGTCGCCGCCGGCACACAAGCCACGCTCGCCGGCACCTTCCAGCACGATCACGGCAACGGCGGGATCGGCCTCAAAACGGTCGAGCGCCTTGTCGATGTCGCGAAACATCTCCAGCGTCACGGCATTGATCGCCTTGGGGCGGTTGAGCCTGATAAATCCGGCCGAGCCTTCGACCCATGCGACCAGATCGCCCTCCTCCGCTCCACTCATCGGGCGCCCTCGATCAATTTGCGCGCCACGATCAGCCGCATGATTTCGTTGGTGCCTTCGAGAATCTGGTGCACGCGCAAATCGCGCACGATCTTCTCGATGCCGTATTCGCTGAGATAGCCGTAGCCGCCGTGCAGCTGAAGCGCCTGGTTGGCGACCTCGAAGCCGGCATCGGTGCCAAAGCGTTTGGCCATCGCGCAGAGCATCGTGGCGTCGGGATCCTTGCGGTCTAGCGCCGCCGCTGCGCGCCACAGGAACGTACGCGCGGCCTCGAGCTCGATCGCCATGTCGGCGAGACGGAACTGCAATGCCTGGAATTCGTCGAGGCGTTTTCCAAAAGCCTTGCGCTCTTTCATGTAGGAACGCGCCTTGTCGAGCGCGGTCTGCGCGCCGCCTAGTGAGCACGCTGTGATGTTGAGACGCCCGCCGTCGAGGCCTGCCATCGCGATCTTGAAACCGACGCCCTCCTCGCTCAGCCGGTTGGCGACCGGCACGCGGGCGTTCTCGAAGATCACGGCGCGGGTCGGCTGCGCGTTCCAGCCCATCTTGCGCTCGTTGGCGCCGAACGAGACGCCCGGCGTGTTGCCGTCGATGACCAGCGTCGAGATGCCGCCGGGGCCATCGCCGCCGGTGCGCACCATCGCGACCAGGAGATCGGTCCCGCCGGCGCCGGAGATGAACTGCTTCTGGCCGTTGAGAACGTAATGATCGCCGTCGCGCACGGCACGGGTGCGGAGCGCTGCCGCGTCCGAGCCGGCGCCGGGCTCGGTCAGGCAGTAGCTCGCGATCAGCTCCATGGTGCAGAGCTTGGGCAGCCATTTGTGGCGCTGGGTGTCGCTGCCGTAGGCATCGATCATCCACGACGCCATATTGTGGATGGAGATGAAGGCCGAGGTGGTCGGACAGCCCGTCGCCAGCGCTTCGAAGATCAGCGCCGCGTCGAACCGTGTCATGGCGGAGCCACCCACATCCTCGCGGATGTAGATGCCGCCCATGCCGAGCGTGGCGGCCTCGCGCATCACCTCGACGGGAAAATGCTTCTCCTCGTCCCAGCGCAGCGCGTGCGGCGCGATCTTTTCCGCCGCAAACGCCAACGCCATGTCGCGAACCGCGATCTGATCCTCGTTCAGAGCGAACTGCATCTGTTAGCTTCGCTCCAACGACGGTTACTTCATCAGCGGGATCGAGAACTCCGCGCCTTCCTTGACGCCGGACGGCCAGCGCGAGGTCACCGTCTTGGTCTTGGTGTAGAAGCGGACCGAATCCGGGCCGTGCTGGTTGAGATCGCCGAAGCCCGACTTCTTCCAGCCGCCGAAGGTGTAATACGCAATCGGCACCGGGATCGGCACGTTGATCCCGACCATGCCGACGTTGACCTTGGCCGCGAAGTCGCGCGCGGCGTCGCCGTCGCGGGTGAAGATCGCAACGCCGTTGCCGTAATCATGCTCCGACGGCAGCGCCAGCGCTTCCTTGTAATCGTGCGCGCGCACGACCGAGAGCACGGGGCCAAAAATCTCTTCCTTGTAGATCCGCATGTCCTTGGTGACGTTGTCGAACAGCGAACCGCCGAGATAGAAGCCGTTCTCGTAGCCCTGCATCTTGAAGCCGCGGCCGTCGACGGCGAGCGTCGCGCCTTCCTTGATGCCGATGTCGATATAGCCCTTGACCTTCTCGACCGCCTCGCGCGTCACCAGCGGACCGTAATCGGCGGAGGGATCGATCGAGGTGCCGATCTTGAGACTCTCGACGCGCGGGACCAGCTTTTCCATCAGGCGGTCGGCAGTGGCCTTGCCGACCGGAACCGCGACTGACACGGCCATGCAGCGTTCGCCGGCCGAACCGTAGCCGGCGCCGATCAGTGCGTCGACTGCCTGGTCCATGTCGGCATCCGGCATGATGATGGCGTGGTTCTTGGCGCCGCCAAAACATTGGCAGCGCTTGCCGGTCTGGGCGGCGCGCTCGTAGATGTATTGCGCGATCGGGGTGGAGCCGACGAAGCCGACGGCCTTGATGTCGGGATCGTCGAGGATGGCGTCGACCGCTTCCTTGTCGCCGTTGACGACATTGAGGATGCCGGGCGGCAGGCCCGCCTCGATCATCAGTTCGGCAAGCATCATCGGCACGCCGGGATCGCGCTCCGACGGCTTCAGGATGAAGCCGTTGCCGCAGGCAATCGCAGGAGCGAACTTCCACATCGGAATCATCGCCGGGAAATTGAACGGCGTGATGCCGGCGACGACGCCGAGCGCTTGGCGCATCGAATAGATGTCGATGCCGGGGCCGGCGCCTTCGGTGTACTCGCCCTTCATCAGATGCGGAATGCCGCAGGCGAACTCCGCGACCTCGAGGCCGCGCTGGATGTCACCCTTGGCGTCAGGAACGGTCTTGCCATGCTCGCGGGCAAGCAGTTCGGCCAGCTTGTCGTAGTCGCGCTGCACCAGCTCGACGAACTTCATCATGACGCGAGCGCGGCGCTGCGGGTTGGTCGCGGCCCATTCCGGCTGCGCGGCGCGGGCGTTTTCCACGGCGGCGCGAACCTCGGCCTTGGACGCCAGCGCCACCTTGGCCTGAACGTCACCGGTCATCGGCTCGAAAACGTCGGCGGTGCGGCCCGAGGTGCCCTTGACCTCCTTGCCACCAATGAAATGTCCGACTGAACGCATGGAATGGTCTCCTTGAGGCGAGCTTGAACGCTTTGACAAATCCTATCGACCTGCATTTTATAGGATTCAAGTCTGAGATAATGCACCATAGATGTGCGAAAATGCTGGATCAAGGCGCTATCGACTGGGACGACTTCCGCTTCGTGCTGGCCATCGTGCGGGGCGGCTCGGTTTCGGCTGCGGCAAAACAGCTCGGCGTCGACCATGCCACCGTGATCCGCCGCGTCGACCGGCTGGAGAAGCACCTCTCGGCCAAGCTGTTTGACCGGCGCAAGACCGGCTACCTGCTGACAGAGGCCGGCCAGCGCGTCGCCGACAGCGCTGAATCGATGGAATCGACCATCGTCGCCAACCAGGAGCAGGTCGGTGGCTCCGTGGCGCGGCTGACCGGCACGGTGCGGATCGGCGCGCCGGACGGTTTTGGCACCGCCTTCCTGGCGCCGCGACTGGCGCCGTTCGCGGACCGGTATCCCGATCTCGACCTGCAACTGGTGGCCACCGCGCGGCTGTTCAGCCTCTCCAAGCGCGAGGCCGATATCGCCATCAGCCTGACCATGCCGAAGGAAGGCCGCATCGTCGGCCGCAAGCTGCTCGACTACGGGCTCGGACTCTATGCCGCGCCCGCCTATCTCGACCGCTTCCCGAAAATCACCTCGCGCGAGGTCCTGCCGCAGCATCGATTCGTCGGCTATATCGAGGAACTCTTGTTCACGCCCGAGCTCGACTATCTGCCGCAGGTCTCGCCGAAGATCTCCGCGCGCTTGCGCAGCGCCAATCTGATCGCACAACTCAACGCCACGCTCGCCGGCTTCGGTATCGCCGTGCTGCCACACTTCATGGCGGCCGACTATCCGCAGCTGATTGCGGTGCTGGCGGAAGAGGTCTCGATCACCCGCACCTTCTGGATGCTGATGCACGCCGACAGCAAGGACCTCGCACGCATCCGCGCGGTGGCGGATTATATTTCCGAGATTGTGGAGCGCGAGCGGGCGTTGTTTGCGGGGCTCTGAAGCCTAGCTCTGCTTCGCCTTTTTCGCCGCCGCAGCCTTCGGCTCACGCCGCGCGCCGTCCAGCGCGCTGTCCTTGCCCGTCTTCAGCACCTCATCCGACAGCTCGCTCGAGCCGGCAATGCGCGCGAGCAACATGGTGCCGGCCATGGTCGCCAGCGTCGCGATCGCCTGCTTGCGCGCGGCCTTGCGCGGCAGATTCGGGATGAAGTCCGTGATCATCTCGATCATCTCGTCGAGCTTGCCGGCAAAGGCCTTTCGCGTCTTCGGGCTCTCTCGGGCGATCTCGGCGCCGAGCGCGGGGATCGAGCAGCCGTGACCGGGGTTGTCGCGATGCACCGCGGAGAGATAGGTCTCAACGATCTGACTGAGCTGCTTCTCCGGCGTGACCTGATCGGATTGCTTGCGCCAGTGCTCCATCGAGCGATCCATAGCGTAGCCAAACGCCTCGATCACCAGCGCCTCGCGGGAATCGAAATGGGCGTAGAAGCCGCCATGGGTCAGGCCCGCTTCCTTCATGAGGTCGGCGACACCGATGCCGTGGGCGCCCTTTTCGCGCAGCCGCACGGAAGCCTTCTTCACGATGCGGTCGTGGGTTTCCTGCTTGTGTTCCCGGGAATAGCGCATGCGGATCTCATTGGATGTCGGGGGTCATCTAATAACACGGATATCGGCCGGACGGCGCATTAATTCCCGGTAAAATTGTTGTCGATCATGGAAAAGGTCGCCGTTGCGTGCACCGCAAGCGCCCCCTTACCGTCGCGGACAAATCCCTCGGCGTAGCTGGTCTGGCGTCCCAGCTTGATCACCTTGCCTTCGGCGGAGATCAACCCGGACCGGACCGAGAGCGGACGCAGGAAGGTCATTTTCAGATCGAGGGTGACGGAGCCCTGCCCGGGCTCCAGCCGGGTCGAGACCGCACACCCCATGGCGGTGTCGAGCAGCGCGGCGGCTGTGGCCCCGTGCAGGAGGCCTATGGTGTTTTCGAGATCCTCGCGCGCTCGAGTTCCATGACGATCCGGCCCGGCTCGACCACGGCCATGATGAAGCCGATCAGCTTGGCAAAGGGTGGCGGCGGCAGCCTTCCGTCGCGGATGCCCAGCATCGCATCCATGCCTGACAGGCCCATCGCCACTTTCGCAACCGGCGCAGGCACCTGCCATTCAACCACCCGCTCGCGCCGGCCCGCAGGCGAAAACAGGTCGAGTTGATCGATGTCGGTCATCGCGGCCTCTTTTGTATGATTTTCATCATACTATGCTGCGGACTTAGCGCTGGCAACTCCCTCCCCGCCGGCTTGACAAGCAATGCGTTTCGGCCCGGAAGTGTGACCTGACCGGCGTATTCGCACGTCTACGAAGCTCAGAGATCCTCTCATGGAAATGCTCAACAACCACTGCGGCGTGACGCGCGATGCGCGCGGCGTCGTTCATGTCGCGATCTGCAATGCCGGCTCGCTGAACATTTTGAGCTCGCCCGTCACCGATGCGGTGCGCGAAGGCCTGCAGCAGCTCTCGTCCGACCGCAGCATCCGGGTCGTGGTGCTGCGCGGCCAGAGCGAGAAGAGCATGATCGGCGGCGCCGACATCAAGGAGATGGCCAAGCTCGACCAGAAGTCCGCCGAGGCCTTCATCAGCCGCCTGCGCGACCTCTGCGAGGCCGTGCGCGCCTTCCCGGCCCCTATGATCGCGCGCATGCCCGGCTGGTGCCTCGGCGGCGGGCTCGAAGTCGCCGCGGCCTGCGATTTCCGGATCGCCGCCCGTGATGCGCATTTCGGCATGCCGGAGGTGCGGGTCGGCATTCCCTCGGTGATCCATGCCGCGCTGCTGCCGCGCCTGATCGGGTGGGCCCGCGCGCGCTGGCTGGTGATGACCGCTGAGAACATCGACGCGCCGACGGCGCTGGCCTGGGGGTTGGTCGACAAGGTCGCGCCGGAGGGTGGGCTCGATGCCGAGGTCGAGCACCTCGTGAAGGCCCTGCTCGAATGCGGCCCCGAGGCGCTGCGGTCGCAGAAGGCATTGCTGCGGCAATGGGAGGAGCTGCCGCTGACCGAGTCGGTAAATTTGAGCGTCAAAGTCTTCGGCGAGTCGTTCCTGACGGACGAGCCGACGCGGCTGATGGGCGCGTTTGTGAATCGGAAGCGGTAGGCGCTCTCCACCTCGTCCGATCGAACGAGCAAATCTCATCCGACCTACGACAATTTCTCATGCCCCGCGCAGTTGCATTTTTTGCGCCGCATCATATGATGACCGTAATCTTACATAGTTGGCATCTCACGGAGTCTCACCCATGGCCGAAGCCGCCGATCCCGTCGTCATCGTCTCCGCCGTCCGGACACCGCTCGGCCGCTTCATGGGCGAGCTTTCGCCGCTGGCCGCGCACAAGCTCGGATCGCACGTGATCGGCGCGGCACTGGAGCGTGCCAAGCTTGCGCCGGAGAAAATCGACGAGGTTTTCATGGGCTGCGTCCTTCCCGCCGGCCAGGGCCAGGCCCCCGCGCGCCAGGCTGCGCGGGCCGCCGGCCTACCCGATGCCACCGGCGCGACTACTGTCAACAAGGTCTGCGGCTCCGGCATGAAAGCGACCATGCTGGCGCACGACATCATTTGCGCCGGCTCGGCCGAGATCGTCGTCTCCGGCGGCATGGAAAGCATGAGCAACGCGCCGTATCTGCTCGCCAAGGCGCGTGGCGGCTATCGCGCCGGCCATGATCGCATCATCGACCATATGATGATGGACGGCCTCGAAGACGCCTACGAGACCGGCCGCTCCATGGGCGATTTCGGCGAGGCCACCGCAGAAGCCTATCAGTTCACCCGCAAGGACCAGGACGCCTTTGCGATGGAAACGCTCAGCCGCGCACGCAAGGCGGTCGAGGGCGGTGCGTTCAAGGCCGAGATCGCGCCGATCACGCTGAGTGAGAAGGCCGGCCCCCGCATCGTCGCCAATGACGAACATCCGCTCAAGGTCGATCCCGCAAAGATCCCCGGGCTGAAGCCGGCGTTCCGCGCCAACGGCACCATCACGCCGGCGGCCTCCTCCGCCAACGCCGACGGCGCCGCTGCGCTGGTGCTGACGAAGCGCTCGCTCGCCGATCGCAGCGGCCTGCCGGCTCTCGCCGTGATCAAAGGCCACACCACCCACAGCCAGGAGCCGCAATGGTTCACTACGGCCCCGATCCCGGCGATCCGCAAGCTCTTGGACAAAGTCGGCTGGAATGCCGGCGATGTCGATCTGTTCGAGATCAACGAAGCCTTCGCCGTGGTGGCGATGGCGGCCCAGCGCGATCTCGGCATTCCCCGCGACAAGCTCAACATCCACGGCGGCGCCTGCGCGCTCGGCCATCCCATCGGCGCCACCGGCGCACGGCTGATCGTGACGCTGCTGCATGCGCTCGAGGCGCGAAACCTCAAGCGTGGCGTCGCCGCGCTCTGCATCGGCGGCGGCGAAGCTACTGCGATCGCGGTAGAGCGCCTGACGCACTGACGTGAACGTCCGGAAATGAGGGAACTCTGTCATTTCCGACAGACGCGTCCCGTGCCATTCTGAAAACTTGCGCAGGCTCTCGCCTGCCCATCAAGATTGAGGCCCAATGATCTCGAACTGGCTCGCGGCAACACTCGGCCGCCGCAATATCCACTACGGCTGGGTGATGGTCGGCGTGACCTTCCTCACCGCGCTGATCAGCGCCGGCACGGTCGGCGCGCCCGGCGTGTTCATCGTTCCGCTTCAGAAGGAGTTCGGCTGGAGCACGGCGGAGATCTCGTCGGCGTTGTCGATCCGCTTCATCCTGTTCGGGCTGATGGCGCCGTTCGCGGCTGCCCTGCTCAACCGCTACGGCCTGCGCAACGTCACGCTGACCGCGCAGCTGATCGTGGTCTCGGCGCTGGTGCTCTCGCTCGGCATGACAGAGGTCTGGCAGCTCGTCGCGCTGTGGGGCGTCGTGATCGGGATCGGCACCGGCATGACCGCGCTGGTGCTGGGCGCCACCATCGCGACGCGCTGGTTCGCGGCGCGGCGCGGCCTCGTCGTCGGCATCATGACCGCGAGCGTCGCCACCGGTCAGCTCGTGTTCCTGCCGCTGCTGGCAAGCCTCACCGAACGTTTCGGCTGGCGGCTGGCGCTCGGCTTCGTCTGCATCGCGCTTGGTGTTTCCGCCCTCGCGGTCCTGCTCGCGATGCGCGACCGTCCGAGCGATTTGGGCCTGCGCCCTTTCGGCGACGAAGGCACCACACCCCTGCCCGCGCCGCCCGTCAGCCATGGCTCGATCACCGGCGTCGCACTCGGCACGCTGCGCGACGCCTCGAAGAGCGGCGCGTTCTGGGTCCTGTTTGCGACGTTCTTCGTCTGCGGCGCATCCACCAACGGCCTCGTGCAGGTGCATCTGATTCCGATGTGCCTCGATTTCGGCATCCCGCAGGTGCAGGCCGCGGGCTTGCTGGCTGCAATGGGCATCTTCGACTTCTTCGGCACCATCATGTCGGGATGGCTTTCGGACCGCTACGACAACCGCTATTTGCTGTTCTGGTACTACGGCCTGCGCGGGCTCTCGCTGATCTTCCTCCCCTTCAGCGATTTCTCGTTCTTTGGGCTCTCGATCTTCGCGATGTTCTACGGGCTCGACTGGATTGCAACTGTGCCGCCCACGGTGCGCCTGACCGCACAGAAATTCGGACCCGAGCGCGCCAATCTGGTGTTCGGCTGGATCTTTGCCGGCCACCAGCTCGGCGCGGGCACCGCTGCCTTCGGCGCCGGTCTCTCGCGGACGGTCTATCAGAACTACCTGCCCGCCTTCTTCATCGCCGGCGCGCTCTGCGTGTTCGCCTCGCTGATCGTGCTGACGCTGTCGCGACAACCGAAGCCGAAGCCGCAAGCCGCGATGGCTTAGTATCTGATGGTGCCGGTGACGCCGTAGAGTGCGGCGTCACCGATCCGCCCGACACGAGGCGGGTCGTCCGGGTTCGGGGTGCCGCTCGATTGCGGAAGACGTACCTGAAATAAAGCGCGACCAGCCGTCGCAGATCGAAAATCAGCAAGGCGAACCTGCCGTAACCGTCAACAGACGCCTTGCGGATGTTCATGCGTCGCAATTATGTCGGCTGGCCGCTCAGGCGAGGGACCCCCCGCGCGGGTTGACGATCGTATAGCCACGCAATGAACGCGCATGCATTCGCGTCGCGTGTCCGCCCGAGTTGGCGTCGTACGCCATCCAGGTGTCCCCTTCCAAATGCTGCTCGAGGACGAATACATGTCCACGTCGCGCTGCGACCATTCCCGGTGCGGGTGATGTCCGCGGGAAGCGCAGCCAATTGGCCGCAAGATTCAATTCCGGCACGATACGGCCGAACACGCGCAGAGCCGCGCCGCAGCCGCAGAAGGAGGAAGGACACCCTGCCGGACGACTGCCGACGATGCGGGCGCTGGAGATGCTCGTCGTCGGGGCGCCGCCCGCGTCGGTCACTGTCAATTGCGTCGCGCGATAGGCTTGTAGCGAGGACCTGGGATTCAGTGGGGACCGGGAAGTCCGCTCACGGCGCGGTTGCGCATATGAGAAGTCGCAGGGCATCGTGACGTTGCATTCAGGTACTTGATGAATGCGATAAGTCCGTGCTTCGGAAGCGACGGAGCTGAGGGCAACCAAGAGACACGCAGAAAGAACCGCCTTGAACATTGCAGGGCTCCAAATTGAAGATCCCTGCCCCGGCAATGAGAAACCAATAACAGTTTGGCTGAAATCGGCTAAAAGAACGGCCAAAAGTGGCTTCATTTGCAGGCCGATTTCTGCAGTCCTCATAGCCCAGACGTAGCGGCGGAGATAGATAACTCGCAGAGAACGAACGCGTCTCGTCGCAACTGAAAACGCGATCGGATGTGCACGCGCCGCTCAGCGATGGGCGTCGACCGGCCCGAGCGCACAATTGCGCAGGGTACCCCTCGAGCCATAAACCCGGCCGGTGATTGTTGCGCGCTTGGTCAACCCCGAGTCGTCGCCAAACCCGCTCCTGTGGCTATCGCAAAGTCCGATTTTGCAGCGCCGAGCGCTGCGGCGAGCTCGTCGATGTGGTAAGGCTTCGATAGGATCCGGATCCCGGCCTGCTCGGCGTCGTGAACCGCGGCTTCGGCGTATCCGCTCGTCAGCAGGACCGGAATGTCGCTTCGCCTTCTTCTGATCTCGCGCGCGAGTTCGACACCGTTCATGCCGCCCGGCATCATGATATCGGAAAACACCAGATCGACGGAGCGGCCGTCCGCTAGGGCACCGAGAGCCGCCGCAGCGCTGGCCGCCCGCGTGACCTGGTAACCGAGCTGCGCAAGCATCTCGCTGACGAGCGCGGCGACCTCGTCGTCGTCTTCGACGAGGAGGATTCGGCCCTGATTGGCCTTCTTGGGCCGCGCCCTGTTCAGGTCGATGAGGTGCCGTTCACCCGAAGGGATATTCCTGGATCGCGGCAAATAGAGCTCGATGCTGGTGCCCTCGTCGACAACCGATTTTATTCGAACCATCCCGCGTGATTGCGTGGCAAATCCGTGGACCTGAGCAAGCCCCAGGCCCGAGCCTTTCCCGACATCCTTGGTCGTGAAGAACGGTTCGAAGACCCGCGCCAGGATCTCGGGGCTCATTCCAACACCTCTATCGATCACGGACAGACGAACGTAATCGCCCGCGATCTCGTCCTCAATCAGGCCGGCCAGGTTCTCGCCGCGGACAACGATCGTGCCACCGTTCGGCATCGCATCGCGGGCGTTGACCGCCAGGTTGAGAATGACCAGCTCGAGCTCTCCCGGATCGACCTCCACCGGCCAAAGCCCCTCCGGAAAATCGAACTCGACGTGAACGTCGCCTCTGAGGCTCCGATCGAGCAATTCGCGCATGCCGCCGATCTGCGCTGGGATGTCGACGGCCTCGGGCCGGAGCTTCTGCCGCCGTGAAAAAGCCAGAAGCTGCCTGGTCAGGCCGGCACCACGCTGCGCCGCCTGAACCATTCCTTCCAGCAGACGACGCCGCCGATCAGGATCAGTCTGCCGGTCGAGCATGTCCAATCCACCGGAGATCACCATCAGCAGATTATTGAAGTCGTGAGCTACTCCGCCGGTCAATTGCCCGATGGCTTCGATCTTCTGGGCCTGACGAAGGGTCTCCTCGACGCGGGCGCGCTCTTCCATTTCGGCCCGCAGATGCTTGTTGGCCTCCTCGAGGGCACGGGTGCGCTCGACCACGAGCTTCTCGAGCTCCTGGGCCGTCCGCTCGCGCGCCTGCAGCAAGGTCCGAATTTCATATTGCCGCCGGCGGGCCCGCATCGCGGATTGAATTGCGCTCGTCAGCGTGATCGGCTGAACCGGGCGCTCGAGCAGCGAAACGTTGCGGAGTGTCTCGACGATGCTGCGGCGCCAGGCAACCACCGCCGGCTGCTCCCGGTGGCTGGTGAGAATGACAAAGGGCAGGTCGGACCAGGGCGGCTGCCGCTCGATCCAATGTGCCAGCGGCTGGGTATCCTTTCCGAACAAGCCCTCCTCGGCGAGAAGCACCGCGCCCACGCCAGCCGACATCTCGTTGACCAGTTCAGGCAGACCTCGACAATTGATTGCCACGAGATCCGAATTGCGGAGAAGCTCGACCGATGCCGGTCCATCGCGGCCAATCGGAGCAAACACGAGGACGCAATGATCGCGGTCGGCGCTCATTCCGACAGCCCCTCCGGTATCTCCGTGCCCGAGTAACGCGGATTCCCGGAAAAGATGCCGCTGAATCCGGTCAGCGGAGGACCTACCGTAATGCCGGCACTGCCAAGACGAAACTCGCGGATGGAATTTTCATGATTGCCGCTGCGCTTCTTCACGACCGAGAGGGCGCGCCGCACCGTTCCGCCGACTTCGAAATAGCGCAGCATGAGCACGGCATCGCTCAAATAACTGATATCGAGGGCCGTTTCCATCGGGCCGACCAGCCCATGCTGAGCGAGGATAAGGACGGTCAGCACGCCTTTCTGCCCGAGATAGCTCAAGAGCTCGTGCATCTGGAGGATGAGAAATCGCTCATCCGGCATTGCGTTGAGGTAGCCGTTCAGACTGTCGATGACAACAATTCGGGCGTTGTCCTTTTCGACGCTGTTGCGCACATTGGCGGCGAATTCGCCGGGGGACATTTCGGCGGGATCGATCTGTTTAAATCGGATGAGTCCCGATTGCAGATGGCTTTCAAGCGGCAGGCCCAGCGTTCGAGCCCGGGCCTCCACTGTACCGCGACCTTCATCGAAGGCAAAGAACACCGCATGCTCACCGCGATCTGCCGCCGCGATCGCATAGGTCAGCGCGAGAGACGACTTGCCGACACCGGCGGCGCCCAAGAGCAGCGCACTGGTGCCGCGCTCGAGCCCTCCTCCCAGGAGCTGGTCGAGTTGTGCATTGCCGCTGGGCGTCAACTCACCGATAAACGAGGTGTGATGTTCCGCCGCCACCAGACGGGGGAATATCCGCACCCCTCCCGCTTCGATCGTGAAATCGTGGAAACCGCCGCGAAATCGAATGCCGCGCATCTTGATCACGCGAAGCCGCCGGCGCTCTGCCCCATAATCAATGGCGAGCTGTTCGAGCATCACGACGCCATGCGCGATCGAATGGAGTTGCAGATCGTCCTGGGAGGACGAGAGATCGTCGAGGAGGATGACCGTGCAGTTGCGGTTGGTGAAAAAGTGCTTCAGGGCCAGAACCTGGCGCCGGTACCGCAGCGGGTTCTGCGCAAGGAGGCGGAGCTCGGACAGGCTGTCCAGCACCACGCGCGCGGGATTGATCCGTTCGACCTCTTTGAATATCAGGCCCGTGGTTTCGCTCAGCTCCATCTCGGCGGGGTGGAAGACGGTGAGCTCGCGCTCCGGATCGAGCGTCGTCTCAGGCGGCACCAGTTCGAAGATGTCGACTCCTTGCAACGACCAGCCGTGCCGCTGTGCAACCAGCGTCAGCTCACGCTTGGTTTCCGACAAGGAGATATAGAGCACGCGTTCACCGGAGCGGGCGCCCTCGAGAAGGAATTGAAGCGCCATCGTGGTCTTGCCCGAGCCGGGCCGACCCTCGTAGAGGTACATGCGATTGGGATCGAGCCCGCCGTAGAGGATATCGTCGAGGCCGTCACTGCCGGTCGAAATCCTGGGCAACTCTCCGGGGTCGCTGGTTTGCGCCCGGCTTGATGAATTGATCATTGAACCCCCGTGAAGCTCCATCGCCGACAGTGCGCTCCGGCCCCGAGATGGGACGCGCGGTCAGCGGCCCGTCTCAGTCGTAAGGCGAAATCTGGCAAAGAACGCCGAAGCCGGGTTCCAAGTTCCGCCTAAGGACGCATGTCCGCCAGACCGTCGGCCGCGGAACCGTTCTCGCCCACCATTTCAGCTTTTGCGGTCTCACTAGCGGTCCTGGACGGTCAGCGTCGACAAGGCGGTTCGCCAGCCGAAAAGCCGCGCCGGCTCACTGCATCATCGCGGCCGCGATCTTCTCCGCCGACATCAGGACCGGAAAATTGGTGTTGGCGCACGGCACCACCGGGAAGATCGAGGCATCGACGACGCGCAGGCCCTGCACGCCCTTGACGCGCCCCTGTGGATCGACCACCGCCATCGGATCATCGGTCCGGCCCATGCGGCACGAGCAGGAGGCGTGCCACACGCCGATCGTGGCCTTGCGCACGAAGGCTTCCAACGCCTCGTCATCGTTGATGACGTCGTCGAAGGTGAAGCCCTCGACCACGAAATTGTCGATCATGTAGTGGCGCAGCGCCGCCGGCCCGTCCATCAGGGCCGCGGCGATCTTGGTCAGAATCCGATTCTTGGTGTTGACCACGCCGATCTTGCGCACGCGATCGGTATAGGAGGCCGGGAACGGCTTGTCCGTCACGGCCCTGACGACGTCGCTCATCTGCACGGCCGCCATCTTGCGAAAGCCGCTCATCAGGCGATCGAGGTCGCGCCGGTCGGACAACAGGTTGAACTCGACGATCGGCTCGACTGCCGGGTCGCGCGAGGCAAGTTTGACCTGTCCGGTCTCGGAATAGGTCTTGTTGACGAACGTCAGCAGCGATCCGATTTGCTCACCGACGGCGTGCCAGGCCGATTTGCTGAGCAGCACGACGAACATGTCGCCTTTCGGCACGCCTTCGAGCCCGGACGAGTAACGCAGGCCAAGCTGCATATGGCGCCTGGTGTGCTCGTTCATCCGCGCGCCGCGGCGGACAAAGGACGATAGCGAGATCGAGGGATGATCCATCAGGCGCTGGCCGACGCCCTGCAGCCCCATCAACACGGGAATGCCCATATCCCTGAGGTGACCGACCGGGCCGATGCCGGCGCGCAACAGATGCGCCGGCGAATGGATGGCGCCGCTGGAGAGAATGATCTCGCGGGCGCGGAATTCCTGCTCCCGCCCGTCGACCACCGCCTTCACGCCGACGCAATGCGTGCCCTCGAACAGCAACTCCCTGACTTGCGTGTTGGTGGAGATCGTGAGGTTGGCGCGCTTGCGCGTGTCTCGATCGAGATAGCCCATGGCAGCCGAGACGCGTTGCTCGGCCTGGTTCGAGTGCGTCACCGGGAAAAACCCGTCGACGAACTCGCCATTCTGGTCGGGCAGGAACTGATGTCCGGCCTGCTGGAAGGCTTGCGCGAACGCCTGCGAATGCCGCGTCCAGTGCTCCCTGGGGATTCGGCGGACCGGGATGCGGCCGTCCTTGCCGTGGTAGGGACCGTCGAAATCGAGGTCGCGCTCGACCTTCTTGAAGAAGGGCAGCACATCATTCCAGCTCCACCCCGCGGCGCCGCGCGCTTCCCATTCGTCGTAATCGGTCGGCGCGCCGCGGTTGGCCATCTGGCCGTTGATCGAGGAGCCGCCGCCAAGCACGCGAGCCTGCTCGTATTTGCGCAGGGGCGGGCGCCCTTCGTCCGGGTTGTTGTGACTGACGATCTGGGTCGTGACCTTGAGCTCGGTCCAGTGGAAGCGCGGATCGAAATAGGCCGTCCCCGGATAGCTGTCCTTGATCTCGGCCGGCTCGTCTCCGGGCGGTGTGTCCTGTCCAGCCTCGCAGAGCAGGACCTTGTTGGCGCTCCTCGCGGAGAGCCGGTGGGCCAGCACGGACCCCGCCGAGCCGCCGCCCACGATAATGAAGTCGTACACGATTGGCGCTTCCTCTTGTTCTTGCCCGGGAAGCGTAGCGCGTTATTGTTTTGAGGTCACGTCATCGCTGCCGCGGCAAAGCGCGAGCACAACGCCGTCGACGCCGAGGGCACCGCCCGGCGGCAGGCATCTGCCGTCCGGTCAGCAGGTGACGAGGGAGCGAACCGAGGAGGCTTTACGGCTTCCTTACGAAGCCCGCGCGCAACCTCTCGGCAAACCAGACTACAAAAATCGAAGCGAACGACAGGCAGAAAAATATGGCTGTCCAAAGCAGCGCGTTACCCGCATTTGTCATGACGTCTCTCCCTCGTTTCAAACGAGACGCTTGCAGACAATCGAACGCTACGTGTTGCGATAGATCAATTTTGCCGAACTGCAATTAGGCTGAGATCGGCATCAGCAGCTCGCAGTGACGGCTGAGGCTACGGCCTGATCGAAAAACTCTCCGGCGGCCCTGGCTTCCGCAATGGCTCCGACAGCCGCGCGAACTCGCACAGCAGCGACCGCGTCTTCCTGGGATCGATGATCTCCTCCACCCAGAATTTTTCGGCGGAACGGAATGGCGAGCGCAGCCTGTTGAGGCGGTCCTCGATCTCTTTCAGTTTCTCCGCCTTGTCCTCGGCCGCGTCGATGTCCGCGCGGTAGGCGGCTTCGATGCCGCCTTCGAGCGGGAGCGAGCCCCAATAAGCCGACGGCCAGGCGTAGCGGATCGAGAAGCGGTCGGCGGGCTGATGCACCACGCCGGCGACGCCGAAGGCGTTACGCAGGATCACCGTGCACCAGGGCACCGTGGCCTGGTTGACCGCGGCCATAGCGCGAACGCCATGGCGGATGGTGCCCGCCTTCTCCGCATCGAGGCCGATCATGAAGCCGGGGCAGTCCATGAGATAGACGATCGGCAAATGGAAGGTCTCGGCGAAGTCGACCCAGCGCACCACCTTCTGGCAGGCATCCGCCGTCCAGGAGCCGCCATAGTGAAAGCTGTCGCTGGCGAGCACCATCACCGCCCTGCCCTCGAGCCGCGCGAGGCCGACAATGATCGGCTTGCCGAAATTTTTGGCGACCTCGAAGAACGAGCCCTTGTCCACGACCTGCTCGACGATCGGCCGTATCTTGTAGACCTGCTTGCGGTTGCGTGGCACCGCGCTCATCAGCGCCTCTTCTGTGCGCTCCGGATTGTCGGTGCAGGGCAAGGTCGGTGGTAGCTCGTAGACCGACGACGGCAGATAGGACAGGAATCGCCGGGCGCAGGCAAACGCCTCCTCCTCGGTGTCGACGGCATGATCGACCGCGCCGGCGCGGGTCTGGATGTCGGCGCCGCCGAGCTCTTCCCTCGAGAGGTCCTGCCCCAGCGCCTTCACCACCGGCGGACCTGCGACGAACATCGCGGACTTCCGGGTCATGATGGAATAGTGGCTGGCGGCAAGACGCGCGGCACCGAGCCCTGCGACCGAGCCGAGGCCGAGCGCGACCACGGGCACGCGCGACAAATTCTCGGTGGTGAAGCGATACCAGCGTGTGCCGCCGATGCCGCCCGGCAAGTTCGCCGCGCCCTTGGTCTCGATAGTCTTGACCGAGCCGCCGCCGCCGGAGCCTTCGATGATGCGGACGATGGGCAGGCGGAGATCATGCGCCATCTCCTCCGCCATCAGCGGTTTTGCGGAGATGGACGCGTCCGCCGAGCCGCCGCGCACGGTGAAATCGTCGCCGACCACGACGACGGTGCGGCCTTCGATGCGCGCGCGGCCGAACACGCAGTTCGCCGGCGTCAATTTCTGCAACTCGCCGCTGGAATCGTATTCACCGACGCCGGAGACGGCACCGATCTCGTGAAAGCTGCCCTTGTCGGTCAGTCTGTCGATACGCTCCCGAACAGTCAGTCGGCCCTGGTCATGCTGACGCTTGACCTTGTCAACGCCGCCCATCTCCCGCGCGAAGGCTTCGCGCCGGGCGAGCTCGTCGAGTTCCGGCTTCCAGTTCATTCACTCCCTCCGAATTGATCGGCTTGTTATTGTTGTGCACGGCCATGGCGACCGGTTTACGCGGGATGCGGGCGTTGAAGACTTCGCCTTCCGCGCCCTCCATCAGGCTGCCGAGCGAACGGCCAAGCGCGAGCATCAGCGGCGCGACTTCGGCATGCAGGCGCTCTTCGTCGTACATCGCCGACAGAAGACCGATCGTGATGACGACGAAGGTCTGGTATTGCGGCGACCAGATCGGCACCGCGAGCCCGTTGATATGCGGGCTCCACAGGCCGCAGGCCACGACATAGCCGCGCTCATGCAGCGACTGCCGGTTGGCCTCGATGCGGGGCCGCAGGATTTTCGCAGCCTCGGGAGCTTCCCGCTCCATGTCCGCGATGAAGGCATCGCCGACCTCGGGCGCCAATGCCGCGGTGTAGGCTGCGCCTGCAGCGGTCGAGGCCATCGAGATGCGGCTGCCGGTGCCCTCGTGCAGCCCGAGTGCCGAGGCCGAACGCGCGAACTGGAGATAGACCAGATGGAAGCGATCGGGGACCACGAAGCCGACGGTGCCCGGCAGTTGCTCGGCGACTTCCTGGAGCCGCTGGCGGATCATGCTGCGCAGCTGCGCGCCCTTCATCATCGAGGCGCTCATCGCCACCGCGCTCGGCCCGATGCGATATTTCTGATCGCGCGGCAGATAAACCAGTTGCCCCATCCGCGTCAGCGTGTGCGTCAACCGCGACACCGTGGAGCGCGGCAGGCCGCAGCGATTTGAAATTTCGAGATTGCCAAGCCTGGCCTCGTGGCCTTCGAAGCACCGCAACACGTCGAACGCGCGCGACACCACCTGGATGACATCACCCTCACCGGCTTCGCCAGCGAGCGCACCTTGTCTACTCAACCGCTCCGAACGTCGTCCCATGATCCCTACCGCTTGTTCCGCTGTGCGGAATTAAATTCCGCTTGCAGAAGAAACTACCTCAGGCATTTTGCGACCACAACAAAAAGGCGATGGCATGCCAGAAATTAAGATCGTCACGGAGATCGCCGGACGCGTCTGCGCAACTCCCGTGCAAGTTGGAGGAACCGTTGCAGATGGCGATGAGATTGTGGTGGTCGAAGCGATGAAGATGGAGATACCGGTGCTTTCGCCTGTGAGCGGCGAGATCACATCGCTTCTGGTGAAGCTCGACGACGTCGTTACCGAAGGACAGGCGATCGCAATCGTCGCAAGCTGACTGCATTCTCCGTCGTTTTCCGCGACATTCTGTCAGCCTCATTGCTGTGTTCGCGGTACGGCGTTGCCATTGCCTGACCGCGATGACATGATCTCTCAAACAAAACCTGTTTCAAACAAAGAAAGAAATCGTCGCGGCAAACGCGAGGATCATTGGAGGGAAACATGCGTCGTGGGCTGATCATGCTCGCGCCTGCCGTGGTGGCAGGCCTTTCTTTTGTGTCTACACGCTATGCATTCGCCGACGACATCAAGCTGCCGGCAACATTGACGTTCACCGCCTATGACACCGGTACCGCCGGCTTCAACATCGCGGTCGGCGTCGGCAAGATGATGAAGGACAAATACTCGACCGACGTGCGCGTGCTCCCCGCAGGCAACGATGTCGCGCGTCTGGCGCCGCTGCGCGCCAAGCGCGCGGTCTCCGCGGCGATGGGATCGGGGACATATTTCGCGCAGGAGGGCGTGTTCGAGTTCGGCTCCAGGGAATGGGGCCCGCAGCCGCTCCAGATCCTGCTCTCGAGCGTTGATTGCAATTGCGGTTCGCTCGGCGTGGCCGCGGATACAGGGGTGAAGGAGCTGAAGGACCTCAAGGAAAGCGCGTCGGCTTCGTCGTCGGCTCGCCGGCACTGAACCAGAACTCGCTCGCGGTGCTCGCCTTCGCCGGCCTGACGCAGAAGGACGTCAAGATCGTCGAGTTCGCAAGCTACGGCGCGATGTGGAAGGGCTTGATCAACAACGACACCGATGCGGCCTTCGGCACCACCATCACCGGTCCCGCCAAGGAAGCCGAGACTTCGCCGCGCGGGCTGGTCTGGCCGCCGCTGCCCGCCAAGGACAAGGAAGGTTGGGCACGGATGCAGAAGGTCGGCTCGTTCTTCTTCCCGCAGACCGCGACCTGCGGCGCCGGTATCTCGCCGGACAAGCCGATCGAGCTCGGCAACTATCCCTATCCGATCTTCGTCGCCTACGCCTCGCAAGCCCCCGAGCAGGTCTATGCGATCACCAAGGCGATGATCGTGAACTACGATTCCTACAAGGACTCCGCGCCCGGCGCCGGCGGGCTTGCGGCCGATCGCCAGACCAAGAACTGGGTGGTGCCGGTGCATCCCGGCGCGGTGAAGGCTTTGAAGGAGGCCGGGCAATGGAACGACGCACAGGAGGCGCACAACAACGGACTGATCAAGCGGCAAGAGGTGCTTGGCGCCGCGTGGACCGACTACGGAAAATCCAATCCGCCTGCGGATGATAAGGCGTTCCTCGACGCCTGGATGAAGGCGCGTGCCGCGGCGCTTGCGAAGGCCGACATGCCGAACGGGTTCGAGGATTAGTTCACAGCGTTAATTGTCCACGCCCGAGGTCGATCATGTCGTCTGCTTCAGTCTCCACCCCCTCCCAGGACGGGGCCAAGCGGATCGTGTTCGACGATCCGCATGGCGCCGCCGCCAACATGCAGGAAGCGGAAGTTACGCGCGTGCGAAGCTTGCGTGGCGCGTGGCGCTGGCTGCTCGTCCTCGCGACCGCCGCGACCATCCTGCTCTGCATCAACCAGCAATTCTCGCTGCGCTTCTTCGTCGGCTACACCCAGCTCAACACGGAATACTTCTACCTCCTGATCGCCCTGATGCTGCCGTTCACGTTCCTGATCTTCCCGGGGACCCCGCGCGCGCCGCTCGATCGCATTCCCTGGTATGACCTTCTCTGCTTCGTCGTGACCTTTGCCGCCGCGCTGCTGTTGATGTCGAACGTCCGCAAGGCCGCCGAGGCCGGCTGGGAATTCGGCGGCGCGCCGAACAGCGTGATCGCAGCCGGTCTCGTGATGTGGGTGATGTTGATGGAGGCGCTGCGCCGCACCGGCGGCTGGAGCCTGCTACTGAGCGTGCTTCCCTTCACCGTCTATCCGCTGTTCGCGGAATCCAGCTGGCTCGGGCCGTTCCGCGGCACGCAGTCGACGCTGGAGCAGGCGACCGCCTATCACGTGCTGTCGGGCGAGAGCCTGCTCGGCATTCCCATCCAGGCGTTTGCCGACACCGTGATCGGCTTCCTGGTGTTCGGCACCGCGTTGATGATGACCGGCGCCGGAAAGTTCTTCATCAATCTCGCCTTCGCGCTGTGTGGCACGTTCCGCGGCGGCGCGGCCAAGGTGTGCATCTTCGCCAGCGGCCTGCTCGGCATGATGTCAGGCTCGATCATCTCCAACGTGCTGACCGCCGGCACCATGACCATTCCGGTGATGAAGAAGAGCGGCTTTCGCGCCTCCTATGCGGGCGCGATCGAGGCTTGTGCCTCGACCGGCGCGGTGCTGGCGCCGCCGGTGATGGGCGCGACCGCCTTCGTAATCGCGCAGTTCCTCAATGTCAGCTACGCCGATGTCGCGATCGCGGCCATCATTCCCGCCGCGCTCTATTATATCGGCCTGTTCATGCAGGTCGATTCCTACGCCGCACGACACGGGCTGAAGGGCATTCCGCGCGCGGAGCTGCCGCGGGTCATGGATACAATCAAGGATGGCTGGTACTACGTCTTCGTCATCGCCCTCCTGATCGTGATGCTGCTCTACTTCAAGCGCGAGAGCCATGCGCCATTCTACGCCACCGCATTGCTTCTTGTGCTCAACCAGCTGTTCTCGAAGGACACGCGCTGGACTGTCGCGACCATCGGCAAATTCCTCGAGGTCAACGGCCGCACCTTCGTCGAGCTTGTCGGCATCCTCGCCGGGTGCGGCCTGCTGATCGGCGCCTTCTCGATGACCGGCGTGGTGTCGAGCCTCGCCAACGACCTGCTGCATATCGCCGGCGACAATCCGTTCCTGCTGCTCGGCATGTGCGCCCTGACTAGCCTGATTCTCGGGCTCGGCCTGACCACGACGGCCTGCTACATCTTCCTCGCCATCCTGGTCGCACCCGCGCTGGAGAAGCTCGGGCTGAACAAAATGGCCGTGCACATGTTCATTTTCTACTGGGGCATGCTGTCGTCGATCACCCCGCCGGTCGCGATTGCATCATTCGCAGCGGCAGGTATTGCCGGCTCGCCGGCGATGAAGACGGGCTGGGAATCGATGTGGGTCGGCAGCATCATCTATTTCATCCCGTTCTTCTTCGTGCTCAATCCCGCGCTGGTGCTGCAGGGGCCGAGCCCCTATCTGGCCGGTCTCGGCTTGATGGCGCTCGCGGCGTTCGGCACGCTGTTCATCTGCGGCGGCATCCAGGGCTACCAGCCCTTCGTCGGCGATCTCCGCGGCGCCGGTGCGCTGGAGTGGCCCATCCGCGTGCTGCTGGTGATCGGCGGTTTCGTGGTGGCCACCCCCGGCGGCGGCATCATGCCGCTGTCGCAGATGCAGGTGACGCTGCTCGGCCTCGCCATCCTGATCCCCACGATTTTGCTCGCCCTGCTGCTGGTCCGGCGGCAGACCGTGGTGCCGGACGGGTTGCGCGTGCCCTGATTGCGTTGCACAAAGAGAGGCAATGAAACCGCTTTCGCCTCTCGCTACCGCCTGGACGCGCTCGAAGCCGCCTTTGCTGCGGTTTCTGGACAATTGCCTCAACGAATTCTCGGCAGAGACCTCGGGCGCGGTCGCCGACTACATTCCCGAGCTCGGCAAGGCCGATCCTGCCTGTTTCGGCATCAGCCTCGCGACCCTGGACGGTCATGTCTACGAGGTCGGCGACTCCAGGGCGCCCTTCACCATCCAGTCGATGTCAAAGCCGTTCGTGTTCGCGCTGGCGCTGGACCTGCTCGGCGCAAACAGGGTGGAGAGCGCAATCGGCGTCGAGCCCTCCGGCGATCCTTTCAACTCGATCCGGCTCAACTCGGAGAATCATCCATTCAACCCGATGGTCAATGCCGGCGCGATCGCCTGCACCGGGCTGATCCACGACAGCAAGGGTCCGGATGCCTTCGAGCAAATTCGCCTCGCGCTTAGTCGTTTTGCCGGCCGCGATCTCGCCGTCGACGAGGCCGTCTACGCTTCCGAAAGCCAGACCGGCGACCGCAACCGTGCCATCGGCTATCTCCTCAAGACCAATGCGGTGATCTCGGACAATGTCGCGGCCGTACTCGACGTCTATTTCCGGCAATGCGCGGTGCTGGTCACCGCGCGCGACATCGCTGTGATGGCGGCAACGCTCGCCAACCGTGGCGTCAACCCGGTTACCGGCGAGCAGGTGCTGACGCCTTACGCGATCTCGCGCACGCTGTCGGTGATGACGTCGTCGGGCATGTACGACTATGCCGGCGAATGGATCTACCGGATCGGCATCCCCGCCAAGAGTGGCGTCGGCGGCGGAATTCTCGCCGCACTCCCCGCCCGCCTCGGGCTCGGCAGCTATTCGCCAAGGCTCGACAAGCACGGCAACAGCGTGCGCGGCATCAAGGTCTGCGAGGCGCTGTCCTCGCATTACGATCTGCATATGCTCAACCGCAGCGACGACGCACGCAACGCCGTCATCGCCGATTACGACATCGGCAAGAGCCCGTCGCGGCGCGTGCGCCGCCCGCAGGAGCGCGATATTCTCGCAGCCCTCGAGCAGGAGGTGCGGATCATCGAGCTGGTCGGCACGCTGTCGCTGTCGGCGGTCGACTATGTCTCACGCCGGCTTGCGGGCCGGCCGCGGCCGCAATTCGTGATTTTCGATCTCCACCGCGTCACCTCCACCACACGCGCCGGGGCGCGGCTGGTGGCTGAAGCGTTCGAGGAGCTGGCGGCGCTGAATGTGACCGTCGTCCTGTCAGGCGTCAGGCGCGCCTCCAAAGAATGGGACAGCCTGCGGGAGTGGACCGCGGAGCTGAAGAACGTCCGCGACTTCTATGTGCTCGACACCGCGATCGAATGGGCCGAAGACCAGATCGTCTACCGCTATGGCGGCTCGATCGATTTTCGCGAGACCACCGAGCTTTCCGAGCAGCCTCTGCTCGCAGGCCTCAGCGCGGAAGAGCTGACCGACCTCGCCTCAATCTGCACGATCCGGATCTATCAGTCTGGCGCGAAAATCCTCACCACTGGCGCCGCAGCCGATTCCCTGTTCTTCCTGCGCAGCGGCGCGGTGCATGTCACCCTGCCCGACGGAGTGCGGCTCGCAACACTCACCGCCGGCATGGCGTTCGGCGAGATGGCCCTGATCGAGACCACCCGCTCCGCGGACGTGTTCGCGGATATGGCTGCGACCGCGTTCGAGGCGCCTCTGAAAGCGTTCGAGCGCTTCCGCAAGCAGCACCCGCACGCCAGCGAACGCATCATGCGCAATCTTGCGCAGCTTCTGGCCGAGCGCCTGATCGTCGCCAACGCCAAAGTGGATATCTTGACCTCCACCTGAGCGGCCTAGCGGCTCGCCGCCTCGCTGATCCGCCGCTTGATCTTGGCGGCACTGGTCTTGAGCAGCTCCGATGGCTGCTGGCCGGTCGCCACGCAGAGGCAGGCCCAGTAATAGATGACATCGCCGAGCTCTTCGACGAGGCCCGCCTGGTCGAGCCAGTCATCGCGGAGCAGCTTCTTGATATGGTCGGCGACTTCGCCGGACTCGCCGGCGAGGCCGAGCCCGAGATAGGACAGCCGTTCGTTCGACGGACGCTCATCGACTTTCGCAATCGTTGCAGCCCAGGCGGCATATTCATCGATCGTCATGAGCATCCCTCACAGCAATTGCTCGATCAGCCGACCACTTCGGTGACCGGCTGAAGGTCGATCTCGAAGGTCTCCAGAAACTTTGACGTCATGATGTAGAATCCGACCGAGAGCTGCAGTTCAACCAGTGCGGCCGGCGTCAGCTTCGATGAGATCGCCTTGAAGGTCGCATCCGTCGGCTTGTTCAGCTTGACGATCTCGTCGGTGAAGGCGAGCGCGGCGCGCTGCACTTCATTGAAACAGTTCGCGGCCTGCCAGTTCTCGAGCGCCTCGTTCTGCTCGTCGGTGACGCCGACATTCTTGCCGATGCGCTTGTGCGCGACGATCTCATACGGCGCCTCGCACAAAATGCCGGTGCGGGTGATCGCGAGTTCGCGCACGATCGGATCGAGCTCGCCCTTGTGGCGGATGGCGCCGCCGAGCCGGCAGTACTGCTCGAAATAGCTCGGCGAATGCGACATCATCCGGAAGATGTTGGCATTGCGGTTCTTGTCGAGGATCTCGCGGGTGCGGTCGGATGCCTTGGACGGGTCGCTGTAGTTGATGCGGGCCATGATTTTCCTGAAGTTTTCCCTAAGCCTTTGATGCTTTTTGTCGTTAGCGGCGAAATTTCCACGAAACTGTATTCTTGCGCGTCCGCAGGAGCAACAACATCGAGTCAAAATGCCGCCGCATTGCTGAACGACCTTGGCACAGTCGATATTCGCCGCGTGGGGACTTGATCGCGGCGGATACTCGCAAGGGGTGTTCCAGTAAAAACAATTGGCCGTTGGGCGCTAACCGCGCATCGATGAGTCACGCCCAAGTCTAGGGAGAAAATGGAATGAAGGAAGCCACCAAGGGGGCGGCCTCGGAAGCGTTCGCGCATATGCTAGCGGTGATGGCGATGCTCGTCATCGCCAGCATCCTGTTCTACGGGCGCTAGTTAAGAGTCGGGTGAGAGCTTTCGTCATTCCGGGGTGGCCCTCGCACAGGCCAGGCCCAGAATTCCCGTTCCAGGCTCGGTCTCTCAGGACCGCCCCCGAATGACGGATCCCACCGCTCGCGTTGCCGCAATAGCCCGGATGGGGCGCGCAATCCGGGAAAGTCTATCGGTGAGGCGAAAACCCGGATTTCGGTCCGCTCCATCCGGGCCACATTGGAGCATCTAAATTTCACTATCTGTCTTTGGCGAAGAACGGCACCAGCTTGCCGGCGAACAGTTTGAAGCTCGCACTGACCTCATCGCCGATGGCGAGATCATTCTCACCATGCGCCATCATGCGAAAACCCTCGGCGCAATCGACCAGCAGGATGTTGTAGGGCACGTACGCGCGCGTCTCGGGCGTGGCGGCGCGGCAGACCAGCGACGTCGCGTAGACCCTGCCCTTGCCGCTGGCGCACTGCTCGCGCGGATCGGACGCGCCGCAGGCCGCGCAGAAGGCGCGACGAATATACTGCACATGGCCGCATGCGGTGCAGGTCTGATAAATGACGGCCTGTTCGCCCTTGGTCCAGTCGGCTAGACGCTCGCTCATCGCACCCGCTCCAGGAACATGCTGACGTGAGACGACAGCACGCCGCCGTCGCCGTGCAGCAGCGCGATCGAGGCGTCGCGCACCTGACGATTCGCCGCCCGCCCCGTCATCTGCAGATGCGTTTCCACCAGATGCGCCATGGCGCCACCAACGCCGCAATGACCGTAGCTGAGCAGGCCGCCATGGGTGTTCAGCGGCATCGCTCCATTGCGGCTGAAATGGCCAGCGCGCACGCGCGCGGCTGCCTCGCCCCGGCCAGCGAGGCCAAGATCTTCCAGCAGCATCGCGAGCGTGATCGTAAAGCTGTCGTAGATCGCCGCGTAGCGCACGTCGGAAATGGCAAGGCCGGTAACCTCCCTGGCGCGAGCGATGGAGATCTCGGCGCCGAGCTCGCTCAGGGCGGGGGCTGCAGTGACGTGCTGATGGGTATGGGCCTGGGCACAGCCGCGAATGCGCACGCGGGCCTCTCCGGTCCGCTCGCGACTGATGACGAAGGCTGCGCCGCCGTCGGACACCGGGCAGCAATCGAGCAGCTTCAGCGGCATCGCCACCGGCTTCGAGGCCATGACGTCTGCGACCTCGATGGAATCCTGGAATTGCGCACCAGGATGAGTGCAGGCGTGGGTGCGCATCAGCACCGCGAATTCGGCGAGGTCTTCTTCCGTCACGCCGTACTCGTGCATGTATCTGTTAGCGACGAGGCCGTAATAGGCCGGGATGGTCGGGCCGAGCGGCAGTTCGTAGTCGGGATGGCCGACCTGCGCCAGCGCTTGGATCGAGGCGTCGCGGCTCTGCCCAGTGAGGCGGTTCTCGCCGGCCACGACGAGCACATTGCGGGCGACGCCCGCTTCGACGAGATGATGGGCGAGCATGGTCATCGCGAGCCCGGTCGCGCCACCGACCTGGACGGCATGGGCGTAACTGGGGCGGATGCCAAAATGCTCGGCAAAAACGGTCGCCAACATGATGTGCGGCGAGACGGTGGAGTAGCCGCAGAGGATGCCGTCGATCTCGGCACGCTTGAGCCCGGCATCGTCGAGCGCAGCCTGCGCGGCCTTGCTCATCAGCTCCAGCGAGGACGAGCCTTCGTGCTTGCCGAAAGGCGTGAGACCGACGCCGGTGATGAAGCTCATGGGCGCACCAGTGCATCGTCATTCCGGGGCGGCGAACGGGTGACGCCATCGCGGACCATGGCGTCGATCTCGTCGGCGGAATAGCCGATCTCGCGCAGGATTTCCGCGCCGTGCTCGTTGAGCTGCGGCGCGAGCCGCACCGGTTCGGCTTCGGTTTCGGACCAGGTGGCCGTCACCCTCATGCTCCGGATCGGCCCTTCAGTTGGATGGTTCACCACTGGGAAAAAGCCGGTCGCCTCCAGATGCTCATCGTGCAGCATCGACGCGAGGTCGTGCATGGGCATCACCGGCACGTCGGCCTTGGTGAGCAGGTCGATCCATTCCGCGGTGCTGCGCGTCTCGAAGATGCGCGCGAGCTCGGCATAGACGACGTCGATATTGGCGGCGCGCCCGGCGAATGTCGCGAACATCGCGTCGGCGCGCAGGTCGTCGCGTCGCGTCGCCTTAAAGAAGTTCTCCCACTGCTTGTCGTTGTAGACGATGACGCTGAGATAACCGTCCGATGTCTTGTAGGGCCGGCGGTCGCGCGAGAGGTGGCGGGCGTAACCGCCCTTGTCGAGCGGGGGCTCATAGGTCAATCCGCCCATGTGGTCGCCCATGACGAAGCCGGCCATGGTCTCGAACATCGGGATGTCGACGCGCTGGCCGCGGCCGGTGCGGTCGCGGTGCACGAGGCTGGCGCAGATCGCGCCCACGGCAGTCAAGCCTACGATGCGATCGACCAGTGCGTTCGGCACATAGCGCGGCACACCGTCACCGGTCTGCGCCATCAAGGCGGGCAGCGCGGTGGCGCCCTGGATCAGATCGTCATAGGCCGGTTTTGCAGCATAGGGCCCGTCCTGGCCGAAGCCGAACACGCCGGCATAGACCAGCCGCGGATTGATTTTGGAAACAACGTCATAGCCGAGTTGAAGCCGCGCCATCGCCTGCGGGCGGACGTTGTAGACGAGAACGTCGGCGTCTTTCAGCAAGCGGAGCACGGCCTCGCGGCCGGCGGGCTTCTTCAGGTCAAGGCAGATCGAGCGCTTGCTACGGTTGGTGTTGAGAAACACCGGGCCCATGCCTGCGTGCCGCATCGGGCCGATCAGGCGGGTGACGTCGCCGTCCAGAGACTCCACCTTGATGACGTCTGCGCCGTAATCGCCGAGCATCTGGGTCGCATAGGGGCCCATCAGCACGGTGGTCATGTCGACGACCTTGATGCCCTTCAGCGGCCCCATCGTTCGCTCCCGATTGCGCGGCCTCAAGTGAGGCCTGCGATCTCGGTCCAGCTAACGGCAGTGGCGGCGCATGCGCAAGAGCCGCCGGCGTATGGCCGCATGCGCCGGCGGCGAAAGGCGGCTATTTCTTCTGACGGGAATCGCGAATCTTGAGGAGGCGGTCGAGCTCATCATTCTGCTGGTTGATGCGGTCAGCGATCCGCGACTCGTTCTGCTCACCCGAGGCGGCCGCGGCCTGCTCGATGAGCTGGCGGATATTGTCCTCGAGAATCGCGATGCGATCGTTGAGTGCGTCCATCGACAGCAGATCTTCGTAGTCATTGCTCATGATGCATCCCCTGCAAATCGATCAAGAGCTTTAAGGGCCCCCAGCGGGCCCACCATGATCTAGCGCAAGATAAGAAGGTGGGCACGGCGCTTCACGCCTTGCCTACCGTGCAGCAGCCTTACTTCAGCGGCTCCAGCACGGAGACGTAGTTGGCAACCGCCGCACCGCCCATGTTGAAAATGCCGCCGAGCTTTGCATTCTTGAGCTGCATGCCCTCGGGCGCTTGGCCGGCGAGCTGCATCGCGGTCATCACGTGCATGGAGACGCCGGTGGCGCCGATCGGATGGCCCTTGGCTTTCAGGCCACCGGACGGATTGACCGGCAGCTTGCCGTCCTTGAGCGTCCAGCCTTCCTTGATGGCACGGGCACCCTGCCCCCGCTGCGTCAAGCCCATCGCTTCGTACTCGATCAGCTCGGCGACGGTGAAGCAGTCATGGGTCTCGACGAAGGAGAGATCGGAAAGTGTAACGCCCGCCTTCTCCAGTGCGCGCTGCCAAGCGACCGTGCAGCCCTCGAACTGGAGGATGTCGCGCTTGGACATCGGCAGGAAATCCTGGGCGTGCGCGGTGGCGCGGAAGCCGATCGACTTGCTCATGCCCTTGGCGGTTTCCGCGTCGGCCAGCACCAGGGCAGCGGCACCGTCCGAGACCAGCGAGCAGTCGGTGCGCTTCAGGGGGCCGGCGACGTAGGGGTTCTTCTCGCTCTCGGCGCGGCAGAAGTCGAAGCCAAAGTCCTTGCGCATCTGGGCGAAGGGATTGGCGACGCCGTTCTTATGGTTCTTGGCCGCGATCAGCGCCAGTGCATCGGACTGGTCGCCGTATTTCTGGAAATAGGAGCTGGCGATCTTGCCGAACACGCCGGCGAAGCCGCCGACAGTGTCGCCGTCCTCGGGAAGATAGGACGCCTTGAGCAGGTTCTTGCCGATCTCCGGGCCCGGCGTGCGCGTCATCTGTTCGACCCCGACAACGAGGACAATCCTGGCCGCGCCGGCCGCGATCGCGCGCACGCCCTGATGGACGGCGGCGGAGCCGGTGGCGCAGGCGTTCTCGACCCGGGTCGCCGGCTTGAAGCGCAGCTTCGGGTCGGCCTGGAGCACCAGCGAGGCGGTAAAATCCTGGGGCGAGAAGCCGGCGTTGAAATGGCCGAGCACGATCTCGTCGACATCGCCGGCCGAAATGCCGGCATCCGCCAGCGCCTCATTGGCGACCTTCACCACAAGGCTTTCCACAGTCTCGGTGTCGAACTTGCCGAACGGCGTATGCGCCCATCCGACGATGCTGGCGGTCATGGTCATTCTCCCTGGCGGTCTCTTGCTGACCTAAGTCTTAGCTCAGGGATGGCAAGACTTCACGCGGGTTTAAGGGCCTCGAGGGTGCGCTGGCAGATGGCAGTTATGCCGGCCCAGTTCCCGGCCCTGATCTCCGCCGTCGGGCACAGCCAGGAACCGCCGACCGCGACCACATTGGGCTCCGCGAGCCAGGTTGCTGCATTGGCCTCGCCGACCCCGCCGGTCGGGCAGAACCGCACGTTCGGGAACGGCCCACCCAGCGAGCGCAGCCCCTTGATGCCGCCGGCCTGCTCGGCCGGGAAAAATTTTGCAATGTCGAAGCCGTAGGACAGCGCCATCATCAGCTCGGAGGCCGTGGCGATACCCGGCGCAAACGGCAAGGAGCTATGGGTGGCGGCCTTCAAGAGGTCCGGGGTCAAGCCCGGGCTGATGCCGAACGCAACGCCGAGCTTCTCGACACGGGTAAAGTCGGCCGGATTGAGAATCGTGCCGATGCCGACCACCGCCTCGGGCACCTCGGCCATCATCGCCCTCGCCGCCTCGATCGCAACAGGGGTACGCATGGTCACCTCCAGCGTGCGGACGCCGCCGGCCACCAGCGCACGCGCCAGCGGCACCGCATCCTGGATACGCTCGATGGTGAGGACGGGAATGACAGTCGCGGCCTTGAACAGCGCGGCGAGGTGGTTCTGTTGGGCAGTCGTGGTCATCTTGGCTTTCGTTTCACTTGGTCGCTTGACGCGTGGTCGCCGGCCGGTGCCGTTTCTTCGGCGGCATGGCATAACCCGGAATGATGGCGCCGGAATAGCAGATGACGAGGCTGGCGAGGCGGTGCCCGGCCTGGGCGGCCTCGACCGGGTCGGAACCGGCGAGCCGTGCCGCGATATAGGCCGCCGCAAAGCTATCGCCGGCCGCGGTGGTGTCGACCACGGGTTTAGTCGTGGGCTCCGCGCGGACCTCATAGGGCCCCCCGGGAAAGCGCAGCAGGCTGACCGGCTCGGCGAGCCGGAACACCAGCTCGGAGCTTGGGATGCGCGCCATCAACTGCTCGTGGCTCTCACCGGGATAGAGGGCGAGCAGATCCTCGGTCGAGGTCAGCACGATGTCGGCTGCCGCGAAGGCCGCTGAAAACACCTCGCGCGCGACCTCACGATCCGGCCATCCCCGCGCGCGAAAATTGGTGTCGAACACGAAGCGGGTGCCAAGCAGACGCGCGCGCTTGATCGCCGCGAACAGGCGCTCGCGCCCGGCCGCGTCGTAGATCGAGAGCGTGATCGCAGAGAGATAGACGATGTCGTAGCTCATCAGCGAGTTGAGGAGATCGTCCGTTTCCGGCAGGTTCATCAGCTGGCGCGCCGCCGCACTGTCGCGCCAGTGGAAGAACTGGCGCTCTCCCTTCGCATCCAGCTGGATCATGTAGAGGCCGGGCAGCTTGCCCGGCAGCCGCGCGACGCGCCTCGTGCCGACGCCCTCCGCAGTCCAGGCCGCGATCATCTCATCGCTCAGGGCATCGTCGCCAAGCGCGGTGAAATAATCGACCTTGACCTCGAGCCGCGCGAGGTAAACGGCCGTGTTGAGGGTGTCGCCGCCGAATCCACGCGAGTAGAGGCCCCCCGCCCTGCCCGCTGGAAGGTCCGGCGGATTGTCCACCCTGGGCCTGCCGGAGCTCGACCATGCATTCGCCGATGCAAGCAACGCTCGCCATCACTTTACCCGCTCAGTCAGAGATCAGGCGACGAAATTGCCGCCGAGCTCGTCTTCGATGTGAATGCGGATGATGTCGTCGAAAGTCTTCTCGGCAGTGGTGAAGCCGAGCTCGAGCGACCGCTTTGCATTGAAGTTGCGCGGCCAGCCGCCGACGATGCCGACGATAAAGGGATCGGGCTCCCGCTTGATGCGGGCGGCGACCTTGTCGCCGGCGACGCGCTTCAGCGCAGCGATCTGCTCGCCAACCGTCGCCGACAGGCCCGGCATGGTCAAATTACGGCGCGGCCCCACCGCGGCGAGGTCCATGGTGCCGGCATGCAGCAGGAAGCCGACGGCGGAGCGCGGCGTGGCATGCCAGTGGCGGACGTCCTCGGACACGGGAAGAACCGCTTCCTTGCCGGCCAGCGGCTCGCGCAGGATGTTGGAGAAGAAGCCCGATGCCGCCTTGTTGGGCAGGCCGGGCCTGATGCAGATGGTCGGCAGGCGGATGCCGATGCCATCGAGGAAGCCGCGGCGGGAATAGTCGGCCAGCAGTAATTCGCCGATCGCCTTCTGCGTACCGTAGCTCAGAAGCGGCGTGTGGAAGAACTCGTCGCCGATCGCATCGGGGAACGGCGCGCCGAACACCGCGATCGAGGACGTGAAGACCACGCGCGGCTTGTAGCCGCCGCCTGCAAGCCTGACGGCATCGAGCAGCATTCGCGTGCCGTCGAGATTGATGCGGTAGCCCTTGTCGAAATCGAGCTCGGCTTCGCCCGAGACGATCGCGGCGAGATGAAAGATCACGTCCGGACGGCCGGCGATCAGCTTTTCGGCCGCACCCGGCACGGCGAAATCGCTCGACACGGTCTCGACGGCAAAACCGGCTCTTTCGGGCGCCTTCGGCTCGACCACGTCATGCATGGTCAGCTTGGTGATGTCGCTCTTGCCGAGCCGGCCGTCGCGCGACAACCGTTCGCACAATTTGCGGCCGACCATGCCGGCGGCGCCCAGAACCAGAATGTGCAAGAGCCTACTCCTTTTTATTGGCCGGAACGCGCCGATTTCGGCAATTCGTCCTGGCGCGCTCTCGAGGCAGGCCCCGCGATCATTCCTTCACGGCGCCGGTCATCGCCGACACATAATACTCCACGAAGAAGGAATAAAGGATAACTACGGGAACCGAGCCGGTCAGAGCCGCCGCCATCAGGGCCCCCCAGTGGTAGACGTCGCCATTGACGAGCTCGGTGATCGCGCCGACCGGGATCGTCTTGTTTTCGGACGAGGAGATGAAGGTCAGCGCGTAAATGAACTCGTTCCAGGACAACGTGAAGGCGAAGATGCCCGCCGAGATCACGCCCGGCAGCGAAAGCGGCAGCGTGATCTTCATCAGAATCTGCAGCCGCGTCGCCCCGTCGATCAGCGCACACTCCTCCAGCTCATAGGGGATGGTGCGGAAATAGCCCATCAGGAGCCAGGTGCAGAACGGGATCAGGAAGGTCGGATAGGTCAGGATCAGCGCCAAATTGCCGTCGAACAGCCCGAGCTGAAACACGATCGCCGCCAGCGGAATGAACAGAATGGAGGGCGGCACCAGATAGCCGAGGAAGATCGCAAGGCCGACATAGCGCGAGCCCTTGTAGCGAAGGCGTTCGATCGCATAGGCGGCGCAGACGCTGGCGAACAGGGAGATGAAGGTCGAGGACACCGAGACGATCACGGTGTTCCACATCCAGAGCGGATAGTCGGTGTCGAAGAACAGCTTCTTGATGTGCTCCAGCGTCGGATGCACGATCCAGAACGGATTGTACTTTTCGTAGTCGTACATCTCCGCGTCCGGCTTGAACGTCGCGACCGCCATCCAGTAGAACGGGAACAGCAGGAAGAAGATGATCAGGCCGAGCGGAAGGTAGACCCGAAAAACTTCCGCGGGAAGCTCTCGAGATAGTCCATTCCGACGCTTTGGTCGTCTGCCGTGGTCATGGTCAGTCCCTCCCGCCCTGCTGCCAGCGGGAACGCTGAAGCCCGAAAAAGCTGAGCAGGATCGCCGCGACCAGGAACGGAATCATCGCGTTCGAGATCGCCGCCCCCCTCGCCGAGATTGCCGCCGGTGATGGCGCGCTGGAACGACAGCGTCGCCATCAGATGGGTGGAGTTGATCGGTCCACCCCGCGTGATGGTGTAGATGAGCTGAAAGTCGGTGAAGGTCATCAGCACCGAGAACGTCATCACGACCGCGATGATCGGCGACAGCATCGGCAGCGTGATGTGGCGGAAGCGCTGCAGATTGGTGGCGCCGTCGAGATTGGCGGCCTCATAGAGCGAGGGCGAGATGGTCTGTAATCCCGCCAGCAGCGTGATCGCCACGAAAGGCACGCCGCGCCAGATATTGGCGGCGACGACCGACCAGCGCGCATTCCAGGGATCGCCAAGGAAATCGATATAGCGCGTGATCAGGCCGGCCTTGATCAACACCCAGGAGATGATCGAGAACTGGCTGTCATAAATCCACCAGAACGCAATCGCAGAGAGCACCGTGGGCACGACGAAGGGCAACAGCACGATCGCCCGGATCATCGACTTCATCGGCAGCCGCTCGTTGAGCAGCAGCGCCAGGTAAAGGCCGATGGCGAATTTCACCGCGCTGGCGGCGACCGTGTAGAAGATCGTGTTGAACACCGAAAGCCAGAACACTGAGTCCTTCGCCAGCGAGACGAAATTCTGGAAGCCGATGTAGCGCCCGGCGCCGCCGATCTTGGTGTCGGTCATGCCGAGCCAGAAGCCCAGCGCCAGCGGGTAAGCCAGAAACAGGATGAGGATGGCGATTGCCGGCACCATGAACATCGCGCCGAGGAAATGCCGGCTCTCGAATGCTCTGGTCCACAAGCTGCTGCGCTTGGCCTGCGCGACAGTGGACTCGGCCATAACTGCCATGTCGGATTCCCCTCGACGAAAAGTCGCGGCGTCCGGCGAACCGGACGCCGCGTAGATTGGAGCTGATCAGACCTGATAGTAGCGCTTGGCGCGCTCGGCTGCGCGTGCGGCTGCCGCCTTCGGCGTCACGGAGCCCGACGCCGCCTCGGCGAACATGTCGACGACGACGAAGTCGCCCATCACGGCGGCCGAGGCATAGCCGAGGTCGCCGGCATAGCCGTTGTCGCGGCAGCGCTTCAGGCAGTCGCGATACGGCGTGATCTTCGGATCCGACGTCCACACCGGGTTGTCGTTGTAGGCCGGAAGCGGCGGCGACACGTAGCCGTTGGAGGAGACCTCCCAGGCGTCGTAGTTCGCCTTGTCCATCATGAACTTGATGTATTCCTTGACCGCCTTCGGATACTTCGAGTGCTTGTAGCCGTAATAAACCAGCACGTTCTGCTGCTCGGTCGACACGCCGACCGGACCGATCGGCATCGGCGCGTGGTTCATGTCCTTGGCGATCTCCTGCTGCTTCGGATCGGTCGAGTTCTTTCCGACGGTCCAGATAGAGATGCCGTTCAGCGTCAGGCTGAGCTCGCCGTTGAGGAACGCCTTGTTGTTGTTCGAGTCGTTCCACGACAGCACGCCGGGGATGAAGGTCTCGTAGAGCTGCTTGACGTATTCGAGCGCGGCGATCGTCTCCGGCGAGTCGATCACGACCTCGTTCTTTTCATTGACGACTTTGCCGCCGAAGGCCCACAGCGCCCACTGGCACCAGCCGTTGGCGTCACCCGTGGCGTGGCCGAGCGCGAAGCCGGCCGGCGTGTTGTTCTTCTTCAGCGCCTGGCAGAGCTTGAGGAAGCCGGCAGTGTCCTTGGGAAATTCATCGAAGCCGGCGGCCTTCACGTGGCTAACGCGATAGTTCAGGCAGCCGCCGGTCGCGCCCTGCGGAATGGCGATCCAGCTGTTGCCCTTCTTGCCGTAGCGTTCGGCAACCGGGTACCAGCCGCCATACTGCGCGCCGAGATAGTCGGCGACGTCAGTCATGTCGATCAGCTTTTCCGGGAATTTGTGGGGATCATCGAGCGTTCCGATGATCAGGTCGGGACCGGCGCCGACATTGGCGGCGACCGCGGCTTTGGGGCGGATGTCCTCCCAGCTCTCGGCCTCGAGCTTGATCTTGACGCCGGTCTTCTCGGAGAACGCCTTGGTCTGCTCGGCGAATTTGTCGAACTCGGCCTGAATGAACTGCTTCCAGCGCAAGACGCGGATGGAAGCGTTCGGCTCGGGCGTGTTGGTCCACTCCGCCGCGCGTACCGGGACAATGCCCGGGCCGGCCAGCAGCGCCGCGCCGCCCAGACCGACTTTAAGCACACTTCGCCTGTCGAAATCGCTCATCGTTCTCTCCCTAAATTTTATATTTGTATTGGGTCGTCTTGTATTGGGGCAGTTCTGCTTGGCAGTTCTTTGGCGTCGCTATACGCGTTTGCCCGTCGCCTCGTCGAACAGATGAATCACGGAAGGATCGGGCTTCAGCTTGACCTTGTCGCCCGGGTTGAACTGGTGACGTTCGCGGAAGACCGCGACGACCTGCTCACCACCGAGCTTCGCAAACACCTGCGTTTCCGAGCCGGTCGGCTCGACCACGACGATCTCGGCATCGGCGCCGTCGTCAGCGATGGTGAAATGCTCGGGACGCACGCCGTAAACGACAGGACGCCCGTCGGACGCCGCCGGCGCGTTCCTGAGCGGCAGCTTGACGCCATTCGGCCCCTCGAAGATCGCAACGCCGTTGACCCGCACATGACCCTTCAGGAAGTTCATGGACGGCGAGCCGATAAAGCCGGCGACGAACTGGTTCTCGGGCTTGTCGTAGAGCTCGAGCGGCGTACCCATCTGCTCGACGATGCCGTCATGCATGACCACGATTTTATCGGCCATGGTCATGGCCTCGATCTGATCGTGGGTGACGTAGACCGTCGTGGTCTTCAGCCGCTGGTGCAGCTCCTTGATCTCGGTGCGCATCGCGACGCGCAGCTTGGCGTCGAGGTTCGACAAGGGCTCGTCGAACAGGAACACCTGCGGATCGCGCACGATGGCGCGGCCCATGGCGACGCGCTGGCGCTGGCCGCCGGAGAGCTGGCGCGGATAGCGTTCGAGCAGCGGCGACAGTGCCAGGATCTCGGCGGCGCGCTTGACGCGCTTGTTGATCTCTTCGGTGCTCTCGCCCCGCAGCTTCATCGAGAAGCCCATGTTCTCGCCGACCGTCATGTGCGGATAGAGCGCGTAGTTCTGGAACACCATCGCAATGTCCCGCTCCTTGGGCTGGACATTGTTGACGACGCGGTCGCCGATCGAGATCGTGCCTGAGGTGATGTTCTCGAGACCGGCGAGCATGCGCAGAAGCGTCGACTTGCCGCAGCCGGAGGGGCCAACCAGGACAACGAACTGGCCGTCCTCGATCGGAATCGAAACGCCGTGCAGGACTTCAAAATTGCCGAACGATTTCCGCACGTCGCGGATTTGCACAGACGACATCTAGCTCCCCTCCTCGAAAGTCCACGACGCATCTCGCGCCGCGACCGTCTTGTTTTTCAGACTTCACCGAGCGAAGCCCAACCTTAGCGGGCGACATTGTCGGCAGTTTGTGCGGTTTTGGCAATTTGTCTTTGGTTAGTCCGTGCTGGTAGCGCTGTCAACGTTCCTTTGTTTGCGACATTGAGTGTGTTAAGAGCAGCAAATGGGTCGAAACCGCACCAAGTCAGGCAAAATCCGGCTGGCGGAAGTCGCCGAGCTCGCCGGCGTCAGCCCGATCACAGCGTCCCGCTTCTTCCGCAATCCCGAGGCGCTGTCGCTCGCCAAACGGACCCGGGTCGAGAGCGCAGCCAGGGAGCTCGGCTATGTACCGAACCTGGCGGCGCGCGCGTTGGCCTCGCAGCGCACCGAGGTGATCGGTGTCTTGATTCCGTCGCTGACCAATAACGTGTTCTCCGACGTGCTACGCGGCATCTACGACGCCTCCGAAAACAGCCGTTACTCGATCCAGTTGTCCAACACACGCTACAGTATTCTCCAGGAGGAGAAGCTGCTGCGGCTGTTTCTTGCGCAGAAGCCGGCCGGGCTGATCGTCACCGGCATCGACCAGACCACGGAATCGCGCGCAATGCTCGATGCCGCCGACTGCCCGATCGTGCAGATCATGGAGATCGGACCCAATCCGATCGACATGATGATCGGCTTTTCGCACTATGACGCAGCCCGTGCGGCGGTTGCGCATCTGTTCGCGCAAGGTCACCGCAAGATCGGTTTCGTCGGCGCACGGATGGATCCGCGGGTGCAGCGCCGGCTCGACGGATACGTCTCGGCCATGAAAGACGCCGGACTGTTCGACCAACGCCTCGTCGTCACCACGGCGACTCCGACCTCGGTAACGCTCGGAGGCGCCCTGTTCACCGATCTCCTGGCGCGGGAGCCCGGCATGGACGCGGTGTTCTGCGCCAATGACGACCTCGCGCTGGGTGTGCTGTTCGAATGCAGGCGCCGCGAGATCGCGATCCCCGAACAGATCGCGATCGTTGGCTTCAACGATCTCGAATTCATGGCCTCCGCCGTCCCGACTTTGACGAGCGTGCGCACCAACCGCTACGAGATGGGCAACACGGCCGCCAGCATGCTGATCGACGCGATCGACGGACGGCGTCCGGAGCAGCCGGTGCTCGATCTCGGCTTCAAGGTGATCGAGCGGCAAAGCTCGTCGGCCCGGCGTTCCGACAACCGGCCAGCCGTTTCAGGCGGGGGTGTTGCGAACAAAATGGTAGCGTTACCAAGTGGCCATGACTAGTATCGGATTTGTGAGGAAACGACCCGCCAGCGGGCAGGCAAATCGTCGCTCGCGCCGTTGGGCATCGCACAAGCCGATACCATAAAACGGACGCCAGTGCGTTTGCATTGCAGGAGAAACCAATGACAAAAAAACCAACCAATGGGCATGCCCCCGCCGGCAACGGCGCTCGCCGCCACCTCCGCTCGCAGGAATGGTTCAACAATCCGCATAATCCGGGCATGACCGCGCTCTATATGGAGCGCTATTTGAACTACGGTCTCACCCGCGCCGAGCTCCAGTCCGGCAAACCGATCATCGGCATCGCGCAGACCGGCAACGACCTCTCCCCCTGCAACCGCCACCATATCGAGCTTGCCCATCGCGTCCGCGAAGGCATCCGCGAGGCCGGCGGCATTGCGATGGAATTCCCGACCCATCCGATCCAGGAGACCGGCAAGCGCCCGACCGCGGCGCTCGACCGCAACCTCGCTTATCTCGGCCTCGTCGAAATCCTCTACGGCTATCCGCTCGACGGCGTGGTGCTGACCACGGGCTGCGACAAGACCACGCCGGCCTGCATGATGGCGGCGGCGACCGTCAACCTGCCCGCGATCGTGCTGTCGGGCGGGCCGATGCTGAACGGCTGGCACAATGGCGAGCGCACCGGCTCCGGCACCATCGTCTGGAAATCGCGCGAGCGCCTCGCCGCCGGCGAGATTGACTATGAAGAATTCATGGAGATCGTGGCGTCATCGGCGCCCTCGGTCGGCCATTGCAACACCATGGGCACCGCTTCGACCATGAACGGGCTCGCGGAAGCGCTCGGCTTCTCGCTGCCGGGCTGTGCGGCGATCCCCGCCCCCTATCGCGAGCGCGGCCAGATCGCCTACGAGACGGGAAAACGCATCGTCGACATGGTCTGGGAAGACCTCAAGCCTTCGGACATCCTGACCCGCAAGGCGTTCGAGAACTGCATCGTGATCAATTCGGCGATCGGCGGCTCGACCAACGCACCGATCCACATTAACGCGCTGGCGCGCCACATCGGCGTCGAGCTCTCCATCGACGACTGGCAGAAGGTCGGCCACGACGTGCCGCTGCTGGTGAACATGCAGCCGGCCGGCTTCTATCTCGGCGAGGAATTCCACCGCGCCGGCGGCGTGCCGGCCGTGGTGCGCGAACTGATGAAGCACAAGCGCATCCACGAGGACGCGGTCACGGTCAACGGCCGCGGCATCGGCGAGAACTGCGCCAATGCGCCAAAACCCGACAACGACGTGATCTGGTCTTACGACAAGCCGCTGGTGAAGGACGCCGGCTTCCTGGTGCTGAAGGGCAATCTGTTCGATTCCGCGATCATGAAGACCAGCGTGATCTCCAAGGAGTTCCGCGATCGCTACCTCAGCAACCCGACCGATCTCAATGCATTCGAGGGCCGCGCCATCGTGTTCGAGGGTCCCGAGGACTATCACGAGCGGATCGACGATCCCTCACTCGAGATCGACGAGCGCTGCGTGCTGTTCATCCGCGGCACCGGCCCGATCGGCTATCCCGGCGGCGCCGAGGTCGTGAACATGCAGCCCCCTGCGGCGCTGATCAAGCGCGGCATCATGTCCCTGCCCTGCATCGGCGACGGCCGCCAGTCGGGCACCTCGGGCTCCCCTTCGATCCTCAATGCTTCGCCGGAAGCCGCCGCCAATGGCGGGCTCGCGATCCTCAGAAACGGCGACAAGGTACGCGTCGATCTGAACAAGGGCAGTGCCAACATTCTCATCTCCGACGACGAGGTGAAGAAGCGCCACGCCGAGCTGGCGGCGAATGGCGGCTTCAAGCATCCGCCGAACCAGACGCCGTGGCAGGAGCTTTATCGCAACACCGTCGGCCAGCAGTCGACCGGTGCCTGCATGGAGCTCGCTACGCGCTATCAGAACGTCGCCGGCACATTTGGCGTAGCGCGGGATAATCACTGAGTTAGGAACACGTAGCCCGGGTGAGCGGAGCGACACCCGGGACATCCGCTCCCGGATATCGCGCTCGCGCGCTCATCCGGGCTACGGCACTGAGAAAATCGAGGAGAATACAAATGGCAGACCGCCTCAAGGGAAAGCGCGCCGTCATCACGGCTGCAGCGGCAGGCATCGGGCGCGCATGCGCCATTGCATTCGCGCGTGAAGGCGCAACCGTCATCGCCACCGACATCAATGAGAGCGGCATCGCGAGCCTGGCTAAGGAAGGTATTGCCGAGACTGCGAAGCTCGACGTGCGCAGCACCGCCGACGTTAACGCCTTCGCCAAGCGCGTCGGCAAGGTCGACATCCTGCTCAACGCGGCGGGCTTCGTGCACCACGGCACCATCCTGGAGTGTTCGGAAGAGGATTTTGATTTCTCGTTCGACCTCAACGTCAAGTCGATGCACCGGACCATCAGGGCCTTCCTGCCGGACATGCTCGCGGGCGGCGGCGGCAGCATCGTCAACATCTCCTCCTGCGCGGCGCTGCGGCCACCGGCCAACCGTTACGTCTACAGCGCTTCGAAGGCAGCGGTGTCGCTGCTGACGCGCGCGGTCGCGCTCGACTTCATCACCAAGGGCATCCGCTGCAACAGCATCTGCCCGGGCACCGTCGAGACGCCTTCGATGCTCGACCGTGCCGCAGCGCAAGGGCCGCAGGGCAAGGAGATGTTCGTCTCCCGCCAGAAGATGGGCCGGCTCGGCACCGCCGACGAGATCGCATCCATGGCGGTCTATCTCGGCAGCGACGAGAGCGCCTTCACCACCGGTGTCGACCTCGTGGTCGACGGCGGCTACATGCTCTGACGCCAGAGGCCCGGCATGAACAAGATCGATCTCAACGGCCGTGTCGCCATCGTCACCGGCGGCGCGCAGGGCTTTGGCCGCGCCATTGTTCAGCGCTTCGTCGCCTCCGGCGCCAAGGTCGCGATCTGGGATTTTGATGCAGCCCTGGCCGAGAAGACGGCAAAGGAAATCGGCGATAACACCTGCGTCTTCAAGGTCGACGTCACCGATACCGCGGCCGTCGAGCAGGCCCGCGACGCGACGCTGGCCGCCTTCGGCAAGATCGACATCCTCGTCAACAATGCCGGCATCGCCGGCGTCAACAAGCCGGTCTGGGAGACCGATCTCGAGGAATGGCGGAAAGTTCTGCGCATCAACCTCGACGGCCCTTTCATCGTCTGCAAGGCGATCGTGCCTTGGATGCTCAAGCAGAAGTACGGGCGCATCGTCAACATCGCCTCGATCGCCGGCAAGGAAGGCAATCCCAACGCCTCGCATTATTCGGCGTCCAAGGCCGGCCTGATCGCGCTGACCAAGTCGCTCGGCAAGGAATTGGCCGCACACGACATTCTCGTCAATGCGGTGACTCCCGCGGCTGCGAAGACGGCGATCTTCGACCAGATGACGCAGCAGCATATCGACTTCATGCTGTCGAAAATCCCGAAAGCGCGCTTTGTGCTGGTGGAAGAGCTAGCCGCGATGGTGAGCTGGCTCGCATCCGAGGACTGCGCGTTCTCGACCGGCGCCGTGTTCGACATCTCGGGTGGGCGGGCAACCTATTGAGGCAGCCATGATCCGAGAAGGCGGATGTCTGTGCGGCGCGGTGCGGTTCAAGGCGGAGGGCGAGCCGCTCAACGTCCGCATCTGCCATTGCCGCCTCTGTCAGAAGGCGATGGGCTCGCCCTACTTCGCCCGCGCGCAATTCGACCAGCGCGCACTGACTGTCGAGGGCGACACCGAGCGCTATGCGTCGTCCGAGAACATCGACCGCGTGTTCTGTAAGCGCTGCGGCACGCGCCTGTTCGCCTGGCGGCGCAACGGCACGCTGGCTGGCGTTGCGCTGGCGACCTTCGACGATCGCAACGCGTTTGTGCCCACCGAGCACATCTGGGTCAGCGAAAAGATGGGCTGGGTGACGATCGAGGACGGCATGATCCGATATGACGGGACGATCCCGACGTAGCTCATCCGGCGCCAAGGCTCCACGTCACGGCCGCTGGTCTCGCCGATCATTTGCGGCGTGGCATTTCGGGACCGCCCACCCTATGTTGGGGTGACGCGTTGCTGCACCACCGGTTGGCTGGGTCGGCTGCAAGACCGCAGGCAAACCGGGACGGACGAGCCGTGAACATTTCCTTGTATGACCTCTCGGTGTGGGTGCTGCCGCTGGTGCTCGCCATCACCTTCCACGAGGCTGCCCACGCCTTCGTCGCACATCGTCTCGGTGATGATACCGCATGGCAGCTCGGCCGTGTCAGCTTCAACCCGCTCCGCCACATCGACCCGTTCGGCACGCTGATATTGCCGGCGATGCTGCTGTTCGCGCATTCGCCATTCCTGTTCGGCTATGCCAAGCCTATGCCGGTGAATTTCCGCAAGCTCAACGACCCCAGACTCGGCATGGTCTGGGTGGCGCTGGCCGGGCCCGCCACCAACATCCTGCTGGCGCTGTCCGCAGCTCTTGCCCTGCACGCCCTGCCCTGGGCCCCAGCGAACTCGGCGCAATGGATCTTTGACAATCTCAAGAACGCACTGCTGATCAACGCGGTGCTGGCGGTGTTCAACATGATGCCGATCCCGCCGCTCGACGGCGGGCGCGTCGCGGTAGGGCTGCTGCCCCGGCCACTCGCCCTCCCGCTGGCGCGGCTCGAGCCGTTCGGGATGCTGATTCTGATCGGCTTGCTGATCCTGCTACCGCTGGCAGGCTCGCAGTTCGGTCTAAATCTTGATGTTATTTCAGCAATACTGCGAACGTTGACCGGTTATGTGATTCAGGCTGTTCTCATTCTGACCGGCAATACGTAGTTGAACAGCACACCCGAACACAAGCCGAAGGGCTCGAGGCCGACTTGGTCAAAGCTGCCGATATGCTGATCGCGCGACGCGCTGATACCCGCGCTCGCGCCGATTTTGCCACCTGGAAGATGATGGCCAAGCTCAACGGGTCGTCCGCGCTGCCTCCGGAGGCGCAGGAGTTCCTCCTGAGCTACAAGAACCTGCGGGCGCAGATGAACGAGGGTGAGGCTACCGAGGCCACCATCGGCGCCATCTACAAGGCCTACTATGCCGAGATGGGCGGCGCGGGAACTCCACCTGACGTCCGCCCCCGGGCGGCTGAACCGGCGGCGGACAATGTTACCGCTTTCCGCCGCCCCGAACCGAAGCTGAAGAAGGCCAGTTTCTTCCGGGCAGCGACCGCGGGCGCAACCCAGAAGCGGCCGCTCCCGGTGGCCCTGATCTTCGCCTGCCTGGTCGTGGTCTATGTCGGGATCAGGCTCTACTGGCGCTGAGCCGTCTTCTTCTTTTTCCTTGCGTCCGGCGGCGTGAAGATGATGTCGACGGTGCGCTCGAACCGGTCGTCGGTCAGGCTGGCAGGCGGCTGCGGGATGGGATCGGATTTGCGGACAATCGAGATCGCGGCCGCATCGTAAGCTGCATCCCCGGACGACTCGACAACGTCGACTGAAAGCACGTTGCCCCGTCGGTTGATCGCGAAGCTGACCTTGACTTTCTGATTGTTGGGCTCCTTGCCTTCCGGATTGACCTTGTGGGCCGTAAGGTGCGCGCTAATCTTGCGATTCCAGTCTGCCGTGAGCTTTAGAATGTCCTTGCCGATGCCCAGCACGGGCGCCAGTGCCTTCTCGGCCTCGCGCGCGTCCTCGTCGAGCGTCTGCCGCGCCGTCGCAACGGACTTCGGCGAGGCCTCCGCAGCGGGCGTTTCGACCGCCGCAATCTTCGGATCCTCGTCCTGCGGCTTCTTCGAAATGTTCTCGGTGACGACCCGATCGGGATCGTCGACCTGTTGCGACTGATCCTTTGGAAGCTCGGTTTCCTTGGTCTCGGCCTTTTGCTCGGGAAGCGCCTGCTGCTCCTGCATCGCTTCACTATCCGGTCCCGGCGGAAGGTCGGTGTCAGGCGCCTTCGGCGAGGCCATCTCGACAGCGAACTCCGCGCCGGCCGCGCCGAGGCCGTCATCGGCGTCATCGGCCCGCAGGTGCGCCAACGCGAGCGCGGCCCCGCCCAGATGGAGCGCGAGCGCCGCCATCGCTGCCAAAATCCAAAGCGTCCGGGCTGGTCTGGACTCGTCCGACATAGCGGGCCTCTAAGGCTGAGCGGCGCCTGCCGCGGGCGCCCCCGGAGCGCCTTCCAGCGCAACCAGCTTCACCCGCGAATAGCCGCCTGAGCGCAACAGCTCCATGACGCCCATCAACTCGCCATACGGCACCGAGCGATCGGCGCGCAGGAACACGTACTTGTCCTTGCTCATGTCGGACAGCCCGTCGAGGGTGCCGATCAACTCGGCGCGGTGGACCGGGTTCTCTCCGATGGCAAGCGTCAAATCGGGCTTGATGCTGAGATAGGTCGGCTTGTCCGGCTTCTTCTGCGGCGTCGCGCTCGACGTCGGCAGATCGATCGGCAGGTCGACGGTCGAGAGCGGCGCTGCGACCATGAAGATGATCAGCAGCACCAGGATGACGTCGATGAACGGCGTGACGTTGATTTCATGCGTTTCGCCGAAATCGTCGTCGTCATCATTGTCTGCGAGCGAAACGCCCATGGTTCACTCCGCCGCGCGCGAATGCACGCTGCCGTGGCTGCGGTCGAGATCGCGCGAGAGCAACCGCCCCGCCGCGCCCGAGGCACGGCTGACGAGCTCGAGATAGCTCTTCGTCACGCGCGAGAAGTAATTGTAGATGATGACGGCGGGAATGGCGGCGACCAGACCGATCGCGGTGGCGAGCAGCGCCTCGGCGATACCGGGCGCAACGACGGCGAGGTTCGTGGTCTGCGACTTCGAGATGCCGATGAAGCTGTTCATGATGCCCCACACCGTGCCGAACAGGCCGACGAAGGGCGAGGTCGAGCCGATGGTCGCGAGCACACCCATGCCGACGCGGATGCGCCGCGCCTCCGCGCGCATGATCTCGGAGAAGCTCGAAGCCGCCCGCTCCTTGATGCCGGTGTCACTGGACAGGCCGGCCGACATCCGCGCCTCCCGCAGCGCCGCCGCCAGGAAGGACGGCAGGATCCCCGCTTTGGAGCCGAGCGCCATCTGCGCTTCCGCGAGCGAGCGCGCCTCCGCGATCTTCTTCAGCGCCGAGCGAAGCTTGGTCGCGGCGATCGACAGCTCGATCGACTTGGCGATCAGCACCGTCCAGGTCATCAGCGATGCAAAAGCGAGCCCGATCATCACCGCCTTCACGATGATGTCCGCCGACATGAACATCACCCAGGGCGACAATTCCTTCATGGCGGGCGCGATGCCGGCTGCAGTATCGGACTTTGCAGCCGCAGGCGCGGCAGCTTGCGGCGCCGCAGGCGGAGCAACAACCGGGGCCGGGCCGACCGGGGACGGCTGAGCCGTCGACTGGACCGGTGCCGCGGGCGTGGCCTGTGTCTGGGCGGAAACAGGGGATGCAAGCCAGGCGGCCGCCAGCACAAGAGCTGCGGCAAGGCTTGCTTGGAAGGACATGATCTTCATACTTCGGCCCAGTAGCGAATGAGGTTGTGATAGATACCCGTCAATTTGACCGTTTCGGGATCGTCACGCCCGAGCCGTTCCACCAGCGCCTGTATCGCGGTGTCGAGGTCAAAGATCATGCTCCGGGCTTGATCGTCCCGTATCATGCTCTGAAGCCAGAAGAAAGACGCAACCCGCGTTCCCCTCGTCACCGGGGTGACCAGATGGAGGCTGGTCGAGGGATAGAGCACGCAGTCCCCGGCCTGCAACTTGACTTCGTGCGAACCGTAACTGTCCTCGATCACAAGTTCGCCACCGTCGTACTCCTCCGGCTCGGCCAGGAACAGCGTCACCGACAGGTCTGTGCGGATGCGGAGGCCGGTCAGGCGGTCGCCGCGGATGGCATTGTCGACGTGCAGGCCGAAACGGTGGCCGCTGCTGGCTGCATAGCGGTTGAACAGCGGCGGGAATATCTGGAGCGGGATCGCCGCCGCGATGAAGCGCGGGTTCGAGGTCAGCGCCGAAATGATGCGGTTGCCGAGTTTTCGCGCGACTTCGCTGTCGGGCGGCAATTGCTCGTTGCGCTTGACCATCGCCGACTGCGAGCCGGCGGTGGAGCGCCCGTCCTCCCAATCGCTGGCGTCCATGATGCGGCGGAAATCCGCCACATCATCCTTGCTCAGAACGCCAGGCAGGCACGTCAACATGATCAGAACTTCGCCGTCGTCACGAGGTAGAACGCCCGTCCCGGCGCGACCGCCACGAAAGGCACGGCACTGCGATAGAACGAGTCGTAGTAGAGCTTGTTCGTCAGGTTCTGGGCGTAGAACTTCATGGTCCAGTTCTGGTCGATCTTCTTCTCGAGGAACGCGTCGAACCGCCAATAGCTCGGCAACTCGTTGGTGTTGGCCGCGAACGTGCCGCCATAGACCTTCGAGCGGTACACCGCCTGCCCGCCGAGTTCCCAGCCGCCGTCGAACTTGTACTTGGTCAACATGCTGAACGATTGGTGGGCTATGTTGGCGAGTTGCAGACCGAGATTCGAGGCAACGCCGCTCTGCGTGACCTTCGACTGCATCAGCACCAGGCCGCCAAAAATGCTCCAGCGGTCGGTGAGCTTGCCCTCGGCCTCGATGTCGATGCCCTGGATCCTGTAGGCGGCGCCCGAAGTCAGCACGCTGTTGACGGTCTCGCGCGCATTGTCCTTGGTCGTCTGGAACAGCGCACCGGTCACCAGCAGGTGACGGTCGGCAAGCTCCCATTTGGTGCCGAGCTCGATTGCCTTGTTGCGCTCGGGTCCGAGCAAAACGGTCGTGTTGGGCGGAACACCACCGTAATCGGTCGCGGTCGCATCAAGCTCCGACCCGAACGGATTGGCCGAGGTCGCATAGGCTGCATAAAGGCTGCCGATCGAGATCGGCTTGTAGACCGCGCCGACATTGTAATTGACAAGATCGGCGTTCATTTTTAGGGCGGGGGGCGCGTTGACTGACGCACTCATATTATAGCCGTCGTAGCGCACGCCGCCATTCACAATGATGGTGTCCTGCCAGTTCGCAGTGTCCATGACGTAGACGCTGCTGGTGTTGACACCATAGCGCGTGGGATTTCCAACCAGCGATGGCGTGTTGCTGAAGGGAATGTAGGTGTACTGCGGCGAGTAGAGGTTGACCCCCGTGACCGCTCCGTTGCTGGTCGAGCCGCCGCCGAATAGTTCCGACGAGAGGCCGGTGTAACGGTCGATCGAGATGTTCTCGTTGGCGTATTCCACGCCGAACACCGCGGTGTGCTTGACCCCTCCGGTGACGAGCTTGAAAGTGGCCTCGTTCTGGTTGGCCCACACGTCGACGTTCTGGAAGCGGCTCTGCGCGCTGGCCGTGGTGGTCCAGAGCAGCGGATTGGGGCTGGTCGTGTTCGGGTTCTGCGGCAAGGTGCCGATGTAGTTCAGCAGCGAGTGCTCGCCGCGAACCTTGCTGGTCAGCGTAATGGCATCGTTGACCTTGTACTCGATCGTTCCGGTGCCGAAATCCTGCCGTGCGGTCTGGAAGTCGCGATTGAGGAAGCCGTACCAGTTTCCGCGCGGAATGCCCGCCGACGTCACAGGGACATTGCCCTGCCTGTAGAAGGGCACGCCGAAATCCGGGTAGCCGCTAAGATCGGTGTGGACATAGTTCGTCGTGATCTTGATGTCGTTGGTCGGGGTGTACTTGGTCGAGATGAAAGAACCCCAGCGATCGTCGGTGATATAGTTGCGGCCGGCGACGTTGGCGTCCTGGAACAGGCCGCCCACGCGCACGGAGAAGGTCGGATCGACGACCTGGTTGACGTCGAGCGTGACGCGCTTGGTTCTGTCGGTGCCGAACTCGGTATCCATCCGCTTGAAATTAACGTCGCCCGCCTGCTTGGTGACGATGTTGATGGCACCGCCAGCGGTGCCGCGGCCGGCGTAGGACGAGGCGGGGCCCCGCAGGATCTCGATCTGCTCGGTGAAGAAGTTTTCGCGGATTGAGACCGCGGGATCGCGGATACCGTCGATGAAGACGTCGTTGCGCGCATCGAAGCCGCGGATGAAGAAGCGGTCGCCAAACGCGTTGCCGCCCTCGCCCGACCCCAGCGTCACGCCAGCGGTGGAGCGCCCGATCTCCTTCAGCGTCGTGGCGTTCTTGTCCTCGAGAACTTCCTTGCTGAGCACGGTGATGGTCTTCGGCGTGTTCAGCATCGGCTCGGGAAACTTGCCGGAGGCCTGGACGTGGTCGACCTTGTATGGCGCCGCCGGATCCGAATACGGATTGCGGTCAACCTCGCCGGACGGCGTGGTGGGAGCGGTCTGCTGCGCCGCCTGCTGCCGCTGCGCGGCGCGGCGAAGCGCATTGCGCGCGCGGACCTGATCCGCCGTCGGCTTCGAAGCCACCGGGCGCGGACGCGCGACCGGCGCATCGACCGTCACCGGCGGCAGGTTCGACTGCTGAGCCTCCGCGCCGCTCGACACCGATGCTGCTGCGATCAGGCCGGCGACAGCGGAGACCTTCTTGCCGGAAACGCTCGTGAACTTTTCATCGAATGCTGCGACCGAACGCAACGACTTCGGTGCGACCACCTGCCCCATTACCAAACACGCCCCATATTCCAGTTCGCCCATTCACTTCGATGAGCGATTGGAGTGTTGGTATCGGCCGCAAAATTGCGGGTCAATGCGAGTAAGCCGCGAGAACGCTTGAATAAGTCCAGATCAAAGCGATTCTAAACTGCCGTTTGAAATCGTTCTAAATCGAGATTGAGTCGTTCTAAAGAGCGCGTGAAAATGCTGCTAAATCGGCGGTCGCGGGCGCATGGTCAATCGCTGCTTGGCGGCTTCATCAACGAGAACAATTCATCGACGGTCTTCCGCGCCACCGCGCGCACGCGGTCGCTGTTGTCCATGCCTGCGATGTTGACGCCGTTGACGACGGCTCTGATCTCGTCGCGGAACTCGGTGAGAAAGCGCAAGGGATCACGCTGCTCGTTGGCGACGCGTGCGATCAGTCCCGTGATCAGGATCTGACACGCGATCAGCTTGCCGTTCAGTTCGTCCATGCTGCGCTCCCGTTGTGGCGCGTCGATATGACCGATGCCGATTTCCCTGACAACCGAAACGAGCTCCGCACGATTAGAACCGTTCCTGCCAGCCGTCGCCTTGCGGCCTAGGGCGCGGCGCCGCTCAGTCCAGAGCACACCGCTTTCGAGCATTGCACAAACTTTGCACGCTGATCGTTCCTGAGGGGGGAATGCAGCACGGCACACCGTAGTGACACGGAGCTGCCTAACCCGTGCAAAGCTTTCCAATTGTTTAGGATTCTCAACCGATAGTGCTGTTTACACTGGAACTTGGCGTGTATTATACAAGCCTCCTGGAACCCTATGATTGCCTCATAATTCGTAGCTTAGGGCATAAGAGCCGACACGAGACGATATGAAAAAGTCCCGGCCGATCCTCTGGATTCTGATCATCGCGGCCGTGGCCTCCGCAGGTTACTATGGTTGGCAGAAATTCGGCTCGCCCGACGCCGGAAAAACCCAGACCGCACAAAAGGGGCCGCAGCGCCCGTCCGCCGTCCCTGTGAGCGTTTCGCCGGTTCAAAAGGTGGACTTTCCGGTTTACCTGACCGGTCTGGGCACGGTTGCGGGCTTCAACACCGTCCAAGTCCGGACCAGGGTGGATGGCCAGATCGACAAGATCGCCTTCACCGAAGGCCAGATCGTCAAGGAGGGCCAGCTTCTCGCCTCGATCGATCCCCGTCCCTATCAAGCCACGCTCGACCAGGCCAAGGCCAAGAAGGCCCAGGACGAGGCAAATCTGGCCAACGCCAATCTCGAGCTCCAGCGCGCCATGAAGCTCGGCGAATTCGCCACCGCCCAGCGGGTCGACACCCAGCGTTCCACGGTCGCCCAGCTCACGGCGCAGATCGCCGCCGACGATGCCGCGATCTCCAACGCGCAGACCCAGCTCGACTACACCCAGGTCAAGGCGCCGATCACCGGCGTCGCGGGCCTGCGCCAGGTCGACATCGGTAACATCGTCAACGCCTCGACGCAGACCGGTATCGTCACGATCTCGCAGGTCGAGCCGATCTCGGTGATCTTCACCGCGCCGGAGGATCAGCTGCCCTATATCAGCGAGGGCCAGAAGGCCGGCGCGCTCAGGGTGATCGCCTTCACCACCGACGGCAAGAAGACGCTGGCCGAGGGCAAGCTTGCCGTCATCAACAACCAGGTCGACACCAGCAGCGGCACGATCCGGCTCAAGGCGGTGTTCGAGAACAAGGACCACGCGCTTTGGCCCGGTCAATCGGTGTCGACACGCCTGCTGGTGCGCACCCTCAAGGATGCGACCGTTGTCCCGGATGACGCGGTCCAGCACTCCACCAACGGCCTCTACGCCTATTCTGTCAATCAGGACAACAAGGCCGAGGTGCACAAGATCAAGGTCAGCTACAGCATCGACGGACGTTCGGTCGTCGACGAAGGGCTGACGCCCGGGCAGCAAGTGATCACCGGCGGCCAATTCAAGGTCCAGCCCGGAAGCCTCGTCTCCACGGCCGTGGCGAGTACGGATCCGGCCCAGAACAAGGTCCGACAGGAATGAACGCGGGCGGGATTTCGGCACCTTTCATCCGTTATCCCATCGGCACCTCGCTGCTGATGGCCGGCATTCTCTTCGTCGGTCTCGTCGCCTATCCCCTGCTGCCGGTCGCGCCACTGCCGCAGGTAGACTTCCCGACCATCCAGATCACAGCCAATCTGCCGGGCGGCAGCCCAGAGACCATGGCTTCGTCGGTGGCCCAGCCGCTCGAACGGCAATTCGCCCAGATCCCGGGCATCGCCCAGATGACCTCGACGAGCTATCTGGGCACCGCGTCGATCACCATCCAGTTCGACCTCAACCGCAGCATCGACGGCGCCGCCAACGACGTGCAGGGCGCCATCAACGCCGCGAGCGGTCAGCTGCCGAAGAACCTGCCGTCGCCGCCGACCTACCGCAAGGTCAACCCGGCCGACGCGCCGATCCTGCTGCTGTCGGCAACCTCAGACACATTGCCGCTGACCAGCGTCAGCGACGCGGTCGACGCCCAGCTCGCCCAGCAGATCAGCCAGCTCTCCGGCGTCGCGCAGGTCTTCATCGGGGGCCAGCAGAAACCGTCTATCCGCATCCAGATCGACCCGGCGAAACTCGTCGCCAAGGGCCTGTCGATGGAGGACGTGCGCAGCCAGATCGCGATCACCACGGTCGACAGCCCCAAGGGCAACATCGACGGCCCGAAGCGCGCCTACACGATCTACGCCAACGACCAGCTCACGCAGGCCAAGGACTGGAACGACGTCATCATCGCTTATCGCAATGGCGGTCCCTTGCGAATCCGCGATGTCGGCCAAGCGGTCAGCGGCGCCGAGGACGCCAAGCAGGCGGCCTGGGCCAACGGCAAGCGCGGCGTGTTCCTGGTGATCTTCAAGCAGCCGGGCGCCAACGTTATCGAAACCGTCGACCGGATCAAGGCCACCCTGCCTCGCCTCGTCGCCGCGATCCCGCCCGCGATCAAGATCGAGCTCATCAGCGACCGCACCACGACGATCCGCGCCGCGGTCGAGGACGTCCAGTTCACGCTGCTGCTGACCATAGCGCTGGTGGTCATGGTCATCTTCATTTTCCTGCGCAGTTTTTGGGCGACCGTCATTCCCACAATCACAGTGCCGCTGGCGCTGCTGGGCGCGTGCGCCTTGATGTGGGTCGTCGGCTATTCGCTCGACAATCTGTCGCTGATGGCGCTCACCATCGCGGTCGGATTCGTCGTCGACGACGCTATCGTGATGCTCGAGAACATTACGCGCTACATCGAAGAAGGCGATCGCCGATGGCGGCGGCCTTCAAGGGCTCCAAGGAAATCGGCTTCACCATCGTGTCGATCAGCATCTCGCTGGTCGCAGTGCTGATTCCACTGCTGCTGATGGGCGGCATCATCGGACGCCTGTTCCGCGAATTCGCCGTCGTGCTGGCGATGACAATCTTCGTTTCGATGTTCGTGTCGCTGACCCTGACGCCGATGATGGCCTCGCGCTTCCTGCGCGCCCATGGCGAGGTCACCCACGGCAAGTTCTACCAATGGAGCGAGCGCGGCTTCGATGCAATGTTGCGCGGCTACGAATGGGTGCTCGACCATGCCCTGAGCTGGCGCCGCACCACGCTCACGATCTTCTTCGCCACCCTTGCCCTGTCGGTCTATCTGTTCGTGCTGATCCCGAAAGGCTTCTTCCCGCAACAGGACGTCGGCCTGATCACGGCGACCTCGGAAGCCTCCCAGGACATCTCGTTCGCGGAGATGCAGCGCCGCCAGGTCGAGCTCGGCAAAATCGTAATGGACGACCCCGACGTCGCAACGATCGCGATGAACATCGGCGGCAGTGGCCGCGCCGGCAACAACGGCAACATGTTCATCACGCTGAAGCCGCTCAGCGTCCGCAATGCCTCGGCGCAGCAGATCATCGCGCGGCTGCGTCCCAAGCTCGAGAAGGTGTCCGGCGCCCGCCTCTACATGCAGGCGGCCCAGGACGTCCGGCTCGGCGGCCGGCCGACGCGTACGCAGTTCGAGTTCACCCTGCAGGACGCCGATCTCGCCGAGCTCAATGACTGGGCGCCGAAGATTCTCGCCAAGATGCAGACTTTGCCGCAACTGCGCGACGTCGCGACCGACCAGCAGACCCAGGGCACCACGGTTCAGCTCAAGATCAACCGCGATACGGCTGCGCGTTACGGCATCCAGCCGCAGCTGATCGACGACACGCTGTACGACGCCTTCGGACAGCGCCAAGTCACGCAGTATTTCACCCAGCTCAACACCTACAAGGTGATTCTCGAGATCCTGCCGGAGATGCAGGGCAGCCTCGAGAGCCTGAACAAGCTCTACCTGAAGTCTCCGCTGACCGGCGACCAGGTGCCGCTGTCGACCTTCGCGACCTGGAGCACCGATCCGGTTCGCCCGCTCTCGATCAGCCACCAGGGCCAGTTCCCGGCGATCACGATCAGCTTCAACCTCGCCCAGGGCGTCGCGCTCGGCCAGGCTACGGAGGCCGTGCAGAAGGCGATGGCGGACCTCGGCGCGCCGCCGACGCTCAATTCGAGCTTCCAGGGCACGGCACAGGCGTTCCAGCAGTCGCTCGGCACCGTGCCGCTCCTCATCCTCGCCGCGCTGGTCGTGGTCTATCTGATCCTCGGCATCCTCTACGAGAGCTACATCCATCCGATCACGATTCTGTCGACGCTGCCCTCGGCCGGCGTCGGCGCGCTCGCGATCCTGATGGCGGCGGGCTTCGAGTTCAGCCTCATTGCTTTGATCGGAGTCATTCTGCTGATCGGCATCGTGAAGAAGAACGGCATCATGATGGTGGACTTCGCCATCGCCGCGGAGCGCGACGAGCACAAGACGCCGGCGGAATCGATCCGGCAGGCAGCGCTGTTGCGCTTCCGTCCGATCATGATGACGACGATGGCTGCCCTGCTCGGCGGCGTGCCCCTGATGCTGGGCCACGGCACCGGCGCCGAGATTCGCCAGCCGCTCGGCTACGCTATGGTCGGCGGTCTGATCGTCAGCCAGGCGCTGACGCTGTTCACCACCCCGGTCGTCTATCTCTATCTCGACGAGCTCAACAACTGGTTCTCGGGCTGGGGCCGCAAGGGTGACGGCGAAGGCGACGAGACGGTCGAGCACGGCACCGTTAAGGAAGCTGCCGAGTAGCAGCTTGCACCGCGCGCCTCACGACGTTACAGCGAGACCCTCGGTTCACGTCAACGCGGTCTTGCCATGCCCATCCAATCCAGACTTGTCGCGCTTGCCGCCGCTGTCCTGTTGTCGGCGGGTGCCGCGCATGCCCAGCAAGGCGCCAAGAAGAATGCAGCTCCGTCTGCCCCGGCGGCACAGCCCGCACCGGCTCCGACGCAGCCGCAGGCTGACGGCGCTGCGGCGCAGCAGCCCGGCTGGGTCGTGCGCTGCACCAGCGTCAGCCGCGACGCACCGCTCGAATGCGCGATGGAGCAGAACGCGGTGCTGACCAAGACCGGCCAGACCATCGTTCTGATCAACATCCGCATCGCGCCCGACACCCGCACACCGGTGGCGCTGCTGCAATTGCCGCTTGGCCTCAACCTTCCCATCGGCGCCAAGCTCCAGGTTGACGAGGGCAAGACGGTCGATCTCCAGATCCAGACCTGCGAGAACCGCGGCTGCTACGCCTCCACGCCGATCGCGCCGGACCTGCTTGCGACCTTGCGGTCGGGCAAGCAGCTCAAGGTCTCCTTCCAGAACATGGCCAAGGAAACGATCGCGATCCCGATGCCGCTCGGCGATTTCGCGGCGGCCTACGACAAGATCAAGTAGCGACGCCTCGCCGTTACTGTTGCATATCCATTTTGCAGCCTAACGCCGCCGATACCGGGCGCCTCCAGGCGGAAAATCGGTCAGTCCACGCCCAGATAAGCCTTCTGCACCTGCGGATCCTCCGCGAGCGCCGCCGCCGTGCCCGACAGCACGCTCTTGCCGACCTGGAGCACCGTGGCGAAATCCGAGACCTCCAGTGCGAGCTCGATCGACTGCTCGGCGAGCAGAATGGTCAGGCCCTCGCGATGCAGGCGGCCGAAGGTCTCGTACATGGACTCGACCACCGCCGGCGCGAGACCGAGCGAAGGTTCATCCAGCATCAACAGCTTCGGGTCGCTCATCAGCGCGCGCCCGACCGCGAGCATCTGCCGTTCGCCACCGGACATGGTGCCCGCACGCTGGTTGCGGCGCTCCTTCAGGCGCGGAAAGATCTCGTAGACACGTTCGAGCAGCGTGGCCTGGCGCGACTTGTCGCGCAGCGGCGTTGCGCCAAGCATCAAATTGTTCTCGACGCTCTGCTGCACGAACAGCCGCCAGCCTTCTGGCGACAGCGCCAGCCCCTTGCGCACGATCGCAAAGGCTCTCTCGCCGGCGATATCCTCGCCGCGAAAGCGGATCGATCCGGAATGCACGGGAATGAGGCCGGCGATCGCGTTCAGCGTCGTGGTCTTGCCGCCGCCATTGGAGCCGAGTAGCGCCACGACGCTGCCTTCAGGAACCTCCAGCGAGACGTCGGACACGCCGATGAGATCGCCGTAGCGCACCTCGAGGTGCTCGATCCGCAGCAACGGCCCGCTCATAGGTCCGGCCCGCCCATCAGTTCGACCGGCGTGTGGCCGGCCGCTGCCTTGGCTGCACGCTTGCCGAGATAGGCCTCGATCACCGCCGGGTTGGATGTGACCTCGCGCGGCGATCCGCGGGCGATCTCCTTGCCCTGGTGGAACACCATCACGCGGCTGGCGAGTGACATGATCACTTCCATGATGTGCTCGACGATCACGAGGGTGATGCCGGAACGATGGATGTCGCGCACGAGGTCGATGGCGAGCCTCACCTCATGGGCGTTGAGGCCGGCCATGGCTTCGTCGAGCAGAAGCACCTTCGGTTCGGTTGCCAGCGCCCGCGCGATCTCCAGCCGCTTGCGACCGGGGGTGCCGAGCGAGCGCGCCGGCGCATCCGCAAGCCTGATCATGCCGACGCGCTCGAGCACCGCGCGCGCCCTGGTCTCGGCGTCCTTGCGATGCGAGGTGCGCAGGAATGCGCCGATCATGACGTTCTCCAGCACCGTCATGCCCTCAAATGTCTGCGGCACCTGGAAGGTACGAGCGAGCCCAAGCCCGGCGCGCAGCTCCGGCGCGAAGTCGGTGATGTCACGGCCCTCGAACAGGACGCAGCCCGAAGTGGTCTTGAGATCGCCAGTCAGGCAATTGAAGAAGGTGGACTTGCCCGCGCCATTCGGGCCGATCAGGCCGAGGATGTCGCCTTGCTCCAAGGTCACGGAGGCATCGTCCACCGCCTTGAAGCTTCCGAACGCCTTCGTAATTTCGCGTGCCTCAAGGAGCATGGCCAGCTCCCGTGTCCTTCGTCGGCTTGCTGCGCCGAGTGAACAGGCTGAGCAGACCGCCGGGCTGGAAGCGCGCGATCACCACGATGATCGCGCCATAGAGCACGAAGGTGAGCCCGGCGCCCTTGCCGCCGAGCCAGCTGTTCGAGATCTCCTCCAGCGGCACCAGGATCGCGGCACCGACCAGGGCCCGAACAACAGCCCTGCCCCGCCCAGCGCCGCCATGATCAGGATTTTCACCGAAATCAGGATCCCGAACCCGGACTCGGGGTCGACGAAGCCGAACATCATGGCATAGAGCGCGCCGGCGACGCTCGTCAGCGCCGCACTCAGCATGTAGGCGTAGAGCTTGGTGCGACTGGCGGGTGCGCCGAGCGAGCGCGCCGCGCGCTCGGAGTCCTTGATCGCGCGCAGGTAAAATCCCATGCGGCTGTTGGTCATCCACCAGGTGATCAACAGCGTGATCACGAGGATTGCGAGGAAGAGATAGTAATACGGCAGCGACGACAGGAACGAGAGATCGAAGATGTTGCGCGGCACGGTCGGCCCTGAGAGCCCGACGGCCGCACCGAGCCAGTCGGTGTTGGTCACGATCAGCCGCATCGTCTCGGCGACCGCGATGGTCGCCATACTGAAATAATGGCCCGACAGACGCAGCGTCGGCACGCCGATGATCGCGGCCAAGCCCACGGCGAGCACGATCCCGCCGGGGATGCCGAACAGGGGCGACAGGCCGAACTTTGCGTAGGATCCCATCGCGGCATAAGCACCGCAGCCGAAAAAGACGACGTGGCCGACCGAGACCTGGCCGGCATAGCCGCCGACGATATTCCACGCGGACGCTGCAATCGCATAAAGCAGCACCAGCGCGCCCAGACGCTGCTGGAACGGCGAGGACAGCAGCAGCGGATAGCAGATCGCGAACGCTGCGACGACCGAGAGCCAGATCAAGCGCCGCATCACAGCCTTCCCATCAGGTCTTGCCCATCAGGCCTTGCGGCCGGAACCAGAGGAAGAGCAGGAACAGGACATAGACGACGATGTCCTTGTAGATCGCGCCGATCAGATAGCCCGACAGCGATTCGATCATGCCGATCAGCAGGCCTGCGACAAGGGCGCCCGGCACACTGCCAAAACCGCCGAGCGACACCGTGACGAAGGCGACGATGCCAAGCGTCTCGCCGACGGTCGGCACGATGTAGAAGAAGTTCGCAATCAGCGCGCCGGCAAGCCCGGTGGCACCGGCCGCAATCGCCCAGGCGATCGCCTGCATGGTATCGGGACGGATGCCCATGAGCTGGGCCGCTGTTTGATCCTCCGCCACCGCCAGCATTTTCGAGCCGAGCGAGGTCCGCGTGAGCAGCAGATGCAGCCCGAGCGTGACCAGCAGCGCGACCACGCCGGCAAGCAGCCGCGAGGCCTCGATGCGCAGGCCCGCGAACGCATAAGTGCCGCCCACGATGTCCGGAGGCATCGACAGGAAGTTGGCCCCGAACCACCAGAACACGGAATAACGCAGCAATAGCGCAAGCCCGAAAGTGCCGAGGATCTGCGCCAGCATCGGTCCCTTCATGATATCGCGGATCAGGGCGAAATAGACGACGACGCCGACGGTCGCGAGCACCAGGGTTGCCAGCGGCGCGCCGAGGATCGGCCCTCCTCCCAACAGCGTGTAGACGACATAGGCGACGTACATGCCGAGCATGACGAAATCGCCATGCGCGAAATTGACGATGTTCATCATGCCCCACACCAGCGTGAGGCCTGAGGAAAACAGGGCATAGACAGCGCCAAGCAGAAGTCCGCCGACGATCACCTGCACGAGTACAAAGGACATGAGCCAGCGTTGCTCTGATCAAATCATTTCGGAAATGGCGGGGCGCGCAGCCCCGCCTTCAATCTCACCAGCCCTTGTAGGGCAGCACCGGCGCCTTCGCGGCGTTGGCCTTCGGCCATACCGCGGTGTAGTTCTCGCCATCCTGGAGCTGGATGATGAGCCCGGAGGCGAGGATATTCTGGCCCTTGTCGTCAAACTTCACGCCCTTGTAACCCATCATCAATTGCTCGGGCTTCAGATCGGTCGTCTTCAACGCGGCCTGGATCTTTGCCGGGTCGGTCGAGCCGGCGCGGTCGATCGCGTCGGCCAGCACGAAGAAGCCCTGCATCTGACGGCCGACGGTGTCGTCCATCTCCTCGCCGCTCTTCTTCTTGTACATGTCGGCGATGATGGCCGATGGTGAGCCGGCCGGCCCCACCGACCATGACGAACGGTTGAAGACGCCTTGCGATATCTTGCCGACCGCCTTGATGAAGGAGGGATCGGAATAGCCGGCGTCATCGGCCAAAAGCACCGCCGGCTTGTAGTCGAGCGACTGCATGGTCTTGGCGAACAGGATTGCATCCGACGTGTAGCTGATCATGATGATCACGTCGGGCTTCTTCTCCTTGAGCTGGAGCACTTGGCCCTGAACATCGGTCGCATTTACGGGATAGGCGACGTCAACTGCGATGGCTTGGCCCTTCTCCTTGAAGGCGGCGCTGATCGTGTTGGCGACCGAGGTGCCGTATTCGGTGTTGTCGTGAACCAGCGCGATTGCATCGGTCTTGGCGCCCTGCGCCTTGATGTCGGCGAGGAAATCGACATAGGCCTTGGCGAAGTCGGTGGCGATCGGCGTGGTGCGGAAGAACCATTTGAAGCCGCGCTCGGTGAGATTGGCGGCGACCGACTCGGAGTTTAGAAAGGGAATGCCGTATTTTTCGGCGATGGCGCTCGAGGTCAGCGTGACGCCGGACTGATACGAGCCGAACACGGCGGCTACCTTGTCTTCCGTGATCAGGCGCAGCGCCTGGTTCTGGCCTGTCGCCGGGTTGCCCTGGTTGTCGGCGAACACGATCTCGATCTTGGCGCCGCCGAGGCCCGCAAGGCCTGCGTTCTTGGCCAGCGGCAGAGTGCCGAGCTCGGGATGAGCGTTGTTGATGATGTCCATTGCGACCTCGAGCGCCGCCTTGGCGTGCGCCCCGATCGAGGCGGTGCCGCCGGACATCGGCAGGATCGCGCCGATCTTGACGACCTTGTCCTGGGCCTGCGCGGCTGAAGCGAGCGCAAGGGACATCGCGGCCGCGCAAAGCAGCCCGGTGACGTGCTTCAATCTCATGAAATCAAACCTCCCAAGGGTTTCCCCAACCAGTTTTTTTGGAAGCTCGGCTAAGCGCCCGCTTCCGGTTGTTTATGCCTGGCGATGAGAGGATGGCATGCTGGCCCCGTACCGGCAAGTAAAACGGCTTGCCACGACGCTGCATGGACAAGCACCGACGTGTGGGCCGGGTCAGCGTCCTTACCCCATCACGTCGCTCGCCCGCAGCAGCGTCGTGAAGCCGCCGTAGATCATGCGCTTGCCGTCGAACGGCATACCATCCAACTTCAGCCGCGGGTCCGCCATCACCTTCTTGTTGACGGTGTCGCGAGTCTCCCGGTCGCGATAGACGATCCAGGCGAACACCACGATCTCGTCTTCCTTCGCCATCACCGCGCGCGGAAACGAAGTCAGCTCGCCGTAGGGCACGTCGTCGCCGATGCATTCGACATAATCGAGCGCACCGTGCTCCATCCAGATCGCGCAGGCCGTTTTCGCCAGCGCCTTGTAAGCCTCGATGTTGTCCTTCGGCACGGCCAGCACGAAACCATCGACATAGGGCATCACGGATCTCCTTGGGTTGTGTGTCCGAAGGACGATGCGGTGCGTGACGATCCGACCAGGAACCGTGATTTTCGGATGAGGCAAACGGTCGCGCGCCGCCGCGGCGCTCCGCCGGAGCCCACGATGCCACGGCCCGCACGTCCCATGTGGACCGCAAAACATCCCTGCGTCGCAGCGCTTGCCAGCCCACAGCCGAGCGGGTAGAAACCCTCCACGCCTGAGCCGTGATTTGCGCGATAAGTGCCATAGGCCACAGCCGGACAAATCAACAAGTCATTGAATTTGTTCGGCTATTCCGTTGGGGAATGGTGTAACGGTAGCACAACAGACTCTGACTCTGTTTGTCTAGGTTCGAATCCTAGTTCCCCAGCCACCGCAGGTTAAGCAGCTCACAATCAGACAGTCAGAGGTTGCGCTCTCTTTGAGCGGTGCCGCTAAATCACGACGCGATCGAAGTCGGCGGCGATCCGCGTGTTTGGAAAAATCGTTGTCGCTTCGGCCAGAATCTCTTCGTCGCGATAACGCCCCGACATGTGATTCAGCACGAGTTGCCTGACGTTGTTCGCGGCGGCAAATGAAGCCGCCTCGCGCGCGGTGAGATGACCATAGTCCCGGGCGGTCGCGCGTCGCGATCGAGGAAGGTCGCCTCGATCACCAGCAGATCGGCGTCGGCGACATGCCTGGACAGCCCGTCAGTGGTTTCGGTGTCGCCGATGACCACAAGCTTCCTGCCGCCGCTCGGCGGCCCCATGACGTCTTCGGGATAGATCGTGCGGCCGGCGATCACGACTGGTCGTGCCGCGGCCAGTTCTCCGCGCAGCGGCCCATCGGGAACACCGAGCTCGGCGAGGCGCTCCCGCTCAAGATGGCGGCGTGCCGGACTCTGGAAGCAAAAACCAAAGCTGTCGGTGTCGCGGTGACGGACCGGAAAGCAATCGATGGTGAAGTCGCCGGCGTCGATAACCTGTCCTTCGGTCAGCGGTGCGAACTCCACCGGGATCGGCGCCCTGCCCGCGCCCCACAGGCCGGCAAGCATGCGGATGACGATGTCGAGCGTGCCCTGGCCTCCATAGACGGTCATCGCGTCCGATTGCTGACGCAACCCCAGCGTCGAGAAGAGACCGGGGATACCGAGCACGTGATCGAGATGGGCATGCGTCAGCAGAATGCGGTCAAGCCGTCGAAAGCCCGCGCCGCTGCGCAGCAACTGGCGCTGCGTGCCCTCGCCGCAATCGATGAGGACGCGCTTGCCCGTGGCCTCCACCAGGAGAGCCGGATGGTTGCGCTCCGCCGACGGAACGCTGGCGGAGGTCCCAAGGAATGTCAGGGCGAACATGGTCGTCAGTATCCAGGCTTCGCCGCCCCCAATGCCACGTGAGCAGCAGCCCGTACAGAGCCCTCGATCGCGCATAGACCGCGGCAAGCAGTGGGTATCCCGCGATCTGATGGCCAGGCGCCGCCTCCGGCCCCCGACCCGCGGACAGATCTGGTTCCCGTTGCGTGGCCTCCTCATACCATCCGCCAAATTGCATGCTCGATACTCGGATCGATTTGCAGCCGAGCGACATCGACGCGGCGATGCAAGACAATGGAGATCGTGATGCCGCCCGGATTGACCGCCACTGACTGGGACTACGGCTCGATCAGCACATTGCTGAGCGCCCTGCACGCGCGCAAGCTTTCTGCGTCCGAGTTGATCGAGCATACGATCGCGCGCATCGAGGCGCTGGACGGGCAGATCAATGCCGTCATCGTTCGCGATTTCGATCGCGCACGAGACGCCGCGCGCGCCGCCGATACCGCACTTGGTCGCGGCGAGCGGCAGCCATTGCTCGGCATCCCCGTGACGTTGAAAGAACCGTTCAACGTCGCTGGCCTGCCGACGACGTGGGGCTTTCCGCATTTCAAAGATTTCCAACCCGCGGAGGACGCCCTTGTCGTCTCGCGGTTGAAGGCGGCGGGTGCTGTCATCATCGGCAAGACCAATATCCCGATCGGCCTCAGAGATTTCCAGAGCTACAATGACATCTACGGTACGACGAACAATCCGTGGGATCTCGGCCGATCGCCCGGCGGCTCTTCAGGCGGATCAGGAGCGGCGCTGGCTGCGGGATTCGGACCGCTGTCGATCGGCTCGGATATTGGCGGCTCGATCCGGGTGCCCGCGCATTTCTGCGGTGTGTTCGGACACAAGCCGAGCCTCGGCCTGGTCCCGCTGCGCGGATACAACCTTCCGCCGGCACCGCCCGTTGCCGGCCAGGGTGATCTCGCCGTCGTCGGGCCGATGACGCGCACCGCCTCGGACCTCGCGCTCGCCCTCGACGTGATCGCCGGCCCCGACGAGACGCGCGACGGGATCGGCTATCGTCTTGCGTTGCCGGCCTCACGACACGACCAGTTCAGGGGTTTCAGGATTCTCGTGATCGATACGCATCCGTTGATGCCGACAGGCGATGCCGTGCGTTCCGCCATCGGGCGGTTGTCGGAACGGCTCGAACGATCAGGCGCACGCGTCGCGCGCTCGAGTGCGTCTCTGCCCGATCTCGCCGAATCCGCCCGCCTTTACATGAAGCTGTTGAACGCAGCGCGAAGTCCACGCCTGACACCGGCCGCCCTCGCAGAGGCGCAAGGAGTTGCCGCAGAACTCTCGCCCGACGACCGCAGCCTGCAGGCCGAGCGCGCGCGCGGCTGGGCGATGGTCCATCGCGAATGGCTGGCGACCGACGCGGCGCGCCTGCGGCTGCAACAACGATGGCAGGAGCTGTTCCGCGAGTTCGACGCAGTAATCTACCCGGCCGCCGCCGTACCGGCGTTTCCACAGGACCAGTCCGAGCCGTTCGACGCGCGGCAACTCGATATCGATGGACAGCTCTATCCCTATGCCGATGCGTGCTTCATCTGGGCAGACCCCGCTTCGACCTGCGGACTGCCTGCAACGGCCGTTCCGATCGAGCGCACGCCATCGGGGCTGCCGATCGGCGTCCAGATCATCGGGCCTTATCTCGAGGACCGCACACCGATTGCGCTCGCCGGACTGATCGAACGCGCGTTCGGCGGCTTCGTCCCGCCGCCGTCGCTGCCTGCCACGCAATCGATGAGATGATAGAGACGACAACGCTCGTCATGTTCTTGCAGTCGACTGCGCCTCGACCGCCTGCACCGCCACGCTCGCGACCTGCTGCAATGCCTCGCGGTCGGAGCCTGAGGACGCCATCACGCCCATGCCGACGGAGACGGCCGAAACGTAGCGCGCGAGTGCCGCGGGATCTGGAGGTCGGTTTGAGATCGCCTTCGGCCTTGGCGCGAACAAAACGATCGCGAAGCTGGTCCTCGTTCTGGGCGCGCCGAGCGGCGAGTTCGAAGGGGACGCTTTCTGATCCGGTGCCGCATGCAATGCCGCCCTGCACGAGCAGGCAACCGGGCGGGTTGGCGGGATCGGTCTGCTTGTCGGCGATGCCCATCAGCATCCGTTCGGCGACGTCGCGGGCAGTCGGCGCTGCCACGACCTCGTCCATCCAGACGTTGCGCAGTTTTGTATAGCGGTCGAGCGCGGCTTTCAGCAGCCCTTCCTTGTTGCCGAAACAGGCATAGAGGCTGGGCGGATTGATCCCCATGGCTTCGGTCAACTGAGCGATCGTGGCACCCTCATAGCCATGGCGCCAAAACACTTCCATCGCCTGGTCCAACGCCGTTTCGGCGTCGAATTCGCGGGGGCGTCCCATGCCCATTTGCCTCTTCTCCTCGAAATCGGCGTCGTCCCTGACCCTAACGCCGGATCCTATCTCTTTGTTCTCGCTTTATTTTCTCTTCCACTTGCCAATTCTTGCGGTAAACCGCTACAATTTTCTTAGCGAATGGTACATAAGTATCTTGCGCTGCGGTATCCAGCTCCACATCTGTAGTGAACACTACATATCTGGAGCGCAAATGCCCCCCTCCCAAAATACCTCTCGCCCCGGCCATGTCCGCCGCCTTCTGGGCGGCGTCGCCATCGTGGGCGCTCTCGCCGTAGCCGGCTCGATCGCGACCGGCCATTACTTTCGTGCCGCGCAGGCGACCGCGACCGCCGCGGCCGAGCAAGCCGTCCCTGTCACGGTCGCGCTGATCGAACCAAAGCAGACCGTGCTGTGGGACGATTTCTCCGGTCGGCTCGAGGCCATTCAACGCGTCGAGCTTCGCCCGCGCGTGGCCGGCGCGATCCTGTCGGCCAACTTCATCGAAGGCGCGCTGGTGAAGGCTGGTGACATCCTGTTCAAGATCGACGCGGCGCCCTACGCAGCCGAGGTCGACAAGGCCGCGGCCCAGCTCGAAGCTGCGAAAGCGCGCGTCGTGTTCACGCAGAATGAACTTGAGCGCGGCGCGCAGCTGGTCGGCAACGCCGTGGTGACGCGGCGCGACTACGACCAGCGCGACAACGCCAACCGCGAGGCCATCGCCAACGTGAAGGCAGCCGAGGCGACGCTCCAGACCGCAAAGCTTAATCTCGACTACACCGAGGTACGTGCACCCGTGGACGGCCGCGTCGGCAAGATCGAAATCACCGTCGGCAATCTCGTCGCCGCCGGCACCGCCTCCCCCGTGCTGACCTCGCTGGTCTCGGTCAATCCGATCTACGCGTCGTTCGATGCGGATGAGGAGGTGGTGCTGCGGGCGCTGAACTCGATCGCAGATGTCTCCGGCAAGCGCGGCAATTTGGACCAGATCCCGGTGGAGATGACGACCTCAGGCGGCCTCTCGGCCAAGGGCCACATCCAGCTCATCGACAACCAGGTCAACGGCCAGAGCGGCACCATCCGTGTCCGCGCGGTGTTCAGAAACGAGGACGGGCGTCTCATCCCCGGCCAGTTCGCCCGCGTGCGCATGGGCCAGCCCAAGCAGCAATCGCTGGTCATGATCGACGAGCGCGCGATCGGTACCGACCAGGACAAGAAGTTCGTGATGGCGGTCGGCGACGACAGCCGCGCGGTCTACCGGCCGATCACCCTCGGCGGCTCGGTCGACGGGTTGCGTATCGTGACGACGGGACTGAAGACCGGCGATCGCATTATCGTCAACGGCCTCCAGCGCGTGCGTCCCGGCGCCCTGCTCAAGACGGAGATCGCGTCGATGGGCGCGCGCGGGCCGCAGCAGGCCTCCAACCACAGCAAACAGGACGTGGTGCAACGCTAGCATTCTCCGCTTCCGGAGCGCGCGGGCAGCGCGAGCCGGAATGTCGAATTTGTTGAACTACCAAGACATCACTTCTGGATTTCCGGATTTGCGGGCTTTTCCCGCGCCCGGGAATGGCGGGAGGGTCGTCTCTCGCGCAGGGGCAAAGCCATGAATCTCTCGAAGTTCTTCATCGATCGTCCGATTTTTGCCGGTGTGCTCTCGGTCCTGATCTTCCTCGCCGGCCTGATCTCGCTGTTCGCGATGCCGATCTCGGAATATCCCGATGTCGTGCCGCCCTCCGTCCTCGTGCGCGCGACCTATCCCGGGGCCAATCCCAAGGTGATCGCCGAGACGGTGGCGACTCCCATCGAAGAGCAGATCAACGGCGTCGAAGGCATGCTGTACATGTCAAGCCAGGCGACCACCGATGGCGCGATGACGCTGACGGTGACATTCCGGCTCGGCACCGATCCTGACAAGGCGACGCAGCTGGTGCAGAACCGTGTGCAGCAGGCCGAGCCGCGCCTGCCCGCCGTGGTGCGGCAGCTCGGCATCATCACCAAGAAGTCGTCGCCCGACCTCACCATGGTCGTGCATCTGTTGTCGCCCACCGGCCGCTACGACATGACGTATTTGCGCAATTACGCCGTGCTCAATGTCAAGGACCGTCTTGCACGGATCGACGGCGTCGGCGACGTCCAGCTCTATGGCGCCGGCGACTATTCGATGCGGGTCTGGGTCGATCCGCAGAAGGCTGCCGAACACGGGCTCACCGCAAGCGACATCGTCAAGGCGATCCAGGCGCAGAACGTCGAGGCCGCTGCCGGCGTGGTCGGCTCCTCCCCGAATGTCAAGGGCATCGACCTGCAGCTGTCCGTCAACGCGGAAGGGCGGCTTGCGAACGAAGAGCAATTCGGCGACATCGTGGTCAAGACCGGTACGCGTGGCGAAGTCGTGCGCTTGCGCGACGTCGCCCGCATCGAGCTCGGCGCGTCCGAATACGGCCTGCGCTCGCTACTCGACAACAAGCAGGCAGTGGCGATTCCGATCTTCCAGGCGCCCGGCTCCAACGCGCTGGAGATCTCCGATCATGTCCGTGCCACCATGGCCGAGATCAAGAAGAATATGCCGGAAGGCGTGTCCTACCAGATCGTTTACGATCCCACCCAGTTCGTGCGCTCCTCGATCGAGGCCGTCATTCACACGCTGCTGGAGGCGATCGCGCTGGTGGTGCTGGTGGTGATCCTGTTCCTGCAGACCTGGCGCGCCTCGATTATTCCGCTGCTGGCGGTGCCCGTGTCGATCGTCGGCACATTCGCGGTCATGCACGTGTTCGGCTTCTCGATCAACGCGCTCAGCCTGTTCGGGCTCGTGCTCGCAATCGGCATCGTCGTCGACGACGCCATCGTCGTAGTCGAGAACGTCGAACGCAACATCGAGGGAGGGCTGTCGCCGCGCGACGCCACCTACCAGGCGATGCGCGAAGTGTCGGGGCCGATCATCGCGATTGCGATGGTGCTGATCGCGGTGTTCGTGCCGCTCGCCTTCATCTCCGGCCTCACCGGGCAGTTCTACAAGCAGTTCGCGCTGACGATCGCGATCTCGACCGTGATCTCCGCCATCAATTCGCTGACGCTGTCGCCTGCGTTGTCGGCGCTGCTGCTCAAGGGACACAATGAGCCGAAGGACCGGCTGACGATCATCATGGAAAAGGGCCTTGGCTGGTTCTTCCGTGGCTTCAACAAGGTGTTCACACGCTCGTCGGAGAATTACAGCGGCACCGTCACCAAGGTGATATCAGGCAAGGCCGCAGTGATGGGACTGTATGTGGTGTTGATCGGCGTGACCGCGCTTCTGTTCCAGCAGGTGCCGAGCGGCTTCGTGCCGGGCCAGGACAAACAGTATCTGGTCGGCTTCTCGCGGCTGCCCGACGGCGCAGCGCTCGATCGCACTGAAGAGGTGATCCGCAAGATGAGCGACATCGCGCTGACCCAGCCAGGTGTCGAGAGTTCGGTCGCCTTTCCGGGCCTGTCGATCGCCGGCTTCACCAACTCCTCCAATGCCGGCATCGTGTTCTCCACGCTCAAGCCGTTCGACGAGCGCAAGGATCCTTCTCTCAGCGGCCCCGCGCTGGCGGCCGAGCTGAACAAGAAATATGCCGGCATCCAGGAAGCCTTCATCGCCATGTTCCCGCCGCCGCCGGTCAACGGCCTTGGCACCATCGGCGGCTTCAAGCTGCAGATCGAGGACCGTGCCGGTCTCGGTTATGAGGCGCTGAACGAGGCGACCAAGGCGTTCATGGCGGCGATGCAGAAGGCGCCGGAGATCGCCGGCGTGTTCTCGAGCTTCCAGGTCAACGTGCCCCAGCTGTTCGCCGACATCGATCGCACCAAGGCGCTCCAATTGGGCGTGCCCGTGACGGAGGTGTTCAACACGCTGCAGATTTACCTGGGCTCCTACTACGTCAACGACTTCAACAAGTTTGGCCGCACCTATTCGGTCCGGGTGCAGGCCGACGCGCCGTTCCGCGCCCGCGCCGACGACATCCGGCAGTTGAAGGTGCGCTCGTCCTCGGGCGACATGGTGCCGCTCTCGGCGCTCTTGAGCGTTCGCCAGAGCGCGGGACCCGAGCGGGCGATCCGCTACAACGGCTTCCTGTCCTCCGATATCAACGCGGCGGCTGCTCCCGGCTTCTCCTCCGGACAGGCGCAGGAGGTCGCGACGCGGATCGCGGCGGAGACGCTGCCGCCCGGCTTTGCCTTCGAATGGACCGACCTGACCTATCAGGAGTTCATCGCCGGCAATTCCGGACTGTGGGTGTTTCCGCTGGCGATCCTCCTGGTGTTCCTGGTGCTGGCCGCGCTCTATGAGAGCCTGACCTTGCCGCTCTCGATCATCATGATCGTGCCGATGGGTCTGCTGGCTGCTATGTTCGGTGTCTGGATCTCCAAGGGCGACAACAACGTCTTCACCCAGATCGGCTTGATCGTGCTGGTGGGACTCTCGGCCAAGAACGCGATCCTGATCGTCGAATTCGCGCGCGAGCTCGAATTCGCAGGCCGCACCCCGATCCGGGCCGCAATCGAGGCGAGCCGGCTGCGGTTGCGCCCGATCCTGATGACGTCGATGGCGTTCATCATGGGCGTGCTGCCGCTGGTGCTCTCGACCGGGGCCGGCTCGGAGATGCGGCGCGCCATGGGCGTCGCCGTGTTCTCCGGCATGATCGGCGTCACCGTATTCGGCCTGTTCCTGACGCCGGTGTTCTATGTGCTGCTGCGGACCGTCACTGGCATGAAGCCGCTGACGCATCACGGCAGCGACACCAGCGCGGCGCCGGTGCAACCCGTCGGGCACTAGATCAGGGAAATCCCCGACAGCAACAACAAAACGAGCACGGTCTTGCGAAAGACCGTCTCGTTGACCCTGTGGAACGCGATCACGCCCAGCGCGGAGCCTGCGAACAGCGCCGGCAGGCTAACCGCGAGATCGACGAAGACCTTTGACGACAGATCCTGATGTCCGAACAGCAGCGCGATCGCGAACAGCTGCATCGCGGCGATGAACGGCTGCACCAGGCCGCGCTGCTCGCTCTTGGGCATGCCGCGCATGTCGCACCAGATCGTCGGGATCGCGCCCGGCATCGCGGTCAGTCCGCCGACCAGTCCTCCACCGAACCCGATCAACGCGACCCAGTGCCGCCCGACCGCCTCGCCGGCCGTCACCAGCGTCGGCCGCAGCAGCATGTAGGCCGCATAGAGCGCAACGATAATGCCGAAGCCGCGCCGGAGCAGATGCGTATCGGTGCTCTGGAGCAGCGACACCGCGATGGGAACGCCGATCAAGCCGCCGACGATCAGCAGCAGACTGCCTTCCCAGCGGATATTGCGCCGAAGCGACCACAGATTGGTGGCCTGCACGCCGATGCTGCACGCCATCATCAGCGGTACGGCTTCGAGCGGCTGAAACACCCGGAGCAGGATGGCGCCCGCTACCGCGGAAAAGGCAAATCCCGAGAGTCCGGAGACAAAGGCGCCGGCGAACACGGCAACGCTGAGCAGCATCAGAGTCGTGACATCAGGCACAATTTGCCCTCCGATCAATCGTAGGGAATTTGCGAGACGGGGACATCGGTGCTCTCGGTGCAAACGGTCGGCACGAGTGGAACCGACGGCTGCGCGTAAGCATGAGATCGCTCCAGCATCGCGAGGCCGACCAGTTCGAGAGCGACGAGCGCTGCCGTCAGCGCGATTGCGACGATGCTGGCGTTACGCACGTTCGAATTTGGGGTGGTCGCTCGTGCGCTCGCGCGGATCAACTCCGTTGGCATTTTCAAAGATATCCTCTTCACGGGAAACGGGAATAATTTCATTCAAACACGGCGCTTCGTGCGGCTGGTCCAGCAGGTGGCGATAGCGCCGCAACACGCGCTCCGCGTCGATTTCCCGCTGCGCGCGGAGTACCGCGCCCATGCGGGCGACGATATCGCGGAATCTTCCTGTCAGAACTGGTGACGCCGTCCGCATGACAATCTCCTCTCAACCTGCACGAGAGATTGACGGAATTCGTTTCCGCTCGCAGTGAGTTGCTTCACAACAATGTCTGGTAGGTCGAACAACAGATCGTGTGACGTCTAGTAGAAGACAACGCGGAAAATCGCGTCATTCGATCGAACGACGTGCGATAACTTTCTAATGATGCTTGTGATTGAACCTATTGCGAGCTACGGCGACTCGCCTGCGTTTTTGAACGCGTCTCAGTGCACGAGCGGATTGGAAAATCCAGCTGCGAGCTTGACGAGATCGGCCTGACGAGAAACGCCGGTCTTGGCGAACACGCGATGCAGATGCGTCTTCACCGTCGTCTCGGCGATACCGAGCGCAACCGCCGTCTCCGGCACGCCGCCGACATCGACGATTGACTGCAAGACCCTCAGTTCGGCAGGCGTGAGCTCGAAGGTGCGGTCAATGAGCCCGGCACACGAGCGGCCGTCGAGTTCCGCTTTCCAGATGAACAGGGCTCCCACTGCCGAACTGCGCTCGGCCACCCCGTCGCGCAGCAATGATGGCAGCGCGATGATTTTCGCGACGTAGTAGGAACCGTCATGCGACATCAACGGAATTTTCCGTCCCGAAGATGCCGCCAACGCGACCTCGCTGGTGTCACGGAAAATATCGCGCAAGGCTGAATTAGCAGCGGAAGATCTTGCCACCAACCTGCCCGAGACAGACCGCAGGACATCGTCGACGTCTAGGATCATCGCCGCGGCCGGATTGCTGTGGATGATATGACAGGTCGAATCGAGCAGGATGACACCGGCATTCAGTCGGTCCACGACGTCGGCAAGCGCGACCGCGCGCTGCTGCTTCCGCTCGATCGCCCGGTTGATCAACAGCGCCCGGCTCGCATGCGGAGCCAGGAACTGCATTCGCGCCCGCTGTTCCGCGCCGAGCATCTCCCTGCCCGGGATCACGGTCATTAGCATCGGACACGGCGACTTCGACTGCTCCAGCACCACGTTGGCGACGTCGACGCAGCCCTGGGGGCGCAGCCATTCCTGGTAGAAGCGGCCGCGGCGGTATTCGTCGAAATCCACGAGATCAGGGATATTGCGCACCTCGCCATAGCGCGGAAGCCGAGCAAGCGGGTCGTATCGGGAGTAGGTCTCCGCATAGAGCTGAATGTAGTACGGATCGACCCCGCAATAATAATGCGTCGCGCCTGATTTGCTGACCGGGTCCTTCGAAATCAGACCACAGGCTTGGCTGCCAATGAAGGCATTGAGTTTGACAACGACCTCGCTCCACAACTCCGGGTGGAGACCCGCGTCATAGATAGTCTCGATCAACTCGGACGGTTTTGGAGGTCGGGGCATCGGAAGAGCCAATGGTGACACATGGAGATGGCGAAATGTTCTTCATGCCTGGCGGCTTCCGTGAGTCTTTCGCGGGAGCGAAAGGTTCAATCGTGAAGGCAAAATTCAACAGTCTAATTCACAAGCGGATTGGAGAATCCTGCCGCGAGCTTAACGAGATCGGCCTGACGCGAAACGCCCGTCTTGGCGAACACGCGATGCAGATGCGTCTTCGCCGTCGTTTCCGCGATACCAAGCGCGACCGCCGTCTCCGGGACGCCGCCAACCTCGACGATCGACAGGAACACGCGCAGCTCGGCCGGCGTAAGGTCGAATGTCCGCGCGATCAATTCGCCATAGGACTGTCCGCCGAGCGATACCTTACGCAGCAGCAGCGCACCGACGGCATCGACCACCCGCTCGCTGCCGTCCCGCAGGACGGACGACAGCGGCAGGATGTGCGCGACGTAGCGCTCGCCCGAAGGCGAAAGCAGCGAAAACGCGTGCCCCTTTGCGGCAAGCAGCGCAATTTCATGGCGGGTCGCGAACGCTTCCCACAGTGTCTGATTGGCCTCCGCACTGCTGGTCACCAATTGCCCGGCAACGGACCGAACCAGATCGTCGGCCGCAAGCAAGGCGTGCCCTGCGGAATTCGCGTGCACCACCCGGCAGAAGCCATCGAGCAGGAAGATGCCACAGGCCAAATTGTCCAGGACCTCCGCCAACGCCGTCGCCAGCGTCAGTTGCGAGGTCATGGCGCGGTTGATCAGCAACGCTCGGCTGGCGTGCGGCAAGATCAGCGAGAGGCGCTGCTTCATCACCGGATCCACCATCCGGCGGCCCGACAGCACCGTCATCATCACGGGGCAGCTCGCATTCGAATTCTCGAGCACGACGTTAGCCGCATCGCTGCAACCCTGCGGCCGCATCCATTCCTGGTAAAAGCGTCCTCGCCGATATTCATCGAAATTGACGAGATCCGGGATGCTGACGATCTGGCCATGCGGCGGCAGGACCGTCAGCGGATCGAACTTCGAATGCGTCTCGGAATAGAGCCGGATGTAGTGCGGGTCCGCCCCGCAATAATAGTGCGTGACGCCGAATTTGCTGATCGAGTCCTTGGAAAACAGCCCGCAGGCCTGGCCGCCGACGAAGTCGCGGATGCCGGTGACGACGTTATTCCACAGCGAGGGATCGAGCCCGGCATCGTAGATGGCCTCGACCAGGTCGGGCAGTTTCCGTGGTCCGTGCATGGCTATAAATGGCCTGGGTGATCAATATCACCAAGCATACCACAACCACAGCATGCGGCATCCTCCGATCGGATGAGGCGTCGGCCGGTAACGAGCGGATATTCGTTTCGGGTGCTACTGATGCAGAGTCGCGATACCGCACCGGGATGCTCACATCTCGTCCCAGCCGACCTTCTCCAGATTCTCCGACCAGACCGCGGCGCGATAGATCTCGCGCCCGTCGGCGTTTCTGACCCGGATGCAGGCATCGCGGTCGCGCAAATCGTCGCGCCAGACGAACAGGTGGCTTGCCATCTCGTTGGCCACCACGAATGTCGCTTCGGGGCATTCGAACACCATGCCGCCCGGATCGATCTTCACGATATTGCCGATCATAAGATCAAAGAAAAAACGGCGCATGCAACACTCCAACTGGGGGCGGCGCACGCCCGCCCCTGCCGTCTCCAAGCGGCATTTGACTTGAAACTCAGTCGTGCGCGGTCACGACATTTCGCCGCTCCTGACGTCACTGGGCGTGGCGCCATAAGTTCGACGGAAGCAGCGGTTAAAATAGGAGAGATCGCCGAAGCCGACATCGTAGGCGATCGAGCTGACCGTCCGCTCGGCGTATCCGGGTTCCCGCAACATGCGATGGGCGCGCTTGACGCGTTGTTCGATCACGAAGGACGAGAACGTCTTGCCGTCGGCCTCGAACAGGCGCTGGAGATAACGCGGCGTCACGCCGAGCTCCTGGGCGACTGTGGCCACCGACAGGTCCTGCCGCCAGCAATTGTTGGCGATGGAGACTTTGGCCTTCTGCAGCCGTGCCGCCGCGCCGCCCGGCCAGCTCCCGGGGCTCGTTGGTGGCACCGAGAACGATTGCCAGAAGATCGTGCAGATGCCCGACCCCGAGCTGGCGCAAATTTGGCGTCGCGAACGCCTTCTCCCGCACCAGTGTCTCCGCATAGTTGACCAGCAATCGAAGTCCTGTCGAGCTCTCCGGCATGACACGCATTACGGCGTCATCGACATCCACGATCATCGGCGCCAGCACGCGTCTCGGCACGCGTAGGGAGAAGCAGCTACCCAGCGACAATCGCTCGAACGTCGTGACGTCCTCCGCGCTGGTCAGGACCGCCTCCCCTGCACGAAGGCTCAGATCGTGTCCCCGCTCGGATATTCCAAGTACGCCAGATCGATTCACGATCAGGGCCAGGCTGTCGTCGCCATCGGCAACCAGGTGTTTGGTGCGACTGACCCGCGCTCCGCACAATCCTCCGATCAGCAATTGGGCTTCCGGCAAGACGTGGGACGTGAAGCTCGCCGTAGCCGGCTTTCCTTCTCTCGCCTCGACCTCCGCCTTCAACACCCCGCGGCAGTAGAAATCGCGAAGCAGCGGGATACGCTCGTTTTCGGGAATTTCGTTCGTCGAAACATTAATAATGGAAAAATCAAACTGGCTCACTGCAATCCTCCAACCGACGAGCAGGTCCGGCCGTGCGCTGTCGTTTCCTCACACTCGCGTTTGACGCCGTCGTCGCATCTCTTCGTGGCGCTTGCTGCTCTTCACTTTTCTGGATCGCGATATACGAAAGTATCAAATGACTCGCGTCCTGCATTCGGAGGACACGGGAGCTCGGCTCATCACAATGCATTGAGATCGCGGCACGTATCGGCGAGCCTTGTGAAATGGATCACACGGCGTCGTCACCGCCATTCGTTCGATGCGCGAATGGAACGGCAAAGCCGGTGGCGATCTTGACCAAGTCGGCCTGCCTGCCGGTGCCGGTCTTCTCGAACAGGCGACCGAGATGCGTCTTCACCGTCGTTTCGGCGATGCCGAGCTTTGCCGCAATGTCGGGAACACCGCCAATCTCGATGATGGCCATTAAAACGCGCAGTTCGGACGGTGTCAGCCTGAAGGCCGCCGCAATCGCATCAGCCGCGAGCCATGTCGCCGCCGATGCCTTCTGAACGAACAGCACCGTGGCTGCAGCATCTCGCGATGGAGTGCGACAGCGCTTCAAGGGAAAGGCGTGGAGCAGATAGTGCTGTCCATCAACTGATGTCGCAAGCTCGATCTGGCGGCGGGCAGCGGAACGAGTTTCGCTGCCTGAATCGATTTCGCACAGGCCGCGGAATATTTTATCAGTCTGGGTGTTGCGGGCCACGATCCGGTCGCCGACCATTGCGAGCAGGCTGGCATCGGCGAACAGCCCGCGGCATGCTGCGTTGGCATGCACGACGCGGCCATCTGCGTCGAGCAGGCAGATCGCCGTGCTCAGCCCATCCAAGACCTCGGCAAGGTCGTCCACGGTATGCGAGCGTGCCCTGATCTGTCGGCCCATGATCCTGGAGCGCTGAAGGTGCGGAGCCAGCAGCCGCATGCGCTCACGCATCGGCTCGTCAACCATTCCGCGCGACCGGTGGCGCAACACCTGCAGGATTGTGGTGCGCGTGTCCGACTTCTCGAGGGCAATGGTTGCAAGGTCTATCGCTCCTTGCGGTTCCACCCACTCGCGATAGAAGCTCGTTGCCAGAAAATCCGCCTGAGGCATGATGTCGGCTACGCCGATCGTCTGCTCCGCCGCGAGCGTAAAATGGCGATCGAGTAGAGAGTCCAGCTCCACATATCGGTCGCGATAAAGCTGGCGGAAGCGGGATTCGGTGCCAAAATGCTCGTGGATCTCGATCGAGAGCCTGGCTCTGTCCCTGGACAGGATGGTCGCGGCACATCCGCCGACGAAATGCGAAACCTGTTCCAGCACCCCGCTGCGCAGTGCGGGATCGACCGCGGCGTCGTAGATCTCGCCGACAAGGGACGAGAATCGATTTGCGTGGAGGATTGTCATCGGCCGGACGACGCAATCTGCGTATGGCTCGGGCGTGCGAGAAAGATCGCGATCCGGGGACTGGCGAAGGAGACGGGCCGTCCAATGGCCGCCTTCGACGGGGAGAAAACGTTGCAACGAAATGCTGGAATATCGAACATCGTCCTTGCGTAACGTCAACCGCAGGATGCGGCTTGGACGTTTTCGCCAAAGACTAGGATAAATGCGAACAGCGCGCGGACTATATGCGATGCGTCACGCGTGCGATGAGTCAGACACCGGCGCGCACCGCAGAACCGTGTCGCCACCGATCTCGCCGGCCTCGCATTCGGTTCCGGCAGTTTACTTGCGATTCTCCTCGCAGAACTTCAGCGCCGCCAGCGCTTCGCCGGCACGCGGCACCTGCATCTCGATGCTGTCATCGTCATCGTCCTCGAAATCGAGCGAGAGACGCTTGGCCTTGGACAGCCGGTCCATCATGGACTGATCGTATTCGAAGATGCCGCGCACGGTGGTCTTGTCCATGACCTCCCACTTCGCCTTCTTCATGATATCGGCGTCGTCGGTGCCGACATCGGCCCGGAGGATCTCGCCGACCTTGTCCCACTCCCAACCGTCATAGATCATCACGATCACGATCGCCTTCTCGGAATGGGTGATGACGATGACGTAGTCCCGGTTCTCGTCTTCCTTGTCCTTGTAGCCGCGGCTCGCATTGCAATGCGCGTCCTGCGTACGCTTTTCGATGGTCCAGTCGCCGACCTTGGATTGTTGCGCCTGCACCGGTCTTGCGGTCAAAGCGACTGCGCTCAAGGCGCCTGCCAGGAGCCCGGCGGCGAGAAGATATCGTTTCATGTCAGCCTCCAGCGTGTTCCCTGGACTGAGATGACCACCTCTGCCGGTGACCCGCAAGGGCTTCAGGCGGTTCGCCGCGGCACGATCGCGATCGGGGTGAAGGTGTAAACCTCCTCGCCGTTCTGATTGAACATCGTCCATTTCACCAGTGCGATGCCCTGCGGCTTCGACTTCGATGGCGTCAGGCTCATGACCTCCCCGACCAGATGCAGGCGGTCGCCGGGCCGCACCGGGATGGTCCAGCGCAGCCCGTCGACGCCGGCGCCGATCAACGGATGCGGGCCGAACGGGCGGGTCTGGATCGCGAGGCTCATGGCAATCGCGGCGGTGTGCCATCCCGAGGCAGCGAGACCCCTGAACAGGGTCTGCTTGGCGGCTTCGTGGTCGAGATGCATCGGCTGCGGATCGAACTCGGCCGCGAACCGCTTGATGTCGGCCTCGGTGACGTGAACTTCGGGGGATTTGAACTGCATTCCAATGGTGAGATCGTCGAACCACTCGACCTGCGCCATGATTTCGCCTCGCAATGTGATGCGCCGCCTCGCGGCTAATGGGATTGAGCAAGAGCGGGATGTAGCGGCTCCGCAGCGCACAAACCAGCCCGGGGTTCCCCAAGAAACCCGTTTCCAGATGCGACGAAACACGCCTGAAACAGATGGTCGGTTATCTCGTTGTCAAAAGCATACAGGGACGGCCACCATGCAATTCTTCCTCAACCTGATCTGGGATTATTCCTGCTGTCAGCACCTCGTCTCCCTGCCGCCGCAGGAGGACGAGTTATGATCGAGCTGATCTCAGCCTTGCTCGCGCTTTGCAGCGTCGGCGTTTTTGCAGCGCACGCGGTGGATGCCTATCGCTCCACCCATTACTGATAGCCACGCCCTAGAACGGCCGTCGGTAGAAGTGCTCCGAATGCGTTGCTGGCGGAAACCTGTTGGCGAGCGCGAGAGCTCCCCTTTCGTCTGTCTCGAGCGCGATCTTCTGTGCGAGCATGACGTCGCCGGGAACGAGAAAGCCTGACGGGACGAAGCACCACCCCATCGTCGCATTTCCGGCCGCATCGATCTCATGGACATTGGCCGCAGTGCCATAATGGATGCGATAGGTCTTGCCGGTATCGCAGCCGACGACATCGAAATGCCGGTGCTGCTCGAATTGCGCGCGCTGCGCCGGCGACAGCCAATCGGCCAGAAGCCGGCGGCCGCGGGCATCCGGCGTGTTCTCGCCGAAGAAGCGCCGATAGAGTTCGCGTAGCGCATGCAGACGCGCACGCGCTGGCGCGCGGAGCCAGACTGCCGCGATCATGAGCAGCTCAGATCAACCGCCGACCAGGCGGGGATAGAACAGCGTTTCCTGCACGGTCGGGTCAAACGATCGGATCCGGGTGACTTCGCCGGGTCCGGTTCGCAGCGCGGCGGTGAAGCCCGCTCCGGTGAGCTCCCGAAAGCGCCGTTCGGCCCGCGCCAGCGCTTCGGCATTGCCAGGATCAAACTCGTGGCGCGTGTCGCCAGTCTGGTCCATCACGATCTGGGTTGCCATGTTGAGTCTCCTCATGCCCAGCCCTGTCCGATCAAAGCAAACGTCGTGCCGTCGGTTCCTGATGGCAACAACTTTCTCTTGCCCGCGCATCACGCCTTGCTGAGCAAGAGCGCTCTCAAGCGAAGTGGATGCCGGTTCGCATAAAGAAAACGCGCCAAAAACAAGAAGCTAGAGCCCCGTTCAAAACGGGGCTCTGCTCAGCGCGAGGCGGCCGTACCTCCGCCCTCGTCGATCTGCCGTCCCATCAGGGCGATCGCCTTCTGATAAACGCCGGCGGCATTCCAGGCTTCGATGGCGGCGAAATTCGGCTCGCCCGGCTGGTAACCGGCTCCTGCACGCCAGCCATGGGCCTTGAGGAAATTCGCCGTCGAGTTCAGCGCATTGGCGGCAACTTCGAGATTGCCGGTGCCATAGGCCAGGATGTTCTTGGGCATGAACTGGGTCTGGCCGACTTCGCCATGCATTGAGCCGCGGGTTGCCCCCGACAGCGTGCCGCGATCGATCAGCTTCAGCGCCGCATAGAGCTGCTCGGTGAAGAATTCGGGACGGCGGCAGTCATAGGCAAGCGTTGCGATCGAGGAGAGCATGTTCTGGTTGCCGCGCTGGCTGCCGAACCCGGTCTCCATGCCCCAGATCGCGATCAGCGGCCCCGGCGGGACGCCATAGCGCTGCTGGATCGAGGCGAACAAGGCGGCCTGCGACTGCTTGAGCTGGCGCCCCTTGGCGACGATGGTAGTGGCGCCGCGCTTGGCGAGGAATTGGTCAAGCGTCAGCGAGAAGCTGCGCTGGCCGCGATCGGCCGCGATGGTGGCACTGGCGTAATTGGTCTGCATCAGCGCCGCGAGCGCGGTCTGGCCGACGCCTTTGCCCTGCGCTTCCGCACTGAACTCGCGCTTCCAGGCCTCGAAGCCGACCGACGAACTGCCGCATTGCGCGGCGTGGGCGGCGGGCGCGAGGCAGCCGAGCAGCGTCATCGCCCCGAAAACCGCCGCAGCTACAGTTCTGCCCCTGATCATGTCCGATGTCCTCTCACTGGCGCGATCCAAAGCCCGAGCTTACCCGGACGAAGGCGCCGACTCCATGGCGTGATCATACGACAGTTCCAGTCCATCCAAATTGCCCTCCTTGCGCCACTTGTCGAGCAGCCGCAGGAATGCCACCGGCCCGCGCCAATATTGGCTGTTTCTCGCCGCGATCGGATCGAACACGCCTTCATTGTTGTAGTAGCCGGGCGTGCATTCGGCGAGATAGGTCTGGCGTCCGAGCGCGGCTTTGACCACCTCCTCGACCCAGGCGTTTTCGGCCGCCAGCGTCGGCTCGAGGGTTCGCGCCTTGCGCTTGCGCGCTTCGGCGATCACGTAGGCGATGTGCTGCGACTGCTCGTCGATGATGTGCGGGAAGTTGGCGCTCTGGCCGGCCTGCACCATGACGATCAGGAAGCAGTTCGGGAAGCCGCGGCTGTAGAAGCCATGCATCGTCTTGACGCCGTCGCGCCAGCGCTCGGACAGGCTCACGCCGTCACGGCCGTAGACCTCGAAGCCCATGCGGCGGGCGTAGTCGGTGCCGACTTCAAAACCGCTGGCATAGATCAGGCAGTCGAGTTCGTAGGCGTGGCCGTCGACCACGACGGCATTCTCGGTGATGCGAGCGACGCCCTGTCCCCTGGTGTCGACGAGATGCACGTTGGCGCGATTGAAGGTGTCGAGATATTCGTCGTGGAAACACGGCCGCTTGCAGAAGGCCTTGTACCAGGGTTTCAACGCCGAAGCCGTCGCCTCGTCCTTGACGATCGCATCGACGCGCGCCCGGATCTCCTCCATCTTGCGATAATCGGCCTGCTCGATGACCTTGAGCGCCTCCTCGATCGAGGTCACCGGCTGCTTCTGGCGGCGCGGCGCCAGCAGGATCTCGCCGAGCAGGCCGGTCCAGCCGTCCTGCACCAGATCCTGTTCGAATGGCTCGCCCGAGATCACGGCGGTGAAATTGTCCATGCGCTCGCGCTGCCAGCCAGGCCTGAGCCGCTGCGCCCAGCTCTGATCCGTCGGGCGGTCGTCGCGCACGCCGATCGCCGATGGCGTACGTTGGAAGACGTAGAGCTCCTTGGCCGAGCGGCCGAGATGCGGCACGCATTGCACGGCGGTGGCACCGGTGCCGATGATCCCGACGCGTTTGTCGCCAAGACCACTAAGATCACCTTCGGCCGTGCCGCCGGTGTAGGCGTAATCCCAGCGGCTGGTGTGGAAGCTGTGTCCCTTGAAGCTTTCGATACCGGGAATGCCCGGCAGCTTCGGACGGCTCAGTGGGCCTCCAGCAAGGATGACGAAGCGCGCGCGGATGCAATCACCGCGATCGGTCTCGACCAACCAACGCGCCTCCTGCTCCTGCCATTCCATGCGCGCGATAACGGTCTGGAACAGCGCGCGCTCATAGAGGCCGAAGTGATGGCCGATGCGGCGCGAATGTTCGTAGATCTCGGGGGCTCGCGCATATTTGCGCACCGGCATGTAGCCGGTCTCTTCCAGCAACGGCAGGTAGATGTAGCTCTCGGTATCGCAGGCCGCGCCAGGGTAGCGATTCCAGTACCAGGTGCCGCCGAAATCAGCCGCCTTTTCCACGACCCGGAAATCATCGATGCCGGCTTCGCGCAGTCGCGCGCCGCACAGAAGGCCGCCGAAGCCGCCGCCGACGATGAGCACCTCGGTCTGTTCGCTGACGGCCTCGCGCGCAAATCCGGAATTGGCCCAGGGATCGTCGAAATAGCGCCCGAACTCGCCGGTCACCTCGACATATTGCGCCTTGCCCTCGGTGCGCAGGCGCCGATCGCGCTCGTCGCGATAGCGCGCACGGAGTGCGTCAATGTCGAGTGTAGATTCGCCGGCTGCGCCGGTCTTGTGTCTTTGCGCTGACATCCGTTCCCTCCCCGGCGGACACTGCTTCGCCGGCAGCACGCATCACTTAGCCCTGAAAAAGTGACGCATGCAATCACGTCTCTCGCTTTTTGCGTGAACGTGGCGAGGCGTTCCGCTAACCTCAATCGCACATCACAAGCGTACGTCATGCAACGACATGGCGGTCCGGAGGAGACGATGCAGGGATTGATGATGGACATGCCGCTCCTGATCAGCGGCCTGATCCAGTATGCGGCCGATTATCACGGCGAGGCCGAGGTGGTCGCCCGCGAGATCGAAGGCGACATCCATCGCTACACCTATGCCGACGCCCATCCGCGCATCAAGTGCATGGCGCTGGCGCTCAAGCGGCTCGGCATGAAGCAAGGCGACCGCGTCGGCACGCTGGCCTGGAATACGCATCGGCATTTCGAGATGTTCTACGCCGCGCCGGGCATGGGCTATGTGCTGCACACCATCAACCCGCGACTGTTCCCCGAGCAGCTCATCTACATCGTCAATCACGCCGAGGACCGCCTGCTGTTCATCGACCGCGCCACGCTGCCGATCGTGGAGGCAATCGCGCCGCAGCTCACATCGATCGAAGCCTATGTCGTGATGTGCTCGCGCGAGCGGATGCCGGAGACCAAGCTTGCCAACGTGCATTGCTACGAGGAGCTTCTGGACAAGGAGAACGACGCCGGCTTCGCGTGGCCGGAGTTCGACGAAAAATTGGCGTCCACGATCTGCTACACCTCCGGCACCACCGGCAATCCGAAGGGCGTAATCTATTCGCACCGCGCCGCGATCCTGCAGACCATGGTCTCCTGCAATTTCGACTTCCTGCCCGGGCACCTGGAAGGCGTGCGCGAGGTGATGATGCCGATGGCGCCGCTGTTCCACGGCAACGGCTGGAACATGCCGTTCACCGCCCCGTATACCGGCTCGAAGCTGGTGCTGCCCGGCCGCAATTACGAGCCCGACAAGCTCTACGAGCTGCTCGAAGGCGAGAAGGTAACGCTGTCGGCGGGCGTGCCGAGCTTCTGGCTGATCCTGCTCGACTGGCTCGGACGCACCGGCAACAGGTTCTCGACGCTTCGTGCAACATTGTCGTCGGGCTCGGCGCCGCCGCGCGCGATGGTCGAGAAGCTCAAGCGCGAGTATGACATCGACTACATCCAGGCCTGGGGCATGACCGAGGCGCTCGGCTGCTCGATGCCGGGCTTGCGGCCGGGCTCCGAGCATCTTGAGGACAAGGAGAAGTTCGACCGCCGCCAGGTGTCCGGCCGCGCCTGTTTCGGCACCGCCTTGCGCATCGTCGACGACGGCGGCAACGAGCTGCCGCACGACGGCAAGAGCGTTGGCCATCTGCGCGCGCGGGGACCGTGGGTTGCGTCCGGCTACATGAAGCTCGACGAAGGCCTGGACCGCGACGGCTGGCTGATTACCGGCGACATGGCCGTGATCGATCCCCAGGGCCACATCACGCTGACCGACCGCTCCAAGGATGTGATCAAGTCCGGCGGCGAATGGATCTCCTCGATCCAACTCGAGGACGTCGCCCTGTCTCACCCCGATGTGCTGCAAGCCGCCGTGGTCGCGATCAACCATGAGAAATGGCAGGAGCGGCCCCTGCTCCTCGTCGTCCGCAAGAAGGGAGCGACCGTCGACGGGAAGACGCTGCTCGACCACATGCGCCCGAAGATCGCGAGCTGGTGGATGCCCGACGCCGTCGAGTTCATGGACGAGTTCCCGATGACCGGCACCGGCAAGGTGCTTAAATCAGCGCTGCGCGAGAAATTCCGAGAGTATCGCGTCGCCTGAGCCGATTGCGCATCAGCCTGTCCATCGATCGAGGAGACCAAAGATGCTCTACCCGATGTCGCCTAAAGTCGTCGAGCTCAAGCGCAAGCTCGAAAGTTTCATGGACCGGCACATCTTTCCGAATGAGGAGCGCTTTTATCGCGAGGCGGAGGAGCTGGGGCCCTGGAAGGTCTATCCCGTCGTCGAGGAGCTGAAGCCGTTGGCGCGCGCCGAAGGCCTCTGGAATCTGTTCCTGCCGGACTCCGGCCACGGCGCAGGCCTGACCAATCTCGAATATGCGCCGCTCTGCGAAGTCATGGGCCGCTCGCATCTCGCCCCCGAAGTCTTCAACTGCTCGGCGCCCGACACCGGCAACATGGAGGTGCTGGAGCGCTATGGCACGGAGAAGGACAAGGAGCGCTGGCTGAAGCCGCTGCTCGCAGGCGAAATCCGCTCCTGCTTCGCCATGACCGAGCCTGCTGTCGCCTCGTCCGATGCGACCAACATCGAAAGCTCGATCGTCCGCCACGGCGACCATTACATCATCAACGGCCGCAAATGGTACACGACCAACGCGACCGATCCGCGCTGCAAGATCTGCATCTTCATGGGCAAGACCGATCCCGACAATGCAGACCGCCACAAGCAGCAATCCATGATCCTGGTGCCGATGGACACAGCGGGCGTCGAGGTCAAGCGTGCCCTGCCCGTGTTCGGCTTCTACGGCGTGCCCGACCGTGCCTCCGAGGTCGTCTTCACCAACGTGCGTGTCCCCAAGGAGAACATGCTGCTGGGCGAAGGCCGCGGTTTCGAGATCGCGCAGGGCCGCCTCGGCCCCGGCCGCATCCACCATTGCATGCGGCTGATCGGGCTTTCCGAACGCACGCTGGAGAAGATGTGCCGGAGGGTGCGCAGCCGCGTCGCCTTCGGCAAGCCGGTTTCCGAGCAGACGGTGACGCAGGAGCGCATCGCAGAGGCCCGCATCATGATCGAGCAGGCACGGCTGCTGACGCTCAACGCCGCCTACGCGATGGACACCGTCGGCAACAAGGTGGCAAAAGCTGAGATCGCGATGATCAAGGTCGCCGTGCCCAACATGGCCTGCCAGATCATCGACTGGGCGATCCAGGCCCATGGCGGCGGCGGCACGTCGAACGATTTCGGATTGACCCAGGCCTATGCGACCGCGCGTTTGCTGCGTCTCGCCGACGGCCCGGACGAAGTCCACAGAAACCAGATCGCGCGGTTCGAGCTGAAGAAATATTCGAACGCGTAAAACATTGCACTCGCCGGAAGCACAGTGCCATCTTCCCTTCTCCCCTTGCGGGAGAAGGTGACGCGAAGCGCCGGATGAGGGTCTCTCTCGGCGGAGACAAACCCCTCACCCAAGTGAGTCTGCGTCCACCAGCTGAGCTGCCCTCTCCCGCAAGGGGAGAGGGCGCAATAATGCGGAGCGTAAATCCCCTTTGCGCCCGCGGATGCGTCAGGGCTCGCTCAGTTCACCATGTAGACGTCGGGATCGAAGCTTGAGCTCGGCTTCTTGAAGGCATTGCGCAAGGCGCCCGCCATCGGGACGTTGTAGTTGAGGCCGTTCGGTGGCGTCGGCGATTCCAGCCATTTCTTGTAGAGGACCTCGATCTCCTGGCTGGCGTACAGCTCTGCAGTCGCGCGGTCGGCGAGCGCCTTGAACGGCGCGTCCTCCCGCCGCAGCATGATCCCGTAAGGCTCCGGCTTCGAGAACGTCTCCTCGCTGATCATGAAGAGCTGAGGTTCCTTCGAGCGCGCGATCGCGACCGCGAGCTGCACGTCGTCGAGCGCGTAGGCCTGCGCGCGGTCGGTTTCGAGCAGCAGGAAGGCCTCGGCCTGGTCCTTGGCCGGCATCACATTGATGCCGAGATTGCGCTCGGTGTTGACCTTGGCGAGCTGCGTCAGGTTGACCGAGCCGGCCACCGCCGTCACCGCTTTGCCCTTGAGATCGTCGATGGTGTTGATCTTTGCGGCTTTCTTGGCCGCAAATCGCGTGGCGCTGAGGAAGTGCGTGTTGGTGAAGGCGACCTGCTTCTGGCGATCGGCGTTGTTGGTGGTCGCCGAGCAATGCAGGTCGAGCGTCCCGTTGACCATCAGCGGAATCCGGTTCGACGACGTCACCGCGAGGGTGTCGACGGCGATGTCGGGCATGCCGAGCTGCTTCTTCACGGCATCCACGATTCTAAGGCAGATATCCATGGCAAAGCCGACCGGCTTCTGATTGCCGTCGAGATAGCTGAATGGGACCGAGGCCTCCTGATAGCCGAGCGTGATCTTCTTGGTCTCTTTGACTTTCTGAAGCGTACCCGACAGGTCTTCGGCGGAGGCGGCAGTTGCAAGGCATGTGAGGGCCAGGACAACAGTGGGCAGACGCATCGGGAACTCCTCGAGGAGGCTCGCGCCTCCATGCCGGGCGCAGCAATCGCACCGTTGATAGCGCAGGCCCGCGACAGCCGCCAGACGAGCTTGCGTCTAGCAGCTATCGCGGCTTGCGATATGGTGACCGGCCTTTTGTCCGCCTGGAGTCGAGGCGCCTCAAGCACCAGGATGGCTGTTACGCGTCGATGCCGCGCTGGACCAGGATCCGCTCGGCGCTGTCATTCCAGACGTCCATCTTGGTGATCTGGCCATTCCGCACCACGAAGCGGTCGACGTAGCGGTTGCCCTCGAACGCGGTCCCATCCATCCATTCGCCGTAGAGCGTGCCGACACTATAGACCACTGTCTCGCCGTCGCCGGGGCAGACGTCAAAACGGTCCATTTTCTTCTTCACCCAGCGGTAGCGCTTGGCGTTGAACCCGGTCGGGCCGCGCGGATGATCGAACTGGCGCCCGCCGGTAAAGGTGATCACCGTGCCCGGCGCCATATAGGCCGCCGCGGCGTCCGGATCGGGGATCATCGACGCCGTGAGATAGGCTTCCACGATCTCGGCGTCGGACAACGGACCGGCTTCGGCTTTTGCGGTAGCGGACATGGCTCATTCTCCGGGTTTGCGGAATACTAACGCTGCGCTCGGGGAATACGTGCATATATTTTGAACATTTCCGTCGCTACACTGCAGACAATCTGGAGCCGCCAAACGCGGCCGACCGCACTAAATTCCCTCCCCAAGAGCCATGACCACGCAACCCGCCTTTGACCTCATCTTTCGCAACGCCTTGCTGCGTGGTGCCGCCGGCCCGATGGACATCGGCGTCACGCGCGGCCGGATCACCGCCATCGAACCGACGCTCGCCTGCGAGGCCGTCGAGGTCGATATCGGCGGACGTCTCGCCCTGCCCGGCTTCGTCGACAGCCATATCCATCTCGACAAGGCCTGCCTGCTCGGCCGCTGCGGGCATGATCATGGCAGCGTCTCGGAAGCGATCCGCGCCGTCGCCGGGATGAAGAAGGATTTCTCGGTCGAGGACGTCTACGCGCGCGGCGCCCGGGTGCTCGAACGTGCCATCGTGCACGGCACCACGCGCATGCGAACCCACGTCGAGATCGATCCGCGCATCGGCTTGCGCGGCTTCGAGGCGGTGAAGGCGCTGAAGCGTAACTATGCCTGGGCGATCGACCTGTCGCTCTGTGTCTTTCCGCAGGAAGGCCTCACCAACGATCCCGGCAGCGAGGAGCTTCTGATCCAGGCGCTGCGCGATGGTGGCGAGGTGATCGGCGGCTGCCCCTACACGGACACCGATCCCAACGCCCATCTCGCACGCATCTTCGATCTCGCCGAGGCGTTCGACCTGGACGTCGATCTCCATCTCGATTTCGATCTCGATCCCTCTTGGTGGCACCTCGACGAGGTCTGCCGGCAGACCGAGCGGCGCAACTACGGGGGGCGCGTGGCAATCGGCCATGCGACGAAACTGTCCGCACTGCCACCGGAGCGGCTGAGGGCCGCCACCGCGCAACTGGCGAAGGCCGGCGTTGCCGTCACCGTGCTGCCGGCGACCGATCTCTACCTGATGGGGCGCGAAGCAAGCCACAACGCGCCACGCGGGCTGACGCTCGCCCACAAGCTGGCCGGCAACGGCGTGGTGTGCTCGATCGCGACCAACAACGTGCTCAATCCCTTCACGCCGTTCGGCGACGCTTCACTGCTGCGAATGGCGAATTTCTACGCCAACGTCGCGCATGCCTCGGTCAACGACTTCGATACCTGCCTCGATCTCGTGACCGAGCTGCCGGCGCGGTTGATGAATCTACGGAATTACGGCATCAAGGTCGGAAACCCTGCCGATCTCGTCGTGCTCGATACGCAAGAAAGCCGCTTCGCGATCGCCGAGCTGCCGGATATCGTGATGGGCTTCAAGAGCGGCCGACAGACTTTTGCACGGCAACGCCCCACTCTGTTCCGCCCGGGTTCCTGATCCGCTCTCAACGCATATCTGCATTGAACGGCGGCTGATTTCCCCGCGGCTCCCGTTCGATGTTACCGCCTATCGTTCCGCAATTCCGAATCCGGTAGAACACCGGATAGTAGATTCTTGCTGATTCTCGATAGCTCCGCGCATTGCAAGTCCCGCGGTGCCGGTCATAGTAGGACCGGCACTGATGTCTGCATTCAACGGGGAAGCATCGACATGTTCAGCGCATTCAGCGGCATCGACGAACAATCCAAGCGAACGAGAACGCTCAGCGAGGCCGCCGTGAAGCGGCTCGACGGCATCAGGCACGTCCTGTCGGACCTCGATCTGGCGGGCGTCCGGACACAGGATGACCTGACGCGCATGCTCCTGACGCTCGATACCGCCGACAAGTGTATTCGATCGATCCGCGCCGAATTCCGTACCGAAGCCGCGAGCGATCGGCTGGCCTGCAAGGCCGAAGACCTGATGGCGTCGATCGAACGCACCCGCGACGAGCTCACCGGCTGTCGCACGGCGAAGTCCTGAGCAGGAGCCGCCCTATTTCTCGCGATTGATCTTCGCCAGGATTCGGTCCGCCTCGGTGCGCCAGTCGGCGCTGCGGGCGAACTCCTTGGTGCCTTTCGTTCCGAACAGGCCCTCATCGGCAAGGTCCGCCACCCAAGCCTGACGCTCGGCAGTGCCCTGCGCGGACCACGGCGTCAGCCCGGCTTCATGCACGGTTTCGGCGACTTCGCGTACTTCCTCCGCGCGGCGGCGGCCATGCTCGATCACGCGCTGGAAGCAATAAGCACCCTGCTTCTCCCAATCGATCGTGGGAAAGGTTTCCGCCAGCGAAGCCAACACCGCATCCTCGACGCCATAGGCGCGCGCGGTGGTGAAGCTTTCGATCACCATGGCCTCCAGGCCCTTGATCATGATGCTGCGGCACATCTTCATCGCCGATGAAACCCCGAGCTTGTCGCTCGCAACCTTTGCGGCAAAACCGATCGTGTTCAAAAGCGGCTCCAGCTCCCTGGCACCGGGACCACCGAGCAGCAGCGGCACCTTGATACGATAAGGCGGCACCGACGTCATCACCGCACCCTCGACATAGCGTCCTGCGGCACCATCGATCAACGCGGCGGCGCGCTGCTTGGCGCCGGGAGACGCCGAATTGAAATCCAGGAACCAGGTGCCTTGATTGATCGCGGCGGCGCAGGCCTCTGCCACCGGCACAGTTTGGCTCGCGGTGACCGCGGAGATGATGAAATCGGATTTGGCGGTCAGCTCAGTGTGCGAGGCTGCGAGCCCGACACCGAATTTTTTAGCATGCTCCTGCAGCGAACCGCCCTGCTCGCCTCCGAGCTTGATGTCATAGGCAGAGACCTTGATGTCCTGCTGGCGCAGATCCTCGGCCAGGATCCTGCCGACCTCGCCGTAACCGACCAGTCCGATCTGCCATCGTCTTGGATCACCCGCCATCAGTTCAGTCCTCGCGTCGTCTCGTCGAACAGCTCCTCGACCGCATAGCGGCGCGGGATCAGCGCCTGCTGGAACGCGTAGTCGACGATCAGCTCCAGCGGCTTCCTGTTCGCCTCGATCCCGAACGGAACGAGATCGGGCGTCGCCGCAGGCCCCATCCGGGTCTTGTTCCGCTTCAGCAGATCATAGACGCCCGCCACCACGTCGGGATGCGATTTCGCCAGCTGTTCGGTCACCACCACGAGATGATTGACCGGCACGACGCCGCAACGCGCGTACCATTTGGCGGCTTCCGCGGCCGGATCGGGGAACAGCGTCTTCAGCTTCGGATCATCGGAGACCTCGCCGAGGACGGCATCGAGCTCGCCGTCGATCAGCATCTGCAAGATCTTCTTGCCCTTCGGCGCGCGCTCGGTGGAGTCGATATATTCTGCCACATGCGGATCCTCGAAGGTGACCCAGCGTATCTTGTCGAGATTGACGCCGTAGTCGTTGGCGAGAATGCCCCTGATCCAGGCGCCGGTCGTCGTCGTGAACGAGCGAATGCCGACCCGCTTGCCCGCGAGATCGGACGGCCCAAGCGTTCCCCGTTCAGGATTGTGGAGCGCATAGGAATGCTGGAAACGGCCCAGCATGGTCGCCGGCAGCAGCACCAGCGGCTTGCCATGCGCCTTCGCCATGAGATAGGTCACGATCGCCATCTCGCAGACGTCGAAGGCCTGCTCGCGCACCATCGGCTTGAATGCCGCGTTGGTCGGCGTGTATGCGATGAAGTCGAGGTCGAAGCGATCGGAGCGGAGCTCGCCGCTCTTCACCGCCTGAACATGGGGGTGATTGCCGAGCACGGCTTTCAGCTTGAGACGATCCATACGCCCGCTCCGCTTCTCTTGTCCCGCTCAGACGTCCTCGGGATTATCGACGTAAACGAGCCCGGCCTTCGCCAAGGCCTCGCGCATGCTGTACATGTCGAGGCCCAGCTCACCCGAAGTCAGCCGCTTGCGCTTGCCGCCTTCGTCCGCGTTGCGCTTCATTGCCTTCTCGGCGACTTCGGCCGCGTAGCGCTTCGGCACCACCACCACGCCGTCGTCATCGGCCACGATGATGTCACCGGGATCGACGTTGACGCCGGCACAGACCACGGGAATGTTGACCGAGCCGAGCGTCGCCTTCACCGTGCCCTTGGCCGAAACCGCGCGCGACCACACCGGAAACTTCATCTCGTGCAGCGCTTTGACGTCGCGGCAGCCGGCATCGATGATCAGCCCCTGCACGCCTCGCGCCTGCAGCGAGGTCGCGAGCAGCTCACCGAACATGCCGTCGGTATTGTCGGTGGTGCAGCCGACGACGAGGATGTCGCCCTTCTTGCACTGCTCGACGGCGACATGGATCATCCAATTATCGCCGGGCTGCGCCAGCACGGTGACGGCGGGTCCGGCAATCGACGCGCCGGCCCAGACGGGCCGCAAGTAAGGCTTCATCAGGCCGGACCGGCCATAGGCCTCGTGCACGGTCGAGACGCCGTACTCGGCCATCCCGGCGGGATCGGCACGCTTGATGTTGCGAACGACAACCGGCTTCATGCCAGCTCCTCCGCTACCGTCGGAAACAGCCGCTGATAGGCCTCGCCATACGTCATGGGCACACCGGTGTTGCGGCTGCCCTGGATGCCGCGATTGAGCGCGACGCGCTCGTAATAGCCCCAGAGGTGCTTCTGCGCGGCGAGGATCTGGAACGCCTCGTACTTCTCCTTCCAGACCTCGTCGATCTTGAGGAGCAGGTCCGGCTTGTAGTTGCACTGCTCGGGCTGGTGCGGCTCGAACAGGAACACCGGCGGCGCGGAGTATTTGTACTGCGCGCCGGGCTTGTGGCCCATGGCCTGCGCGACCACACGGGTCTCCTGCGCGAAATGCGCGGCGTTCGGATGGTCGAAATTGTAGGGGTCTTCCAGCGCATGCGTCAGCACGAAGCTCGGATTGAGCTCGCGGTAGATGTCGACCATGCGATCAAAATGCGCCTCCGTCAGCTTCAGCGGATAGTCGCCGCAGTCGAAGAACTCGATCTCGGCGCCGAGCAGCTTTGCGGCGCGCTCCGCCTCATCCTTGCGGCCCGCCTTGACCGATTCCAGCGTGGCGCCCTTCTCCTTCCAGGCGAACTGGCTCTCGCCGCGCTCACCAAAGGACATGCAGACGATCTTCATGCGATAGCCCTTCTTCGCATGCAGCGCGATGGCACCGCCGGCGCGCCAGACGAAGTCGCCGGGATGGGCCGTGACCACGAGACCTGTTTTCATGGGACAAACTCCCCTCTTCTGTTCGTAAGCATCATAGGTTCATCAAGCCGCGGCGGCGGGCTCCTCGCCGTCGAGCACGCGCTTCAGGCGGTCGCGATCGAGCGCGCCTTCCCATTTGGCAATCGCGATGGTCGCGACCGCGTTCCCGATCAAATTGGTCGGCGTCAACCCCTGCGACATCAGGCGGTGGATGCCGAGCACGAGCGCCACGCTCGTCACCGGAATGCTGCCGGTGGCGGACAGTGTTGCCGCCAGCACGACGAAGGCGGCGCCCGCGATTCCCGCCGCGCCCTTGGAGGTCACGAGCAGGATCAGCAGCAGCTCGATCTGCTCGGCGAGCCCGAACGGCGTGTTGGTCGCCTGCGCCAGGAACACCGAGGCGGCGGCGAGGTAGAGACAGGTACCGTCGAGATTGAAGGAATAGCCGGTCGGGATCACGAGGCCGACCACGCTCTTCTCGCAGCCGGCTTTTTCCAGCTTGGTCAGCATCCGCGGCAGCACCGTCTCGGACGAGGTCGTGGCAATGCAGATCAGCAGCTCTTCCCAGATGTAGCGGATCAGCTTGAGCAGCGAGAAGCCGCAGAGCCGCGCCACCGGGCCCAGCGCCACGATGATGAAGATCACGCAGGTGAGATAAAAGCCGCCCAGCAGCTTGCCCAGCGAGGCCAGCGATCCCACGCCGAACTTGCCGACCGTGAAGGCGATGGCGCCGAAGGCGCCGAGCGGCGCCGCCCACATCACGAAGCCGACCACGGCGAATATCATCTTGGCGGCGACGTCGATCAGGTTGACCAGCGGGGCGCCGCGCTCCCCGAGCTGTACCAGCGCAAATCCGCACAGCACGGCGATGAACAGCACCTGGAGGATGTTGCCCTCGGCAAAAGCGCCGATGAAGGTGGCGGGTACGATGTTCAATAGAAACGGCACGAAGCCGATCACGGCGGTCTGCTTGACATAGGGCTCGATCGCGCTGGCGTTGATGCTGGCGGGATCGATGTTCATGCCGGCGCCTGGCTTGAGCAAGTTCACCGCAATGAGACCGATGATCAGCGCGATCGTGGTCATGATCTCGAAATAGACGATCGCCTTGACGGCGACGCGCCCGACACGGGCCATATCGGCCATATGCGCGATGCCATGGACGACCGTGCAGAAGATGATCGGCGCGATCAGCATCCGGATCGCCTTGATGAAGGCGTCGCCAAGCGGCTGCATCCTGGCGCCCCCCTCGGGATTGACGATCCCAAGCGCGATTCCGGCCGCCATGGCGATGAGCACCTGGATCCAGAGCTCCTTCCACCAGGCGCGGCCGCGCGGCTTGTCGATCGCTAGCGCCGTCATTGGCCGAACTCGAACAGCCGCGCTGGATTATCGACGAGGATCTTCTGCTGATACTCCGGCTCCGGCGCGAACAGCGGGATTAGGTCGACGAGATCGCCGTCGTTCGGCATCGCCTTGACATTGGGATGCGGCCAATCGGTGCCCCAGATGACGCGGTCGGGCGCCGTCTCGACAATTTTTCGCGCGAACGGCACGGCGTCGGTGAACGGCGGACCGGCCGATGACACCCGCTCCGAGCCGCAGATCTTGACCCAGCATTTCTCGTCGCGCTGCATCAGCTCGACCAGGATCTTGAACGGCAGCTGGTCGAGCCCTTCGGACGCCTTCACCCGTCCCATATGGTCGATGGTGTAGCTCAGCGGCAGCCTTATCAGCGTGTCGGCATGTTCAGGCAGGTCGATCGCATCGAAATGCAGATCAATATGCCAGCCGAGCGGTGCGACCAGCGCGACGATGCGGTCGAACACCTGCTTGTCCGGGACCCCGCCGAGATGGCGGACGAAATTGAAGCGGCAGCCGCGGAAGCCGCCCTCATGCAGCACGCGAAGCTCGCGCTCGGTGATGGTGTCGTCGATATTGGCAACCGCGCGATAGGCCCCGTTGCTCTGCGCGATGGCGTCAAGCGCCACCGTGTTGTCGGTGCCATGCACACTCGCATTGACGATGACGGCGCGTCCAACGCCGAGCTTGGCATGCAGCGCGCGGAAATCCTCGAGCGGCGCATCCGGCGGCGTGTAGGAACGCTCCGGCGCGTAAGGGTATTTCGCGCCGGGCCCGAAGATGTGGCAATGCGCATCGCAAGACAGGTTCGGCAGTCTGAACTTCGGCGTGCGCGTGTCCGGATCGGGCGGCGGAATGGTCGGCGTGTACATCATTGCCATCAGATAAACCGCCGAACCAGATCGTGTCTTCAAGTCTTGCTGCTGACGACCGGCCGTCGCCGTGCTGGCGCCTGATCCAGCGCCGGCGCCTGGAACGCGGCCACGGTGGCTTGCACCAATTGCTCGATGGCACTTGCGGCATCGCTGCCGTCGGCCTCGCCGCGCGACAGGCGCGAGACGCGATCCGGCGTCACCAGCGAATAATAGAGTGCGCCAAGCAGGAAGTGGCTGCGCCAGACGATATCGGTGCGCGGAACGTGCGGCAGGCTTTCGTGAACAGCATCGATGAAGGCGTGGCTGGTGTCGTCAAAAGTCTGTGCGATGATCTTTCGCGCGACTTCATTGCCCTCCGCGGACATCACCGCGCGCAGCCGCGTGAACCGCGCCCCGCCCCCGGCAAGATCACTGCCCGAGGTGAAGGCCGGCACGACATAGGCCCGCACCACCGCTTCGAGCCGATCCTGGAGATCGCGCACGCGCTTGGCGGCCGCGAGCAGCTCGGAACGGCGCAAATTCATTGGCCCGCAATGGCGCCGGTAGATCTCCAGCAGCAGGCCGTCCTTGGTCTTGAAATGATAGGTGACGCTGCCGGGATTGGCGCCGGCGGCCTGTGCGATATCGCGCACCGACACGGCGTTGAAGCCGTTGGTGGCGAACAGCTCCTCGGCCGCGGCGAGGATCGCCTCGCGCATGTTCGGCTTGCGGGCCGTTTCCTTGCTGGCGGGGTTGCGGATCATGTGATTTGTACTATCGTACAAAAGATCAGGTCTCGTCAACAAAAACCATGGATGACACCCGGAAAGGCCGAGAGACCGCCGCTGGGTGCAAAGGAGTGCTGGGAAATGCTGGGTTTCAACAAGACCATCAGCGGTCTGATGGTGGGCGCCGGTCTGCTGCTCGCGGGGACCGCCGCACAGGCCGACAAATATCCGAGCAAGCCGGTCCACATCCTGGTGCCTTATGCGGCCGGCGGCGCCGTCGACGTGCTCGCGCGCACCTTGGCTCAGGCGCTGGCCGGGACTTGGGGCCAGCAGCCGGTGATCGACAATCGTCCCGGCGCCGGCGGAATCGTCGCGTCCCAAGCGCTGACGCAGGCCGCGCCCGACGGCTACACGCTGATCCTCGTCGCGAGCGGCCATCCACTCAACCAGTTCATCTATCCGAGGGTGCCCTATGACACGTTCAAGGATTTCACCGCGATCAGCGAAGTCGCCTCCTCCCCGCTCGCGATCGTCGTGGCCAAGGACAGCCCCTATAAGACGCTCAGTGATCTCCTCATCGCGGCGAAAAAGGAGCCGGATAAGCTCTCCTACGGCATGTCCGGCAACGGCACCTCGGCGCACCTCGCGGGTGAGCTGTTGAAATACATGTCCGGCACCAAGATCGTCGCGATCCCCTACAAGGGCGGCGCCCCCGCGCTGACCGCCGTGATCGCCGGCGACATTCCGCTCAGCATCAATCCACTTGCGGAAGCCATCAGCCAGATCGAAGGCGGCGCGGTGCGCGCGCTCGCGGTGACCTCGGCCGAACGCTCCAAGGCGCTGCCCAATGTTCCGACCGTCGCCGAGTCGGGCGTGCCGGGTTACGACGTCTCCGTCTGGTGGGGCGTTCTTGGTCCCGCAAAAATGCCGCCGGAGATCGTCACGAAGCTCGAAAGCGATCTGAAGGCGGCGCTGCAGGACCCAAACGTACTGTCGACGCTCGGCAAGATCGGCGCGGCCCCGGTCGGCTCATCGTCGAGGGATTTCGGCGCCTACATGCATGCCGAGGCGACCAAATGGGAGCCGGTGCTGAAGGCCGCCGACATCCGCGCGCAGTGAGGTGCTTCGCATGAGGACCAGCGCGCTGGACACGATCCAGCGCCAGGCAGGCTTGCGCGGCGCCACGAAGGCCGACGCGCAAGTAGGTCAAATGCGTGCGCTCGCCCGCATCTTCTCCGGCGGCGCGGGACGCCGCACGAAATCGGCGTCATCGTCGCCTCCTCCCGACGGGATCAGGATCGCGCGCTCGCGCGGCAGCGCTTCCGGCATCTCGTCCCGGATGAAGGCGATGAGCTTCTCCCTCATCTCGCAGCGCAGGTCCCAGGACTGCGGCGCGTTCCTGGCGCTGACGAGGGCGCGGAGCTCGATGGTGCGAGCATCCGCGTCAACGACCTGGAGATTGACCACCTCGCCGTCCCAGAGCTTGGACTCCTTCACTGCTTCTTCCAGCCAGCGCCGGATCCGCGGCACGTCGGCACGATAATCGACATGAAACGCAATCACGCCGATCAGGGACGCAGTGTCGCGGGTCCAGTTCTGGAATGGCTTTTCGATGAAATAAGACAGCGGCACCACCATGCGGCGCCAGTCCCACAGCCGGATCACCACATAGGTCGCGGCGATGTCCTCGACCCAGCCCCACTCGTTCTCGATGATGACGGCATCCTCGATGCGGATCGGCTGGGTGATTGCGATCTGCATGCCCGCGATCAGATTGCTCAGCAGCGGCCGGGCGGCAAGACCAACGATGATACCGGCGGCACCGGCGGAGGCGAACAGGCTGACGCCGTATTGCCTGACCGAGTCGAATGTCATCAGCGCGGTCGACACCGTGATGATGACGATGATGATATCGGTGACGCGCTTGAAGACGCGGACCTGGGTGACGTGCTTGCGCGCGACAAAATTCTCGGTGACGTCGCGAAAGTTCTGGAGATACCGTGCCGCGCTCATATCCACGATCCGGATCGAGATCCAGCCGATCAGCGCAATGAAGGCGACGACGAACAGGCGCGTCAGCGGCGTGCGGAAGGCGTCGTCCAGCGGCGCGAGCGGCAGCACCAACGCTACGGCGGCAAGACTGAGGGCCAGCTGAGTTGGGCCCGCGGTGCGGGCGATGAACACGCTCACGAGCGGGAGGCGGGTTCCGAAGGCGCGGTTGAACAGCCAAACCGAGAGGCGATAGATCGACAGGGCGATCAGGATCGCGCCCAAGACTAGAGTGAGGCCGACGAACCACGACGGGATCCACCCGAACATCCTGTCGATGTCGGCCAAAAGGGTCTGCCAATCCATTAATGTCCCCGCATTGCATCCGCGCTTGCGTTCAACGCGTTGCAGCGTCGTTCGCTCCCCCGCTCGGTGCAATGCAGCATCCCTCTGGTGCAATCATCGCCGAACTGCGCTATTTGTGGTCAATCATGACTCGACGGACCGGCAGCGCCGATCTTCCCCTTCACACCGGCCGGGTTCCACCCTGGCTGGCGACCCGCATGTCGTCGCTCGGCGCGATCGTCACACAGGCGATCGTGCATCACTACGGACGCGATGCATTCCTCCAGCGGCTCTCGCACCCGTTCTGGTTCCAGTCGTTCGGCGCCGTCATGGGGATGGATTGGCACTCCTCCGGCATCACGACGTCGGTGATTGGCGCGCTGAAGCGCGGGCTGGGACCGCTCCAGGACGAGCTCGGAATCTACGTCTGCGGCGGGCGTGGCCAGCACTCGCGCAAGACCCCGGACGAGCTGATGCAGCTCGGCGACCGAATCGGCTTCGACGGCGCAAAGCTCACGCGTGCGAGTCGCCTCGTGGCGAAGGTTGACAGCGCCGCGGTCCAGGACGGCTTTGACCTTTACCTGCACGGCTTCTTCGTCACCGCCGACGCCAAATGGACCGTGGTGCAGCAAGGCATGAACGGCGACAAGCGGCAGGCCCGCCGCTATCACTGGCATTCCGAGGCGCTGAAGAGTTTTGTCGACGCACCGCACAGCGCGATCGACGGGCCGCGGCAAGGCGAGATCGTCAACCTCACCGACCATCGCGCCGAGATCTCGCGCACCGCGCAGCTCGAGCTTCTGAGCGATCTCGGCCCGGATCGTATCCTTTCCGAATTCGAGCGGCTCACCGGAACTGCGCCCGCGCCCGCACAGGCGACGCTGCCGCACCTGATCATGCCCGGGCATCACGACGTGCGGCCGAAGGACGTGTTTGCGCGCCGCCTGCACGGCACACTCGCTGCTGCGGCCGAGCGCGGCCCGGTCGACTTTCCGGAGCTGCTGCTGACTCCCGGCGTTGGCGCTCGCACCGTTCGTTCGCTGGCGATGGTCGCCGAAGTCGTGCACGGCGCGCCCTACCGCTTCAACGATCCCGCGCGCTTCTCGCTTGCCCACGGCGGCAAGGACCGGCATCCCTACCCTGTTCCACTCAAGGTCTATGACGAAACCATTCGCGTGCTGAAGGGGGCGATTCAGAACGCAAAGCTCGGGCGCGAGGAAGAGATGCAAGCCATCAAGCGCCTCGACGACCAGGCGCGGCGGCTGGAGCGCACCGCGCATGGGCCATCCGTCGAATCCTATATCGCCGGAGAGCGTGCGGCCTCGCCCGATCTCGACGGCCGTTCCGTGTTCGGCTGGGAGCGTGATCTCGGGTCGACAAAAAAGCAGACCGGCTGAAAGCCGGTCCGCGAGTTCAGCGGGAAGGAACGCCGCTCTCAGGTCTCGTCGGTGCCCGGCTCCTCGTCGAGCCGGTTGGCCGAGTGGTCCTGATATTGTTCGGTCTGGATCGCCTTGCCGTCCATGCCGCGAATGTCCGAGTGCTGCGCCTTGTCGCGGTTTGACAGCACCATGTTGTCGCCGATCTTCTCCTTGGGCACGTCCGTCATGGCGCCGCTGCCGTCGCCCTTGCCGTGCATGCCCGATCTGAAATGCGTCTTGCTGCCACGACCACCTGGCATCTTTTTCTCCTCTTGCTTTGATCGCCCGTGCAGCTCAATGCTTCTGCTGTGCCGGCGTCGGTTTCGGCGGCTTGTGTCCGCTTTGGCCGGAATCATTGTGCTTGTTGTGATCGCTTTCCTGGTTGAGGCCGCCTCGGCTCACCGGGAATTCACTCTGTCGCGCCTCAGGTCGCGCCCGGTGAACGGCCGTATTCTCCGGATTGTGGCCGAGGGCGCGCTCAAGCTCTCGCGCGTCTGGAACATCCGGCTTGCGCTCGAGGATGCGAACCTGTTGCTCGTGGGTCTTCTTGCCTTGCATGCTCGTCCTCCGGAGCTATCGGCCTCTTCGGTGCGTGCCACTGCGTGCGATGTCCTTGTCGATGTCGCCAGCGGCGTTCACGTCGTTCTCGACGTCGCCTTCGATCGTGTTCTCGCCCAAGGCGTCCTCGAGGTCCTCAGGCGAGATACCGGCCATCGTTGCGCCCTTCGATCCGCCGATCATGGGGTTATTTTGCATATCCTTTTCCGTCGGTGCGTAGAGTTTGGGTTGCTTGTTGGTCATGCCTCACCTGCCTCCGCCTTTTCCGGCCTCGTCATGCCTGTGGTGTGAATCGTGCTCGCCACCTCCGCCGGAGACGCGGCTGTGGTTGCGCTGCGGGTCGTCCGCCGCGGGCTTCTTCACTTCGAGCGGTGCCTTCGCATTCTCATGCGATGCGCCTGGTCCGCCCTGACGGATGCTGTTCGGTGTCTTGGTGGATGTCGACATGAGGGTCCGCTCCTCAGCGATCTTGCTGATAGCCTTGGTTGGTGGTGTTCTGCTTGATGTTGCCCTGCTGCCCTTGCTGGTCCGGATTTTGCGCACGCTGCTGGCCGCGCGGGGCAGTCGAGGACACTTGCTTGCTGTCGCCGGTTCCCTTCGGACTTTGATTCTCGGCGGGAACAGGTGGCATCTTGCCGGTCATGATGCTGTCTCCTGTTGTTGATCTGCGACATCGACCGGAGGAACTCGTCGCGGGTTTCGATGTCGCAAAAACAACTAGAGCAACGGCATGCCGTTCCTACCGACGACTGCAGAGAAATTTTCCGCAAGGTGTAAGTCTCAGCAGGCCACTGGCTGGGAACGAACCAACATCGATCCAGCTGATGCTGTCGCCTGTGCTGCGTGGCCGTCGGGCGCGACAGGGAGGTTCGCGATCGCTCGCATGCCCGGTCGCTTGCGCCAGTGGATCTGAGACACGTCCACAGCAAAGCCAAGCCGCGGCCATCGCACAAACAACGCTTCCAGGGCACACGCTGCCTCGATGCGCGCGAGTTGATGGCCGAGGCAGAAATGGATGCCCGTTCCGAAGGACATGTGACGGTTCGGCTTGCGCGCGGGATCGAGGCTCTCGGGGCGCTCATGCATCGCCGGGTCCATGTTCGCGGCGGCGAGCATCACCATGACGCGATCGCCCTTCTTGAGACGCACGCCCGCGAGCTCGATATCCCGCCTCACATAGCGGGGCTTGGAGAACTGCACCGGCGACACGAAGCGCAGGAATTCCTCCACCGCAAGCCCGACGCGGCTCCAGTCCTGTGCCAGCCAGTCGCGGACGCCGGGATTTCTGAGGAGCTCGTAGACAGAACCGCTGATGAGATGCGTGGTGGTCTCGGAGCCCGCCGCGAGCAGTAGGAACACCATCGACACCATTTCGTCCGGCGTGATCTGGCCGCCCTCGCGCTCGACCTGAACCAGCTCCGCGATCAGGCCTTCGCCGCCCCGCACGCGGGCAATCTGCAGCTGCCGTTCGAGGTAGGCTCGCATCTTGCGGAACGCGAACAGCATGCGGAAGAAGCTGGCGACGTTCGTAAGTGAGGACATCGTATTGGCCCAGGCGATGAAGCGGGGGCGATCGGCCAACGGCAATCCGAGCAGCTCGGAGATCACCGCGAGCGGCAGGATGCGCGCATAGCGCTGGACGAGATCGGCCGGGCTTCCTGCCAGGAACAGCTCGTCGGCGAGACCGTCCGCGATGGCGCGGATGTGCGGCTCCATCGGACGATCGCGCGGCGGCGGAAGGCCTCGTCAACAATGCTGCGCAGCCTTGTGTGGTCAGGCTCGTCCATTGTCAGCATGTTGTTGGCGATGGTTCTGACGTAGTTCGGCATCCACCAGCGCAAACCCGCGACGTCCCCATCCTCCTTGCGCAGCGTGAAATCGGTGCCGTCCTTCAGGACCTGCGCGGTGGCCTCATGGGTCGTGGTGATCCAAACATCGCCGACGAGAGGAAATCGCGCCGCGACCACAGGACCGGACATGCGCAACGTTGCGATCGCCTTGGGCGGATCGCGAAAGAAGGCCTCGCTGGTGAAATCGAGGCGTGGTGCCATGTGATCACCGAAGCGGTTGACGGGGTCTCACCAAGATGGTGCACGACGCCGCCCGCGCAAGGGATACGGAACCTCCGCTTCGGCTTCGGTGCAGGCGTGAGAGTCGAGTCTACCCCCGCCCCGGCGAACGCGGGCCGATCTTGCGCTGCTGCTGGTTGGTGTAGGCGTCCCAATTGCTCCAGCTGCCGTTGCTGAGGCTTCGCAGGTCGGTGGTGAGCGGACGGCGCGTGCGCTTGTCGTGATCGGCGATCACGCGCTCGGATTGCAGGATCTTGCGCTTGAGTTCCCCGAGCGCCTTCTGGGTCTGGCCGTTCCGCTTCGAAGACGCGATCTCGCCCATCGTGAAGCGCGCGGTTTCGAGCGTCTTCAACTCGGCGCGGTTCTTCTTCAACTGAACCCGGTGCCAGGCGATATTGCTGTCGCTGTCCGCAACCATGTGGGAACTCCGCTGATCCGTTCCCACAGTGTATCGCGTGCCGAATCGACGCCGCAACGGGCGCGCGGCGGCGAAAATACGGTCTTCTTGCGCGGGGTTCCGGGCTCAGCGCTCGGCGAAGGCCTTTTCGACCACGAATTGGGCCGGCTCGCCGTGATTGCCCTCGACAAGACCCCGCTCGCCGAGGAGCACGCGGGTATCCGCCACCAGCGCCGGGCTGCCGCAGATCATGACGCGATCGTGGGCGGCTTCCAGTGCCGGCAGGCCGATGTCGGAAAACAGCTTGCCCGAGGTGATGAGATCGGTGATGCGCCCGCGATTGCGGAAGGGATCGCGCGTCACGGTCGGATAGTAGATCAGCTGGTTGCGGATGTACTCGCCGATCAGCTCGTCCTTGGGCAGCGTCTCGGTGATCATCTCGCCATAGGCGAGCTCCTTCACGTGTCGGCAACCGTGCAGCAGCACGACCTTCTCGAACCGCTCGTAGGTTTCGGGGTCCTTGATCACGCTCAGGAACGGCGCAAGGCCCGTACCGGTGCCGATGAGGTAGAGGTTGCGGCCGTCTTCCAGATTGTCGATCACCAGCGTGCCGGTGGCCTTGCGGCTGACGATGATCTCGTCGCCTTCCTTTAGATGCTGGAGCCGTGAGGTGAGCGGGCCGTCCGCGACCTTGATCGAGAAGAACTCCAGCGTGTCCTCGTAATTGGCGCTGGCGACGCTGTAGGCCCGCAGCAGCGGCTTCTCGCCGACCTTGAGCCCGATCATGGTGAATTCGCCGTTGCGGAAGCGGAAGGTCGGGCTGCGGGTGGTCTTGAAGGAGAACAGCGTGTCGGTCCAGTGGTGGACGCTCAAAACGGCTTCCTGATTGAAATTGCTCATCTCACCCTTCCGTGGCGCGTCGTGGCGGTTTTCAAGGCGGCAGCTATGCGTCGTTTGTATCCGATCATTTGTATACTAATGAATAATCCGGCTTGATCCCGCGGTCAAGGCTGCCCAAGATCGGAAGCGTTGCAGTTAAGGACAAGGACCCATTCCATGGCGCATGACGCACCCCAGGCCACCGGACCCTCGAAGCTCGTGATCCGCAATATCGGCCTGATCCTGTCCGGCGCGCTGGAAAAGCCGATCCTGGACGGCGACACCATCGTCGCCGAGAACGGCAAGATCACCGCGATCGGCCGCTTCAAGGACCTCAACACCGAAGGCGCGACCACCATCGTCGAGGCCAACGGCACCACGGTGGCGCCCGGCCTGATCGACAGCCATGTCCATCCTGTTGCGGGCGACTGGACGCCGCGCCAGAACCAGATCGGCTGGATCGACAGCAATTTGCATGGCGGCGTCACCACGATGATTTCCGCCGGCGAGGTGCATATGCCCGGCCGCCCGCGCGACGTCGTGGGGTTGAAGGCGATGGCCATCTTCGCGCAGCGTGCATTCTGGAATCTGCGGCCTGGCGGCGTGAAGGTTCACGCCGGCGCGCCTGTGATCGAGTGCGAGATGGTGGAGGAGGACTTCAAGGAGTTGGCCGCAGCCGGCGTCAAGCTGCTCGGCGAAGTCGGCCTGGGCGGCGTCAAGGACGGCCCCACGGCGCGAAAAATGGTCGGCTGGGCCCGCAAATATGGCATCCAGAGCACGATCCACACCGGCGGTCCTTCGATCCCCGGCTCCGGATTGATCGACAAGGATGTGGTGCTTGAGGCAGACACCGACGTGGTTGGCCACATCAATGGCGGTCACACCGCGCTTCCCGACGACCAGATCCGCTGCATCTGCGAGGGCTGCAAGCGCGGCCTCGAGCTCGTTCACAATGGCAACGAGCGCTCGGCGCTGTTCACGTTGCGCATTGCGCGCGAGATGGGCGATCTGCACCGCGTCATCCTCGGCACCGATGCGCCGGCCGGCTCCGGCGTGCAGCCGCTCGGCATTCTCCGCATGGTGTCGATGCTGTCCTCGCTTGGCGACCTCCCGGCCGAGGTCGCGTTTTGCCTGGCGACCGGCAACACGGCGCGGATGCGCGAATTGGATTGCGGCCTGATCGAAGTGGGCCGCTCGGCCGATTTCGTCATCATGGACAAGGCGCAGCACTCGGCCGGCAAGAACATTTTGGACAGCGTCCAACTCGGCGACCTCCCCGGCATCGGCATGACCATCATTGACGGTATCGTGCGCACCCAGCGCAGCCGCAACACCCCGCCGGCCGGCAGGGTGCCCGAGGTGGTGGCGAAGTGACGCAGCCGGAGCGGCTCGCCGCTCCCGTGCTCCCTTGACAGCATTGAACAAGTCGTCGGCCTGCTGCGTCTAACGCAGGCAGTTCATTGCTGGAACGCCGAGGGAGACATGAAGAATTCGTCGCGGATTGCCGCCGGTGTAGCCGGTGCGGTCGGAGGTTATGTCGCGACCTTTGTGCTGTTTTCAGTGCTCGATCTGGGCAACCGGGCGGACCCGATCACGTCTGGCCTGTTGGCACTGTTCGTCTACTCACCCATCGGAGCGATCGCTGGCGTGGTGCTTGCCAGCTGGCTGGTGACGCGTTCCGGCACGGATGCAGGCAATAGCGGTCTCGCGCGCAACAGCCTGAAATCGCTTGGTGTCGTGGTCCTGCTTTGCGTGGCCGCCGCCGCCACCTACCTGGGCGTCGCGTACATGACGGCCACGCCCTGGCTCAACCGAAACGGCGCCACTCCTCTGCTCGTCTTCGAGGTTCGCCTTCCGGCCGGCGCAACAGTGCCGAAATCACCGCAAGATATCACCATCGAATTGCAGACGGACCTCAACACCATGCCGGGCGAATTGAACGCAGCTGGCTTCCATAGTGACGGCGATCAGCCCGTCATCGCAGGCGAAGTCGAACTGGCGTTCCGAACCTCGCACCGGCAACTCGCCGTCAACATCCAGGGACAGCCCAGCCGAATCTACCCGATCGGATTGACGGCCTCGGCTCCGCATACGCCGGAGTTCGGAACGTGGCGGCGGCTCGCCGATGGCAGCGAAATCCGCTATCGCGCAAAATGGCCGGGGAAGACGTAGCAGGATCACCGCGGTTTCGCTATCTCACAACGCACATAGGTCTGGCGCTTGCCCGGCCCGACCGGGCTGTTGTCCATCACCAGCTTGCCGTCCGCGGCAATGGAAACCCGGGGACTGGAGCGATACTTCTCACCCTCGCCTTCGCAGGCGAGCTTCATTTTCCAGGCGAGCTTCCCGTCGGCAGTGATCTCGCTGGCGCGGCACCGGGTCTCGTACCAATAGAGACGGTTGCCGCCCTCGATGCTCATGCGGTTGGCGCTGTCCTCGTCGCGGCAATCCTTTTTGGTTGACGCCCAGAACCCCTCATAGGCTTGCGCCGCCGGGGCGGGGGCAGACTGGCCCGCCAGCATCACACTCATGCCCAGAGCCATAGCAAACCGGGTCGCCGCTCTCATGTCAAAAACCTCGACAAGACCTTCACCGAGGTTAGTCGCGCCTCACCGCAGCTTGTTCAACAGCGCCATCAGCATCTCGCGCTCCTTTGCCTCGAGCGGCGCCAGCGTCTCTCGTGTGATCGCAAGCGCATTCGGCGCGACCTTTTCCGCCAATTGCTGGCCCGCGCGCGTCAGGCTGACCAGAAGCCGCCGTCCATCCTCCGGATCCTGGCTGGTCTCGGTGAGGCCGCGCGCCGTCAACCGATCGATCACGCCCTTGATGGTCGCCACGTCCATCGCCGTCAGGCGCCCGAGCTGGTTCTGCGAGCATGGCCCGGCCTCGGCGAGCTTCGACAGCGCCGCCCATTGCGTCGGCGTAATGTTGGTGCCGATCTCGCGAGAGAAGATCGCGCTGTGGCGCTGCCAGACCTGGCGAAGGATGAAGCCGACCTGCTCGTCGAGCACATAAGGCGGCTTTGCCGGTTTGACGCTTTTCTTCGCCGCGACGCTTCTCGCCATCCGCTCGATGCCCTTGCCCTTTGCCTTCACAACGACAGATGCGCGTCGCGGATATCCGGACGCGCGTCGAGCTCGGCCATGGTGCCGCCGAAGCAGATGCGGCCGCGCTCGATGATATAGGCGCGATCGGAGATCAGCCGCGCAAAATGCAGATTCTGCTCGGAGACGACGATGCTGACGCCCTCCTTCTTCATGGTCAGGATGGCCTCGACCATCTGCTCCACGATTTTCGGCGACAGGCCTTCCGAGGGCTCATCCAGCAGCACCAGCGATGGATTGCCCATCAGCGTGCGCGCGATGGTGAGCATCTGCTGCTCGCCGCCGCTCATGCGGCCGCCCGGGCGATTTTTCATCTCGCCGAGGTTAGGGAACAGCGAAAACAGCTTGTCGCGAGTCCAGTGCGGCGCGTTCGGGCGCTTCGGCTGGCGGCCGACCTCGAGATTCTCTTCCACCGTCAAATCGGTGAAGATACGCCGCTCCTCCGGCACGTAACCAAGCCCATCCCGCACGATCTCATGTGTCGGACGCGCCGAGACATCCTTGCCTTCGAACATGATCCGTCCTGAGCGCTGCGCGACGAGCCCGACGATCGAGCGAAACGTCGTCGACTTGCCGGCGCCATTGCGGCCGAGCAATGCCACGACTTCCCCCTCGCCGACTTCGAAGCCGATGTCGAACAGGATATGGGCCGGGCCGTAATGACTATTGAGGTCCTGCACCGTGAGCTTCATGCCGATGCTCCCTCGCGATGCCCGGCCTCGTAAAGCAGGCCCTCGCCGAGGTAGACCGCCTGCACTTGCGGATTGCCGCGGACCTGGGCGGGCGAGCCCTCGGCGATCAGCGTGCCGCGGTTGAGCACGATGATGCGGTCGGCGTGCTCGAACACCACGTCCATGTCGTGCTCGGTGAAGAGAACGCCGATCGATTTTTCCCGGGCGATCTGCGCGGTCAGCCGCATCAAATCGACCCGCTCGCGCGGCGCCATGCCGGCGGTCGGCTCGTCCATCAGCAGCAGCTTTGGCTGGTTGGCGAGCGCGACGGCGAGCTCGAGCCGCTTGAGATCGCCATAGGCAAGCTCGCCGCAGGGGCGATCGGCGTAACCGCCCATGCCGACCAGCTCGAGCAGTCGCCCGGCTTCGCCGCGGTCGAAGTTCGGCGCCGAGCCCCAAAGATTGTACAATTGCTTGCCATGCGAGATCAGCGCGACTTGCACGTTCTCGCGCACCGTCATGGTCGCGAAGGTCGCGGTGATCTGGAAGGTGCGACCCACGCCCATCCGCCAGATCTCGCGCGGCTTCCTGCCGGTTGTGTCCTCGCCGAGCAGGCGGACGTGGCCGGTATCAGGCTTGTTCTGGCCATTGAGCATGTCGAAACAGGTGCTCTTGCCCGCGCCGTTCGGTCCGATCAGCGCCAGGATTTCACCGGCGCGCAGCGAGAACGAGACGCCGCGCACGGCATGGACGCCGCCATAGGATTTGGTCAGTCCTTCGACCGCGAGAAGTGGGGGCGCGACGCTCATTCGGCGGACTCGATCGGCTTGGCAAGCAAGGGTGACCCCGGCGGCGACGTCTTCCTGCGGCGCTGCGCTAGCATCTCCAGCATGCCGACGATGCCCTTGGGGAAGACGACGACGATCAGAACGATGAAACCGCCGAGCACGAGTTTTGACAGGTCGGTCTGACTGACCAGCCAGATGTTCAAGGCCTTGTAGACGATGGCGCCGATCACCGCGCCCGACACCGTCTCGACGCCGCCGAGCAGCACCATGACAAGGGCGTCGACCGAGAGCGAGATGCCGAGATTGTCCGGAAAGACGCTGCCCTTGAGGTAGGCGAACAGCGCGCCGCCAATGCCCGCGGTCGTGCCCGCGATCACGAAGGCGGTCCACTGGATACGCTTGGTGTTGATGCCGACCGCTTCGCTGCGCAGCAGCGAGTCGCGCGTCGCCCTCAGCGCATAGCCGAACGGCGAGAACACCATGGCCCGCAAAGCGATCGTCACGAGCGCCGCAACACCGAGCGACAGCCAATAGAAATGCGATGGGCTCGCCGCCCAGCTCGAGGGCCAGACGCCCAGGATGCCGTTGTCGCCGCCGGTGACGCTCACCCACTGGAACGCGATCGACCAGACGATCTGCGCGAAGGCGAGCGTCAGCATCGCGAAATAGACGCCGGAGAGCTGCACCGCGAAGAAGCCGAACACGGCAGCGCCCATGCAGCCGAGCAGCGGACCGAGCAACAGGCAGACGATCATCGGCAGTCCGGCCATCTTGGCGAGGAAAGCGACGCCGTAAGCGCCGAGGCCGAAATAGGCGGCGTGACCAAAGGACGCGAGCCCGCCGACCGACATCAGGAAGTGCAGGCTGACGGCGAAGATCACTGAGATCGCGATCTCCGAGCCGACGGTCAGTGCATAATTGCCGGCGAACAGCGGTAGTGTCGCCGCGACGACGAGCGCTGCAAACGCAGCCAACCGCTCATTCGACGTCAGCGGTCGCCAGGGATTGACGGTGAGACCCGGCGTCTTGCGGGCCGGCGCCTCGGGCCTGCCGAACAAGCCCCAGGGCCGCACGATCAGCACCACCGCCATCACCAGGAAGACCAGGATGATAGAGATTTTTGGAAAGATCAGGATGCCGAAGGCGTTGAGCTCGGAGACCAGCACAGCCGCGACGAAAGCGCCGATGATGCTACCGAGGCCTCCGATCACCACGACGACGAAGACCTCGACGATGATGCGCAAATCCATCGCATGATGCACGGCATCGCGTGGGATCTGGAGCGCACCGCCGAGAGCGGCGAGGAAAACGCCGACCGCAAACACGCTCGTGAACAACCATTTCTGATTGACGCCCAGCGCCGCGACCATGTCGCGGTCCTGCGTCGCTGCGCGCACCAGAACGCCCCAGCGCGTGCGCTGGAACAAGAGCCAGAGAATGCCGAGCACGACCGGTCCGAGCACGATCAGAAACAGATCATAGCTCGGAATGTTCTGGCCGAAGAAGTCGATCGCCCCCTTGAAGCCGGGCGCACGGCGCCCCACGAGATCGTCTGGGCCCCAGATCAGGACGACGAGGTCCTCGACCATCAAGGTCAGGCCGAAGGTCGCAAGCAGCTGGAACAGCTCGGGCGCGTGATAGATGCGCCGGAGCAGCACCATCTCGACGATGACGCCGATCAGCGCCACCGCGAACGCCGCCACCACGATGCCGCCCCAGAAGCCGAATGCACCTGACAGGCGCTCCGTCAGCGTGAAGGCGACATAGGCGCCGATCATGTAAAAGGCGCCATGCGCAAAATTCACGATCCGCGTCACGCCAAAGATGATCGACAGGCCCGACGCCACCAGGAAAAGCGACGCTGCGCTGGCGAGACCGGTCAGAAACTGTACGACGTAAAAGGCCATCTGCGGTCCGGGTTAAGCGTAAGTCGCAATATTAGGCTTCATCCTTCGAGGCGGCGCTACGCGCCTCCTCAGGATGAGGTCGGGACCCTCATGGTGAGGAGCGCGGCTGCGCCGCGCGTCTCGAACCACGAGGCCCCGGTCTCACTTTGGATCAATCCTTCGGACGCAGCTTCTCGACTTCGGCATCACTTGGTAGATAGTCCGCGCCCTTCTTGTAAGACGAGTCCACCATCACGCCCTTACCGTCCTTCAGCGCGGTCTTGCCGACATAGGCACCGAGCGTCGACTGGTGATCGATCTTGCGGAAGGTGATCTCGCCCAGCGGCGACGGCATCGAAAGTCCTTCCGCCGCAGTGATCAGCTTCTCCGGATCGGTCGAATTGGCCTTCGCCAGGATCGCCGCCGCCGACTTGATGGTCTGGTAGCCAACGATCGAGCCGAGGCGCGGATAGTCGTTGTACTTGGCCTGATAGGCCTTCAGGAACGCGTCGTGCTCGGGCGTCTTGATCGAGTACCAGGGATAGCCGGTGACGATCCAACCCTCGGGTGTCTCCTCCTTGAGTGGATCGAGATATTCCGGCTCACCGGTGAGGAAGGAGACGACCTCGCGTCCCTTGAACAGGCCGCGGGTGTTGCCTTCGCGCACGAGCTTGACGAGATCGGCGCCGAAGGTGACGTTGAGGATCGCTTCGGGATTGGCCGCGGCAACCGCCTGCACTACCGGACCGGCGTCGATCTTGCCCTGCGGCGGCCACTGCTCATCGACCCACTGGATGTCGGGCCGCTTCTCCGACATCAGCTTCTTGAACACCGCGACCGCGGACTGGCCGTATTCATAGTTCGGCGCGATCGTCGCCCAGCGCTTTGCGGGCAGCTTGCTGGCCGCTTCCACCAGCATCGCGGCCTGCATGTAGTTCGAAGGACGCAGTCGGAACGTGTACTTGTTGCCTTTCGACCAGGTGATGGCGTCCGTCAGAGGCTCGGCCGCCAGAAAGAACACCTTCTTCTGGTTGGCGAAGTCGCTGACCGCAAGACCGATGTTCGACAGGAACGTACCCGTCAGCATCGCCACGCCCTCGCTCGACACCAGCTCGTTGGCCGCGGTCTGCGCATCTGCCGGCTTGCCACCATCGTCCTTGGAGACGACGATGAGCTTCTTGCCGTTGATGCCGCCGGCCGCATTGATCTCTTCGACCGCGAGCTGCCAGCCCTTGCGATAGGGCTCAGTGAACGCCGGCAGCAGCGAGTAGCTGTTGATCTCGCCGATCTTGATGTCCTGCGCAAGGGCCGAATGAGCCATGCCGCTTGCCAACAGCGCGAACGCCGCCCCGACAAAATAGTTCTTTGCTCGCATCCCAACCTCCACTTTCTGAAAAGATTAACGCAGTCCGTCTTCGCCCTTGATCTCCGCAACGGTCAGCCCGCCGACGCGCGGCAAAGGACGGCCACTGTCGGTGACGGCGACCGCGACCATGATCTCGTTGGCGCGCGGCGCGTCGTTGATCTGCACTTCCATGCCATCGAAATGACTGCGCACGAAGGCTGCATCCTTGTGGCCCAGCGGAACGTCCAGCGTCGTGCCGGGTCCACTGCGCTTCTTCGACGACGGGATCAGCGCAGCGCCTTTGCCCAGCACTTTACGCACCGGCGCGCCCATTTTCGGGTGAAGGATGGCGGCTGCATGCTCCAGCTCGCCATTCTCGCCGACGGCCGCGGCCTTGCCATAGCTCTGCGCCTTGGACCCGTCGATGCCGAGCGCCGCCACCGCGCGCTTCGAGAGCAGCTCGCCGAGCTCCTCGCCAATCGCGATCAGCGGCGAGAGATCCTCGACATACTTTCCAGCAAACGGATTCTCGATCACGGCGATCGCCGCCGCACGCCGCGTCGGCGGTGAGACCTGGCGGCCCATCTCCATCTGCGTCTCTTCGACGACGGTGACGATCTTGCGGATGATCGCGCTCATGATTGTTTCCTCAAACCGCTTCCCAGTTCAGGCATGGACCGCGTTCTCTTGTACAAGCGGGCGCGATCGTTGCCGTTCAATATCCTTGGTCCCGATGACAATCATATCACCACAAAGCTGCAACACGGCACCCTCGATCAATCCGCGATCGAATAATTGCCGTGCACATTCCGCGCCAGATTCGAGCGCGGTGGTGATCTCGTTCTGCGACAATCCACCAACGTTGCGGGTCACGAGCCGCGCGCCAAGATCGCTGTCGGGCTGAAGTTCGTTCGCAGGTTTTCGGATGATGGCGGGATGCTCCGGCAGATCGACGGCGTTCGCAACGATCGTCGCGGCCGCGTCGGCTTGCGACGCCGTTCCGGCCAGCACGGTCACCGCATCGGCAATCCCGAGGGAAAAGCTGCGGCCGTGCCGTCCGCTGGTCGCAATGCCACGCACGGGATCATCGGCGTCCACCCTGATTGTCCGCATCACGCCGTCGCGATCGGGCCGGTCCATCAGGCCGACCGAAAAATGCTCGCCCTCGCCGAGATGCAGGGCAATGTCTCCGCCATTGTTGACATAGGCCCGATCGAGCGCCGCAGCGTTCAGCATTGCGCCCAACACCTCCTCCGCCACGCTGCCGGCCACAGCGGCCATCGGCGTGATGAAGCCATCACCGGCATAGGGCGCCACCGCGGCGTGCATGCGACGCGCCACAACGCCTCTCAACGAGGTCCGCTCCTCGACAGCGGTCCGCAGTTCCGGCAGTTCCGCGCAGAGCTCGTCGAGAAGCCCGGTGAACCGTTCGGCCGCAGCCTTATAGGCCTCGCGCACTGCGTCGGCCGCCCCCCCGCCTCGACGATCAGGTCAATCGGTCCATCCTGCAAATGCAGCCGCCGGCCGTCAGACAGCAACGCGATTTGCGGGAGCCTTGTCATGCCCGGGGTCCCGGGATCGGGTTCTGCCAGGGCAATTGGCGGACATCGTCGCCGCCCTGAACTTCGGCGAGCGGCTTCACATAATCCATGTGCCCGCCGAGCGCCGCATAGTCCGACAGCTTCATCGTGAATTCGATCGGCGCCACCAGCGCGGGCGTCGGCACGTAACCGAATGCCCCCGCCGGCATCTGCGTCACGTCGACCATGTAGGTGATGCCGCCGCCCGGCCAGACATAGACCGGCGCGCCGCCACTGGTGACGCGCGTCAGCGCGTCCTTCACCGAGCGCGTCAGCCGCACCGGATTGTCGGTCACGCCCGCCCGCAAGGAACCACCGGCGCCCGCCATGAACAGCACCGTACACAGCGCCGGTTCGCAATTCTCCTGAATGCGCTCGACCGAAAACTTGAGGTCCTCCGGCATCTCGGTCTCGACCGGCTTCAAGGCTTCGTCGAGCACGTAATAGGACGAATGCTCGCCCGTCGTGGAGACCATCAGCATCGAGAGGCCAGGCTTGGCCTCCTTCGCGTCGAACGGTCCCAGGATTGCGAGCGGATCGGAGATATTGGTGCCGCCCCAACCCGTGCCGGGATCGGCGACCTGGAAATAGCGGCCGGGCGTCGAGCGGCGCCCATTCATCTTGATGCCGGTATCGGCGATGTCGAGCAGCTTGCCGGCCTGGTGCTCCGAGAGCACGCCGGTGATATGGTCGTCGACCACGACGACCTCGTCGACCTTGCCGTGCCATTGCTTGGCGAACATGCCGATGGTCGCCGAGCCGCAGCCGACGCGCATGCGCTCTTCTTTCATGCCGTTGACGATCGGCGGCTGGCCGGCCTGCACCACCACGCTCGCGCCGCCGTCGATGGTGAGTTCGACCGCCTTGCAATTTGCGAGGTCCATCAGCGTGTCGCAGGTGACGCGGCCTTCCTTCTTGGAGCCGCCGGTCAGATGGTGCACGCCGCCGAGCGACAGCATCTGCGAACCGTATTCGCTGGTGGTGACATGACCGACCGCCTCGCCTTGTGCACGGACGGTCGCCGTCTCCGGCCCGAGATAACGGTCGGTGTCGATCTTCACCTTGATGCCGCAGTACGAGAAGATGCCCTCGGTGACGACAGTCACCATGTCGACGCCATCGACCTCCGCCGAGACGATGAACGGCGCCGGCTTGTAGTCGGGATAGGTGGTCCCCGCGCCGATCGCCGTTACAAAGGTGGAAGGCTCGTGGACGATCTTGCCGTCCCAATCTTCGGTGCGGCTGAACGGAACGAGCTTGCCGCCATGCGACACGGTGCGCTCCAGGATCACATGCGGATCGACGCGGACGAGCTTGCCTTCGTGATTGGCATAGCGGTCGCAGGCGCCCGCCGCGCCCGGCTTGATGTAGCACATCACCGGACACGCATCGCAGCGGATCTTGTCGATGGCGGCGCTCGTAGGTTCAGTCACCATGTCAAAGCCAGCCGACTGTGCAGTTATCATTTGTACACGAACGATGTTGCGCGCCCTCCCGATGACTGTCAAGCGGCGGTGCGGCGCAAAACATACGCCTGCCGCATAAAACCTCATTTGCCTATCCGCCCTGTCCACAAAGAAGGCACTCGCGCTGCACTGCGGCATGTCTGGCTTGCACGTTTGTGTACAAACGGTATCGTCGCAACGTAGATTTTGCGCGGACTTGGAATTCGCGAAGCCTTGGCCGCGGCGCTCAACGACTCGACTTGGGAACGAGGATGACGCAGACACCGATCCGCATCACCGTGAACGGCAGAATCCACGAGATCACTGCGGCGCGAGACACGCCGCTGCTCTACGTGCTGCGCAACGATCTCGCGCTCAACGGTCCGAAATACGGTTGCGGCCTCGGTGAATGCGGCACCTGCACTGTCCTGATCGGTGGCGCTGCGGCGCGCTCCTGCGTCATTCCGATCAGTGGCTGCGCCGGCCGCGACATCGTGACGCTCGAGGGGCTCGGCACCCGCGCCGAGCCGGATGTGGTGCAGCAGGCCTTCATCGACGAGCAGGCCGCGCAATGCGGCTATTGCCTCAACGGCATGATCATGACGACCAAGGCGCTGCTTGCGATCAACCCTCAGCCCACCGAACAGGAGGCGCTGGCGGCGCTGCGCTACAATCTCTGTCGCTGCGGCACGCATATCGAAATCCTTCGCGCCGTGATGCGTGCGTCTGGTCAGCTTGCCGAGGCCGGTGATTGATGGCCTCCCCGCATCCGAACGGAGCTGAGCTGCAATCCGGCTCGCTCGTCGTCGTCCGCACGGTGGACGAGTGCACATTCGAGACCTTCGTCCGCATCACCGCGGACGGTTCGGTCACAGCCTACAATGGTCATGTCGATCTCGGCACCGGCATCCGCACGGCGCTTGGCCAGATCGTGGCTGAAGAGCTCGACGTCTCCTTTGCCCGCCTCGTCGTGGTGCTCGGCGACACCGCAACGGTGCCGAACCAGGGCGCCACGATCGCAAGCGAGACCATTCAGATCACTGCCGTTCCCCTGCGCAAAGCCGCCGCGCAGGCGCGTCACTTCCTGATCGCACGTGCGGCCGAGCGCCTGGAGCTGCCGGCAGCCGATCTCAGGATCGAAGACGGCCTCGTGCGCGGGCACGACAATCGCAGCGTCAGCTATGGCGAGTTGATCGGCGGAGAGACCATTCGTCTCGAGCTTGCCGACGACGTCGCCGTCAAGCCGGTCGGCGATTACGCCATTGTCGGCCAATCGATGCCACGCGTCGACCTGCCCGCCAAGGCCACGGGCGAGCTGACCTTCGTGCACGACATCCGTATGCCGGGCATGCTGCACGGCCGCGTGGTGCGCCCGCCCTATGCCGGCGTCGACGCCGGCCCGTTCGTCGGCACCAGCCTGATTTCGGTCGATGAATCCTCGGTGCGCGACATTCCCGGCATCATGGCCGTCGTACGCATCGGCGATTTCGTCGGAATCGTCGCGGAGCGCGAGGAGAACGCGATCCGCGCGGCGGAGCAGCTTGCGGTGAGCTGGCGACCGACGCCGGATCTGACCGATCTCGCCAACGTCGAAACGGCGCTGCGTGCCAGCCCGTCCACGCCGCGCACGCTGATCGACAAGGGCGACGTCGATGCTGCCATTGCCGGTGCGGCCAAGCCGATGCGGCGCACTTACGTCTGGCCATATCAGATGCATGCCTCGATCGGCCCGTCCTGCGCGGTCGCCGACTTCCAGGACGGCAACATCCGTGTCTGGTCGGGCACGCAGAACCCGCACGTGCTGCGCGCAGACCTGTCACTGCTGATCGAGCGTCCCGAGAGCGAGATCGAGGTCATCAGGTTGGAGGCCGCCGGATGCTACGGCCGCAACTGCGCCGACGATGTCACCGCGGACGCTTTGTTGCTCTCGCGCGCGGTCGGCCGGCCCGTGCGCGTACAGCTGACGCGCGAGCAGGAACACGCCTGGGAGCCCAAAGGCGCCGCGCAGCTCATCGACGTCAATGGCGGTCTGGATGCGGCGGGCGACGTCGCTGCCTACGATCTCGCTACGCGCTATCCGTCGAATGCCGCGCCGACGTTGGCGCTGTTGCTGACGGGACGGATATCGCCGAGGCCGGACGTCCTCCAGATGGGCGACCGCACCGCGATCCCGCCTTACGATTACGGCCACATGCGCGTCGTAGCCCACGACATGGCGCCGATCGTGCGCGCGTCCTGGTTTCGCGGCGTCTCGGCCCTGCCCAACACCTTTGCGCATGAATCCTATATCGACGAGGCCGCAACCGAGGCCGGCGTCGATCCGATCGAATATCGCCTGCGTTACCTGAAGGACCAGCGCGCGGTCGATCTCGTCCATGCGGTCGCCGAGCGGGCGGGCTGGACGCCGCGGCCGGTGCGCGAAGAGAAAGACGGCGAGATCGTGCATGGGCGCGGCTTTGCCTATGCGCTCTACGTCCACAGCAAATTCCCCGGCTATGGCGCGGCTTGGTCGGCCTGGGTCACCGACGTTGCCGTGAACAAGTCGACCGGCGAGGTCAGCGTGACGCGCGTGGTTGCTGGGCAGGACTCCGGATTGATGATCAACCCGGACGGTGTGCGCCACCAGATCCATGGCAACGTCATCCAGTCAACCAGCCGCGCACTGATGGAGGAGGTCTCGTTCGAGCGCGGCGCAGTCGCGGCGCGGGAATGGGGCGCCTATCCGATCATCCCCTTCCCTGACGTGCCCAAGATCGACGTGTTGTTGCTGCCGCGGCCGGACCAGCCGCCGCTCGGCGTCGGCGAATCCGCCTCGGTCCCGAGTGCGGCTGCGATTGCGAACGCGATCTTCGATGCCACCGGCGTGCGATTTCGCGAGCCGCCGTTCACGCCCGAGCGCATCCTGAATGGATTGCACAGCGGCGGGCCGACCACGCCGCAGGCGCTGCCCACTCCCGCTGCGCCACAACCATCCCGTATCTGGGAGAATCCATTCGCCAAACGCGCCGGCATCTTCGCGACGGTCGCGGCCGTCTGCACCGCGGCGATTGGCATCGGTGCGGCTGTTTTGCCCGGCCGCGCCATCGCACCGATCGCGCGGCCAGACCCATCGGTCTATTCCGCAGCGACGATCGCGCGCGGGCAACAACTGGCCGCACTCGGCAATTGCGCGGAGTGCCACACCATGATCGGCGGTGCGCTCAACGCCGGTGGCCGCGCGCTGGAGACGCCGTTCGGCACGATCTACGCGACCAACATCACGCCCGACGTCGAGACCGGCATCGGCGCCTGGTCCTATCCCGCATTCGAGCGCGCGATGCGCGACGGGCTGCATCGCGACGGACGGCAACTCTATCCCGCCTTCCCCTACACGCACTTTTCGAAGACTGGCGATGCCGACATGCAGGCGCTTTATGCCTATCTAATGGCACAGCCTGCGGTGCGCGCGACGCAGCCTGCGAATACGCTCGCCTTCCCGTTCAATCTCCGCCCGCTACTTGCCGGATGGAATACGCTGTTCCATCAGACGCGCGAGTTCAAACCTGATCCTGCCAAGTCCGAAGTCTGGAATCGCGGCGCTTATCTGGTCGAGGGCCTCGGCCATTGCAGCGCCTGCCATTCGCCGCGCAACGCGCTCGGCGCCGAGCAGCGCGGCGCCTATCTCGCCGGCGGCTTTGCCGAGGGCTGGGAGGCGCCGCCGCTGACCTCGCTCTCGCACGCGCCGATCCCATGGAGCGAGGACGAGCTGTTCGCCTATTTGCGCACGGGCCACTCGCGGTATCATGGCGTCGCCGCCGGACCGATGGCGCCTGTTGTCAGGGATCTCACAGCCTTGCCCGATCAGGACATCCGCGCCATGGCCGTGTATCTCAACTCGTTCTATGACACCGCGACCGACGCGAAAGCGCAGGATGCGATCGCTCTGAAGCTAGAAGCTTCAACGCAAGTCACGATGGCGTCCTCAACCGGCGCGCGCCTCTATCAGGGCGCCTGCGCCGTCTGCCACGAGGTCGGCGGCCTGGCGCTGTTCGGCAGCCGCCCCTCGCTCGCCCTCAACAGCAACCTGCACAGCGCCACATCGGACAATCTCGTGCAAATCATCCTGCACGGCATCGCCGAGCCGGTGTCGAGCGATCTCGGCTATATGCCGGCCTTCAAGAACAGCATGAGCGATGCGCAGGTCGAGGAACTGGTCACCTTCCTGCGCAAGCAGTTCGCACCGGACAGGCCAGCATGGATCGGTGTGAAGGAGACGATTGCGCGGGTGAGAGCCGCCGCGAGCTGAGCGCTACTTCTTGTGCTGCACCGGCGGCGTGCCGTGCGTGTGAAACGATTCGATCGTCTTGAGGCCCCACGCCTGCCCCTTCTTGCGTTCCTCTTCCGTCCACACGATCGGCTTCCAGTCGGGCGCAAGGATGAGGCGCGCGCCGGCATTGGCGACTTCGACGCGGTTGCCGCCGGGCTCGTAGACATAGAGGAAGAAGGTCTGCTGGATCGCGTGCTTATGCGGGCCGGTCTCGATGTGGATGCCGTTCTCCAGGAAGATGTCGGCGGCGCGCAGGATCTCCTCGCGGCTGTCGAGGGCGTAGGTGACGTGGTGGAAGCGGCCGGGCGTGCCGGAATGATCAAGCGAATAGGCAAAATCGTAGCTCTTGTTCGACATCGTCAGCCACATCGCCGCTTCGCGGCCGTCGTTCAGCACGATCTGCTCGGTGAGCCGGCAGCCGAGATAGTTCTCGAAGAACTCGCGGTTGGCCTTGATGTCCACGGCGAGGCAATTGAGGTGGTCGAGGCGGCGGACATTGACGCCGCGCGCGGGAAAGCGCTGTGCCTGGTTCTTCAGGGCGGGCTTCAGCTCGGGCGGCGCCTGATACCATTCGGTCTCGTAATAGAGCTCGACGATGTGTCCATCGGGATCGCGGCAGCGGAAGGTCGGCCCCTGCCCCATGTCGCCGTCGATCCAGCCGATGTCGAAGCCGGACCCCTTCAGCGCCGCGACGCGGCGCTCCAGCGCCTGCTGGCTGCGCGCACGCAACGCCATGTGCTCCATGCCTGACGTCTTCGACGCCGTCAGTTTGAGCGAATAGCGCTCATAATCGTCCCAGCCGCGCAAATAGACCGACTCGCCCTTTTCTCCGCTGACGGTCATGCCCATCACGTCGACGAAGAATTTCAGGCTCTCGTCCGGCTTCGGCGTCAGCAGCTCCATGTGGCCGAGATGAGCGAGATCGAAGATCGGTTCGGGCTGCATGGGTCTCCTCCAAGACGTGGCTTGCGATCCGCTGGACCGGTCCCGCGATCCGGCGCAGGCTGTAATGCGCTCACGAGCCGGTGGGCGGCAGCGAGGCCGCCGGTTTATTTGTACTAATGTACAAATGATTAGGTCTCGTCAACAAATCCAGCATCGGCGCTGCGAATGACGGGCCGTTCGGGACGACGAGCCGTCCCCAGAAAGGGGACCGACTGCCCGAATGGTAAAATCTTGCTTAAACCTCCCGGGGCCCCGGCCGGCAAAAAGCAGCATTCCCACCGTTTCTGCCCACAAGTATGTATGGGAACAAACCTCGCACCCGAATTGTCGCGGATTTAACGAAGCGCCGGCGCCTGCCGCTTAACCGTTTGTCCAGCGACGGCCGTGCATAGTCCGGGCAACCCGTTGCTCTTGCCAGGTTCATTCATTGTGACATCCTTTGGACGCGTGATTTCGGTTCGCGGATCGCTCGCCCGGGTCGGGCTGCTGGCTGAAAGCCGCATGCCGGTCTCGGAAGTTCGGGCCACCGTCGGCCGCTTCGTCAGTATCCGCTGCGCCAGCTCGGTCATCGTCGCCATGATCACCGAGGTGTCCTGCGAGAACCTCTCGAGCAACGACAATCTGATCGCCATCGCCTCGGTCGACCTGCTGGGCGAAATCCTCAACGCGACCGGCAAGGCCAAATTCCAGCGCGGCGTCACCAACTATCCGACCATCGGCGATTCGGTCGACCTGATCACGAGCCAGGAGCTGCGCACGATCTACGCGCCCACCGGTTCCGACCAGATCAATGTCGGCTTCCTTCAGCAGGACAGCTCCGTCGTCGCCTATGTCGACATCGAGGAAATGCTCTCCAAGCACTTTGCAGTGCTGGGATCGACCGGCGTCGGCAAATCGACCGGTGTGTCGCTGTTGCTCAACGAGATCCTCAAGGCACGCCCGAACCTGCGCATCTTCCTGCTCGATGTGCACAACGAATATGGCCGCTGCTTCGGCGACCGCGCGCTGGTGCTCAACCCGCGCAATCTGAAACTGCCATTCTGGCTGTTCAATTTCGAGGAAATCGTCGACGTGCTGTTCGGCGGCCGCGCCGGCGTGCCCGAGGAGCTCGACGTCCTCGCCGAGGTCATTCCGCTCGCCAAGGGCGTCTATACCCAGTACCAGAACGCCGACCGCATCGGCTTGAAGCGCATCGATCCCAAGCAGATCGGCTACACCGTCGATACGCCGGTGCCTTATCGCCTGGTTGATCTGATGTCGCTAATCGACGAGCGCATGGGCAAGCTCGAGAACCGCTCCTCGCGCATCATCTATCACAAGCTGATCTCCCGCATCGAGGCGGTCCGCAACGACCCGCGCTACGCCTTCATGTTCGACAACGCCAATGTCGGCGGTGACACCATGGCCGAGGTGATCAGTCACCTGTTCCGCCTGCCGGCCAACGGCAAACCGATGACGGTGATGCAGCTCGCCGGCTTCCCGGCCGAGGTCATCGATTCCGTCGTCTCGGTGCTCTGCCGCATGGCCTTCGACTTCGGCTTGTGGAGCGACGGCGTTTCGCCGATGCTGTTCGTCTGTGAGGAGGCTCACCGCTACGCCTCGGCCGATCGCAATGTCGGCTTCGGGCCGACCCGCAAGGCGGTGTCGCGCATCGCCAAGGAAGGCCGCAAATACGGTGTCTATCTCGGCCTCATCACCCAGCGTCCGGCCGAGCTCGACGCCACCATCATCTCCCAGTGCAACACGCTGTTCACGATGCGCCTTGCCAACGAGCGCGACCAGGCGCTGCTGCGCGCCGCGGTGTCGGATGCGGCCGCGAACCTGCTTTCGTTCGTGCCCTCGCTCGGCACCCGAGAAGTGCTGGCATTCGGCGAAGGTGTCGCGCTGCCGACGCGGCTGCGCTTCAAGGAGGTGCCGCCGCATCAATTGCCGCGCGGCGAAGCCACCATCAGCAGCGTGCCCTCCGTCACCTCCGGTCACGACATGCATTTCGTCGGCGCCGTGCTCGAGCGCTGGCGCGGTGCCACCTCGCAGCGCGACGTGCCGAACGATCCGGTGTTCTCGGCGCCGCCCGCGAAGACGCTCTCCAGCATCGAAACTCCGATGCTGCAACCGTCGATGGGGTTGGATCCGGACCGCTTCTCGCTGCTGAAGAAGCCGCTGCGGTAAAGCGACGCTCGTTTTCCAGCGCCGGCATTGCGAGCCTGGCGTCACGTTGAGCATGGCACCCGCATCGACTATGGTTGCCGGCCCCAAGCCGGAATCCATGCCCATGACAAAGCCTGTGCAACGCTTCGCCGCTCCCGCCCTCGATGCGCTCCCTGACGACATCCGCACGCGTCTCCTCGCCGTCCAGGAGAAGAGCGGCTTCGTGCCGAACGTGTTCTTGACGCTGGCCTACCGCCCGGACGAGTTCCGCGCCTTCTTCGCCTACCACGACGCACTGATGGAGAAGGACGGCGGCCTCAGCAAAGCCGAACGCGAGATGATCGTGGTCGCGACCTCGGCAGCCAATCAGTGCCAGTATTGCGTGATCGCGCATGGCGCGATCCTGCGTATCCGTGCCAAGAACCCGCTGATCGCCGACCAGATCGCCACGAACTACCGCAAGGCCGACATCACGCCGCGGCAAAAGGCGATGCTCGACTTCGCGATGAAGGTCTCGGCCGATGCGCAGCGGATTTCCGAGGACGATTTCACCGCGCTCGCGCCGCATGGCTTTAGCGACGACGACATCTGGGACATCGCCGCAATCTCCGCCTTCTTCGCACTGTCGAACCGGCTGGCGAATTTCACCGGCATGCGGCCGAACGACGAATTCTATCTGATGGGACGGCTGCCGAAGAAATGACCGACCGCCGCGAGCGCGGAAGGAACGCATCGCCACAATGCAGCGGATGAGTTCCCGCTTGACGGGAACTCTGTGTTTTCGCAATCGCACACGTTTAATTAAGAATCTCACCCTCAACTAGCACAAACGCCTTGGCACAACTTGCGCAGTTTCCGTCCCCGGAGACGCGGATGAGCCGTGCCTGTTGGGGGGCTTCTCATGAACGTGCGGGCATTTGTTATCGCGACCTGTATTGGCACGGCATTCTTCGCGGCCGGATACGCATGGAACTATCAGCCGGAGATCATCAACGCGAACGAGATATGGAGCATGTTCAGATCGGAGCATGGCAAGGCGCGGGCTGCCGTCTTGCGCGTCCTCGTTGCGCCGAATTCAGCTCACTTCAACGGCCTGCGAACGATCGATGCAGACCAGGCAAGATACGTATGCGGCTCCGTAAAAGCGATGGACAAGGAGAGGCAGTATGTCGAGGCCGCGTTCGTTTACACCGTCGCGATCGATTTTGCCCGTATCGACGACGACGGCCGGATGACGTCGCAGCGCTCTGCTTACAAGCCCTGCCCGGGCGCGGCCGACGACAAAATTGCCGACCAGAACACGCTGATATCGCCAGGCGCGCTGTCGATGATCAAGACCATCGAAAAAGTCATCCCCAAGTCCAGCGGCGGAACGATGGAACAACAGCTTGGCCAGCTGGCTGCACAGACAGCGGCGGTCGCGCCAGGTTCGGCGGTCCCGCGGAGATCAGCCGGCTCATCGGGTTCGCCAGCCTCGGCAGGGGCAGGATGGGCGCCAGCAGCACAGCATTCAGGTTCGGGCGTGGAGGCGCGACAAGCAGATGAACTGACGTGGCGTGTCGATCAGCCGCCGGCTGCATGGCCGAACTTCCCCTCGGACCATCCGCTGGCGAAATCGGCGCAGAAGCGGACGAGCGCCGAGGCCCTGGCGTTTGCGAAAGGCATCGAGGCTCGCTGGGAGGAGGCCAAATCATCCGGGGTTCCGGCCAAGCGTCCTTCGCCCGAGGAGATCAAGGAAGCATGCCGCGCGCTACTTACGATTGATCCCGCGGACAAGGATTATCCGCGGGCCTGGGCCGCCTTTGTGCGGTTGCGCAAAATCGATCGCGACGCTGCTGGTTGAACTGGCGTGAACCTGTCCTAGCGCTGCGCCATCAACTCGAGCGCCGGGGCAAAGCGCTCGGAAAAAGTCAACGTCTTGGCATGGTGAACTGCGGCAAACGACGCCGAGATCCCGGCTGAAGCGACCACGAGCAGGGCAACGGCGAAAACCAGATGGCGCATTTCGGCCTCCTGTGTGAGCTCGACAATTCCAACAGATGGCACGGCTTGGTTTCAGCACTGCTTCGTGCGGACGGAAGATGGTTTCGCTCAAGAGGCTGTGATCAGATCCAGTTTGCGGAGCCGCATGCCTGCTGCTGCGAGCGTTGCGCCTAATCATCCTCCGCTGGCCCACACCAGCCGGGCAGATAGATCGCATCCTTGCTCTTGGCTGAGGACATCGCCTTCTCGAGCGCCTTGTCGAAATTGGCATCCACAGTCTTGCGCGACAGCTTTCGACGCAGATAGTCGGCCCACAGGAATTCGGAGAACGGCGTGGTGTCCTTGGCGAAGCCGCCCATGCGGCGCAGTTCGCCGGCAAGGCTCCGGAAGGGATCGTCCTTGAGGTCGACGACGGATTTGGGCAAATCGCGGAATGGTCGCCGTTCGCCCTTGGCGTCGTAGGGGTAAACCCAGCGCTTGTTGTCCATCACGCCCCAGAACGCTTCGCGCTCGACCATCCTGAGGTCGCCGATGATGGTGACCAGCACCTCCTTGACGCCCTCGTCGTGCAGCGCGCGACCGAGATGATGATGGTCGATCACGTAATAGCGCTCGTCGGGGCCGTGCACGACGGGGATCATATGCTTGCCGAGCAGATCGGCCTGCTTCTTCTTGTCGTGCTCGCGCCAGCGCTTGCGCTTCTCCTTGACCTCGCGCATCCCGACCGTCATCTGCGTCGGCCGCAGCGACAGGATCGACACCGGATGCACTCTCGGTTCGCGCGTATTGGTCATGGTCGAAAGGCCCCTAACATGGTTGCAGCTGCGTGGTCAGGTTCCCTGGACTATGTCATGGGCACCGCGCCGGCAAATGCATTCGGCTCGGTGGATATTATTGCATCGCACCCTCTGCAGGCCCGGAACGACCACGGTTCCACGGTCCTTCGTTCGCAGTCCTGCAGGATAGTGCGAACGCGCAATGCACGTGCGCGTTGAGAAAATTTTCTGCAACGCGTTCACTACGTATGCTATCTAAAAATCGCTGCTTCGGAGTGATCCCTGCACCATGACAACCCAGCGGCCCATAAGCTCGGATGACGAGCACCGGGTGCTCCAGTTCAGGCCGCGCACCTCGCCTTCCCCGACGGCCCACCGCGGCAACGCTAGCGTGCAGCAATTGCGCGTCGCGCCCGAGCGGCTCGACCTGTCGCGCTACGAGGAGCCCCGCACCGAACCGGACGATTTCCGCCGTCGCATGCTCGCCAATATCGCGGCGCTGGCCTTCACCATCGCACTGACCGCGATCGGGATCTGGCTCGCGGTGAGCATCGCCGACCTGCGCCGGACCCAGGATTGCGTGCTGATGGGCCGCCGCGACTGCGTCAAGATCACGACGCCGCACATCTAGGCAGGACATCTGGTAAGCAAGACGTCTGGTAGGCCCGCTGGCGCTCCTTCGGCCGAAACGGCTCAGCCGGGGCGTCCCCCGCCCGGTCCCCACACCCGTCCGGCTCCATTGAACTCAGGGCGGCGCTCCGATATACGGGCTTTCGACCCGGCCAGAGGGGGTTGAGGGCGTCATCGGGGCGCGATGCCCACCCATCGTTCCACTCTGGAAAATCTGACAAACATCTGCAATATATCAAAGGCTTAGTGATGTCCTCCACATTCGATCAGGTCGCTACGATCATCGCTGAAACCTGCGACATCCCGCGCGACACGATCACGCCGGATAGCCATGCCATCGATGACCTCGGCATCGACAGCCTCGATTTCCTGGACATCGCGTTCGCGATCGACAAGCAGTTCGGTATCAAGCTGCCGCTGGAAAAGTGGACTCAGGAGGTTAACGACGGCAAAGCGACCACCGAGCAGTATTTCGTGCTGAAAAACCTGTGCGCCCGCATCGACGAACTGGTTGCGGCCAAGGGCGCGAGCGCCTAAGCGCGCGGTCATGCAACTCGAATACTTCCACATGATAGATCGCGTCGTCGACCTCAACGTCGACGCGAAGACGATTGTTGTCGAGGCTCAGGTCCCGATGGAGAGCACCATCTTCGAAGGGCACTTCCCGGGCTATCCCCTGATGCCCGGCGTGCTCCTGATCGAATCGATGGCGCAGGCCTCGGGCTGGCTTCAGCTTGGCGTGCTCAAATTCGAGCGTATGCCGATCCTGGCTGCCGTCAAGGAGGCCAAGGTCCGCGGCTCGGTCTTCCCCGGCGATCTCATGAGCATCGAGGCGAGCCTGGCCCATCAGGGCTCAGGCTACGCCGTGACCGAAGCCAAGATCAAGGTCGGCGGCAAGCTGCGCGCGAATTCGACGCTGACCTTCACGCAGATTCCCTTTCCCCATGCGGATATGCGCGCCCACATGGACGCGGTCGCCAAACGCGTCGGCTTTCCGCAACAGGCCGTATCGCCATGACCGAGACTGCTTCGAAGCCTGCCCAGACGGAAGTCTGGATCACCGGCATTGGCCTGGCCACCTCGCTCGGCGAGGGCCTGGACGCCAACTGGGCCGCGCTTCAGGAGAAGCGCATCAATGTCGACGAGAAGGGCTTTGCACCCTACATCGTGCACCCCCTGATGCCTGTCACCTTCGACAGCCAGATCCCCAAGAAGGGCGACCAGCGCCAGATGGAAGCCTGGCAGCGCATCGGCACCTATGCGGCCGGGCTTGCGCTCGACTCCGCCGGGATCAAGGGCAACAAGGACATCCTGTCGAAGATCGACATGGTGGTCGCCGCCGGCGGCGGTGAACGCGATCTCAACGTCGACACCGGCGTGCTCACGGCCGAGGCCAAGGGCGCCAACGCGCCCGGCTTCCTCAATGAGCGGCTGATGAGCGATCTCAGGCCGACGCTGTTCCTGGCCCAGCTCTCCAACCTGCTCGCCGGCAACATCGCCATCGTGCACGGCATTGGCGGCACCTCGCGCACCTTCATGGGTGAAGAGGTTGCCGGCGCCGATGCCGCCCGCATTGCATTGTCGCGCATCGCCTCCGGCGAGAGCGACATCGCGCTGATCGGCGGCTCGCACAATGGCGAGCGCAAGGACCTGATGGTCCTCTACGAATTCGGCGACTTCAATCTGAAGGACAAGTTCGCCCCCGTGTGGGCACGCAAGGACCACGCCGGCTTCGCGCTCGGCTCGGCTGGCGCGTTCTTGGTGCTGGAATCGAAGGCCCATGCGGAAGCGCGCGGCGCAAAACCATTCGCAAAGCTGTCGAGCGTCGTTGCCGACCTTGCCCGTCGTAAGACCCCCGGCGACATGGCCGCGACGCTGGAGAAGCTTTGGGCAAAGTTGCCGAAGCGCGACGGCAAGGGCGCGATCATATCCGGCGCGACCGGCGCGGAGCCTGCGACATCAGAAGAGCGCGCCTTCCTGAAGGGCCACGCCGATTTCCCGGTGCGCTCGACCGGCACGATGTTCGGCCACACCATGGAGACGCAATTCCCGCTCGGCATCGCGCTCGCCGCGCTGTCGACCTCTCGCGGCGCGCTGTTTCCGCCGAACGATTCCACGGGCACCGAGATTGAAATGCAGGGAGCGCCCACCCAGATTGTGGTGGTGGGGGCCGGACACTGGCGCGGCGAAGGCATGGCGCTGGTCGAGGCAGTAAGCTAAAGCGCGTTACGCTTTGGCAGGTTATTGTTTGGGTATGATCTTCTCGGAAAACCGCGTCACGCTTTTTCGGATCATGCTCCAGCTCAAGCGGGGATCGACATGACTGCACCACGCGACAAACTCGGGCGTCCCGTCGTCGTCGTCACCGGCATGGGCATCATGACCTCGCTCGGCAACGGCAAGACCGACAATTGGGCGAAGCTCGTCGCCGGCGAATCCGGCATCCGCACCATCACGCGCTTTCCGGTCGACGGCCTCAAAACCACGATGGCCGGCACGGTGGATTTCGTCAGCGTCGATCCGTTCTCCTCCACCGGCCTGTCCGAACGGATGGCCGAACTGGTGACGCAGGAAGCGCTGGACCAGGCCGGGATCGGCACCAAGGCGGATTTCCCGGGTCCTCTCTTTCTTGCGGTCGCACCGGTCGAAGTCGAATGGCCGCAGCGCCGCGAACTCGGCCGCGCCGTCGGCAAACCCGACTTCAATTACGACGATCTGCTGCGCATCTCCGGTGGCGGCAAGTACAGCGCCTATCACCACCGCTTCATGTTCGGTTCGGTCGCCGCCTACCTCGCCGAGACCTTCGGCACCAAGGGCTCGCCGATCTCGTTGTCGACGGCCTGCGCTTCGGGCGCGACCTCGATTCAGCTCGGCGTCGAGGCGATCCGCCGCGGCGAGACCGATGCCGCGCTGTGCGTGGCGACCGACGGCACCGTGAATCCGGAGGCGCTGGTGCGCTTCTCGCTGCTCTCGGCGCTTTCGACCCAGAACGACCCGCCGCAGGCGGCCTCCCGTCCCTTCTCCAAGAACCGCGACGGTTTTGTCATGGCCGAAGGCGCCGGTGCGCTGGTGCTCGAAAGCTATGAAGCCGCCACCGCGCGCGGCGCAAAAATACTCGGCGTAATCGCCGGCTGCGGCGAGCTCACCGATTCCTTCCATCGCACCCGCTCCTCGCCCGACGGCAAGCCGATCATCGGCTGCATGAACAAGACGCTGGCCGATGCCGGCATGACGCCGGATCAGATCGACCACATCAACGCGCACGGCACCGCGACGCCCGAGAACGACAAGATGGAGTACAATACGACATCGGCCGTGTTCGGCGAGCTCGTCTCGAAGATTCGGTCACCTCCAACAAGTCGATGGTCGGCCACACCATCTCGGCCGCGGGCGCGGTCGAGGCGATCTTCTCGCTGCTGACGCTGGAGCATCAGCGTATCCCGCCGACGATCAACTACGACAATCCGGATCCCACGATCCTGTTCGACGTCGTCGGCAACAAGGCACGCGATGCCCGCGTCACCGCGGTGATGTCGAACTCGTTCGGCTTCGGCGGCCAGAACGCCTCGCTGATCCTGACCCGCGAACCGGCCTGACCGGACGCATGGCGCTGCTTCCGGCGAGGACGAAGGCCCGCGCGCGGCAGACGGCAAAGTCGATCGGTGGAGGGCTGATCGGCGCTGCCACCGTCGGCATGTTGCGCACCACGCGTTATTTCGATCCAGCCAAGACCTCGGACTTTTTCGCACGCGTCACCAAACTGATCGGCCCGCGCCTGCGCGAGCACCGCATCGGCCGCGCCAATCTCACCGCGGCGTTTCCGGACAAGTCGCCCGAGGAAATCGAAGCCATCCTGATGGGCGTCTGGGACAATCTCGGTCGCGTCGGCGCCGAATTCGCCCATATGGACCAGGTCTGGGATTACGACCGCGATCATCCAGAAAACAGTCGGATCGAACTGCCCAGCCGCAGCATCGAGCTGTTCGATCAAATCCGCGACGACGGCAAGCCGGCGTTGATCTTCGCCGCACATTTGGCCAATTGGGAATTACCGGCGCTCGCCGCGGTCGCACACGGGCTCGATGCAGCGATCCTCTACCGCCGCCCGAATATCGCCTCCGCCGACCGCATCATCCAGGAGATGCGACAGGTCAACATGGGCACGCTGATCCCGGCGGGGCGCGACGCGCCGCTGCGGCTTGCCCAGGCGCTCAAGGACGGCAAGCACGTCGCGATGCTGATCGACCAGTATCTGACCGGCGGAGTCGAGGTCACCTTCTTCGGCCGCAAGACCCGCGCCAATCCGATGCTGGCGCGCCTGTTACGACAGGTCGAATGCCCGATCCACGGCGTCCGCGTCATCCGCCTGCCCGGCGGCCGCTTCACCGCCGAGATCACCGAAGAGGTCCACCCGGTGCGCGACGCCGACGGCAAGATCGACATCCAGGGCACCACGCAGGCGATCACGAGCGTGGTGGAAAACTGGGTGCGCGAGCATCCGGAGCAGTGGCTGTGGCTGCACCGCAGGTGGCGGTAGCGGACAGTAGTGCTTACCGCCCCGTCTTCACCCTGGTCCAAAGCCTATTGATGACCCGCTGGGTCGCGGGCTCACGCGCCGTGATGACGAACAGCTTTGCGAGCGTCGCCTCGTCCGGATAGATGTTCTTGTCGTTCAATATTTTCGGATCGACCAGTTTCTGGCTGGCGAGGTTGCCATTGGCGTAGGACAGGAAGTCCGTATTCCTGGCGGCCACGTCCGGACGGTAGAGATAGTTGATCAGCTCGTAGGCTTCGCTGACGTTCCTGGCATCCGCGGGGATCGCGAGATTATCGAAGAACATCTGCGCGCCCTCCTTCGGGATGGCGTAGCCGATCTCGATGCCGCTTTTGGCTTCGGCAGCGCGGGCGCGGGCCTGCATGATGTCGCCGGACCAGCCGACCACGAAGCAGATCTCGCCGGTGGCGAGCGCGCTCAGATATTCGGACGAATGAAACTTGCGCACGGAGGGCCGCACCTTGGTGACGACATCGGCGGCCTTTTCGAGGTCGGCCTGCTTGGTCGAGTTCGGATCGAGCCCGAGATAGTTCAACGCCGCCGGAAAGATGTCGTCGGCGGAATCCAGCATGTGGACGCCGCAGTCTTTGAATTTCGCGAGGTTCTCCGGCTTGAACACGATGTCCCAGCTGTCAATCTTGGCATCCGCTCCGAGAATCTGCTTCAGCTTGGCGACATTGTAGCCGATGCCGGTCGTGCCCCACATGTAATTGGCGGCGTAGACGTTGCCGGGGTCGTAGATCGCGAGACGTTCGGTCACCACCGGCCAGGCATTGGCCAGGTTCGGCAGCTTCGACTTGTCGAGCTTCTGGAAGATGTTGGCCTTGATCTGGCGCTGGAGGAAATAGGCGGTGGGCACCACGACGTCATAGCCGGATTTGCCGGCCATCAGGCGCGTCTCCAGCGTCTCGTTGGCGTCAAACGTGTCGTAGACCACCCTGATGCCCGTCTCCCTGGTGAAGGCCTGGAGGACGTCGGGCGCCACGTAGTTCGACCAATTGTAGAAGTTGACGACCCGCTCCTCGGCCACGGCAGGAGCGGAGAGCAACGTCAGCGCGGCGGCGATCGCAAGGCCAAAACCACAGCGGCTGACGTTGGTCATCTCCCTACCTCTTGCGCCCGCGCACCGCGTCCGACAGTCGCTCCAGTGCGGTGTCGAGCGTCTCGTCCTTCTTGGCAAAGCAGAAGCGCACCACCGAGGTCACAGGGTCCTGCTCGTAGAAGGCCGAGACCGGGATAGCCGCGACCTTGTAGTCCTTCACGATCCGCCAGCAGAACTCGGTGTCGCTCTCGTTCAGCCCGAGCGGGGACAGGTCGACGGTGAGGAAGTAGGTGCCCTGCGACTTCAGCACGGGGAAGCCGAGGCTCTCCAGGCCCTTGGCGAGGCGGTCCCTGCTCCGCGTCAGGTCCTTGCGCATCGACAGGAAATACTCGTCGGGCTTGCCGAGGCCGTAGGCGACGGCGGCCTGGAGGTTCGGCGCGGTGGTGAAGGTCAGGAACTGGTGCACCTTGGCGGCAACGCGCAGCAACGGCGGCGCGGCGCACACGAAGCCGATCTTCCAGCCTGTCAACGAGAAGATCTTGCCGGCCGAGCCGACCTTGATGGTGCGGTCGCGCATGCCGGGGATGGTGATCAGCGGGATGTGCTTGTGCTCGTCGAAAGTGACGTGCTCCCAGACCTCGTCGCAGATCGCGATGACGTCGAACTCCTGGCAGTAGCGCGCCAGCAGCTCGAGGTCCTCCCGCGGAAACACCACCGCGGACGGATTCAGGGGGTTGTTGAAAAGCACCGCCTTGGTCTTTGAATTGAAGACACTTTTCAGCATGTCCTCATTCAGCCGCCAATGCGGCGGCTCGAGCCGGACCAGGCGCGGAATGCCGCCGGCCTGGCGGATAATCGGCAGATAGGAATCGTACACCGGCTGGAAGCACACCACCTCGTCACCGGGCTGGACCACGGCGAGGATGGCCGAGGTCAGGGCCTCGGTGCCGCCGGAGGTCACCATCACCTCGCTCATCGGATCGAGCTCGAGGCCGTGCCAGTGGCCGTAATGGGTCGCGATCGCCTGACGGAGTTCCGGCAGGCCCATCATCGACGGGTACTGGTTGTAGCCGTTCAGCGAGGCCTCGGCCGCGGCGCGGCGGATGTCCTCGGGCCCGGGATCGTCGGGAAAGCCCTGCCCAAGATTGATGGCGGCATTGTCGCGCGCAGCCTGCGACATCGCCTCGAAGATGGTGACGGGAAGGTCTGCGAAGACCTTGTTGAGGGACGAGCTCTTGGACATCGGCGGGGTCAGCCGCCGACCTTGCTGGGAAGACCCGCCGCCTTCCAGCCCAGCATGCCGCCGGCCAGATGTTTGTCGTAAGGCAGGCCCGCGGCCTGCGCCGCCAGTGAGGCCGTCACCGAACGCTTGCCCGAGCGGCAGGCGAACACGACCTCCTTACCCTCCGGATCGGGGATCGCTTTGGGATCGAAGGTCGCGAGCGGCACGACCACGCCGTAGGGATAAGCCTCGGCCTCGACCTCGTTCGGCTCGCGCACGTCGACGAGGAGATAGCGCCCTTCCGCAACACCCTTGGAGACCTCGTCCGGGGTCAGATCCTGTACTTGATTTGCCACATCATCCTCCAACGTCGCGGGCCGCTGCCGGGGCGATCCCGGCGGCCGGCAACCTCGCCTCTTGGCCCGCGAAAATCAAGCGCTACAAAGGCTTGAGCTGCCTTGCGCAAGTTAAAGCTAAATCGCAGCGACTTGAAGCGCGACCTTCCAACGGAGGATCAGATCGTCACTTAGATGGTCACCTGGGTGCCGACCTCGACGACGCGGCCGGAGGGGATCTGGAAATAATCGGTGGCGTCGTTGGCGGAACGGCTGAGCGAGATGAACAGCCGGTCCTGCCAGCGCGGCATGCCGGAATGGGCGGCCGGCTTGAGCGCCCTCCGCGACAGGAAGAACGAGGTCGACATGATGTCGAACTGCCAGCCGAGCTTGCGGGCGATCGCCAGCGCCTTCGGCACGTTGGGCGATTCCATGAAGCCGAACTTCAGCGTCACCTTGGAGAAGGTCGGCGAGATCTGTTCCAGCTTCACCCGCTCGGCCGGATCGATGCGCGGGGTCTGTGCGGTCTCGATGGTGAGAATGACGTTCTTCTCGTGCAGCACCTTGTAGTGCTTCAGACTATGCATCAGCGCGGTCGGCGCGCTGAGGGGATCGCTGGTCAGGAACACGGCGGTGCCGGGCACGCGCTGCGGCGGCCGCTTCTCCAGCATGGCCACCAGGTCGGCGAGCGGGAATTCGAGCTTGCGCGACTTCTCGAACAGCAGCCGGCTGCCGCGCCGCCACGTGTACATCAGGATGATCATGAGCGCGCCGAGCGCCAGCGGCACCCAGCCGCCCTCGAACACCTTGAGCAGATTGGCGGCCAGGAAGGTGAGGTCGAGAAACAAGAACGGCGCGATCAGGGCGGCAGCCGTGAACGGCGACCACCGCCATACCTTCCAGATCACCACGAAGCCCATCATCGCCGTAACCACCATGGTCCCGGTGACGGAGATGCCGTAGGCCGAGGCCAGCGCGCTGGAGGAGCGGAATAAGAGCACCAGCAGGACCACTGCGACGAGCAGGAGCTGGTTGATGCGCGGGATGAAGATCTGGCCGGAATGGGCTTCGGACGTATGGCGAATTTCAAACCGCGGCAACAGACCGAGCTGGATCGCCTGACGCGTCAGCGAATAGGCACCGGTGATGACCGCCTGGCTCGCGATAACCGTTGCGGCGGTCGCCAGCACCACCATGCAGCCGCGGAAAAAACCTTGCGGAAAGAGCTGGAAGAACGGGCTCACGATCGCGCCGGGGTCGCCGAGCACGAGGGCGCCCTGCCCCAGATAGTTCAATGCCAGCGACGGCACCACGATGAACAGCCAGGCAGTCTGGATCGGCCGCTTGCCGAAATGGCCGAGGTCGGCATAGAGCGCCTCGGCACCGGTGACCGCCAGGAACACCGCGCCGAGCGTCACGAAGCCGATGATGCCGTGGTGGATCATGAAGGACACGGCGTAGAGCGGGTTCAGCGCGAACAGCACCTGCGGTTGCTGGATGATCGGGTGGATCGCCGCGATCGCGATCACCGCGAACCAGACGCACATGATCGGGCCGAAGAAGGCGGCGACGCGAGCGGTGCCACGGGACTGCACGGCAAACAGACCGACCAGGATGATCACGGTCAGCGGCACGATGTAGGGCTCGAAGTGCAGGGTGACGTCCTTCATGCCTTCGAGCGCCGACAGCACCGAGAGCGCCGGCGTGATCACGGCGTCGCCGTAGAACAGGGCTCCGGAAATGATGCCGAGCAGGACGATGGTTGTTCCGCGGGTGCCGGCTGCGCGCTGGGCCAGCGCCATCAGCGCCAACGTGCCGCCCTCGCCGTTGTTGTCGGCACGGAGCAGGATCACGACGTATTTGAGCGTCACAACGACGATGAGCGCCCACAGGATCAGGGAGAGCACGCCGAGCACGGCCGCCGGCGTCGGCACCCCCTCCGCGCCGGAAGCCGCCATGACCGCCTCGCGGAACGCGTAGAGCGGGCTGGTGCCGATGTCACCGTAGACGACGCCGATGCTGCCGAGTGTCAGCGCACCGAAGCCGGCAGTGGTGTGGGCATCGCCATGCCCACTGGCCGCCGCCGTTTCCGGGGCGGGAATCGCGATATCACTTGTCATGGGAGAGCCTGGTGGCCTCTAAATGCTTCACTGCACAACGGCAGAAGGGCGCGGGGCTTATAGGCCTGCGCTGCCGGCATAGCCTAGCCAGATTTTGGACCTTAGCCATGCACATTTGCATGGCTTGGCCGGCCGCCGCTTAGATGGTGACCTGGGTTCCGACTTCAACCACGCGTCCGGTGGGAATCTGGAAATAGTCGGTGGCGTCGTTGGCGGACCGGCTCAGCGCGATGAACAAATGGTCCTGCCAAAGCGGCATGCCGGACTGCGCCGACGCCTTCAGCGAGCGCCGCGACACGAAGAATGAGGTCGACATGATGTCGAATTGCCAGCCCTGCTTGCGCGCGATCGCGAGTGCCTTGGGCACGTTCGGCTGCTCCATGTAGCCGAAGCGCAGGCGGACCTTGAAGAACTTGTCGCTGATCCTCTCCATCCGGAACCGCTCCGACAGATCGACCCGCGGCGTATGCGCGGTCTCGATGGTCAGGACCACGTTGTGCTCGTGTAGCACCTTGTTGTGCTTGAGATTGTGCAGCAGCGCGGTCGGCACGAAGGAGGGATCGCTGGTCAGGAACACCGCGGTGCCCTTGACGATGTGCGGCGGCCGCTTTTCCAGGCTCCGGATCAGATCGTCCAGCGGCACCTCGATGCGGCGCGTTTTCTGGATCAGGATCCCGGACCCTCGCCGCCAGGTCCAGATTGTCCCGGCCATGATCACGCCGAACAGCAGCGGCACCCAGGCGCCTTCGAGCAGCTTCAGAAGATTCGCGCTGAAGAAGCTGATGTCGACCACGACGAAGGGCAGGATCACCGCTGCGGCCGTCGCCGCGCGCCAGTTCCACAATTTCCAGATCACGATGAAGCCCATGATGCCGTCAGCAACCATGGTGGTGGAGACCGCAATACCGTAGGCCGAAGCCAGATTGCTGGGGGTGTGGAACAACAGCACCAGCAGCATCACACCGATCAGCAGCAGCCGGTTTACACGCGGCAGATAGATCTGGCCGGCATGAGTTTCCGAGGTGAAGCGCACCTCGAAGCGCGGCAGGAGGCCGAGCTGCACTGCCTGATAGACCAGGGAATAGGCCCCCGTGATTACCGCCTGGCTCGCGATCACGGTCGCCGCGGTCGCAAGTCCGACCAGCGGCAGCACGAAATGCTCGGGCACCATGCGATAGAAGGAGTGTTCGATCGCGCTGGGATCCGACAGCACCAGTGCGCCCTGCCCGAAATAGTTGATCAGGAGCGCAGGCAGCACGAAGAACATCCAGGCCGACTGGATCGGCTTGCGGCCGAAATGGCCGAGGTCTGCGTAGAGCGCCTCGCCGCCGGTCACCGCGAGGAACACCGCGCCCAGTGTCACCAGGCCGATCGTGCCGTGCGACAGCAGGAATTGCAGGGCGTAATAGGGATTGATCGCTGCCAGCACCGACGGATCGTCGGCGATGTGAACGGCACCCAGCACGGCAAGAACGGTGAACCAGACGACCATCACCGGCCCGAAGGCTGAGGCGACCAGTGCCGTCCCCTTGCTCTGGACCGCAAACAGCAGCGTCAGGATGAGAACGGTCAGGGGAACGACATAGTGCTCGAAGGCGGGCGTTGCGAGCTTCAGACCCTCGACCGCCGACAACACCGAGATCGCCGGCGTGATCATGGAATCGCCGATGAACATGGAGGCGCCGACGACGCCGAGCGCCATCAGGAACCAGCTCCGCCGCCCGAGCGCGCGCTGGCCGAGCGCCATGAGGGAAAGCGTGCCGCCCTCCCCGTTGTTGTCGGCGCGCAGCAGCAGCAGCACGTATTTGGCGGTGACGACGATCAGCAGCGCCCAAAGGATCAGCGAGAGCACGCCGAGCACCATGACCCGCGAGACCGGCTGGCCATGGGCCGCGCCCCTGACGGCCTCGTGGAATGCGTAGAGCGGCGACGTGCCGATGTCGCCGAAGACGACGCCGATGCTCCCGAGCGTCAGGCCCCAGAAACCCGAGGTGACCGGCCCGTCCGGAGCTTCGGTCGATGTGATGCTCGCCGTCATATGAAACTGGAACGCTTCTGCCCGAGAATTGATCCGGCGCCTTTTGACGGTTCCGGCGCCCCTGTCAATCGGCACATCACCATAGCAGGCACCGGGCCAGATGCTGTGACGGCGCAGCAACGGTCGTTGCCCACGCGACGACATGCCTCAGGTAAGATGGTGGCACAAGAGCCCTGAGCCTTCAGTCCCCGATTGAAGGGGAATTGGCTCTACATCCTTGTTTTGTCACGCTTCTTCGCGCGAAACAGGGTCCACTTCGCTCGAATGCGCCCTACGGCTTCAGATTCGGCGGCAGCGGCGGATCTTCGCGCATCAGGGTGATGGTCACCCGCCGGTTGGCCGCGAGCGAGGGATCGTCCGGAAACAGCGGCTGGGTATCCGCCTTGCCGGCGACGGCGAAGACATGGGCGGCCGGCAGGCCCTCGCGTTCGAGGATCTGACGCACGGCATTGGCGCGGTCGGCCGACAGATCGAAGGCGCCGTAGTCGCTGCGGGTCGGCACGAATCCAGCCGCGGTGTGGCCGGCGATGGAGACGCGCAGCGGCGTCGCCTTGAGCGGGACAGCGAGCTTCTCGATCAGGCGGCGGGTGCGGTCATAGGGGACTTTGGAGCCGTCGGCGAACATCGAGCGACCGTCCTGGTCCACGATCTCGAGGTTGAGGCCCTGCTTGGTCTCCTCGAACATGATGTGCTTCGACATCTCGGTCAATTCCGGCATGTCCTGCAACGCTTGGCGCAGCGAGGCCGCCGCCAGCGCAAAATTGCGGTCGACCTTGATCTTCGCGCCCGACGTGCGGTCACGATCCTCCTGGTCCGGCGTCGGCGTGTTGGAGGAGTCCTCGGGCTGAATGTGATCGACGTTCTTCAGCCGAGGGCGGGTCGGCAGCCCGTCGGACTCGACGATGCCGGAATAGCGCGCTTCGGTCTGGACACCGAAGGCGTCGCGCATGGAGCCTGCGACGACCTTCAGCTTGTTGGCATCCTGGGTCGAGAACGCGACGAGCATCACGAAGAAGCTCATCATCAGGCCCATCAGATCGGCGAAGGTCACGAACCAGCCGTGACCGCCTCCGTGTGAATCGCCGCGCTTCTTCTTGGCCATATCTCAAATCCCGGCGCGCGGCCTCAGGCCGGCACCGGCTCGCCTTCAGCGTGGCGGTGCTTCTCGGGCAGATAGGCCAGCAGCATTTCGCGGACCAACGTGGGGCTCTTGGAGTCGCGGATCATCAGGATGCCGTCGATGATCAGCGTGCGGTTGGTCTCTTCGTCCAGGAGCTTTCCATGCAGCTTGTCGGCGATCGGGGTACAAAACAGGTTGGCGACCAGCGCGCCGTAGAGAGTCGCGAGCAGCGCGGTCGCCATGAACGGGCCGAGCTTTGACGGGTCGGTCATGTTGGCGAACATCTGCACCATGCCGATCAGCGTGCCGACCATGCCGAAGGCCGGGGCGCAGTCGCCGATGGCGCGGTAGATCTTGCTGCCTTCATCCAGATGCATCAAAAAATTATCGCGGTCGCGCTCGAGATTGTCGCGAATGAAGTCCAGGTCGTAGCCGTCGGCGACGTAGCGGATGCCCTTGGCGAGGAACGGCTCGTCGGTCTCGACCTTTTCCAAACCCACGGGCCCTTGCTTGCGGGCGATCTCGGCGATGCGGGCGAGTTCGTCGACCAGATCGTGCGCCGACAGACGGCTCATAGTGAAGGCAAACTTGGCGCCGAGCGGTAGGCCGTGGATCAGCGTCGAGAGCGGAAAGCGGATCATGGTCGCGGCCGTCGAGCCGCCGAAGATGATGATCATCGCATGCTCGGAAACGAACATGTGGAGATCGCCGCCCAGCAGCATCATCGTCGCGATGACGACGATGCCCGCCACGAGCCCGATGCTCGTCATGATATCCATGGGAGACTCCAACGCGAACGCAACAACGGCCGTCCTGGCCGATGGCGCGGCCCAACCCCGAACCGCATCGGAAACCCTAGTGAGCCGCGATTAAAGACGCGTAAAGGTTAAGTTGAGCCGGCGCGCCTGGCGGCCGCAGCGCGCTGAAAGGCGCCGGCTTTTGCCGACTGCCGACACGGATCTCAACATTTTGCTAACCATACGGTGTCGCGCGCACCCGTCACCCGTGCACGCGATCCCTTCGGCTGCGGCCCTGCGCCACATCGGGGGCGACCGATCAATTGGTATTCTGGACCCGGCCGGCACCTCATGGCGGAAGGCATCGCAATGGTGACGCTGTTCAGTCTTCTCACCGCGCTTCCCGCAGTGCTGGCGCTCCACATGCTCGAACCCGGGCTCGTCCTGCCGGCGTTCAGCGTGCTGCTCTTTGCCGAGGCGGCCCTCGCCGTGATCGTAGCGCACCTGATCCACATGCCGGACAATGCGGAAGATATCACCCTGTGGGATTTTGCCGGCGGCTTCACCTTGATCGGATGCGCTGCCGCGGTGCTCGGCGAGCCGGATCAGGCCGCCTTGTTCCTGACGGAACAGGGCAGCCTGCGAGCGGCGTCGCAACCGTAGATCATCGCGGTCCCGCCGTTAGTGAATCTCCGCCGAGCGCTTCAGCGCAGCCTTCAACTTCTCCAACGAGAAGTCGGGGCTGCGGGCGATCTCGAGGATCGGCGTCTCGCGGCGGCCACAGAGTTCGGCGGCCTCGGGCAGCTTTGCGGCAATATCGTGCGGAATTACGACGGCGCCGTGCTGGTCGGCATGGATCAGATCGTCCGACTTCACGGTCATGCCGGCGACGCGCACTTCGCCGCCAAAGCTCTCGGCGTGCACCCATGCATGCGACGGGCCGATCGAGCCGGCCAGTGCCTGGAAGCCCGGCGCCCATTGCGGAATGTCGCGGATCGAACCGTCGGTGATGACGCCGAGGCAGCCGAGCGCCTTGTGCACGTTGCTCTGCACCTCGCCCCAAAACGCACCGTAGCCGACGTCGGGACCGTCGATGTCCTGGATCACCGAGATGCGCGGACCGTGGCCGGTACCGACATATTCGTAATATGCGATGCGGCGCTTGGACTGCTCTTCCGGCGGTAGTGAATTTTTCAGCACCGAGCGGATCGCGACCGTGCGGGCATAGCCGACGATCGGGGGCAGATCGGGAAATGGGCAGACCAGTGGTTTGGTGGTGTAGCCGATCAGCCGGCGCTCGGGCGCCACGATCTCCATGGCATTGCAGATCGTCGGCGTGTCATAGCGGCCCAGCGCTTCGAGGACGGAAGCGGGCAGCGGCCCGGTCGCAGTATTCGTCACAGCGTTCTCTCCCAGATTGGCGGCCGCTGTTGGTGCGGTGCCGCCTGCACCGGGCGATATAGCCGAGATCGGGCTTCAACCCAACTCAGGGCGCCTCATGGCAGATATCCAAGTCTCGCTGTTCAGTGCCTTGGCTGCTTGGCGCTTGCCGTTCAGTGCAGCCGGTCGGGCCGGTCGTCTTCGCGCGGCGGCTCCGACAGGTTTGCCAGCGTCGGCGCCGAAGGCGGCGAGGAGACCTCGCCTCCAGCCGGCGCGGTGGCTTCCATCGCGCGCGCCTGGTCGCGATAGGATTTGTAGCCGAGCGGCAAAGCGAGCAGATACAGCACCGTTCCGATGGACAGCACGTGCCAGGGATAGGCGATCAGGATCGCGATGAACACGACCACCGCGACGAACGCCGGCAGCACCAGCTCGGGCGGCACGCGCATGCGCTTGGTCTTGCCGGAGAACACCGGCAGGCGCGACACCATCAGGAAGGCGATCAGCAGCGTATACGCAGCCGTCACCGCCGCAGGCAGCCGGCCGAGATCGAGGAACGCGACATAGATCGGCAGCAGCACCGTGATCGCGCCGGCCGGCGCCGGCACGCCCGTGAAGAAATTGGCGGCGAAGGCCGGCTTGTTGGGATCGTCCATGGTGGCATTGAAGCGCGCCAGGCGGAGGCCACCGGAAATCGCGAATACCATGGCGGCGATCCAGCCGGCATTGCCGAGCTCGTGCAGCTGCCAGAAATACAACATCAGGCCGGGCGCCACGCCGAAATTGACGAAGTCGGCGAGGCTGTCGAGCTCGGCGCCGAACTTGGACTGCCCCTTGATCATGCGCGCGATGCGGCCGTCGATGCCGTCGAGCGCCGCCGCGAACACAATGGCATAGACGGCAAGTGACATGCGCCCTTCGATCGAGAGCCGGATCGAGGTCAGGCCGGCGCAGATCGCCAGCAGCGTGATGACGTTGGGCACCAGCATGCGCACCGGGATCGGGCGGAACCGCCGGCGGCGCACATCAGGGTCCTTGAAGTCGTAGGGCGTCATGGCTCGTCCTCACCTTGAGGCGAGATATAGCAAGCCGCGTTCCCCTCCGCCATTGCGGCGGAAGGCCCCTCAGGCCGACTTATTGGTTAATTGGAGCGGTAGGCGCGGCTCGGGTCGTCTCCGGCAAGATCCGCCAGAATCGTCTCGCCGGCGATCGCGATCTGGCCTTCCGAGACCAGCGCCTTCGTGCCCAGCGGCAGATAGACGTCGAGCCGCGAGCCGAATCGGATCAGACCGAAGCGCTCACCGGCGCCGATTGCCTGCCCCTCTTTGACGAAGCAGACGATGCGCTTGGCGACGAGGCCCGCGATCTGGACCACGCCGATCCGCGCCGTCGGCGTCGTGATCGCCAGCGAGTTGCGCTCATTATCCTCGCTCGCCTTGTCCAGCTCGGCATTGATGAACAGGCCGGGCCGGTAGGCGATACGGTCCACCCGGCCCGCGATCGGGCTGCGGTTCACATGGCAGTTGAACACGCTCATGAACACCGAGATGCGCGGCAGCGGCCGATCGCCGAGGCCGAGCTCGGCCGGCGGCAGCGCCATAGTGATCATGGAGACGCGGCCGTCGGCGGGCGACACCACGAGCCCCCTCGCGCACGGGGGTCACGCGCACGGGGTCGCGGAAGAACAGCGCGCACCATACGGTCAGGATGGTGCCGATCCACCCCAACGGCGACCACAGCCAGAACAGGAGGAGGCTTGCCAGCGCAAAGCCGCCGATGAAGGGATATCCCTCCTTGTGGATCGGCGGGATCTGACGCTGGATCGAATCGAGAATGGACATCGCTATCTGCCGCTCAGGGTTGATGGCGCAGGTCGTCCCGCGCGGTGGTGTTGTTTAGGCCAGAGTTGGGACCGGAGACAAGGTCACTCCGCCGCCGCAGGCGCCGTCAGGACATCGGCGACCGGCGGTGGCTCCCGGTTGGGCGCCTCGCCGGAATCGGCCATCCTCGCCAGTTTCTCGCGCGCCGCCTCGGCCTCGCGCTGCCTGTTCCACATGCTGGCGTAAAGTCCCCCCTCCCCAAGCAGTTTCGCGTGGGTGCCGCGCTCGGCGATGCGGCCCTGGTCCAGCACGATGATCTCGTCGGCGCCGACGATGGTCGAGAGCCGATGGGCGATCACCAGCGAAGTGCGGTTCTTCGCCACGCGCTCGAGCGCACCCTGAATTTCGTGCTCGGTGTGGGTGTCAAGCGCGGAGGTCGCCTCGTCCAGCACCAGGATCGGCGGCGCCTTCAACACGGTGCGCGCGATCGCGACCCGTTGTTTTTCGCCGCCGGACAGTTTCAGGCCGCGCTCGCCGACCTGGGTCTCGTAGCCTTTCGGCGCCATGCGGATGAAATGATCGATCTGCGCCAGCTGCGCTGCCTGCTCGACCTCGGCATCGCTGGCGTCCCAACGGCCGTAGCGGATGTTGTAGCGGATGGTGTCGTTGAACAGCACGGTGTCCTGCGGCACCATGCCGATGGACGCGCGCAAGCTCGCCTGCGTGACTTCGCGAATGTCCTGGCCGTCGATCAGGATCTTGCCGCCTGAGATGTCGTAGAGGCGAAACAGAAGCCGCGAGATGGTCGACTTGCCCGCACCTGACGGGCCGACGATCGCGACCGTCTTGCCGGCCGGCACCTCGAAGCTGATGCCCTTGAGGATCGGACGGGACGGCTCATAGGCAAAGCGCACATCCTCGAAACGCACATTGCCCGCGGAGACCACCAGTGGCTTCGCGCCCGGCGCATCCTTGATCTCGGCCTCGCGCCCCAGCACGTTGAACATCTTCTCGATGTCGATGATCGCCTGCTTGATCTCGCGATAGACCATGCCCATGAAGTTCAAGGGCTGGTAGAGCTGGATCATCATCGCGTTGACCAGCACGAAATCGCCGACCGTGTTGGTGCCGTTGCGCACGCCGATCGCGCACATCAGCATGGTCGCGGTCAGCCCCAGCGTGAAGATCACGGCCTGCCCGGTGTTGAGGACGGCCAGCGAAGTATAGGCCTGGACGCTCGACTCCTCGTAACGCGCGACCGACCGGTCGTAGCGCTGTGACTCACGGGCCTCGGCGCTGAAATATTTGACGGTCTCGTAGTTGAGCAGCGAGTCGATCGCCTTGGTGTTCGCCTCGGTGTCGGCATCGTTCATCTTGCGGCGGATGCCGATCCGCCACTCGGTCGCGATGTAGGTGTAGTACATGTAGACCGCGACAGTGACGAGGGTCGCAAGCACGTAGCGCCAATCGAACTGCCACAGCAGCACGGCCATCAGCAGCGAGACCTCGACGATGGTCGGGATCAGCTGCAGGATCACCATGCGCACGATGACCTCGATGCCCTCGCGGCCGCGCTCGAGCACGCGCGTCAGGCCGCCGGTCTTGCGCTCCAGGTGGAAGCGCAGTGACAACTCGTGCATGTGGATGAAAGTGATGGTGGCGAGCTTGCGCACCGCGTGCATGGCAACGCGCGCGAAAATGCCGTCGCGCCATTGCGTCAGCACCGCCATCACGATGCGCATCACGCCGTAGCTGGCGGTCAGCAGCAGCGGCGAGGCGATCACCCAGAGGCGCCAATTGTCGGCCTGAACTGGCGCACTGTTGGCGCCGGTCAGCGCGTCGGTCGCCCATTTGAAGCTGAAAGGAACCGTCAGCGTGATCAGCTTGGCGGCGAGCAGCAGCACCATCGACCAGACCACGCGCATCTTCAGGTCGAAACGGTCGCCCGGCCAGATATAGGGCCACAGATGCGCCAGCGTGCCCATCAGCGTGGCCCGCTCCAGCGGCCCCCGGCGGGATCAGGAACGTTGGCGCCGGCGGGCGATTGAGCTTGGTCCATCAAGAAGCCTGAAAAGCCCGTCGAATGCGGGCTGCGTTGCCATTAAGGATTTTCGTTTGTCATATAGAGCCTTACCGATGCCCATGCACCCCGCCAGATGGCGAATCTTGGATTGTTCGTCGTCGTTTACCGGTAGATTTCCGGAAGCCCCGAATCACCGATTGGGCTTGACGCCTCTTCGCTGCAATGCATCATGGCACCAATGAGCACGATCAAAACCGTCTGTGTCTATTGCGGCTCCGGCCCAGGAACCAATCCCCGTTTCACCGAAGGCGCCAAGGCGTTCGGCAAGGCGCTCGCCGAGAACAACATCCGCCTCGTCTATGGCGGCGGCTCGCTCGGCCTGATGGGCTCGGTGGCGACCTCCGTCCTCGATCACGGCGGCACTGTCACCGGCATCATCCCCGATTTCCTGCGGATGCGGGAAAACGCGCTGACGCGCGTGCAGGAGATGATCGTCACCCCCGACATGCACGAGCGCAAGCGACTGATGTTCGAACGCTCCGACGCCTTCGTGGCGCTGCCGGGCGGCGTCGGCACGCTGGAGGAGTTGGTCGAGCAATTGACCTGGAAGCAGCTGGGACGTCACGCCAAGCCGGTGCTGCTTGCCAACATCGATAATTTCTGGGAGCCGCTGCTCTCGCTGCTGTCGCACATGCGCCAGACCGAGTTCATCCGCGCCGGCCTTTCGGTTGACATCCTCAAGGCCGATCGGATCGAAGAGATTTTGCCGAAGCTGAAATCGGCTGCAGCGCAGATCGAAGATGCGGAAAAGCAGCTCGCACCGGAAATGGCGCGCAAGCTCTAGTCCGCAGGAAACGTCACCGCCTCGATCCGGTTACCATCGGGGTCGACAACGAAGGCTGCGTAATAACGCACGCGATCGTGCGGGCGGATACCCGGCGCGCCGTCGGATGCGCCGCCGGCCGACAGCGCTGCGGCGTGAAATGCATCGACCTCGACGGTCGTCTTTGCCCGCAGGCAGATATGGACGCCGCTCTCCGGCGGCACGTGCGGCATGCCCTCGCGCAGATTGATCCAGAATTCGGGATAGGCCTTGCCGAAGCCGATCGTCCGCGGCCGCGTGACGAGGCGAGCGAGACCGAGCGCGGCGAGTGTTGCCTCGTAAAATGTCGCCGAGCGCTGGAGATCGCTGACGCCGACAGAGATGTGATCGATCATGGGTCGCGCCCCCTCTCCTGCTCGTCATCCCGTTTGTGGCACCGCCGCCCTACGCCGGCGCGCCCGACTTCACCAGCTTGTAGATCACCGAATCCATCAGCGCCTGGAACGAGGCGTCGATGATGTTGGGGGACACCCCGACCGTGGTCCAGCTGTCGCCGTTCTCGTCCTCGCTCTCGATCAGGACGCGCGTGACCGCGCCGGTGCCGCCGTTGAGGATACGAACGCGGTAGTCGATCAGCGTCAGGCCTTCGATATATTTCTGGTACTTGCCGAGGTCCTTACGCAGCGCGACGTCGAGCGCGTTGACGGGACCGTTGCCTTCGGCCGCCGAGATCAGATGCTCGCCGGCGACGTCGACCTTGACCACCGCCAGCGCCACGGTGACGCGTTCGCCATGCGAATTGTAACGCTGCTCGACATTGACGTCGAACTGCTCGACCTCGAAATAATGCGGCACCTTGCCGAGCGTGCGCCGCGCCAGCAGCTCGAACGAGGCGTTGGCGGATTCATAGGCGTAGCCTTGCGCCTCGCGCTCCTTCAACTCCTCGACCAGCCGCGACAGTTTCGGATCGCTCTTCTCGTAGGCGATACCGGCGCGGTCGAGCTCGGCAATGACATTGGAGCGGCCGGCCTGATCGGACACCAGCACCTTGCGATGATTGCCGACCAGCTCCGGCAACACGTGCTCGTAGGTCTGCGGATCCTTCAGCACGGCGGAGGCATGGATGCCGGTCTTGGTGACGAACGCGCTCTCGCCGACATAGGCCGCATGACGGTTCGGAACGCGGTTGAGCATGTCGTCGAGCGTGCGCGACACCTTGACCAGGGTCGCGAGCTTCTCCGCCGTGACGCCGATCTCGAAGGCGTCGGCAAACTCGGCCTTCAGCTTCAAGGTCGGAATCAGCGAGCAGAGATTGGCGTTGCCGCAGCGCTCGCCGAGGCCGTTCAGCGTGCCCTGGATCTGCCGCGCGCCGGCGCGCACCGCGGCGAGCGAATTCGCCACCGCCTGCTCGGTGTCGTTATGGGCGTGAATGCCGAGATGATCGCCGGGGATGTGCTTCGCCACCTCGGCGACGATCGCTTCGACCTCGTTGGGCATGGTGCCGCCGTTGGTGTCGCACAGCACCACCCAGCGCGCGCCGGCTTCATAAGCAGCTTTCGCGCAGGCGAGCGCGAAACCGGAATCCTCCTTGTAACCGTCGAAGAAGTGTTCGCAGTCGAGCATCACCTCGCGGTCGGCGGCCTTCGCCGCTGCGACGCTGTCGCGGATCGAGGCGAGGTTCTCCTCCTTCGTCGTCTCCAGGGCAACGCGCACCTGATAGGCCGACGACTTCGCCACGAAGCAGATCACGTCGGCCTTGGCCTCCAGCAGCCCGGCCACACCGGGATCGTTGGAGACCGAGCGCCCCGCTCGCCGCGTCATGCCGAAGGCGGTGAAGCGCGCATGCGAAAACTTCGGCTTGGTGCCGAAGAACTCGGTGTCGGTCGGATTGGCGCCGGGATAGCCGCCCTCGACATAGTCGATGCCGAGTTCATCGAGCATCTGGGCGATGATTTGCTTGTCGGTCAGCGTGAAATCGACGCCGTTGGTCTGCGCGCCGTCGCGCAGCGTGGTGTCGAACAGATAGAGGCGCTCCTTGCTCATTGCAGCGCTCCCGACGCGGGTCCACTGCCGAGCGTCTTCTGCATGGTGGTGTTGGCCAGCCATTCGTCGTTGACAGTGATGCTGTTGCGCTGCATGGCGACATAGCCGCGCTTGGCGAAAAAGCCCTGCGCGTTGTCGCTGGCATCGACCGTCAGCTTGTCGGCGCCGCGGCCGCCCGCAAGCTTTTCCAGCGCATCGACGAGCATGGTCGCGAGGCCCTGCCCGGCCACGGCCGGATGCACATAGAGCATGCGGATATGATCCTTGCCCTGCAGCGAGGCAAAACCCACCGGTGACCCCTCCAGCGTTGCGATCAGCGTCAGGTCGGAGGCGAGCCCCTTGCCGAACTCTTCGTCTTCCGCCGACGCCATCCAGGCCTGTTGTTGGGCCTCGCTATAGTCCTCGCCGGTCAGCTCTTCGATGCTGGCGGTGAAGATCGCGGCGAGAACCGGCACGTCCTCCGGCAGGAAGGGCCGCAAGCCAGGCTTTGGGAGTGCTTGTGCCATCGTCTTCACCACATCCCATAGAGTTTCAGCGCCAGCGCCACGGCAGCGCCGAGCAGCAGGATTTTCAGCGCGATGTAATAGAACCAGTGCCGCGGAAAAGGCGTGTCGGGCCGCTTCATCGTACGACCTCCCACGTCGTCCCTTCCTTGGAATCCTTGATCGCAACGCCCATCGTGGCGAGCAGATCGCGGATACGATCGGACTCCGCAAAGTCCTTGCGCGCACGCGCGGCCGTCCGCTCCGAGATCAGGCGCTCGACTTCCTTGGCATCGACGCCGCTCGCCTGCTGCTTGCGTCCTTCCCACTGCGCGGCACTCTCGGAGAGAAAGCCGAGCAGACGCAACGAACCCGCGAGGGCACCAACATCGCTGCCGCGCAGCCCATGCAGCGCCGCGATCGCCAGCGGCGTGTTGAGGTCGTCGAGCAGCGGCTCGACCAGTGAGGGGGCGGGCTTGCCGGATGCGACGTCAGCCGCAACCCGATACCAATCGTCGAGCGTCCTGGCGCTCTCCTCCAGCGACTTCATCGTCCAGTCGATCGGCGAGCGGTAATGCGTCTTGAGCATATTCAGGCGCAGCACTTCGCCCGGCCAGTCCGCGAGCAGCTCGTGAATCGTGACGAAGTTGCCTAGCGATTTCGACATCTTCTCGCTCTCGACCTGCAGGAAGCCGTTGTGCATCCAGTAGTTCGCCATGCGCTCCCGGTGGAAGGCGCAGCAGGTCTGCGCGACCTCGTTCTCGTGATGCGGAAACACGAGATCGATGCCGCCGCCATGGATGTCGAAGTGCTCGCCGAGATGCTTCCAGGCCATGGCCGAGCACTCGACATGCCAGCCCGGGCGCCCCTGCGCGGCGACGCCGGCGGGTGACGGCCATGACGGCTCGCCGGGCTTGGACGGCTTCCACAGCACGAAGTCGGTGTTGCCTTTCTTGTAGGGCGCGACATCGACGCGGGCGCCGGCAACCATCTCGTCCAGCGAACGATTGGACAGCGCGCCATAGCGCGGCAGCCCGGCATCGGCCGCGTTCATCGCCTGCGGCGAGAACAGCACGTGATCCTCGGCAACATAGGCAAAGCCGCCGGCAACCAGCCGTTCGATGATCTCGCGCATCTCGCCGATATGCTCGGTGGCGCGCGGCTCGACGCTCGGCCGCAGCGCGCCGAGCGCGTCGACGTCAGCGTGAAACTGTTTGCCGGTCTGCTCGGTGACTTTCCGGATCGCCTCGTTCAGCGGCAGGCCGGGGAAATCCCGCGCGGCGCGGTCGTTGATCTTGTCGTCCACGTCGGTGATGTTGCGGACATATTTGACGTGCGCCTCACCGTAGAGATGGCGCAGCAGCCGAAACAGCACGTCGAACACGATCACCGGCCGGGCATTGCCGATATGGGCGAAGTCATAGACCGTCGGTCCGCAGACATACATGCGGACGTTCTTGGCATCGAGCGGCACGAAGGTGCGCTTTTCCCGGCTCAGCGTATCGTAAAGGCGCAATTCCATAAGGATACCCGTCGGCTGTTGGCCGGGCGTCCAGTGCTCTCAATGGTTTTGAGAAAAGACGGCTCCAGCCAGCGAATCGCTAGCTCGTAATCTCGCGGCAAATGGCGCAAATGACGAGGAGACCGTTCATGACGGAACATATGGGCTATGAGGCGGCCCCGCGTCAAGAGAGCCGCGAAAACGCCGTCTTATCTCCGCAATGCGCAGCCGCCGCGCGCGGATGGTTCATCTCCTTAACCATTTGAGCCCATTCTGGAACTGGCAGTTCACATTTTTTGCCCCGGTGTTTTCATGCGATCATTGCTCGCGCTCATGTCCTGCGCCTCCATCCTTGCGGCGTCCAGCGCTCTCGCGGAGACCCGCGTCTTCATCATCCCGAACCAGGCGGACGGCTACGGCGTCGATCAGTGCCTGGCCAAGAGCGACAAATGCGGCGCGCAGGTCGCCCGCACCTACTGCCAGTCACGCGATTTTGCCCAGGCTTCGGCCTATCGCCGGGTCGATCCCGACGAAATTACCGGCTCTGTCCCCAAATCCGGCGCAAACTGCTCCCATGGCCATTGCGACGAATATGTCGCAATCACCTGCCAGCGCTGAATTCGCTCGGAACTGGCGTACCTTAGGCCCAATCGCTGGCCTCTGAAACGACGTGACGATGCCGCAGGAAGCGGCTATGGGAGGGCGCGCTCCGGCCTCCCCACATCACGCCTGGCCGTGACCTCGCTAGAATGGCGGATATGCCTGAATTTATGTCTCTCTCCCGTGCTCGCTTGATCCTTGCCTCTGCCGTGCTCTTCAGCACGGTTGCGCTCGCCAATAACGCGTTCGCACAGGCCGGCCCGCCGGGACCGCCGCCTCAGCCCGGCCAGAACGGGCTCGGACCCAACCCGATGTGCGCGCGCCTGGAAGGTCAGCTCGCCGGTCTCGATCGTGGCGGCGGCGGTGATCCCGCGCGCGAAGACCAGATCCGCCGCTATCAGGAATCTCAGACCAAGCAGCAGGCCGAGCTCGATCGTGTCACCATGCAGGCCAAGCGCATGGGTTGCGATTCCTCCGGCTTCTTCTCGCTGTTCAGCGGCCAGTCGGCGCAATGCGGTCCGGTCAACACCCAGATCCAGCAGATGCGCGCCAATCTGGACCAGATCACCGGCAATCTCGAACGCCTGCGCGGCGGCGGCCCCGGCGGCTTTAGCCCCGAGCGTGACAACCAGCGCCGCTCGGTGCTGGCAGCGCTGGCGCAGAACAATTGCGGCCCGCAATATGCCAATGCGGCGCAGTCGCAAGGCGGCGGCAATTTCCTGAGCAATCTGTTCGGCGGCAACAACCCCAATAATCCGCAAGGCGTGCCGCCGTCCGATCTCGGCCCGCAATCAGGCACCTATCGCACTGTGTGCGTGCGCACCTGCGACGGCGCCTACTTCCCGGTCTCGTTTGCGACCGTGCCGGCGCGCTTCCCCGACGACGAGAAGACCTGCAAGGCGCTGTGCCCGGCCGCCGAGGCCGTGCTCTACACCCATCGCAATCCCGGTGAAGACATGAACTCCGCGGTCTCCACCAGCGGCCAGCCCTACACGGCGCTGCCGACCGCGTTCAAATTCCGCAGCGAGTTCAACCCGTCCTGCTCCTGCAAGGCCGCGGGCCAGACCTGGGCGGACGCGCTCAAATCGGCCGACGACAAGGCGTCGGCCGAACAGCAAGGTGACATCATCGTCACCGAGGAGAGCGCCAAGAAAATGCAGCAGCGGCAGCTCAACAAGGGCACGCCTGCCGCCAATGGCAAAAAGGGTGCGACTCCGGCGCCGACGGCGGCTGGCGCCCCGGCAGCAACGCCGCCGGTGGAAACCGGCACCGCTACGACCTCGTCCGAGAACAAGCCGATCCGTTCGGTCGGACCAAGCTTCTTGCCCCAGCAGCAGAAGTAGGTCACGTCCTCCGCTGTCATGCCCCCGCGAAAGCGGGGGCCATCCTGTACGCTGGCATCAGCTGGTTTTCACGACGACCGGCGCAGCGTACTGGATCATCTGCTTTCGCGGCTGATAACAGCGAAATGGGTGGCGAGACCGTTTGCCTCGCGAATCATCCAATCAATTGCGCGCAAGAGTTCCCCGACCCGGCCGCCGCCAAGCGGCGCTGTCGGGTAGCGCCCCAAGACACGAACAAATCTAGGCGTCGCGCGCCGGGCGGCGTGCTCAATATAGTCTACACCGACACCGGGATCTGCAGCCGTTTCGAGTTCGAGGGCCCGTGCGGCGTGGGCCGCCGCGCCAAGAATGTGCCTGACCTGGGTCGATCGAGCCAGGGGATGAAGATACGCCGCGGATGAGGCACTCATCGCCGCGCGTGCGGCTTGGCTGGCTGCCGCACCTTTGATCTGTTTGCTGCCTTCAGCGCTGCCCAGGCTGCATCGCGCAGGGTCTTTACCCGCTTGCCTCCCTTCGCGAAGGTCCGCGCTGCTTCGACTGCGTCACGCGGCCGGAAATCCACTGGATGCGCCCGCTCGAATATTTCCAGCACGTCCGCGGCATTTGCCGCCGCATAGGCTGCAACCTCTCGGAGATCATCCATGTCAAGGGAGATTTCGTCTGCCATGCTTTCGCCCACCACCAGCTCCGGAGCACACCTATGAATGCTCTATGGTCGAATTCGATCGCCCAAGCAGGATGCCAGAAGATATGGATCACCTCATTGGATGACGACAGCGGAATGCAATCTCCAAGCTACCCGAACTGGCAGCCCCTACCCCTCAAACGCGTCGATCGAGGCTTTGCTCCCACGCGAGACCAGCGTCTCATCCGGAGCGGCGAGCTGCTCGCCTTTGTCGCGAAAGCGGTTGGTGATGGGATAGCGGCGGTCGCGGCCGAAATTCCTGGCTGTGACCTTGACGCCGGGCGCGGCCTGGCGGCGCTTGTATTCGGCGACGTTGAGGAGATGGTCGATGCGGGTGACCGTCTCGCGGTCAAAGCCCGCGGCGATGATTATATCGAGCGGCTCTTCGCGCTCGATGAGACGCTCCAGGATGGCATCAAGCGCGTCGTAAGCCGGCAACGAATCCTGGTCGGTCTGGTTCTCGCGCAGCTCCGCGGTCGGCGGACGCGTGATGATGTCGGGCGGGATCACCTCACCGGCCGGCCCCAGCGCCCCCTCGGGCTTCCACGAATTACGCAAGCTTGCCAGCCGAAACACCTGCGTCTTGTAGATGTCCTTGATCGGATTGAAGCCGCCGTTCATGTCGCCATAGAGCGTGGCGTAGCCGACCGACATCTCCGACTTGTTGCCTGTGGTCACCACCATCAGGCCGGTCTTGTTCGAGATCGCCATCAGCAGCGTGCCGCGGGTGCGGGCCTGGAGATTCTCCTCGGTGACATCGGGCGGCAGATTCTTGAAGACGCCGGACAGGATGGTCTCGAACCCGGTCACCGCTTCGGCGATCGGCAGCACCTCGTAGCGGATGCCGAGATGGCCGGCGAGCTCGCCGGCGTCCGCAATCGAGCTTGCCGCGGTGTAGCGATAAGGCAGCATCACGCCGTGCACCTGATCGGAACCGAGTGCATCGACCGCGATCGCCGCGCACAGCGCGGAGTCGATGCCGCCGGAAATGCCGAGCAGCACGCCGGGAAAGCCATTCTTGGCGACGTAGTCGCGCAAGCCCAGCACGCAGGCCGCGTAGTCGGCGTAGTCTGCCTCGGGCTGCGCGGCGATCGGCCCGGCGCAACGCCAATCATCGCCGCTTCTCGTGAAGTGCAGTGTGGTGATGCTCTCCGCGAACGCCGGCAATTGCGCTGCGAGCGAAAGGTCGCCGTTGAGCGCAAAGGAGGCGCCGTCGAACACCAACTCGTCCTGGCCGCAAACCTGGTTGAGATAGACCAGCGGCAGACCGCTCTCGGTGACGCGCGCGACCGCGACCGACAAGCGCACGTCGGCCTTGTCGCGGGCGTAAGGCGAGCCGTTCGGCACGAGGATGATCTCGGCGCCGGTCTCGGCCAGCGTCTCGACCACGTTCTCGTAGTCCTCGGACTCCTCAAGCCAGATGTCCTCGCAGATCGGCACACCGACGCGCACGCCGCGCACGGTGACGGGGCCGGCGGCAGGCCCGCGCGAAAACAGCCGTTTCTCGTCGAACACGCCGTAATTCGGCAGATTGCATTTGAAGCGCAGACCAGCGATACGGCCGCCATCGAGCAGCGTGCAGGCATTATAGAGCCTGCCCTCCTCGACCCAGGGCGTGCCGACCAGCATGGCCGGCCCGCCATCGGCGGTCTCGCGCGCCAGCGCTTCGATCGCAGCGCGGCAGGCGGCCTGAAAGGAAGGCTTCTGCACGAGATCTTCCGGCGGGTAACCGGCGATGAACAATTCCGGAAACAGCACGAGATCGGCACCGTCGGCGGCTGCCTGCACGCGCGCCGCGCGCGCTTTCGCGGCATTGCCCTCGATGTCGCCCATGGTCGGATTGAGCTGGGCGAGCGTGACCGCGAATGCGTTGAGACGTTCGGTCATGGCGCTCCGATCAGAGCATGATCCGGAAAAGAGTGAAGCGGTTTTCCGAAAAGATCATGCTCAAAAAACAGTTTAAAGCGCGATACGCGCTTTAAAGAAATCCCAAGCGCTCGATGATGGCGATGATCCAGAACGCGCCGGCCATCAGCAGCGCGACACCGACCGCGGCCGAGCCCATGTCCTTGACCCGTCCGATCTGCTTGTCGTGATCCATGGTCAGCCGGTCGGCAAGCTTCTCGATCGCCGTATTGAGCAGCTCGACCACCAGCACGAACGCGACCGCGCAGATCAGCTCGACCGCGCGCATCGCGGTCGCGCCGACGAACCATGCAAGCGGCAGCGACAAGAGGAGCGCAACGATTTCCTCGCGGACGGCCTGCTCCGAGTGGAACGCAAAGGCCAGACCGTTACGGGAATTGATCGTGGCCTTCCAGATCCGCAGCAAGGTTCTAGAGCCCCGCTGCGGCGGGCATCGGCCTGACCTTGCCGGCGCGTTCCTGCTTCAGCAGTTCTGCGACCAGGAAAGCCATGTCGATGGATTGCTCGGCATTGAGCCGGGGATCACAGACCGTGTGATAGCGGTCGTTGAGATCCTCGTCGGTGATCGCGCGGGCGCCGCCGAGACACTCGGTGACGTCCTGGCCGGTCATCTCCAGATGCACGCCGCCGGCATGGGTACCTTCCGCGGCGTGGATCGCGAAGAACGACTTCACCTCGGACAGGATGCGGTCGAAGGGGCGCGTCTTGTAACCCGACGTCGAGGTGATGGTGTTGCCGTGCATGGGATCGCACGACCAGACCACCACTTTGCCCTCGCGCTTTACGGCGCGGATCATGTTCGGCAGATGCTCGCCGATCTTGTCGGAACCGAAGCGGCCGATCAGCGTCAGCCGGCCCGGTTCGTTGTCGGGATTGAGCACGTCGATCAGCTTCAGCAGTTCGTCGGGCTTGAGCGACGGGCCGCATTTGAGCCCGATCGGATTCTTGATGCCGCGGAAATATTCGATATGGCCGTGGTCGAGCTGGCGGGTGCGGTCGCCGATCCAGATCATGTGGCCCGAGGTCGCGTACCAGTCGCCGGTGGTGGAATCGACCCGGGTCATGGCCTGCTCGTAGCCGAGCAGCAGGGCCTCGTGGCTGGTGTAGAAATCAGTGGCGCGCAGCTCGGGATGGGCCTCGAGATCGAGGCCGCAGGCGCGCATGAAGTTGAGCGCATCGGAGATGCGGTCGGCCAATTCCTTGTAGCGACGGGACTGCGGACTGTCCTTGAGGAAGCCGAGCATCCACTGATGCACGCTGCCGAGATTGGCGTAACCGCCGGTCGCGAACGCACGCAGCAGGTTCAGCGTCGCGGCCGACTGGCGATAGGCCATCAGCTGGCGCTGCGGATCAGGGACGCGCGCTTGCTTGGTGAAAGCGATGTCGTTGACGATGTCGCCGCGATAGCTCGGCAGCTCGACCCCGTCGATCTTCTCCATCGGCGAGGAGCGCGGCTTTGCGAACTGGCCGGCGACGCGCCCGACCTTCACCACCGGGACGGCGCCGGCATAGGTCAGTACCACCGCCATCTGGAGCAGCACGCGAAAGAAGTCGCGGATGTTGTTGGCGCCGTGCTCGGCAAAGCTCTCGGCGCAGTCGCCGCCCTGCAGCAGGAAGGCCTCTCCGGCCGCGACCCGCGCCAGCGCCTTCTTCAGATTGCGCGCCTCGCCCGCGAACACCAGCGGCGGAAAGGTCGCAAGCTGCGCCTCGACGTCGGCCAGGGCCTTGGCGTCGGGATAATCGGGCACCTGTAGCACCGGCTTGCTGCGCCAGGACTCGGGCGTCCACCGCTCGGACATCGCAATCTCTCCGTGAAGCAAAAAGCACAACCTGATCTGTGGGTTGCGAGGGTCGCCTTATACACAGGCTGGCCACCGGCCGCCAGTTGTAAATCCGTCTGGCACTGCAAAGCCTTGCGGGGAAAGCCAAATTCGCATTTGCTGGGAAACGGCTTGGAAACTGGCAGATACCTTCGGTCCATGGACGCGGCACTGGACGACGTTTTCATCGACGAGATCAGCTTCCCGGCGACCGACGGGTATGCGCTGGCCGGCACGCTATTCCTGCCCCGCGGCACCAAACGTCATGCCGTGTTGGTCAATTCGGCGACTGCCGTCCCGCGAAAAATCTATCGCGGCTTTGCCTCCTATCTCGCCCATCGCGGCTGCGCAGTCCTGACCTACGACTATCGCGGCATCGGCGACTCCCGGCTGCCGGCGATGGTTGGCTACAACCAACCGAAATCGCTGGTCGGCTTCAAGGCCTCGATGTCGGACTGGGCCGCGCTCGACGTCACCGCCGCAGTGCACTGGATGCGCGAGCGCTACCACACTCTGCCCTTGGCCTATGTCGGGCACTCCTTTGGCGGCCAGGCGCTCGGGCTGATCGCGAACAACGCGGACATCTCGCGCGCCGCGTTCGTGGCCTCGCAGGCGGCGACCTGGCGGCTGATGACGTCGCCGGAAAAATACCGCGTCTTCGCCTTCATGAATTTTGTCGGCGTGCCGCTCGTCCACGCGCTCGGTTACGCGCCGGGCTGGGCCGGCATCGGCGAGGATCTGCCCAAGGGCGTCTTCCTGCAATGGGCCGAGTGGGTCTCGAGCCCCCGTTATCTCTTCGATTCAAAGCTGCCGGCGCTGGAGAATTTCGCCAGGTTCAAGGGCGAGTTGCGCACACTCTGCTTCTCCGACGATCCCTGGGCGACGCGGCCCGCGGTCGAGCTGCTTGCGAGCGGATTCACCGCAATCAAGCCGGAGGTAATCAACGTGAAGCCGTCCGACGTCGGCGCCAAGGCGATTGGCCATTTCGGCTTCTTCCGCCCCGAACATCGCGACACATTGTGGCGTGGCGTCGCGGAATGGATCCAGGGAGAATAGACAGTGCTTACCGGAGGATCGTGGTCAGCGACGAGTAGCGCTTGTTCGGCTTGGCTTCGCCCGGCGCGAATTGCGCAAACGCCTCGCTGACGCGGACCGCCGGCGGCGTATCGCCGGCGAAACGAAACTCCTTCGGCCGCGGCGCATAGAAGCTGGCGCTGTAATAAACGTCGTCGAAGCGCGCCTCGCCGATCCCGAACATTGCGTCGCACGCAAACAGAAGTGCGTAGACTCCCGCGATTGCGACGACGACCTCCCTGAGAACTGACATGCTGATGCCCCACCCTTTTGCAGGCAGGATGCACGCCGGTTCCAAAGCCGGGGTTTAAGGCCGCGCGGTTCTTGTCCGCACGGTTTGCCGCAGCTGAGCGGAATGCAGACAATTTTATCGATCTCGAAAAAGAGCCCGCCTGCACGGGTGGTCAGGCGGGCTCCAGGCTTGGCCGCTCGGGAGGTATCAAACGGCCAGATTCATCCAGACCGCCTTGGGCTCGGTGAAATTGTCTAGCGCGGCGGTGCCGTGCTCGCGGCCGAGGCCGGAGTCGCGCTCGCCGCCCCAGGGCAGCCGCACGTCGGTATAGCCATAGGTGTTCATCCAGACTGTGCCCGCGCGCGCTCGCTTGGCGAAGCGCTGCAGCTTGCCGATGTCGCGGCTCCAGACGCCGGCGGCGAGACTGTAAGCCGTGCCGTTGGCAATCCGCAAAGCGTCGGCCTCGTCCTTGAACTTGATGACACTGACGACCGGGCCAAAGATCTCTTCCTGCGAGATCCGCATCTCGTGCGCGACATTCGCGAACACCGCGGGGCTGATGAAGTAGCCGCGATCGCCGACCTTCTCGCCACCGGTGACGAGGGTCGCGCCCTCCTTCCGGCCGATGTCGACATAATCGAGGACCGACTTCATCTGCTTCTCGGAGATGACGGGACCGAGCACCGTCTTGCGGTCGAGCGGGTCGCCGATCCTGAGCGACTTTGCGCGCGCCGCCAGCCGCTCGACGACCTCGTCATAGGCCTTCTCCTGCACCAGCACGCGGGAGCCGGCCGAGCAGACCTGGCCCGCATTGAAGAAGATGCCGGAAGCCGCAGCTTTCGATGCGGCTTCGAGATCGGCATCGTCGAAAATGACGTTGGCCGACTTGCCTCCCAGCTCGAGCGAGATGCGCTTGAAGTTGCTTGCGGCGCCCTTCATGATTCCCCGCCCGACACCGGGAGAGCCGGTGAAGGTGACCTTGTCGACGTCAGGGTGATTGACCAGCGCGTCGCCGACGACGCGGCCGGGGCCAGTGACGACGTTGAAGACGCCCGCCGGCAGGCCGGCTTCGAGCGCGAGCTCGGCGATGCGTAGCGCCGACAGCGAGGTCAGCTCGGCCGGCTTCATCACGATGGTGCACCCGCAGGCCAGCGCCGGCGCGAGCTTCCACATCCCGATCATCAGCGGGAAATTCCAGGGCACGATCGCCGCGACCACGCCGACCGGCTCGCGCACGGTGTAGGTCAGGGCATCATCGCGCACGGGCACGACGTCGCCGCTGATCTTGTCGGCCCAACCGGCGTAGTAGATCAGCGTGTCGACGGCGGCCGGAAAATCCTGCCGCGATGTCGCGGCGATCGGCTTGCCCGCATCGATCGACTCGAGTTCGATGATCTCCTCCGCGTGAGCCTTGAGCAGGTCTGCCCAGCGTAGCAGGATCTGGCCGCGCTCGGACGCCCGCATCGTGCGCCAGGGGCCTTCGAAGGCCCGGCGCGCGGCCGCTACTGCATGATCGACATCGGCCTCGTTGCCTTCGGCGACGATGGCGATGACCTGCCCGGTGGCCGGATTGAGCGACTTGAATGTGCGACCGGAGCTCGCCGGGACGCGGCGACCGTCGATCAGCAGATGCTGTGGCCGGGACATGAACTCGGTGGCCGGCGAGTGTGCAAAGTCATATGCAGCAGACATCATATTCCTCCAGTTCTGGTATACCAGACTAGGCGCCTGTGGACGGGAGTAAATATGATATGGATTGCAAATGGACCGCGGTCATATGAAATGTAGTTCATAGGGAGGACCAATGCTTCAGATCGAGATCGAGGCCGTCTGGCGGTTTCGCCGGGAGGGCAATCCGCGCACCGCCGTCATCATGCTTGGCGTCCTCAACGAGATCAGGAGAACCGGGAAGATCACCAGCGCGGCCAAGGATGCGCACCTCTCCTATCGCCATGTCTGGAATCTGATCGAGCAATGGTCGGAGTTCTTCGGCACGCCGCTGGTGCAAACCCAGCGCGGCAAGGGCTCGAAACTCACGCCGTTCGGCGAGCGGCTGGTGTGGGCGGGCGAGCGCATGCAGGCCCGGCTCGGACCTCAGCTTGAGAATCTGGCACAGGAGCTGGCGAGCGAGATCAAGCCGTTCCTCGAGCAGCGCCCGTCGGTGATCCGCGTGCATGCCAGTCACGGTTTTGCGGTCGCAAAACTGCGCGAATTCCTCGACCGCGAGCCCGGCATCGGCGTCGATCTGCGCTATGTCAGCAACCAGCATTCGCTGGTCTCGCTGGCGCAGGGCGCCTGCGATCTCTCCGGCCTGCATCTGCCGCACGGCGCGCTGCGGGCTCAGGGCATCAAGGCTGCGCGCGAATGGCTCGATCCGCGCGAGGATCGCATCATCAGCTTCGTCACACGCGAAATGGGATTGATGGTCGCGCGCGGCAATCCGCTGCGCATCGCTTCGCTCGATGATCTCACCGGACCAAAAGTCCGCTTCGTCAACCGCGACCACGATTCCGGCACGCGGCTTCTGTTCGACCAACTGCTTGCGGCAAACGGCATCGACGAGAGCAGGATCAACGGCGCGCAGCAGATCGAATTCACCCACGCCGCGGTCGCAGCCTATGTCGCGAGCGGCATGGCTGATGCGAGCTTCGGCGTCGAAGCCGCCGCCCGGCATTTCGGCCTCGATTTCATCCGGCTCCTGACCGAGGATTATTTCTTCGTCTGCAAGCGCGCGTTCCTGGACACCGGGCCGATGCAGCGCATCCTGGAGATCATCCGCAGCGCCGATTTTCGCGCAGCCATCGCCACCCTGCCCGGTTATGTGCCGTCGGATACGGGCACCGTCACCGGCGTGAAGGCATTTCTGGAGATGCACGCCGTGCGATGATGCCGGAGGATGCCATCGCCTTGTCCGCGCCGGTCAGATCGCCGGCTCGCCCTTGAGCGCCGCCATGACCCGCTCGCCCTGCGCGGTCAGCCGGTACGTCACCAGCGGACGGCTCGACGGCGGCTTTCGCGCGAGCTCGACGATGTAGCCGCGCACCATCAGGGCTTCGAAACTGCCGTAATAGCCGAACATGCTGATCTGGTTCTGCCTGAGCAGCTTGAACTCGCGCAAGAGCCGTATCTCGTTGCCCGACAGCAGCGACCGGCGCACGCGCTGAACGAACCGCGCGCGCTGCTCGAACCAGTTTTTATCCGGCAGTTCGTGCGAGGCTGGTGCGGGGGCCCGTTCGCAGGGACGCGCGTCCTGCGCAATCTCGACCATCACCTGCGGCAGGCACGGCATGCTGCTGGCGACAACCGCGTCCTTCGCAACGTCGAGCAACGCGAGCGGCCAGCGCCGCTTGTTGTCCACCATGACCGGCGGTGGCACGACGCTGTCGCGCACCAGCTGCTCGAAGCGTCCGGCGGTCACGCCGACATAGGCCGCCGCGCGACGGCGATCGACCAGACGCGTGTCCGGCGCGACCTCGCAAACAATGTTCTCGTCCACCCGGGATCCCCTGGCGCCTCGTTGCGCATGGCATGACGGCCCGACAGGACCGGCCAAGCCGGCGGCGAACCTAGGTGGGAGGAGCGCACTCGAAAAGCACAGAATTTCGTACACGTTGATGCCGTTTCGGCAACGGCTATAGTCCGGCCGGGGGTCCCATGCGATTTCACTCACCGGCCATCCAGTACTTCCACGCCGTCCGCCGCACCGGCTCGATCCGGGCCGCTGCGCGCATGCTGAACGTTGCCTCGTCGGCCGTAAGCCGCCAGATTCTCAAGCTTGAACAGGAGGTTGGGTCACCCTTGTTCGAGCGCAATGCGCGCGGCCTGACGCTGACGACGGTCGGCGAGATGTTGGCCCGGCACGTCATGAACGTGCTCCAGGACCTCGACCGCTTCCGCTCGGACGTCGCATCCCTGGCGGGGACTTGGCACGGCACCGTCAGCATTGCCTGCATCGAGTCGCTCACGGAGTCGGTGCTGCCCGACCTGATAGCCTCCCATCGCGGCCGCGCCCGGCGCGTCAGCTTCACCACCGAGGTGAAGGGATCGTCGGACGTGCTGGAGGCCCTGAGCCGCGGCGAGGCCGACATCGGCATCGCCATGGCGCTGCGGCATCCGCCGGACCTGCGCCAGGTCGCCTTGAAACGGTTTCGCCTGGGCGCGGTCGTCGCGCGCGAGCATCCACTGGCGCGCGGCAAGACGGTCACGCTGCCCCAATGTCTCGCCTTTCCCGTCATCCACGCGCTGCCGGAGCTGTCGATCTATCATCTGCTCCAGCCGCTGATCGCGCAGCTCTCCGAGACACCGGAGCCGGCCATCCAGGCCAACTCGATCGACCTGATGCGCGAGCTCGCGGCGCGCGGCGTCGGCGTCGCCTTCCAGACCCAGCTCGGCATCAGCAGGCTGTCGCGCGACAGCCGGCTCGTCTTCCTGCCGCTCGACAATGCCGGCAGCCCGGTGTGGTCAGATCTCGGCATCTACGTTCGCGCCGAGCGCACCCTCCCCGCTTACACGGAATCCTTCCTCCAGGAGCTGGTGCGCGAACTGGGCGAGCGCGAGCGGCGGGAAAACGCGGCGCATCCGCAGATCGCCTGATCAAACGCCGACGTCTGACGCTCAGCCGTGGCCGGCTCCCTTGCGCTGGCCGCTATCGCCGAGGCGGTCGACCCAGGCGATGCCGATCGCGGAGATGATGAAGGTCAGGTGGATCAGCACCTGCCACATCACGCCGCTCTCGGTGAAATTGCTCCGCGTCGTGCCGAGATTGCCCGCCTCGATGAAGGTCCTGAGCAGCGAGATCGAGGAGATGCCGATGATCGCCATCGCAAGCTTGATCTTGAGCACGCTGGCATTGACGTGGCTGAGCCATTCCGGCTCGTCCGGATGACCGCTGAGGTTCAGGCGCGAGACGAAGGTCTCGTAACCGCCGACGATCACCATCACCAGCAGGTTCGAGATCATCACGACGTCGATCAGCCCGAGCACGACCAGCATGATCTGCTGCTCGCTGGCGTCGAACGAGTGCACGACCAGGTGCCAGAGCTCCTTCAGGAACAGCAGCACATAGACGGCCTGCGCGACGATGAGGCCGACATAAAGCGGGACCTGCAGCCAGCGCGAGCCAAAGATGAGTTGGGCAAACGGGCCGATTTGCGGCGCCGGCACGGAATCCGCCGAAGGTGCTTTGGGTTCGGACGTCATTGATCACTCCGGATGATGGACAGGCGCGTTGCCTCAGAGACTCGCGATCACAGGCGCGAGCTCGAGCGATCCGCGATAGATCATCTCGAAGGCGACGTAAACGATGATGGCGAGGCCGACATAGCCGATCCAGCGCTGCTTCTGGAGCACGCGGCCGAGCAAATCGGCGGCGACGCCCATCAACGCGACCGACAATAGCAGGCCGAAAGCGAGGATGTAGGGATGCTCGCGCGCAGCGCCCGCGACCGCGAGCACGTTGTCGAGCGACATCGAGACGTCGGCGGCGACGATCTGCACCGCCGCCTGCCTGAAGGTCTTTCGGGACGCAGGCGCAGCGCTGCTGCCGCCATGGCTGAACGCGAGCTCGTTCGCATGCGCGGACTGCTCGCGCAGCTCCCGCCACATCTTCCAGCACACCCAGAGCAGCAGCACGCCGCCGGCGAGCAATAGCCCGATCACTTGCAGAAGCTGGGTCGCGACGCCGGCAAAGACGATGCGCAGGGCGGTGGCGGCGATGATGCCGACGACGATGGCGCGCCGGCGCTGCTCGGCCGGGAGGCCGGCTGCGGCAAGGCCGATGATGACGGCGTTGTCGCCGGCGAGCACGAGGTCGATCAGGACGACCTGAAGCAGCGCGGTCAGCGCTTCGGTGGTGATGAATTCAGTCACGATTGGTCATTTTTCGGTGCGGACGGATCGAGCCAGTGCGGCTTCTTTCGCTCGACCCAATCCAGAACCTTGGCGCGCCCGGAGCGCAGCGCGGGCACGTCTTCCGCGAGCAAAGCGAGGCCGAGCGGTAGCATCCAGACGCCGAGCACCGGCAGGAAGGAGAGCACGCCGCCGACAATCAGCAGCGCACCCGAAGGGATTCTCACCCAGCGGCTGGATGGCTTGAGCAGATAGGTGACGGTGTCGCCCATGCGCGGCGGCAGGCGACGGACAAGCTTGTCGAGGCGCGGGTCGCCGCCAGCCATCTGGCCGCTAGCGCCCGCAGTCCCTGTCTTATCCTCGTCCGAAACTACGCTCATGCTTACTCCTCGGCGGCGATGCGGTGTTCGGCGCGCACTGCACCCGGCTTCACCTGCTTTGCGCGCGGCAGCACCAGCGTCAGCAGGCGCAACAGCTTGATCGCCTGCACTTCGTGGGGATGCACGTCCTCGTCCGCGGCCGCGACGCGCTCCGACAGTTCCATCAAATGAGCCGACAGCGGCAGGTCTGAAACCGGACGCAAATTCTCGATCACCACATTGGCGAAATCCGGCTCCTCGAGTCGTTCAGCAAGCTCGTCGAACATCGCGTAGAGCCGGTCGTCCGAGATATGCGGCGCCAGCTTGCGATCCCGGATGAACCGGACGACCTCGTCGCGTTCGACCGGCGAAACTTGCCGGTCGGCGACGGCAACCAGCGCGCCGACGATCACCAGTGCCACCGCAGCCTGCTCGTTCAGGCTGGATGGCTCGGTGATCTCGATTTCGATCGGATTTGAATGCTTGGCGTCGGACATCGTTGCTCCCTTATCTTGCGAAAGACCGCACGGAGCTGCGATGGGGACGATTCGGTCGGAGAGACTCAAGAAGGCCCGACGATCGGCCGATCCATCGCATTCGCGCGGGACAGGTCATCCGACATCACGAGGTTTTGCCGACAGCGTCGACTTCCTCGCCAGAGGGGCCCGGATTCTTGTTCGTTTCACACATAAAGATGGGGCTGTCGGAATCAAGACGACGCGACTGCGACCAGCCGCCGCATCGGGTTCCGTGTTTCCACATTGGCTAAGCAGTTCTGCGCGCTCCGCACCTGCGATCATGTCCTTTACTGTCATCGCCCGCGCAGGCGGGCGATCCAGTACTCCGAGACGTCCGTAGTTTGTCGAGAAGCCGCAGCGTACTGGATTCCCCGCCTGCGCGGGCGATGACAGCGGAGTGCGGAGCACTCAGCCTACCCCACCTGCTCGACAAGATGCGCCCGCGAGGGCGACGGCTCGAACCTGTCGCCGAAATATTGCGTCTCGTGCGCCACGAGGTCGTCGCGGAATTCCATGATACTCACGACGTAAGACGGCACCCCGTCATAGGTCAGCACGAATTCGCTCACCCAGAGATCGTTACTGCCGACGATCCGCCGAACCGTGAAGCGCTTCTTGTTCGGCTGCACGAACCGGCTCTCTTGAATCTTCCTGCGACCGCGGATGCGCTCGCCGGACTGCGGATAGTCGAGCACCGCGTCCTCGCGATAGATGTCGTGCTCGGCCTCGAAATCGTTCGCATCCGAAGCATCCCAATGGCGCTGGAGCGCGGCCAGCTTGCCCTGATCATCCATCGTGATCTCCCGTTGTACCGACTGCGTTTACGTTACGCATTTCAAATTGGCCTCAGCGCCGCCGGTGGCAAGGCTTGCTCGCAACGTCTAACAACGACTAACGAGCCAAAAACCCCATCCGATGCAATGATGACGGCAGAACCGCGCAGCCAGATCGGGAACACGCAATGGCACGTCTGCTTTCGGTCAATGTCGGCCTGCCGCGCGACGTCGCTTGGCAGGGTCGGACCGTCCACACCGGCATCTGGAAGGCACAGGTCACAGGCCCGCGCAGGGTGCGCCGGCTCAACATCGATGGCGACGGCCAGGGCGATACGGCCGGTCATGGCGGCGAACATCGTGCCGTATTCGTCTATCAGGATGAATCCTACCGGTACTGGCAGGAGCATCTGGGTCGATCGAACCTCGTTCATGGCCAGTTCGGCGAGAACTTTACGGTCGAGGGCCTCGCCGACACCAACGTGTGCATCGGAGACCGCTACAGGATCGGCTCCGCGGTGTTCGAAGTGACGCAGCCGCGCGTCACCTGCTACCGTCTCGGCATTCGCATGGACGAGCCGGACATGGCCGCGCTGCTCGTCAGGCACGGGCGGCCCGGATTCTATTTCCGTGTGATCGAGGAAGGCGACGTCGAAGCCGGTGACGAGATCACACAGATCGCTGTGGGACCCGAGCGCATGAGCGTGTTCGAGATCAATGCGCTGCTTTACCTGCCGCCTCATCCGCGCGAACGCCTGGAGCGCGCGCTGCGGATTCCCGCGCTGAGCCGCGGCTGGCGCCGTTCTTTCGAGGCGCTGCTCGAGCAGCAGAAGGACAACAAGACCGCGGGAAACGCCGGGCTTGGGCCGGCGGCGAGCCCAGCTCCGGCCTGGCGCGGATTCCGCTCCTTTCGCGTGGCGCGAAAGATCGCCGAAAGCGGCAACGTGACGTCGCTGATCCTCGAACCCGCCGACGGACATCCCGTGGCGGCCGCCCTGCCCGGTCAATTCGTCGTCATCAAGCTCGAGCCCTCCGGTGCGCAGGCGATGACACGCAGCTATTCGCTGTCGGGCGGCGCCGATGCCGCGTCCTATCGCGTCAGCATCAAGCGCGAAGTTCACGGCGCCGCCAGCCGTTACATTGCCGACGAGCTGCTGGCCGGCGCTGCCGTGCAACTAGGTGCGCCACGCGGCAGTTTCACGCTCCGGCAAGATGCACGCCCCGTCATCCTGTTGAGCGCCGCCATCGGCGTCACCCCTTTGCTCGCAATGCTTCACGCGCTCGCCGCCGAAGCGACGACGCGGGACGTGTGGTGGCTGCACGGCGCTCGCAATGGCCGCGAACATGCGTTCGCCGCCGAGGCGCGCGAATTGCTAGGTGGGCTCTCTCGTCACCATAGCCACGTCTGCTACAGCGCGCCTGACCCGGACGATCGTCTCAATGTGGCGTTCGACACAGCCGGACATCTCGACGCACGCCTGCTCCAGACCCTGAGCGTGCCGCGTGACGGCGATTTCTATCTGTGCGGACCGGCAGGTTTCATGAACGATCTGAAAGCTGGCCTCACCACGTTGGGCGTCGCACCGGATCGCATCCACACCGAATTGTTCGGCGCCGGACCGTCCTTGACGCCCGGCATAGCGTCCTCCCCGCAGAAGCGGGCGCACCCGCCGATCGGTGCCCCCGGCCCCGGCCCGATGGTTTCGTTCGCCCGGAGTGGCCTCAATGTCCGCTGGGGACCATCCTATGCCAGCCTGCTGGAATTGGCCGAGGCGTGCGACGTCCCCGTGCGCTGGTCGTGCCGGACCGGCGTCTGCCACAATTGCGAGAGCGGGTTGATCGCGGGGACGGTTGACTATGCGCCGGATCCGCTCGATCCGCCGGCGGACGGCAATGTCCTGATCTGCTGCTCACGACCCCGAAACGACGTCGTGGTTGATCTGTAAAAGTGGGAGAGCGCAATGCGACCTGACATGATGCCGGGAGTAACCTTCCCGGATTACGAACTCAGCGACCACACCGGCAAGCACCGGAAGCTCTCCGAACTGCAGGCGGGCGATCCAATGGTGCTCGTGCTCGGCCGCGGCGGATTTTGTCCCAAGGATCGTCGCCAGGCCGAAGGCTTGCTGCAACTCCATCGCGAGATGGAGGTGGGCTATTGCCGGATGGTCACGATCACGACCGACAACATCACCCAGACCAGCGAATATCGCAGCGGCGTCGGAGCGCACTGGCCCTTTCTCTCGGATTTGCGGCGCCTCGTTCAGAAGGATCTCGACATCGCCGAATACACCGACCCCGTCCATAATCCGATGATTCCGCACGTGATCGTGCTCGAGCCCGGCCTCGTCATTCACAAGATCTACAACGGCTACTGGTTCTTCGGCCGTCCAACCGTCGAAGAGCTCCGCCAGGACCTCAGGGCAGTCGGCATGAAGTGCCGGCCGGATTGGGACATCGCGGCGCCCGGCCTCAGGGCACTGTGGGACCAGGGCCGCAGGGAGCATTTTCATCCCTACGGCAAGGCTTACGTCGAAACTCTCGGCGAACGGGATTAGAACCACATTCCGACATCGTCCGCCCGGGCGAATGCCGGTTCGGAATGTGGATGATCCAGATGAAGACCAATCCCGACCGCATGGGCGCGCGCCAGATCTACGAGGCTTTGAGAGATCAGATCCTGGCGAGGGTGTATGGGATCGACGGGGTGCTGCCGTCCTCCCGCGCGCTGGCCGGTGAGATGGGCGTGGCGCGCTCGACCGTCACGATCGCCTACGAACAGCTCGCCGCCGAAGGCTTCATCGAGACACGCCATGGCGCGCGACCGCGTGTGGCTCGCGCCGTCGTCGAGCGAGGACGCACGCGCGTAGTGTCGCGGCCGTCGGCGCGGAAGGTGCGGCTGTCGGCCTTCGGGAGCCGGTTGCTTCAAGACCCGCCGCGCTGGTCTGAGCCGCCGCGCGGGCTCGTCGCGAACTTCCGCTATGGCGAGCTCGCGCCGTCGGATTTCCCGGTACTGGCATGGAAAAAGGCCGTGACCGCTGCGATGGCGCGCAAGCCCGAACGGCTGGCCTATGACGATCCCTGCGGAGCGCTGCGGCTGCGGACCGCGCTTCAAGGCTATCTGTGGCGGTCGCGTAGCGTCCGCTGCGAGGTCGATCAGATCGTGGTCGTGAACGGCTCGCAGCAGGGCCTCGACATCTGCGCGCGCCTGCTGCTCGATGCCGGCGACCGCTTCGTGATGGAGGATCCCGGCTACCAGATGGCGCGGCATACTTTCGCAGCAACGGGCGCCGAGGCGATCCCGATTCCCGTCGACGTGGACGGACTGGAGACAGCGCGGCTCGATGGCGTCGAAGCCCGCCTCGCCTATGTCACGCCGTCGCACCAATATCCGCTCGGCGGCGTCATGCCGATCGGCCGCCGGCACCAATTGCTCGCCTGGGCCAGGGCAAACGACGCCTACGTGATCGAGGACGATTACGACGGCGAGTATCGCTACGATACCAAGCCGATCCCGCCGCTGCACGCGCTGGAAGGCGGCGGCAATGTGATCTATCTCGGCACCGTCTCCAAGACGCTCTCGCCGACCTTGCGGATCGGCTTTCTGGTGGTGCCCTCCGCCCTGCGATCCCTGATCGCCGCCGCCAAGCAGATCATGGACCGGCACACGCCGCTGATCGAACAGGACGCTCTCGCGTCGATGCTGGAAAGCGGCGCCTATGACGGCCACATCAGGCGCGTGCGCCGGCGCAACGCCGAACGCCAGCGGGCGCTGCTCGACGCGCTTCGCCGCAGGTTCGGGGACCGCGTCCGGATCGAGGGCACGGCCGCCGGCCTGCACATCGTGGCGTGGTTCGACGACCTGCCGCAGAAGCGAGAGGACGCGTTGATCAAGGCGGCCCATGCAAAGGGCGTCGGCATCTATTCCGTCTCTGCGCTGTTCGTCGGACCTCGCCGACCGCGGAAGACGGTCGGCCTCGTCATGGGCTATTCGGCATTGGAGGTGGCACAGATCGAGCGCGGCTGCAGGCTTCTCGCACAAGCCGTCGCCAAACTGGACTGATCAAATAGACGATAACTGGCAGTTTCTTACAGGCCAGATTCCGGCTATCTCCAGAGCAACACCGGAGATAGACATGTACATCCCTCCCGCCTTCAAGGACGACATCGAGAGCATCCGAGCGACCATTCGCGGCGCCCGCCTCGCCAGCCTGGTCACGGCCACCAGCGAAGGCCCCGTCGCCACGCCGCTGCCGCTGCTTCTCGACGAGAGCGAAGGCGAACATGGCGTGCTGTACGGACATGTGGCGAAAGCCAACCCGCAATGGAAACTGCCGCCGATCGGAGATGCGCTGGCGATCTTCAGCGGTCCCGACGCCTATGTGACGCCGTCCTGGTACGCGACCAAGCAGGAAACCGAAAAGGTCGTGCCGACCTGGAACTACGTCGCGGTGCATGCCTACGGCCCGGTCGAATTCTTCCAGGAGCCCGAGCGCCTGCTCGACGCCGTGACGCGGCTCACGAATAGGCATGAAGGATCGCGTGCAAAGCCGTGGGCCGTTACCGATGCCCCCGAAGATTTCATCGCAACTCAGCTGCGCGGAATCGTCGGCGTGCGGATTCCGTCGTGCGGTTCGAAGGCAAGCGCAAGATGAGCCAGAACCGTCCCGAGGCTGACCGTGTCGGCGTCGCGCAAGGTCTCGCAGCGAGCGAGAACGCTGGTGATCGCGAGGTTGCGCCATTGATTCCGGTTCCGGTTTAGTAGCCACTTGGTTCCGACACTCGCTGTCGGGAACCATCGTCCTGTCAGGTTCGTTGATACATTTCAGCAAGCATCTCCTGACGGAATTCCTATGTGCCGCTGGATCGCATACCGGGGCGAGACCACGTCCTTCGAGCCCTATGTCACCGAGCCCGAGCATTCGCTCATCGCGCAAAGCATCCGCTCGCTCCAGTCGACGGCGGGCTCGAATGGCGACGGCTTTGGTCTCGGCTGGTACGGTGAGCATCCGGAGCCTGGTCTTTATCGTGAAACACGCCCCGCTTGGTCGGACGAAAATCTCCGCTACCTCTGCCGCCATTTGCGCTCGCATCTGTTCTTCGCCCATGTGCGCGCCGCCACCGGCACGGCAGTGACGCGGCAGAACTGCCATCCCTTTGCCTGCGGCCAGTGGATGTTCATGCACAATGGTTTCGTCGGCAGCTGGAATCGCCTACGGCGCAAGGTCGAGGCGCTGATCCCCGATGCCTACTACCCCTCGCGGACAGGCACGACCGATTCGGAAGCCGTGTTTCTCGCCATGATGGGCGCGGGTCTCGACGCCGATCCGCTCGGCGCAACGCATCGCGTGCTGCGAGCCCTCGTCGGCCTCGTCAACGAAGGCGAGCTTCGTGAGCGGCTACGCTTCACCAGCGCCATCGCCAACGGCCGGGATCTCTATGCCTTCCGGGTTGCGGTCAACGATGCCGCCAACACGCTCTATTTCCGCGAGGCTGGCGGCCAAGTCATCGTCGTCTCCGAGCCGTTCGACAAGGAAACAGACTGGACGGAAGTGCCCGCGAATCACGCGCTGGTCGCACGTGCGTCCGAGAGCGCGAAAATTGTTCCGTTCGATCTTGCAATTTCCAGTGAGGTCGACGCGGAACCCGCTCCTGCCAGAAGGATTATCGCCCGCGGGTAAATACCTTGGCCGGGTGGCACGATGACATTGGCGTCAGACGTCTTGAAACTGCTGCGGCTTGATTCCTCCGAGGACAGGCAGCACCTCGTCATTCGCTCGGCCGGCGGACGCGGCAAGGCTGCGGAATATTCGTTCGGTATCGAGGAGGAATACTTCCTCGCCGATCGCCGCAGCCTGGAGGTCGCGATCCAGACCCCCAATGAGCTATTCGAATCTGCGAATTGGTCGACAGGCGGCCAGGCGATGCGGGAGATGTTACAGTCGCAGCTCGAGGTCGCCACCAACGTGCATGTCGACGTCGCCGACGCGCGCGAAGAGCTTCGCTTCCTGCGTCGCGAAGTCGCAAACGTCGCGGCACAATACGGCTTCGTGATCATGGCCTGCGGCACGCACCCGACCGCGGTCTGGCGCATGTCGCAGCCGAGCCCGAAGCCACGCTACGAGGAGATGATTGAGGATCTGCGCAGCATCGGCCACCGCAACCTGATGTGCGGCATGCACGTGCACGTCCAGTTGCCCGATCCCGAAAAGCGCATGGCGGTGATGCGAGCGATGCTGCCGCATCTGCCCTTGTTCATCGCCCTGTCGGCCTCCTCCCCGTTCTGGAATTCACACAAGACCGGACTGAAGGGCTATCGGCTCGCCGCCTATTCCGAGCTGCCGCGCACTGGCCTGCCCGAATTATTCGAGAGCCGGCAGGATTACGACGAATATGTCGGCGCGTTGCAGCGCTCGGGCGTGATCCCCGATGAAAGTCACATCTGGTGGGCCATGCGCCCCTCGATGAAGCACCCGACCCTCGAGCTGCGTGCGCCCGATACCTGCACCTTCGTCGACGACGCCGTTGCCATTGCCTCGCTCTATCGCTGCCTGACCCGCTATCTCTACCTGCGACCTCATCTCTCGAAAGAGGTCACCGCGGTCGAACGCGCAATTGCGGTGGAAAACAAATGGCGCGCCCAGCGCTACGGCACCGATTGCATCTTTGCCTCCAAGGACGGGCCGGTCGAGATCTCCGAGCTGCTCTCCCGTGTGATCGAGCACATCGCCGAAGACGCCGCCGCGCTGAACTGCATGGCCGAGGTCGAACACTGTCGCACCATCGTCGAACGCGGCAGCTCGGCCGAATTCCAGCTTCGCGCCTTCCGCGACAATGCGGAAGATATCGCCGCCGTGTCGCGCTGGATCGCAGACGCGACGATCTCGGGCACGAGCACCCCCGCCGCAGGCGTTCCCGCGCCTTCATAGCGCCCGCGCAAGCTTCGCGAGCAACAATGTCGGTCCTGAATGCGTAAGGTCGCGGAGAGAACGATGAATCACGTCAAATGTTGCGCTGGCTGTGGCCATGGCCTCATTCCGATGCTCTCGGCCAAAGGGCGCGCGGAGCTCAGCTGCCTCTGGTGCGAGCTCATCGAGGCGCGTGCAGTGGACATGGCGAAGTGGGCTGACAGCCCGTACGGCAAGCCCGAGCGGACCGTCCGTCGAGCTTTCGAATGAACGGCTTCAGACACCCGGCCGCCGACTTCTCCTGATCGGCGCAGCTGCGCATCCGCGCCAGAATGCCGCCAAATTAGACAAGACACGTCTCGTCACCAGGATTGCAGACTGGGCGAACATGGCCATGCAGGCTGGTCAAGCGTGTCATCTAACCTCAAGTGCAACCTCGATTTTTCATCGCGTGGCGGCGAGTCGCAAAGCCTTGCGTGCCGCGCACCGCCTCGACTGGCCTAAAATTCGCAAGGCAGCATCAGGCCTGATCCCCTGCTCTCAGCAAGATGCGTGCGCCGAGACAGGGTGAGCGGGCCAGATCGGAGAATGCCATGAACGTGCATGCCACCGGCGATCTCAAATTCACCGGCCTCACCCGCCCGGACGGCGCGCCCCTTCGCCTCAACGATCAGGAGTTCGTGGCGATCGATCGCGACCGGAATGCGAAGTTCGAGGCAACGTACCGGCCGCAGGCCCTCTACAATCGCGCCAACGAGGGTTTCCACGCCAACAACGAAACCTTCCTGCTGCACGAGGTCGCGACCAATCTGCCGATCTATCTGCCCGACACCGGCCCTACCGACTTCCATCTTCATCTGCCGCCGGGCGGCTTTCAGCTCGTGCTGGTCACGTCGGGCGCGTTCACGTTCGACTATGACGGGCGCTTCTATAATGTCGGCCCCGGCGCGGTGATGCTGCAAAGCGCGATCGTGCACCGACAGCTGTTCTACACCTGGTCGGGACTGTCGACCGAAGAGAATCTGAAGACGCCGCAGACGGTGGTGCCGGATCCAATCTCGATGGGCTATTCGGGCAAATTCCTCGAAGCCTTCATCACTGACCCGACGACGTTTCCAAACCCGACCATCGTCGGTCCGGACCAGATCAACGAAGCCGAGACGCCGCGGGTGGCATGGAGCCACTCTCTGCATGATCGCCCGGTCGATGCAGGCTTCTGGCTCCAGGACCCCTTGGCGCTGGATGCGCTGTTCAAGCCGCTCACCGACAGCCCGATCAAATCGGCCATGCCGGTTTACGTGCGCGATATCGGGATCGAGGCTCCGAGCGGTCACCTCGTCGCCGGCCACATCATCGCAACCGATCCGCGCGGCCAATCGCTCTTGTCCAAGAGCACGTCGTCAGCGGCGGACACCACATGTTTCGCCAAGGGCGAGGTCGTGATCTACCGCGTGATCCGCGGCACGGCCGAATTCAGGAACAAGACTGGCGAGACCTTTGAGCTCGCGGCCGGCGATGTGGTGACGGCGGGCAAGAACGCCACAAGCCTCGTCGGTGTTGGTGAGAACACGCAGGTCCTTCGGCTCGGCCTTCTCAAGGGCATGAACGACCTCCGCAGCTGGACGCCGACGCAACGCGACGAGATCGACGGCCTCGCCGGTCAGATCATCACGCAGAAGGACATCCGTCCGCTGCGCACCGAGGGCAAGCCGGTCGGATACCTGTACGGCTGAGCGGAGTTACTCCGCCGCTTGGCGGACGTGGCGGGCGGTCGGGGTGCGCATGGTGACGAGCTCTTCGGACGCGGTCGGATGCAGCGCGATCGTCGCGTCGAAATCGGCCTTGGTCGCCTTCATCTTCACCGCAATCGCGACTGCCTGCGTGATCTCGGCTGCGGCATCGCCGACGATGTGACAGCCGAGCACACGGTCGGTTGAACCATCGACGACGAGCTTCATCAGCACGCGGGTATCGCGGCCCGACATCGTCGCCTTGATGGGCCGGAACGTGGTCTTGTAAATGTCGATATGGCTGAATTGCGCGCGGGCTTCCGTCTCGGTCAGGCCGACGGTGCCGACCTCCGGCTGCGAGAACACGGCGGTCGGGATGTTGGCGTGATCGACCTGCACCTCGCGCTTGCCGAACACGCTGTCGGCGAACGCATGGCCCTCGCGGATCGCGACCGGCGTCAGGTTGAAGCGATGGGTGACGTCGCCGATCGCGTAGATGCTGTCGACCGAGCTCTTGGAGAAATGGTCGACCGCGATGCCGCCGTTCCGCGGGTTGATGGCGACGCCGGCCTTCTCCAGGCCGAGATTGGCGACCGCGGGATGGCGGCCGATCGCGAACATCACCTGGTCGGAGGCAAGGCTCGATCCGTTCGACAGATGCGTGGTGAATTCCTCGCCGTGCCGATCGACCTTCGTCACCGTGCAGCCGGTCAGGATGGTGATGCCCTGCTTCTCCATCTCGGCGCGGACATGGGCGCGAACATCCTCGTCGAAGCCGCGAAGAATGTTGTCGCCGCGATAGATGACTGTGACGTCGGAGCCGAAGCCGGCGAAGATGCCGGCGAACTCCAGCGCGATGTAGCCGCCGCCCTGGATCACGATCCGCTTCGGCAGCTTGGCCAGGTGAAACGCCTCGTTGGAGGAGATCACGTGCTCGATGCCGGGAATCGGAGCGCCGTGATTGGGCGCGCCGCCGGTGGCGATCAAAATGTATTTTGCAGTGATCTTCCGGTCGTTCTCGAGCAGGCGGACGGTGTGCTTGTCCTCGATCACCGCGCGGCTCTTGACGATTTGCGCGCCCGACTTCTCGACATTGGCGGTGTAAGCCGCCTCCAGACGCGCGATCTCCTTGTCCTTGTTGGCGATCAGCGTCGGCCAGTCGAAGGTCGCAGACGGAACGGTCCAGCCAAAGCCGGCGGCGTCCTCGATCTCATGGCGGAAATGCGAGCCGATGACGAACAGCTTCTTCGGCACACAGCCGCGGATCACGCAGGTCCCGCCCATGCGGTACTCTTCCGCGATCATGACGCGGGCGCCGTAGCCGGCCGCGATGCGGGCGGCGCGCACGCCGCCCGAACCGCCACCGATGACAAAGAGGTCGACGTCGAATTCAGCCATTGTCCACTCCGACCTCTTTCAGAACATGATCCGGATTCCGATCAGATAGGGACTGTCAGATCTCCTTGCCACGCTTGCGCATCTCGGCGCGGAAGGCACCCATCACGGTCTCGGAGAAGTTCTGAGCCCAGGAGTTCATGAAGGCCATGCTCAGCCCGATCGCGCGCGGCTCGGCTTCGATCAGCTTCTTGCCCAGCGGCGACTTGTAGAAGGTGACGAGATCCTTCAGCTCCTGCTCGGTGAACTCGCTGGCATAGACCTGCGCCATGCCTTCTCCGATCTCCTTTTCGCGGCCTGCCAGCTGCTGGTTGACGACCCCGGCGACCTCGGTGAGATCCTTCTGATAGTTGAGGTTCTGCTGGATCAGCGCGATCCTGGTCTTATCGACCAGGCCGGGCACGGCGTTGGCATACATCGCACTGGCGTTCTTGATCGCGAGGATCTCCTTGGCGGCCGCGATGGCCGTCGGCGACGATTTCGGCGGAGCCGCCTGCTGGGCCCCGGCCGGGGCGACCGAGAGGGCCAGTCCCACAGCGAGGGTCGCGACCGGCAACAATTTCAAAACGCTCTTCATTCCTAGTCTCCTTTCGGCTTTCGCCGTTCAATCACGCGAATTCCCTCGCCACCCGCCAAGACAGCCGAGCTGGCCAAGCCGATGAACAAACCATGCTCGACGACGCCGGGGATCGCGCTCAACGCCGTGGCGAGGCGGGCGGGATCCTCAATCTTTTCGAGCTGGGCATCGAGGATCCAGTGGCCGCCATCGGTGACGAAAACGTGGCCGTCCTTGCCGTTGCGGACCGCCATCTGCCCGGAAACGCCGCATTCCGCAAACGCCTTCTCGATCGCGCGACGCGTTGCGCCGAGCCCGAACGGGATGACTTCGACCGGCAGCGGAAAGCCGCCGAGTGTCGGCACCCATTTGGTGTCGTCGGCAATCACGATCATGCGATCCGAGGCGGCCGCCACGATTTTCTCGCGCAACAGCGCGCCGCCGCCGCCCTTGATCAGATTGAGTTCGGGATCGATCTCGTCGGCGCCGTCGACGGTGATGTCGAGATGATCGATCTCATCCAGCGTGGTCAGCGGCACGCCGCAGCGGATTGCATCGAGACGCGTCGCCTCGGAGGTCGGCACGCCGATCACTTTCAGTCCGGCGCGGACCCGCTCGCCGAGCAGCTCGACGAAATGTTTTGCAGTCGAGCCGGTACCGAGCCCGAGCTGCATGCCGTCACGGACGTCCTCGAGGGCGCGCGCCGCAGCCTGCCGCTTCAACTGGTCCATGTTCACGTTTGCGCCGTCCCTGAATTACGAGTGTTAGGCTTGCGGCGGCCTGTGTAGCCTCGTTTTCCCTCGGAGAACAGGGTCTGGGGGAACAGGCCTCCGGACCCACCTTATAAGGTGATCTTATGGCTTCGGCCCTTGCGCGGGCGGGGCCGGGCCGGTAGCGCTGGACCATGACCCCCTCCCACACCATCGTCTTCGATCTCGACGGCACGCTTGTGGATACCGCGCCCGACCTGATCACCGCGCTCAATTACGTGCTCGACCGCGAAGGGCTGCCGCCCGTGCCGATGGCCTCGGCCCGCAACATGATCGGCGCCGGCGCCCGCAAGCTGATCGAGCGGGGGCTGGAGGCCGAGGGCCGCAGCGTCACGGTGGCCGACATGGACCGGATGACGGCCGATTTCATCGGCTATTACGCCGACAATATCGCCGTCGAATCCCGGCCCTTCGAGGGTCTGGAGGCCGCGCTCGACCATTTTGCAGCCCAGGGCCATCGCCTTGCGGTCTGCACCAACAAGCTGGAATGGTTGTCGAAGCGCCTGCTGGATCAGCTCGACCTGAGCCGGCGCTTCGCCGCGATCTGCGGCGCTGACACTTTTGGCGTCCAGAAGCCCGATCCGACCATTTTCCGGGAAACGGTGGCGCGGGCCGGCGGCGAGGTGAAAGCCAGCATCATGGTCGGCGACGCCGGACCCGATGTCGGTGTGGCCCGGCGCGCCGGAGTTCCCGTGATCGGGGTCAGCTTCGGCTATACGGACGTCCCGATTGCCGAGTTGAAGCCGGACCGGCTGATCCATCACATGCGCGACCTGCCGGCAGCCGCCAGCAGCCTGATGACCGCGCAGGCAGGTCTCAAGTAGCTGAGATAGCTTAGTTATTCCACGGAATCCCGCTTTAACCATCTACTAACGATGTGCGGCCGGCCGGTTGCTCGTTCGGAACGACACTCCTAAGTTTGTCCGGGGATGTGGCGGTTCGTCGCAGTAGAAGTGGATGGTCATGCGTCGTGTCATTGCGATTGCGCTAGCTGGGGTCAGTCTCTTGGGAGCAGCGACCCTTGCCGGCTGCTCCTCGATGTCTTCGACGTCCTGGGACATGTTCAAATCGGCCCCGCCGACCGTGCAGGTCCGGCTCGAATCCAATCCCCCGGGTGCTGACGCCACGACCTCACTGGGTGCCGGCTGCAAGACGCCCTGCTCCGTCGCGGTTCCCGCTCCCGACGCCCCCTTCACGGTCGCTTTCGCGCTGCCAAAATACCAGCCGGTGAGCGTACCGGTGAATGTCATCAGAAATCCCGGCGACTTCACCACGCCCGCCTCGATCACCACCGACCCCAACCCGATTTTCGCGGAGCTCCAGCCGGCCGTTCCGCCAAAACCGGTCCGCAAGCCGCACCGCCCGAAGAAACCGAAACCGGCGGCGGCCGCGGTCGCCCCGGCTGCTGCCGCACCGGCTGCGGGCTCGCCTTTCCCCGATCCTAACGCGGGCATGCGCTGACCTCCGTCATCCCCCAATTGTCTCTGACGCATTCGATGCTTAGATTGCTTCCAGGACACCGCTGAAGCAAAACTGCTCGCGTTGCCGCAAGTGACAAGGCATTTGGTATGAACGGACTTTCCGCGAGCCCCCTGTCGAGCACGATGACCGATCCGTTCGGACGGACCATCTCGTATTTGCGCGTCTCCGTCACCGACCGCTGCGACCTGCGCTGCTTCTACTGCATGTCGGAAGACATGACGTTCCTGCCCAAGGCGGACCTGCTGACGCTGGAGGAACTCGATCGGCTCTGCTCGGCCTTCATTGCCAAGGGTGTGAAGAAGCTGCGGCTCACCGGCGGCGAACCGCTGGTCCGCCGTAACGTGATGACGCTGGTGCGCTCGCTGTCGCGGCATCTCAAGAGCGGCGCGCTGAGCGAGCTGACGCTGACCACCAACGGCACCCAGCTTGCGAAACATGCCAGCGAGCTCGCCGATTGCGGCGTCCGCCGCATCAACGTCTCGCTCGACACGCTCGACCCGCAAAAGTTTCGCGAGATCACCCGCTGGGGCGAGATCGACAAGGTGCTGGAAGGCGTTGAGGCGGCACGCGCCGCGGGCCTCGCGGTCAAGATCAACGCCGTGGCGCTGAAGAACCTCAACGAGGATGAACTTCCCGACCTGATGCGCTGGGCCCACGGCAAGGGCATGGGGCTGACGCTGATCGAGGTCATGCCGATGGGCGAGATCGGATCGGGACGAATCGACCAATATCTGCCGCTGTCGCTGGTGCGCGCGCGCCTTGCCCAGCAGTTCACGCTGACCGATCTGGCCGAGAGCACCGGGGGGCCGGCGCGCTATGTCAGCGTCGCCGAGACCGGCGGCAAGCTCGGCTTCATCACCCCGATGACCCATAATTTCTGCGAATCCTGCAATCGCGTGCGCGTCACTTGCACGGGAACGTTGCACACCTGCCTCGGCCACGAGGATGCCTCCGATTTGCGCAAACCTCTGCGTGCATCGGACGACGATCTGCTGCTTGCGGATGCGATCGACCGCGCCATTGGGCTGAAGCCCAAGGGCCACGATTTCATTATCGACCGCCGCCACGACCGCCCCAGCGTCTCCAGGCACATGAGCGTCACCGGCGGCTAACATCGGCTGGCCGGCCGCGGCTTATTCCCCTTAACTATCAACAAACTTCCGATTGACTGGCGGCACGCTCGCTGGTTTGGTGCGGCAGCCTCATGCCTGCGCGGCGAGACAAGCCAACGCGCCCACTCGGCGCAGCCAAGACGGCCGGGGCAAATCGGGGAGGACCAATCTTGCAAGCGCTCCTGAAGCTGAGCAATGGAATTGACGCGTTCACACGTTGGACGGGCAAACGTCTGGCTTGGCTGATCCTGCTCGCCGTCGTCATCTCGGCGCTGAATGCGATCATCCGAAAGACATTGGACACGTCCTCCAACTCGTGGCTCGAGCTGCAATGGGTGCTTTTCAGCATCGTGTTCCTGCTGTGCGCGTCCTGGACGCTGCTCGACAACGAGCACATCCGGATCGACATCTTCAATAGCATGATGCCGAAACGGGCTCGCAACATCATCGACATCATCGGGCACATCTTCTTCCTGATCCCGCTGACCGTTGTCATGATCGTGACCGGAATACCGTTCTTCCTGCGCTCGCTCCAGATCAACGAGCAATCCGGCAATGCGGGCGGCCTGCCACAATGGCCGGCAAAAGCGCTGATCATGATCGGCTTCGCCCTCCTGCTCGTTCAAGGCATCTCCGAGCTGATCAAGCGAATCGCGATCATGCGCGGCATGATCCCGGACCCACACGAGTCGCAGGTGTCCGCACTGGAGGCCGAGGTCGAGCACCTCGTCGAAGCGATCGAAAAGAAGTAGCCGTTGGCGACGGTTTAGGGGGAAGTCATGACCGCGTTTATTATCGCCAATCTGGCGCCCATCATGTTCGCGACGCTCGTGATCGTGCTGCTGCTCGGCTACCCGGCAGCATTTTCGCTCGGCGCCGTCGGCCTGTTCTTCGCCATCATCGGCGTTCAGCTCGGCCAATTCCACCCGGACTTTCTCCAGGCCCTGCCGGAGCGCGTCTACGGCGTGATGAACAACGACACGCTGCTCGCCATTCCCTTCTTCACCTTCATGGGATTGGTGCTCGAGCGCTCCGGCATGGCGGAGGATCTGCTCGACACCATCGGCCAGTTGTTCGGCACCATCCGCGGCGGCCTCGCCTACGCGGTGGTGTTCGTCGGCGCGCTGCTTGCGGCGACCACCGGCGTCGTGGCGGCCTCGGTGATCTCGATGGGCCTGATCTCGCTGCCGATCATGCTGCGCTACGGCTACGACCGCCGCGTGGCGACCGGCATCATCGCGGCCTCCGGTACGCTGGCGCAGATCATTCCGCCCTCACTCGTCCTGATCGTGATGGCCGACCAGCTCGGCAAGTCGGTCGGCGACATGTACGAGGGCGCATTCATTCCGGGCCTGGTGCTCGCCGGCCTCTATGCAGGTTACGCGTTCCTCGTGACCATGATTTTCCCGAAGGCGGCGCCGGGTCTTCCCAAGGAGGCGATCGGATTCCGCGAGGAGAGCGGCGACCGCGGCCTCAAGTCGCTCGGCGTGCTGTTCCTGGCGAGCTGCGTCTTCGGCTGGTTCATGATGCGGAATTCGGAGACACACGGCGCCGACTTCGTCGTGCTCAGCATGTTCTTCGGCATTCTCTTCGCGTTCTTCGTCGCCATCGCGAACTGGGTCCTCGACAAGCTGACGGGCTACCGCTTCCTCTCGAAGATGGCGCAACAGACCACCTTCGTCATGGTGCCCCCGCTATTCCTGATCTTCCTGGTGCTGGGCACGATCTTCATCGGCGTCGCGACGCCCACCGAAGGCGGTGCGATGGGTGCAGCCGGCGCCCTCATTCTCGGAGCCGCGAAGCGGCGGCTGACCTGGGACCTGATCCGACAGGCCACCGAATCGACGGCGAAGCTGTCCGCGTTCGTCGTCTTCATCCTGGTCGGGGCACGCGTGTTCTCGCTCACCTTCTACGGCGTCAGCGGCCATGTCTGGGTCGAGCACCTGCTGACATCCCTGCCCGGCGGCCAGATCGGCTTCCTGATCTTCGTCAACGCCTTCGTCTTCGTGCTGGCGTTCTTCCTCGACTTCTTCGAGCTTGCCTTCATCGTGATCCCGCTGCTCGGGCCGGCTGCCGAGCATCTCGGCATCGACCTGATCTGGTTCGGCGTCATCCTGGGCGTCAACATGCAGACGTCGTTCATGCATCCGCCGTTCGGATTTGCGCTGTTCTATTTGCGCTCGGTCGCGCCGAAGGAACGTTATACCGATCGCGTCACCGGCAAACGCATGGAGCCGGTCACGACGGGACAGATCTATTGGGGTGCGGTGCCGTTCGTCGTCATCCAGATGATCATGGTGCTGCTCGTGATCATGTTCCCGTCGATGGTGATGCACTACAAGGGCGTGCAGTCCACCGTCGATCCCAACAGCATCAAGATCGATATTCCCCAGATCGATCTGCCGCCGCTCGACTTCGGCCAGCCGAAGCAATAGCGCCCGGCCCGCCTGCAAAAAAACCCGGAGCGAAAGCTCCGGGTTTTTTCGTTTGGGCCGATCGTGCGCTCTGCGATCAGCTCTGCGAGTTGCGCGCCATGAAGTTGTCATAGCCGACTTCGGCGACCTGGAACCACTGATATCCGTTGTTCGAGAACGCGGTCAGCGATTCGTAGACCTTCTTGAAGTCCGCGTTGGTAGCCGAGACTTCGGTGTGCAGCTCCTTTGCCGCCTTGAAGCAGGCTTGCATGACCTCGGGCGAGAACGGATGCAGCTTGGCGCCGGCCGCGAGCAGGCGCCGCAACGCCGGTGGATTGGCCTGGTCGTACTTCGCCATCATCCAGTTGTTGGCGTAGTGCCCCGCCTGCTCGAGGATGCTCTGATAGTGCTTCGGCAGAGCATTCCACTTGTCCTGGTTGACGAAGGCGAGCAGCATCGGCCCGCCTTCCCACCAGCCCGGGAAGTAATAATGCGGCGCGACTTTCACGAAGCCGAGCTTCTCGTCGTCATAGGGCCCGACCCATTCCGCTGCGTCGATGGTGCCCTTCTCCAGCGCCGGATAGATGTCGCCACCGGCGATCTGCTGCGGCACCGCGCCGAGTTTGGCCATCACTTTTCCGGCGAAGCCGCCGATGCGGAATTTCAACCCGCTGAAGTCCTGGGGCGTCTTGACCTCCTTGCGGAACCAGCCACCCATCTGACAGCCGGTGTTGCCAGCAAGCAGCGAGACGACGTTGTACTTCTTGTAGAACTCGTTGAGAATCTCCCTGCCGCCGCCCAGCATGTACCAGGCCTGGTTGATGCGCATGTTCGGTCCGAACGGCACGGCCGAGCCGAAGGTGAAGGTCGGGTCCTTGCCGAAATAATAATAAGACGCGGTGTGGCCGATTTCGCAGGTGCCGTTCTGCACGGCATCGAGCACCTGAAGGCCCGGCACGATCTCGCCGCCGGCAAATGTCTGAATCTGGAATTTGTTGTCGGTCGCTTCCGCGACCATCTTGGCCATCATCTCGGCGCCGCCATAGAGCGTGTCGAGCGATTTTGGCCAGCTCGTCGGCATGCGCCATTTGATCTCGGGCGTCGTCTGCGCGATCGCTGGAGCGGCGAGCGTGGCGACACCCGCCGCACCAAGCCCGGTGACCTTGATGAAATCTCGTCTTTTCATGATTTCCTACCCTGATGGATTGTGACGGTGGGCCTTCTTGCCGAGGCTTGGAGGCCAGCATGGAACATGTGTCGTCCGATTTCCATCCCTCACGATGTGAGGGACGAAAATGCCCAGCTCCCGCGCCATCCGGTCCTACGACTTTAGGCTTAGACGGCCCGCGGCCCTGGCCGTTCCCATCACGCCCGCCTCGGCCGGGCATGACGGGCGCGCCGGGCACGTGACAAGCGCCGGAAACACGGGCATACCGCGCCATTCCCCCAACCTAAGGCCGCCACGCATGTCGCGATCCTACCCTGCTCCATCGCTCGTTGGTTCGTTGATCGCGTCGCTCTGGCTGGGATGTGCGGCAATGCCGGCGCATGCTGAGCTGAGCGCGAATGTCATGGCCGACGTCCATGCGTTGGCGCAAAAAGAGCAGCAGCCGCTGCTCGACACGCTGCGCGATCTCGTCAGCATCGAATCCGGCAGCAAGGATGTCGAAGGTCTGAACCAGATCGCCCAGCGCGTTGCCGGCCAGCTCAAGCAGCTCGGCGGCACGGTGGAGATCCTCGAACCCACCGACGTCTATCGCCTCGACGACACACCCGAGAAGATCGGCCCGGCCGTACACGCCGTATTCAAGGGCACCGGCAGCAAGAAGATCATGCTGATCGCCCACATGGACACCGTGTACCTGAAGGGCATGCTGAAGGATCAACCGTTCCGCATCGACGGCGACAAGGCCTACGGCCTCGGCATTGCCGACGACAAGCAGGGCGTCGCGCTCATTCTTCATACCGTGGCGTTGCTGCAGAAGCTGAGCTTCCGGGACTACGGCACGCTCACGGTGCTCACCAATGGCGACGAGGAGATCTCCTCACCGGGCTGGCGCAGCACCATCACCAGGTTCGCTGCGGATCAGGATGTGGTGTTCTCCTTTGAAGGCGGCGGTACCGACGGCACGCTGCGGCTGGCCACCAGCGGCATCGGCTCGGCCTATCTCACGGTGCAGGGCAAGTCGTCACATGCAGGCTCACGGCCCGAGGGCGGCGTCAACGCGCTGTACGAGCTCTCCCACCAGCTCCTGCAGATGAAGGACCTGTCCAAACCAGAGCAGGGCCTGAAACTGAACTGGACGGTCTCCAAGGCCGGCACCAACCGCAACGTGATCCCCGCGGAGGCCACGGCCCAGGCCGACGCACGTGCACTTAAGGTCGCCGATTTCGACGAGCTCGAGAAGACACTGCAGGAGAAGATCAAGAATAACCTGCTGCCCGAGTCCAAGGTCGAGCTGAAATTCGAGGTGCGCCGTCCGCCGCTGGAGGCCAACGACGCCTCACGTCGAGTCGCGGCCCACGGCAAGACGATCTATGAGGAGATCGGACTGCCTCTCAAAGTCGACGAGAAGGCGACCGGCGGCGGCACCGACGCGGCGTTTGCCGCACTCAAGACCAGCGGAGCCGTGGTGGAAGGCATGGGCCTGTCGGGGTTCGGCGCGCATTCCAACGATGCCGAATATGTGCAGCTCAACAGCATCGTGCCGCGGCTTTATCTGACCACACGCATGATCATGGATCTGTCCACCGGCAAGCTGAAATAGCCCGATCTTCCTTCTCTCCTCACGTCCGCCGAAGCCTTGGCAAAGGCGGATGTGGGAGAAAGTGGCGCGTCAGCGCCGCGCCGCGTTCAAATCAACGTCGCCCGACTTCTCTGCCAGCCTGAACCGCAGCGTGAACTGCGCGCCGCCGCCCGGACGATTCTCCACCGCAACCGTCGCCGCGTGATCATCCGCCACGGCGCGCACGATCGACAGCCCGAGGCCGGCGCCGTCGCTGCGCTGGCGGTCGGCGCGCCAGAAGCGGTGGAAGATCAATTCGCGCTCGGCTTCCGCGATTCCCGGCCCGCAATCGCGCACGCGCACCGCGCCATCCTCGCTCACATCGACATCGACCGACGTGTCCATTGCCGTGAACTTGATGGCGTTTTCGGCGAGATTGAAGATCGCGCGCTGGAGCATCACCGAATTGCCGTGGATCAGCACCGGCGCCTCGGTGCCCCTCAGCGCGATATCCTTGTGCTGTGCGATCGCGAGCGGCGCGATCGAACCGACCACCTCGGCGCAGACCGCGCGCAAATCCGCGGTCTCGCCGGGATCGAGCACCAGCGTGTCGAGCTCGGCGATCTCCAGTAGCTGCGCGACGATGCGGCTCATGCCCTCGATGTCCGCATGCAGCGCATGCCGTGCGGCGCCATCGCCGAGCGTCTCGATCCGCGTGCGCAGGATCGCGAGCGGCGTGCGCAATTGATGCGCGGCGTCGGCGGTGAACTGCCGCTGCACCCGAAAGCCGTCCTCGAGGCGGTCGAGCGCCTGGTTGACGGCGGTGACGAGCGGCATGATCTCGCGCGGAATCTGCTCCGTCGGCAGGCGGATGTCCGTGCGCGCCGGGCCGATATTGCTCGCCTCCTCGGAGGCCTTCCATAGCGGCGCAACAGCGCGGCGAAAGATGATGATGTCGATGCCGAGCAGGACCAGCAGGATCGGAATGGTGATCCATCCGACCCGCCGGAAGAAGTTCGATACGATGTCGTCGATGATGACGTCGCGGTGCGCGAGGTCCTCCGCGACGCGAATGCGTATCACCTTGCCGTCGATGGTGCGGGTGACTCCAGCCCCGGAAATCGTTTCGGAGAGCGGCGGTGGCGCGGCCGCCGCAGTGCCGGTCTTGCGCCGCGACGAAAACAGCAGATTCCCCCGGCATCGCGAATGTCGTACTGGTAGCGGCCATAGGCTTCTGAATAAAGGCCCTTGAGACTGTCCGGCAGGTTGAACGTCAGCAGCCCGTCGGGCTGGGCGACGATGCGCTCGGCCAACACCTCGGCCTGCGCGCGCATGGCATCGCGATGCAGCTGGTCGATCTCTGAATTGAGCAGCCAGAACAGCACCAGCGGCAGGAAGATCGCGACCACCGCGACCGCCACGATGTGCAGGAACACGATGCGCCAGATCAGCGATTTGAACGTCGGCGACCTCCCATGGATCCCGGCGCGGAATCCGGCGTGAGATCCGATCCGGGCCACGCTATTTCTCCTCGGCCATGAGATAGCCGACGCCACGGATGGTGTGGATCACGACCTTGGCGCCATGCTCGGCGAGCTGCTTGCGCAGCCGCGAGACGTAGACCTCGACCGCGTTGGAGGCGACCTCGCCATCGAGGCCGAAGATGTGGTCCTCGACGTTCTTCTTCGGTACCACCCGCCCCTGCCGGCGCAGCAGGATCTCGAGCACCGAGGTCTCGCGCGCGGAGATGATGCGCGGCTGGTCGTCGACGAAGATCTGGCGGCTCTCGGTGTCATAGACGAGGTTGGCGAGGCGCAGCGAGCGGCCAAGCAACTGGCCCGGACGGCGCAGGATCGCCTCCAGTCGCGCCACCAGCTCCTCCATCGCGAACGGTTTGGCGAGATAGTCGTCGGCGCCGCTGCGCAGGCCGCTGACACGATCTTGCAAGCCGCCGCGCGCGGTCAGCACCAGCACCGGCAACGGCTCCATCTGCCGGCGAAGCTCACGCAGCACCGACAGGCCATCGCCGTCGGGTAGTCCGAGGTCGAGGATCATCGCGGCATAGCTGACGCTGCTGACCGCCTCGCGCGCTTCGGCAGCGCTGCCGACGATGTCGCTCTCATAGCCGGCCGCCGACAGCCCGCCGGCAACGAGCCGCGACAGCTCGGCATTGTCCTCGACGATCAGAAGGCGCATCGCATTTTCCCGCGGGATGTTCCGGTGTCACCGCACGGCTTCCGCCGCATCTTCGCTGTCTTCCATCATCCGGGGCATCTCGGCCAGCGAAAAAGCACCCGGCGGGCCGGCCGCTCCCTTCCGTCAGGTTCCTGTAAGCCAGTCCGGGCACGAGCGGATGAGGTCGCGGATGGCCCGGAAATTTACCTCCTTGGGCCCCGCCGCCGTCGGCCCTGCCGAGGAACGAACACCCCCGCGAACCGTTCAACTCAGCTGCAACATTTCTCATTTGATGGGGCGTCGTGCAGACCACCTAAGGTAATGCACATGCGCCTTGCACGACGAACACGTTCCAGCTCCCTTCTATCCGATTGCTTGGGCGCCATCACGCGACATCCAGGCGCCGCCGCGTTTGCTGCCGCAGGTACCCTCGTTGCGGCTACCGCAATCATAAACCGGCGGCTCGCGAACAAAGCGCAACGCGATAATCCTCCGCAGGGTCGGTTCATCGACGTCGAGGGGGTTCGCCTGCACTATTTGGAACGCGGCAGAGGCAAGCCGCTAGTCTTGTTTCACGGCAATGGCAGCATGGTCCAGGATTTCGTCTCGAGTGGATTGATCGATCTCGCAGCCGAGAACTACAGGGTCATAGTGTTCGATCGTCCCGGTTTTGGGCATAGCTCGCGGCCAAGGCACGTCGTCTGGACTCCGGATGCCCAGGCGGACCTGTTCAAGAAGGCCCTCGATCAGTTGGGCGTCTCTCAAGCGATTGTCCTTGGCCATTCATGGGGAGCGTCGGTTGCGGTTGCGCTGGCGACAAGACATCCTTCGTTCGTGCAGGCTCTCGTATTGGCCTCGGGCTATTATTTCCCGACTCCCCGCGCGGACAGCGCGGCGTCGGTGCTGTCCGCCCTACCGGTGGTCGGGGACGTCATCAGCTCCACGATTTCGCCGCTAGCCGGTCGGATGATGTGGCCCGCGATGTTGCGCAAGCTGTTTGGCCCCCGGCCGGTCCCGAACAAGTTCGCCGGCTTTCCGAAAGAAATGGCGTTGCGCCCATCACAGATGCGGGCCACAGCGGCCGAAGCGACGATGTTGATCTCCGCCGCATTCTCAGGTTCGAAGACTTATGCAGAACTCAAGATGCCGACGATCATTATCGCGGGCCAGAACGATCGTCTGATCGATATCAAGCAGTCGGTCAGGCTGCATGGCGAGGTCAAGCAGAGCAAATTGCACCGGATCGACGGAGCGGGACACATGATTCATCATTCCGCAACCGCTGATGTGATGGCGGCCATCGACGAAGCTGCTGCCGAGGCCGTGTTGACCCATGGACGGGAAGGCCCAGGCGTTTCGCGAAGCAACGCGTAATCGCTCACGAACAACGCCGCTGATCGCCGTCGGCGAACCTCACGGCTCGTTTGCGGAGGATCGCTTCTGAGCCAACTCGGGCGCGGGACCACACTTCAACCCGCCCTCTCGGTCGAACGGAGACCTTTTCGACCGGGTATGGTATCTGTCGATCGCCCGTTGGCCGAGGTGCCGATTGGTCAGATAAAGCGGGAAAACGAAGCACAATGGTTCCTAGCCAGGTGACGATGCCCTTGTGGCACGAAAAGCACCTCCGGGCTGCCACTCGCGCCGCCGGTGTCGCTCTATGGTCCTGGAACGTTGATACCGACGCCATCACCATGGATGAACCCGCGTACGACCTTTGGGAGGTGCCCAAGGGCGAGCAGAAAATTACGTTCGAGATACTGTCCAAGAACATCCACCCCGCCGATCTTGAGAGGGTGAGATCGGCATTTGCCGCTACTCGCGCAGTCGTAGGCTCTTACGAGATAGATTTTCGTATTCTGACCGGCAGCGATATCCGTTGGATTTCCGCGCGGGGCCAGGGCGACGATGCCGACATCGCGGATCGAACGATGTTCGGTATTTTCCTGGACGTCACCCAACGCAAGCAAGCCGAGGAAGCCAACGAGCTCCTGGCGGGCGAGATGAGCCACCGGCTGAAAAACCTTCTCACCGTCGCAACGGCGCTGACGCAAATGAGCTCACGCTCGGCAGCATCAAAAGAGGATATGGCCCAGGAGCTGACCAGTCGCCTGATGGCTCTTGGACGTGCTCAGGACCTTGTGCGCCCGGTACCGGGACGAAATAGAGAAGGGACGCTTCTCGGAGACCTCATCTCTGTTCTGCTTGCGCCGTACGATGAGGAAGGAGCCAGCGTTCGTATTCGTGTCTCGGTCCCCAAGATGAACGTGGGAGAGGCTTCCAGCACAGCACTCGCCTTGGTGATGCATGAACTGGCAACCAACTCTGCGAAATACGGTGCGCTGTCCCTTTCAAGTGGCACCCTGGACGTATCGTGCAACGCTCACGAGGACGAGGTCGTGGTCAAGTGGACGGAGCGGGGTGGTCCCCCCGTTGTCGCTCCAACAAAGCTCGAAGGCTTTGGAAGCCAGTTGGTGCACCGAAGTATGGCCGCCCAGCTTGGCGGGACTATAACTTTTGACTGGTCGGAAGAGGGTGTGGTGGTCATCCTGCGCATGAGCAAAGACCGTCTTGCGAATTGATGTTGAGCTGATTTCCCGCGCCCACTCCTGTCACCCGTCTGCGATTGGCCCTTGGCTTTACTTCGTACGACGCTCCTGAAAAGCCTCTCTGAGTTCGGCCAGTTCATCGCTTGTCGCTCCCAATTCCACATCGGCACGGCTTGCAGGTAAATCCCTGTAAGCAATCGGCTGATCGAACTGGCTGGCCGTAAAGTCGTACCGCCGACCACCGATGCGATTGTAAAAATGGTCGCCGGCCGGCAGCGGCGTCCTCAGCAACTCGCCGCCGAAGAGCTCGTGGATCAGCAGCGAGGTGACGTTGCATTGCCCCGCCGCCGGATTGCTCGCCGTCCATTGACTGGCGGTTGCCAACGACCAGGCCTTGCGCAGCGCGCTTTGAACCTCATCGGGATCGAAGCTCATCATCAACCCCAGGCCAGCCGCCGAGGCGCTCATTTCGGATTTTGCGATAATGCCTTTATGCCACTGTTTTGCCCGACGAGTCAAACGATCTCGCTGAAGCACGCGCGCCTGCCCGCTTTGACGCCCAAAAATACGAAGTTGCCCTCGACCGCGCGATGCTCGGGCGTGCCTGCCAATTAGCCCATCGCATCAAGCTGTTGGCTACACTCGCAACGCCTTGTCCTCTCACCCCTCGTCTACTGTGCATGGGGTTGTTTTTCAGATTTTTTGTTGGAGGCCCCGCCCGTCCCCCGGCGACACCGCCGCTCGCCGATATCCGCTCGCCTATTCCGATCGCGTCGCCCCAAAGAAAAGCCCGGCCTCGCGAACGAGACCGGGCGTGTCGTCTTGCGACTTGCTCGAAGATCAGCCGCGGGTGCGCGAGCGGATCATGAAGCTGTCGTAGGTGTATTCGGCGACCTGCCACCACAGATATTCGTCGGAGCGGTAGGCCTGCATGGCGTCGATCGACTTCTTGAAGTCGGGATTCTTGGCCGAGATCTCGCCCCACAATTCGTTGGTCGCCTTGAGGCAGGCTTCCAGAACCTCATTGGTGAACGGGCGAAGCTGCGTTCCGCCGGCGACCAGACGCTTCAGCGCGCCGGGGTTCACCATGTCGTAGCGCGCGGCCATCCAGGTGTTGGTGTTGACGGTCGCGTTGGTGAGGATCGCCTGATAGTTCTTCGGCAGCTCGTTCCACTTGTCGATGTTGGCGAAGGCGTGAACGGTCGGACCGCCTTCCCAGAAGCCCGGGTAGTAGTAGTACTTGGCGACCTTGGCGAAGCCGAGCTTCTCGTCATCGTAGGGACCGACCCATTCGGCCGCGTCGATGGTGCCCTTCTCGAGCGACGGATAGATGTCGCCGCCGGCGAGCTGCTGCGGCACCACGCCGACCTTCTGAAGCACCTGGCCGGCAATGCCGCCGATGCGCATCTTCAGGCCCGACAGGTCGGCAACGGTCTTGATCTCCTTGCGGAACCAGCCGCCCATCTGGGTGCCGGTGTTGCCGCAGGGGAAGCCCACCACGTTCGTCTTCTTGAAGAACTCGTTGGCGAGCTCGTTGCCGCCGCCTTGGTACAGCCAGGAATTCTGCTGGCGTGCATTCAGGCCGAAAGGCACCGACGCGAAAATCGCGAAGGTCGGGTCTTTGCCGACGTAATAATACGACACCGTGTGGCACATCTCGACGGTGCCCTTCTGGGTCGCATCCAGCGCCTGCAGGCCCGGGACGATTTCACCCGCCTGGAAGACCTGGATCTGAAACTTGTTGTCGGTCATCTCGGCGACGTACTTCGCCATCTGCTCGGCACCGCCATAGATGGTGTCGAGCGACTTCGGGAAGCTCGACGTCAGGCGCCACTTGATCTCGGGCGAGGACTGCGCGATCGCCGGCGAGGCCACCGCGGCGGTCGCCGCCGCGCCGGCTGCCGACACTTTCAGGAAATCACGACGCTTCATCTTCAGTCTCTCCTTGTTGGGGCGTTTCCCCTAACTTCCTCTTTGCTGCCGCTCATTCCGGCGACGCGTTCTTGGGCCGCGTCGAACCGAAGGGGCTTGACTGCCGTGGGCCTTTAACACGGAAGCCCTGCTTTCGAAACGCGACATTGGCATGACAGGGCTCTACGAAAGTCGCATGTCCCCAAGGTATTGGTTTCAAGGGATCGGCTTGGATCCGCTTAGGCCGCGGCGATGACGCCCTTGAGCTGGTCCCGCACCTGTCCCGCAATGGCGCGGTAGATCGCCGCATGGGGACCATCCGGCTCGCTGTCCACCACGGGCGTGCCCGCATCCGAGGTGGCGCAGATCGCCATGTGCAGGGGGATCTCGCCCAGGAATGGTACCCCGAGCTTCTCGGCCTCGTGGCGCGCGCCGCCATGGCCGAAAATGTCGGATTTCGTGCCGCATTGCGGGCACTGGAAATAGCTCATGTTCTCGACGATGCCGAGCACGGGCACGTTGACCTTCTTGAACATCGCAAGCCCCCGCCTTGCGTCGATCAGCGACAGGTCCTGCGGGGTCGAGACGATCACGGCGCCCTTCAAAGGGACGTTCTGCGCCAGCGTGAGCTGGGCATCGCCGGTGCCTGGCGGCATGTCGACGACGAGCACATCGAGCTGGCCCCATACGACGTCGCGCAGCATCTGCGTCACTGCCGACATCACCATCGGCCCGCGCCAGATCATCGCGGTCTCTTCCTCCACCAGGAAGCCGATCGACATGATGGCCAGGCCAAAGCGCTTGAGCGGAATCATCTTGCGCTCGTCGTTCAGCTCCGGCTTCTCATGCAGGCCCGTCAGCCGCGGCGCCGATGGGCCGTAGATGTCGGCATCGAGCAGCCCGACCTTGAGGCCGAGATCGCGCAGACCGAGTGCCAGGTTGAGCGCGGTGGTGGATTTGCCGACACCGCCCTTGCCCGAGGCGACCGCGATCACGGCCGCGACGCCCGGAATCTCGGACTGCCGCGCCATCGGCGATTGGGCGCCGCCCTGCGGCGGCGGCTTGTGGGCGTGGACGGGCTGCACGCCCGGCGTGCCGCGGCTGGGAGTTGGCGGCGGTGGCGGCGCCGCGCCGGCCTTCCGCTCGGCGGTCAGCGCCACCATGACGGTGGTGACGCCGGGAATGGCGCGCACCGCGGCCTCGGCCTCGGCCCGGACGGATTCCCAGGCTCGCGCTTCGGCGGCATCGACATTGATCGAGAAGAACACCTTGCCGTCGGCCGCGCTGATCGCGCTCAGCACATTGGCATTGGTGAGCGCGCCCCCGCGGGGCGACTTGATCCTGGCGAGGCTGTCGAGAACCTGTTGCTGCGTCACGCTCAAAGCGCATCTCCTAGAATTCAAGATGCCCCATTAGAGCGGAAACGCCCAAAAGGCTACTGCCTGCCGATATCGTCAGCCATCTCGGCGGGCGCGGCCCCCTGCTCCAGGGCCGCCTCGTAGTTGAGCTCGATCATGACCCCGTTGGGGTCGTGGACGAAGATCTGCCAGAGCTCACCGCCGGGCACTTGGCGGGAGTCGAACTTCATCCCCTTTGAGGCCAGCCGCTGCTTCATGCCGTCAAACCCGCGGCTGGCGAAGGCGACGTGGTGGACAACGCCGGAATCCGGCTTTTGTGGCTCGGCAGTCGGAGAAATATCGACGAGGTGCACCACCGGCTTTCCCTCGCTGTACATCCAGGCGCCGGGGAAGGCGAAATTCGGCCGGGCGCCTTTTTCCAGGCCCAGCACGTCCTCGTAGAAGCGGACGGTTTCGGCCAGATTCCGGGTCCGGACATTGAAATGATCGAGCACGCCCACGCTTACGCCGCCCATGCCTTCGCTCCCTTTTTTTGAAGTCCTTAGGTCCACCATCCTAACACAGGCGGGGGCCAAACGAACCCGTTGCCCTCCGGCCTCAAGGGTTTATGGTGCGCCCGATCTGCCGCAATGGCGGAACCGGACGGCCCTCGCCCGGCAAGAACCGTAAAACCCAAACTACGGACAAGGTACTACAGATGACTAAAGTCGCTTTCCTCGGTCTCGGCGTGATGGGCTTCCCCATGGCCGGACACCTCGTGAAAAAAGGGGGCCATGAGGTCACCGTCTATAACCGCACCGCGGCCAAGGCGAAGGAGTGGGCGGACAAGTTCGGCGGCAAGACCGCGGCGACCCCGAAGGCCGCGGCCGAGGGCCAGGATTTCGTGATGTGCTGCGTCGGCAACGATAACGATCTGCGCGCGGTCACGATCGGTGCCGACGGCGCGTTTGCCGGCATGAAGAAGGGTGCAACCTTCGTCGACCACACCACCGCTTCCGCCGAGGTCGCGCGTGAGCTCGATGCGGCCGCGACCAAGGCCGGCTTCAAGTTCATCGACGCACCCGTGTCCGGCGGCCAGGCCGGCGCCGAGAACGGCGTGCTGACGGTGATGTGCGGCGGCGCGCAGGACGCCTATGCCGGCGCCGAGCCGATCATCACAGGCGCCTATGCGCGGATGTGCAAATTGCTGGGGCCCGCCGGCTCCGGCCAGCTGACCAAAATGGTCAACCAGATCTGCATCGCCGGCCTCGTCCAGGGCCTCTCCGAGGGTATTCACTTCGCCAAGAAAAGTGGCCTTGACGTCGCCGCCGTGATCGAAACCATCTCCAAGGGCGCCGCGCAGTCCTGGCAGATGGAGAACCGCTACAAGACCATGAACGAGGACAAATACGATTTCGGCTTCGCGGTCGAATGGATGCGCAAGGATCTCTCGATCTCGCTGGCCGAAGCCCGTCGCAATGGCGCCAATCTGCCGGTGACCGCGCTCGTCGACCAGTTCTACGCCGAGGTCGAGAAGATGGGCGGCAAGCGCTGGGATACATCGAGCCTGCTCGCGCGCCTGAATCGCTGACACCTCACGAAGTGATCCTGCCTTGCTGACCGCACTCGCCGCAATCTTCATCCTCGCCTATGCGGCGATCGCGCTCGAGCATCCTATCGGGGTGAACAAGAGCGCGTCTGCGCTACTCGGCGCGGGCGTGCTCTGGACAATCTACGCGCTCGCGACCGGCGACCACACGCTGGTCGGCCGTCAGCTTGACGAGTCCGTCGCTGCCACCGCGCAGATCGTGTTCTTCCTGGTTGGCGCGATGACCATCGTCGAGGTCATCGACGCCCATGACGGTTTCGAGGTCATCACCTCCCGCATCAGCACGACCAGCCAGGTCCGTCTGATATGGCTGATTGGCTTCGTTACCTTCTTCCTCAGTGCAATCCTCGACAATCTGACCACCACCATCGTCATGGTCTCGCTGATCCAGCGGCTGATCGCCAAGCGCGACGACCGCTTGCTGTTCGCCTCCCTCATCGTCATCGCCGCAAATGCCGGCGGCGCATGGACCGTGATCGGCGACGTCACCACGACCATGCTGTGGATCGGCGGACAGATTTCGCCCCTGAAAATCATGAGCGCGGTGTTCCTGCCCTCCTTGCTCAACCTGCTGGTGCCGCTCGCATTCATCAGCTTTTCACTCAAGGGCAAGACCATCGCACCACCGCCGAAAGAGGACGGATTGCAGGGCGTCGATCCGTTCGAGCGGAACGTGATGTTCTATCTCGGACTCGGCGTACTGATCGCGGTGCCCGCCTTCAAGACGGTCACGCACCTGCCGCCCTTCATGGGCGTCCTGCTCGGGCTTGGCATCGTGTGGTTGGTCGGCGAGATCGTTCATCGCAAAAAGGATGAGCATGTCCGCGGTCCCCTCACGCTTGCGAATGCGCTGACGCGGATCGACATGGGCTCGATCGTATTCTTCCTCGGCATCTTGCTCGCGGTCGCCTGCCTCGAACATGCCGGCCTGCTCTCCATGGTGGCCAAATGGCTGGACACCGCGATCGGCCGACAGGACATCATCGTGATCGTGCTCGGCCTGCTCAGTGCTGTCATCGACAACGTGCCGCTGGTCGCCGCGACGATGGGCATGTACGACCTCGCGCATTATCCACCCGACAGCTTCATCTGGGAGTTCATCGCCTATTGCGCCGGAACCGGCGGCTCGATCCTGATCATCGGCTCGGCCGCAGGCGTCGCCGCCATGGGGCTCGAGCGCATCGAGTTCCTCTGGTACGCCCGCCGCATCGCCGTTCCCGCGCTCGCCGGCTATCTGGCGGGCGCCGTGGTGTACATCGCGCAGCACGCGGCGCTGCATTGAGCGGCTCACGCCGGATCCAAAATTAACGCCGGGTTAACGTAATTCTTTAGCTCCTTAAGTCACCTCTTAAGGATTTCTTGCCAGAGATAGACAATGCAGAAGGCCCGTCCCGCGCGGGCAGGAATTGTTGTTGTGCGATGAGTAAACCCGCTGAAAAGCCCGAGGTTGTGCAGCTTCCGGCCGAGCCGGTGAGCGTGCCGTCGGCGAGCCATCGCCGGGCTGCGGCACAGCGGGTGCGCGAGGCGCGCGATAAGTTAACGTCGACCAGTGGAACCCGGCCGGCTTTCGATGCCGAAATGCTGCGCCAGTACGCCCAGACGCGGCTGTCGGCCTCCTATGTCGTGATGCTGCTTGTGGTCGCGACAGGCGTGCTGTTTGGGCTGTGGATGCAGCCGATCCCGGCCGCGGCCTGGACCGCCGGCATGCTTTGCATTCATGCCGCAATGATCCGCAGCTGCCACCGCTTCCTGGCCGAGCCCGCCTCGCCCGCGGCAACGCGCGCATGGCAGACGCGTTTCGTCGTGCTCGACCTGCTCTATGGCCTTTGCTGGATGGCGATCCTGATCCATCCCGTGCTCGACATGATCACGGAAACGCTGATGATGTTCCTGATGCTGCTGGTGATCGCAGTATCAAGCATGCTGGCCGCCAATCTGCCGATCGCCGCCCTCGCCGCCACCGCACCGGTCGCGGTCGCGATGGCGCTGAGCTTCGTGATGACTGGCTCGCTGGATAATTACATCCTGGCCGCGCTCGCCGTCGCCGCCGAAGGCTATTTCGTGTTGCTGGCTCACCGCCTGCACTCTTCGACCTTCGCCACGCTCGAGGCGCGGGCCGAGAAGGACGCGCTGATTGGCGAGCTCGAACAAGCCAAGGCGATCTCGGACGAAGCGCGCCACCGCGCCGAATCCGCCAATGTGGCCAAGTCGCGCTTTCTGGCGCAGATGAGCCACGAACTGCGGACGCCGCTCAATGCAATCCTCGGCTTCTCGGAAGTGATGAAGAGCGAGATTTTCGGCGCGCATGCCGTGCCGGTCTACAAGGAGTACTCGGCCGACATCCACAATTCCGGCGTCCACCTGCTCAACCTCATCAACGAGATCCTCGATCTGTCGCGGATCGAGGCTGGCCGCTACGAGCTCAACGAGGAAGCGGTCTCGCTGGTCGGCATCGTCGCCGACTGCCATCATTTGATGAAGCTGCGCGCCTCGAGCCGTGGCATCACCATCCACGAGGTGTTCGAGCAGGCGATGCCGCGGCTGTGGGCCGACGAGCGCGCGATCCGCCAGGTCGTGCTCAATCTGCTCTCCAACTCGATCAAGTTCACTCCGCAGGGCGGCGAGATCTGGCTCAAGGCCGGCTGGACGGCCTCAGGCGGACAATATCTCTCGGTGAAGGACACCGGCTCCGGGATTCCCGAGGACGAGATCCCGGTCGTGCTCGCATCGTTCGGCCAAGGTTCCAATTCGATCAAGTCGGCCGAACAGGGCGCCGGTCTCGGCCTGCCGATCGCCAAGAATCTGGTCGACCTGCATGGCGGTACGTTCACGCTGAAATCGAAGCTGCGCATCGGCACCGAAGTGATCGTCACCTTCCCGCCCGAGCGCGTGATGAGCGCGCTGGCGCCGATGTCGGATGATTCTCCGCCGCTCCAACCCGAGAGTTCCGCGGTAGCGGACGAGAAGCGCCGGCCCCGCCGCAAGCCGATCATGAGCGCAGGTACGGGCTCGTAACGAGGTGCTTGCAGACATGCCCGACCATCCGCCACTATGCCCCAATGAGCAAAGAAACGCCTTGCGTGGCCGTCTGCATGATCGATCCCAAGACCAGGCTGTGCTTCGGCTGCGGACGCACATTGCCGGAGATCGCGCGCTGGCACGCCATGGAGAGCGCGGAACGCCTCACGGTCATGGCGCTGTTGCCGGCGCGCATGAATCAGGCTGGACTTCCGCCCATCGCGGGATCGCCGAAACACACCTGATCGGTCGGCGCGCATCTGGAGATGCGCAATGATCCGGTCCCTGCTCGTTCTCATCATGCTCGCCTGCACGGCCGGTGCCGTCGTCGCCTATGGCGATTCCGACCAGATCGCGCGCGCGAGCAGCAAGGTCTCGCATATCTTTCGCACGCAGACCGCAGCGCCCGCGCCCGCCGTGCAGATTCCGCGCGGCCAGGGCGGCGAATTCGCGCTGCGCGCGAAGATCAACGGCGTGGCCGCACCGATGGTCATTGACACCGGCGCGACCTCGGTGGTGCTGACCTGGGAAACCGCGAAGGCGATCGGGCTGCCGCTCGAGATGCTCGAATACGACGTCGATCTCGAAACCGCGGGCGGTCACACCAAGGCGGCCCGCCTCACGATCGACCGCCTCTCCGTCGGTCACCTCGTCGAGAAATCGGTGCCAGCCCTCGTCGTGCAGCGCGGGCAGATGAAGACCAATCTGCTCGGCATGAGCTTCCTCGATCGCCTGGAGAGCTGGGGCGTGCGCGCCGACAGGCTGATGCTCACGGGTTATCCGGAGCTCCAGACCAGTCGCCGCCGCTCGCGCCTGGCAGTCGACTAGACTCTTGCAATCCGGCTCGTCATGCGATTACGGCTAGGCCGCCGCCTCCGCCGGTACGTGCGCACCGACACGCGCAATCGCTTCGCGTAGCACCTCGAGGCCAGCGCCCGGCTTCACCCCCTGCTCGGCAAGATGCCGGCGGAAGGCGCGCGCGCCGGGGACGGCGTGGAATGCGCCGACGAAATGCCGCGTCATAGAGTGCAGCCTCGTGCCGCGCGCGAGTTGCTGTTCGATGTAGGGCACCATCCCTTCGAGCGCATCCTGCATCGAGGCATGCGGCGCCGCCTCGCCGAAAATGTCGGTATCGACCGAGAGCAGCCGCCACGGCTCCTGATAGGCGGCTCGTCCAAGCATCGCGCCGTCAACGTGATCGAGATGTGCCCTTGCCTCGTCGACACCGGGGATGCCGCCGTTGATGATGACAGGCACATCCGGCATCGCGCGCTTGAGGCGATAGACGCGATCATAGTCGAGCGGCGGGATGTCGCGATTCTCCTTCGGTGACAAACCGCTGAGCCATGCTTTCCGGGCATGTACGATCAGCGCATCGCAGCCGGAGTCAACGACTGCGTGCGCAAGGTTGTCGAGCGCGACTTCGGGATCCTGGTCGTCGATCCCGATGCGGCACTTCACGGTCACGGGCACGGCCACCGCACCCTTCATCGCCTCGACGCACCTCGCCACGAGATCAGGCTCTGCCATCAGGCAAGCGCCGAAACGGCCGTCCTTCACGCGGTCGGAGGGGCAGCCGACGTTGAGGTTGATTTCGTCATAACCCAACTCCTCGCCGATCCGCGCCACCAGCGCCAGCTCGCGTGGATCCGACCCGCCGAGCTGAAGCGCGACCGGGTGCTCGACCAGGTCGAACCCAAGCAGCCGCTTCCGGTCACCATGAATGATGGCGCCAGTGGTCAGCATCTCCGTATAGAGCAGCGCCCGCCTCGTCAGGTGACGGTGGAACACCCGGCAATGCCGGTCGGTCCAATCCATCATGGGCGCCACGGAAAAGCGATATTCTTGATATTCCAAGTAGTTATCCTATCCTTACAATGGACTAGAGCAGGAACAAGTGCACACGTGTGCACTCCAAACTAGCCAAAATTGCACACGTTTGTACCGCGTTTGATCTCCCGGTGCACACTAGCGCACATGAAATCCGGGTGGAGCGCACACGCGGTGCCGACCTTTAAGAAGCTCAAGTCGGGCAGCTGGCGCGTTCAAGTCAGGAGGAATCGTATCGCACTTCGTAGTCCTGGCCGTTAGCCACGCGGGCGCGATCTTGTTTGCGTCCCCGTGCGGTCTTCTTCTTCGCTGCCATCTGCTCCTCCGCCCGCGAAACTCATCGCGGTGCGACGCTTCAAGGAATCGCGAGTTCCTTCAAAGAAGCTGTTGCGAGCGCGAGGCCGAACGAACGCGAGCGACGCAGCATCGCGGCTCCAACTTGGTGGGCTTTTCCATTTTCAGTTCCTCGACCGCCTGCACGAAGGCTTCGTCGCGCCGCATGAGCAAAGCGGCCATTTGGCGCACGTCGCGCGAGCTGGTTTGCTCCGGACTTTCGCCCGGAGCCCGCTCCCGTTTTCTTGCAGATGCTTCTCTAGATCCTCCTTTCCCAAACCCACGGCTCGGGAAGACTTGGAACTTCTCAGCCCAGCGTAGGTTGGTTGCCGATCGTTGAACTCAGGAGCCGAAAATGAGCCGCGGAATGCCATCGATGACCGCCCTCTTGGGTATGCTCGCAATCGCGGGGTATCAAAATCGGGACAAGCTGGCGGACATGTTTCGCAATGCGACCTCCGGCCAGCCGGCGGGTGCCAAGGATTCCCTGAGCGGCATGCTCGGCAGCCTTGGCGGCCTAGCGGGCACCGGAGGCGTGGGTTCGCTGCTGAACGGCGGGATCGGCGAATTGCTCGAGCACTTCAGGCAGAACGGGCAAGGCGATGTGGCTCAATCCTGGATCAATCAGGGGCCGAACCGCGAAGTCACCCCGCCCGAACTCCAGCAGGCTATCGGTCCGGACGTCCTTCAAAAACTGGAGCAGCAGACCGGCTTGTCGCAGCAGGAGATTCTCGACCGTTTGTCCCGAGAGCTTCCGACTGCCGTGGACAAATACACGCCTGATGGACGTCTTCCGGCTTCATCGGCGGGATAACACCACAGCGATCGAGGGAGAGACATGAGCATCATCTGGACGATCATCATCGGTTTCATCGCAGGCGTCATCGCGAAGTTCATCATGCCCGGCGACAACGAGCCCTCGGGTTTCATCCTGACCACCATCCTGGGAATAGTGGGCGCGTTCGTAGCGACCTATCTTGGCCAATCTCTCGGCTGGTACCGGCCAGGAGAAGGCGCAGGACTAGTGGGGGCAGTGGTAGGCGCCATCATCGTGCTTTTCGTCTACGGTTTTGTAGCCGGTAGCAGCCGTCGGGCGATCTAACCACAGTGAACGGAATTCTGCGCGTAAGCGGAGAATTCGCCCGGTGTGAAAGGCGATCGGCAAGATGAAATGGATGCTCGTTGTCCTGGTAGGAGGCATGACCCCGGTCAACACCGACCTGGTTTTCGACAAGTTCGCCGATTGCCTTGCCGCCGAGGAGCAGATGCGAAAGCACTATACGGACGCTTTCGAGGCCTGGGACCGATGGGCCGCGGCCAATATCGAGCGACGACGCGAATACTCAAAGGTCCGCGACCTCCAGGCCAAACGCCTGCTCAGCAACATCGGTACGTGCGTCCCTCATGCGGGTGGCGACCCCGCGGCGCTTCAGCAGCAGAGCACTCCGACACCTCCTCAAACTCCTCAAGCCGGACCTATGCCTCAGCCAAGTCCGAAAACGTGACGTCTGAACGTTTCGAACAGGCGCAGCCGCAAACGAATGTTGCAGCTGCGCATTCATCGCCCCTGCCTTCATTGTTCTCGCCCGCGCTGACCTTTGGCCTGCTGACGATTATAGGTGCACGCCTAAATGTCGCCCTGACGGACCTGCGGGCAGAGATGTCGGCCGAACTATAGCGCAAGCACCGGCTCAAGGCCCTCCTGCCGCGCCACAAGCTGATCGCGTTCAGCAAGCACCGCAGCCAAAGTAAAGGATGAGCGGGTCACGACCTGGGTGCATCCTTCGTAGGTCGCGGAAGTGAAATTAGCGGAGTGGACCAGCAAGGGCGAGCTGCGCCAGCCGGTCTATCTCGGCCTGAGGTCGGACAAATTGGCCGAGGACGTCGTTCGCGAAAAGAAATGGCCGCGAAAATAGTACGCCGAGACGAAACGTGGACCCCAGGAGTTCAACCAGCGGTGCGCTCGGATGCCGAAGGCCACGGCGGCAGGGGCGGCAGTCCGAGGGCCTTGCGTACAGGTCCGAACGACCTCCGGTGAGCTGCGCATGCACCAAGCCTGGCGAGCGCCTCATAATGAGCCGGCACCGGGTAGCCCTTGTGATCCGCGAACCCGTAGCCGGGGTGACGCACGTCGAGCGTCCGCATGACCATATCGCGCTCGACTTTCGCGAGGATGGAGGCGGCCGCAATGCTGGCGGACTTGGCGTCACCTTTAATGATGGACTGCTGAGGGATCTCGATTTCCTTCAACCGCTTCGCGTCGATCAGCAAGTGCTGCGGCGCCAACCCTAGGCCCCGGACCGCACGCTGCATCGCCTGGATGCCTGCCCAATAGATGTTGATCGCGTCGATCTCCTCGACCTCGACGAATGCTACACACCAACTCTCTGCCTTCTCCTTGATTTCCCTCGCGAGTTCTTCGCGAGCGGCGGCATCGAGTTTTTTCGAGTCGTCGATTCCGATTATCCGCGTGCCGGGCTTCAGGATCACGGCGCCAGCAGAGACTGGCCCGGCGAGAGGGCTCATTCCCGCCTCGTCCACGCCTGCCACGGCATGATGGCCGCTTTCCCAGAGAGAGGTCTCGAAGCGGAGCATCTTTCGCAGGCGCTGCCCCTCGGACCTATTTTCGGAGCGCCGTTTATCGATTGAGGCCAGGATGGCACGGGCTCCCGCGCGGGCGTCGGCCCGCAAGATCTGCTCGATGCTGGCTTCGAGCGGTCTTTTCTCGACGACATAGCGCCGACGCAATACATCGAGTGAATACTGGGACATGGCGGCCTTCCTGAAGATTGACTGTGGGAAGCGTGTCGGTGAAATTTGTGGCGATTGTCTGAAGCTAGACCATGCCGTCATCGACTGCGCAGCGCCTTGTCGAAAGAACCGGACCGGCTCTCCATCTGAGGTCCCGCTATTCTGGAGGGCCACTGATCCACACCTCGCGTCCACCGACCTCCGAGCGGAACCAACCGGTGTCTTCATCCCTTTAGAAAGAGTGGAGCCTCGATCCCAGGGTGCTTCCGAGGGACCGGCCCATGCTCCGACAAACCAGCAACGAAGAAGAGGTTCTGGACCGCACCGCCGAGGTCGCGGCCACCATCGCGGAAGAAGGCCTCCGGTATGTCAGCGACTCCGCGCCGGGGTACACGCGCAAGCGGACTGGAACCACTTTCAGCTACTACGACAAGGACGGCAAGCGAATCACCGATGCCGCCGTCATCCGACGCATCAAAGCAATCGGCATCCCGCCGGCCTACGAATCCGTGTGGATCTGCCCGTCTTCGAACGGCCACATCCAGGCAACCGGGCTCGATGCGCGGGGCCGCAAGCAGTACCGCTACCACGCAAAATGGCGCGAGTTGCGCGACCAGAACAAGTACGAGCACATCATCCAGTTCGCGACCGCGCTGCCAGCGCTGCGGGAGCGGGTCGCCGCCGACATGAAGCGGGACGGACTGCCCCGCGAGAAGGTGCTGGCCACGATCGTCAGTCTTCTGGAGAAGACGTTGATCCGGGTGGGCAATGCCGAGTATGCCGAGCAAAACAAGTCCTACGGGCTCACCACCATGCGCCGCAAGCACGTCGCGGTCGGGCGCGGCGTCCTTCGGTTCGACTTCACGGGCAAGTCGGGCAAACAGTGGAAGCTTCGCGTCGAGGACAAGCGGATAGTCGCGATCGTGAAGCGCTGCGCGGAGATCCCGGGACATGAGCTCTTCAAGTACCTGGACGAGGACGGACAGCCCCGCACCGTCGATTCCGGCGACGTCAACGCCTACATCAAGGACATCACGGGCGAGGACTTCAGCGCCAAGGATTTTCGAACTTGGGCGGGGACGGTTCTGGCGGCGTTGGCGCTTGCCGAATTCAAGAAGTACGACAGCCAGGCCGAGGCCAAGCGCAACGTCGTCGCCGCGATCGAAAGCGTCTCGAAGCAGCTCGGCAACACACCGGCGATCTGCCGCAAGTGCTACGTGCACCCGGAAGTCCTGAACGCCTACATGTCTGGTGACCTCGTGAAGATGATTGATGCCAAGATCGCGCAGAAGTTCAAGCGCCAGTACGCCAAGCTCACTCCCGACGAGATCGTGGTGCTGGCATTTCTCCGCAAGCGTCTCAATTCTCTGAAGGCGCCCGCCTAGCCTCGCGTACCAGTCTCCGGACGCCCGCGTCCTCCTCGATGCTTGCGCGCACGCCTCGGCAGGTGCCGGAAGCTGTCGAAGGCGAACAGAAGCTGGCCGGCGTGCTTGTTATTGTCGGCTTGCTTGCCGCCTTCGCGCTTTCGGCCAAACGTAAAAGGGCATTGGACGCCTTCTGAATCAATCACGTGTTGGCCCACCTGCCAGAGTGCATAAATTCAGGCGCGGCTTTGAGGTCAGCCGCCGTCGCGTTCATCGTGGCGTGCCATTCTTTTTTGTTTGACCGAGTTCAGACGTATCGCGACGTAGACCGAGGAAGCCCCCCTTGCAACGACAGCTTTTTAGTAGCTCCTCTATTCCTCTATTCCGAAACTTCGATTGCAATGGGTTGGTGATCGGATGCATCCGTCGCTTCGTTGACCTCGATGCTGCGAACGTAGCCGGTCAAATCTTCCGTCACGAAAATGAAGTCGCGGCAGTCGGGCCCGTCGGCCCACTGCGCGCGGTCGTAGATTCCGCAAGTCGGCGCACGCGCGCGGCCGGGACGATCGGCGGTCCATGCATCCCGATACGCCAGACGAGGCCGGCCAGATCGGGCAATCAATGCGTGCTGAGGGTCGGCAACATCAAAATTGAAATCACCACACAGCAGGCTCGACGCCGCGACGGTCTGACTTCCATATGGCTCATCGTGCCGGAAGCCGGCCTGCCTCGGACTCATTGACGCGTCCTCCTGCAAATCCAGCAGGCGAGCGATCTGCGCCTCGCGCTGGCCGGCCGAATGGAACTCGAGATGCGTGTTGACGACGCGGACCGCGCCAAACGAGGCCTGAACCGTCACCTCCAGGGCGTGACGGCGCATGCTGCGCACCGCGGCTACGCCCGGCCATGGCAGCAGATGGTTTGCAATCTGCAGCACCGGCAACCTCGACAGCGTCATGTTACCGAAGCGATGGAGGTTGCCATCAGGATCGACAGTTTCGATCGCGGGCCGGAATATTGCGGAGTAGCCGGGCAAAAGGGCTGCCAGCTGTTCGCTCTGATCCGCTCCATCACCAAATCTCAAGAAGTTCGCGCTCACCTCCTGGAAGCAGAACACGTCCGCATCGAGCGTCTGTCGAGCGACGGCAACGATCCTTGCCAGATCGGTCACGCCGTCGCAGCCCTTTCCGCACTGTATGTTCCAGGTGAGAAGTCTCATTAACGGATGCCTGCACGCATGAATGACTGGACGAACTGACGCTGGAACAGCAGAAACGCGATCAGCAGCGGCGCCATCGTCATCACGGTTGCCGCCGTGATCACTGACCAATCCACGCCGGTCTCAGGCGCGCCGAACACGGCAAGCCCCACGGTGAGCGGCCGCGCTTCCACCGAATTCGTGACGATCAACGGCCACAGGAAATTGTTCCAGTGATAGCTGACGGAGACGAGGCCAAAGGCGACATAGGTCGGGCGAGCCAGCGGGACATAGACCCGCCACAGGATTCCGAGCGGACCCGCTCCCTCGACCCGCGCGGCTTCGACCAACTCCTGGGGCACCCCCTTGAAGGTCTGCCGCAGCAGGAAGATGCCGAAGGCGCTCGCGAGATAGGGCAGCGCGATCGCAGGGATCGTATCGAGCAATCCCAGCTTGGCGATCGCGCGGTAGTTCTCGACGATCAGGACGTCGGGCATGATCATCAGCTGGAGCAGAACGAGGGCGAAAGCGATGCCGCTGCCCCTGAACCTGAAGCGCGCAAAGGCATAGGCGGCCAGCGTCGACAGGATGAGCTGACCAACCAGGATCAGCGTCACCAGCACCACCGTGTTGAGATAGTACCGAGCGAACGGCGCCTGGTTCCAGGCCCGGGCAAAATTCTCCAGCGTCCAGGGCGCGGACAGGCTGAACGACGTGGCGTAAGCGGCCGGATGCAGCGCGCTCCAAAAGGCATAGGCCAATGGGGCAAGCCAGATCAAAGCCAGGAGCCATGCTGCGACGGCCTCAATGGGGCGTGTCCGGCCTCTCATTGATAGTGGATCCTGCGATCGAGATAACCGAACTTGATCAGCGCAACCGAGCTCAGCAGCATCAGAAGCACAACCGTCAGCGTTGCCGCGTAAGAGGAATCTTGGAAGGTGAAGGCAACCTCATAAATGTAGTAGAGCAGCAGCGTGCTGGCGTTGTTCGGACCGCCCTTGGTCATGATGACCAGATGGTCCACCAACTTGAAGGAGTTGATGACTGCGTTGATCGCCACGAACAACGTGGTCGGCATCAGCAATGGGAACGTGATCCGGCGGAACGTGTACCACCGGCTCGCGCCTTCGATGGACGCGGCCTCTTCGAGGTCCGGCGAGAGCTGCTGCAGCGCCGCCAGGTAGAAGATCATGAAGAAGCCGGCCTCCTTCCAGATCACCATCACGATCAGACAGCTCATCACCGTCGAGGGATCGCCCAGCCAGTTCCAGCCACCGAGACCGAAAAGGCCGCGCAACTGATCCAGCAACCCGTAATCCGGCGTGTAGAAGAACAGCCAGATATTGGCGACGGCGATCATCGGCAGCACGGTCGGCGTGAAATAGGCCAGTCGCAGAAAGCCGCGGCCGCGTATGTTGCGATTGACCCAGATCGCCATCACCAGGGCCAGGGCAATCGAGGTCGGGATCGTGCCGAGCGCGAACCAGAAATTATTGACCAGCGCCTTCCAGAAGATCGGATCGGCCGCCATGGACCGATAGCTGTCAAGCCCGACGAAGGCCTCCGTGCCATTGCGGCGCGTGACGAACAGCGAATGCCGGATCGTCGCCAGAATCGGAAAGTGCGTGAATGCGAGTAGCAGGACGGCCGCCGGCAGCAGCAGCAGCCAGGCATTCACGGTGTTCCACCACGCTTGCGATCGGGCACGGCGCGGGGCTATTGGCGATGAGACCATGGAGTCGGACATCTGTGAGCCGGCGGGATGGCGGTGGCGCGCCATCCCGCCACGTCCCTATTTGTAGGCGCGCAAGACGCGGTCGGACTGCTGTTGCGCGGCGGCCAGCGCTTCCTGCGGCTTCTGCGCGCCCGTGATCGCGGCCTGCACGGCATCCCCGATGAACTTGTAGATGCGGCCGTTCTCATGAACGGAGAGCTCCGGCACCGCGTGCTCCAGCTGATCGCGCGCAACTGTGGCCTGCGGGAAGGCCTTTGCGTAGGCCTCCATCGTCGGCGTCTTGTAGGCGGCCGGCGACACTGCCACGTAGCCCGTCTTCATGCTCCATTCGGCCGCGCGATCCGGAGCCGTGATCCATTGAATGAACTTGACGGCCGCCTTCTGCTGTTCGGGAGACGCACTCTTGAAGATGTAGAAATTGCCGCCGCCGGTCGGTGATCCGCGCCGCTCCTGGCCGGCAGCATGGCCACACCGAACTGGAATTTCGCGGCGTCCTTGACCGCCGTCAGATTGCCGGTGGTGTGCCACATCATCGCCGTCTTGCCTTCGAGGAAATCGTTGCGCAGCGTCGCCCAATCGATGCTGCCGGCCGGGGCGACGTTGTGCTTGCGCGACAGGTCGACCCAGTACTCGAGGGCAGCGACCGTCTTCGGAGCGGTCAGATAGACCTCGTTGCCGGGCTCGTTCATCATCTTCTGCCCGTTCTCGATCGCCAGCGCCTGCAGCATCCAGTAGGCATATCCGGTCGAGGGAATTTCGATGCCCCAGCGCGTCGTGTTGCCGCCATCCTTCTTGACCAGCTTCTTCGACATCTCGACCATTTCGTCCCAGGACGCCGGCGCCTTCTCGGGATCAAGGCCCGCCTCCTTGAAGGCGTCCTTGTTCCAGTACAGCACGATGGTCGAACGCTGGAACGGCACGCTCCAGGTCTTGCCGTCGATCTGCCCGTTCGCCATGAACGCCGGATAGAACTCCTTGAACCAGGCCTTGTCGCCGACGAGATCGTCAAACGGCACGATCGCGTTCTCGTCCATCAGCGTGAACACGTCGGTCGACAGCAACACCGACAGTTGCGGCGGCTGCCCGCCCTTCATGGCGGTCATCGCCTTGGTCATCGTATCCGTGTAGTTGCCGGCATAGACCGCCGTCATCTTGATGTCGGGATTGTCCTTCTCGAAGCGCGAGACCATGTCGTCGATGATCTTGGTGACGGGACCGCCGACCGCGACCGGATAGTACATGGTCAGATCCACCGCGGCAGCCGGGCGTGCAGCCATCGAGAGTACGGCAAACGCCGCTGCCATCAACATCGTTCGTCGCGCAAACATGGGACAATCTCCTTCGTTACTGCGTTTGAAACAGCCGCTGCTATCGACCGGATATCGCCCGCTGGCCCTCTGTGACGATGGTCTCCAAGCGAGTTTCCGAACTTGAATCGAACCGATGCTCGAGCCCGGGTTCCCACGCGATCCGGACATCCTCGCCTGGCCGAACCTTGCTGAAACCTTCGAGCCGCACCGAGATGGGCTGACCATCGACCTCGCACAGAACGATGCTGTCGGCCCCAAGATGCTCGATCGCCCTGACGCGCGCAAAATGGTCCCCGCCCGACACGATGCGGATATGCTCGGGCCGGATGCCGATGAGATGATCACCCTGGCGCAACAGGTTCATCGGCGGCGTGCCGATGAACCGCGCCGTGAATGCCGTCGCCGGCCGGTTATATAGCTCCTCTGGTGTGCCATTCTGCTCGATACGACCATCGCGCATCAGCACGACGCGATCCGCCATCGTCATGGCTTCGGTCTGATCGTGGGTCACGTAGACCATCGTCATTCCGAGCCGCTGTTGCAGGGCGCGGATCTCCGTCCGCATCTCATGCCGCAGCTTGGCGTCCAGATTTGAAAGCGGCTCGTCCATGAGGCAGACCCGCGCTTCCGCAATGATGGCTCGTCCCAGTGCAACCCGCTGGCGCTGGCCGCCAGATAGCTGCGACGGCTTGCGTTCAAGCAGATGCGCAAGGCCAACAATCTCGGCCACACGCCGGAGCCGCTCGTCTCGTTCCGCGCGCGACACGCGACGCACACGCAGTCCGAAGACGATGTTCTCGGCTACGCTCAAATGCGGAAACAGCGCATAGGACTGGAAGACCATGGAGATATTCCGCTGCGCCGGGGTCAGATGGGTCACGTCGACGCCGCCGATGGCGATCGTACCGGCATCAGCATCCTCAAGCCCGGCGATCAGCCGCAGCGTGGTCGACTTACCGCAGCCGGACGGTCCCAGCAGCACAAGTAGCGAGCCCTCGTTCGCTGTCAGACTGACGTCATCGACGGCGCGCATCGCGCCCCAGAACTTGGAGACATGACTCAGCGTGATCGCTGACATGGCCTGTTCGCTCTCACCGTGATGCGGCTACGCCGCTGGCGACGGCTCGCTGCAACGGACCCATGCAAGGCCGCTCACCGCAGACAGACCGGTCCATGCGCCCTCCCTCGTGCCACGCGCATTCGTCGGCGTAGCCACCACGATGTTCATTTGAACATAGCGTAACGCCATATGAAACCAGAAAATTGCGTCCTTGGAGTTCAAATGATACTTTCGTTGAGAACGGAGGGCCTATGCTCAGGACCGCCACGACCCGTCAGACCCACATACTAGAGATCGTGCGCGAGCAAGGCTTCGCCTCCATCGAGCAGCTCGCGGTGCGTTTCGATGTCACTCAGCAGACCATTCGCCGCCTCGTGAATGCACTCTGCGACCAGGGCCTGCTCCGGCGGGTGCATGGCGGGGTCGGCCTCCCGGTCCAGAACCAGAACCTCGCCTATGGCAGCAGGCACAGGTTAAACGCCAGCGCGAAACGGCGGATCGCGCACGCGACCGCCAACCTCATCCCTGACGGGACGTCACTGATGATCGGACTTGGCACGACGCCCGAATACGTCGCGCAGGCGCTCTCCCGCCGTCGGGATCTGCGGGTGATCACCAACAGCCTGAACGTGGCCGCAGCATTCGCGCACAATCCGGACGTGGAGATCAGCATCGCGGGCGGCACGCTGCGGCAACTCGATCGCGATATCATTGGCGAGTCGGCTGCGCGCTTCTTCGCGGGTTTCCGCGCCGACTTTGGTATATTCGGTGTCGGGGGGATTGATGAGGACGGCACGCTGCTCGATTTCCATGCCGATGAAGTCAAGGCGCGTCAATCCATTGTGGCCAATTCGCGAACGTCCGTGCTAGTGGCCGACATCACCAAGTTCGGTCGCAATGCGACGGTCCGGGGCGGCCATCTCGACGACTGCCACCATCTCGTCATCGATGATCGATTGCCTGGATCGTTTAAGCCAATCGCGGACAGGTATGGCGGTCTGATCCACACGGCCCGCGACGCCCGCGCAGATTTCGAACGCCTTGGCCATACCTAGCGGACAACATAGACTCCCTTGCTCAGATCGATCGCGGACTTCAACGCACGGCCGACAATCCGCGCCGCAATCGGCACTGAGCCAGTCCCACGTGCCGCGCACCTACGGGGGCGAGCCCGAGCGGTGGGGAGCTGTTTTCCCGGTGATCCGAGCCCTCGGCTTGAACCAATTCAAGCGTGTTCATCCGGTCTACCTCGGAACAGGCGCTTCCGATTCCAGCAGGGACGCGGCCTTGAGATCGCTCCAGAGCGCGCCCGGCACTGTGGTGGTCAGCGCTGCCACATTGCGCTCGACCTCCTGCGCATTATGCGCCCCGAGAACCACGCTCGCGACCGCGGGATGACCCAGCGCAAAATGTAGAGCGGCCGTCGGCAACGCTACGTCATGAGCTGCGCAGATACGCTGGATCTCAGCAACCTTCGAAAGGATCTGCGGCGGTGCGTCTTGATAATTGTACTTGGCGCCCTTGATGGCGCCCGTCGCCAGAATCCCCGAATTGAACACGCCGCCAAGCAGCACCGCGATGCCCTGCTTCAGCGCCAGCGGCATGAACTCCTCGAGTGCTGGCTGCTCCAGCAGCGAATAACGCCCGGCGAGCAGCATCACCTCGAAGGACCCGGCCTGCGCAAAGCGCACGCACATCTCCGCCTCGTTGACGCCGATCCCGATGCCCGCGACCACACCTTCGGAACGAAGTTTGTCCAGCGCTACATAGGCCCCGGACATCGCTTCGCGAAACCGATCCTCGATCGCGTCCTTACCGTGGGTCCACACATCGACATCATGGATCAGCAACAGGTCGATCCGGTCGGTGCCAAGCCGCAACAGCGACTGCTCGACCGAGCGCATGGTGCCATCATAGGAATAGTCGACGACGGCTCGGTGCGGCTGTCCACCAATAAATCCGGACCGAGTCTCCGGCTGGTGAAACGGATCCATCCAGCGACCAGTTTTTGTGCAAAGCACCACATCCTTGCGCGGCACGCGCCGGAGCGCCGTTCCGCAGCGATGCTCCGACAGGCCGTTGCCATAGTGCGGCGATGTATCGAGCAGATTGATGCCGAGCTCGAAGGCACGGCTCGCTGCGGCAATTGCAGTGTGGTCGTCGAGCTCGAGAAAGAGATCGCCGAGCGGTGCGGTTCCGAACCCGAGGATGGAGACTTCGAGACCGGTCCGGCCAAGTGTGCGGCGCGGCAAAGCTGATTGCGAAATCATGGTGGATTGCTCTTCCTTCTTCGCGCCTTGATCGCGCGCTCGTCTCATTGCAGCGACGCGCAGCGTATGTATTTGCCGTCGGGTGTCAACGCGAGGATTGCGGGTCTCGTACAAGACTATTCCGCTCATACATTCGGGTTGCTAAGAAAAGCGGAACCGGCGCGCGGGCACTTCACGACCTGCGGCAACGAAGGAGGAACGATGCTCCCCTATGTCACGCACGATCCACGCTTTGCCCGCCTGGTCTTTGGTCACGCCAATCTCGAAAAACTCACCAGCGGCTGCCGCTGGGCCGAAGGACCCGCTTACTTTCCGGCCGGCCGCTATTTGATCTGGTCCGACATTCCGAACAACCGGATGATGCGCTTCGACGAGACGGATTCATCGGTGTCGGTGTTCCGCTCGCCGAGCTTCAACTCGAACGGCAACACGACCGATCGCGAGGGGCGGCTGGTCACTTGCGAGCACTTCATGCGCCGCGTCACCCGGACCGAGCATGACGGCTCCATCACGGTGCTTGCCGAGCAGTTCGAAGGGCGTCGGCTGAACTCGCCCAACGATATCGTGGTGAAATCGGACGGCTCGATCTGGTTCTCGGATCCGACCTACGGCATCGACAGCGATTACGAGGGCCGGCAGACCAAATCCGAGATTGGCGCCTCCAACGTGTACCGGATCGGTCCAGCGGGCGGCGAGATCAGCCTGGTCGTCTCTGACCGCGTGCAGCCGAACGGGCTGGCGTTCTCGCCAGACGAGAAGCTGCTTTATGTCGCCGATACCGGCGCGACCCACGTCGACGGGCTGCCCGCGACGATCTGGTCCTACAAGGTGCAGGGAGACAAGGTCGCTGAGCCCTCGCTGTTTTCCACCTGCCCCGACGGGCTCTATGACGGATTTCGCTGCGACATCCATGGCAACATCTGGACGTCGGCGGGACGGAGCGTGTTCTGCTACGGGACCGACGGGACGCATATCGGCACGTTCCCGATCGGTGAGATCGTGGCGAATGTCTGTTTCGGCGGTCCACGGCGCAACCGCCTGTACATTTGCGGACAGACCTCGTTGTATTCGATCTTCCTCAATACGCGCGCGGCCGTGTAAGCTTAGGCCGGCCATCTAGCTCGTGACGCGTTCGCCCCGCCCGTAGACGAGCAGCATGAAGATGATAACGAGACCATAGATCACCTGGCGGCCCGCCTCCGGCATCTCCATGATCGACAATACGCTGTTCAGGAGCACGATCAGGACGACGCCGATCAGCGTGCCGAGATAGCGGCCGCGGCCGCCGAGGATGTTGGTGCCTCCAATCACGACGGCGGCGATCGAGGGCAGCAGATAGGCGTCTCCCATGCCTTGGTAGGCCTTGGTGGAATAGCCGGCGAGCAGCACGCCCGCGAGCGCGGCAGCAAGGCCGCAGAGCACGAAGCAGACCACCGTGACGCGGCGCGTGTTGACGCCGGCCAGATAGGCCGCCGCCTCCTTGTTGCCGATGGCGTAGATGTAGCGGCCGAGCGACATGCGCTGCAGGATGACGACCACCAGCACGGACACCGCGGCCCAGACGAACAGCGCGTTGGGAATGCCGAGCGTACGATCGCCCGCCAGCATCCGCATCAGGTCGGTCGCCCCGGTCTGCGGTGCATAGCCGCCAGTATGCGCGACCATCAGGCCGCGCATCACGGCGTTCACGCCCAACGTAAAGATCATCGAGGGGACCCGCAGATACGCGACCCCGACGCCGTTGACGAGCCCGACCAGAACGCCGACCCCGAGCCCGACCGGAATTGCGAGAGGACCGCCGACCGAGGTCGCCATCATGGCCGCGGCGGCGAGCGTCCAGGGCACCGACAGATCGATCTGCGCGATCAGGATCACGATCATCATGCCGGCCGAGACGATCCCGAGGAACGCACCGATCTGCAATTGCTGCAGAAGATAGGCCGGAGACAACAGGGGAGCGCTGCCGAAACGGGCGAATGTGTAAACCGTACCCGCGACGAGAATGACGACGATGAACACCGCCGCAATCAGGATCGGGCGATCGTCGCGCGAGAGGCTGAATGAGGCCGCCGTCATCGAAACAGCTCCAACGTGTTCTTGACGCGCAGCATACCCAACGCGCCGATGCTGACGGCAGCGAGCAGGATCACGCCCTCGAACAGCGGCTGCAGGAAGAGGGGCAATGTCGAAGATGCGGAAGAAGAAGGAAATCACGCGCAAGACCATGGCGCCGAAGATCGACCCGATCGCACTGCCGGTTCCGCCAAGCAGCGACGTGCCGCCGATCACCACGGAGGCTATCGAGTTGAGCGTATAGGCGCCGGCCTGCGGAATGTCCGCATTCCCAGACGAAGTCTGGATAGCAAGGAAGAGACCGCCGCAGCCGGCGAAGAAGCCCGCGAGCGTGAAGGCGGCGATCTTGGCGCGCTCGATCGGAAGGCCGGACATATAAGCCGCGCCCTCGGCCGAGCCGATCGCATAGACGGCGCGGCCGAGAACGGAGCGGCGGAACGGCACCCACACCAGCAGCGGAATGAGAACGAGAAGCACAAAGGGCACAGGGATCCAGGCGAACGGCGCAAACCAGGCAGCCGCGCCATCGTCGAAGATGTGCACGGTCGAGGCGAAATCGCCGAGCGAGTTAGTCAGCGCCCAGTTCAGATCAACATCGATCTTGCCGCCCGGGGTCGGACGCAGGAAAAGCGCGATGCCGATGTAGACCGCGCCGGTCGCAAGCGTCGCGATGATCGGCTGGATGCGCCCATAGACGACGACGCAACCATTGATAAAGCCGGCAGCCGCGCCGATCGCAAGGCACACGGCGATCCCGAGCAGAATGCCGCTCACGCCGCCCGGAAAGGTGCCGAGGCCGAGATGCACGCCGAACATGTCGAGATGCAGCGGCGCACCACCTGCCGCGCCGGTCAGGAGGTAGCTCGCAAAGCAGCCCACCATGGTCATGACCGCTCCGACGGAGAGATCAAGGCCCGACATCAAGACCGGCACTGTCTGCGCCATCGCCAGCATGGCGAGCGCAAAGATTTCGTCGCCATTCTGCACCAGCACGGCGGAGGAGAAACCGCGGGGATGCGCGGCGTTGTAGAAAATGTAGAGGGCACAGAACAACAGGATGGCGGTGACCAGACCGATGTTCTGGCGGATCCTGATCGCGATATCGTCAAGCATGCGCCGCCCCCGCTGCGGTATCGGTGTCGACATTCAGGGAGCTTGCGACAATGTTGGTCTCGGTGAGGTCGTCGCCCTCGAGCTCGCGCACGATGCGGCCGTCATACATGATGACGACGCGGTCGCAGCAGCCGATCAGCTCGTCATAGTCGGTCGAGTAGAACAGGATTGCGGCGCCCTGGTCGGCGAGTTCGCGCATCAGCCGGTAGAGCTCCTGCTTGGTGCCTACGTCGATTCCGCGCGTGGGATCGTTGAGCAGGATGATGCGCGGATCGGTCATCAGCCATTTGGCGAGCACGACCTTCTGCTGGTTTCCGCCCGACAGCGTCGAGACCGCATCACTCGCTGCGTCCAACTTGATCTGTAGCCTCGCGATGGCTCGCTGGATCGCGGTGCGTTCCCGGCCGGTATCGATGAATGGGCCAGTGGAAAGCGCGTCGAGCGATGCGATCGCAAGATTGTCCGCGATCGACATCGGCAGCATCAGCCCTTCGGTCTTGCGGTCCTCAGGGACGAGCGCGATGCCGACCGATTTTGCCGCCGCCGGGGAGCCGGGACGTACTTCGCGATCCGCCACCGTGAGGCGACCAGTGACACCGCGCAAAACACCGAACAGCGCAAGCAACAGGGATTTCTGGCCCTGCCCGTCGAGACCGCCGAGCCCGACGATCTCGCCGGCGCCGATGCTCAGTGAAATGCGATCGAGCTGCCTCTCCCAGCACAGGTTCTCGAGCGCCAGCACCGGCTTCGCGGCATTTCGCGCCGGCTTGGGCGGATACTGGGCCGCGATGTCACGCCCAATCATGAGCTGGATGATATCGGCGGTCGAACGCCTCCCCTTGTCGAAGGTCTCGATATGGCGGCCGTTGCGAAACACCGAGGCCCGGTCGGCGAGCGCCTCGACCTCGTGCATGCGGTGCGAGATGTACAGGATTGCGACGCCCTCGGCCTTGAGCCGCGCCAGCATCGCATAAACCTTCTCCACATCGGCGCTCGTCAGTGCCGATGTCGCCTCGTCGAGGATCAGCAACTGCGGCCGCTTGCCGAGCGCCTTCGCGATCTCGACCACCTGGCGCCTCGATAGGGGCAGATCGCGCACGCGCCTCAGGGGGTTGACGTCCTCACAGCCGATCTCGGACAAAAGCTCTTCGGCGCGGCGGCGCTGCGCCTTCGCATCGATCAGGCCGAACCGCCGCGGCGGGGATGCAATGGAGATGTTGTCCGCGACCGAGAGGTCGGGCATCAGCGATAGTTCCTGAAAGATGCAGACGACACCGGCCGCATTCGCCGCCGACGGCGTGGCGAAGCTGACCTCGCTCCCCGCGAGGCGCATGCGACCGCTGTCGGGCTGCACCACACCGGCAATGATCTTGATCAGGGTCGACTTGCCGGCGCCGTTCTCGCCCAGCACGGCATGAATCTTGCCGCGTTCGCAGGCGAAGTCGACGCCTTCAAGCGCGCGAACGCCGGCATAGCGCTTGGAGATGCCGGCAAGCTCCAGGAAGGCGGATTGCGTCGGATCGGCAGCCGGCATGGCCGGGCCTTCACGCAACGACGGCCCGGCGAATGCCGGGCCGTGACAGAGACATCGCTGGAGCCGTCACTGGGTGTTCTTCTCGCTCTGCGACATGATCTCCGGTGCAGTGAAGTTCACGCCGCACGGTGTGAACTGGTTCGGCGCAAAGAAGTTGGCATTGAGCTCGGGCCAGTAATTCGTGCCCGGCTTGAGATCCTTGTAGGTCGCCACTGGAATCGGGATCGAGATCAGCTGCGGCATAATGTTGCCCTGCAGCGCCGAGATCGCCGCCTTGGTCGCGATCGCCACCAGCGCCGGCGACTGGCCGTAGGACATTCCCTTTAGTCCGTCCTTGGCGTGATCGGCAATCTGTTTACGGTACTCGTTTTCGCCCTCGCCCGACATCGGCACAAAGGGATGCTTGGCAGCCATCAGTGCCTGCACGGTGCCGTCGGATCCGCCTTGGGTGAATACTCCGTCGAAATGACCATGCACAGCTAACGCATCTGCAGTCACCTTCTGCGAGGTGCCGGTGTCCCAATTACCAACCACCTCGGTGATTTTGAAGCTGTTGCCGGGCGATTCTATTACCTCGCGGAAACCGAGATGACGATCGCGGTCAACGGAGTTTCCCGGGAGGCCACGGACTTCGAGGATGTCGCCGGATTTCTTGCCGCTCTCGTCGATCAGCCATTTGGCCGACATGCGGCCCATTTCCTTCTGGTCCTCGTTGACCATCATCACCTTGTCGGTGTCGAGGACGTTGTCGAACGGCACCACCACGACGTTGTTCTTGTCGGCAAGACGGATGATGCGATCAAAACCGTCGGGAGCTACCGCAATGGTAACGATTGCGTCGAAGCCTTGGTTGATGAAATCCTCCATCGCGCCAAGTTGCGCCGCGACATCGGTCCCGGTGGAAACAACCTTGAACTCCTTGATGTTCTCCTTGATACCCGGCTGATCGGCGAAAGCCTTGGCAGTCTTCACCATCTGGATGCGCCATGTGTTGCCGACAAAACCGTTGACCAGCGCGATTCTGTAGGGGCCCGCCTTCTTGGGCCACTGAAAGAATTTGGTCTCGGACGACCACGGCTTGAAGCAGGCGGGGTCGGCGCCGGGACCGGAGACGACCTTTGGACCTGCCAGAGCACTCACCGATGACAACAGCAAGCCGGCGCAAGCCAGCCCCGCCAGACGAAGCGTCCACACCATGTCGTGTCTCCCTGAGCGTTTGTGTTCCACCCTAACGCGGCGCGTAGCCATGCCGGGAATTGACCTTCCCATGCGCGTGTCGGGCTAGGATGGCACGCAGCTTGCGATGCTGACAAGCCGAGGGCGGACGCTCCGGCGCGAGACACGATCTGAACGCACGGCCAAACCGACGGCAATTGTGGAAGCAGAAAACGTAACAATGACAGTCGGATGTTCGTGGGCGGCAAGGGATTGTGCAACGGCGAAGCTGGCGATGGCCGGGCTTTCATGGTGGCATCCACGCGCGTGACGAAAAAAATGACACTCAGGGAAAAGTGTGAATCGCTACGCGAAGCCGAACGAAGCCCGCTTGCTGAAGCCGGGTTTTGAAAACCAGAGGCTGGGACTACTTGCTTTCGTCCGGCGGCCTGGCGCTCCTCCGCTAAGATAATGGCTGTAGCAACGCCGATCGCTCGCAGCTCCTCACTCAGCAGCTCGACGGCGAGATCAGGTATCGCACCGCGACGGTGGCTGGCGAACATGTCACTTGCTTGACACGTTCTGAAGCGCCGGTCTCTAATGTCCTTCAAGGTCCTGCGGTTGGACAGGCAACACTTTCTGCCCCCAAGCAAGAACAGGCTCGACTGCCCCACCCAGCGACTGTCAGGTCAAGGGTGCGGAATCCAAGATCGTTTCCTGGGAGGGAACAATGGACAGACGCCAGACGCTCAAGCTGATCGGTGGTACGGCCGCGTTGGCCGGTGCCGGTTTTCCGGGCTTTGCCTTTGCGCAAGCCCAAAAGGAAATGGTCACGGTCGTGAAGATCGCGGGAATTCCGTGGTTCAACGCACTTGAAAAGGGAATCCAGAAGGGTGCGAAGGATTTCAGCATTAATGCCACTATGGTTGGCCCGGCGAACGTCGATCCGGCACAGCAAGTAAAGCTGCTTGAGGATCTGATTGCCAAGAAGGTCAACGTGATCGGCTTGGTGCCGCTTGATGTAAAAGTCTGCGAGCCCGTACTGAAGCGCGCCCAGGCCGCCGGAATCAAGGTCATCACGCATGAGGGTCCGGAACAGGAAGGCCGTGACTGGAATGTGGAATTGATCGACTCCGTTCGGTTCGGCGAGGTGCAGATGGAACGTCTCGCCAAGGACATGGGCGGCGAAGGTGATTATGTGGTTTATGTCGGGACTCTTACGACGCCACTTCACAACAAATGGGCCGATGCCGCGATTGCCTACCAGCAGAAAAAATTTTCCAAAAATGAAGCTCGTCGCCGACCGCTTCCCTGGCGCCGACGAGATCGACACCAGCCAGCGCACGACGCTTGACGTGATCAAGGCCTATCCCAACCTGCGTGGTATTCTCGGCTTCGGTTCGAACGGACCAATCGGGGCCGGAAATGCTGTGCGTCAGCAACGTCTTGGCAAGAAGATCGCCGTTGTCGGCACTGTACTGCCAAGCCAGGCGAAGTCGCTTATCGCGGATGATACGATCCGCGAGGGTTTTCTGTGGAATCCCACCGATGCGGGTTACGCGATGGTCGCGGTGGCCAAACTCGTGCTCGATGGCAAGCCGATCACGGATGGCGTCGATGTACCCGGCCTTGGCAAGGCAGCCGTCGACGTTGCAGGAAAGCAGATCAAGGTGGACAAGATCATGCGCATCAACAAGGAAACCATCGACGGTCTGATCGCGGGAGGGCTCTAGGCCGGACCGGTTTAGTCGCCTCGTCGCGCTGCATTCCCGGCCCTTCCGGTCGGGAATGCGGGACCACTCGAGTGATCGCACGACTCCATTGCAGGCGAACCTTTGGTGACTTTCCTGGAAATGTCCGGCATATCGAAGCGCTTCGGCGGCGTGCACGCGCTCCGCGACGTCGATCTCACTCTGGAAGTCGGCGAGGTGCATTGCCTGGTCGGTGAAAACGGCTCCGGCAAGTCCACCCTGATCAAGATCATTTCGGGCGTCGAGGCACCGGAGCCTGGCGGCCGTATCGCAATTTCCGGCAAGGAATATCCTAAACTGAACCCGGTCTACTCCACGCATTGCGGCATTCAGGTCATCTACCAGGATCTTTCGCTATTCCCCAACCTCACCGTCGCCGAGAATATCGCGATGGCGCACCATCTTGGCGGCCTCCATTCGGTGAACTGGGCCTCAATGCGCGCCGCCGCGAAGGCCACAATGGCAAAGATCGGCGTTGCGTTCGACCCGGACGCGAAAGTGTCAGAGCTCAGCATTGCCGGACGCCAGCTGGTCGCGATCTGCCGCGCCTTGGCTGCGGATGCCAAACTCCTGATTATGGATGAGCCGACGGCATCGTTGACCCGCCACGAGGTGAACGCCCTGATCGCGCTCGTAAGCGAGCTGAAGCGTGCCGGCATCTGCGTCGTTTTCGTCAGCCACCGTCTCGATGAGGTGCTTGAAATCGCCCAGCGCGTAACGGTGCTGCGGGATGGCGCCAAAGTCGGTACTTTTGCCGCAGACACAATCGATGGGCGGAAACTCAGCCAGCTGATGACTGGCAAGTCCTTCGAGTATCAGATACAGGCGCCTGAGCTTGCCGCTGGCCCGGTTGTGCTGGAAGTTAAGGGCCTGGGCCGCGAGGGCGAGTATGAGGATGTAAGCTTGCAGCTGCGCGCGGGCGAAGTAGTGGGTCTCACCGGTCTGCTCGGCTCAGGGCGAACCGAATTGGCGCTATCCCTGTTCGGCATGAAGCCGCCCGATCGCGGCACTATCGCACTTGACGGGCGGCCCATCGCCCTCCGTACAAATGCAGAGGCGATCAATCGAGGGATCGCCTACGTATCCGAAGATAGGCTTACGCTTGGTCTCATCCTGAATCAGTCCGTCACGGCGAACGTCACGCTTGCGGTGCTGGATCGTCTGGCTGGCGCGTTCGGCCTGATTGCCGCACGCGCGCGACAGACCCATGTCGCTCGGTGGGTTGCTGAACTCGGGATCAAGGTCTCCAATCCCGCCAACCCGGTGAAGACGCTCTCCGGGGGCAACCAGCAGCGGGTCGTGCTCGCCAAATGGATGGCGACCAATCCGCGGGTGCTTATCCTCGATAGCCCCACGGTGGGCGTCGACATCAGCGCCAAGGACGGCATTTACGAAATCATCCGGCGGTTGGCCCGCGACGGCGTCGCGGTCTTGATGATATCGGACGAAATCTCCGAGGTCCTTTATCATAGTCATCGCGTCCTGGTGATGCGGGATGGTCGTTTGACAACCGACGTGCCTGCCGCAGCCACTTCCGAAGATGCGCTTGGGCAGGCCGTCAATGCCTGAATCGCACATGGCATCATTCGGCAGGTTTCGTCGCAGCCATGAGTTCTGGCTGCTGACAGTCATCCTTGGGCTCTGCGCCAGCTTGGGCTTCGCGAACGCCCAATTCCTGACCATGCAGAATCTGTTTGATCTGCTGACCTCCTATGCATTTGTCGGCATCCTAGCGCTCGGGCTGCTGGTCGTCCTGATCGCCGGTGGAATCGACATCTCATTCACCGCGACCGCGTCGGTGGCGCAATATGTCACACTTTCGCTTGCCAATGCTTACGGGGCGAACTGGATCGGCGTCTTCGCCATCGCGATTGGAATTGGCGGTGCGCTCGGTGCCCTCAACGCGATTTTCATCCAGAAACTTCGAATACCATCGATCATCGTTTCGGTCGCGACGCTGAACATCTTCTATGGGCTTCTGATCTTCTTCACCGGCGGCAAATACATCTATTCGTTGCCCGACTGGTTTGCGACCGGAATATTCTGGTTCGAGTTCGAATGGGGCAAGGATAGCTCCTACGGTGTCAATCTGCAGATCCTCGCGCTCGTGCTGGCATTTCTCGTCACCTGGCTCCTGCTTAACCGAACCAATATCGGCCGGCAAATCTATGCCATGGGAGGCAATACCGACGCCGCACAGCGGCTCGGCTTCCACATTTTCGGCCTCAATATACTGGTCTATTGCTACATGGGTGTCATGGCCGGAATCGCCTCCCTGATTCAGGCACAACTCGCGCAGTCCGTTGCCCCGACGGTGCTGGTGGGCAAGGAACTCGATGTGGTCGCTGCCGTCGTGCTCGGCGGCGCCAGCCTGATGGGCGGCGTCGGCACGGTCTTCGGCACGTTTTTGGGCCTGACACTGCTCGCGGTACTCCAAAATGGAATCATTTTGCTGGGCGTTTCGTCCTACTGGTCGCCGTTCTTCGTCGGCTTGGTTATTCTCATTTCGGTCTCTGCGACCGCCTGGTCGCAGCGCGAGCGGCGAACCCGGAGCGCGCCCCGATGAGCAACGCCCCTGCCCTCTCGCTTCGCCGGCGCATGGTCGGTCTCGCCAGCAGCGGCACAGTCGCCACCCTCATCCTGCTGTTGTTCGCACTCTGGGTCGTGTTCGCGATCACGATCGGCGATCGGTTCTTCTCGGTCAACACGCTGCAATCCATGGCTTTCCAGATGCCCGAACTTGGCATCCTCTCACTGGCGATGATGCTGGCCCTGCTATCTGGTGGACTCAACCTTTCCATCATCGCAACCGCCAATCTGTCCGGACTGACCATCGCCTTCCTGCTGACGCGCTACATCCCGGGGAGCCAGGGCCTTGCCTGGGTCGGCATTCAGGTCTTTGCGATCGCTGCAGGATTTGCAGTGGCTGCATTGGTCGGCCTCCTCAATGGTTTTGTCATCGCCTATCTCGGCGTTTCGCCGATCCTGGCCACGCTCGGCACGATGACGCTCTGCAAGGGTCTCGCGATCGGCCTGTCGCGCGGTAACGTCATCTCCGGATTCCCGGAGCCGATTGTGTTTATCGGCAACGGAACGGTTTTCGGGGTACCCTTTGCTCTGATCGTACTTGCGTTCTGCGCCTTGCCCGTCGCGCTCATGCTGAACGCGACGCCGTTCGGTGCAAAGGTTTACATGATCGGCTCGAACGAGAAGGCGACCCGTTACTCCGGCGTCAATACCCGCGCCGTCCTCCTCAAACTCTATTTATTTTCCAGCTTGCTCGCGGGCGTGGCGGCGGTCGTCATGTTGGCACGTTTCAATTCGGCCAACGCGGCATACGGCGAGAGCTATCTGCTGGTCACCATTCTCGCGGCCGTGCTCGGCGGCATCGATCCGTTTGGCGGCTTCGGCAAAGTCGGCGGGCTATTGCTTGCGTTGATCATCCTTCAGGTGATCTCCTCGGCATTCAACCTTCTGAACCTCAGCCAATTCCTCACGCTAGCGATCTGGGGTGGAATCTTGATTGCCGTCGCGGCGGTTCCTCATGTCGCCGGCAAAGCGCCGCGGTAGCCGGCGATGATGCGCTCGATCGTCTCGAACCCTATTGCAGTTCTCGACATCGGCAAGACCAATCTCAAACTGGTCGTGGCGAGCGACGACGGCTGGCCGCTCGAAACACACGGGCTTCCAAATGTGCCTATGACTCAGGGCTCGTACCTCGCCTATGACCTTGCCGGGTTAGAAGAGTGGTTTCTCGATACCCTTGCCGACTTGTCTCAACGCCATGCCATTGGCGCCGTGATCGTGGCTGCGCATGGATGCGGCGCGGTTCTCGTCGACGGTGATACGCCAGTGCTGCCGATGATGGACTATGATGCCGTCTCTCCGCCCGCAATCGATGAAGCATATGCCCGGATCGCGCCTGGTTACGATGAGGTGTTTTGCGGAATCGGAGGGGCGATGCGGCTCGGAAAACAGCTGCTTTGGCAGGAAAGCGCGTATCCCGTCGAATTCGCTCGCGCAAAAGCCTATCTGACCACCGCGCAGTTTTTCGCCCTGCGGCTTGGTGGACGTGCGGCCAGCGAAATCTCGCAGCTCGCGGCTCAGAGCCATATCTGGGACCTCATCCACCGTCAGCCTTCTTCTCTTATGCGTAAGCGCGGTTGGAGCCATCTGTTGCCCGAATGCGTACCCGCCGGTGAGGTGCTAGGGACGGTTTCGGAATCTGTAACCAGGCGCACTGGCCTGGCGCAATCGACCGAGATCCTCTGCGGCGTGCATGATTCCAACGCCAACCTGTTTCGCTACAAGGCCGCCGGCATGGCCGATGCCTCGATCCTATCGACCGGTACTTGGATGATCGGCTTTCAGCGCGGCCTCCCCCTGGACAAACTCGATTGCGCGCGCGCGATGGTTCTCAATATCGATGTCGATGGGGAGAATGCACCTTCGACGTTGATCGCGGCCGGCCGCGAATACGACCTCATCCGCGGGGAACATTTTGCTTCTGATGCAGCCGTCCTTGCCGCATTGCCCACCCTGCTGTCGAGAGGAACCCTGGCGCTCCCCTCATTCGTCGGCGATGATGGATTGTTTCCGGGCGCTGCTCGCCGCGGACGAGTCATCGGGCCGCCCTCGAAACGCCTGCCGAATGGCAGGCATTGGCGGTGCTCTACGCAGCGTTCAGCGCAAACCGCTGCCTTGATGCGCTCGAGAGCTCAAAACGCATAGTCATCGATGGTGGCTTTGCCGCAAACCTGCCCTTCGCCCGTTGTCTTGCGACTTTGCGATCCTCGCAGAGTGTCTGGGTGAGTCGATCTCCCGACGGAACGGCGCTTGGTGCTGCGCTGCTGTGGCGGCGATTCTCGCGTACGCTGCCGGTTTCAAGCGTGATCCTTGAAGCCGTCACATCACTCAGCAACGATAGGTTCGAACCGCGCGACCTTTCCACCGCTTACCAGTCCTGGATCGCTTTCTCGGAGCCCGCTTCATGACAGACCGTAATCATGCCGATCTCCGCCAAGGCATTGTCGATACCTGCAGGGAGATGAATCGAAACGGTCTCAATCAGGGCACATCCGGCAATCTTTCGCACCGGATTCCAAACGGCATGCTAATCACGCCTACCAGTCTGCCCTATGATCGGATGCAGCCAGAGGACATTGTCGCGATGGATTTTGCCGCGAACTACCAGGGCAACCATCGGCCTTCATCCGAATGGCGCTTTCATCGCGATATTCTGCGAGCACGCGAAGACGTCAACGTCGTGCTGCATACGCATTCCACCTTCAGCACGATTCTCGCCGTTCACGAACGTGATATTCCCTGCTTCCACTATATGGTCGCAGTTGCGGGTGGCAACGATGTCCGGTGTACGCCATATGCTTGTTTCGGCACGCAGGCACTATCGGACTACGCCCTCAAGGCCCTCGAAGATCGCGACGCTTGCCTCCTTGGCCATCATGGCTTGATCGTGACGGCCCAGACCTTTGAAAAGGCGCTTTGGCTCGCCTTGGAGGTGGAGACGCTGGCGAAGATGTATGTCCATGCGTTGGCTATCGGCGAGCCGCCGCGCCTCAGCGACGCTGAAATGGCGCAGGTACATGAGCAGATGAAACGCATGGGATACGGCCAGGCGCCTGACCTTGACGATGTCGGCGATGTTCCGCGCGCCTTACTGGACTCGAAACGGACGGCACATTGATGGTGGATTTCACGGACAGCTGCCACCGAGTTCGGTCAGCACCGGCCCACGCGAATGTTGCAACAGTCGCAAAGGTGTCAACGGACGTTGGCTAGGGTGCTTTCAAGGTGAGAGTGGCGGAAGAGTGAGGCCGCCCACCACCGATTCTACACGCAAGCAAGAGCAACGGGCTTTGGGCTCAAAACACAGCGGGCCACCTGGATCTCCGGAGAGAGAAATGGCGATGAGCGAAAGAGGTTACCGTAAATCATAAACCAGCGTCTACGTTTGAAGAAACGTTAGCAGCTTTGAGCAGCTTTCGCGAGAACTGTAGTCGCACGACTCCACCGTCCTCAAGAAATATGAGGCAGCGACGACCGCGCATCGACATATTCGGCAGAGTTTCCGGCGCCCCTGCCGACCGCAATCTGATCGACCTTTATGCCGACGCCGGCCTGGAGTTCATCGGGCTCAGCGACAAAACGTCCCGATGACAAGCTTGGGATCGCGTTTGGTTATGCGCATATCTCGAAACGCGCCCAGCAGCTCGACAGCGGTAAGGCTGAACGAGATCACTTTTTCTGGCGCTAGTTTTCTTGCTGGTCTACTTCAAGGCCATGAACTCGCTGCTCGACCTGTCACGCTTGGTCCAGGTCGTCGCGCCGCCCATCCTGGTCTTGGTCTGCGACCGCTTCTTCACCGCGCCTTTGCGCGCGTTGTCGCCGACCGGTTTGTCGGCAGCCACGGAGTCATCCTCCTATGTTGGTGTGGTGATTGATCACTGGAATGATGGTAACTTGCCGGCTGGCCTCGTCCTCAATGGCGATGCGGCGCGGGTCGTGCACGCGGGGGGCAGATGCAATCTCGCTGGCGGTGGTCCTGGCTTTGGCCAGGGCATCTTCATCGTCACGGCAGTCCAATCCCGATGGATCCTTCAATGCCGTCCCGTCCGGCCGCCAACCCAGCACGCTTCAGCTTGACGAGCTGCTGAAACCTCTGCTGGCGGCGTGGAATGAGCAGCGCTCCACGCTGCGTAGTCCGAAATAACCGACCCGCAAACGGATCCGCTGTCTTAAGCGTGACGAACGCTCGGGCCTTCGTTTTCTATTGCGCGCAATGAAGGCTCACTAGCTCGCGTTAGCAACGGGTCACAAGCCGCCGACCTGGCCCCTGGCTGCAAACTTCCGGTCTGCCCTTGTGAGCCGACATGCAGCGACACCGCGTAAGGAAGCGATGGGCCAAAAGCTGGCCTCGCGCCAATTGCTCAATTTCTCCGAATTGGTCGAATGAATCTTTAGCGAGGCGAGGCTAATTGTGAGAATGGTAGTTAACCCTGGAACGAACGATCAGATGGCTCAGGTGGCAGTTCGCGCGCAGTGACGTCTTCGTCGTCCTCTTTGCCGTTGTTCTGATATGTGTCTGTGCTGTCTTTCTTGTTCGATATCCATCCGTTCATCAGGCATCTGGCTTCGGCCCAGATTGGGATTGCAAGAGCGTCCCCAACAGTGAGCCAGTTTGCATCAAGAAAACTAGCCAGTAGCTTGACGACTGCTGTGGGTCACCGCAATCACCCCGAAGCAACTCATGGCTAAAGGGAGGACATTCCTGGCGATGTCGAGCACAACGTTTATCCCGTGCTGTGGCATGGAGTGGGTCCCCAGCACGTGTTCGTAAAGACGAACGCTCGAAGCTTTTGCAATGGGTCAAAATGCGAAGAACTCAAGTTGAACAACCTGGTCTGCTGTGGCGCGATGAGCGGACCTCCTCCGAACGAGGCGCAACTTGATGGGCCACAAGGGGGTGCAGTCCACTCCCCTCAGGTGCGCGGACCCGGCGCTCCAGGTCATCAGTAGGCAGGGTGGCAATGTTGAGCAGCCTGTGTCGGAGATTTAGTTCGCACCCAGGGACGAGTGCGCGACGTTCCGTGGCTAACTGACGACTTTGAGCGATGGTTTCGTTGGCTCGCTCGAGCAGGCACGTGTCTCGGCGCTGACTTCTTCGGCCATTTTGCGCTCCTAACATGCAGGCGGGAGCGCGGAATTGTCTCTCAGCCACCGACGCCTACGGTTAGACCCTCGGCCAGCGATGCGTATCAACGTGCGAAGTCGCTTATCATTGCTGGCGCTTCCCTGGCTCTCGTCCCCTCCTTCTCAGCAGGAGTGAAGGCGAGCGCTTGGAGAGGTTTTAGGAGGAAGCCCACCATCCGTCGGGGAATGGCTCCAGCAAAGTCCGATTGACTTGGTTGTCGTTGTCAGGGGCTGATAGCGCCTGCATTCCAGCTTGGTGGCGCGCGGCGACGGAAGCGGACAGACAGGGCGCCTGGTTCACGAGTTCGAAGACGGCGCGAAGCAGGATGTGTCAAGCGTAATGGAGGCACACTGCGGGCGCTTCGCTCTGCTTCTTCGACTAGACCTCGAATATATTCCAATTCTGAGAGCTGAGAGGTGAGTTCGCTAAGTCGTTGGGCATAAAGGATTGCGCGAGAGCTTCGCATGAATGTTCTCCCCTGCGCAAAAAACTATCGGGAAAAACCAGCAAATCAATTTAACTATGTTAACGGGCTCGGTCACGAAAGTGCGCCCATAAGTTGCTCCAAGGCTATTCGAGGCTTCGCTACTCCCTCAGGGGCAGCGCGATGCGCTGGAGTCCGCTTTGGGGCCACTAGCGGTCCTGCACCGCAGCAACTTTCAGCTTCGCGTGTCCACACGGAAAACAATGCAGCACGACGGGATGGGACCGAACGCTGTCTGGGACCGACCATAACCCGATAACCTCGTCGCGCCCTGAAGTAGGCACGAGGCTGAATGTATGTCGAGCGTGCGGGCGGTCTTGAGCGACGGCTCAGGCCAACAAACCGTCTTGATGTGGCGCGAAGATAAAATCCTGAGGTCTGAGTGCTTGCTGGCTATGCACCACCACGTCGTTGCCTGGACTGAACGTGACCGTGCTCTCGTGCGTGACAGGATCGAACGGTGAGAAGCTCAGATCGCTGAAGTTCTCGATACCGAGCGCAGAGACGTCGATGTGATCGGCGCCCTGATCTGGAGAGTCCCTGTCCGAAGTCTTCGACTTTATCGTGCCCGTTATCGAAATCGAACACGAACGTGTCGTTCCCTCCTTGGGCAAAGCCGAGCATCATCTGGGCATCGCCCCATATGTCATCGTTTCCCGTGCCGCTAACCAGCCTGTCGTTGCCGCCGCGCGCGTAGTCGGACATGGATTGGGCATCGCCGACGAGAATGGTCTCGTAGCTGCCCACGGCATGCGGATCGGATCATTGCCGCCGACCAGGGTGTCATTGCCGCCATGCGCGCGGCCCGACATAGTCGACGCATCGCCATATGCTTGATTGATGAGCTGGGAAAATACGTTGCCACCGAAATAGGTGTCGTCGCCGCCAACGGCCTGATCGCCCATATTGCCGCCGGCATCGCCGTAGAAGAGATTTTGGTTTTGCGTGCCCGAGGCCTGGAATGTGTCATTGCCGCCCTGGGCACGACCAGACATGTCGCCCGCGACTTCGCCATAGAACGTACTTCCTCCTAAGCCGGTCTTGTTGAACGTGTCGTCCCCTCCGTGGGCAGAGCCGGACATGTTCCCGCCAGCATCGCCGGAAAAGACATTTCGGTCAGCGAGTGTTGCGTCGCTAGAGTCGTCGAACGTGTCGTTTCCCCCGGCGGCGGAAGCGGACATATTTGCACCGGCATCGCCGAAGACAAAATTGAACGGATTAATCCCGCTCACAGCGAAACTATCATTGCCGCCGGCCGCATGACCGGCCATGCCGCCGCCGGCGTCACCATAGAGATAGTTGTTGTACTCGGATCCGCTCGCAGTGAAGCTGTCATTGCCGCCCCGGGTATGCCCGAGCAAGCCTCCGCCAGCGTCGCCATAGAACACAAAACTCCCATCCGGTCCGATGTGACCAACGAATGTGTCATTACCGCCGACCGCGCAATTGATCAGGTTTCCACCCGCATCTCCATACACGATAATTGTTTGATGTCCGCCAGCAGTGACGCCGAAGTTGTCGTCACCACCCTGGGACTGACCAGACAATGTTTCGCCAGCGTCGCCATAGGCATTCACCCTCACTCCGGGCGTAAAGGCCAGGGGCAATTCGACATTGAACATGTCATTGCCCGCAATGGCCCAGTCCGAAATGTTGCCTCCAGCATCACCGTACATATCCAGGCTGAAGGTCTCGCCGGGAATGATAGCGGGCGCCGATACTTGAGCGGACAACGTGTCGCTGCCGCCCCGGGCATGATCAGAAATGTTTCCGCCCGCATCACCATATAGGCTTCCAGAGCCGGACGTCAGCAACGTGTCGTTGCCGCCGATCGCGCGGCCGAGCAAGTCCACGCCAGCATCCCCGAACAGTGTGTTTGTCGGATCGGAACCAACCAGTGTTTGCGCTGCGCCATGCTGTCGGCCCGTGAGTGATCCACTTGTGTCGCCAAAGAGAACAGCCATGTGAACCTCCCTCGTGGTCCGCAGGTTGCCGCGGAGATGCGTCCAAATGACTTACAACGTTTCGTTGTTATGATTAAATCACATTTTTAAACGAATTAAATCATATATTTGAAATCGACAGCTATCGTCACGAGAGAAGGTTCTAGCCCGGATTGATCGAATTCGGGGCCAAATGCAGTACCGTGCCTAGTCCGCAACGTCTCTAAAACGGGGGGCGTCTCTCAACGTGAGCAGCCCATTCGGCATTCCGGACTTTTTCACGCGGGTTTTGACGTTGGAAGGTCGATGGCGTCCAGCTCGGATCATCGGGCGCAAAGACGTGCAGATTGCCTCGCGTTCGAGAGAGTCCTCCGAAACCCGAGCGCCGCAAAGGCTCGCCCGATCAAAGCTCCCGGTGTACTGCGGGATGATCCGGTTCTTGACCTCTTCACCCAGTGCTTTTGCCGCCCTTCCGGTATGGCCGATCGCGTGCTTAGAAGGCCCGAGCGCCTTGAACATTCTTCTGGAGGAGATCGGCCCTTTAATTGCGGTTTGTTGTCAAGTTACCATTCTTCCTCTCTCCAGTGACACGCCCGTAGCGATTGCTCCGTCGGAGCTGGTCAGGTTGCGGAGACGGAGCGATCGCGGATGGCGAGACGATTGCCTAGCGGGATTGGCAATCGACATCGTTGGCGGCTTCAGCGAGTTGGGTTGATGTCGTAGATGGGGTCATGGTCCTTTCCGAGGTCGCGAGCGCCTCATGATGATGTCCGGATCGGGCGCCTCAACGTCTGCAGCGGAGTGCGGGCGAACCGCCACCAGCCGATTGACCGAGGTCACCACAACCACCGTCCCAGCGGGACATCGCCAGTCCGGCGGACCGGACCAGGAACTTGCGAGCAAATATTAGATTGGCTTCGGCTGGACCCAGTCGAACGATGTGCCATCGACCCAGATGCAGTGGAGAATCACGGCGATCTTTCGGGCAATTGCGACCTTTGCCTTCTTCATGCCGATCCGGTTGGCGAGCTTCATGCCTCAGGCCTTTAGAGAAGACCACTTTTTGGTTCGAGAAAGAAGGACAGTGGCGGCCTCGAACAAGTAAGTTCGGAGAAGCCGGTCGCCCCGTCGAGATATCTTTCCGTTGGTGTCGGTTTCGCCGGATTGGCTACATCGCGGCGTAAGGCCGAGGTAAGCGCCGACTGTCGACGCCGATCGGAAGCGCGAGGGATCATCGATCGTGTGGCGGAACGTTAGGGCCGTGACGACGCCGACACCCGGGACCGTCATCAGTCGCCGCGTCGTCTCGTCCAGCTTCGCCAACTGGCGGACCTCGTTGTCGAACTTTTCCTGTTCTCGACAGATGTTCTCATGGATCGAGAGCAGCGGCGATATCACGTTGAGGAGTAAATGATCAGCGCCTAAGAATTCGCTGACCTGGTTGCGGAACTGTTGGCCGATCGCGCGAGGGAATAGTAATCCAGATTCCTTGATCAAGCCACGAATCTGGTTCTCAATGTCTCGGCGCATCGACACTAGCCGAGATCTAGCGACAAGGATCGCTCGGATCTTTTGGCTTTCCTCACTTTTGACCTTGACCTCTCGATACCATCCCACTCGCACCAGTTCTGCAAGGCCTCGCGCATCATTCTGACCGCTCTTGTTCATACGGGCCGACAAAGCTGCGTGCGCATGCCGAGCGTCGATGCAGACCACCGGAAGCTCAACCCTGCGGAGTTCATGCCATAGCCAACTCGCCATCGCACCCGTCTCGAAGCCGATACGCTCGGCTTGAGGCGCATGTTGCGAAGCAGGTCGGTCAAGGCACCAGGATTAGACTTGGCTTTTCCTTCGAAGATTACTTGGCCAGTCTCGTTGACAACGCATACGGCGGTTTCTCTCTGTGAGACGTCCAGCCCGACGTACTGCTTCATGGGAGCTCCTTCGAATCAGGTGATTGCGAGGGCTCGACGATAATGCGGCTTGCATACCACGAGCGCCGACCGCAATTACGTCATCGTTTGCAAATTTGCCCCCTCATCGGCGTCCAATTTTGACCCCTTTGCGCGGCGGGGTTTGCTGGTAGCGCTCGTCTCGTCGGAGCTGGCCGGGATAGCGGAGGCGAGACGAGCGCGGGTCGCGTGATCGTCGTCTCGGCTTTTGAACCGCCAGCTATCGTTGCCGGTCTCGACGTGAAAAGCCGTTTTAATTCGGTCTTCAAACCGTGGATCGGCCTAAGGCTTTGCGAGGTGCGGTGGGCGGGGCCCAAACCTGGGACCCGCCTGATTAAGAGTTTAGCCACGAGTTAAGAACGTTCAATGATTAGGCAGTCGCCGCCTGAGCATATTCGGCCAAAAATTGGCATCCGTCCCACAGGCATAGAGCGTCCGCTCAGAGGACACTCTTCCGGTTCCCGAGAAGGCGGACGAGCGATAGGCTCGGCCGAAATCAACTGCAATGCCCGCGAGCCTGCCGGTCTCCAGTTGGCGCCAATCGCAGGATCTCGCGGGATCGTGCGTGGCGGTGCCGTCGCACACGCACGACTCCCAATTGGAACCATATCTCCGGTGACCGATTGGATCGCTGTTGAGTAGTGCAGACCAGCTGGCACCAGCCGGCACGAGACCTAGCGCCGGACATCGGTGGGGACGAATCCCATGATGGACCACGCGACCAGAGTTGGTAATCGATTGTTAGCAGCCTTGCCGCCGGCCGATTTCGCTTTGCTTGCGCCTCACCTGCGGAAAGTCGTGCTCGAGCGCGACGCCGTACTGGTCCGATCGGGAGATCGGATCGAGCACCTTCTCTTCCCCTGTGGCGGCGCGATTGCCTTCATCGTGGACTTGCCGAACGGGCAGACTGCCGCCACAGCGGTGATCGGTCGTGAAGGTGCGATCGGTCTAACGTTGGCGCTTGGCACATCCCACTCATCTGTGACGGTAGTCGTCCGCGTACCAGGGCCCGTGCTGCAGATTCCGGCGGCGCAATTTTTGTCAGCTCTGGGGCGCAGCCCCGCCATCGCATCCATGGCGCAGATTTTCACGAGATCGCTGCTGACGCAGGTTCAGCACGTCGCGGCTTGCAATGCACTGCATTCCGTCGAAGCCCGGATGGCCTGCTGGCTGCTTCAAATTCACGACCGGGCGAATAGCAGCAATCCCCTCCCTTTGACACAGGAGACTATGTCGGAGCTACTGGGGGTCCGGCGCACCACGGTCACGCATGTTGTGAGGGCATTGCGCGCGTCACGAGCCTTGAAATCCAACCGCCGCGGTCAGCTCGAGATTGACCGGCCGCGGCTCGAAGCCGTGGCATGCGAGTGCTACAAGGTGATGAGCCGCAGAATCGATCGGATCGTTTCGCGTGGCGCAGCAGGACTTATTCACGCCGCGCCGGCGCGAGACGCCTGCCAGCCGCCCGGCAACCGACTATCCAGGGCAGGCTCGTAGACCCAGGGCTCTCGCGCGAACCACTCGTGTGTAGCCGCGCAGACCCGGCAATAGGTGCGCGAAAGAATACCGCGCTGCAACGAAACCTTTCGCGATCGGTTTCGATACCCGTCGAAATGGCGTCGCCCGTTTCCGGGCATTTGATCATCACCACACCCATCTTGATCTCCTGCAACCTGTTGTGCGGTCAGGGCACGCTGCCCCGCCATCGACTGGACCGAGCGTCCCCTCGTCGCGGAGATGTCCGTCCAGTCGAACCGCGCGGCCGGTAGCCTCGGTTCAGACGGTCTCGTGAAACACCCTATTGAAGCTGGTCTTGATGGGCTCGGTCGTCTCGATCGCAACTTTCTGCGCGAACTCCCAGAGCTCCCGATTCTGTGCGGAGACGACTTCGAAAGCCTCGCGGCTTCGGGCGGTCGAAAGATGCACGATATCCAGCAGCGACCTGGTCTCAGCGAGCCGGGATAAAAACTCCAGGGTGGCCCTGGTATTGTCTTTGGAAATCTCGATGACCTTGGCACCGTAATCGACGGCCCCTCTGGCGTTCATTGAGCAGGCTTCACGGAGAATGTCGCTGATCTCCTCGGAAGTCGCTTTCATGCTCGCGATATTTTTCTTGGTCTGTGCGGCGCCCTGCTCGGCGAATCCACGGAAGAGTTCCTGGAAATTCAAAAGCGGCAAATCGATCCTTGGTTTTGCACCATTCGTATTCTCATTCACCGGATCGGCCTGCGTTTCGACTTTCACATTGGCATCATTCACGAGCTTTCATCCTTTCAAGCGAAACTAGTTAATGGATTGAAGACCCCCGCTCCCGGCACGTACTGCGCCAGAAAACCAGCGCCCCTGTTCTCGGCGTGACCGGAGGCTGCTGCGGATGAACCGCTCGCCCCCTGCCGAAGCCAAATATGATCGATTAAATTCGAAACATCCGTTCGCTTTCGGACTCTCGCTGAAATAATTTGATGGGTTGCGACAAGGCGGAGCTTTAGATCTGCGACGTTGCAGCGACCGCTCGGTTGCACTCTGAGCTTGCTCGTCGTCTGAGATAGCCGCACTGGCGCCGCTCGCGCTGATGGTTCTCTTCTCGATCCACCCGGTCCCTGAGACTCTCAAGTTCTGCGAGTTGAGAGGCAAGGGCTTCGAGACGCTGGCGAAGAACAGCGGCAGGGTTGTCCACTCGAGCGCAGATTTTCATGTGAGTTCTCCTAGCAATATGTCCGCGAGAATTCCGCCAGCTTTGACTTGGGCAAAAATATGCAATCAAAGGAAAACGCGACTAATTCGGCATGCTGCGTTGCCGATGACGATGCGGCGGCGCGTTAAAAAAGTACTCATGTGCCCCGGCGCGCGGCACGCTCCATTGGGTCTGGCTGCTCAGCTTGCAACAACAGCGGATCGAACCGTTGTTAAGGCTCGGAGCGGGTTGCGCTCGAAAGTCGAGTGGCGGCTCGCTCGCACTCGGGCTTGTGCCTCCGCTCGTCGTCTTCTTCATCTGCACAATCGACCCCTCCATATGCGGCCGGATTTCCGGAGTTCCCTCCCGTCGCGAAAGGTCCTTCGCCACCGGTCGCTCCGCCGGACCCGCCGCCACCGCCGGATGGCCCTCCGGCAGCAGATGCCCCACCACGCCGCCCCCCAGGTCCGCCACCGCCTCCAGGTGCCCCCCTCCAGATGCCCCGCCTCCAGATGCCCCGCCGCCAGAGGACCCCGACGCTGCAGAGGACGGGCGATCATTGTCGAGGAACGACTGGCCCTTGTCGTCGCCATGCGTTGCTCCGTTCTGTCCGCCTGAACGTGCGATGGCTGTCGAGGTCAGCGAGGTCGACAGCAGCAGCGTCATGACGGGGGTGTCACGGCCGCGAATCTTCCGCAGGTTTTCAGGAACGCCCGCCGGTCGTCATCTTCATTGCCACTTTGGCTCACGATGCGCTCCCCTTGATTTAAATTTACTTTATTGATATTATATATTAAATAGACCTTCAACCAAAATTTGTTTGAAAAATGGAGATTGCGAGGCGTGCGCCGCCGGCAGACTGCCAGCATTTCCATGGCCTTTCGGGCTTGCTAGCCCGTTGCCGGAGCCCCAATCGAGAGTATCAAATTAATATTTAATATGCATATATCTGATTAGCTGGGTCAAGAGCAGCGCACGACGGATGATTGCCATGCCACTGCAATTTCACCGGCCAATCGAAAACATGGAGATCTGGAGCGCGAGCGGCGATGGCTTCTCGTTTGTGATCAGCCTGGAGAGCCCTACCGGTCCAGGCTTTCACGGACGCTTCGGGTACCTGGCGAGTTGGCGACCACTCTACGAGAACAACGGCGCGATCAAGATCAGCGGGTCGCCCTTCCGAACATTGGCTGAGGCCGAAGGAGCCTGCCGCAACATGGCCGAGCATCTGCGCGCCGCAACCGATGCTCACCGCCCAGCATGATGCGATGTCCAGCTAACGCGTACGTTCCGGAAGGACATTGCTACGCTTGACGTCCTCGTCGTTTCGAACCGACGAATCCTGCTGTAGTAGGCCGGAAGGGGCGAGTTCACGTGCGGCCGCATGTTGCCCGTTTTGCGAAATTGCAAATGCCGCGAGAACTGTTCGATTGCTGATATCGAGCTTCTGGAAGATGTGGTGAAGGTGGACTTTGATCGTACCATCGGTAATGTTCAGGAAACGCCCAATCTCCTTGTTCGACAGCCCCTCCGATACAAGTCTCATGATCTGCCGTTCCCGGTCGGTCAGCTGCGTCGGAGCCTTTTCCTCACCGATGTGAGACTCCCCACGGACCTCGCCACCTGTGCACGGCGACCGCGATGCCGGCCCCTGGCGTTCCGCAACCTTCCTCAGGGTCGCGACCAGCATCTCCGGCTCAGCATCCCTCGTGAGGACGAGGCAGGCGCGGCCCGCGGCCAGCGTCTGCGACCTTTGATCGCCGGCCTTTTCAGCGAAGAAAATGACCCGGGTACCTTGGCCAGCGGTGTTTGCGATAGCCAGAATGTCAGGTCGACTGATACTGGGCATTGCAATATCGACCAGTGCAATGTCGGGCACCAAAAGTCGGATGGCCCCAATGCAGCTTGCAGTATCGCCGCAGGCGGCCACGATCGCGAAATCGCGCTGCGCCGCAAGGACGCTGCTGATCCCCTGCAAGACGATCGGGTGCCGATCCGCGATGACGACTCTGATGCGGCGCATGCTTCCCCTGCCTATTCCTGATACCCCGCGCGGCAGTTTTTATTCCTGCATTCACCTCAAGACGCGCGGGAAGCACAACAATCCGTTCTGCCAAAATGCCGCACTGTCAATTCGTCACGGCGATCGGCAACGCATGATGGCCACACCACTGTAACTCGCTTTGAGAATGCGTGCAGCACCGTAGGATTGCGGTCCTCCATGGAAAATCCGAAGCAGCCGATTCATCTACAAAACAGCGCCTTCTCACCTGGCTATGATCTGCAAAACTCTCCCGCAGATCTGGCGGTCCAGTATGTGGCTGCCTGTCAGGATTGGTTAACCGCCATCAAGCTCATCACCGACCACTTATTACGAACGATATATAGTCACATTCACGATTCAAATCTAACATTCGACAAACTTGACCGGAGCGAGGCAGCTGAAAGCCTCGCCCCATAACACGAAGAGGAGGCTCAAAAAGTAATACTATTCATCCAAGATCAATATGAGGAGTGGAAATTTTCCAACCATTAATCAGACGTCGCGAACGATAACGGCTCTGCTTCGGCAGCAGCACCGATGAAAACCTGGTCAGCAAAGTTCGGGCGACATTTTCGCTAACCCGGCAAACTTCAATCTGCGGTCACGGGACATCGCTGGTAATGAGTAGGTGGTCATATGTATTCTTCGGCTGTTTTGCGGCAAACGCATGAATCTCTGATCGTTCAATTCACCGAATTGCAGAATTTACGTAGTCGCGTGTCGATGGCCGAGCAGCGCTTGCTCGGCCCGATGCGAAGGGTCCGCCGGCGGAGACCGGCTGGGAGGCGACCGGCCGGTCGAAGGCACAGGCCCGGCTGGTAGCGCCAAGAAGTACCGCACTGCACACTAGAGTTCTGTGCGCGGGCCGATCAGGCTTGCCCGACGGGGCTTCGACCTGATAAGCCCCCCTCCTATTTCAAATCGGAAGTAGTGGGGACGGCTTCCATGGGGAACGAAGAGTGGGCATCCGCGACCACAGCTGAGCTGTGGCGGCTTTACGATGAAGTGACGACTGTTCTTAGTCGGAGAATGATTGCGGAAAAAGCCAAGCTCGAAGAGCGGCTTCGCAGGATCGAGGGAACTTCCGGGGCCCCCAACGGGGAACGTGCGCGCCGCCCCTACCCGCCCGTGCTGCCGAAGTATCAAAATCCGAAAAACCCGTCCGAGACTTGGTCCGGTCGTGGCAAGCAACCCCGCTGGCTGAAGGCGCAGCTCCGAGCCGGCAAGAAGCTGAACGATTTGTTGATCAACCGTTCATCCAGCCACAAGCGCCGCCGCACCGGTTGAGCCCCGCGACGGTCGCGACGCCGTAGACACTGCTATGGCGCGGCTGTCCACAGCAACATCTAGCGATCGCGATCCTCTTTATTGTTCGGACTGCCGTCACCGCCGCCGTTGCCGTAGCCATTGTTGCCATGAACAATATGACCGCCTGAACTGGCTATCGCGGTTGACGTAAGAGAGGTGGACAGCAACAGCGTCATGGCAGGAGGGGTGACGGCGGCAAATTTTCCGCAGCTCTTCAAGAACTCACGACGATCTTCGCCGTCGGTATCGAGATGGGTCATGGGATCATCCTGCAACAGCCAGCCCGCTTTGCAGGATAGACCAAAATCATCGCGTGGCAACTGATGTATATTAATTTAATGATTTAAATTTGGTCACAGGGCCTATTCGACTTCGCGGAGCAGCAGACTGAAACGACATTTCTGCCTCGGAGAAGATCCCCCAATCTCCACCGTGCGCAGCTCACACCTCCAGTTATTTAATTTGACATTTAATTCGCGGAGTTTTAGTCATAGAATTAAATTTGTGGGCAGCATGCCTGGAAGGGGGCAGCTCGTAGCCGCCACAGCGGGAGTCCGCGAAATTGCATGTCGACGTACAACTTCACTCGCTAAGCGGCCTCTTCGCCCGAGGCGATGCCCTGCGCTCTGAATACGCCAGTGCAAAACCCTGGCCGCACATTGTCGTCCACGACGCATTTCCCGAGAAATTACTGGATATGGTTGCTGCCGAATGCGTCGCGCTCCATGAAACCAACATGATTGCCACAAACACCGATCGCCTGGTGAAGCAGGAGATTTCTCACGGGCTCGGGCCAGCCACTCAACATCTGCTGAGCCTGGTGGATAGCGCTCGTTTCCGTGAGTTCGTGTCGGCCATCACTGGAGTTCGCGATCTTCTCTCCGATCCAACCCACAAATTCGCGGGGGTACATCGAACGCCTCCGGGAGGCTTCACGAAGATTCATCGCGATTTCGAGGTTCATCCGACGACCCGACTGTTCCACCGGGTCAATCTCCTCATCTATCTCAACCGGGATTGGCCGGAAGCCTACGGCGGCAGCCTCGAGCTGTGGCCTGCCGACATGTCAGCTCTCGGACGCCGTATCTTCCCGCAGTTCAACACCATGATCCTCTGGGAGACACACGGCGCCACTCTTCACGGCCTCCCTGATCCGGTCACATGTCCGCCTGGTCGAATGCGCCTTTCTGTCGCATCGTATTACTACACGACGACGCGCCGCGTCCCGGCGCCGGGCGAACGCCGCGTCCGGTATTGGGCCGCGCGTCCCGGCGAAGACCACTGCATTGAGCGAATGAGTTGGCAGGATCATCTCCGCGCCCTCATACCCGATCCGCTCTATAACGTGCTCCGGGCGGCACGCGATCGGATATCCAGAGCGCGCCGGTCGAGGGCATCATGAATCCAGTATTTGCAGCGGCAATGGCGGGATCCCATTCCACGACCGGAATTGAGGCCGGAACAGCCTTCACCCAACCGCGACCAGCCGATACCGACAAGCGAATTCCTTCGAGGCCGGGCTTCTCGCCTGTTCGGCTGCGAACATTGATGAAGCTCGCCGTTGAGCGAACAGGGCTGGACCTTTCGGAATTGACCGTGCTGACCGAAGCGGCGACTGGCGCCTACGCCGTGACTGCCGTCCTCGCCGCGATGTCCGGAGCCAAGCACGTCTACGCGCTTGCAAAAGCTGGCCGCCACGGGACCGTGGCCGATGCCAAACAAGAGACTCTGGAGCTCGCTGCCCCCTTGGGCGTCGCTGATCGCATCGAAATCCTGGAGAAGATCAGCCCCGAAGTGCTTTGCAATGTCGACATCATAACCAACAGTGGCCACCTTCGCCCCCTGACGGCTCCGCTGATTGCCCATTTGCGCAACGACGCCGTGATCGCCTTGATGTTCGAGGCGTGGGAATTTCGTCGTGAGGACCTGGATATCGAAGCGTGTGCAAGGCGCAAAATCCCGGTGGTCGGTGTCAACGAGCGACACCCCGCCGTGGACGTCTTCTCATTCCTCGGACCGCTCGCCGTGAAACAGCTGCACGACTGCGGTTTGGCGGTGCTCGGCAACAGAATCGGTCTGCTCTGCGACAATGACTTCCTTGTCCCGTTGCGCACTGGACTAGCAAGCTCGGGGGCGAGCGTCACGACGTTCGACAGTGCTGCGGCGGTCCATCTCGAAGGATGGGAAGCGTTCGTTGTCGCGTTGCAGCCAGCGGCAGCGCCGCGTATCGGCCAAGCGGAAGCTGCGCATCTGGCTGCATGCGCGCCCGCCGGCGCCGTCGTGGTACAGTTCTGGGGCGACGTCGATCGAGCGGCGCTGGCCCGAAATGGTTTTTCCCTCTGGCCCACGCAGCCGGTCGGGCAGGGCCATATGGGTATCCTGCTGTCGGAGATTGGCCCCGAGCCGATCGTACGATTGCAGACTGGAGGATTGCGGGCAGCCGAATGGGTGTGGCGCGGCGGTGCCGTGACACGGGACGGCTTTGCCCAGCTCGTACCATGGCAGGAATGACATGACCGAGCGGCTGCAGCCCGATGTCCTCCTTCTCGCGGACGGACCGACAGGCTTCACTGCCCTTCGGTCGTTGGCTGCGCAGTGCCGCGTGGTCCAGGTCTTCCGGAAGCCGGACCAACCCGAAGCCAGCGCGCTAAGGGCATTTGCGAAAGCCCAAGGCATCCTGGTCGCGGAGTTGCAGGAATTGAACCAGCTTCGGAAAGCGATCGCCGACTTGCGTCCCGCTGCCGTCGTGATCTCTTCCTTCGATCGGATAATCCCGCCGCAAATTCTTGCATTGTGTCGCTTTGTTAACGTGCACTATTCGCTTCTGCCTCATTATCGCGGCCGCGCCAACGTGAACTGGGCAATCATCAATGGCGAGACGACCGCCGGAATCAGCATTCACCTTGTCGTCCCGGAGCTCGATGGCGGCAATCTGCTGTTTCAGCAGGCGATCCCGATCGGCTCGAACGACACGGTCGCGTGCCTGTACAATCGTCTCAACGCCATCCAGGAGCGTGAGCTCGGCGGGGTAGTTCTGCGAGTCGTCGCCGGCTATCAGGGCACCGGCCAGAATACCGATCAGGCCTCCTATGGCTGCACCCGCGTGCCGGACGATGGCGAGATTGATTGGCGACAGCCAACCGACGTCATTGATCGAATGATCCGCGGATTAACTCCGCCTTTTCCTGGTGCCTTCACCCATCTTGACGCTCAGCGGCTTATCATCGCCAACGCTTCGCCGCGGCTTGATGCTCCCTCTTATATCGGCCGCGTGCCGGGCCGGATCGTGGGCCGGTCACCCTCCGAAGGTTGGGTGGATGTGCTGACCGGCGACGGCGTCCTGCGCGTGTCCAGCGTCCTCACTGCCAATTCCGAACGGCCATGTGCTGCCGCTTTCGTCATTGGATCGACGCGAGCTACCCTTGGGCTGTCACGCCTTGACCTTCTCCGCCGGATCGTTGCGCTTGAGGACAGGCTCGCTTCGCTCGAGCAACTCAAATGCACTCAGGAGTAGCTCTTGGCCCGTTCTTGCCAAGCAAGGCTCCGGGCGCCAGCGTTTCATGCCCCTTCCCGCCCAACCGCCGCCCACAGCCCATCGCGACCCGGGCTCTGCACGCGAACCCAGCGATAGGGCGTCCGCGACCACGGCACGATCTGCGGCGTGAGATTATCGAGGACGACATCGCCGCTCTCGGTACGCACCAGAAGCACCAAATGATGTTCTCCGGAATCGACAACGACCTCGCTCAATAACAGCACTCGCGCCGGCCAGCCGCGCTGAAGCAGCTCGTGGCGCTTGCTCACCGCGTAGTCGTTGCAATCGCCGCGAGCGGGGTTGATGATCCAGTTCTCACCCGCAAGACCGAGCTCGTTGCGAGCTGGCGCTATCGCCAAGTTGACCACGCGATTGATCTCCCGCAGATCCGCCCATCGCTTCTCGGTCAGCCGGATCGGCCCGCCCCGGAAGAAGCGCCGCAGGCGGCATTCGCCCTGATAGCGGAGGCAAAACAACGTGTAAGTGAGGGGCGGAAGCGTCGGGCGTCCCAGCTCGATATGCGCAAGAGCCGCTCGCGGGGCCGTCTGCACGGTCAACGGTGCCGCACGCGCCCAGTGGACGCCTCCGATCATGACGGCTACGGCTGCCGTGACGATTGGCCCCGAGATACGTTGCATCTGCCGATCCCCCGCGAACGCCAAGTGAGGCCCGGATTCACCCAGAGCGCGGCCGCCTTGTCGCAAGAACAATAGCGGCATTTATAATATTAAATCATATTTAAATATATAATTCGCAAGAATAAAATCAACAATTAAATATACGATGACAACCGCCTGCGAATGAGCCGCCATTGCGCTCACAATCCTGCCGAAGGAAGAACGGGGGAGATGAGGGGGCAGAAGCTCTTGGAGGCTCGGGTGTCCCGCTGAAAAGGCCGCTCAAGCACCCACGGAACGTGCTTCGCGCGTCTAGAGCCGGCGCAACCATTTAACGCCCCATACGATTTGAAGCGTTGGTCTAATTTTCGCCGGGCCCAAATCGATCGGGACAGTTTCATCTGCCAGATGGGCTACTCGTCATCCTGGGGGCTGAACCTGTCTTCCTGGCCGCGATGACCCTGTACGCTAAGCGAATGGATGTGCTGAGCGGACGGTCGTTCGAGCGATCCGTGGTCTCGCCCACGGACGACAGACATCCGCTACGACCCTTCCGTCGAAAGCCGCGCGATCTGTCGCGATTGATCAGGAGGTTTATCGATCTCGCTATCTCTTGCGACGCCCCGACATTACCAGAACGCCGCGGTGGAGCCTTCAGACCAGACCGCAGATTCCGCCGCGACTTGTAAGGCGCACTCTTCGGCCAGCCGCGGCCCGCCACCGATGCTTTCCGGCCGCCCGGCAGCAGCGGCTGATCGCAACGGCTGGCGCCCACGGATCGGGTGCCAGGCCCGAATTCGGGCAGTCGAGCTCTGCTATTTTCTCGCGAAGAGTCAGCGCTCCTTGAATGCTCGCTCCGCCTGATCGTGCAGCGGCTTGAGCAGGTAGGATAACGCGGTCCGACCTGCCGTCTTGATAAAGACCTCGACCGGCATGCCGGGCAACAGCTTGGCCGACCCGAGTTTCGCCAGCTCTTCCGGCTTCAGCAGGACGCGGCCCGTGTAGTAACTGGTGCCGGCACGCTGATCCTGTGTAATGTCTGCCGAGACCATGCTGACCTCTCCGTCGATTTCGGGCGTGGTCTTCTGGTTGAACGCCGCGAAGCGCATTGTCGCGGTCTGCCCCATATAGACCTGGTCGATATCGCGCGGCGCGATCTTGACCTCAACCGCAAGCGAGTCCGCATCGGGCACGATCAGCATGATCTGCTCGCCGGGAGAGATCACACCTCCGACCGTGTGGACGCTCAGCTCGTGGACGCGACCGGTTTGCGGTGCCCTGATATCGATCCGATTCAATTGATCGACCGCCGCAGTCTTGCGCTCGCTCAGCTCGGAGAGCTTCGATCGCGTTTCGATCAGATCCTTGCCCACTTCCGTCCGCAGGTCCTGGTCGATCTGAATGATCTGGAGTCCGATTTCGGCGATCTTGCCCTTCGACTGCGCAATCATTCCTGCCAGCTGGCTGCGCTCGCCCTCGAGGCGAGCGGAATCACGCTCGAGGGAATTGAGCCGCGTGATCGGCACCAGATTTTTTTGCCACAGACTGCGCACGCCCTCCAGCTCCTGCCGGATAAATTCAACTTCCTTCTGCTTGGCCTCGGTCTGCCCCGTTAGGCCTTTGATCTCGTTTTCCAGCTGCGCACTTTTCTCCTGCAACTGCGCTTTTTGGCCGCTCCGCGCCTGACGACGCAGCTCGAACAGCTTTCGCTCCGCAGTAATCGCACGGCTCGCCTCCGAGTTGCTCTCCTTGGCCCGGTCGAGCAGCACCTTGGGAAAGGCAGCCTGATCGGCGCCATCCCGCTCGGCCTCCAGACGAGCCTGCCGCGCGAACAGCTCATCGAGGCTGTTCGTGACGATGGTGGCATTCGCGAGCGTCTGCGTCTCGTCGAGGCGGATCAAAATATCCCCTGCATTAACCCGCGCGCCCTCCCGCACGCGCAACTCTCCCACGATTCCACCAGTGGAGTGCTGAACCTTCTTGACGCTCGAATCCACCACGACCACGCCTTGGGCGACCACCGCGCCCGACAATTGGGTCGTTGTCGCCCAACCGCCGACCCCAAAGGTTACCAAACCAAACATGATCATACCCACGATCATGTAACGCTGGATGGATTGCATCGCCGGTGTCACCTGGCCACTCATCGGCCGCCTCCTTGAGCTTCCGCGACGACCTTGAGCGGTGTGGGATTTCGCAACACTCTCTTAAGGACCTCCTCTCTTTTGCCGAAGGACTGCACCCTGCCTTCCCCGAGGCACAAGACATGGTCCACACCTTCCAACGCCTTCGGACGATGCGCAACAACGGCGACAATTCCGCCACGACGGCGCACATTCAAGATCGCCTCGGTCAAGGCGTCCTCGCCCTCGGCATCGAGATTGGAAGAGGGTTCATCAAGTACGACCAGGAACGGCTTGCCGTAAAAGGCGCGCGCGAGCCCGATACGCTGCCGCTGCCCTGCCGACAGCGCTAACCCTCCTTCGCCGATCTTCGTGCCGTAGCCGTCTGGAAGCGACAGGATGAGATCGTGCGCGCCCGCGGCATGCGAAGCTTCCAGAACTGCGGCGGCCGTTGCCTGCGGATCGAACCGTGCAATGTTCATTGCAATGCTGCCGTCGAACAATTCGACGTCCTGAGGCAGATAACCGATGTGCTTGCCGAGGGCGTCCGAAGACCAGTGATCGAGCGAAGCGTTGTCGAGCCGGATCCTGCCTCGAATGCACGGCCACACTCCCACCAGCGCGCGTGCCAACGTCGATTTGCCGGAGCCGCTCGGACCGATGATTCCAACGGCTTGCCCGCTCCGCAGCTGGAACGACACTTCACTGACGGTGGGCCTCTCCGAGTTCGGGGCGCCAATATAGAGGTGCTCGGCAGTGAGGGTTTCAACGGGTGCAGGCAATGCCAACCGCTCCTCCTCGCGAGGCAGAAGCTTCAGCAAGCGATCAAGCCTTTGCCCCGATTGTCGCGCGGCGACGAATCCTTTCCAGTTCGCGATGGCCATTTCGACGGGCGCCAGTGCCCGCGCGGTGAGGATCGATCCGGCAATGATGATGCCGGCCGTGGATTCCTGGTTGATAACGAGGACGGCGCCCACGGCAAGAACCAGCGATTGCAAGATCGCCCGGAAGAGCTTGGAGGCGCCACCGAGTCCGTTTGCGACATCGCTTGCCTGCTCATGGGCCGCGAGGTACTTCGCGTTGACATCCCGCCAACGTAAGCCCGCCTGTTGCCGCATGCCCATGGCCTGCAGGACCTCGGCATTTCGCCGCCCTTCGAGCGCCAGTGCGGTCCGCGAGACGGCGAGACGCGAGGATGCCTTTGCCGGCCCTCGCGTACGTGTTTCCGTAAGGATCGTAATGCCGACCAGGACCAGCGCGCCGGCCAGCGCAGTCACGCCAATCCAGAAGTGAAAGAGGAAGCAGATGCCGAGATAGATCGGCATCCACGGGAGATCGAAGAGCGCCGTCGGCCCTCCACTCGACAGGAAGCTGCGGACCTGATCGAGATCCCGCACCGGCTGCAAGCCATCGCCATCCGCTCTGGTCTTTAGAGGCAGGCGAACAAGCGAGTCGAATATGCGAATGCTGAGTTTTTCATCGAAATACCGGCCCACCCGGGAGCTGATCCTGCTCCTGACGAGGTCGAGTCCACCCTGGAACAGGTAAAGAACCGTGGCCAGAACCATCAAGGCGATCAGCGTCGGTATGCTGCGCCCGGGCAGCACCCGATCATAGACTTGCAGCATGAAAAACGAGCCGGTGAGCATAAGGAGATTGCTCATCCCACTGAAGGCGGCGAGAGCCCAGAAAATCCGGCGGCACGACCGCAGGAAAGCCGACATCTCGGAGTGCGGCTCGTCATAGTCCTCCGCCGGTCGGGATCGACCAGCAAATATCCGTTGCCGCAGGGCCTCGACCGGGCGCTTTGCCCAGCCGATCAGTTGCGGCGTCCGCAGTTCGGCGTCATCCGCCCACTGTCGTCCGACGGACCATAGTCCTGACAAATGCATAAGTGGGATACGATAAGAATTCACGAGCGGGGAGATCACCCCCCGCCGTCCAGAGTCAGTCATGACACCCGCCCTTGAAACAAGCCTCGGAGATCCCCCAAGAGATCCCCGAGGCAGTTGTTGAGTACTCGTCTGTGTGGTTGACTTGCCCCTTACGCGAAGTGGAAGTCGTGGCTGGTCAACGCATCCAGCTTGGTGTTCTTCAGTGTGAGCGTGTCGCTCCCCGTCGCGAGGACGACGTCGCCGCCCGACTGGGCCGCGTGGGAGAGAACGCTCGCGAAACTGTCGAACACAGTCTTGCTGAACTCGATCGTGTCGTGAGCAGGACCTCGGGCAACGAAGTCCTTGATGACGTCGTGGCCGAAGTTCGCGCCGAACACGAAAGTGTCGGCCTGGCTGCTGCCAACGAAGATGTCATTGCCTGACGTCCCCTTCAAGGTCGTGTTGCCGGTCGAGGCGACGAGCGTACTGCCCGAAGTCGCAGCGACCTGACTGGTGCTGTCGGATACGGTGGACGACGCAGTTGCGGTGGAAGTACCGATGTGCCCGTCACTGTTCAGATCCTGATGGAAGCTCGTCTCGAGCGATTTAAGGCCAGAGTCAGTACCCGACACAGAGCCGCCCGACGTTGAGCCAGTCAGGGTGCTGACATGGGAAACGTAGTTGCCGTTGTTGTCGGTGTTCCAGGCCGTGTACTGACCGGTACTCGCCTCCTTCCAGGCAACCAGATAGCCCGTCGCCGTCTTCTCCGCACCAATCGGTGCCCAGGTGTAATCTGACCCGTCTACAAAATCGACGCCGTGATTCTTTAGCGAGGGGCCCGATCCGCTGCTGCCGTTGAGGTAAAATTTGCCGCCAGTCTCAACGAGACTTGTCGCACCAGCCGACTCGATTACTTTATCAGGAGTTGGCGTTGGCGACGTCGGTGTGGAAGCACTGGAAGTACCGATCTGCCCGTCACCGTTGAGATCCTGATGGAAGCTCGTCTCAAGCGATTTGAGGCCAGAGTTCGTACCCGACACGGAGCCGCCCGACGTGGAGCCGGTCAGGGCGCTGACATGGGAAACGTAGTTGCCGTTGTTGTCGGTGTTCCAGGCCGTGTACTGACCGGTGCTCGCCTCCTTCCAGGCAACCAGATAGCCCGTCGCCGTCTTCTCCGCACCAATCGGTGCCCAGGTGTAATCTGACCCGCCCACAAAGTCGACGCCGTGGTTCTTCAGCGAGGGGCCCGATCCGCTGCTGCCGTTGAGGTAAAATTTGCCGCCACTCTCAACGAGACTTGTCGCACCAGCCGACTCGATTACTTTATCAGGAGTTGGCGTTGGCGACGTCGGTGTGGTTGGGGACGTCGAAGTCCCGATGTTAGCCGCGAACACGGTGGACGCCGCGCCGGTGTTGCCTGCTACGTCCATTGCCTTCGCGGTGAAGCTGTGCGAACCGGCCGCAAGGGCGGCGCTGGTGTAGCCCCACACGCCACTGCTGTTGGCCATCGCGGTCCCGATCTGGGTCGTGCCGTCGAACACCTTTACGACGCTGCTCACTTCGGCATTGCCCGACAGCACCACCTGATTGGCGCTGTTCACGCTATGGCTGGCAATGGTCGGCGCAGTCGGCGCTTTGGTGTCGACCGTGACGGCCAGCGCGGCCGACGCCACGCCGGTCTGGCCCGACGCGTTGGTCGCGGTCGCCGTCAGTGCGTGCTTGGCGTCAGTCAGGACTGAGGTAATGTAGTCCCAGCTGCCGCTCGAGTTGGTCGTCGCCGTACCGATCTGGGTCGAGCCGTCGTAAACCTTTACGGTGCTGCCTGCAGCGGCCGTTCCGTGCAGGGAGATCTTGTTGGCGTCGGTGACGCCGTCGCCGGTCGCACCGGTGTCCGGCGACCAGGACGCGATCACCGGCGCGCTAGGTGCGGGGCTCGGTGAAGTCGTCGGACCCTGGTTCGCCGATGTATTCAGCGCCGACGCGAGCGTCGCGCCATCATTGACGTTTCCGGTATAGGTCGGCGAATTCAGATTGAAATCGGTGACACCCCAATAGCCAGATCCCATGTGATTGTTTGTGAAGGACACGCCGGTAATCGAGCCACCGTTGAACTGCGCATCGGAATAGACGGTGAAGCCGCCGCCGACGAGCAGGTTGTTGCTGACGCTAACATTCGAAATGGGGCCGAAATAATTGTCCACCATGACCGCCGAGGTCTGGCTGTAGTCGTTGATAACCGTGTTGTGACTGATGGTCACGTTTGATACGCCGCCATCGACCTGGATGCCGTCATAGTGCGGCGATCCGGATGCCTTCAGGTCATGGATGTAGTTGCCCGTGATTGTCGAGCTTCCCTGCACATTGATGCCGTTTTCGACATTATAGATATTGTTGCCGGTGAATGTGCCCTGGCCGCTGATGCCGTTCGATCCGTCGTTATTGCTGCCGACGCCATTGATCTCGCAGTTCTGGACGACGGCTCCCGTCACACCTTGCTTGATTTGCACGACCGCAAAACTCGCCGCAGTGATTTTGCAGTTTTCGATCGTCACATTGGGAGCGTTGATATAGACCGTCCCACTAATGTTAAGCCCAGAGATTACCGTCCCCGCCTGAGTAATGACCAAGTCGCCCGATGGCGTAAGAGTTACACCTGCAGGTACACCTGTGTTTGTTGCGTCCGGCCATCCAGTTGTTGTCGTCGCCAAATCAAAGTCTCCTGTGTGATTCAGTTTAATTGCCCTCGAACAATGCGACATGCAAAATCCGAAGCCTTCACCCCCATGCGCTCAGGCGTGGTAGGTCCCATTCACCGAAACGTAATGGCTGATCCGGCGCGGCTTTTTTGGGACGAGACGACGGCCTCGCCGAGGTCATTTTTCTGCAATGAGCGCCCGATTCGATTATTAGCGTTTTAAGCCTCTAATATTCCGTCGATTTAAATAGGCATCAACCCAAAAACTCTCGGGACACAACAGATGCGAGCTAGCACTTCGCATGCGGAGCTCTAAAGTCTTAATCGGACGTGCATTTTAAGTTCAGCCCAGTTCGTCCGGCACGATCAAAAGCGTGCTTTTGATTTTATCGACAGGCGACATCCGTGTCGCTGAAGACTGTGAGCTCAATCCTCGAAATTGCGACGGTACATTTAACACCATCGTTTGTTCGTCTATACTTGTGTATGCAGATCACAAGCTCCGTTTGCGCGCGCACTCTCGGCTTTCGACTGAGACCGAGCGCGCAAACCACAACTAGGGGCCGTTATCGATGCCAAGCCGGCCGCCCTGTCTCTCCGCAAAGACCGGCGAATAGGCCTTCCAAGGTCGCAACGGAGTTACGAGGTGCACCGTGCATTAAGAAGCGAAGCGCGTAAAGCAACGAAAGGACGATGCGGATCGGCAGTGTCCACGGGCGGTGTTTCCGGACAAAATGGATCGCATTTCGATGCTCCAGATAGACAGACAGCTTCGATAGTCCACGCAGCGTGCCGGACGATCCAGTCGTCGTTCCGCCCCGATGCGCCACGATCGAATCGCTCGCGTAGCCCAAACCGAGTTTCTTTGCTCGCGCGCCCCACTCTAGATCCTCGAAGAAAAGGAAGTAGCTGTCTTCCATGAAGCCGATCTGTTCGACACATTGGCGTGTTGCGTATGTCGACGCGCCGGATGGAGCGTCGAGACCCTCCTCGATTGCAAACAGATCGAACGGATCTCCGATCCTGTCATGCAACCCGACCGCCGTGCCTCTCGCCGCGAGCGTCTGCCAGTGGAGCCCTCCCCGAAAGCGGATTAGGTCCTCGCTTCCAGATTCCAGGATGGTGCTCCCGACCATGGCCTTTCGGCCTTTCTCCGCCCGCTCGATCAGGGCCGCAAGCGCATTCGGCCTCGGCTCGGCATCCGGATTAAGTATCCATATTCCCTTCCACCCGGCAATCAACGTCAGAGGCTTGAGCCACGCGTTGATCCCTCCCGCGTAGCCAAGATTTTCTTCAGCGCAACCTACCCAAACATTCGAAGCCCGATTCTTGAATTGCAGCCGTCGCACCTCCATGAAGGAAGCCGCCCGATCTACACGTCCGTCCGCAGGATCACATTCTGCGAGTAAACACGACGGACAATTCAGCCGCTCGACGAGTTCGCGGTAGGCCTCTCGTCCGCCATTCTCGCAGATGAACACGTCAAAGGCTGCTTCACATTCCATGCGGGAAAGAGCTGCCAGGCAAGTTAGAATGTCCTCAGAATTGCGGAAGCCAACTATCAAGATGGCGATATCGAACCGGCATCTGGGGCTGACGACGCCGGGGCGTCCGTCGCGCGTCGACCGCAATGAATCGCACATGAATGCCTCTAGTCCTTGATTGACCGCGCCCAAGCGCGGAACTACGCTGGTTTGCGAAAACTGTCCGCCGAATGCTTCCATGGAACGCCGATCGGCTATTCCCCGATCTCGAGGGTCGTGCGGACGTGGGGCGAAGGATTTGGCCATGGTGCTGGTCTCGCGACGTTCCTTCCTCATGATGATCGCCGCGATCGATGCTCAAAGAGCTCAACGCGATCAAGTCCGCCCTCCCTGGGAAGACGTGGGCCTTCGCGTCTTTTCCGAGAGAGCGACGCTCGCCGCCGACTCGCGCAATGCTGCTCTGAAATATCCGGACGAAACCAGCACGGGCGTTATGGAGACGACGAACCTGCCTCCCTCAGGCCCGGTCACCACGACCGGTGACGGACAGCTTATTCGCGGGCTCGATATTTCAGGAGCAGTCCAGATCAACCATAGCGCGGTCACGCTCGAGCACTGCAGGATTACGGCTGCAGTTCTCGCCGTCGTCAATGTGGCGGAGAATTTGAGTGTGCCGCCAATCATCCAGGACTGCGAGATCGACGGGCTCGGCGTGAAAGGCGCTGAGGGTTCGAACGGCATCAATGGATACGGAACGATCCGTCGGTGTAATATCCATGGCGTTGAAAATGGCATTAATGTCACGGCCCCTCTTCTGTTCGAAGACAACTATGTGCATGATCTTGTCGCTCCTGGATCGCCACACTACGACGGGGTGCAGATCGATGGCGGACACGACATCAACGTCCGTCACAACACGATTATTAACAGCCACGCCCAGACGTCGGCGATCATGATCGACAACTGGTTCAACGCGATCTCCAACGTCGTCGTCGACAATAACCGGCTGGTCGGTGGCGGCTTTACCGTCTATTCGGACGCTCAGTTCAGCGGCGGCTCGATTACCGGCGTATCCTTCACGAACAATCGAATGGGCAAAGGGCGTTGGGGCTACGCAACATTCCGCAAGAATAGGCCGGTCTGGCGTGGCAATGTGGACGATGTAACCGGGCGCGCGATCTGACATAAGGACCGCAACCACTAACCAGAATGCTGCATTGCAAGATCGCGCGGTCGGCGGAAGGATGCAAGCCGAGGTGCATGTATATCCATAGCGACACCTCCTGACCGGTGCGCGCCGGCCAAGATCCTCGAGGAATAGGAGAAACCCCTTGTTCATCAGTCCGACGCCCTTGCGGTGCGCATAATTCTTGCGTCACGTGACTATTTATTAGATATAATCTATTCGAGAGATATTTAATCGCAACTGAAATTAAATATCACTGTAGGTTTTAACTCCCCCAGCCGGTCATCGTAGGGGTCGTGAACAAGCATGGCGATTGAGCTGAAGCCCGCGAGTACCAAGGCGTTTGCACGCTTCCTTTACGCCCACATTCCGGGTGCGGCGCCGCTTAGATTCACCGTCAAAGATCTCGTCGCCCGCTACGTCTCGAAACCCGAGTTCGGCGGTGTTTCCCGGTTGGGCCACCGTGGCGGGCTGGTCATTGACGTGGGCGCCAACCGCGGACAAAGCATCGCTGCTTTCAGGCGACTGCGACCAGATTGCGATATTGTTGCCTTCGAACCGGAGCCCGGTTCGGCCGCGCGCCTGATCTCGCGATATCAGGACGACCGCAGGGTCACGATTCACGACTACGCGCTGGGACAGCACATGGGCGAGCTGACCTTCTTTATCCCGCGATATGGAAGATGGGATTGCGATGGCATGGCCGCGATAAGCCGGGACGAAGCCACGCAATGGCTACGCGACCGCGGCCGCATGTTTCGCTTCGATGAGACCAGGCTAACGGTCGCGGAGCATACAGTGAAATGCAGGACCCTCGACTCCTTCCGTATGTTCCCGATGCTGATCAAGCTTCACGCGCAGGGTGCCGAACTCGAAATCCTGAAGGGCGCTCAGGAGACCCTGCGCCAATGCGCGCCCGCACTGATGTGTGCTTACCCGATACGTGAACTGATCGATTTCTTGAGGCGGTTCGGCTACGATCCTTATTTCGATGATCGCGGTGATTTTGCACAGGGTCTGGCCGGGCCAGACACTACCTTCACGTGGTTCCTATCCAAAACCCACCTTGAGGATCTCTAGGGCCCTCGGGTAGCATAACATCGGTAATAAAGGCTTTCGTGAAGCGAGGCCTTTATGCCAATGGCTAGTCCCCAGAAAATCCACATATAGTTCCAAAAGTGGACGGTGATGCCGCTGAATGAGAATAACAGGACGACGATTGTGAACGCAAAGTTCATCCGCTCCTGAAAATCATCAGATTTCACCTGAACGTGTCTCGTGACAGGCCAGACCGCCGTCAAATTCGTCGCGAGCAACAACACCGTCGCCGGAATGCCGAAACGGAGCGCCTCAACAAGCCAAACGCAATCGACAGTCGAATCCAGGATGTTTTCATCAAACAGCTCGAAAGAGAACCCCGTCAGCGGGCTCTGCGCGATTCGGTAAAACGCCGCATCCCAGATCAGAATGCGATAGTAACCCGTCTCAGGGTCCAGAGTGAGATGCGAGATTATCCAGCCGATCGGGTGTTGCGCGACCGTCATGAGGGCGCCGATCGCGACGGCAAGAACTGTCCAGAAGATTGCCCATCGACCCGGAAGCCGCCGCATAAGGTGGTCATACGAATAGGCTGCCACCCCCAAAAAATAAGCCATCAGCGCGGCCGAGGACTGCGAGAGAATGCATCCCAATAGGCAGACCAGCGAGAGCAGGAGCTTTCGACCCGTCCGTTCCGATAGCAGGATTATCGGGTTGACGAGCGCACAGAAGACGCCGAACAGGATTGGATGATCAAGGGTGGAAGTCGCGCGGATCGTGCCGCCTCGAGTTACCGAACCCAAGGGCGAAGTACCGAAGATCGCCGCAGCAGCTTCGTGCGCGATCCAGCGTCCGGTCATATATTCGGCCACCCCGACAAGGACAACCGCAACCGTCAGGATCTTCAAAGCCCGCACGAAGGTGTCGAGCGCAGCCGGAGAGGAAAAATAGCCCCTGGCGACGACATAGCTGAAGAGAAATTGCAGACTCTCCGCTGCAGGCGAGGATAAGGCCGCAAAACCTGCAGTTGACGCTGCGGCCAGAAGCATCCAGGCAGCGGTCAGGAAGGCAAGAAGATCGCAAGTCACCGCATGCCGCCCGCGCCGAGTAAGAAGCACGAGCGCGGGCCCGACCAATACCGTCACGGCCAGACGCCCTGCGGTAAACTTTGCGCCCGCGATCGAGACCTGCGCTTCCCAGGCCGGAATGATCAAGCCGGCGAGGACGAACCAAGCGGCGAACTGGTGCCGCCGGCCAGCCAAAGCCTCGCGCGGTGATGTAAGATCTGAGGCCTCCCAGTCCTGGGATGTCGCGGTGCTGATCGCCTCGAGACCTGCCAATCGCGTTCGGTTCAAGTTGGGACGCCTCCGCGAGACAGGGTGGATGCTGCAAACAGTGTTGCCCTTTGCTCTCGCCAGCAGGCACGCTGCAGCCTCTGGTTCACTGGCCTCTCCTGGCGATACAAATCAGGTCCGAAGAGAGAGCGAGCTTTGCGATAGCGGGTGCAATGTCATAGAATACCGCCGCGCGCCGGTGGGGCACCCCCACTGTTCGCACGGTGCTCAAACCGGCCTTCCTGCACCACTTCTCGACGCTGCCGCTGTAGCTGAAATGAGCGCACGCGGCCTGAAACGTTCGGGGCACCTGGATGCGGCAGTCGCGCAATTGTCTCCAAATCACCGGCAGACCCGCCATGTTTGGACTCTGAATGATGATCGGAGCATCCCGTGTGAGCAGATCGCCGAACGATGACAGAACGTCAACTGGCTTGGGAACAAGATGAAGCACGTTCAGCATGAGGATGCAGTCGAACCGGCGGCCGTCAAGGCAGGCTCTTGCCGCCCTGAAATCGCCTTCAATGATGTCGACGCCGTTTTCCGCGGCGCCACGACAGATGGCCGGATCCAGGGGAATTGCCGTTACAGAGATTCCCTGCTGGACTAGCCAAGTTTCGGTAATTCCCGAGCCACAACCGATTGAAAGCACGCTGCGTGATGCACCGGGAATCAGTTGCACAACCTGCTGCACCAGAGGTTCGTAGTAATCCTTCGAATAAACGCCACGCCGCAGCTTGGTTTCGCTCGCGAGGAGCGACTGAGGAGGGCAGGCACGTTGGGCGATCTGCAGCAAGGCCTCCACCTGCCTGTCAAACTCCTCCGCCGTGGTTCCGACCTTTCCCACGTATTTGTTGGACATGTGGTGGACGGTGAATTCCTCCAGATGCGATACTGGGATTAATTTTTTGAGCCCGCACTGCGTATAAGGATCGGTCGCTGCCGTACAAGGCAGGTCATACTTCCCATCGTAAGGCAGGACATCGAAGCGACCCGAATTCAGCGCGTTGCGCAGCTGTTCGCGGGTTAGCACAAAGCAGGCGGCGTGCTCATTGGTAAAGTGCGCCAGAACGTGATCGCCCCGACGCCGCACCGAAGACGTATCCCAATGGAAATAAGCGTGAACATCCGGGTAACTTCGGATGCCATCGTCCCCGATTTCAACCCGTATGAAACCCGCGATCTCGTTATCAGGCAGCAACGGCGTCACGTTGAGCCACGCGCGCACGTTCCGCTCGCTGATCAAAATGTCGTCTTCCGAGTAGATGAAGAGATCGTATTGGTCGCGGCGCTCCGCGAACAGCTTCTTATGCGCAAAGGGCAGCGACCACGGATCGCTGGTGGGCAGGCCAACAAGACACTCCGTTTCGAACGCAGTGCTCTTGTCGATGTTCGACAGCATCACGACGTCAACCGCGAATGCCATCGACCTGTATTCCTTGATGATCTGCTCAAGATAGCGATCGTTCGAGCTCCCGTAGCTCGCGATAGCTACCAGCACACGAGGGTGTGCGGAATTGACCCGGCGCGCCACATCCATCACGACATGCTCGTTCATTGTGTGCGACAATCCCAATCCACGAGCTCTGCGGCCCGCAATCGTAAAAAGATCACCACAAGATAAATTATTTGCATTTCAGTGTCGATATTATATTGATTTAAATTAAATATTATTCCAGCATTTGATTACGGTGCTCGTGACGGCCGCTGGTCCGCTAGCCTGTGCAGCACCTTGGAGGCTTCTGCCCGCATGAAGGTGCTGATCTATCCGCATTCCATGGAACTGGGAGGATCGCAACTCAATGCTTTGCAGCTCGCCGAGGGCGTTCGAGACCTCGGTCATGACGTGATCGTGGCGTCGGAGACCGGCCCCCTTTTGGACAAGGTAAGAGAGGCAGGGCTTAGACACATCGGAATTCCACGGCATCGAGCCCGCCCCTCGCCGCGGGTCAGTCAGATGCTGCGCAGTATTGTAAAGGACGGCGCGATAGACGTGGTGCACGGCCATGAATGGCCACCCATCGTCGAGGCTTTTCTGAGCGTCGGTCTGTCGACCCGGGCTGCTGTGGTGGGGACGGTCATGTCCATGTCCGTACCCTCCTTCCTTCCGCGTGCCATTCCTCTGACCGTAGGTACAGAGATGATCCTTCGCGCGGCGGTCGTAGCAGGACACCGGGAGGTTACCCTGCTAGAGCCTCCGGTCGATACGATATCCGATCATCCCCTGGTCGACGGCACCAGTTTTCGCGTTGCTCAAGGTATCGGACCTGACCAGGTCGTCATCGCGATGGTCTGTCGGCTGGTGCCGAACTTGAAATTGGAGGGTCTGCTATCGGCGTGCGATGCCGTTGGCGAGATGGCGCTCGAAGGTCGGCCGGTGCGGCTGCTGATTATAGGCGACGGACCCGCGCGCCCCACGGTTGAAGAGCGCGCTGCCCGGACCAACTCCCTGGTCGGCCGGAATGCCGTAGTACTGGTGGGCGAGATGTCCGATCCGCGCCCCGGCTATGCAGCCGCGGATATTATTATCGGCCAAGGCGGTTCGGCGCTGCGTGGGATGGCTTTTGGGAAACCGCTGGTGGTCGTTGGCGAGGACGGATTCAGTGAGCTGTTGACGCCCGAGAGTGCGCCGACCTTCCTGCGACAAGGCTGGTACGGATTGGGCAACGGCTCGCGCGGCGCCGGCGCAGATGCCCTTCGATCGGCTCTCGAGACCGCTCTCGCCTCTGCATCGCTCCGTTACGAGCTTGGGAAGTTCGGCCGACGGCTGGTGGAGCACCGCTTCAGCCTCGTGCACGCCGCGAAAACGATAGAGCAAACCTATCTGCACGCGGTGCGCACCAAGATGTCAACCGGAAGACGATTGACAGATGCCGGTCGATGCGTCGTCAGCCTAGCCAGCTACAAGGTCCAACGGAAATACCAGCGTTGGATGGGTCTGGCTTCCGCCGAAGACGACAACGATCGAGCCCGAATCTCGGCGGTGCTGTCTGCCACCCACCCGGCAACGAAAGCGATCGGTCCGCGATCAGACAGGAGCGTGCCGAATCCGGCTGCTGGGATATCCCGGCAGCCCGATTCCTGACTCACCGTGAATCGGGGCTGCAAATTCAGCGGGCGAGCTCATCCTTCAGCGCATTCGCGATACGCTCCTGATCCGCATCCTGCATCTGCGCGTAAAGCGGAAGCAGGATCGCGTGATCCTGAGCGAGCTCAGATTGTCGCAGATCGTGGCCCGGATCTCGCGCCGGCATAGGGCAGCTCCCGATGCGAGCACATGATGCCCCGACGGGTGGCGATTCCCTGGTCTAGCAGCGATTGCATCGTCGCCCTCTGCTCGATGCGATCAGGCAAGCGTACACAGTAGCTCTGCCAGTTGGATCGCGCCCACCCCGGCTCCAAAGGTAACCGCAGCCCCTCTATATTCCCAAGCAGTTCGGCGTAACGGAATGCCAGCCTGCGCCGCCGCGCGATCAGCTGCGGAAGCCGCTCGAGCTGTTTGCGCCCGATCGCAGCCTGCATATCCGTCATTCGACAATTGTAACCGAGAAGGACGTACTCCTCGAAAATGACGCGCTGCGACCCGTGACGCACAATATCCGGAACGCTCATGCCGTGTTGCCGCAACAGCCTGAACTTGCGATCAAGCTCGGCGTCAGCGGTGGTGAGCATTCCGCCCTCGCCTGTCGTGATTACCTTTCGCGGATGAAAGGAAAAGCAGGCAATGTCTCCATGCGGCTTGCCGATCGGCTCCCATTCGCCGTTCATCCGGATCTGCGATCCGGCGGCACAGGCCGCGTCCTCAATCACCACGATGCCGTGGCGTCGCGCCACCGCGATGAGCGCTGCCATATCACACGGCATGCCCATCTGATGGACCGCGATGATCGCACGCGTGCGCTCGGTGATGGCTTCGGCCAGCCGAGCGCAATCCAAATTGTAGGTCTCCGGGTCGATATCGATGAAAACCGGAGTGGCGCCCTGGTATCGGATGACGTTCGCCGTCGCAATGAAGGAGTGGCTAACCGTGATCACCTCGTCGCCGGTGCCGATACCCAACGCTGCCAAAGCAAGCTGAAGTGCGGTCGTACAATTGGCGACGGCACAGGCGTGCGGCGCGCCAACAAGTGCGGCGAACTCACCCTCAAACGCGGCCACCTCCGGGCCTTGCGACACCCAGCCCGACAGCACGACCGCGCGCGCAGCATCGGCTTCTTCATCCGCAAGCAGCGGCGCCGCGATCGGAATCACGATGCCGCCGCCTGCCGCTGGGAGCCGGAAGCAAGTTCGCGTTCGGATCGCCACCATTTCACGAGCTCGGCGAGCCCCTGTTCCAGCGAAACCGTGGTGCGGAACCCCAGCAAACGCTCTGCTTTGCCGGTTGATGCCAGCCGTCGAGGCACCGGATTAACGGAGCGTTCCGGCGCGAATTCGGGTGCCAGGCCGCGGCGTCCCATCACGGAGGCAAGCACCGTAGCCAGCTCCGTCAGGCTGGTTTCCGTGCCGCTCCCGACGTTGAACACCTCATCAGTGATCTTTGCCCTGGCCGCAAGGATATTGGCACGCGCGATGTCGCGGACGTGGACGAAATCCATGGTTTGATGACCGTCACCAAAAATGATCGGAGGTAATCCGGCTTCCAGCCGCTCCATCCAGCGGATCAAGACCTCGGTATACCGGCCGTGGATGTCCATCCGCCCGCCGTAGACGTTGAAATATCGAAGTGCGACGTAGTCGATCCCGTACGCATCGTTGAAGGTACGCAGCAAAGCCTCATTAAAGGCCTTAGCGGCTCCATAGAGAGTTCGGTTGTTGTACGCATTCTGGCGCTCGGTGGTGGGAAATTCCTCTGCCATGCCGTATACGGATGCCGACGACGCCGCGATGATCTTCTCAACATCGTGCTTGATGCACAACTCCAGCAGGTCGTAGGTGGCGTCCACCATGACCTCCTTGGCAAGGCGTGGTTCGGCCGCACAATGAGTGATTCGGAGCGCCGCCTGGTGAAATACAATATCAGCAGCCTTGAGCAACGCCTCCATCAGCTTGCGATCGCGTATGTCGCCATGAACCACTCTCACCGGGCCACGTCCGAGCGCGCGCCCGAGATTTTCCGGCCGGCCTCTTATCATGTTGTCGATGGCAACGATCTCGATGCAGCCCTCATCGCAGAGCAGATCAATGATGTGGGAGCCGATGAAACCTGCGCCGCCGGTGACCAGAACGCGTTTTCCCTTGAGATCAATCAAGACGCTCTCCTGTTGTGGAACCTTGTCACGAGACTCTCTGGATGCTCTGCTCGGTCGCTTGTCACTTCGCTGGGCCGCAGTGCCGCGTTCCTGAGTGTGGAGGCAACCTCGACCACCTGTTCCGGCAGCAACTCTGGATAAATGGGAAGAGAGAGGAAATCGTTCGCCAACATCTCGGTGACGGGAAGATCACCGGCACGATAACCGAGTTCTGCATAGGCAGTCTGCAGATGCACCGGAACGGGATAGTGGATCCCGGCGCCGATACCGGCTTCACGCAATAGCGTCAGCGCTTCGTCGCGCCACGGCAATCTGACCGCATAGACGTGATACACGTGACGGGCGTACGGGGGCGGCTGGGGACGCGGGCATAAAAGATCAGACAGCAGTGCATTGTATCGCTCAGCGAGCGAACGACGAGCTTCCGTCCAGCGCTCAATGTAGTTCAGCTTGACGTTCAGTATCGCGCTCTGAATTTCGTCCATGCGATAGTTGTATCCGGGAATGACGTGATTGTATTTCGTCTCCTGTCCCCAATCCCGCAGCAATGACACGCGGCGTGCCAATTCAGCCCGATCGGTTACGACGGCCCCGCCCTCGCCAAAGGCTCCAAGATTCTTGCCGGGGTAAAAGCTGAAGCATCCCAGATCGCCAATCGAGCCCGCGCGACGTCCGCGGTATTCCGCGCCATGCGCCTGCGCGGCGTCCTCGATGACTACCAGACCGTGACGACGCGCGATCTCCATAATGGAGTCCATGTCGGCCATCTGCCCGTGGAGATGAACCGGCAGGATCGCCTTCGTTCGCGGTGTTATCGCAGCCTCGATCGAACCGGGATGCATCGTCCATGTTACCGGGTCAACGTCGACAAACACCGGTCTGGCTCCGCTGTAGAGGATCGCTGCGGTTGTCGCGACGAAGGTCATGGATACCGTGATGACTTCGTCACCGGTTCCGACGCCCGCCGCCAGCAAGGCAAGATGAAGTGCCGAGGTTCCGCTGTTCACCGCGCGGCAATGGGCGGTCCGGCAATATTCCGCGAAGCGACCCTCAAACGCAGTGACCTCTGGGCCGAGCACAAAGTGCCCGCTGCCGACGACTCTCGCGACCGCCGCATCGATTTCCGGCTTGATCTGGCTATATTGGGCTTTCAGATCCAGGAAGGGTATCAAGATTCAAGTCCTCTATTGGACCAACATTATAATACATTTAACCCGCATTATTATATTTAATCAATCTTTAAATCTTACCGTTTATATGGGAATTTAAAATGGTTTACGAAGCGCCTTCGCTGAGCCGCGATCGCCCAAGACCGCCGTTTCAGCCGCAGACAATACCCGAGCGGGCACTCCCGCGACGACAGCCCCAGGCGGAACGTCTCTCGTCACCACCGCACCCGCACCTATGGAGGCCCCCTCTCCAATCGTCACTCCGCACAGAATCGTGGAGTTCGAGCCGATCGAAGCTCCCCTACCGACGCGAGTGCGCTGCAGCGTCCAGTCCGACGCTTGCTGAGGACGACCATCCGCCGTCGTTGCCTTCGGGTGTTTGTCGTTCGTGAACATTACGCCATGACCGACGAACACTTCATCCTCGATCGTGACTCCCTCGCAGATGAAGCTGTGCGACGATATCTTGCAACGTGCACCGACCTTCGCCCCCGCCTGGATTTCGACGAAGGTTCCGATCCTGCTCTCGTCACCAATGGCGCAACCATACAGGTTCACCAGGTCTGGATGCAGGATACGGACATTGCGACCGAGCACGACGTCTTGCGCAATAGGCATCTTCGATCTCCAAGCTATGCGATCCGCTAGAGCGCCGTACGCGAGGGCCACCGCGCCGGTACCATACGCGCAAGACCCATTAGTGCATGATGAAGATGCTGCAACAGCGGGTGCCCCGTCATCATTAGTCCCAGCCACCAACACAGCACAGCAACAGAGAACGTTAGTAACAATCCAACAAGAGGCGAAAGGCCTTCCGCCTCGGTCAGCGTCGCGCACATGAATACTGCCGAAGCTACGAGGGCCGTTACGGTTGCACTCATCTGCAGGCTACGCGCAAATTCGCTCGGCCGAAGGCGGAGATGGCGTCCTAGAAAATGCACCGCGACCGCAGCCTGGAAGGGCAATGTCAGGAGCGCAGACGCTGCGACGGCGTGCACGCCGAAGAACGAGGCGACGAAGATGACGAGGAGCGACGGCGGCAGCGAAACCAGCGACGAGATCAGTGCATCTTGCACCCTTCCTACCGCGACAAACACAGGGTAAGTCAGGCAGGCCGCGAAAAGGGCGAGGTTGGCAATACACAGTAATTGTACAAGCGGGACGATCTCCAGCCACGCCGGGCCGAGCCAGATCACAATGATTGGCCGGGCCATGATCGCAATCGAAATCAAGAACGGCCACTGCACAACCGAGAGCAACCGAATAGCAGCAAGATAGACGGCCTTGAGATCACCTCCGGCGTTGCTTCGCGCAACAACCGCAGGCATGACGACCGGACTCAAGACTTGCGTGACCAACTTGTCAAAGATCTGTGTCGATGCGGTTGCTCGGCTGTAGAGGCCGACCGAGGCAAAATCGAGGATTCTTGCCAGGAACAGCTGCGGCGCGAGGCCATAGAACACATTGACAACGCTAACAGCTCCTGAATAGAGGCCGAAGCCGACGATCTCCCGCCAGTCGACCAGCGACGGCCGCATCGCGTCGAGATCTCTCCGCCAAATCAGCAGCATCAGGGCCAGCACCGCGTTGCCGGCAACGCCTCCCCACACCGGCGCCATGTAGCTGAAGTGGGCCATTGCGAGACCGGTCGAAACGATCGCGGCTGCTGCACCGGAGGCAAGGTTGCAGATTGCCAGTGTTCCAAACTGCATCTCACGACGGAACAAAGCGGCAATAGTCCCAGAAAACGGCAATAGGAGTAGATTGATCGCGGAAACTTCGATGCCTTGACGCAAGCTGTCCAGCTCGAACATACGAGCGACAAACCGCGCAAACGTGAACAGGACCAAAGCGGTGACTGCCGAGATTGCGAGGGTGATTGTGAACGTGGTCTGCACACTCGCGCGCGACAGATCTCGCTTCTGGATCAAATAGCTTGCACCTGCGAACTCCTGGAAGCAGGCCGCAATGATCGACGTGACCGCGGTCACGACCGCATAGATGCCAAATTCTTCCGGCGACAACAAACGGGCAAGCACCGCGGTTGCGACAAAGAGCAGCACAAGGGTGCCGTAACGATCGAGCGCGGAGAACAAGATCGAACGTTGCACCTGGTCCATCGGGTCTTCTGCCAGACTATCAGATCAGCTAGATTTCCCGCACGTCAAGCTGTTGCCCTGGCGCGTTGCTGAACCCCGTAAGGCTCCCTCAGGAGCACCGGCGCCCCCTGTTTTGCGATCGAAAACGATGCCGCTTCCAGCACCTCGATTACGCGCAGCCCAGACATGCCGCTCGAAATCGGCTGCCCGCCGGTACGCACGCAGTCGACAAAATGCTCGACTTCCGTTTGTAGTGCCTCCTTTGGCGAGATATGCGGAGCCCACATGTCGCCGGCACGATATCCAATCCGAAATTGATGCGCATCCTCCGGAGGCGTATCGAGCGTAATTCCCTTATCATAGACCTTGACCTTTTCGGTTGGCTCGAGATCGTCGTAAACGATCATCTTCTTGCTTCCGCCGATGAACGTCTGGCGCACCTTGACAGGCGAGAGCCAGTTGACGCTGACATGGGCCACACACGCGTTGGCAAAGAACAATGTGATGTGGGCCATGTTTTCCGGCGAACCGGCTACGTGGCAGGACCCCGTTGCCGAAACCGCGACCGGCTCCTCATTGAAGATATGATGGATGATCGAGATATCGTGCACCGCCAGATCCCAGATCACATTTACATCTTTTTGAAAGAGTCCGAGACTCGAGCGTGTACTATCGTAATAGTAGATGTCTCCAAGCTCATTCTTCAGCAAGAGCTCACGAATCTTCTGCACCGCTGGCGTATAGAGAAAGGTGTGATCGACCATCAGCGTCAACCCGCGCCGGTCCGCTTCGTCGATCAAGCGGGTCACCAGCTCGGCGCTCGGCGCTAGGGGCTTCTCGACCAACACGTGCTTGCCAGCCTTCAACGCCGCAATTGCCAGCTCGTAATGTGTGTGCACCGGCGTAGCGATGGCGATTGCATCAATAGAGCTATCCTTCAGCAAATCATCATAGCGAGTGGTCGTTGTGACCCCGGGGTAGACCTGCCCCATGGCGCCGAGTCTAGCTGGATCAAGGTCGCTCACGCTGACAACGCGGGTGGCGGGATTGATCGAGAAATTACGAACGAGATTGGGGCCCCAATAGCCGTATCCAACGACGCCGATTCCCAGCTGGCTATCTCGCATGCTAACCTCGACCCATTCGGGAGTTACGACTGTATGCGCTATGTCCGCGCCGGCATATCCTGCCATATGCCTCGCGTATCGATGACGTCGAGGTGCCGCCGCTCTGCCAGCGGCACCATCTTGAATTCATCATGATCGACGAGGAGAAGCGCGATTTCGCAACTGCGCAGGGCTTCCTCGATACTCACGAATGCAACACGATGATCCGCCAGCTGAGGTGGCAGACGGCGCAAGTTCGGCTCGACAACTTTGATCCGCTCGCCGTATTTCGCAGCGAGATGCGTAGCTATTTCCATGGCCGGGCTTTCACGCAGGTCGTCGACATTGGCCTTGAAGGTCAATCCGCAACAAGCAATGTTTGCGTAGGGATGATCGTCGATCAGCGCCTCTGCGCGCTCGATGATCTTCTGTGTCTTGGCATTGTTCACTTCCCGACTTGTTCGCATCACACGGGCGAGATCCGGCGCGGAATCAATGATGAACCAGGGGTCTACCGCAATACAGTGCCCGCCAACACCTGGCCCGGGCCGCAATACGTTTACGCGAGGGTGACGGTTGGCGATGTCAATCACCTCCCAGACGTTGATGTCGAACCTGTCGCAGATCAGCGAGAGTTCATTAGCAAATGCTATGTTGGTATCGCGGAAGGCATTCTCCGTCAGCTTGACCAGCTCGGCCGCCCGCGCCGTTGTGCCGACGCAAGCACCGCGAACGAACATTTTGTAGAACCGTTGAGCACGCCGCGTGCAGGTTGGCGTAATCCCGCCGATGCACCTGTCATTGTTGATAAGCTCGGTCAAAATCCGTCCCGGCAACACGCGTTCGGGACAATAGGCCACGTAAATCGCGCCATCCTCCTTGCCGTTGATCCCTATGTGCAGCTCTGGCCTGCGTTCAACGATCCGCTTCGCGATGGCTTCGGTGGTTCCGATCGGCGATGTCGATTCGAGAATAACAAGATTGCCTGGCGCGAGGAGATCTATGATATTGTCGACGGCCGCATTCACGCTCGACAGGTCCGGACGGTTCTCGCGATCGATGGGCGTCGGCACTGCGATGATGAAAACGTCGGCCGGCTGCGGCGTTTTGGACGTGGTGAGCGTGCCACTCGACACGACCTTCGAGACGAGACCGTCCAGATCGGGCTCGGCGATATGAATTTTGCCAGACGCAACGGTGTCGACGATGCGCTCATTGGTGTCGATGCCAACCACCTGAAAACCTCGGCTCGCAATAAGCGCTGCGGTCGGCAGACCGATATAGCCAAGTCCCAGGACATTGATTTTTTGGAATTCATGCATCGAGAAGGACCTTCACGATCCGCTCGCTCGCGTGCCCGTCACCGAACGGATTGTGCGAACGCGACATGGCAGCATAGGTCTCGTCATCGTCGAGCAGGCGAAATGTCTCAGCAACGATCCGCTCGTAGTTCGTACCGACCAGGCGTGCCGTTCCCGCTTCCACCCCCTCAGGACGCTCGGTTGTCTCGCGCATCACCAGGACCGGCTTTCCAAAAGTCGGTGCCTCCTCCTGTACGCCGCCTGAGTCTGTCAGGACCAGATAAGATAGCGAGAGCAGGCTTACAAAATCAGTGTATTCCTGGGGAGAAGTAAGCACGACCCGCGGGTGGTCCGAAAACCGAGACGCAAACAGGTCACGGACATTCGGATTCGGATGCACGGGGAGCACGACGGCAACGTCCTCCCTGCGCAGGATAGTCTCCAACGCGTTAGCGATGTTGAGGACGCCTCCGCCGAAATTTTCCCTGCGATGGCAGGTCACCAGGATGATGCGCCGATTGCCGTGACGCTTCTTGATGCCATCCCAGCGGCACGACAGTCCCGGATCGGAGTCGACCATGGCTTTCGCGAGGATGAGAGCATCTACCACCGTGTTTCCGGTAACGTGAATGCGGTTATCCGCGACGTTTTCAGAACGCAACGCGCATGCTGCGCGCTCTGTTGGAGCAAAATGTTGATCGGCGATCGAGCCGACGATCTTGCGGTTCACCTCCTCCGGCCACGGAGCGAAGATATCACCGCTGCGCAGTCCGGCCTCGATGTGGGAGAGCGGTATGCGGTGATAATAGGATGCCAGTGCGCCCGTCATTGCCGTCGCCGTGTCGCCTTGGACAATGACCCTGGTGGGCTTCAACTTTTCTAGGAGCTCGCCAATTTGTCCGAGCAGCCGCGCGGTCAGATGATCCAGCGTCTGATTGGTCGTCATGACGTTTAGATCGAAATCCGGGACCACTTTTGCCAGCTTGAGGACCTGATCAAGCAGTTGCCGGTGCTGTGCGGTCGCACAGATCGTCACGGAAATGTCCTTGCTCCTCTCAGCCTTGAGCAGATTAATGACTGGAAAAAGCTTGATTGCTTCCGGCCGGGTTCCCAGAAGGATAAAAAAATGCTTGCGCACGCCTTACCCTCCGATCCGGCTGGGACCCGGCGGAACGACGCCGGGCGCACCAAGCCGATACCGAAGGGCCTGCTTGATGAGGGCCTGCGCCAAGACGCCTGCAAACAGCGTGTTCGTCGTGGCGTATCGCCACCACATCCGTCCAGGCTCCTGATAGATGCGGTACAGCCATTCGAGCCCGAGCCGCTGCATCTGTACCGGCGCGCGCCGAACAATGCCTGCTAGAACATCGAACGCACCACCCACGCCCATGATGAAGGGTACGCCGAGATCATCGCGATGGGCGGCGAGAAAGCGCTCTTTCCGGGGTGTCGGCATGCCGATGAAAAGACAATCAGCCGCGCTGGATTGGATGTCCCGGACGACGTCATTCTCTTGCTCGGGTTTGAAGTAGCCGTCGTGCCAGCCCGCAAAGGCAAGTGAAGGATACCTCCCGCGCGCCACTTGCACAGCTTGTTGTAGTACGACGGGAGTGGCTCCCAGGAAATAGGGCTTGAAGCCCTCGTGCGCACATACCGCAAGCAACTCGGCAAGGAGATCCACGCCCGCGACCCGCGACGTCGCCGGAAGCCCGAGCGCTCGGGCGCCCCAGAGAATTCCCATGCCGTCGATGCCAACGACATCGCTGTTGGCGACATCGGCCGCAAGCACGGGATCGGATCGCATATTGACGAATTTGGCGACGTTCAGCGCCACATGTTGCAACCGCTGACGGCTGCGCATGGCCCCGCGCGCCAATTCGACGGTTTCAGCCATTGTCAGGAAGTCGACGGGGCATCCCAGAAATGATGCGCGCATTGGAACTACTCCCAGAAAACCAGACCCCATTTAAGTTTGCATTTAAGATTATTATAGAGATAATACGCAGCGGATATTTAATTGCAAGGTTTAAATGATCGAACTTGGCCACACGCTGCGGAGAATGAAAGCTGCCGGGCAGATGAGGGCAGGCGGCGAACGGAACAGAAATTAAATGGGAAATTAAACGATGATTTCCGTCATTATTCCCCACCTCAACCAGCCTGATGCGCTGGAAGCCTGTTTGCGTAGCCTTGACGCACAGACCCTGAGTCGGCATTCGTTCGAGGTCATCGTGGTAGACAACGGATCGGCAACGTCCCCAACGGACGTCGTTGCTCGACATCCCGGGGTGTCTTTGCTGCATGAATCGGAGCCCGGTCCCGGTCCAGCGCGCAATGCCGGCGTGACGATCGCGAGAGGTGAGATGCTCGCCTTCATCGATGCGGATTGCAGGGCGCATCCGGATTGGCTTCACATCATAGTGCAATGGTCGCGCTCGTCGCCGCCTGACACGGTCCTCGGGGGCGACGTTCGCATCTGGACGGCGGAAAATGAGAGTCTTAGTGCCGTTGCAGCTTATGAGACCGTCTTCGCTTACCGCTTCAAGCTTTATATCGAGCGCCACGGTTATTCCGGCACAGGAAATATGGCAGTGCTTCGTCGCGATTTCGATCGCGTCGGCCCATTCGCTGGCGTCGATGTTGCGGAAGACATGGAGTGGGGGCAGCGTGCACTACGTGCCGGACTCCGATTTCGGTACATCCCCGACATGGTCGTCTTCCATCCAGCGCGAAGCTCCCTTCGGGAGCTCTATGCAAAATGGGATCGACAAATCGCACACTATCGCAACATGGCTGAAGGTAATCCAGCATGGCAATTGCGTTGGATTGCGCAGGCTTTGCTGGTCCTGGCATCACTTGCGCCAGGCGCTGTTACGATACTAACCAGCGACCGTCTACATGGCGGCAGCCCCCGTCTCAAGGCTATCGCCGTTCTGTGTGCTGTCCGAGCACATCGTGCCATGACGATGCTTTCGCACCTGGGCGGGCGGCGAGCAATGGCTTGGAACCGTTAGTTCACGCCAGTTCAGCAGGTCCCGCACCAAAGACGTGGTCGTGCGTCAGTTGCAGCAAATCGGAACGTCGGCCGAATGACCACAGGATCCAGCCGAGCTCGTAGCTGCGACACTCAAGCCGAACACCCACGTTCGCGTTGTCGATCAGCGTCCCCCCTTGTCGCGCCAGACGTTCTTGACCGCGCGCAACACCCGCGGCGCCTTGGTCTTCAATTCATGCTTGCGTACCTGCGAACGGATGGTCAGGCCTAGTTCAGGCACGAGCATGGTCCGGCCCAGCTGGTTGTGACCAAGTACCCAGTTGAATCCCTTGATCAAGGCGTCCCGCGCTTCTCGCCGCCCAAAGCGCTCTGCCCATTCCAGCAGCGCCGGGGCCATTCCATACTGATGGACTGAATAGACTTCGTAGAAATCAAGGACGCGGCCGCTCAGCGCGTCGAAAAACCAGGGCCATTCGCCTTGTGGCCCCTGGACCGCTATGAGATCGCGCACACAAGTATCGGCCATGACAAGCGCAGACGCATCGCCAAGGAATTCGCCATACTGATAGCAGGCGATGGAGAGATAGGTCTGGGTCGCAAATGACGCGAAACGGCGTCGAAAGCCACCCGGGGCGTCGAAGAACAGTCCCGACTCGCTATGGAAACGCTCCTTCAGGAAGCGAAAGAGCGGGGCGGCGAAGCACGTCCACTCCCTGTTACCTGCCCTTGCCTGAGCGACGACTCCCGTCAGCAGCATGCCCAGATCCTGCGCCCGAAACGTGCTCCACCGTGACTCATCCGACAGAGTCCGCTTCAGCTCGCGCGTCACCTGCTCCGGAATCGGAAGGTCGAGCTCGGCGGCGGCCCACAAGGCCATGCCAAAGGCATATTTGCGCACTGGAAGTGCGGTGAGCTGCATGACATTTCGATGGAATATCTCTGGGATATCGATACCGATCGGACGTTCCACGACCCGCGACATCCCAAGCAGGACATTGAGGGTATAAAACACGTCACTATGCGGTATCGACTCGTTTGGGGAAGCACGTCTGTCGAGGTGATAAATGTGCGACCAACGGCGCTCCCCGGGCAACCAGCAGCGTTCCAGGCCTTTGAGCGCATAGTTTATCAGCGGTGAGTTGAGGGACGGCGTGTTCGCCGCGGCCGGCACTGCCAGCTTCACACCAAAATTGGGACCGATCATCATCGCACTACACCATAGTCAATCGGGTCAGTATTCCCGGATGCTTTCATCTAATCCGCGAAGCAAGGGATAGAGGAAATAGGAAATCACCGTCCGCTTTCCGAGCTTTATTTCGGCGGTGACCGCCATACCTGGCATGAACTGAACGCGTTCCGGCGGCAGCCGAAGATGCATGTCGCGCAAATCGATCAGTACGCGATAAAAGGGAGCTGACGGGCGGCGCGCACCATCGGCCTTCGCGTCTGGCGAGAATGAGTCCTGGCTGATGACCCCAATCTCACCAGTTGCCGTGCCGTACTTCTGGAACGGAAATGCTTCAAACTTGATTCGTACGGCCTGCCCGACCGTCAGCTGTCCGATATCCCTACCTTCGACGTTGACCTCCGCCCGGAGCGTCTCGTCGCGAGGGACCAATACAAAAAATGTCTCGGCCTCGCGAATTACTGAACCCACCGTCCGATTGGCAATTTCAAGTACCACCGCATCAGCCGGTGCGTGCAGCACGATCAATTGCCGGCGAAGCTCCGTCTTCTTGAGCTCCTCCGCGGCGCTGTTACGCTTGGGCAACGTCTCCACGAGCTCCTGATAGGCAGTGCGGCGAAACTCTGCAGCGAAGACCTTTTGGTCTGCACGGGCCTTATCCAAACGATGCATGTTGTCGACAATGGCGCCACGAACACGCGCCAGATTGCTTTCAACCTCCAGCCGCGCGTCCCGGGACAACAGGAAGTTCAGTCTTGAACCGACCTCCTTCGCCATCAACACATTTCGCATGGCCTCAATGGACTGCATGGTCTCCAGCCGCTGGGTCAGAACGAATTCCTCATCCTGGGCCGTCTTCAGATTGGCCTGAGCGGACGCAATCTGCGCGTCGTAGTTCTGGATCTGAAGATCGTAAGCCGACCTTCTCTGGAGAAATACCTTTCGCTGCAGCGCCTGATCGGCATTCGCAGGCTCCTCGAGAACGTACTCAACGCCGTCCAATTCCGCCCGGACCCGGTCGATGGAGGCGTCGAAACCCGCCAGGCGGCTGCGCAGTTGATCAAGGTCGGCCTGAGAAAATGTCGGATCGAGGATCGCAAGGACATCGCCGCGATTAACCGGATCGCCGGCCTTAACGCGAATTTCCCGAATGACCGATGTTTCCAGCGGCTGGACGACCAGGTTGGGACGTGTGGTAATCAGTTTGCCCTGTGCCGTCACAATCATGTCGACACGCGACACGCACGCGAACGCGATCGCGGTCGCGATCAGGGCGACGACACAATAGAGCGTGATCCGTCCTCCGCGCGGTGGCGTTCCCTGCTCGATCTCGGCGGCGTCGGACTGAAATTCCGCAACTACGCGAGATGCCGTCGACGCGGGCCTCGACAGCCCTCGCCGCTTCCGCGAAACGGTCGAAGGCCCCGATCTGCCGGAGCTCCCCTCCGCCCTGCTTTTCTCGGCACCGGTCATGCGACCTGTCTCGTCTGCTGATTCCAGAGATGTCTGTAGATCGTACACTTCGCCAGCAGCCCGTCGTGACGATCCACATCGACGATTCGTCCACGGTCGATGACCAAAATCTGGCTCGCATCCGACAGCATCGAAAGCCGATGCGATACAATGATGACGGTCCGTCCTTCGGCGATACGCCGCAGATTGCGCCGGATGATCGCTTCGCTCTCGGAGTCCAGCGCGCTGGTCGCTTCATCGAGGATCAGAATGCGCGGGTTGACGATCAAGGCGCGGGCGATCGCAAGCCGCTGCTTTTGCCCGCCCGACAGGTTCGATGCCTGCTCCTCGAGCATGGTATCGAATCCCCTCGGCAGCCGCTCTATGAACTCGTCGGCGCCGGCGAGCTGGGCCGCCCTGACAACTTCTTCGAACGTCGCGTCACGCTTCACGCAAGCGATGTTTTCGCGCACGGTGCCCCGGAACAGGAAATTGTCCTGGAGCACGACCCCGAGATTCCGCCGCAGGTGGGTAAGATCAATCTCGCGCAAATCATGGCCGTCGATCCGTAGTAGTCCCTGCTGCACCGGATACATTCCCGCGATCAGTCGCGTCAGCGTCGTCTTGCCTGAGCCGCTCCGACCGACAATCCCAAAGACCGAACCGGGAGCGATTGAAAACGAGACGTCGTCCAGCGCCGGCGCTCCCTCGCCATAGCGGAAGGTCACGTTTTCAAACTCGATCTGGCCGACCAAATCGGGACGCAGCCCGTCCCGATGACCGTCCCGTTCCGGCTGCCTATTCATGACCTCGCCCAGCATCTTAACCGCCAGCGCGACCTCCTGATACTCGTGAACCATGGTCACCATCTGAACCAGCGGCCCCGAGACGCGTCCCGCCAGCATGTTGAAGGCGACCAGTGCGCCGATCGTCATCTCGCCACCGAAGACGTCCAGCGCGCCCAGAGCCACGATACCGAGCGTCATCATCTTCTCGAGAAAACCGGTCAGTGCCTGGGCGCCCGCCGAGATCTTTTCAACCCCGAAACGCATCGATACCGATTGCGCGCAGCGATCGTCCCATGCCCTGTTCTGGTTGGGCTCCATGGCCAAAGACTTCACCGTGCGCATTCCGTGCACCGTCTCGACCAGAAGAGCCTGGCGGCCGGCTTCGGCTTGGTAGAGCTGGTAGAGCCGTCGTCGGAACGGTCCCATCAAAATCACAATCACGCTACCGCTGATGGCGGTAAAGGCCAGGACGACGCATGTCAGCTTAACGCTGTAGAGCGCGAGGACAGGCAGGAAGACGAACAGCGAAAGCGCGTCCAATGCGGTCAGGAACAGTCGACCGGTCAGAAACTCGCGAATCCGCCCGGCCTGCTGCATGTGCTTCACCAGCACACCGGCCGAGATATGCTCGAAGAAGGTTACGGGAAGTCCCAAAAGGTGCCGGAACGTTTTGGTCGCAACCCGGATGTCGATCTTGTTCGTGGCATAAAGCAGCAGGTAACGACGCAAGAAGCTGAATATGGCATCGAAGGAGAGCGCGATAATCGCGCCAGCCGAGAGTACGTAGAGCGTCGTGAGACTCTCGTGGACAAGAACCTTGTCGATCACGAGTTGAAAGAAGATTGGAAGCGCGAGGCCGAGCGCATACAGGAAGACGGCGGCGATCGCGACGTCAGAGAACAAGCGCCATTCCCGGAGCATTTCGGGTACGAACCAGCGCAATCCAAAGGTCCTCGGGCCCTGTGTTGAACGACTCTCGCGCTTGAACAGGACAACCTTTCCGAGCCATCTGGCACAAAATCGTTCGGCATCGACGAGCAGCGGTTCGTCCCTCCGCTCAGCCAAGGGATCAAAGACGGTTATGGCATCGCGTTCCGGCCCGGCGCCGACCACAAGCACCCAGTTCTGGTTCGAGAGCTGAACAAGAGCCGGATAGGCTTCGCCGAGCTGGCATAGTGCCTTCCAATCGAGCTGCGTCGCCTGGGCGCGAAGCCCGGCCTCATGCGCCATGCGCAGCAAGAGGTCAGTCGAGATGCCGGCATCATCGACGGCATATGCATGACGCAAACGGTCCGACGGCAGATCGATACCGTGATGGGCAGCGACCCTTGAAAGGCATTCGAGCGCCGTCCGGGTAGCCAAACGCGGCTCGTCCTCAGATAGGGGCGCTGCCGGTTCACATTGTTCGATTTCAACGGAAGTTGGTTGAGACATTTTGAGATCGTGAGCTGTCCGAAACCGATGGGGCACGCTCGACTCGCACAGCAGCCTGTGGCGCTGCACCTGGCGCTCTCGGCTGATTGCGTTGAACGACGCCGGCGTCTACGAGACCTTGAAGCGCGGTCTGCATCACCTCGACAGAGTTCGCGAACGACTCCGCCGAAAAGATCAACCTTTGCCGAAAGACCTTCTTTGGCGCATTGTTGGCGTCACGTTCCGTAGGCGAGAGACTGAACAGATCCACCCGCACGATCGATCCGCCAATTGTAACCTCGTCAATCCCGTCAGTATAAATTTCTGCGTGCATCCAAATCTCCTATGCTGCGAGCTGCGCCCTGAAGACGACGTCGACCGCGTAGCTCGTCGCGTTAAAGGTGTTGCTCGGGAAGAGGCTGCCGGATCCGTACGCGTAGACGCCGTTACCCCCGCTTGACGAGGATGACGGAGCCGTTAGTGGTCCGTTGGTCACCGCATTGGCAAACAGGTTTGGATCGTCCGAGTAGTTGCCCGCAGTGTGGTAGGAAGCGATATAAGTCGTTCCCGCCGTGATCGTGACTGGCGTCGCGAAGTTGACCTGCTGCCAGCCGCTCGCCGTCTCGTTGGAAAAGGTCGCGGTGGCTAACAAGCTGCCTGTGCTGCTCCAGAGATCGGCGACGTGCGTCCCCGTGTTGGATGGTCCCTTGTAGAAGCGCACGCCAACAATGTCGCCCGAGGTGGACGCCTGAAACTTCATACCCAGTTCGACAGAATTTGGATCATTCACTGTAACCACGCTTGGCGTTGGATTCGCGCTGAACAGACTCACAGTGCTCGCGGACGGCGCATGGACGGTGACATCCGCCCTCGCGCTTGCCGTGCCGCCCCGGCCATCCGCGATGACGTAGTTGAACGACGCCGGTCCGGTGTATCCGTTGACTGGCGTGAACGTCACAGTGTTGTTTTGAGAACTGAAACCGACTGTACCGTTGACGGCGCCACTGACGCCCGTGATCGTAAGAGCATCCCCATTCAGATCGGTATCGTTTGCTAGAAGCGTCGAACCGGAAATACTGAGAGGTACATTTTCGGTCGCATTGAAACCACTGTCGTTATTGGCGATCGGGGGCTGGTTCGTGCCGCCGGTGGAATTGTTGAACACGACGTCGACCCAGTAATTGGTGGCACTGAATGTGCTAGTCGGAAACAGATTTCCTGTTCCATAGCTATAGACACCATTGTTGCTTGCGGCAGCCGTGAGCGGGCCATTCGCGTGGGCAGTGGCGAAGTAGTTAGGCGTATCGGCATAATGGCCGTTGCTGTGGAAGCTCGCGACATAGGTGGTGCCGGCCGCGATCGATACTGGGCTGCTGAACGTCACGGTTTGCCAACCGCTGCTGGTCTCGTTGGAGAAGGTTGCGGTCGCCAGGAGCGTGCCTGTGCTACTCCACAGCGAGCCGGCGTGAGTACCGGTGTCATTCGCACTCTTGTAGTACTTGATTGCGGAGATGGTTCCGGCCGCCGAGGACGTAAACCGTACGCCAAGATTGACTTGCGATGTGTCGGACGTTGATAGCACTGATGGCGTGTCGGAACTCGAGAACAAGCTGACCGTCGAGGGCGCGGTGCTCACCGCAACATTGAACGTTTCGCTGGCGGCGAGACTGCCGAGATCGGTTGCGGTTGCCTTTACGCTGACCGTGCCGACATCGCCAGACGCTGGTGTACCGCTGAAGGTCCGGGTGGTGGCGTTGAAACTCAACCAGCCAGGCAGTGGCGAGCCATCGGCGGCGGTTGCCGTGTAGGCGAGCAGATCGCCGGAATCAACGTCAGTGAAGGTGCCGGCAGGCAGCGTCAGCGAGAAGGCCGAACCAACCGTTGCCGTTTGGTTGCCGGTCTGGACCGCCAGCACCGGCGCGTCATTGGCGCCGTGAACGGTGATCGTGAGTGTCGTGGACGAGGTCGCGCCGGCGGCGTCGCGCATCGTATAATTGAAGACGTCAGTCACCGTGTTGGTCGCAAGCCGCAGGGCCTGCACGGCGGGATCGGTTTCGTTGACGGTATAAGTGAAAGCTCCCGTCGCATTGAGCACGAGGCCACCATGCGCTCCATTCAAAGTCGAGCCAAGCGTGCCAGCGGTCGAGCCGAAGGCGACCGCAGTTACGGTCTTGGTGTCGCCGGCGTCTGGATCCGTGTCATTGGTCAGTACGTTTCCCGTAGCGGGCGAGCCGCCCGTGCCGTTGGCGAGGCCGCCTTTCTCCGTGGCGTCGCCAGTATCGGCGACCGCCGTCGGCGGTGCGTTCGGCGTCGTCGTCACCGCTATATTGAACGTTTCGCTGGCGGCGAGACTGCCGAGATCGGTTGCGGTTGCCTTTACGCTGACCGTGCCGACATCGCCAGACGCCGGTGTGCCGCTGAAGGTCCGGGTGGTGGCGTTGAAACTCAACCAGCCAGGCAGTGGCGAGCCATCGGCGGCGGTTGCCGTGTAGGCGAGCAAATCGCCGGAATCAACGTCAGTGAAGGTGCCGGCAGGCAGCGTCAGCGAGAAGGCCGAACCAACCGTTGCCGTTTGGTTGCCGGTCTGGACCGCCAGCACCGGCGCGTCATTGGCGCCGTGAACGGTGATCGTGAGTGTCGTGGACGAGGTCGCGCCGGCGGCGTCGCGCATCGTATAATTGAAGACGTCAGTCACCGTGTTGGTCGCAAGCCGCAGGGCCTGCACGGCGGGATCGGTTTCGTTGACGGTATAAGTGAAAGCTCCCGTCGCATTGAGCACGAGGCCACCATGCGCTCCATTCAAAGTCGAGCCAAGCGTGCCAGCGGTCGAGCCGAAGGCGACCGCAGTTACGGTCTTGGTGTCGCCGGCGTCTGGATCCGTGTCATTGGTCAGTACGTTTCCCGTAGCGGGCGAGCCGCCCGTGCCGTTGGCGAGGCCGCCTTTCTCCGTGGCGTCGCCAGTATCGGCGACCGCCGTCGGCGGTGCGTTGGTGTTGGAGGATCCGTTGAACACCACGTCAACATAGTAGTTGCTCGACTTGTAAACGTTGGTTGGGAACGGCGCACCGGATCCGTAGGCATAGACTCCATTCCCGGCCGCTGGCGCGCTCAACTGGCCATTGGTAATAGAATTCGTGAAATAGCTCTGAGTGTCTGAATAGTTGCCGTTGGTGTGGTAGGAAGCGACATATGTCGTGCCCGCGGTAACGGCTATCGGACTCGAAAAGCTTACCTGCTGCCAGCCGCTGGCGGTCTCGGCGCTGAAAGTCGCAGTGCCCAGCAGCGTTCCCGTCGCAGTCCAGAGATGCGCGACGTGTGTACCCGTATTCAACGAACCCTTGTAGAACCGGAGGCCGGTTATCGTCCCGTTGACCGAGGCGCTGAATTTGACTCCAACCTCGACGGAACTCGTGTCACCCGAATTGACCACACTCGGCGTGTCGGTGGTGGCGAACAGGCTCTGAGCGGAAACCGGGTAATTGACATTGAGGGAGACCTGGCCGGTTCCGCTGGCCTCGCTCGTGTCAGTGATGGTGTAGGAGAATTGAGCCGGTCCGGCGAAATTCGCGGTCGGAGTAAACGTCACCGTCTGAGTTTGTGCGTTGTAGCTTACGCTCCCGTTGACCGGGCTGCTCACGCTGGTGATCGAAAACGACAGGCCGGCCGGATCCGTATCATTGGCGAGGAGCGCCGACGCCGGAATACTCAGCACACCATTTTCCGCAACGTTAAACCCGCTGTCATTGTTGGCCTGCGGTTGCAGGGTGGTGTCCCTGAAGACGACGTCTACCCAATAATTATCAGCCTTTATGTTCGAAACGGTGTTCGGGAAAAGCGGTCCGGGACCGTACGCATAGACACCATTGAGGCCGCTACCTGTGGCCGTCAAGGGACCGCGGGTATGTCCGGCGTTATCGAAATAGAAGTCGGTCGTGGAGTACTGACCGGTATTCGTGTGGTAGGAGGCGACGTAGGTGAGCCCGGCCTGCACATGCACTGGTGTCGCGAAATTCACCTGTTGCCAACCGCTAGCGGTTTCGTTGGTGAACGTCGCGCTTGCAAGCAGCGCGCCGTTGGTAGTCCAGAGATCGCCAAGATGCGTCCCTGTGTTCTGCGGCCCCTTGTAGAACCGGATGCCGGTGATGTCGCCCGATACGGCGGCGACGAATTTCACGCCCAGTTCTGCGGCGCCGGCATCATTGGTGGTGATGACGGCCGGCGTATCCGTCGGACTAAACATCGACAAGTTCGTCGAAGGCGTAACCGTGTAGCCGACTCCCGCGCCCGGAGTTTCAAGATTGACGCTGTCATCCACCGCCCTGCTTTCGATCTTGTACTGGCCGGAAGCGCCTGCGGTGAATGTATACGACCATGTCACGTTCGCGGTGCCGAAACCGCTGGTGGCGGGATGCCACGTCTTTCCGCTGTCGGTCGAGACTTCGACACCGCCGATGACGCCACCCACATCACTGGCCGTTCCCGTGACGGTGACCGACTGGCTCTCCGGGACGCTGCTGGCCGAAACGTTCGTGATGGTGGAGGTCGGCGCCGTGTGATCACTCGATTGGGATGCGATCACCAGACTCGCCTGCAGCGTCGCGGGCTGCACGCCCATATCGGCGAGCACATTGACCGTCGCCTGCTGAACATTCGGATCAATCGGCGTCGCCGAGCCCGTCACCTGATCGTGGTCGGAGGCAAGGCCCCACGACCAGAACACCGTACCGGCTCCGAAAACCAAAGCACCACTGACGGGGTCGCGAAACTCGACCAGATTATGCGTTGCCGTTCCGTTACCCGTGGTGTTGCCATAGTCCAACAGATATTGGCCGTTGATCTGCAACGTCGTCGACGACACATCGACCAGTCCAGCCGGGCGGAAGCCATTGTCGGGCGATGAATCCCACTCGTAACCAAGCAAATTTTGTACAAGGGACGCCGATTGGCCAGACGGCGTGTTGGCGACCGACGTATTGCGCCAAAAGCGTAACTTCGTCATGCCATACGGAATTTTGATCACGTCAGTACGGTCGGAGTCGACCTGAAACACCGTGCCGGTGAGGGCATTGGACGGGATCCCCGCCATGCCTCCGGTTGACGCAAAACGCGCGTCCATGAACGTGCTTGTTGCCGTCCCGGTCGGATCGATCAACTGATTGGCGTGGGTGTCCTTGTACGTAATCAGGGTTCGGTTCGCGGTGTGACTGGGATCGATGCTGGCCGCGAGTCTTGTCTGCCAGTACACCTCGTTGCCACTGAGGAACATCAAGTTGGTGCCGGCATGGCCGGCCGCCTGGACGTTGGAAACCTGGCTGTCGGTCCAATATTCGTCATGGCCAACGTCCATGTAGACTTGATGGTTGAGCAGGAGTGATCCGCTGGTCGCCGCGTCGATGCCGGAGATATAGGAGACATCGTATCCATTCTGCTCGAGCCAGTAGATCGCCGGATACTCCGCCGAGAACACCATGTCATTGGAGGTGCCGAACAGACCGCCGTCACGCGTCGTGATCGGACGGTTGTAGCTCACGGCATAGGCGGAACCGTTGATACCAGGTCCGTTGCCGGCGTAAAGATCGGCCCCGCCCCAAGGGTTATATGCTTCCCAGGTTTGGTCAGACGTTTGGAACACGATAGCGCTGGTGGACGCATCGCTGCGGACGACAAACGGAATTTGGAAAACCTGCGTGCCGTCAATAACATTGGCAATGTAGACGCCTGATACGGCGGTCGTCGGAACTGTCCAAGAGTCAGTCACACTCCAGTTGCCGGCGTCCACGAGACCAGTGGACGTATCCTTTAACGGGGCCGGTTGAATCACCGAGGCCGCAGCCTGATGCTGCAAGCTCGTAATCAGCCGGGCACCGTTGCCGCCGTAGTAACCAAGCCGGTAGATATCGATATGGTAGTTCGGCGCGCCGGTCTGGTTGTTGATCTTGAATTGAACGGTGCTGCCGATATTGGTACTTATCGCCGTCGTGAACCCCTGGATTTTCGTTGAGTCTGCGCCAGCGGCGATCTGCCAGACGCTTTGCGGCGTGCCTTGTTTCTGATTCTCCAGCACGATCGGGTTGGTCGGGTCCGCAACGACGGTGCCGCCCTGGCCGTCGCTTGCAAAGGTCCAGTTCGGGTCATTCCCGGAGAACAGCAAGGTGACGTTGTCGGCTCCGTTGCCGAAATCGACCGTACTGATATTTGAGCTGCTGTCGTAATGAACCGACGCCGACATCGTCGACGTGAAGGAAAGATCCCTGAGATCAATGAGATTGCCAGCCGAAAGCGGTCGATCCGGCGATGAACTTCCGATCAGGCCGTGGAATTGGGTGGAGTGATCGAGGATAAGATTGCCCGCATCGGTCTCGAAGGACACGGTTATTCCGGAAAAAGATCCACTCAAGACTTGCCCAGAGACCGCCCCTCCGATCTCGAGAGTTGCCTTGTCGGAAATCGCGAAGTCCCCCGATCCACGGACGTCTCCCTTAAAATCTGCCGCAGCAACGCGCTCTCCGCTGAAGGATCCAAGCTTGACGTTCCCGTCGTTTGTTGCGTCGCCCTCTACGACGAATGAGCTTCCAGCCCCGAGCGAAACTGTCGCATCTGAATCGACAACCAGCCTGGTTATGTCGACATTGCCTGCGGCTGCAACAACATAGCGTCCCGGCGCATCGATGGACGCGGTGGACGAGATATCCGGAACGCCGGCACTCCAGTTCGCAGCAACATTCCAATAGCCGCCGCTCGCATTGATCCAACGAGTCGCACCCGACAGCTGGGCAGACAATGTTGTCTGCAACGCTGCGGCAGCGTAACTGAGCACACCGCCGATGGCGGTCAGCTGCCGGGAACTTGCACCCGGACCTGCGACCACACTTGCCTCGGTCCCGACGTTCGAGCTCCCAACTGGCAGGCCTGCGCGGGATGGAATCCAGAGCGGCTGCCACACCGGCAGATTGTTGCTCCAGGTCGCGGCCCAGAAGGGCGGTCGCTCCAGGCTTGGGATCGTCGGGTTGAAGTCACTTTCTTCCGGGAGGAGAGGCCTTGCTCCTCGATAGAAGACGCTCGACCTTTGATTCAGCATGGCCAGCCTCTCGCAATTTCTAATAAATACATTTAATTTAAATGGATAGCGAAGGTCAATTCATTATATATTAAATTTGATAGCTGGATCAGGCGACCTCGATAGCGGAATCAGCAGCCGAAAGGCGCAGAATTTCGTTGAGGTATCTCCCATACCCGCTCTTCTCCAGCGGCTGAATCAGCGCGAGAAGCTGGTTTCGATCGATGAAGCCCTGCAGCAAGGCGATCTCTTCAATGCAAGCCACCTTCATGCCCTGCCGCTTTTCTATGGTTTGCACGAAAGTCCCTGCCTCGATAAGCGACTCGACCGTGCCGGTGTCCAACCATGCGAAGCCCCGCCCCATACGTTCGACGTGGAGAGCGTCCGCCGAGAGGTAGCGCATTTGCAGATCGGTTATTTCGAGTTCTCCGCGGGCCGACGGTTCGACGCGACGGGCATACCGCACCACACGATTGTCAAAGAAATAAAGACCCGTGATTGCCCAGTTCGACGTCGGCTTGCTCGGTTTCTCCTCGATTCGTGCAGGACGTCCCGCATCATCAAACGTAACGACGCCGTATCGTTCGGGATCGCGCACGTGATATGCGAAGACAGTTGCGCCTTCCTCGCGTGAGGCAGCCCTGGCGAGCAGTTCACGCAAGCCACTACCGAAAAAGATATTGTCTCCGAGCACCATTGCCACGCGGTCGGTTCCGATGAAATCGGCCCCAACGATAAACGCCTCCGCGAGCCCTCCCGGACGGGGTTGCTCGGCATAGCTGAGGCGAATGCCCCATTGGCTTCCATCTCCGAGCAATCGCTCGAAATGGCACCGGTCTGCCGGCGTGGTGATGACCAAGATCTCGCGGATCCCTGCCAGCATCAACACCGACAAGGGATAGTAGATCATCGGCTTGTCATAGATCGGCAGTAATTGCTTGCTGACCGCGCGCGTGATCGGATAAAGGCGCGTTCCGCTGCCGCCAGCCAGGACGATTCCCTTCAGCATCAGTGTCTCCTTCTCCGACGAGTTGGTCGAGACAGGTTTCGAGAGAGTCGAGCCAAGCCGGCAACCGAATTCCAAACACGCGTTCCGCTTTGGATGAGTCCAGTCGCGAGTTCGGTGGCCGGCGCGCAGCACAAGGATACTGCTCGGTCGTAATCGCTTCGAGCTTTGGAGGCTGCCTCCCCCGACGGGATAAACCGTCGAAAATTGCCTCTGCAAAGCCGTGCCAGGTCGTCGTTCCTTGGCCGGTCACGTGAAAAATTCCCGCCGCGGTGCGGCGATCGCCGGTGAGCGACCGCTCGGCAATGTGGAGGAGCGCCGCCGCCAGATCCACGGCCGAAGTTGGGCTTCCCTGCTGGTCGCAAACGACCTTTACAATCGGGCGCGTCTCGGCCAGCCGCAACATCGTCCGAACGAAGTTGCTGCCAATCGCGCTGTAAATCCAAGAGGACCTGACGACGGTGGCCAGCGGATGCGCCGCCAAGACAGCCGCTTCGCCGGCTAGCTTCGAAGCGCCGTACGCGTTCAACGGTGCTGGAACGTCTGACTCGTCGTAAGCCTCATGCTTCGCACCATCAAAGACATATTCGGTTGACAAATGTACAAATGGAATATTTCTCTGCCATGCGATATCCGCCAACGCCGCCGCACCGTCGCGGTTGATGCTGAAGGCCTTTCCGGTTTCGGATTCTGCCTGATCTACAGCCGTATAGGCAGCGACGTTGATGATCATAGAGGGAGCGACCGAGGCAACCATCCTGTCGATCCCCTCCCGGACTTCCAGGTTCAGCTCCTCGCGTCCGAGGGCCACCGCAGGCAAGCCGCGAAGGTTAGCAAGATCACGAAGGCAGCTGGCCAATTGGCCATTCCGACCAGCAATCAAAATCGATCGTTCAATCATGTGCGACCTCAGTGTAGGGTGCCTGGGAGACCGAGACGCGATCCGTCGTAGACGCTGTTGCGAGCGCCCGCCCACCAGGCGCCGCTGGCCAGATACCATTCCACGGTGTCGGCGAGACCTTGCTCGAAGCTTCGGGTCGGCTGCCATCCCAGCTCGCGGTGAGCCTTAGACGCGTCGATCGCGTAACGTGCGTCGTGTCCCGGACGGTCCGGCACGAACGTAATAAGCGACCGCCTCGCTGCCGGCCCGGGACGTAATCGATCAAGCACGTCACAGATCTGGCTGACAACCTCCAGGTTGGACCGTTCGCTGTCCCCGCCGAAATTATACTTCTCTCCCGGCCTGCCCTCGAACAGCAGCCGTATCAAACCGGCTGCGTGATCCTCTACATAAAGCCAGTCACGCACATTGCTGCCATCACCATAGAGAGGCAGCGGCTTGTACTCGATCGCGTTGAGAATCGTCAGCGGAATGAGCTTTTCCGGGAATTGGAACGGTCCGTAATTGTTCGAACAGTTCGACACGACAACCGGTAAGCCGTAGGTCTTATGCCAGGCGAGCGCGAGGTGATCCGAAGCCGCCTTGCTCGCTGAATAAGGCGAACTCGGCCGATAGGGTGTATCTTCCCGGAAGCGGTCGAACGATCCCAAAGAACCGTAGACCTCGTCCGTCGACACGTGGACGAATCTGAACTGCTTCCGCCGCTCGTCTGGCAACCGATCATGGTATCGCCTGGCTGCCTCCATCAGCGTGTAGGTGCCGATTATGTTGGTAGTGATGAACTTTGCCGAACCTGTAATCGAGCGGTCGACATGACTCTCTGCGGCTAGATGAATGACCGCAGTTGGCTCCCATCGAGCAAATAGACGATCTACAGCCTCCTGATCGCAGATGTCGTGCTGCTCAAACCGATAGGAGCTTGAGCCGTCGATGGATGCCAACGACGCCAGATTGGCCGCATATGTCAATTTATCGACATTGACGACGGTGACCCCTGCCTCCGACACCAGCTGTCGACAGACGGCAGAACCGATAAATCCCGCTCCGCCCGTCACCAGGACACGCATGCCACGTCCTCTATTCAAACACTGAAACAAGCTGGTCGAAGTTGGGAAGCGTTCGGTCCTTTGCGGAAAGCCGGACCTCTGAGGCCTTCACGGGCCACTCGATCGCCAAGTCGGAATCGGCCCAATGAATTCCCCCGTCGTGCGCGGGAGAGTAGACCTCATCAACCTTGTAGAAGACCATGGTTTGAGGCTGCAGTGTGCAAAAGCCGTGAGCGAACCCTTTTGGAACGAACAACTGCTCGTCGCTCTCGCTGTCCAGCTTGACCGAGACGTGCCTGCCGAACGTCGGGGAGGAGCGCCGAAGATCGACCGCAACATCGAGAATCGCTCCCTTTAGCACCCGGATCAGCTTGGCCTGCGCGAACGGCGGTCGCTGGAAGTGTAATCCGCGAACCGTCCCGACCGGCTCCGAGCATGATTGATTGTCCTGGATGAAATCGTTCGGAATCCCCTTTTCCGCAAAAGCGGAGCGACGAAACGTCTCGCAAAAATAGCCGCGGGCGTCAGAAAACCTTTCTGTTCGGACCAATTTGACGTCCGGAATCGCCAAACTTCGCACTTCCAGCATCGGCATTCTCCGCCAGCCGCCGCCCTTCAAATGAGACGGCCCGATCTTCCCCGAAGCCCTCCAAACTGACCGGCCGAGCCCAGCAGGTGGCTCGGAGGAACAGGTCAGGCTCAATCAATCCGCGCTCCGGTGAGTGGTCGCCGACCATCCCGTTTAATTCCGTTGTCTTAAATATTCAATATTCATTTAATTTGCAAGCGACATTTTATAGTATATATTGATTTTAAATGATGCGACCCATTTCAAAACGAGGGCGGCGCCCGCCCCCCGCGCGACGTCATCACTGCCCGAGAGGCCTGTTTGATGCTTCATACCCATCCGCTCCAATCCGAAAGAACACGCCTTCCAATGATCCTGCAGCCCGACCGCGATGGCGCTGGCGTCGGCGAGCTGATCAAATTGGGCATCGTATTTGTACGGCGCCAATATCTCGTGATCCTTGTGACCGCAGCTCTCGTAACTGCGAGCAGCCTGATTTACCTGCGGCTGGTGCCGCCAACGTACACGGCGCAGGTTCAAATCATTCTCGCAAATCCAAGAGCCCAATTCCTCCAGCAGCAGTCACTTCTCTCGGAGCCGCTCGTCGATGTCGCTCAAATCGAGACGCAGCTACAGATCATCAAATCACGAGCAACCGCTGTCGAAGTGATCAACCAACTGAAGCTAGCCAATCACCCCGACTTCAAAGCACCGGACCTGTCCCTGTCTTCCCTCCAGCGCTGGATCCAGCGGTGGAGATCCGATCCTCTGAAAGATGCGCAGTCTGCGGCACCAAATCAGCCGTCCGAAACCACCATTGCGGCTTTTCTGGACCGCCTCTCTGCAGGCCGGATTAGCTATAGCCATGTCATCGAAGTGAATTTCAGCTCGAGCGATCCCGTGCTGAGCGCGGAGATCGCAAATGCAGTCGCAAGCACCTATATCAACGGCCAGCTCAGCGCAAAGTTTGATGCCACTCGGACAGCAACAAGCTGGCTGCAGGACCGTCTCCGCAATCTTGGCGATGAGGCGTTGACCGCTGAACGCGCCGTCAATGCTTACAAGTCTCAGAACAACATTGTCTCGCCGGGCGGTAAGCCGATTGGCGAGCAGCAAATCAATGAGCTCAATGCCCGCCTTGTGGCTGCTCGTGCACAGACCTCCGATGCGCTGGTAAAACTCAAGGGCTATGAAACCATCCTGCAGACCGGCTCCAAGAGCTCGCCTGTGGCCGGTTTACCTGAGGCGCTGGGCGCCGACGTGCTCCAGAGCCCGATCATCACGAGCCTTAGACAGCAATATCTCGACCTGGCACGACGCGAATCTGAATGGTCGACGCGTTATGGACGCGATCACCTCGCGGTCGTCAATCTTCGGAATCGAGTGCGGGATCTCCGGACGTCGATTCTTGAGGAAGTCAGGAGACTTGCCGAGTCCAGTCGAAACGACTTTGAGGCCGCCCAGCAGCGGCAACAGGAGCTCGAGAAACAACTTACCCAAGCTGTGTCGCATTCGCGCCTCACAAATTCGGCGGAACTGACCATTCGAGATCTGGAGAGCCGGTCCAAGAGCCTGCGCGCGCTCTACGAGACGTTTCTGCAACACTACATGGGTTCGGCACAACAAGAGACCTTCCCCATTTCAGAGACGCGGGTGATCTTCCCCGCTTCGGCCGCCCAAACCAAGAGCAAGCCAAAGACCAAGGTGGTGCTTGGCATCGGCCTTCTGAGCGGACTTGCGCTCGGCATACTCCTGGCCTTCGTCAGGGACGTGATGGACCGTGTTTTCCGCACCACGTCCCAACTCGAGGCCACGCTGGAACTCCCGTGCTTGTCTCTCGTCCCGATCCTAAGTGTGTCCCGACAGCAGAGGCCAGCGGCTCGGCTCCAACAGACGCAAGAGGAACTGAGCCAACGAATAATTTCGACCGTTCCGGACATTCATCGTGCCGTCGTCGGCATGCCCCTCTCACGGTATACCGAGGCAATTCGCTCGATTAAGCTTGCAATCGATCATAGTCCGGCGAAGACCCCGAACCAGGTGATTGGCATAACATCCGCTCTTCCCAACGAAGGGAAGACGACGATTTCCGCCTCGCTTGCGCAACTCATCGGACACAGCGGCAAGAAAGCCATCATTGTCGATTGCGACCTCAGAAATCCGACGCTCTCGGCGAGCGTCGCGCCCAAAGCCCCAGATGGCATCATTGAAGTTGCGAACGGCTGCTGTTCGCTTGAAGACGCAATCTGGAGAGATCCAAGGACAAACCTTGCATTCCTTCCGGCGGTTCGTCGCGGTCCTCTGCTTCATACAAGCGAGATTCTGTCCGACCCATCGATATGCAAGCTATTTGATCGTCTCCGGCAAAGCTACGACTACATCATCGTGGATCTTCCGCCGCTCACTCCTCTTGTCGACGTGCGCGTGACCGCTCCTCTGATCGATTGCTACGTACTGGTCGTCGAATGGGGGCGTACTAAAATTGACGTCGTTCAGCATGCTTTGCATACCGCTCCGACCATTTCCGACGCGCTCATCGGCGCGGTATTTAATAAGACTGACATTAAGGCGATGGCGCGATACGACGCCGGACGCAGCGACTACTATGATGACAGCCACTACATTCGGTACGGCCTTTCGGGCTCTTGAACTGGCCGTGTCGCGGTGCGTTGCAATTCTAGAAGGCAGATCAGAGTGCCTGTCGAGCTGAGCATCTGCCGATCGGTCAGACAGAGGGGGTGATGCTATATGGTCGTCAAATTCCTAATGCTGGCTGTTCTTATGACCATCGCCTCGGCATTTGCAACGCCCGAAGTCTCGCGCGTTCAGGGCATATTCTCGGCTCTTCTCGCCGTCGCTGTACTGGGAGCAGCAATCTTCATCTCCTCCTCCGCAGTCGCGCGACTAGCACGACGTCTACGGCCCCTTCTCATCCTTGCGCTCGCTGCGCCGGCGGTTTGGATGGCTCTCCAGCTCGTTCCACTTCCGATCCATGGACTCGGTAGTCCTATATGGCAAGCCGCATCAGCTGCCTTGAATGAGCCCCTTGCCGAACGGATCACAGTTGACGTTCGCACAACCGTGCAGGCGGTTTTGCACTACAACGCGGTCATCGCCCTCGCGCTCCTCACGGCAGTGGTCGCGTTGGACAAACAGTGCGCGTCACAGCTCCTCTACATTCTTGTCTCGGTCGCAGCTGGCGTCAGCGGGTATGCAATGTTACGGCAGATAAGCGGCTCGGATACCGCTCTCTTGCTTGTGAATAGTGCGGTTCCGGCGGCGCTGGGCTTGTTGCTATCCTCTGGGATGATGGTCGGTGCATTGGAGCAAAGCCGACGCATTAAGCAACCTTCAGGCTCCGCGCTAGGTTGGGCGACGAAACTATCGCTTGCTCTTTTGGCAATGCTCATCTGTCTGGCGAGAATTCTTGTTGGCGGCCAGACCAGCATTGTCGTTGCTGCACTGCTTGGCATGGTAATTGTGTTGGCCGTGTTCGCCATCCGCAACTGGTTCTACGGAATTTGGGGCACAGCAGGCGTGCTTGCGACGTCTGCGGTCCTGTTTCTCGCGAGCTTCACCATTGTGCCAATGAGGCAGGATACCGATCTGACGATCGCCCTATCCCGACATCAGCAAGCTGCGACTGAACGGATGCTGCAGGACACCGCGCCGACCGGCCTCGGCGCAGGAGCATACCCGGTAGTGCTACCAATTCATCGAGACATCGGCACAGCCGCGGCGCGAGAGCGCCCCACGGCCGCCGCGGCCATAGCTATCGAAATGGGCCGGACCTTTCTTTGCGGCTTGCTGATCGTTACGGTGCTTGGCGCCGCTACTTTGTTCAGGCGTTCCTTGCTGCGTGGTCACGACTACGTCTACGCTGCTATCGGTTCAGGCGCTGCGGTTTCGTTAGCTGTACTGGCCCTGATTGAGGATGGAATTCTCGAATACGGTGCATCGCTGCTCGCTGCTGCGCTGTTCGGGTTGGCTTTCGCTCAAAGCCGACCCAGTACTGCCAGCGAGATCTCCTATTCACGATCATCGCGGTCCGCAAATGGCGTAAACAGTCGAGATCCGATGAACCCGCCAATGCGCCCAAGCGCGTTCGGCAATGCGTCAGTGCGTCTTGGGCTGGGCTTCGTCGCGGTTGTTCTGATTGCGCAATCAGCCTGGCTGCTCACGCAGCGACCGCATCTCGGCGGTCTGCCGATTGGACAACCTGCCTTCAGCCGCACTTCAATCCAGGCGCTTTCGAGTACGCCGTCGAAGTCTCTTCCCGCCCACGGCGACTTGGGCGCAGAAATTCCCGCCACGGCACAGCCCAAGGTCGATGAAACTGCTGGTTCAAGGCCCGAGGACGGAACACATCTCGCGTCGCTAAATGCGTTCGCGGATGCACTGCACTACTCGCCTTTGCGAGGTGATCTTTGGCTCATGCTGGCGGCGATCTCGAAGGAGCAGAAGTCGACCGGATATGACCTCATCGCTTTGCTGAAACTCTCGTACTACACCGCACCAAATGATCTGGCGCTACTTCCGCTACGGCTGACTATCGTCCTCGGCACGGGCTCGGTTGCAAGTGAGCCCGAACTGCGTGAGCTGATAAAGCGTGACGTGAAAATTGCCTTGGCAGATCAGCCTGCCCTCAGACCGGCCCTCCTCGCCGCCTATAAATCCGCAGGAGCTGATGGCAAGGCTTTTGCGGACAATCTGATTTCTGAGTTAGATCCCGGTTATCTTCAGGGTATGCATGCGGGCATCCGAGTTCCCGGGACCGGAAGCGAATTTTCACCGCCGAACAGGGTCTCGGGAGAGAGAAAGCCGCGCTAGCGCCCGGCTATTCCTTTCAATTCCTAGGCGATCAAGAATCCGCCGGCCCCCGGCGCCAAGGATCAACCTCGGCACATTTAAAGTAGCGCGAATTGTGATTTTTTACTTGATATATTCATTTAATTATTAATAATTAAATTGTAGGTCTCGGGTATCCCGACAATGAATTTCATAAACCGACATTTCCCCCATGAGGAAGATAGGGACCGTATCGGTCCCAGGCCGTCGGTATCCCGCCAGCACAAATGGCCCCTTCGTTACGAGTCGATCGAATACGTGGCGCTCTGTGCGGATATTGCGACCATTCTTTTTGCGAGCGTCGTTTCGATGTGGGTGAGCCGAGCTCAGAGTGGATGGGCTGCAGGCGACTTAAGCAACGCACTTGGCCTGGCCCTAGTCAGCGCAACATGTCTCGTTTGCCTCTTGAAGACGCACGGTCTTTATCGGCCGGCCGAGCTCCTCGTCCTGCGAAGTCAGATGCGCGCCGTCTGGATTGCATGGGCGTCATTGTTGTTCTTGATATGGGCCGGGTACGGTTTTGCAATTGGTTCGGGCTCTTCTCACCAAGCGGGCACACTTTTCGCTGTCCTGGGCCTGGGCTTGCTTATGGCCGAGCGGTGGGGAGTGAGAGCGCTTCTCGGGAAGGGCCTGAGCGGCAGAAAATTCGCCAGCACAAACATTGTTCTGGTCAGCGACCAGCCGCCATCGAAAAACGCCGGACTGCCTGAAACGCTGGCGATGCATGGTTATTGTGTCCGAGGCCGGTTCAGCTTGCCCCCAATCGGCTTCGGTCCTGCCTGTCGAAGGCGGCTCACGGCTCGCGTGATTGACTACATTCGCAGCTCCGAGCTCGACCAGGTGGTTGTGGAAGCGCACCCGGAACGATGGCCCGAACTCCGGGCCTTCGTTGCCGATTTGCGGGTCTTGCCGCTACCGGTTGTGTTCGTGCCGGTCGGTACGACATCCGAATTGCTTCGACACCCCACACGAAGCCTTGGAAGTACGGTCTGTGTTGAACTCCAGGGTGGGCCGCTTACGCAGCTGGACTGTGCGACCAAACGAATCATTGATCTTTTCGGCGCCGCGCTCGCCTTGACGATACTTGCCCCGCTGCTTGTGCTGGCCGCACTTGCAATCAAGCTGGACTCGCCCGGCCCCATATTCTTTCGACAGCAACGCTGTGGTTTTAATGGCCGGATCTTCCTGATCCGCAAATTCCGGACGATGCATGTGCTCGAGGACGGGCCGGCGATCCTTCAGGCCCATCGCCTCGACCGACGGGTGACGCGCGTCGGCAAATGGCTGCGACGGACAAGCTTCGATGAACTGCCACAGCTGTTAAACGTTCTCGACGGCAGCATGTCGCTGGTCGGTCCCCGTCCTCATGCCTTGGCTCATGACGGAGAATTTGACAAGCTCGTGCGGAACTACGCCCTACGCCGCAGGGTCAGGCCAGGACTGACCGGATGGGCCCAAGTCCATGGCTGCCGCGGTCCAACCCCCACAGCCATCACGGTCGAAACACGCGTACAATACGATCTCTGGTACATCGACAACTGGAGCCTTCGGCTTGATCTCGTGATCCTGCTGCGAACTCCCCTCGAAGTGCTGCGGGGACGCAACGCCTATTAGGCCCACAGGATCACGGGCACTGCGGCGGCCATTTAACCCCACCCCTCCGTCGAACAGTGCAGATCAGGTTACGCGCGCTGACGAAGCTTCGGACTTGCATCCCCTATGCGAAAGTCCTCAATTCTTCGGCCAGACTTCATGGCAGCAACCAACCACCGCGGCCGCTTGCCGCGCCCCGACCAGGTCTCGGAGGTCTGGGGATTCCGGTATTTCGGCAGCACACGCGGATATTTGCGTCTCGCCTTGGCAGGCGGAGACACGCCCGGTCCGCTTGAGGCCGTCAAAACAGCCACCCCGCCCCCGAGGACCGCCAAGCGCTTCTCCAGTTCGTGCTTTTCTGCCTTAATTCGGTCCGATAAGATCCCGCTAATTTCCTCATGAAGCGACCAGAGATCGTCAAGGGACATTGATTCTAACTCGAGTTTCTTAGCTGGCATGCTCGCACCCTGTAGTTGCGCCAAACTTAATATGCCCCGGATCGACATTAATCAAGATGGTGAACTCGGTTTTCCCAACAAAAGTATGGAACCGTACTTAAATCCGCATTCCAGATAACTGCGTCGCAACAATCAATCAAGCCGAAACAGTGGGCTATCCGCATAATCTAATTGCGGAGCGGATAAATTTCACACGTCCAGCGGGCAGCCGTGGGACTATTCAAGCGAACCGATGTGATGGGATCACATCGAGCGCCGGTACAAGTCATCTGCACCACAACATTCTCGATGAATATGGTTGACGCGTAGGCTGCCCTCGTTTTTGGGCAATTTCGTTATCGCACGCGTTCGGATATGCGCAAGCGGGCGCCAACCAACTCAATGTCCGTCAGCCCAAACGGCCCGTGCTCGATTTGAGTTCCAGGCCCGAATGTCCGAGGGGTACAGCCGGGGGAAGATGCTCCGACTGTGCCGCAAGAAGAACTCGATCGAGATCTTCCCGTTTCTTGCTCTGCAGCAAGTCATTGATCTGTCTATCCCCATTAATAAAATAACCCTCGCAATATTTAATTAAATAATATATTATTTATTCATTGTCGTATGGATCTGAAACACTGACTTTGGTCCATCGTTGATCGGGTGCTGGGGCAATAATTGCTCGAAAGCTTGATGACAGATGGATCAGGAGTCAGTCCAACGGTGACGAGAATGCTATGCGTCGGCAAGATCTCGAAGCCATGGACTTTGAGGAACTTTGGCTCCTTCACGAAGAGCTAACAAAGATACTTGCCGAAAAGATCACAGTCGAGAAGCGAGAGCTCGAAAAGCGTCTTGCGCAACTCAACCAGCCGGATCAATTCGGTGAAGCTGAACGCCGGGCCGCCAATGCCGGAACGAGCGAGCCGCCGCGCCGCAAATACCCGAAAGTCGTGCCAAAATACTTCAATCCACTCCGCCCGACGGAGACTTGGTCGGGGCGTGGTAAACAGCCTCGCTGGCTAGTTGCCGCGCTCCAATCGGGGCACACGCTCGAAGAGTTCAGGATTCGCGAGAACGACGAGTCGTCCGATCGGAATGCCGGTGGACAAGGGCATTAACTCCGCGCAACTGCAGACATGTCGTTTGCTAAAACTGTTTGGCCTTGAAGGCGTGCGAGCTTGCTGGCTTTACACCTTTCCGACACGAACGGCGGTGGCGGCCCTCAACAGGAACTGTAAGGTGTCCGTTCTTGGCACGGACCACAATCCAGGCCGCCGCATGCCGGTTTGCGTGCAACCAGAGGTCGCCTCCCGCCGGTAGTTTCTGAGGTCCAGGACCGTCATTGCGAGGAACGGCACACGTGTGGCCGGAAGGCGCGCTTGCATTAATTGTCGCATGAACTGCAGACGAGGAATCAGCCGGGTGCGCATTGAGCGCGGGATATCGACCCCAAGCAGCGCAGCAAGGGCGAGCAGTTGGGTTTCGACCGCGTTTTTCATCAGTTCGCCCGAGAAATGAGAGGCAAGTTCCTGCCAGTCCAGCCCTTCGGAATCATTCAAGTCGCGCAACTCAACCAGATGCCGCAGATCGAGTTCGCCAAGCCAGTAGCCGTAGTCTTGAAACTGATCGTGGATGATCAACATCAGCGCTCGATAAGTGGGCGTCGGGACGTACACGCGTCCCCGCCCCAGCAGCGCGGGGACGCAATGGTTCAGGGCATGTCCGGGGCCAGCATAGAGGTACGCGGGGCCTGGAGCGGCCCGTTGCAGATCGATGGTTCCGACATCCCGCGGTCGACTTAGCTCGACATACCATCTCCGGCTTTCGGGGCGCGCTTGATCATGAATTTCATAGCCAATTGCGCCCAGAGCGGCGACCGCCCTTTCAGCTTCGTCCGGCACGACCATAATATCCAGATCACACATCAGCCGAACTCCTCGCCGCTCGACAGGTGCTGTGGCTAGCGTTGCCGCACCCTTGAGCAACACCGGCGTAACTCCCTGGCCGTTCATCGCAATGACGGCCTCTTCCAGTTGACCGGCCAACCGATCGTTGCGCAGCACGTTTCGGCGATGGATCTGGCGGATATAGGTGCACACGTCCTCTGGCAACACCGATGCAAATTGATCAACGAAGTCAATGAGCGCAGGCGTCGTCAACGTCTGGTTTGCGAGCCCGATGACGGAGGTCCACTCCACGTCGACGGGCGGCAAGCCTCGCAAGCAGTTGCATAGGCTTCTCAGTGCCGCACTATGCCTTGTCATCGCACAAGTCCATCAGCAGCTGTCGAGCCTGCGCCGATTCCGAATAGATGAGTTGGAAAGATCGTGCGCCCGCAACAATCCGCTTCAAAGCGAAAAAGCCGGACTGCGACAGCTTCCCGTCTGCGGCAAAAGCGCCCTCAATGAGCCGCTTGATCGAATCAAGCTGATCCAGGGGGGTCAGCTCGACGGGGCCGCTTGCGACCCGGTTCAGAAAGATGATCCACTTGGCAGAGAGGCTCCCATTGTGCGCATCCGGAATCGGCAAATACCGCACTTCGGCGCCATCGGACCGGCGGTGCGTCACGTCGTTCCAATCGCCATACAGTCGGGATAGCAACCGCCACGATCCCTGCTTGAGGGTGAGGGCAAATGGGATGCCGCAGATCGTTCCGTCAGCCCCAATCAGCGCAACGTCATCGCCGGCATACTGAAATCCAGCGTCTACCAATTCTAGTGCAAGAGTCGACTTGCCGGCTCCCGGTTGGCCGCACAGCAGTAAGCCCATGCCGCACTTTGCAAGAGAAGCGGCGTGGAGCGCGAAAGCCCACTGATTGCTTCGGATAAGTCGCTCGGTGATGTGAGCTTTGATTGTAGGGGCCAGAGCTGCGGCTTCACATCTATGGATGCTCCCGTCATTCCCGCGGAAGAATACCCGATCGCCGAGCATCATTGTCTCGATCGCAATATCCTCCTCCTCGCCGCTGTCGTCCGTAACACAAAATAGCGAAATCAACTGTTGCGAGAGCTCCCGATTTGCAGCCCGGACGCTGATCCTGCGCTGACCAAGAACCGTTGAGAAGGCACAATCGGCCGACATTCGCCAGTCGAGATCGAGCACCCCTCGATCGATCCAGACGTTCATCGCCTGCCACGTGAACTCGCGCGCTGCGCGCTCGCCAATGCCTAGCTGCCCGAGCTCCTGATGGACGTCTTCCAAAGAAGCACCTTGTGCCAACTTGCACCAAATGAATGCCCCTAGCTGGTCCAACTCATAGAGCTTCTGCCTTGTCTCGCTGAAAAGCACTGATCGACCGTCCACCAGCGCGAAGATTGCACCCGCGGCGGGTCTCAACACCATCTCTGCCGATGTTTTTCCCAGCATGGCTATTCCCGATAGCAACGATATCTGTTTCGCCGCCGTGTCGACGCGGTGGCGACAACATCCGGCAATGTCCTGTCCACGGCGCGTTCAAACGAGCTGCAGTTGCCGAGGAAATTCGGCTTGATCGCCGTGCTACAACGGCGCAAGTCCACCTCAGTGCGGATGCACATCGCCTGACTGGGATTCATTTCGAATGACCATACGGCCCCGGTCACGCCGCCAGCTGACCACCCTCGTTCACCCCAGATAGAGAAATATTCAACACTTGTCCTCCGAGAAAGGTCGCCGGCGCGGTCAACCGGTGAGAGTCCAGCAGATAGCGGTAAACTTCGCGAGCAGCACTCCGCTCTCCTAGAACGCGCTCCCTCTCGCTGATGCTCGCTAGCTTCTCGCGCATTTGAGCCAACTGCTTCGCAGCCGAGGTGGAGTTGCGCTTCTTCTGGACTGATTCCCGCATCGTCTCCTCCGACCAAAAAAATTGACGAAAACAGCTTACGTCATTGACAACAATTAACAACGAGATTTATATGATAACAATATAATCAATATTTATTTCATGTTTGAACCGGATGCAACCATTCAAATACCAAGAAGCGGGCCCTCCGTCGAAATAACAGCCGACCGAGAAACAGCGTCGCAGAAATCGCCGCGATGATCTTGACCTCCTGCGTGCGGGACAGCGAAAAATAAAACTCGACGAGAGTCGCAAACCAGACCGACAGCGCAAGGCTTAATTTGCAGGATTAAATCCTAACGAAAAATATTTCGCTGACGAGAGTGGAGTGAAACCGGTGATCGAATTAGCCAATTTGCCCATCACGGGCGATATGATCGTCTTCGTCGCGAGCGGCATAGCACGCGCAAAACTCCCACCCGCTCAGATTGGCCCATTTTCAGTGGCGCCTAAGGAGCTTTCGAGAGACGCATAATCAACGCCCGCGCTGCCGAGCCAAAGAGCGGCGGCGTCCAAGGAATCGCTCAAGCAGCGATCCGGCCGGTTGGAAAAACGTCGTCACGAGCAACCCGCCCTGCTCGAACAAGCACTCCCAGTGTGCGATGCCCCCCAAGTAACCCACACTGAGATGACGACGCACTCCAGCCGGCCGGTTCTCTTTCGTTCGACAACGAATAATAATTTCCTAGGGAGGCTCGCATGGGAATGATCATGGTCAAATGTCCGCAAACCGGTCGCGCGATTCCTACTGGTATTAGGTCGGACCGTGAGGCTTTCCTGCGGAGCGTTGTGTTTTATGGCAATACTCGTTGCCCGGTCTGTCGCGCCAATCACAACTGGTTCGCTCGCGAGGCCTGGGTCGATGAGCCGGTCGTGCGGCCCGGGGAGATATTCGAGGAAGCGCCGCTGTGCTGATGCGTAGCGGGCTTCGGTACAGACGCGGAGCCGAACTGACTAGCATTACACGAATTTGGGCCGACCGCCTCATTTGACGCCCCGTGTGCGGAGTTGACCTGTTGCGGCATGGTTGCCGCACCGACTAGTCTTGGTACGGGCTGGATGCGCTCAATCATGGCGCAGCGTTCATCCAGATTCCTGTCTTGGCGGCTATTTCTGCCAGGGCTTACTGGAGGGATGCGAAATATTTTGGCCTATCGTCGTAAAGCGAACTGACGCCCTCATGAACCGCAAGTTAAGCGTCACACCGGCAGGTCGGCGCAAACTAACGCTTCCGATCGCTGATCCTGCAAGGGCCTGTTTGGGGGTATTGTAGTGAGTAGTGGGGTTTGCAGCCGCTTGGCTGTTCTGCGTCAAACGGCGATGGAGCTCGTTAGCCTGCTTGCCCAATTGCACAGGCTACGAGAGCAAGTGCGAAGGGCGGAAGGGCGAAGCCTCGGAGAACGAGCGAGACTAGGGCCGGCGTCACGGATGCGTAGGCCCCGGTTTGGGACGAGTTGCCGCACGCGGATTCAATGATGGCGAGCGGCGCGCGTAATTTCAGCGAACTCGAAGACGATCGTTTCACGGATCGACCTTGAAGCCTCCGATAACCCTTGCACAGCTCCAAGCCGCCCGATCGCTCCCCAATGAGGCGTGCGCACAGCGGGGTTTCAAGGCAGGCCGATGCGAGTGAAGGCTCTGTGTCAGGAAAAGTGCTGCACTTGGATCCGGCGTCCCTTTCCGGCTCTGACCGAGATCATCCACGAGCGGCATGCTGCGGATCATGTCCCGCACCTGAGTTGGTTTAAGCCTGACTTTTTATCTCTTTTTAGTCTTATGAAGCAGCGCTACATCTGAAAGACAATTTGAAAGCAAAGCCGAAAGTCGTTCGCGTCAAATCGTTTCGGTAGTCGCGCCACGGAAGGCAAATTTGATTATCCGGTATAATCATAATTAATATGACGCAAAACAGAAAATAAGGTGGGGAAAAATAATGGGAGGAGTGGATGGAGACCGTACGCCGCTTGCGCGCGATGGCGTCGCTGTGCCGACAGACTTCTGCGCATCATCCAGATCGAAGCTGGAAGCTTCTCGCCGAAGCTGAGTTCTGGGAGCACTTGGCTAATGACATGCTTCGCGAGCATTTCGAACAATGCACGGCTGGCTCCTCGCTCCGACCGATCGGACGTGATCCGAATGCCGCGGAATCGAGCGCTCGCATAACCGCGTGAATGCTCTCGCCTAGCCCAAATCCCACTCGGCCGTGTGCGGGGCGTCAGTCCTCTTCAAGGCGCCCCATGGAGAACCAAGCCCTGCCGGCGCCTTCGTCGGGCGGCGCGCAGACCTGAGCAGGGACGCCAAAGCGCGCTCGGCTGCCCGGCTCGGTCCGCTCAGACTACCGAGTTCTGTTTTCTGAGTCCGGAATGCGCTTGTGCGAATCTGTCGTTCGCCGTTGGACTTGCACTTTGGCGTCCAGCACTTTTTCCCCAGTTCGTGCGGCGCGCGGCCGGCTCACTTGGTCCGAAAGGCTGGAGCCCCTACCAACTATTCCAGCGATATTTCCGTCGACCTTCGCTGCCGGTATTTTTCGGTTAGGTGACGGTCCAACGATCATCTGCTCCTCGTTGCTCGTGCCGGTGCCAATAGCTCCGATCGGCAGACCATTTTGAGCGTGGCCAGCGCCGGCATTTCTCTTGGCCTGCGCCGCCGCCCGCGACTTCGACGTGGTGGGTTGAACGTCCGGGCTGTTGGTTTGACTGGTGCGGTTCAGGTTTGCACCGGTACCAACGTCTCGTGTCCCTATTCCTGGAGGCGCCGATGGACCAGGGTTGGCGCTGCTCGCATTTGTACCCATGCCGGACGGAGCTGACCCACCAGTGTTGGCGCTGCCCGTGCCCGTCCCAGTGCCGGCACCCGCGGAGCCCGCCACTGCGCCGCCTGCTTGGGCCAGGCCAGCACAGCTACGCTCGTGATAATCGCAATGATCAGCGGGGGAGTCGGTGGAGCATTGGACGATCTCCTTCTCAAGCGACCGGCAGTATCGGCCGAACATTTAATTGGCGATAAATGATTGAATAAAATAAAATATGGTTTATTTTTGCCTAAGGGTAAATTGAAATTGAGAAACGGATTGACGCATTAATGTCGCGGATGTGGACACAAGCGCCGATGCAGGCAGGGTCGGGCCTTGAATCGCCCGTTCGCCGCGCAGGCGTGTGGATTGCCTCGGATTGTGTTCGTAGCTGTGCGCGCACCTGCGCAACAAGGTCGGCGTGGGTTGCACCGACTGTCCTGACGGTAATATCGGTTTTGACCATACCCGTTCTCGCGCAGGAGCCAAATCGGCCGGCGAGCGACGCCCATGTCATGGCGACGCACTTGCGCGGCACGACCGGCTCGGGAGGGTGGCCCGCGGCGCGGCTGAAACCATCTGCCGACACGACGCCCCTGAAGCTCGCACAAGCCACAATCAGCAATACCGAGCGATCGCGGCAAGTGCTCGCCACAGAACAGGAGAGGATACGGGCCCTTGCTGCTGACCTTCGAACATGCCGACGGGAGCAGGATACCGTGCTGGGGCTGTTGCAGCATGCACGCGAGCAATGGACCAGCATTGCGGAGGCCACCGAGAATGAAACCGATGAGCTCCAGAAATCGCTCCGGGAGGAGCGCTTGCACACGCAGCGTCTGGAACGGGAACTTGTCAAGGCGCGCAACGATTTCGAAGTGCAGGCACGGCTAAGCCGCGAAATCGGCGCAGAGGGTCGCGAACCCGAACGCCGGGCACAGAGCGATCCGAGGGAGCTGCAACAGGCTGTCGAGCGGGAGAAAGATCGGGCAAACCGGCTGGAGCAGAATCTGACAGCCGCTCATCACGACCTGGAGACCCAGTCCGCAGAGGTAACCAGACAAGCCGCAGAGATCAGTGCAAAAGAGGCAGCGGAGGCTCAGGTACAGGCAAGCCTCCGACAGGAGCACGATCGTACCAAACAGCTGGAGGAGACGCTCGCGACGACGCGAATCGAGCTCGACAACCGATCCCAGCAGATCGCGAAGGCAACCGAAGAAACGATGCAGACCAAACGAACAGCGGAGAATACCTCGGCTAAACTGAAGCTGTCATTAAAGGAGGAGCACGAAAGAGCAGATGCGCTGGCGCAAGAGCTCTCGTTGGCGCGTTCCAAGCTGTTCGCCTATGAAGCGCAAGCCGCGGCAAACGATGATCGAGCCGAACAGTTGAAAAATCAGCTCCGGCGAGAATGCAACCAATCCGGCCGAGATGAGCAAGAACTTGCCGCAGCGCGCACGAGTATCGGACCGTGGCTACCCGCCGGGGTGTCGGGTGAAGGCGGAGCCGGCAATTCGCCAACAAGGGAACTGCTCCGAACACTGCTGCTGGGATCGCCGCAGGCGCCGCCCGCGCAATTCGCGCGAGAGCTCGTGGTCACAGCAGCTGAGCCGAAGGCGCCATCCCCGGTTTTCCGGAACGAAAACGCCGCCGAACTCGTGCGATTGATCGCTCGCGCAACCGGATTGCTTCGACAAGGCGATATTGGCGCGGCACGAGTTGTCCTGGAGCGTGCTGCTGAATTAGGGAGCGCACCGGCAAGTTTCGCCCTCGCGGAAACGTATGATCCGAGCCTGCTTGCAAAATGGGGCGCGAGCGGAACGCGCGGCGACACGTCCAAGGCGCGAGAGCTTTACGCCAGAGCAGCAGCCGGAGGGGTCAAGGAGGCAAGGGAGCGATTCGACGCACTTGGTCATTAGCAGCATCGGTGCAGACAAATGGTCGTGCGCTGTATCGACAGATCGAACTTAAACTTACGTGTCGAAGTGAAGAGCGCAGCGGACAAAACAGAGTAGACGTTCCTAGGGGAGCCGGATCGATGAAGCAGCTGGTTGGAATACGCTCTTGGTTTCTCCTCATCGTGATAGCCGCTCCGCTTTTGATCATGGGCTGTTGCCCAGCAATGGCCCAGCAGACTCCGCGGGCGCGTGCGGATCATGCAAGGGCGGAAATTGCGGCCATGAACGATTGGACTGTCGGAATAGCCGGAGGTCTGCTGGAAGGAGCTCCCATTCGGCTTGCCGCGGAAATGGCGCGAGTGGCCGATGATGGAACGGACCTCCACGTGCTGCCCATCGTGACCCGTGGCGCAACCGAAAACGTCAATTCGCTGCTGTATTTGCGGGGCATTGATGCAGCAATCATCAATTCCGACGCACTTGACGAGTACAAGAGCCAAGTGCCGGACATCCAGCGACGGATCACCTATGTGCTCAACCTGTTTCCATCTGAACTGCACGTATTCGTCAGGCCCGAAATTCAGAGCTTGAGTGATCTGGTCGGAAAGAAGGTCAATTTCAACACCCAAGGTACCGCCGCAGCTTATTCGGGCCCGCTGATCTTCAGCCGGCTGGGGATCGAGGTCGATAAGGCATTCATCCCCCATCAGGTTGCGATGGAACAAATGCGCAGGGGTGAGCTGGCCGCCGTCGTTTTCATAACATCGAAGCCGGTGGATGCATTCATACGTGGTCGCTGGGATGCCGGCTTCAAGTTCTTGCCGGTCCCCTACGAGAGCAAGTTCGAAGATTATTATCTGCCATCTTGGCTGGACGCAGCTGATTATCCAAACTTGATCAGGCAGGGGGAACGCGTGACAACTATTGCCGTTCCAACCGTGCTGGTCGCTTTCAATTGGCCGATCAAATCCAATCGCTTTAATCGTGTGGCGCGCTTTGTCGACCGCCTGTTCTCGCGGATCAACAAACTGCAGGAGCCCGGTTTCGATCCGAAATGGAAGTCGATCAACTTGGCGGCGACGGTCCCTGGCCTGACGCGTTCTCCCGCGGCGCAGGCCTGGCTCGATCGTCTGCCGCGTTCGAGCCAGGCGGCGCAATGACGTTCACCCTGATCGCTCTCGTCGTGACGCTCGCGATCGCAAATGACCTCGCTCGGGCCCGAGGCGCCGAAGACCCTATGGCGCCGGTTCGCGTCTCTGATCGGCCCGCAAATGGAGCCGGGGCGTGGATCGTCAGCGAGACCACCTCGCCAGTTGATTATTCATCGATCATCAAGGCGACACTACCATCTCAAGGGGACGCAGCAATGAGCCTGTCGATACGCTGTCGCGGCGGCCTGACCGAAGTGTTGCTTGATGGAGCCGGCCTGTCGGGCCGTCGCGAGGATTACACCCTATCCCTGCGCATCAATGATGATCCACCTCTTCAGGTCTCAACAATTACGTCGGTACGCGGTGTCGCGCTTGAAGGCGATGTCGTTCGCCTGTTGCAATCGATCCCCGGCCACAGCGAACTTTCCGTGCATGTGTCACGCCGAACGGGGACTAGCGCCGGTGCAGTGTTCGCTCTCTATGGTATCGAGAGCGTACGTGCAAAATTGGCGGCAACATGCAAATGGCCACGCGCGATCGCGAAGCCCAACAATTGATCATGAACCTCAGCTTGCTTGGAGAAACAACATAATGCACAAATTTCCGAAGATTATCACAGCGATGATCGCGACAATCATCTCGCTCCCGGTCGGGCTGTCTAGTTCCGCGGCACAGGAGACTCGCCTGCTCTCGGCACAGCCCAGTTTGCCTGCAGCCTCAACACATGGCGCGGCAAGAACGCACGCGAATTCATCGGCGCGGGCCGCGACGCCAAAACAATTTGAGCTGGCGCGCATCGCGCCATCGTCTGCTGCCAAGAAAGAGCACCGCTTAATCCTTCAGGTCAACACAAGCGACTCCGCGTCAATGAATCTTGCATTGAACAATGCACTCAACGTCGCGCAATACTACAAGGAGGTTGGTGAAGGAGTGAAAGTGGAGGTGATTACCTTCGGCCCCGGCCTCCATATGCTCCGCGATGACACATCGCCGGTGAAAGCGCGAATTGAGGAAATGGCTCTGAGCACGCCGGAAGTATCATTCAAAGCCTGTGGAAACACGCAAGAGAAAATGCAAAAGGCCGAAAATAAAGACATTCCGATCGTTGCCCAAGCCCAAGTGGTGAGGTCGGGCGTCGTTAGGGTGATGCAGTTGCAGGAGCAGGGATGGACCTACGTCAAGCCATGAAATGGCGACCAGACAATGCCTATCGAGCGGCTAGGTGCCGGCCTGCGGTCGCGACACCCCGATCGAGTGGGTCGCCGCAGCCGATGCAAATTGACTGGCCTCGATCGGGACAGATCTATCGCGCGCTATTGACCGGGCAGCGCCAGACCGACTGTCTGATCATGCGCACGAGAGCGACTTCGGGAGCGGGTTGAGCGAACATCGGTTCGTCTCAGTCACTTGCGAGGTCTGGTAGCAATTTTGCGGGGCAGCCCCTGCCCCTCCCATCCTACTCGGCCGCCTGCTAAGGTCGATTGTCCCGTAGCAGCATAGGGTATCGGAGATGCAGGGCGGCGCGAGCTGTGACGCACAGTGCTTCGATTTACGTCAGTTCTGATGACCTCTTTTTCGAGGGCAAGCGATTAAATTACACTGGATTTTATTTTGTTAACGCGTCAGATTTCTAAACTTAAAGCGAGTCGATTTTATGTTGGGGATGTTAAATGGCAAAACCTGCCGTTTCCCGTAATGCCTTTCGAGCGTTATTCGCTCTTTATGCGAAAGCTGATCACAAGCACAATGGCGATTATTGTGTGTTGAAGCTGCCTGGATCCGCTAAAGGCATTCCTGATCGGCTGCTACAGCAGTGGTCGCACCAGGCTGATCTACCCGGCGCTGAAGCCATCGCCAGCACACTGGAGCCGCGCACCCGCGAGATCGTGAATGGTCGTAAACGCTATGACCACGCCAGCGACTTTCTCCACGTGCTGCTGAGAGACCTAGAGCTAAGGGAACACTGAAGAGACGTCGCTGCGTCAGGCTCCGCGAGGTCTTGCAGACCTGAATGATAATGCCTTTTGCCTCCGCGCTCTATATGCACCAGTCTGCTATTCCAATGCCGGGCAGCCGGCCCATTTTGTCGATATGGTGCTCGCATGCCGAGGTCGATTTACCAGCCATTGCATGAAAGGCTGCGAACGGAGAACGGTCAAAGTCTCCGCCTCACCTTTTCAGAAATTGAAGCGATCTTGGGGAAGCCTCTGCCGAGATCGGCCTACACCTTCACTGCGTGGTGGAGCACACTGAAGAGAGCAGGTCCTCAAGCGAGAGCCTGGATATCCGCTGGTTATCGTGTCCGGGTCTCAATGAAGCACCGCATCGTCGAATTCTATCGTTCTGATGTGAACACCAATGATCGTCATGGAACGCCCTGGCTGCATTGAAGCTTCCCATGATGGCGGACCTATCAACCTCGGTGTTCGGGACAAACTGCGAGAACAAGCCGGCGCAGAATCAAGTTGCAACTTCAGGGCCGCAGCGAAAACTGCTGCGGCCCTGTTTTTGAGCGGAAGCCGCGAACCGGATGCTCCGGAACGTGGCGAGAAAACTCTAACGGGAACGCTGCGCGATGGCTTTAAGCCGCATGAGGGTTGACGATGGTGTACCCTCGCAGGGAGCGCGGGTGAATTCGCGTTGCGTGCCCACCTGAGTTGGCATCGTACGCCTTCCAGATGTCACCAGCGATGTGCTGTTCAAGGACGAAGACGTGTCCACGTCGCGCGGCAACCATTCCCGGTGCTGGCGAGGTGCGGGGAAAGCGCAGCCAATTGGCTGCGAGGTTCAGTTCCGGTACTACCCGACCAAACACTCGGATCGCCGCACCACATCCGCAGAACGATCGAGGGCAACCGGCCGGACGACCGCTAACGATCTCACTACTTAAGGCCCCTGAGCTGGCCACAGACATCCGTAGGCTAGCAACGGCACCTCGCTGCAGGCGCGGTGCCGGTCTCGTGTATCTCTGCGCTTGCACCAGCGAAGATGAAAAGTCGCATGGCATAATCACGTTGCATTCAGGTGGCAAAGCGGCGCGCAAGGGGCGCGCTTCAGATGAAATGGATGTCGCAAAAGCGAGCAATAAAGCTACGACTACTCGAATGAACATGCAGGACTCCGGGTTAATAGCCCTGCCCCGACGCGCAGAAAGCGCCTTTTAATTTGGCGAAATTAAGTTGCAAAACTAGCATTAAATAGGATTCTATGGCCGAGTTAAATCAAGAAAGGAACGTTTCGATTTGCCTCGAGTCCTTGTGCGACCGATCCCTTGTTGTCGTGGATCGATAGATGGAAAAAGCAGTCGCCTACGCAATCTCAGCGGCCCTCGTAGGTATCGGTGTTTTGATACTGGTCGTTGGCCTGTCCTCCAGCTCGCCCGCTTTGTGGGTGATGGTCGCGCTCGTGCCGATCACGATCGGGATCGTGAGCGCTTTTGGCCCCGTGTAAGGATGGGGAAAACGGCCGATGCGTCAGATCGTCTGCATTTTCCGAATCGCGCCTCTGTGCACGCTCTCAACTGGTTTCAGATTTGCGGGTACACGCGCGTGAGCCATTTCGTCTCTATGCTTCTGCTTGCCCTCGCCCTGACGCTGACCTTGTGCTTCGGGGTGGCAGCCTGGCGCGTGTCGGCCGGCAATGACGTCGAGATCACCGCAACGATTCCGCATGGGGAATACGGATGGAGATCGAGGTCGAGGAACTGAATGCCTTGCGCTCACCCTTCGGCTACATCCTGGCGACTATGAACGTGGACCTTGACGACTCGCCATCGAGCGGAGGCTGCCCCGCGTCTCCTACCGTCCTGCCTCGGGCTCGCCGACGGGCCTTTAGGACCGCAGGTCGTCCGTTCGCAACATAGCGATCAGATTCGCGACCGCCAGCTCCAGGTGCGGCAGGGCATCACAGGGCTCTGCGGCATCGAGATCGTCCACGTGCCAATTCTGGACCCGGTCCGCGATGGCCAGGAAAGCGGCGTTCGACCATCGATTGATGCTCCGCCTCTTTTAATCCTATGACGATATCTGCTTGCCGGAAGTCAGGTAAGGTGCACGGCAGCGGAAGTTCATCAGCATCGTTGCCGAAAAATCCCCGACACGCGGCGAGGTCATAGCTTACCGTCAACTATTCTGACGAAGGAGGAATGGCATCAGCTTCTCAAAGATTTCTATCCGAAAGCGATCAATCTCCCAACTGAGCGCATCGCTGAATCCCGCGGCATACGCATGGATGATCGCTCGGTCCGCAGTCACTTTGGTCGTCACGCCATTTACGACCACCGAGCCTGTCAGGATCTTTCCGTCCCATTCAACAGCGCGACCATAACCCACCGACATGGCAACTCCAAACACAAGAAGGGTTGGTCTTATGCCGCACCAGGCGGTTATCTCACACCCACGTCGTCGCTTGTTTGTTCGTGCTGCCGCTCATCGTCCTCATCTCGGATAAGTTTGTGAGATTAGCGCAAACCAAAGCAAGGCACGACTGCGCACCACAGTCAGTTCCTTCCGATTCTCTCGATGAATTCCAACGCGGCTGGCGCAATGTCATCGAACTCGACAAAGCAGCGGCGCAGTTCATCTGCGATCTCTACGGTTACATCACGCGACCATCCCTCAACCGTGTTGAAGACCACGATCCGAGCAGGGTGCTTGTATTGACCTTCCATTATTTGGCGCATCAGCGTCGCTCGACCAGTGTCGTCTTCGGAGGTTTCGCTCCAGGCACGGCCGAGCCCACCTCCATAATCCTCGAGCACAAGATAGACGTCACGTGGATATGGATGAGGCACGATGGACGGAGAATGAGGCATGATCCCAAAACTCTGAAAATCGTCATTTAATTTCTATATTAAACTATATTAAATATGCAATTTCAATCTAATTTACAGCCGTCCGGCTGCGCTTTCGATCGGTCGACACTGCCTATCGAGCGACCCACTCGCCGGCACACGCGCTTTTGGAGGCGAGCAAAAAGCGAGCCGTGGGGTAACGGCGGCGGCGATGGCTGTCCCAACGGCAAGGACGACAGAGGCCGCTAACGTTTTTCGGAGGCACGGCGGTTGGTACGGGCTCGCCAATTACCGCGTTTGCCCGATTCCTCTCCCCAAGTGGGCGATGCAGTCGGGCCCCAGCTTTCCCCATTGCCCCAAGCAAGGCTCATTTTGTTCGGCTTGGAACGACTTACTGATTGCCAAGTTTTCCCGTGCCTCCCCAAGGGGCAGCTGCCTTCACCAAGGCGGCTCGATAGCCCCAGCTTCACCGCCCTGAGGCTGGGGTCCTTTTGCTGTCTGGATAGCTGCAGACTCAGGAGGGCGTTGATGCAGGGTTATAGCTCGATCCTTCTTGTCCAACGGTTGAACGACCTCGTTTGTCAACTGTCAGAGCTGGAAGATCTGCGGCTTAAAGTCCAAGAGGCGGAGCGACGCGCCTCGGCTGTACCTGCATTGCAGTCGCCTCCGAGCACTCAATCGCAGCGACGGCGAGCCGCGGGGGAGCGGACCCCCGAGGAGTGACTGGAACCCGATTTATCCTGCGTTAGCGAACGAGCGTAGAGGCTGTGCAGCTCGACTGCCCTGAAGGGAGTGAACTTCACGATCCTCGCGTGGTGAGGCTTGAGCAAGGGGCTTCGCATTCCGCATTTATCTTCGGCTTTCTCGCGCGACAACACGCGCCAGTCAATTATCCGCGCAGAGCGACTGGCCGCCGAACTGATTGAAAATATCGATCGGCTGTTTGCCCCTCTTCATCTCGATGAGGGAAATAGGGCGCAGCGCGCTCGAGCGGTCGACCAGCGCAAGCGTGTATTGGCGGATTGGCGCAGGCCGCACGCGACAGCAATGGCGATGAGACAGCATGGCGTTCTGAAGCCTTGCCCCACGCTGATGTTCGTCAATGGCGCCAGCGAACTCGACAAAAGCACGACCAGGACTTACGTGATACCTGCGTCATGCTGCTCGATCGGGCTGGCTGCGACTTGCTGATGACCTGCGACATCACTGGGCATTCATACCGAAGCGCGCAGACCATTGTGAAGCACTCCCGCGCCCGGAAGGCGGCTCAGGCCGAGTCCGGCATCGACTGGCTTGAATTGCAGGTGCGGAAGGAAGGGCTGAACCTGGATCGTCATTCTGTCGGTGTTTTTCAGCGGTGCATGGCTCCGGCCGAAGCCTTCGGCTATGCGCGCTCTCGGGCGTGAGAGAGGTGCGCGTGAGCTAGTTCATGTCCGCGCTGCTAGTGGTGACTGCGTTGACGCTGACCCTATGCTTCGGCCTGGCAGCCTCGCGCCAGTCCACCGGCAGGGCAGCCGATTTCACCATTGCCTCCCAAAATTCCAGACTGGGACGCGGATGGGATGCCCCTGAAGACAAATGGCCTCGCCTCGGAAGCAGTAGCATGGCTTCCATTGACGGGGGCTCCCCACCTATCGTGAGCACCGCATCATCAACCGGCAATAAAGGATCTGGAACTATCTTACACGTAGGTTCTTCCGTTCTGATTGGCCACCGGAGGCTAACAGATGACGGATGAACAGCTAGCTCTTCAGGCTGTGAGTGACGCCCAGCGCATTTTGGAAAAATACTTAGAACCGAGGCCCCGGAATAACGAGCGCATCATCTTGGACAAGCTGGTGGAGGTGCTCGAGCGGCCAGATCTTCTGGTCGCTGTTCATCGGATGCAGCGCGGCTCGTAAGCGCGCCGTTGCTGGTCGGCTCGTGCGAATTCGAGCCAGTCCTCAGCAAGCTTTAGCCACGGCTCCGCGTCGACGGAACTGACGGGCTTGCGCCGTCCGTTCCCTGCACACGTCAGCTAACTGGTAGAAGCGAAGTACATCTTCAGACATGCAAAATGACGCGACTAGGCCCATCACCCCGCCTCAAGAGTATCGCCTCTTCCGACACTGCCTGTCGAGTATCTTACATATCATCCTGATTAGGTGACTCCTCGCCCACTGTGCTAACTGGCAACCCCGCCGGCCCGCAGACGCTTTCAAGTGCCGGCTTTGCCGGTTGCCAGCACCATATAGGCAGACGCCGCGTCACAACTCAGCAGGTGGCGTACCAGCCATCAGGAAACGGGAGCGGAGGCCATTCGCCCGCGGTGTCATTCGCGGCCTCCGGCTCGGCGTCGATTGGCCCACCTGCCGAAGGACGCCACGCAGGAGGCGCACCCGGCTCGCGATCATAGGGGTGCTGGTCGGAAGGCGCTGTGCTGCCGAAGTGCATAGACTCTATCGAGGGCATAAGTGCACCCCGCGCTCTTGATATCTCACAATTAAATAGACAATGCATCTATTAAATATATTAAATGTTTGACTTGTTCAATCGCGAAATGATTGAATAGGTTTGTCCTACGGCGCCCGTGAGCGCGGTATTTTGAGGCCAGCGACCATGTCCTTGGCATTCCCGCACTGGCTGATGATCGCAGGGCGGGGTGACGGCTATATTGGTGTCCTCGTCAGCGGAAAGAAAGCGAACCGGGTTGATCGACCGCCATGCGAGCCGATCGATGTGCCGGCTTTACCGCTCCTCAACTCGCATGACCCGCAGTAGCTCGCGCGCGTTCCGCCAAGAGCGAGGGTTAGCAATGGCTGTCAGAATTGAATGGGGTCCGCTTGAGGCGATAACGAACGTCCGCAACGAAGCGTGCAAGGCCCGAGACTTCATCATCCAGTCCCATGATGGACACGTGCAGGGGCAGATTGTCGTGCCTGACGACGCCGATCAGTTCGTCATGGGGGCATGTGAAATCCGGCTTCTCGAGCTGCTAAAGGACGCCATCAAGGAACTGGAGCGGTGAACGCGCCGAAGATTGCCGCCAAAGCGAGTACTAAATTCGATACGTGGTCAAAGCGCCCGGCCCGCCTGTGCGAACCGGCGGGCCCTGTCCCAGCCACGCCTACCGTCTCAGATTACCTGCGGACTGCTCGCCCCGATCGCTCACGATCTCGTAGCTCACCTTTGCACCTTCTGCCAAACCACTGAAGCCAGCCTTCTCCACCGCTGAAATGTGGACAAAGACGTCCTTCCCGCGGTCGTCGGGCTGAATGAAGCCATAGCCTTTGGTTGAGCCACTTCACAACACCTGTCGCCACGCACGTCTCTCCTAAATGACCGTCGCCACATGACAGAAGCTGATAAAAACGAAAAGCCCACCAACTTAGGATTTAGTTTAAAATGCGAGTTGGATGAATGACCGCCTGTACTGGGACAGGCGTCATGTTGCCCACATGAGGAAGGCAGCCAACGTGAACCGGCGCCCTCCCGTCAATTTCCCACGGTGGACCAGCAGGGAACGAACACCTCGATAGGGAGCTTGAGAATCTTGCCGGCTCCTCGCGAGCTAACTGAGCGGCCGCGGCCACCCAAAAGTCGGCCTGAAGCCGGGGCAATCTCACTGCTGGCGCCTACACAGCCGGGACGAACTCGTCGGCTTGGAAATGGCCCGCAATGTGAACCGGCGAATTTTGTCGCAATCAAATGCGACGCGCTAACGCACTGAGCGCAGATAATGGTCTGGTCGGTTGGCGCGATTCATCTCAGCGAAGGCCTTCCCCAACTCTTCCGCCGTATGCTTCGCCTTGAAATTCTCCCATGCGATCATGAACCGCCCCTTCGCTTCATCGAGTGAGCCAGCTTTCCCGAACGGCGGACCGGGAAGCGTCACGATGCACGTCCACAACCAAAACCCCGGGGAGCATTCGTTGGCGTAGCGGATGCGCCCGACTAGCTGCCGGTCCTCGTGAACCGTGTAATCATCCAGGCCTATCATCCGCAGTGTCAGAGGCATTGTGGCTTGCCGCAGGGTAGAAACGAAGATAAAGCGCGGCGGATTACATTGTGCCAATTAAACCTCGCCTGACCTGCGCGGCGAGGAACCCGTGTCCTCACTGCGCCGTTGCTGTCTCGCTAGCTTGCCCAAGCTGGCGGAGCGGCTCCGGCGTACCTCAAAAGCCAACCCTGAAGCCGGGGCCGTCTCTCCGCCATCGGTCTTTTCGGAGCATATGTTGTTGCGCGGCGCACAACGCAGGTCCTACCGCCATAACCCCAGCTTGAGTCACGACCGCGGGCAGGAAACCGTTTCGAGCCTCACACGCAATGACGCGAAACAACGCCCTCCAAGACTGAACGGCATTGACGTCCTCTCGAGGAGAGTAAGATGAGGAAACTATTTTTCGGTGCGGCCTTACTCGCGATCGCATTCGTGGGGTGTTCAACGATTATCTCGGCCGCTCTTTCTGCAGCCCGGGAGCCAAGGCCGCAACATTCTCCGAACGCTTTGCGCCCGCGCTGAAGTCCGCCTCGAGCGGCTAAATGCACTCATAGCCGTTATGAACCTGATCTGGCGGCGCCTTACTTACATGATACTGGCCGGCATGCGGTCTAAGCTCGTGAGAGCAACGACTAAAACGACCGGTGTGACCGGCGGGTCATTTTTCCACTTTGACAAGATAAATCGACCGCACGATGCGGCGAGCTGACTGAGACGATCATGCGTGATCGCGCGCCGCTTCTCATCAGCTGTTAGTTTCTCGCGTCAGTCAAATCGTGACGAGAACAATAATAATTGCGATTTCAACCAGTAACACCGCTGCTGTCATGGTGGGGACGATAAAAACGTAGCCATGCGGAGGATGATCCGCCTCACCATCGGCCAAGAAACGGCCCCTCACATCTCATGGCGTAAGCAGGGGCGGGATGCGGGAGCCGTTTCTCGGTGGCCAGACGCGTTCGTCCGGCGCCAGGCACTCTCAAATTAATTCTATTTTAAATATCGGTCAACATTTAAATTGGCATTATATTATTTATTCATTTAAAAATGACCCTGTGCTTTAAAATCGCCCAGCTTGCCTTGGAGCGAGCGCATCCGTCGTTCCCCATCCTTTGCTGCCTCGCAAGAGAGCAGGACGTATCCGCGGACAAACGCGTGCCGCCCGCTATCGCGCATGGCACGGATTGGATCGAGCGTTACCCATGGATTGCCGCGGCCGCTCTGAAGAACCGCCAGAAGCACTTCGTCGTCGAGGGTGAGGAGGTAGTGCTTGGCGTCGATGACGTTTCCGATTTCAACGCCCTGCACTCTCTGCCAGGCAGCTTCAATTTCCCGTCTCCGTTGGATTTTTTCAAAGATCCGGTGGCTATGGGCAAGCAGATCCTCGCGCAGTTCGACCCGTCGAAGATACTCCCGAAGGCACCGAATCTGCCGATGCCTGACCCCGCCCAACCCTACTGAAGCGGGCCGCGACCTGGACCAGGCTCAATTGCGCTTTCAGCACGAGGACGAGAAATTGCTTCCTCGCTTCTAGTCAAGCAAAACGGCCTCGGGACTTAATGGGGCGGTTTCTGCATCCAGGCTCGTTTGTTTTAGGTTACTGACCCCTCGATAAATCCCCGGCTCCATGCCTATGAACTCACTTCGGAGAACGACACGTATGGCGCACGAACTGCAATTTCTCTTTCTCCACGAGATCACGCAGGAGCAGCCCACTGGAGAGGTTCCGAAGCACGACCCAATCCCGCTCCTGATACTCTTTCTTGATCCTCCCAACCGTGTTTGCTGCAAAGTCTTGCGCAACCCGTTGGCTCCTTCGCTTAGGCCGCCCACATACGCCATGATGAGAACTGTCGGAGCGAAGCCCAGCAGGCACGCGACATCTATTGCTTCTGACCCTGTTGATGCTGTCTTGGTTGCCATCACCTTGAAAGCCAAAGAAGATAACTGTCTCAGTAGCCGACGCACGTGCCCTGGAGGGCGGCGAGGAGTCCTCGGCTGGGATTTCTGACATTGCGATGCTCGCGCATGAAGCTTCGCATCTCGTGCTGCCGTCCCGTGCAGTCTCGTTCGCTTTACCGCGCAGCGGGGGTCGGCGAGCAAGCATTCGAAATCCATGTGAAGCTTAAACCGAAAGCAGTTCCCGGTCGGCTTACAAATGGAACCAAATTGACCGCCATTAAATGAGAAATTTGATTATGTCATATAATCATGATGACTCCATCGCAAAAACGAAAAATATGTTGGGGGAAAACATGGGAGGTTGAAATGGAAGCTGCCCGCCGCCTGCGTGCAATGGCGCTGCTATGCCGACAGACTGCCGCACTCCAACCTGAGAGAAGCTGGAAACTGCTTGCAGAGGCAGAGTACTGGGAGCATCTGGCGGCTGCGGCTTCAGCTCATTGAGCTTCGGTGGAGTATTCTTTATCTTTCGCTTTTCGTCGACTTCTTACTTCAAATCATTTTCTGAGGCATGTGATGTCGAGTACGCGTCAGATTTTTTCTAGTGCTGTTCTGAATGAACGGCACCAGGCGCTTCTGGAGGAGCTTAGAGAGGTGGAGAAGCTTCGACGCAAGCTCCGACATGTAGAAGCAAGAACGATGGGCAGAAGACGGCGTACCAAAGCGAGCGGCGGAGCAAGAGCCGTTTAGAGACGGCCGGGACCGCAGTAGCGAGCCTTGGTGACGACGTCGCTGCGACATGTCGGCAACCAGCCAGGCCGGGGTGCCTCACAATGCTCGAACTAACTCGGCGGCGAGACCGGCCGTCGATTCAGGATCGCGCGTTAGCTCCGACCTTCATTCGACGTTGCACTTCGGAACACAGCAACGAGTCGATCGCCTTGCCAAAGCTCAACGTCGTGCTCGTCATGCATTTGCTCGGCTCGGCGTCTCGCCGTCTGCTCATCAATGCAGTCGAGCTTTGCAGCGCAGATCAGTTGCCGGCTGCCGTCCACCACGAACACCTTGTACCGCATAATGCAGTCCGATCCCAAAGGCGACCGTCATCGTACTCGAATGTCCGTCTAAGCCGGTGCCAAACTAGGCGTGGCGCACGGAATCTTTGTACGTGTGGCAGTTCGGCTATACCGGCTCGTGGAATCCATTGATTGCGCGGCGGATGTACCTCGCATCTAAGCTAACGTAATCTCCACGCATGCCGAAGCGTGCGGCTCGAGCTCAAGAGCGAGAGGCCACCAAGCGTCATCAGCAGTACACCGAACCAGGCCGTCCAGCTGCGCGCTTCGCCGTGCGCCTCTGCAGTGCGCGCGCCCAGCGGCATATCTTGAGGTGCGTCGGCGAGAAGCTGCCCAACGTCGACTTGGCCCGGTGCGGAGTGTTCGGAGGTGATCTGGTTGGGAAGATCGACAATGGGGGCCGCCGACCCCGTGCCGAGATTGGAAGCGGCATCAGCTACCTTCATTTCGGGTACAGGCGGCTGAGATTGCTCGGGCGGTGCGGAGCGCAGCACCTCCGCGCGCGCATCAACGACCGCGCTCCACCTCGTCCCGTTCTCGTCCAAACTGGCGCTGCGGTCTTTGGCCATGCGAGCCCGAATCGGCTTCTTCACCGTCGCGATGCCCTCGGCCAGGAACCAGCATTTGCGGCGACCGTCCATTCGGTAGACCCAATGCTGTCCACCAGTGGTCGAGGTACCGGGACGCGGGACGCATTCGGCTTGCGGCGGAGAGGTTACCGTGGGTTGGGGCGTAGCAGTATTGAAGAAGTCGGCAAGAGGGTTGGAAGACGCAGGCGCCGCCGATAAACCTCCGACAAGCACCAAACTGGCGAAGTATAATCGCAAATGACCGGACATCGAAAACTCCCGGGTGCGCCCCACCCCCCGCTCGAACCTTAGCGGCGACAACGGCTCCCATGCGGCTTAAATCGGGCGGCGCGATGAATTAATTAATTGTACTCTTGGCTACCTGATTAATATGCCGGTCACGAGGCAGCGCGATTCATCGAGCCGTCCGCGCCGCCGTCCGGTGATCGCCATCTTTGCGCTCGTCCCCGAGCACGAAAGCGCAACTGGCCAAGGGTGAGTTTGTGGAGGTCACGAGACGTGGCTACCCCGCGCGGCGATTTAAATACTCCGCCACGATATTACCACTGTCGCGCCTTTCTCCCTGCTACCTCTCGTATTAAATGTGGATTGCATGATCAATATTTAACTGAGGGCTTGTCTGTTCCCGGATTCCCGACTTGTCTGCCTGGGCCTTCTGCCCAAGATTAGGGATGGAGCCATGAACACCGCGCATTTCAATTCGCTCTCCGTTGACGAGCTCTGGATATTTCACCAAGAGGTCGCCGCCAAACTCACTCAGAAAATGTTGATGCAAAAAGCACATTTGGAGGAACGGCTCCACAGGATTGGACTGGCCAACGAGGCCACGCGGTTCAATCGCGAGCGCCGTCCATACCCGCCCGTTCGTCCCAAATATCGCAATCCGAAGAACCCGGCGGAGACATGGTCGGGTCGCGGCAGGCTGCCTCGATGGCTGCGGCCGCAGCTTCGAGGCGGCCGAAAATTGGACGATTTCCTAATCGATCGGGCTTCAGCCGAAAAGCGGCAGACCAATTGAGCGCGCGTTGCGGCATTTTGGGATGGAAATGCTGGCGCCGGCTGTTCCCCCTGGGCTCTGAGCTCCTCACATCATCGTTGAAGCGCGGGTCATAACCATGCTTCGAGGCATGGCCATAGCGAGAGCGCTGTGCTGATGGTCTCGCTGAATCGCTCGGGGGGCCCGCGGCGCAGTGAGGACATCGACGAGAATCTCAAGCACGCGATGGCCGTGTCTAGTTGTCGTGCCCTCTGAAGTGCCGCCTAACCGCATTCCACGCTCGAAGGACTGGAGGGATGAGCACGATGAAAAGAACCCTGATTGCAACCGGCCTCATTGCGCGCTGCAGGAGTGGTGGGTCGTGATCGTCCGAGCGACCGGCCGTCGTGTTAATCGTCACCGGAGATGGAATTCCTGCTCGCCGAGTAGGTGACGGTCTGCGCGAGGGCAGGACAACTACAACGAACAGAACGTTCACCAGTAGCCATATTCCCACAATGAGAAGAAAAGTACGCACGAGAACGACCATCGTTGATCTAAATCTGCCGAGCTTACTCCTGCCTCATACCCGGCACGCAACCGGCAACACTGCGTTCGCGGACGGAGCCGCTTCAGCGCAGCCGGCACATTTTCGCATCTCCCCGAGGCCGTTGGGTCCCGAGCGCTTTGCGAGCGTCCAGGATCGCTCCCAGCCTAGTCCGGCGCAACACTCGCGTCTGTGCGCTTTCGAACATTCATGCCCCCTTCAGGTATGCTAGTTCTATGCATCATCCGGCGAGAGCCGGACAGGGATGGCTCATCGGCCAAGACGGCCGTCCTCAGCCCGCAATCCCTGAACAGGGGCGGGGTCATGGAGCGTGGCCCAAATATCGCAGCACGAAGAGCGGCGAATTTGGCGGTCCGCATAGAACCAGTATCGAGTTTCGGCAGTTGACTCCGGGTGGATCCGAACCAGCAAACTGATTTGTTCGGGCCAAGGATAAGTTTAAAAGCTAAGCCGGCACACATGAAGGACCTCCGACGACGTTTGGAAAAGGTCCGCGCTGACGCCAGAGAGTTTATGCTGATGAGCCAGCAAGCGACGGACATAGAAAAGCGCGAGCTGTTTAAGCGCTTGGCGGATGAACTCGCCTTCGAGGCTCTCGAGCTTGAGCTAATCGTCAAGAAAAATGAGCGAGCTAATCCGTGCGACCAGCACGAGGTCGTGGAGTTTAAGCCGCCCTCTCAGCGAACGCGTGGCTGATGCGGAAGAGGTCAAGCCGGCTAGATCGGCGTGCACAACCGAACTTTGCGCATGGCTCCGCCAGCGAACGCTGCTCCGCCTTCGCCGCATCGCATTGCGGTTGGGAGGGCCCAATCCGGAAGCGGTGATGTCATTGTACGCCGCCAGCAGTTCATCCATATGGTCCTTCCGTCGATTTCGAAGAACAGCGGGGTTTCAGGCAAGGCGCCGAGGCTACGGAAGTGGTCGACTATTTCTCGGTGAACCTCGATCGCAGCCCACGCGAAAGCTGAAGGGACCGGACCAGCCTCAGTAGAAGGAGGAAGCGTTCCCCTGCGTCCGAGCCGGTCGAACTCGGCCGCCCCTTCTTCGAGCCCGCTGTCCCGCAACGCCCGCTTGTGGCATCGACCTGACTTTCAGAAGGTTCGCCGCGCTTTCGCGGCTGAGACAATCCGTACGAGCGCTCGAACCGCTGCCGTCAGAGTACAACATCGTAGAAGATCGTACTTTAGCGTACAAAGTCGTTGCCATGTTGGTGGCGATACGACTCGAATCCCGACCCGAACATTCTGGTTTTGGTTCTGCATCAACGGTATCTTTCTGCGACAGACAGAACAGATCGTCCGTTTTGCCCGCTGCAATAGCCCCGCACGTCCGAACAATCCTTGCACCGCATGTAACGCTCCAACTCGTGGATCGGCGTCGTCTTCGTTCGTCGCACGACTGCGCTCACACCGTCTAATGGGACGTAAGCTCTGACAGATTGCGACGCGCGCAAGCAGGAGCCAGCGTGCAGCTTTAAACGTTTATGGGCGTGGATCGATCTCGAAGATGATCGACATGGACCGGACCGAGCGCTTCTTTGCCGGATGACTGTCGTGGGCACGATCTGCCTCTGCGCCGCGTTTACGATGTGGATGCTCGTTTGAGCCGCCACTCATGCCGCCAACGGAGGCGCCCTATTTCGGTGGCTGCCATCTTGGCAAGGTCAGCCACTCGGTTACTGACAAGGTCAGCCACTCGGTTATCTGAGACGTGAATTCGTTCTGCCGGGCCTTCCTAAGCAGACTGTCTCGTTTGTCCTGGCGGAAATGACCCGGCTTCATCACGTAGCTGTTGAGCTTCTAGGTCAAGCCGAGCCCCACACTTCCGAGATCGCCGCAGCGCTTGCCGCGTCCCGGAAAGCGGAACTCCCTATGGTGTTACCCATGCGCATTTCGCAATTGTGCAGCGGCGCGCTGGGACCTAACTCCTAAATCATCCTGAGAGACAACAATTCGCCTCCGAGACGCGTGTGGTTGGAGTTTTTGAGATTGAGAACTTCCGCAGCTGAATTGGACTTCGGGGCGCGAGGCGTAGGCGGATTCAAACAAAGTTCGAGTTGGCCGCCCTATGACGCTCGAAATGCGATGCGGCGGATCGTTCGAGGTAGGCCGCAGTGACGCTTCCCGCCGAAATTGGCAACCGACTTCTGGCAACACTGCCGGCGGCGGACCTCGAACTGCTGGCGCCCGAGCTAGAGATGGTAGCGCTCGATCGGGATGCGGTCGTCTCGCAGGCGGGTGACCAGACCGAGCACGTCCTCTTTCCTCATAGTGGCGCCATTTCTGTGATGATCGACATGGCCAACGGACAGACGGTCGCCAGCGCCGCAATAGGGCGCGAGGGAGCAGTAGGCACTCTTTCCGTGCTAGGGCCGTCCCCTTCGGCCGTTACCGCCGTCGTTCGTGCCGCGGGCATCGCCTCGCGGATCCCCGCATCGCGATTCCACGCCGCTTTTAGCCGAAGCCCCGCGATCCGCCACGCAGTCCAGATTCATTTCAAAGCGATGCTGATACAGCTACAAATCGGCGGCGCCTGCAATGCGCTGCATCCGGCCCAAGCCCGCATGGCACGCTGGCTGCTCCATCTTCGCGACCGTGCCGACCACGACGTCCTCGCACTCACCCAAGAGGCGCTTTCGCAAATACTGGGTGTGCGACGAACGACAGTGACGCTCCTGATGCGCAACCTGCGCGCTTCCGGAGCGATCAGATCTGAACGGCGAGGAGAAATCGAGATTGATCCATTGCGGCTCGCAGCGGTGGCGTGCGAATGCCACGATACCATGCGTCTCGAAATCGAGGGGATCTTCTCTATGAATGCAGCCCGGTCTCGCGCTTTGGTTCTGCCGACGTAGTAACTGAAACGGGGGGATGCCGCAAACCATCGCGCCTTTCGGCGTGATAGCCCGTTATCCCGGACATGGACGATGTGGCCAATGTGCAACGGGCGCCTAGCTTCTCCACGGCAATGTCCGCAACCGAACAATCCCGCTCATGAGGTACGCGTACTATCGGCGCGCCATGTACTGGAGGCCTGTGGATGACCTTTTCAAACGAAAGATCAGACCGTATTGTCTCTTTGGGAAAGCGTGCGGCGACAGGTGTTGGCTGATCGCGCAAATGGCGGACGCTCCCGCCTTGTTGGCGACAATCTGCGCACCTATGCTGAATCGCTCCGTTCGGAAATGGATCGGCGGGAGCTCAAGTACGCCTCAATCGGTTCAACTGAATGAAGCCGAGGGTGCCTTTGGGGCACACAGACGATGAGAGACATGCAAGAGCAGCTGGAGAACCTCCTCAAAGACGCAGCCGACTGCAAATCGATCAGCGATCTGGCCACCGACCTGCAAAAGCGAGAGTTGTTCGCGAGGCTTGCCGATCATCTGAGCGTGTTGGCTTCCGAGGTCGAGCGTGCAATTGCTGCGACAGCCTTTGGCACCAAATTGGAGCGATAAGAGGATATGGCCCGACACCGATGATTGGGAATCAGCATGCGATGAGCGGAGGAGGACATGACTGCGGAGCGGCCTCGCGTGCGAGTGTGCAATCGCGCGCTCGCCTGGCCACTAGTCGGAAGGCCTATCTGCGCGTGCAAGGCAATCAGCTAACTTCGATCGTCAGCTGCGACCGCGGGTAGGCGTACAGCCCTGACCTTGCAGGATATCCCCGGCCAGCGCGCTTTATTACGAAGGCTGCGTCATGCTCATTCGCTATAGGACCTGCGTTGCCCTGTTTCGGCAGCCTCATTCGAGGCCAAGCAACGCCGCGCCCGCTCGATCTGGGCGCCGGTGGCCCCGTGGTTACGGGCATACATCTCAGCCAGGGCCGCCGAATACTTAGCAACGTAGTATTTGACCTCTGAGCAAGAAATCCGCTCTCCCGGTCTGTGCTGGCGCGCAGCATAGGCTTCAGAGCTAAGCGTCATCAGAAACAAGGCAGCAGCGCCAATCGCACGCGTGACAGTCATTGTCATCCCCCGCAGCTACTAGGTTCGTTGCAGAGAGCAGGCCTGAATCGTCCCGATCGCGCAAATTAACAGTGGTGCGCTGGTGCAACGTGTTGTGGATTGTTGCTTTCATGCCCCAGCTTCGTGAGCACCGGCCCGCCTATGCTGGCGAACCCCGTACAAATCCAGGCTCGTCGACACAGATGTGCGACAATTGACGTCCCCATGTAAGCTGCATTGCGCAACGGGACAGGCCGCTCTGATCATCTCAGGAACCTAAGGGGGCGACACGCCGGCCGGCGCCGCTGTTAACGGGCACAAACGTCTCCCGCGCCGCCTGGGGAGGACCTCACGATGCCGACCAGCAATTCAACCCTCTGCGCGGATGACCACCGGTACGATCATCCTCTCTCGCTCCGGTCTATCATGGGCAAGTTTGAGCTACTTTCAGGAAGTGTCCTCGGACGTCGTACTATCTCACAAACGTTCGAACCAACGAACCAACGACACAGCCGCATAAGTGCAAATCAGGACCTGCAACTATCTCAATCTGCTATTTGAGGCTGTGGCCTGCACGGTCGACGGATCGGCCGATCCGCGCACAACATGAGAACCGAAACGCCAGCGCCGAAGCCAATCGACCCCGCGAGATGTAAAGGGCGCTGTCAGCGGCTGGCGCGCCTACATCCGATAGCTCTGAATTCTGAATGATGGTGACATTAACCACGGATTGGCACGACTGAGTAGGATGAAGGCCGGCGACCGAAATCAAAGGCGGTGCGCGTCCGCTTTATGAGCCAATCAGCTCGTGGGCCGCACCGCACAGCAATCAGGTGCCCAGACCACACCTGAGCCGCAGAAGCCGTTCGCATTCGAGCCGGTCCGGACGGCCAGCAGAAGTTGTGGCGACGCATCGGGCAGCATATTTCGAGTTCGATACACCGCTGAATTCGCCCGCCGGCTCGCGCGCGATCACGGTTGATGTCCGGCTAGCGCCGCTTCGGCTTTCTCGCCGTCATCTGCCTGGCGCCGCAGCTTACGCTGGGCAGAACCCCGCTTTTATGGCAGTGTCGATGTGGCCACAGAGCGCAACACAGTACCTCCTCACCTGACATTGGTCACGCGGAGGCTTCGGGGTTGAACCCAGTGTTTTGGGTTGATGCGCATGGACAGCAGGTTCCAAGTGCTATGGGAGGACGATGACCGCATCTTTTGTCGGCCATTGCGTCCGGCTTCCGATGGCGCATGCAGAACTGTATTGGCGGTACTTCCCAAGGCGAAACACGCTTCGTCCGGCCTCCTCGATCGTCTTGATCACGAGTTTGCGCTGAAAGACCAATTAGATGAGACCTGGGCAATGCGGCCGCTCGGGCTGGAGTGCGATGGTGACCGTCCAGTGCTGCTGCTTGAGGATCCTGGTGGCCAGCCGCTCGAACAGTTGCTTGGTGCGCCCATGGACATCGGACGCTTTTTGCAGCTCGCGATCGGCATCGCCGCAGCCCTGAACAAGGTGCACCAACGCGGCCTCGTCCACAAGGACGTGAAGCCGGCGCATATTATGGTGAACTGCGAGGACGAACGGGTCCGGTTCACCGGGTTCGGTATCGCCTCGCGCCTCGCCCGCGAGCGACGCGCCCCTGGGCCGCCGGAATTCATCGTGGGCACGCTGCCCTACATGGCGCCCGAACAGACCGGATGGATGAACCGCTCGATCGATTTCCGCAGTGACCTCTATTCACTTGGCGTTACGCTCTATCAGATGCTGACCGGCTCGTTGCCGTTCTCAGCGGCACATTCCATGGAGTGGGTGCATTGCCACATTGCGCGAAAGCCAGTGGCGCCCGGCGAGCGGGTAAGCACTGTACCGGCTACAATCTCGACCATAGTCCTCAAGCTGCTCGCCAAATCCGCCGAGCAACGCTACCAGAGCGCTTCAGGCCTCGAACATGATCTACGCCGCTGCCTGATCGAATGGGAAACCGGAGGCCGCGTCGAAGAGTTTGCGCTCGCACAATACGACACGCCCGACCGACTGCGGATCCCTGAGAAGCTCTACGGACGGGACCGCGAGATTGAAGCCATGCTGTCCGCCTTTGACCGGATGATCAAGAGCGGCGCGCCGGAATTGATGCTGGTTACCGGCTATTCCGGCGTTGGTAAATCCTCGGTAGTCAATGAGCTCCATCGTCGCCTTGTTCCGTCCCACGGGCTGTTCGCATCAGGCAAGTTCGACCAGTACAAACGCGATATTCCCTATTCAACGGTAGTGGAGGCTTTTCAGAGCCTCGTGCGGTTCCTTCTGAGCAAGAACGAAGCCGAGCTGACGCACTGGCGCCAAGCGCTTCATGGTGCGCTGGGCGCCAATGGACGACTCGTTACCGACCTGATCCCTGAATTGCGGCTGATCGTCGGAGAGCAGCCACCCGTCCCTGAGCTCCCCCGCAGCAAGCACAGAACCGCTTCCGTCTCATGCTCCGGCGCTTCATAGGGGTATTCGCACAGTCCGAGCATCCATTGGCGCTGTTCCTCGATGATCTCCAGTGGGTCGATGCCGCCACGCTCGATCTGGTTGAGGACCTTTAACCCGCTCCGATCTGCAATACCTGATGCTCATCGGCGCCTTTCGCGACAACGAGGTCACTTTCGCTCATCCATTGTGGTACAGGCTTGAGGCCATAAAGAGTGCTGGCGCTAACGTGCAGCAGATCATTTTAGAGCCGCTTGCCAGCTCACACATTTCGCGTTTGATTTCCGATGCTCTTCGCTGCGATTCGAAGCGTGCCGCGCCACTCGCGAAGTTGATTCACGATAAGACGGCCGGCAACCCATTCTTTGTGATTCAATTCCTTCAGGCGCTTGCCGAAGAGGGATTGGTCCGCTTCGATCATGACGCACGGTTCTGGTGCTGGGATCTCGCTCGCATTCGCGTCAAGGGCCACACCGAGAATGTCGTGGATCTGATGATCGCAAAGCTGACCCGCCTGCCTGCCGAGACGCAGATCACGCTGCAGCGGCTGGCCTGTCTCGGCAACGTCGCCGACACGAGGACAATTTCGATCGTCCTCGGTCGCTCCGAGCAGCGGGTACACGCGGATCTGTGGGAGGCCATTCGCCAGGAATTGGTCGAGCACCAGCCAGGAGTGTATCGGTTTGTCCACGATCGAGTGCACGAAGCCGCCTACTCGCTGATTGCTGATGATCAACGCGCGGCGCTGCATTTGCGAATCGGTCGGGAGCTACTGGCGCAGACCCCCCGGGAGAAGTGGGAGAAGGCTATTTTCGAGATCGTTAACCAGCTCAACCGTGGCGGGTCCTTGATCACCTCGCGAGACGAACGCGAGCAACTCGCAGAGCTTAATCTGACAGCCAGCCTGCGCGCGTGGGGGGCGGCGGCCTACGCGGCATCGCTCAACTATGCCGCTGCCGGTGCCGCAATGTTACCAGACGACTGCTGGGAACAACGCCAGCAGCTTGCCTTTGCGTTCGAGTTGCATCGCGCCGAATGCGAGTTCGTGACCGGCTCGGTCCTGGAGGCAGAACAGCGCTTACAGGAGCTGACGACGCGAACCGCGACCGCCGCCGACCTTGCTGTCGTCGCGCGCCGCCGGGTGGATCTGTATACGGCGCTCAGTGAGCCGGACCGCGCGGTTAGCGCCGGTCTCAGCTATCTGGAACAACTCGGGATTCGATGGGTAGTCCACCCAAGCGATGATGACGTCCGACGCGAATACGAGCACGTCCGATCTCGGCTCGGGAATCGGTCGGTCGAGGAGCTATTGGATCTGCCGCTAATGAGTGATGCACTCGCACTAGCGACCATAGATCTTTTGACGGCGCTCATGCCGCCGGCGTTTTTCACTGATGCGAACCTTCGCTCACTGGTGGCCCTAAAAGCGGTGGAGATCAGCCTCGAGTGGGGGAACAACGATGCTTCATGCGTTCCTTACGTCATGTTCGGCGCCATTGCCGGCGCGCGCTTCGGCGACTATCAGGCGGGCCTTCGATTCAGCCGTATCGGCACTGAGCTGGTCGAGCGGTGCGGATTTTCGCGCGTGCACGCCAGGACCTACCTGAACTACGGCAACCTTGTCCTTTCATGGACCAAGCAGCTCCAGCATGCCCGAGACGCCTTTCAGCGGGCATTTGAGGCCGCGAGCAGCAGTGGCGATGTCACGTTCGCGGCCTTCAGCTGCGCCAGCTTGAATACAAATTTCCTTGCGGCGGGCGATGCGCTTGCAGAAGCGCAGCGCGAAGCCGAGCACGGGTTGCAGTTGAGCAAGAAGGCGAAGTTTGCGTTGGTGGCCGACATCATAATGCCCCAGGTTGGGCTAATCCGTATGCTGCGCGGCCTGACGCGGCGTTTCGGCGCTCTGCACGACGACCCGTCCGACGAGCTTCGGTTCGAACGGCGTTTGGCCGCCGATCCGGCATTCGCGCTGCCCGAGAGCTGGTATTGGATCCGCAAGCTGCAAGCGTGCTTCTTTGCCGGCGACTATTCGCCGGCCGTCGACGCCGCATCGAAGGCACGGAGACTGCCGTGGTCACCACCGCAGCTACTCGAGACGGTGGAATACGAGTTCTATGCAGCGCTATCGCACGCTGCATGCTGGAATTCGGCACAGCCCGAACAACGTCAAGGGCACCTTGAGGCCCTGACTGGGCACCACACGCAGCTCGATTTGTGGGCACAGAATTGCCCGGAGAATTTCGCGGACCGCGCTATTCTAACCGGCGCCGAGATCGCCCGTCTCCAAGGCAGAGAACTGGACGCGGAGCGTCTCTATGAACAAGCCATCCGCTCCGCTCGCGACAACGGCTTCGTCCACCACGAGGCGCTCGCTTATGAATTGGCCGCGCGGTTTTACGGCGAGCGTGGTTTCGAAGACTTTTCTGGCATCTATTTGCGGAGAGCGCGCGACTGCTATGTTCGTTGGGGGGCAGACGGCAAAGTGCGGCAACTTGAGGATATGCATCCGCACCTCAGGGAGGCGAGATCAGAGCCAGGCCCGATGAGCACGATTGGAGCGCCGGTCGAGCATCTCGACCTCGCCACTGTCATCAAGGTGTCGGAAGCGGTGTCAGGTGAGATGGTTCTGGAGACGCTTATCGAGACGCTCATGCGCACTGCCATCCAACAAGCAGGGGCTGAACGCGGTCTGCTGATCTTGTCGCACGACACCGAGCTGCGCATCGAAGCGGAAGCCACCACAACCGGCGATGAAGTTACTGTTGAAATGCGCAATACAGCGGTGACCGCGGATCTCCTTCCCGAATCCGTTCTCCATTACGTACTGCGAACCAGAGAGTGCGCGGTTCTCGAGGATGCCACGGTCCAGCCTCCCTTTGCCGCGGACCCCTACGTTAATCAGCGCAACGCTCGTTCCATTCTCTGCATGCCCCTGATCAACCGTGCGAAAGTTATCGGCGTGCTTTACCTCGAGAATACACTGACGCCCAACGTTGTTGCACCGGCGCGAATTGCGGTGCTGAAGCTGCTCGCCTCACAGGCAGCAATCGCGCTGGAAAATGCGGCTTTGTACCGCGATCTCGGAGAACGGGAAGCGAAAATCCGACGCCTTGTCGATGCCAACATCATCGGAATCATCATCTGGGAGCTTGAAGGTTCGATTCTGGAGGCCAACGATGCGTTTCTCAACATCGCGGGATACGACCGTGAGGATCTCGTCTCGGGCCGCCTGCGCTGGACTGACCTGACGCCGCCTGAATGGCTCGACCGCCACGAGCGATGGTGGATCCCGGAACTAAAAAAGATGGGTAGCGTGCAGCCGTTCGAGAAAGAGTATTTCCGCAAGGACGGAAGCCGCGTGTCGGTGTTGATCGGCATGGCTGCGTTCGACGAACAACGAGACCAGGGCGTCTCCTTTGTCGTTGACCTGACGGAGCGCAAACGATCGGAAGTGGCTCTGCAGGAGAGCGAGGAGCGTTTCCGGACTCTCGTACAGTTCTCTTTCGACGTGTACTGGGAATCCGATGCGCGGCATCGTTTCATTCGCCAGGAATTCGCCGAAGGCATGGTCGACGCACCCGCGTCGGGCTCTGAACTTGGTAAGACGCGCTGGGAAGTGCCCTACTTGGAGCCCGACGAGGAGGCTTGGCGCAAGCATCGGGAGACGCTCGATGCCCACCTGCCGTTCCGCGATTTCGAGCTCGCGCGCCCTACGCCCGATGGCGGCAAGCGCTACGTGTCCGTCTCCGGGCTACCGGTGCTCGACAAGTCCGGCCACTTCATCGGTTATCGCGGCGTTGGACGGCACATCACCGAACAGAAGCGGGCCGCAGAGGCGCTGCGCGAGATACAGAAGGAGCTTGCGCACGCTAACCGCCTCGCCACCATGGGCGAACTCACGGCCTCGATCGCGCATGAAGTGAGCCAGCCGATTGCCGCGGCATCCATGAATGCTGGTGCGGCCGCGCGCTTCCTGGACAGAAATCCGCCGGATCTTGAGAGGGTCAGGGAATCACTGGACTGGCTTATGAACGATACCGCTCGGGCCAGCGACATCATCCAACGAATTCGCGATCTCGTAAAAAAAGCACCGCCCCGGAAGGATCGCTTGGACATCAATGAGGCGATCAGGGACGTTATTGAGCTTACCCGCGGCGAAGCGATGAAGAACGGCATCTCAGTGCAGACGGAATTTGCAGACAGCTTACCGCTTGTCGAGGGCGACCGCGTCCAATTGCAACAAGTGGTTCTCAACCTGATTATCAACGCTGTCCAGGCAATCGGCACGGTCGCGAATGGAGCCAAGAAAGTGCTGATCACCACCGCGCAGGGTGCACCGGACGGTGTTCTCGTCGAGGTGAAGGACTCGGGACCGGGGATGAGCTCTGAAACCTTCGAGCACGCCTTCGCCCCCTTCTACACGACGAAGCCCAGCGGTTTGGGGGTGGGACTGTCGATCTGTCGTTCGATTATCGAAGCGCATGCCGGACGCTTGTGGGTGACGCGCAACCAGCCCCACGGCGCAATTTTTCACTTCACCGTACCAGCCCACCCTGCCGACGCTTCTTGATTATGGCCGGATTGCTGGTTCCAACTTCGAGCACGCACCTCGCGCTTTGCGATCGAGAAGATCAAGTCGATCGCAGCCCTGCCGATCCTGGCTGCCGCGACGGGGATTAAATCACCAAGCTGTCGCAGAAACGGTCGAGGGATCACGAGGCGACTAGGCAAAACAGGTTGTGCATTTGCGCGCCTTAGTATCCTATTCTACGACGAGCGCGTAATCGACCTGTGCCGTTTAATCTGCACACCGTTTCGCATTGCGCGAAGATGCAGAAACAAAGGAAAAGCATAAGTCGCACTGCTATCCGGGGCACGATACGCAAAAAACGTCGCACCAGATCCGCCTTGTTCTCGTCGACCCCATCCGTAATTTAATTGAATACGAACAGTTTTGATATGGTTGGCGCACCAGGCTCGAACCGGGGATCCGCTGATCCAACATCGCCGCTCGTTCTCATCGCTCTGTTCGCGCTCGTCACGTCAGCCACTGCGGCAATCGAGCCTATGGCCGACTCGGTGCCCGTAAGCCGTGCCTCAGGGGACGATCACTGGCAATGGATCGATTTCCGCTCTTCCGAATTGCCCCGGCGAAACAGGGCGCGGTTGGGGCGTGATTGATGCGATAGACCAGCGTGTCGATCTTGGCAGCGGACTTGTTGCTGAGCAACGTCAGGCCGCTCCGCAGCGAGCCCTGAACCGCTCGCGCCAGTGCATCACTTCGTCCTAAGTGCATCCGCCTTCCACTAGATCGAGCATGGAAAGGCCATAGATCACGAGGAGGTAAGGATTAGTGTCCGCTCGCACACGGCTTCGATGGCAAACCACATCGATTCGGGGCACGCCCCCCAATCATCCTCACGCTGATTGGCGCGCGGCGCTGCAAATTGGTTGATCCGGTAACCCTAGGGCCCATTACGGCGCACATAGAGGAAATTGGCGCCCTGCGCGTCGGGCGCCCCTTGACACTCGTGTCAGTCGCCGGCGTTGCACGGCGCACCACATGGCGCGCGGTCGTAGGCGGCGCGGCCGTTGGCGCGGCCGCGGTTGGGACGGCATGTCTCCGCGTTCTGATTAACGGTCGCTACGGCTGCCGCTGATAGCTGTCGGTTCTAGCTTCTGAAGAGCGCATCCTGCGGGATGAGGCGTACGCGTCTGGTGACGGCCCCTGGTTAGGTCATCTTGAACGGATGGCTGACCGCGCTTATGCGGCCTGAGCGACGTTCTGAGGTCGCCAATTCCAGGGCATGAGTTCGTGGATGCGCTTGGCGGGATGATCCGGTAGGCGCGCCAGCACGTCGGCGAGCCAAGCCTGCGGGTCGATGTCATTGAGCTTGGCGGTGGCGATGAGGCTGTAGATGGTAGCCGCGCGCCGTCCGCCCTCATCGGACCCGGCGAAGGTCCAATTTCTTCTGCCCACGGCGACAGCCCGAAGCTTCCGCTCGGCGGCATTGTTCGACATGCAAAGCCGTCCGTCATCAACGAAGCGGCTAAACGCATCCCAGCGGCTGAGGCAGTAATTGATCGCCTTGGTCGTGTCGTTGTTCCTGGAGAGCTTGGCGCGCTGCTCGCGCAACCACGCCTCCAGCTCGACGATCAGGGGGCGGCTACGCTCCTGGCGCACACGCAAACGCTCCTGCGCAGTAAGACCGTTGATCTCGCGCTCGATGGCGAACAGAACATCGACGCGCTTGACCGCCTCGGCCGCGATCGGCGCCTTGCTGAGCCGCGCGAGATCAAAGAACTTGCGCCTGCCGTGCGCCCAGCAGGCGGCCTCGATGATCGGGCCGCCCTTGCGATTGGCCTCGTAGAGCCTGCCAAAGCCGGCGTAGGCGTCGGCCTGCATCAGTCCGGCATAGCCCGCCAGATGCTGCTCCGGATGCGCACCGCCACGATCGGGCGAGTAGAAGAACACGGCCGCCGGCGGATCTGGGCCGGCAAACGGACGGTCGTCGCGGACATAGGTCCAGAGCCGGCCGGTCCGGGTCTTGCCCTTGGCCAGGACCGGCACCGTGGTGTCATCCGCGTGGATGCGCTCGGCTGCGAAGACGTGGCTCCGGATCGCATCGACCAGAGGCATCAGGGTTGCCGCTGCGGCACCTACCCAGTCCGCGAGCGTCGATACGTCGAGGTCGATGCCTTCACGCTGGTAGACATCGCTCTGACGATGAAGCGGCAGGTGCAGGCCGTACTTGGCGAACAGGACATGGGCCAGCAGCTTGGACCCTGCACGCCCGCGCGCAATCGGATGCGAGGGGGCCGGCGGTTGGGTGATCGCTTCGCAGGCCCGGCAGACGAGCTTCTCGCGCACGTGCTGGATCACCTTCCACTGGCGCGGAACGAGCTCCAGCGTCTCGGTTACGTCCTCGCCAATCTTGCGCAATCGGCTGTCGCCGCAGCACGGGCAGGTGGCCGGCACCGGATAGACGATGCGCTCCCGCGGCAAATGCTCCGGCAGCGGCCGACGGGCTGGCTTGCGGCGCTCGAACGATGGCACCGCTATCTTCTCCGCTGCCATCTGCGCCGCGGTCTCAGCTTGCGCCGCGTTCTCCTCCAGGTCCGCGAGCTGTAGCTCGAGCTGGTCCAGCAATGCGCCTCGCTCGGAGGACTGCCCGAACTGCTCGTGCCGGAGCTTCTTGATCGTGAGCTTGAGCTTCTCGATCAGCAAGGTCCCCGCCTGGGCCTCGGCTTCCGCGGCCAACCGGGCCGCTCGCTCGGCGCGCAGCATCGCCTGCAGCGTGGTCACATCGTCGGGAAGAGAATCATCGGCGCCCATCGCCGACCAGAGAATCACAAGACGCGGTCTCTGTCCGGACCGCTGATCGTGCCACCGATTCAAATCCCAGCGATCAGCCAGCCGCCTGCGGTCGCCAGGTCTGTTGCGGCATCCGCCAGTCGATGCCCTCCAGCAGGTAGCCAAGCTGGGCTGGGGTGATTGTCACCACGCCATCAGCCGACGACGGCCACAAGAAGCGGCCGCGCTCCAGCCGCTTGGCATAAAGCGACATGCCCAGTCCATCGTGCCAAAGGATCTTGATCAGCTTGCCACTCTTGCCTCGGAAGACATAGAGATCGCCGCCGTGCGGGTCTCGCGTGAACGCTTCCTGCACCAGCAAGGCCAGCGAGTTCATGCCGCGACGCATATCGGTGTGGCCGGTCGCAATCCACACCCGCACGCCCGACGCAATGGGGATCACCGCGGCCGTCCATCTGCCAGTGCCGCCACCGCGGCCTTCAGCGTCGCCGCATCAACCGTGCCCGTGATCCGCATCCGAGCCCCGGCCGAAAACTCGATCTCGATCGACCCGCCGCTGCTTGACGGCGCGACTGGACAAGGCATCGGCCCTGATTCCGCGACCACCACCGCCGGTACGAAGCCAGGTTGATCGGCGGCATCCTTCGGCTCAGGCCGAAACGACCGTCGCCATCGCAGCAGCAATGAGCGCGAAACGCCGTACCGCCGCGCGGTTGCTGCGACCTGGCGCGGCGCCTGTAAGCTCTCCAGGACAATCTTGAGCTTCTCATCCTCGGACCAGCGTCGCCGCCGGCCCGTGTCCACCACCTCAAGCCGTTCGACTTGGGCACTGCGCCTATCACTGTCCATAGGGACAGTTCTCAACAATACGCCTCATTCGGCAAGGCGGCCCTCACCGGGCGGATACGATGAGGCTCATGCAGGATGTGCTGTTCAGGTTTCAGGGGCGCTAGCGACAGGGGCCAAGGCGCGACAGAGCAGAGATCGAGAACTCCAGCGTCGCCAGCATCGCGAGCATGTCGCGTTGTCCTGCTCCAGGGCGGCGGGGGTCGGCAGAACATCTTGACGCTCTTTGATCTCTGGCCGAGCCGAAAGGCATGAAGCTCGAGGCCGAGTGATCCATAAAGGTCGAACGCAAATTGCGAGCAAGAAGGAACGACGCGGCCACGGAGGGCTTCTGCTCCTCGTTCAAGACCGAATGGACAGTGAGCAATATCTATTGCACTGCGAACACCGATATTCGCGCCAATGCGTCCCCACCGGCAAAGCCTTCGCGGCGATATGGGCCCCATGCGGCTTAAATCTGGCAGCGTGATGGATTAATTGCGCGCCTGGCCCCCGAATTCATAAGCTCGTCTAGCACTTTGGCGGCAATACGCGGCAGCGCGCTCAATTAATCGAGCCGTCCACGTTTCGCCGGGCGACGATCCTGTCCTCGGTCCGCGACGCAACCACCCCGTTGATGGGCGACGCTGCGGTAAGATTTGGACCGATCTCCACGCTGGCATGGCAATGTGAAAGCGCAACCGGTCGGGAGGCAAGATTGTGGATGTGATGCCGGTCTGCCGGCCTGAGCGAGGGTTGTCTCTAGCACTAAGTTAAATGCTCCGCCACGATGAGTTCGAAGACGACGATCATCGCCACGACGATCCTCGATCGCCAGATCAATGTAGTGCTCCTGCTTCCGCGGCAAATCATGAGATCTGACCGATAGCTATCTACAGACCGTCGCTAGAGCGGGTGGACAAGGGCAAGCCAGCACGGATGCGAATCCCTGCCTGGTGGCAAGCGCCGGAGCCAGGGGCTTGGACGGCTTAGCCGGTTCGTATTTTTGGTTAGTCTCAGCAGCCGCGATCGAGTGACCCGAGACTGAAATGGTCGGCACCGGGTCAAACAGGAAAGTGACAGGCAATCGGACGTTTTTCCGTCTGCTCGCTAGGAGCGGACATGATGGCGCTGGCCCGGCAGGTTGGCTCCGGCCAAAAGCTGCCCCCGCCAAATGCAATTTTGTCCCTTTCCGGCTCCGGACGGCATCCCCGTATCGGGGTCGAGATCCTGATGCTAGATTTCCTTCGTCATCCCGGACAGGAGGACGACACGCCTGATAGCGTCTACAAGGTCATTGAACTGGTCGGTACCAGCAACGACTCGTGGGAGAAGGCCGCCGCAAATGCGGTCGAGCAAGCTGCAAAATCTCTCCGAGATCTTCGCATTGCAGAGGTCGTCAAGCTGGATATGCAGCTCGATGACAAGGGAAAGGTCGAGGCCTATCGCGCCAAGCTCAACGTATCGTTCAAGTTCGAGGGCTCCTGAGCCTCAGCACCTCGCCCCATGCGCAGGGCGAGGAGGACTCATTGGAAAAGGCGCGTTGCCCTGTTCGCCTAGCCGGACACTGTGGCCCGGTCTCGGAAGTTGGCCCTAGTCCGACCGGGACCGATATGCTTTGATGCGTCGAGGCGTGTGGCGCATGGTGGCCTCATGTACATGGTCATTCGCAAGTACACCAAGGTTCGTTCGGTAGCGGACGCCGCTCGCCGCGCCAAGAGCGGCGTCGGCCAGATCCTAAGGCAATCGCACGGCTTCAGATCTTACCAAGTTCTGGATGCGGGCGACGGCGTTGGTATCGCCGTGATGATATTTGACGATCGCGAAAGCGCCAATGCAGCGAACGACAAGATACTCGCGTTTGTTCAAGCAAGTCTACATGACCTCGATCTTGGAGTTCCCGAAATCACCACCGGCGAGGTTTTGGTGAACATAGAGCCGAATGAGTTCTCGGGCATAAAGTAGCTGAAACGCCGCCATTTGCGTGCCGGTTGCCCTCCTTTGCTCATGTCGTCGACTTGATGTTTCCATCTCGTTTGCACCGATCGCGCCCTGGACGCGCGTGCCATCCGCCATGAATATGCGACTACGCGTATTCTCGAGGAGTAGCAGCCACATGAAGCAACATACCTTCGAAGCATTTTCCACCGCCGCGATCTACTGGACACCGCTTGTGCTTATGGGCACCGCGATGCCGCCAAGAGATCCCGATGAAGACGACGAGGACGACGAAGAGGAAGATGACGCTGACGAACCGCCGGTCGTGCGCGAGCCGGACGAAGACTAGACTGGCGTGTTCGGCAGCCGGCGCTATAATATCTCTCATGGGCTGGGATGCGAAAGACATAGCGCTCCTCAACAGGCTCTGGTCCGCAGGACAGAGCGCGGCGCAGATTGCGCGTCGTCTCGGGTGCAGTCGTAACGCGGTGTGCGGCATGCTGACCCGTCTGGGCTTGAAGCGCGGCCACAAGCCGCCCACAGCAACGCCCAAGATAAGGCCGCGCCCGAAGCTGAGGCCGACCTCGTCGGCTGCCTGCGCCCGTCCAGTCGCACGGAAGGTGTCGCGGAACGCAGTGCAGAGGCAGCCGCCCAAGGAATTCAGCAAGCAGCAGCTCTACTCCATGCTGGCAGAGGCGGTCAGAAACACTGGCTAAGAGCTCACCAAGAATGTGGTTGTGCTCCCGCAAGTCCCTGGCCCAGTTCGACGGGTTCGGCAGTCGTATACCCATCCCAAGGCTTCATCTGCTTGGAGTCAACAGCAGCGGTAGATGATAGGCTGAACTTACTTGTGGTTTGCCGCCGAAAGCCGACATGTCACCGATTCAAGAGATCTTCGACTAAGCGGCACGAAGTGGAAGCCGCAATGCCGGATCTGGCCCTTTGAATGACCTGCCGTCGATATCGATGACGCCGCAACGTCGATGGCGATCGTCGTGCGCTCGAAAAGCGATGCTTGCCAACGATAAGGCGCTGCTTGCGGCCAACTCACCTGTTCCGCCGCGAGGAACGATTGCATCAGCCGTGCTTTAACCGTCCACACCTTTAATTGTTCGATCAGCAGTTTGCGAAAGCCGCCGCCGATCGAAGGACCAGTCAATGCGCATCCGTCTCGTTGGTGGCACGGGGCTTGTTCGATCGGCAATCCAGGCCAGACTGTCTGCCGAAGGGCCCGAATGCGTATTGGTGTCGCGCCACCCACCGGCACCTAATACGCACCACATCACCCTCGATATGGTCGGACCACCGACGCTTCGAAATGGAAGGACGCTCTTGCCGGCGTTGATGTCGTTGTCAATGCGGCGGGTGCCCTGCAGGAACGGGACATGCAGGCGGTTCATGTTGCTGGCAGCGCGGCGCGGGGCCAATCAAGAGTGCGAAGTCATTGGATGTCTCAGCAGGCGGTTGCTGGGCCCGGCCCGGGCCTAGCAGAATCCCGCGCTAGCTTCATTGTATGCGGCGCGCGAACCGTTGGGGCTGACTGACATCAGCGCCGAACTGAACCAAGGCTGGAGCCGAGTGACTTCCGCAGTTTGCCCGAAGCTGCAAATCAGAGTCCTCTGCTCTTGTCGCTGTTTGACCCTGAACGGACGTGCTAGGCATAAACAGCTGGACGCGGTGTGGTGTGAGGTCTTGGCTTTGGTTTGCTCGGACGTCCGCATCACGGACTGACGCGCTCGCACCAAACCCCTGTCTTACTGGGCTTGATCGCAGGCCTGCAGGATCCGGACAAAATCAGCCATGCTGGATCGATCTTCAGCCATAGCTACAACCTGAGTATTGGACACGCGTTGGCTTCCCCGTCTGAACCACATCAGGAGGTCGGCGATGTTTCTCATGGCGGACTCTCTGCACAAACTACGGCCGTAAGCGTCAGTTGAGCGGCGAAGCGCCGCTAGATCGGGAGAAGGGCCGGCGGGCGCTACGCCGCCGGTCTCGTCCCGCAACTGCGGCTCGCAGGGCCGGTTCCGTTACTTTTCAGCCTGGATGTATCAGTAACATTAGCCCTTGGTCGGCGCCATCGCGCGCAGGTATGAAGTGACCATACTTAGGTAGACTTGGGTTAGTGAATCGGGATCGGGAGCCATCCCGACCGGTACCGTTCGAATTGGAGGCTGCCGCCGACCAGGCCATCGCTGCCTGAGGTCGAGACACCCGGGAGGCGGTCAAGGCGCTCATTGTCGCGAACGGCTTCCTCGAGGCGCAGGTCGAGGATTGCGAGCCTCGGTTTCCGCCGGCTACTCGCGCGGCCGGTTCGTCGTCCGCGCGACCGTCCCCCGAATTGATCAAGTAGGCACCTCGAAACCGCCGTCGAAAAGGCGTCCTCGATCAAGCTGCAGATCCGAGCTTCATCCTCCACGACCAGAACTCGAATGGCATTACTCGCCTCGGCGACCGATGCGGTCGTCTCGCGTGACGGTAAGTGCGTTGGCCCGCGAATGTCGTGCGCCTCAGCCGTCGCGAGCCGGCACGATATTTGGAAGTCTACCGGCTGTCGGAATTCTCTTCGCGATGTGCGAGGCGGGTCGATGGCGCGGCTCGGATGCGGCCTACGGCAGTGCCGCCAGGTGCCCGGCTACGACGAGGTGGTTCAATTCTCGACGAGAGCGCCCACGCAAAAATTTGCCATGTGCGCGACGGCCTCGGTGCTGTGATAGTCACCGAATTCGGCAGTGGCCTCCTTGCCAGCGTACATTCGTGCGATTCCAGCGCCGCCAGGGTGATGAGGGGCCCACTCGGTGATGTCATAAACTTTTCCCGAGATGATGATCCAGCAGTCGTTCTGTGTGTTGTGCAGAGCGACCTCTTCGCGCGTGACGCGGCGCGTACCCTTCGCCGGATTGGCGGGCATCCAGAGCTTGATCCCACCGTACCTTACCTTGGCGGTTCGGCGGAAGTCCCACGGACCTAGCCTCTTGGCAGGCAACTCGCTGCCGATCTTGCGGGCGTCGTAGGCGTAGATCCAGGAATCGTCCTCGCCGCCGCGCTTATCATGGGCAAAGGCAGGACTCACACGCTCATCGAGTCTCTCCAGTAGCGCCTTCTGCTCAGCGGTGTCCTTCGCTCGCAAATGGTCGAAGGCGAATTTGGATCCCAATTGAAAGCGGGTAGCGCGGTAATGCCGCACGCGTTCGTAGTGCAACAAGGCTGTAGGCACATCGCGCTGGTGAAGCGCAAAGGCGCTGGCAAGGGCGGCGGCGTCTTCGAAGGACTGAGCAGCTCCTTGACCGAATGTGGGTAGCATCGGGTGCGCCGCGTCACCGAGCAGGCAGATGCGGCCCTGCACCCAGGTTTCGAGCGCATCGCGATCGTAGAGACCCCACTTGGTAGGACGAACGATCGCCCCCGACAGAGCGATGAGGTCGTCTCTGCTGGGATGGCCCGCGAATGCCTCGCCGACCTCGCGAACGATCTCCTGCTGACTGACGGGAAACCAGTCGCCCTCCTCCTGCTCGAACGCGGCGGACTCAGGCTCATAATGCGCGATCCACACGTTCAACAACTCGCCGCCGCGTACCCAGTACGTGGTCGCGCCGCTCCTATCCGCCCGATGGCGGTCCATGCTGAAGGAGTTGATGGGATTGTGGTCCAGCGGGTTACCGTTCGCTTTGCGGAGGGACGCAACCCCCGTCCGCGGAATGAGTCCTCGAAAGCAGGTTACCTCCGTCCAACGCTTGGGACGCGAATTCGGCCACGCCAGCTGTAACGTCGCAGAGTTGATCCCGTCCGCACCTACGAGAAGCTCTCCCGTGGCGGTTCGACCATTCGAAAAGGTCGCTATTACCTCGCCTGCGGTCTGACGCAGCTGCGTCAGTCTGCAGTCCATGTGCACCGCGATCGGGCATGGCGCGCCGCTGTCGATACCGAAGTCGGACACTCGCTTGTACAGGCACATCAAAAGGTCCAGCCTGTGCATGTGATGAAAGCCGGCGCCGTCGCCTGCGGCGGTGACATGATCGAATGGCCTCTTTGTCACGCTCCCATCTGCGTTGAACTGTCGTGTCGACTCCAGGATTGCCGCGCGGCCGCCGTCAATGACCCCGTCGGGGCCTTTGGAATCTCCCCCATCCAGGTCGACGCCTAGCCAACGACATATTCGCGCCCCGTTGGGCGGGATGTTCAACCCGGCGCCTGCGGTGCTAGGCACCTTCGTTTGCTCGTAGACATCGACCGATGCGAACACTCCCGACCGACGCAGCGCCAAGGCCGTCATCAACCCGCCCATTCCCGCACCGACGATCACTGCCCTCATCCATCTTCCTTCCGATGCAATCGAATGCCCCTCAACTCGCGGCTGGAATAAGTTTAAGGCGCCTCAATGGGCTCGAGACTAGCGCCGGGCTGATTGGCAATAAAGGATCTTGTCGCACGCCAAATAGAGTTCTGGAGTTCCTCGGTCATCGGCCTCCGTGAGCAAACACGCCGACCGAGCGCCAACTTCCATTGAGGATGAGCCAGTCGCGTCGGCTTGGCGCTGCGTTGCAAACCTCGGTCCTCGTCTACGAACCGACATTTGGCGCCGCCTTCCGAAGGGAGCGACCGGGCAGTGCGAAAGGTCGTCGGACCTACCCGATCCTTTCATTGGCCCTCGCAGCCAGCAGCCAGACGGTGCGGTATACTCGGCGGTACAGGCATCATCGGCAGCACCGGCACGAATGGCGGCGCCCTGGCGCCCGGCAGCGGGTCCGGTACCCTGCGGCCCAAGGCAGCCTGGTATTCACGGCAGCATCGAGCCATTTGGTCGAGGTCTCGTCGGCGAGCAGCGACCGCACCGATGTAACGTGCACAGCTACGCTTCCCGGCATCCTCGACTTCGAACGAATGCGACAGCCGAGGATAAAGCATGTAGCGCCCGGTCGCACAGGCAAGCTCGCGCTCCTGAGGGTGAAACCGCGCATGCGTAAATCGGTCGAAATTGCCGGCGTGGTCGTAGTGCAGATGCGTGAGAATCACGTCCTTGACGTGGGCAGCGTCGATATCGAACGCGGCAAGCGTCTCTACCGGGCAGCGCAGGTAATTTCGCCTGCGCTGCTTCGCGACCTCGGCATTGAACCCGGTGTCGATGACGAAGATGCGGCCGCCTCCCCTCGCCAGCCACACGAAATAGTCCATCGGCATTGGTCCAAACGCGCCCTTGATCATGGGCCGTTTCGCTTTTGCGTCACCAGTCGCAGCGGGATGTTATGCAGGTTGGCGCGGCCTCGCACGGCCGGCTCTGTCCTGCCGAGCGCCTGGGCGATCTCGTCGGGTCGGCGCCCAGCCGCCGCCATCACCAGCAGCTGTTGATGCTCTTCCGGTGTCCACCTCCGGATCAACGGATAGCGTGACTGTGCCATCGTCCCGCGTCCCCAGCCTGTTGCCAGGTTATCGGGCTGCAATTGCTGAGTCGTGCTTTAACATATGATGCCTATCTCGCAGGACGAGGCGAGCGGATGGCGCCGGACTGAGCGAGCACAGGGCTTGGATGGAGGCTCCACGGCGGGGCAAGCCGGTAGTTTTCCGGGCCGTAAATTTTCGTCGGCTTTAATAATTCGAGCGAATGATCGCTCCGATGACCGGAGACCTTGACCATCAAGCAGAGGCCATCGCCGCAATGCGCAAAGCGGTCGCCGCGACCTGTGCTGCCGAGCGTTTGAAGTGGTTGAGGGCCGCTTTGGCGTGGAAACATCTTGAAAGCTTGGCGAAGGGCAAGTTGGCAGCGTGAAACTCCCCGCGAGCGGCCTGTTCGCTGGTCAAGACCTGGCGCAGTTTTCGATCATCTCCGCGAGCGCGGAGCAGAGGACGGGCTTCTCCAATCGGGGAGCATTGCGGAAGCCGCCCGGCAATCCATCGGATGTGTGGCCGGTCAGGAAGAAAAATTGCAACCCGCGACCACGAGTGATCTCCGCCACCAGTTCAGTTGTTTCATCGGCAAGCCTCAGGTCGAGAATGGCCAGATCGAAGTCTGCCACCCGCGCGACTTCGATTGCTTCCTTCAGGGTGCCTGCTTCGGCGATGACCTTGTCGCCCAACTCCTCCAGCATGTCGCAGACCATCATGCGGATCGGCGCTACGTCCTCCACCACGGAAGATTGAGAGTGCGCCCATGCTCCGTCTCGTCGGCCTTGATATCCGCCATGCAGCCGGCCAGCTCCCTGGGGCCCTCGGATCGGCCTATGTTCACTTTTGGACACATTTTCAGGGAACAAAGCGCCGCAACATAGTAGGTTCAGCGTTCCGAGACGGAGTGAACATGACAGCGCCGTCGCCTCTCATCTTGGTGGTGGAGGATGAATACCCATTGCAGGCGGTGTCGAGGAAGCCCTGCTGGAGGCAGGCTTCGCGACTGACATTCTCTCGTCTGCCGAGGAAGCCCTGACTCTCTTCAGAAGCGGCATGAAGGAGTACCGGGCGGTCGTCGCGGATGTGAACCTCAAGGGCACGCTCAGCGGCTGGGAATTGGCCAGACAGCTCAGACAACGAGAGCCGACGTTTCCCGTGGTCTACATGACGGGCGCTGCAGCGAACGATTGGGGTTCGCAGGGCGTCCCAAATAGCATCCTGTTGCAGAAGCCGTTTGCACCGGCCCAGCTTGTCACTGCGGTCTCGAAGCTCCTCAATGAGGTCCACCGACGCACAAGTAAAAACCGCCGCCGTCACTGGCTCGCACAGCAAGCCAGCGTCCCAGCCGTCCATGGCGGCAGGAACGAAGCTCGGCAATGAACATTTTTTAGTCTCAGTTGCCTCGTTCGCTCCGCCTGCAATAGCGCAGGGTATGCTCACGTGCGGCAAATGCGATGAGATCGACAACAAGATCGCGCGCCATAGTCGGTTGTTGTCTCTTGTCACTGACAAGATCGCGAGAGACGGTATCGCCGACTTGATCGAGGAAATGACGACGGCGAAAGCGGCACTTCATCCCAACCAGAGGAGAAGTAAGCTCGCACTCGAACGCGCCAATCGGCGGTAGATCCTCGCCGACAGTTCCATCAACATTCTCTTTCTCGCGGCCGCGACCGCAGATCGATGCGAGCAATCAAACTCTCTCCTGAATTCTTGCAACTCTCTGCCATTTACCAAGGGCAGATTTGCTTCCGGTGAACCGTGTCGATCAAGCGTGTCGCAAGACTGGTGCACACGTCCGGCCCGCTACCGACATGAAATGGGAGTTACGCCATGCAGCATCTGCCGAACGATACCTTCGACGTCATCCTTGACCAGTTTGGTCAAATCGAGACCGTGTACGGAGATCTCGGATTTCCCGCAGCCAAGGACGTCTCGGGCGGCAACGACACCGTGACGGCAACGTCACCGAGCTCAATACGAGGCTCACGATCTTCGGCGATGACCAGTCGATGCTGCTTGGTCACTCGCAAGGCGGAAACGACACATTGTTCGCCGATATCGGCGGCGGCTGGAACACCGCTCTCGTGGTGGGCGATGCCAAATCGATGATCGACGACGCCAAGGGCGGCAATGACACCATCGTCGCGGATGCCCATGGCACGGTCTATACCACTGTCTCGGCCTTCGGCGACGTCGCGGGGGACATGTCGGGCAACGCGCAGGGCGGCCATGACGAGATAACCGGCTCGATCGCGTGGCGCGGTGGCGCCAACCTGTTCGCCGGCGATGCCGGCGGTTCCATGATGACACCTCGCACGGCGGCAACGACACGCTCGATGTCAGCGTGCTCACCACGGACGGCGTGGCGACCGTCAGTGGCGACGCCATCGGCGCCCTGCGCGGCCTTGCGCAAGGCGGCAATGACAATATGACGGTCACCTTGAACGGCGACAGCGCCATAGCCGGCGCGACCTTGTCGGGGACTCGTCGACGTCCCTGATGGATCTTACCGAGGGCGGCGACGATGTCCTGACCGTCAAGATCGAAGGCCAGTACGCGGATGCGGTCTCGTCAGTGTGCGGCGACGCGCCGATCATGGCCGGTCATTCTCATGGTGGCAACGATATCCTCAATGGCGGCGTCGGCCGGGATTTCATGTATGGCGATGCAGGAATCTATGAACCGGCGACGCCAGGCTCGATCACCGGCGGCAGCGACACGCTGAACGGCGGAGCGGGCGACGACTGGATGTGGGGCGGAGGAAACAGCGACTTCTTCGCCTTCAGCACCGGCTCCGGCAACGACACGATCGCCGACTTCGATCAGGGCAACAAGGCCGTCGGCAGCACCGCAGCGGAACACGATCTGATCGATGTGCAGGATTACGGCTTCGCGGACTGGGCGGCGCTGTCGAGTCTGATCAGCGACAATGCTTCCGGCGATGCCGTGATTCATCTCTCCGGCAACGACTCGATCACGCTGGACGGGATTCACGCGGCGAATCTGCATCCGACCGACTTCATCATCTGAGGGAATAAATCAAAGCGGCGATGTCGTACCCCGACGCGCGGGGCGACATCGCAATCGCGAGTGCGCACCGACCAGTTTCGCCGCACGGCGCAGCGAAACCTGTCGCGAACAAACTCTGTCCCGAATTCCAGCAAATCTCCGCCATCGACCAAAGCTAGATTCGTCTCCGTGAAGCGTGGTCACAGCACGTCGCGCAAGAGTTTTGCCGATGTCAGGCCCGCCTCCGACAATGAAATGGGAGTTACGCCATGCAGCATCTGCCGAACGACACCATCGACATCCTGCTCGACCAATTTGGCCAAATCGAAACCGTCATCGGAGATCCGAACTTTCCGACCACCACGGACGCCTGGGGCGGCAACGACACCGTGACCGCAACCATCACTCAGCCCGAAGCAGAGGTCACGATCTTTGGCGACGACAACACGACGCTGCATGGCCAGTCCCACGGCGGCAACGACACGCTCACGGTCAACGTCAACTACGGCTGGAACGCCGCCCTCGTGGTCGGCGATGCCCAGGCGATGACCGACGACGCCAGGGGCGGCAACGACACGATCGATACCCAAGACCACTCGATGTACACCAACGTGCATGCTTTCGGCGATGTCGCCGGCGACATGTCCGGCAATTCGCACGGCGGCAGTGACACCATCACGGGCGCTGTGGGCTGGCGAGGCTTCGACAATGTGTACGCCGGCGATGCCGGTGGCTCCATGAGCGGCACGGCGCAGGTGCGGCAACGACACGCTCGACATCAGCTTGAACACCCGGGAGGGTTCAGCGAGAGCCAGCGGCGATGCCATCGGCTCCATCAGCGGCGATGCGCATGGCGGCAACGACAACATCATCTTGACCATGAGCGGCGAAAACGTCTGGGCCGGTGCGTCGCTGTCGGGAGATTCCTCCACGTCCCTGACCGACAACGCACAGGGTGGCAACGACATCCTCACGGTCAAGATCAGCACCGAGTACACCGACGATGCGCGCGATATGCTGTTCGGCGACGCTCCGACCATGTCCGGCAATGCCCATCGCGGCAACGATATCCTCACCGGCGGAGCGGCCACCGACTTTCTGTATGGCGATGCAAAGGTCTATGATCCCGCAACACCGGGCTCGATCACCGGCGGCAAGGATTTGCTCAACGGGGGCGCCGGAAATGACCAGCTTTCGGGCGGCGGGAACAGCGACACCTTCGTCTTCAACACCGGCTCCGGCAACGACCTCATCACCGACTTCGATCAAGGAAACAAGGCGGTCGGCAGCACCGTGACCGAGCACGATCTGATCAACCTGCACGATTACGGCTTTGCGGACTGGACGGCGCTGTCGAAGCTGATCAGCGACAATGCCGACGGCGATGCCGTGATTCATGTATCGGCGAGCGACACCATTACACTCGACGGTGTCCACGCCGCGAGCCTGCACCCGACCGACTTCCTCATCTGAGAAAAGCAGGCATCTCGCCCCGCCTACAGCGGGGCGAGACCCGGGTTACTCCCCGCCCACAGGATCCCTTCAGCCGCCCCCTGACGCTGGCGACCGCCTTTGGCCGCGACGAGCCAGTTGATGTCGTCGAACTTCTCCGTCAGGTCCGCGACCAGATGCGTCGTGCCAGGATGCAGCGGTCCTGCCTCATTGGCGCTCACCGTTCACGATCGCAACGACCTTGCCCCATGGGCTCTCAGAACCACGGATGGTCTAGGATCGCGCCTCGGCCCGGTCAGATGCCGTGCTTGGTGCCGGGTCCAGTTGGCAAGAGCTAAGAAGCTCTTCTAATTGCCCGGCCGACCTTCTGCAGAGCCTCGAAGGCTCCCATGCGCTGATCAACCCAGCCTGCCAAAGCGGCCTGGGGTTGATGGATGTCTCCCAAGACCGACATCGCCTGCATCGCCTCACTGAGGTCGGAATGGTCGCCCGAGGCAACTGATCCAAGCATCGCGGAGCCGAGCAGGACGGCCTCCGGAGAGGCTGGCGCAGCGACCGTCAAACCCGTCATATCGGCGAGGACCTGCCGCACGAGGCGGCTCTTTGCGGCACCGCCGCTGACCACGATCGTATCGACCGCAATGCCCTTGTCTTGCTGAGCGCGAACGATCTGCCGGGCCCCGCAGCCGAGGCCGCAAAGCCCTGCAAGATAAAGCGCGAGCAGACTCTCCAGATCCGAGCGCATATCAAGGCCCGCAATCAGTGCGCGCGCGCCGGGATCGGCGAACGGCGCTCGATTGCCGAGGAATTCGGGGACGACATGAAGCTGGCCGACCAAATCCGGGAGCATTTCGGCACCGCCGCGTGATTCTGATTTCCGAGGCAAGCCAATCGGCAAGCGTCTGCTGCTTCTGGCCCGCAGCCTGTGTCGCTTGCGCGGAATTCGGATGCATCTGCAACAGATGCTCGATCGCAGCGCCGGCGGCCGACTGTCCGCCTTCATTGAGCCAAAGCCCAGGCACCATGGCGGAGAAATAAGGTCCCCAAACGCCAGGGACGAAGAAGGGGTCCGGTGTGGTCGACATGGTGCAGGCGGACGTTCCGAATACATAGGCCATGCGCGTGAGCACCGTGCCCGCCGCTCCGCGCGCCCCCACCGTACCAACACCGCCGGCATGTGCATCGATGAGGCCGGCGGCGACCGGCGTACCCATCGCGAGTCCGAGATCGGCCGCGGCCTTCGCCGTCAGGCCCGCTGCCAGCCTGGTCCCGCCGGGCACGATCTCGGTGCCGATCCTGCGGAACTGCTCATCCGGCAGCACGCCGAGGCCAATCCTGCGGAAGAATTGATCGTCCCAGCGGTCTTCGTGGCCCAGATAGGTCCACTTGCACGTCACGGTACAAATGGAGCGGGACAAACTCCCTGTTGCACGCCAAGTGAGAAAATCAGTCAAGTCCATAAACTGCCACGCATGGGAGAACGTCTCGGGCATGTTTTCGGCGAGCCACAACAGTTTCGGCGTCTCCATCTCGGGAGAGATCGTTCCGCCGACATAGTCGAGAACTTTCTCGCCCGTCTGGTTGATACGGCGCGCCTGATCCGCAGCGCGGTGATCCATCCATACAACGACGTTGCGAGCAGGATCGCCGGACGGCCCGACGGGCAGCGGCACACCCGCCTCGCCAAGCACCACCAGCGAGCAGGTCGCGTCAAAGCCTATGCCGGCGATACTGTCCGCCGCGATACCCGCCTGCACCACCGCGCTACGCACGCTGCGGCATACGGCACGCCAGATATCCTCGCTCGACTGCTCGACGACGTCGCCAGCCTCCCGCCAAAGTGCAACAGGGGCGCTGTCACTCGCCAGGAGCCTGCCAGAGCGGTCGAAGAGTCCGGCCCGTGCGCTGCCGGTGCCGACATCGATGCCAAGGAAATGGCGGTTATCGGGTTGCTTGTTCATCTCAGGATCGCCGATCGGAAGATGTTACAGATCGTTGCTCTGCGGCAGAATGACGAGGTCGCGGATGGTGACGTTTCTCGGGCGCGTCAACATGAAGAGCACTGCCTGCGCGACTTCCACCGGCTGCATCAAGCCACCGGCCGCCATTTCCTCCTCGATCTTCTCTTTGGGCCAATCCTTGATGAGCGCGGTCACGACTGGACCGGGCGCAACGGCGCCGACGCGCAAACCGTGTTTCGCGACCTGCCGGCGCAGAGTATGCACAAAAGCCTGCACGGCGTGCTTGGACGCGGTATAGATCGGTTCCCAGACGACAGGCACGAGACCTGCGATCGAACTGGTGACGATGATGTCGCCGCTCTTGCGCTCAACCATGTGCGGCAGCACCGCATGGATCGACCGGAACAGCGCATTGACGTTCAAATTGAGCATGCGGTCCCACGCGTCGGGATCGCCGCCAAGCACCTCGCCGCCGACATAGGCACCAGCATTCGCATGGAAGATGTCCAGTTGACCCGCTTTCTCCAGCACCTGCGGCATCATCGCTTCCATGCTCAGGGGATCGGTGAGGTCGATACGTAACGGAATCGCCTGATCGCCCAGCGCAACGCAGGCGCTGCTCAGCGCCTCTTCCGCCCGATCGATCAGCACCACCCGCGCGCCGGCCCCGATCAATGTTCTGGCGCATTCGAGACCGATGCCCGATGCGGCGCCGGTGATCGCCGCGACTTTTTCTGCAAGTTCCTGGGCCAAGGCTTGTCCTTTTCCTACGAGAGTTGTTCAAGCTCGGCCGTGGGAAAGGCGCGAGCGCCGTGCCAGCGAATCGACGATGACTGCAATGGCAAGGACCGCGCCCGTAATCATGTACCGCAGCGACGAGGAGAGATCGAGCAGCGTGAGGCCGCTCGCGATGGACTGGATGACGATGACGCCGAGGAGCGCGGAATAGGCGCTCCCGCGGCCGCCAAACAGGCTTGTGCCACCGATGACCGCGGCGGCGATCGCGTTGAGGTTCACATCCCCGGTCCCGGCCTGCTGGCTGGAAGATGCCAGCCGCGCTGCGGCCAGAATGCCGCCGGCCGCGGCCAGCGTGGAGCACAGCATGAATGCGGTCGAATAGACCCGGCGAACGTTGATGCCAGCCCGACGGGCCGCCTCGCGATTGCCGCCGACGGCAGACATCGAGCGGCCCCATTTGGTTCTCGTCAATGCGTAATTCATGATCACGCACAAGCCGACGAACAGACCAAACATCCAGGGAATGCCGCGCCCGAGATTGAGATAATAGACAACGAATTCGAGCACGATGGTGACCAGCAGCGCCTTCAGCACCATGCGACCAAGCGAACTGGCCGATAGCCCCGCCGCCCGCCGGCGCGCGGCCGTTCGGTAGCCGGTCACGAACATAACCACGCTCGCGACCGCCGCCAGCACGTAGGATACGATCGACGGCATGACGAGCATCTGTCCGAAATTGACCAGCGCCGATCCATACGGAAGGTTGATCGAGCCGGAGGAGCCGAGCAGATACAGCTGCAGGCCGAGCCACGTCAGCAGGCCGGCCAGCGTCGAGACGAAGCTCGGCATACCCAGACGATTGAACAAAAATGCATAGAGCGCGCCGATGGCAGCGCCCAGCACCAACGCCGTGACGATCGCCACGGCGACCGGCCAATCCTGAGCGACCCAAAGCACGCCGACGAGCGCCGAAGAGAACCCGCTCACCGATCCGACCGACAGATCGATTTCGCCGACCATCAGGATACAGACGATGCCCAGCGAGATCACACCCACTGTCGCGCAATCGAAAAGCAAATTGACCAGATTGTTCGGCGCGAGAAAAACAGGGTTGAGGGTCTCGAACGCCGCGCAGATGACGATGAGCCCGACGACCACCGGCAGCGATCCGAGATCGCCCGACCGCACACGGTCCACAAAGGCGCCGATCGTGTTTCCAAGCGTGTCCGCGTGCTTGACTCGTTCGTCACTGCGGTCGAGCAACCGCGCCGTCGAAACCTGTTGCGTGTCGTCGGTCATCGCCCAAGCTCCGGCGACTGATGGGCGCGGCGCCGCCTGGCGCGGCGCGAGACAGAATTTTCGTCCGCTCCGGTAATCGCCGTAACGAGATCCTGATTGGACACGTCGGGATCGAACTCGCCGTTGTTGCGACCGAGGCGCAGCACCACGATCCGATCGGCAACCGCGCGGACGTCCTCCATGTTGTGACTGATCATGATGACGCCGAGACCGCGTGCGCGAACGCGTTCGACGAGGTCTAGCACCTCAGCGGTTTGGGCAACGCCGAGCGCCGCAGTCGGCTCGTCGAGCAGAATGAGTTTCGGCTCAGTCAGCAGCGAGCGCGCGATCGCCACGGTCTGGCGCTGTCCGCCGGAGAGCGACGCCACGGGCTCTCGCACGCTCGGGATCCGCGCTGACAGCTCGTTGAGCAAGGTACAGGCGCGAAGCTCCATGGAGACCTCGTCGAGCCGCAGCGGGTTGAGCTCGCGGCCGAGGAAGATGTTTGCGACCACGTCGAGATTCTCGCAGAGGGCCAAATCCTGGAAAACGGTGGCGATGCCGAGGCCGAGTGCCATGGATGGGTCGGACAGGACAACATGTTCACCGCCGAACGTGATCGTTCCGGAGGTGGGTTGGTGCACGCCGGCAAGGATCTTCACCAGCGTGGATTTTCCTGCACCGTTATCACCCACAAGTGCCACGACTTCGCCGGCATGCACATCGAGATCAACATCGGTCAGGGCGGACACGGCGCCGAAATGCTTGGAAATTCCGCGAAGACTCAAGACCGGCTTGCGCGGTCCGCCCTGCGCGTCATCGGCATCCGAGATCGTGGTCATGTCCCAATTCGCCCTCTCATCCTTCGTCCCGGCCGCCGGAAGCGGCCGGGACCGACGTCGTCACTGCGTGATGCCAAGCTTCTTGCAACCCGCGGCATATCGGCCCGTGCAGAGCTGATCGGCCGTCTGGATCTTCTTATCGATAATCTCCGCCTTCAGGTTCTCCTGAGTGACGACGGCCGGCACGAACAACTTCGATGGCGCATTGAATAGCGTAGCTTCCGCCTTGGGCATCTCTCCGGAGAGGAATTTCACCGCCGCTTGCGCCGCAGCAGCTGCCACGATCTCACTGGGTTTGGAGATCGTGTTGTACTGATCGCCTGCGATGACGAGCTGAAGCGCGGCAATCGTCGCATCGTTGCCCGTCACCGGCGGCACCGGCTCGATACCTGCGGCCTTGAAGGCGGCAATTGCGCCACCGCCCGTGCCGTCATTGGCAGCTACGACGCCGAGGATCTTCTTGCCGAAGCGGGTGATCTGGCCACTCGCCCATTGCTGCGCCTTCGGCGGCGCCCAGTCCGGCGTGTCGTATTCGGCCAGAATTGGATAGCCGCTCTTATCAAGCCCCTCGTGGATCCCCTTCTTGATGAGTCCCGCAGCGGCATCGGTCGGCGATCCATTGATTTCGAGTACGCCTTCGCCCTCCTTCGCCGTCGCGTTGGCGGCCTTAAGATGCTTGACGAGCGATTCGGAGATAGCCTTGCCGATGGCTTGATTGTCGAAGGACACGTAAAAATCGACCTTGGCGTCGGGGACCGGCCGGTCATAGGCAATGACCTTGATGCCTTGCGATTGTGCCATCTTGACCAGGGATGCCGCGGCAGTGGAGTCGACGGGGTCGAGCACGATTACCTTGGCGCCCTGCGAAATCACCGAGTTGAATTGCTGTTGCTGCCGCGCGGCATCCGCGCTGGCGTTCTGGTAGATCACCTTGCAACTGTCGCACAGCTTCTTCATCTCTGCGACGAAGCCCGGATAATCATGTTGTTCATAGCGGGTGGAGGCCTGGTCCGGCATCAGGAAGGCGACGGTCGCGTTCTTCACCTCTGCGGCCCGCGAAGAAATGGCTGTTGTGCCGAGCAGCGAGAGGGCTATGCCAATTGTGCCCGCATATTTAGCAGAGAACTTTCTCATTTCAGATTTCCTTTCCAGACTGGGTGTCAGGGTGTCGTCGTTGATCCTTCGAAGTCAGGCCCTCGCTGCTTCCGTTTCCGACGGCACGATGAGCGCCGGTGCTCGGAGCCGCGCAGAATTCTGGTCGAACGATTGCTGTCGCGGACCGCCGTCGGCGTGTCCGCGTCATTCTTCCGTAACGATCCTCCTTCTTTGCTCCTATGCGGCTAGGCCGCGTGCGCCTCATCGATGTTGTGCGCCAACAATCGTCTGAAGCGCGAAGGGGGCATGCCTTTCTCGGCCAGGAACTGCCGGTTAAAATTGGAGAGATTGTTGAAGCCGACCTCGAAGCAGATGTCGGTGATGGAAGCCTGCTCGTCGCTCATCAATATCTGACAAGCGAGATTGATACGCAGCCGCTTAACGTATTGCACCAATGACATGCCCGTGTGCCGGCGGAACGAGCGCGAAAATGCGCTTTGCGATTGACCGGCGATCGCAGCAAGCTCCGCTTCGCCGAAAGGTTGCGTCAGATTCTTCCGGATGAATGCGAGTGCCTTGTTCATTCCCACGGACATGTAGCCAGACGGATCGGGCAGATAGTTTGGGCTGGACAGCGGACGCGCCTGTCGCGCGGCGCGACAGAGTATCCCCAAGATCATCAAGAACAGCTCGATCCGGCGCACGCCGTTCGCCGTGACGATCTCCTCCATGAGTGGGACGAGCGCATCGCTCGTGCTGCGGGTGAACAGCGCACCACGCCGGGAAAAATCCAGCAGTGCGGCAAGGCCCGAAAGCTCAGGCATGACCTTCATCAGGTCGCCGATGAATTCTTCGCTGAATTGAAGGATGCGTCCGCGTAGCGGGATGGCGCACTCTGCCGGCAGATCGCTCACCCAATTGTGCGGCAAATTGGGGCCGGTGAGCACGAGATTACCTGGTTCGAAGTCGCCGATGAAGTCACCGACGAAATAGCGTCCGCTGGTGGCCACGACCTGATGGAGCTCGTACTCGGGATGGAAATGCCAGCGGACGGTGTGGAATGGGTAGCCGTGCGACCACGCCTTGAATGACTCGCCGCGCCGTATCTGGACAACTTCCAGGTCCGGTTCCATGTCCCCTCCCTTCAGGCCGGTGCGGCTTGTAATGATCCGCCTCCGCTCCCTTATCGGCTGATTGGTTCAGCGCTTCCTCTCGTTGGCAGAGTAGCGACCAGTACCTAGGCACGCCACCACCATTTCAGATGTGAACTGATACTTTTTTGACGTGCAGCACGCCGTCCGGCCAAGTTCCCGGATTGAAGGCAGCGTTCCGCACCAACGGCACTATTACGCCGGCCGCCTCCCCCGCCAATGCCGACGGCGCCGCGGCTCCCATCCTTGCAAAACGCTGTCTCGCCGATCGCGATGGCCTACCCGTGCTGGCACAGATCAAAGGTCATGCCACCCACGCTGCCAAATTGGTCCAGGGGAGGATCTCAGCCGCGCGCCTTCAAATGCATCATCGGGTAATGCTCATAGTGGCCGGCGCCGTTCTTCACGACAGGATCTTCCGAGGTGACCGCCTCGATGTCGAGATCGTTTGGGATCTGATAGAGCGACACGCCATAACCGCCACGCGGGTCCGTGACGGGACCGTGCGCGACGATCTGCCCCTTTGCGAGCAGATCATCCAGGAACGCACCGTGCTGCTTCATCCATTGTTTCTCAGCGGCGCTCATGGTCGCCAGGAAATCCGCCCGGGGCGGAATGTACTTGCAGAGATAGTACTTCATTGGCCGCTCCTCGGTGAAAACGACATTTCAGCTTGCTTGTCGGCCTGGCCCGCCCCCCCAACTTGAGAGATCAATCGGTCACGCCGATCCGCTGCTCAATGCGATCAGCGAGCATTGATCTCGGCACTGAAGCGCTCGCATGCAAACCTTTGTCAAGCAACGGCGCGCGTGGCCAGATCGGCGACAGTACCGTCAAGAAATCCAGTCAGCCGCTGCCGGATGATCTGCTCGGCTTCCCTCATGATGCGGTCGATCAGCTCCTTCACCGTCGGGATATCGTGGATCAGTCCGACCACCATGCCGCAGCTCAAGCACCGGCATCCATGTCACCATCGACCATCACCCTGGGGTAGACACCCGCGACCTGCTCATGGATGTCCTCGATCTTGAGGCTCGCCCCCTTCTCGCGCTCGACCTCGAGCAATTGATCGACACCCTTGTTCTTCAGCACGCGCTCGGTGTTACGCAGCGCGCGCATGACCAGCACGGTATCGAGTTCGGTGGCTTTGACGAGGGCCTGCTTGACGTTGGCGTGGACGGGAGCTTCCCTGGTTGCGACGAAGCGGGTACCCATGTTCATGCCGGCGGCGCCCATCGACAGCGCAGCAACGAGGCTGCGCGCATCCGCCATGCCACCCGAGGCCACGAACGGAATCTTCAGTTCATCCGCCGCGCGCGGCAGCAGGATCATGTTCGGGATATCGTCCTCGCCGGGATGGCCGCCGCATTCGAAGCCGTCGACGCTGACGGCGTCGCATCCGATCTTCTCGGCTTTCAGCGAATGCCGCACCGAAGTGCATTTGTGGATCACCTTAATGCCGGCAGCCTTCAGCGCGGGCATGTACGCTTCCGGGCTGCGGCCGGCGGTCTCCACCGCCTTGACGCCACCTTCCTTGATGGCGGCGATATATTCCGGATAAGGCGGTGCAGTGAAGCTCGGCAGGAAGGTCAGGTTCACACCGAACGGCTTGTCGGTCATGTCGCGACAGCGCGCGATTTCCTTCGCCAGCAGCTCCGGCGTCCGCTGGGTCAGGCCGGTGATGATGCCGAGACCGCCGGCATTCGAGACCGCGGCGGCAAGCTCGGCAAAGCCGACATAATGCATGCCGCCCTGGATGATCGGATGCTGGATGCCGAACAGTTCAGTGATTGCTGTCTTCACGTGCGCTTTCTCCGCTTTCCGATCAGTTGACGAGTTCAAATAGGCCGGCCGCGCCCATGCCGCCGCCGATGCACATGGTCACCACGCCGTACTTCGCCTTGCGCCGCCGCCCCTCGATCAGGATATGGCCCGCAAGCCGGCTGCCCGTCATGCCGTAGGGATGGCCGATCGCGATCGAGCCGCCATTGACGTTCAGCTTGTCCGGATCGATGCCGAGCTTGTCGCGGCAGTAGATCACCTGGACAGCATAGGCTTCGTTCAGCTCCCAAAGATCGATGTCATCGATCCTCAGGCCGTGGCGCTTGAGAAGGCGCGGGATCGCCGCGACCGGACCGATGCCCATTTCGTCCGGCTCGACTCCGGCGGCGACGAAGCCGCGGAAGATGCCGAGCGGCTTAAGGCCCTTCTTGGCGGCGGTCTTGTCGCTCATGAGCACGCAGGCCGATGCTCCGTCGGAGAGCTGGCTGGCATTGCCGGCCGTGATGGTCTTGCCTTCGAATACCGGCTTGATCTTCGCCAGTCCTTCCGCCGTGGTCTCGGGGCGCGGCCCTTCGTCCTTCGACAGCGTCACCTGCTGATAGGAGACTTCCCTGGTGTCCTTGTTGACGACGGCCATCGTCGTTGTGATCGGGACGATCTCGTCATTGAAGCGACCGGCCTGCATCGCGGCACCAATGCGGCGCTGACATTCGAGGCTGTATTCGTCCTGCCGGTCGCGACCGATCTTGTAGCGCTCGGCGACAATCTCGGCAGTGTCGAGCATCGACATGTACATCTCGGGCTTCATCGCCATCAGCTCGTCGTCGACGGCGTGGAACCTGTTCATGTGGTCGTTCTGCACCAGGCTGATCGATTCGATGCCGCCTCCGATCGCGATCTCGACGCCATCCAGCATGATCGAGCGGGCCGCGACCGCGATCGCCTGCAGGCCGGAGGCGCACTGCCGATCGATCGTGGTGCCGGCGACGGTGACCGGCAGGCCGGCACGAACCGCCCCCTTGCGTGCGACGTTCATCACCATGGTGCCCTGCTGCATCGCGCAACCCATCACCACGTCTTCGACCTCGTCCGGCTCAACGCCCGCGCGCCTCACCGCTTCGGCCATCACATGGCCAGCCATGGTCGGCCCCTCGGTGTTGTTCAGCGCACCGCGATAGGCCTTGCCGACGCCGGTGCGGGCGGTGGAAACGATAACTGCCTCTGTCGTCATGGCTGCCTCTTTGGTTACGCTGCCGCGTCGAGCTGCACATAACGCAGCAAGTGGTGAGCGGGATCGCCGAACTGGATATTGATCGAGGAGATTCGCTTAAAGTAGTGACCGACGTTCAATTCGTCGGTCATGCCCATGCCGCCGTGGAGCTGCACCGCCTGGTCGGCGATGAACTTGCCGGCATAGCCGACCCTCGACTTGGCGCCGGAGGCGAGGCGCGAGATGCCACTTTCGCCGGCACCGAGGCTGAGACTGAGATGCTGCATCAGGGAAAGCGCCTCCTGATGCGCGATGAACATGTCGACCATCCGGTGCTGCAACACCTGGAAGCTGCCGATGGTGACGCCGAACTGCTTTCGGGCCTTGGCGTATTCCAGCGTCGCAGAGTTCAGTTCGGCCATCGCGCCGACCGCCTCGGCGCAGAGCGCGCCGATGGCCCTGTCGCGGCAGCCTTCCAGCAGGGCGACGCCTTCGCCCTCGCTGCCGAGCAACTCGCCGCGAACATCGCGGAAAGTGATCTCCGCGGCACGGCGGCCGTCGATGGTCTTGAAGCTCCGCAATTCGAGATTCGCCGCCCGGGCGTCGACGACGAACAGGCTGACGCCGCCACAATCGTCGCGCTTGCCGGCAGTCCGGGCGGAGACGATGAGATAATCGGCCCAAGGCGCCGCTATGACGGCGGTCTTCTCACCACTAAGCGTGTAGTCCTTTCCCTCTCGCCGCGCCGTGGCCGCGACATTGGCGAGATCGAAGCGCGAGTTTTTTCGGTCCAGGCCAGCGCCCAGATCTTGTGTCCGGCGATGATATCGGGAATGAAGGCCTGCTTCTGCTCTTTCGTCCCTGCCTGCTCGATCAAGCCGCCGACCAGCACGACCGTCTCCACGTACGGCTCCACGACAAGGTGGCGGCCGAACTCCTGGGCAACGATCATAGTAGAGAGCGGGCCGCCACCAAGTCCGCCGCTCTCCTCGGAGAATGGCGCGGCGAGCAGGCCGAGCTCCGCAAAAGCGCCCCATTGCTTGCGGCTCCAGCCCTCTTCGCTGGCCACGATCTTGCGGCGCGCCTCGAAGCTGTATTGGTCGCGTAGCATACGCTGTACGCTGGAGCGCAACAGTTCCTGCTCTTCCGTGAACTGGATATCCATCCGATCCTCTTGTTGCGCTGTTGCTAGAGACCGAGCACCGCTTTGGCGATGATGTTGCGCTGGATCTCGTTTGATCCACCGTAGATGCTGAGCTTGCGCGCGTTCAGGTATTTCTCCGACGCTGTGTGGCCGTAATCGGCACCCGGCATGAACTGGTTTGCGCCCGACGGTTGCTCGCGAAGCGCCAGGCCATAGTTGCCGATGGCACGATGTGTGAGCTCGGTAATGCCCTGGAAGATCTCGGTGCCGCGGATCTTGAACAGCGAGGCCGCGGGCCCCGGATCGATGCCGCGCGCCATCTGGGCAACGACCCGCAGCTCGGTGGCCTCGAGCGCGAGCACATCGAGCTCGAGCCGGCCGATCTCCTTGCGAAATTCGAGATGCGCCGGATCGTCCGCTGCGATCTCCGCTTTCACGATCTTCTTCAACCGGTCGAGGTAGCGCGTCGACCGGCCGATCCCGGCCATGCTGGTGCGCTCGTTGCCCAGCAGGAATTTTGCGTAGGTCCAGCCCGTGTTCTCCTCGCCGATCAGGTTCTCGACGGGAACGCGGACATCCTCGAGGAAGACGTCATTGACCTCGTGCGAACCGTCGATCGTGATGATCGGACGCACGGTCACGCCTGGCGACTTCATGTCGATCAGGAGGAACGAGATGCCCGCCTGAGGCTTGGCGCTCGAATCAGTACGCACCAGGCAGAAGATCCAGTCGGCGTGCTGCGCCAACGTTGTCCAGGTCTTGTGACCGTTGACGATGTAATGGTCGCCGTCGCGCACAGCCTTGGTCCGGACGGTGGCGAGGTCTGAGCCTGAGCCCGGCTCGGAATAGCCTTGGCACCACCAGTCTTCACCCGACAGTATCCGCGGCAAGAACTTCTGCTTCTGGGCATCATTGCCGAAGGTGTAAATGACCGGACCAACCATGGTGACGCTGAACGCCAACGGCGGCAGCGTCCCGGCCCGGCTGGTCTCCTGCTCGAAGATGAAACGCCGGGTGATCGACCAGCCAGGGCCGCCAAATTCCTTGGGCCAAAGCGGCGCGATCCAGCCCTTCTCGTAGAGAATTTGGTGCCAGAGCAACGATTGCTCTTTGGTCAGGTCGGTCTCCGGATTAGGGACCCGCATTTCCTTCGGATAGTTTTCGGCGATGAAAGCGCGCACCTCATCACGGAAGGCCGCATCTTCGGGAGACAGTGCGAGTTCCATCTGCGCTTCCTACCACTTCTCACCGAAGGGGCGGATTTCCAGCTCAAAGGTCCAGGCGCTCTTCGGCTGCTGATACAGCTGCCAATAGGACGCCGCGACCGAGGCCGGCGGCATCAGCAGATCCGGATCGTCGAGCGCATTAGGCCCGAGCGCTTCCAGGCGCCGCTGGCGGACCCATTCGGTGTCGACGCCGGAATCGATAACGAGGTGCGCGACGTGGATATTCTTCGGGCCGAGTTCGCGCGCCATTGCCTGCGCCACAGCGCGCAGTCCGAATTTGGCGCTGGCAAAGGCGGCATAGCCGCTGCCACCGCGCAATGAAGCGGTCGCACCGGTGAAGAAGATGTTGCCCTGGCCGCGCGGCAGCATCAGCCGGGCCGCCTCGCGCCCGGCGAGGAAGCCGGAGTAGCAGGCCATCTCCCAGACCTTGCGGAACACGCGCTCGGTCGTCTCGAGGATCGGGAAGTTGACGTTGGCACCGATATTGAAGATGCAGACATCCAATGGTGCGTGCTTGTCGGCGTCGCTCAGAAAGGAGACGATCTCCTCCTCCTTGCGCGCGTCGAGCGAACGTGCGTGGATCTCGCCGCCGGCAGCCTCGATCTCCTTGACCAGCGGCGCCAGCTTGTCGCCGTTGCGGCGACCCGCGAAGACAGTAAAGCCCTCGGAGGCAAATTTCTTGGCGATCTCGCCGCCGATGAAATCGCCCGCGCCGATCACGGCGACGGTTGCATTTCTCTTTTTCAAGGAACTTCTCCCAGTTAGGTTAGGCGCGCTGTGTGCGAAGCAGTTCTATCGGCCCTGGTGGACCACATTTTTTGAGCGAGACCAGAACGATCGGGATTCGCCATCGCGCCGATCGAGGCTACCATGGTCGTGGCGCAGTCCTCGATCGGCCCGATCTGGCCCACCGCTTTGGCAAGATGGCGATCTGTCGATTGGTCGATGCGGCCAGCAAACCGAAAAGCGGTTTGATCGAGACCGAGTGCTTGCGACAGCTTCGCCACGACTAACCGCCTCCCGACTGAAAAACATCGGCGCCTTTTTCAGCATTGCGCCTCGAAGCGAAACATGCGTTCTTTTTTAGAACTCGTCAATCGCTATTTTGTTGTCACGATCGGATCAGAAAACGGCAAGCTTACTGCCCTGTTCCAGCGCTCTTGAGAACACCGTTTACAACCGGACTTCCAACCGATACCCCTAGCGTATCAAATAAGAACTTATGGGAGAGGCAGCATGGGAGAAAGTCGCGGGGTCGCGATGCTGGTCGGCGCGGGTGATGCCATCGGCGCTGCCGTTGCGCGGCGGTTTGCCAGCGGCGGCTACACTATTTGCATCTGCAGACGCGATCCGACCAAATCTCAGGCGCTTGTCGACGAGCTCAGGGCGAAAGGCCACAACATCCACGCCTTCAGCGTCGACGCCCGTCAGGAAGCAGAAGTCCAGAAGCTATTCGCGGGCGTCGAGCGCGACATCGGTCCGATCGAGATCTGCCTGTTCAATGCCGGTTCGAACGTCAACAAGCCCCTGCTGGAGACTACCGAAAAGCTCTTCTTCAAGGCCTGGGAGCTGGCCTGTTACGCCGGCTTCCTGGTCGGACGCGAAGCCGCGCGCGTCATGCTGCCGCGCCGATGCGGCACCATTCTTTTTACCGGTGCGACCGCAAGCATCCGGGGCAGCAAGGGATTTGTCGCGTTCTCGTCGGCAAAATTCGGCCTTCGCGCGCTGGCCCAGGCGATGGCGCGCGAGCTCGGGCCCAAGAACATTCACGTCGTCCATCTCATCATCGACGCTGGCGTCGATAGCGAGGCTATTCATCAGCGCATGAAAGCGGCCAGGGGGATCGAGGCCAGTGAGATCCCGCCCGACAGCCTGACCAAGACCTCCTCAATTGCCGAAGCGTATTGGTTTGCCCATCAGCAAAGCCGCGACGGCTGGACCCATGAACTCGATCTTCGCCCCGCCGTAGAGAAATGGTGACATGAGCGACAATCCAGACCTCACTTTGTGGGGCGTCGGGACAAGCCGCACCGTTCGGCCGCACTGGGCGATGCACGAGCTGGGGCTGGCCTACGAGATCAAACCGATCGGCCCACGGACCGGCGAGACCAAGACCGCCGAATATACCAGGCTCAATCCGCGCCAGAAGATTCCGCTGCTGCAGGACGGTGATTTCCGCATCGGCGAGAGCGCCGCGATCGTCGCTTATCTGTCGCGGATGTACTCAACGCCGGAGCGTGCATTGATCCCTGAATCCACCCGCGACTATGCCGCGTGGCTGGAATGGTGCTTCTTTATCGTCACCGAGCTCGACTCGACTAGCCTGTATGTGATGCGCCGTCACAGCGCCGATGCGCTCGGCCCAATTTACGGCGTCGCGCCGGAGGTCGTAGCTCAAGCCGCAGAATACTTTTGGGCGCAGCTGCGCCATGTCGAGGTCGCGCTGGCCGACGGCCGACATTTTATCATGGGCGAGCGATTCAGCAGCGCCGACATCCTGCTGACGACGTGCCTGGACTGGGCGGTCGCCTACGGGGTAGGCATCTGCGACAATGCGCAGCCCTATCTCGAGCGCATGCGAAGCCGGGAGGCTTACCAGCGAGCGGTTGCCGCGAATGCTCCGCGCGCACCAATTAAACCGACGCCTGCCAAGGCCTGAGAACCGTTCGCCGGACGCGCGAAGTGCATCGACCTACATGGCCACGCGTAACGTGCGTGCAGCGACCATATCGTCGATCGCGCCATCATCGTAGCCCAGTTCGCGAAGCACCTCGCGCGAGTGCTCCCCGACGCGCGGGGCCGGTCCGCCGATGGCAGCCTGGTTGACCTCGAAGCGAGCCGCGGGCTTGGGCTGGCGCACACGGCCGACCTTCGGTTGGTCGAACTCCGCGATGATTCCGCGCGCCACGACCTGCTCATTGTGGATGATCTCGCCGCGCCGCAGGATCGGCGCGCAAGGGACATCCGCAGCGTCCAACCGCTCCAGCCATTCGGCGGTCGTGTGCCGGCCGATATACTCCGCCATCTTGTTGATGCGCGCCGTGGCGTTCACCGAACGCGCGGACGGGGTCGCAAACCGGGCATCGTTGGCGAGTTCGGGATCGCCGGACGCGCGGCAGAAGCCCTGCCATTCGGAATCTGAGATGGTGCCGGCCGTGATGTAACCATCGCTGGTCTTGAACACGAGATCCGGGCGGTCGTTGGGATCGGCGGCAGCGGCCTCGGCTCCGACCACCGTGTACTGCATCATGCCTTCCGGCCAGAGGTAGGAAATCATCGCGTCCAGCATCGCGACCTGGATATGATCCCCCTGCCCCGTCTTCTCACGCGCGTAGAGCGCCGCCGCCACCGCCTGCGCGGTGAACACGGCGGTGGTCTTGTCGCACACGATGGTGCGGATCATCTGCGGGCGATTGGTGACCGGCTGCGACTGGATATCGGCAAAGCCCGACAGGCCCTGAATGATTGGATCGTAGACGCGCTTCTTCACATAGGGCCCGGTGTCGCCGACGCCGCTGATCGAGACATAGATCAAGCGCGGATGACGCCGGCGCAGTTCTTCGACGCCGAGGCCGAGGCGCTCCATGGTGCCGGGCCGGAAGTTCTGCACCAGAACATCGGCCTGCGCGACCAGCTTGGCCAGCACCTCGTGCCCGGCGGGGCTCTTGACGTCGATCGAGAGCGAACGCTTGCCGCGGTTGGACGAGATGAACAGCGCGGAGAACTCGCCGTCCTTGTCGATGGTGGCCCGGCTGCGACGGGTGATATCGCCACCGATCGGCTCGATCTTGAGCACGTCGCCGCCCTGGTCCGCCAGAAACATGGTCGCAAACGGGCCCGACACCACGCCGGTCAGATCGAGGACACGAACGCCGCTAAGCGGACCAGCCATTTCACTCTCCCTGGATTGTTTTTCTGCCGACGGGCTGAGGATAAACTCCGGCTTACCGCCAGCCCTTCGCCTCAACCCGCACGGACCGCAAGTCGGTAACTAGCCGGTCTTGGAAACGGGCTGCCGGGTCTGTTCGACGATCGATTCCTCGACGTCCCGGAGTTGATCCTTGCCGAAAAACATCTCCTTGCCGACGAAGAATGTCGGCGAGCCGAAGGCACCGCGGGCGACGGCGTCATTGGTCAGGTCAATCAGCTTCTTTTTGACGTCATCCTGCTGCGCGCGCGTAACCAGCCTGTCGATGTCGATCCCCGAGGAGGCAAATGCGGTCCGGAACACTTCGGGATCATCCATCTTCTTGGGCTCCTCCCACATGTGATGATAGGCGGCGCGGAAATAGGGTTCGAATACGCCTTCGAACTGGGCCGCGACGGCGCCGCGCATCAGCATCAAAGTGTTGACTGGAAAGAAGGTATTCTGACGAAATTTCGTGATGTTGTGGCGGCGGATAAACCGCTGGGTCTCGAGCGCCTGGTATTCCGGCTTGTTCTTGATCCCGCGAAGCGAGTCGAACGGGGACATGTTGCCGGTCGCCTTGTAGATCCCGCCGAGCAGGACCGGGACGTACTCGAATTTTACCGCGGTCCGCCGCTCGATCCCGGGGATGGCGACCTCCGCCAGATACGCGTTTGGGCTGCCGAAATCGAACTGGAATTCAACCTTGAGGGTCATGACCGCTTTCTCCCGCAGAGCGTATTGGATGGTCAGGGACCGGCGATCCAATCGCATGGCTTGCCTGTTCTCACTTCTACAGTTCTAAAAACGAACTGTCAAATTCGGCTAGATTTATGCTGGTTTGACCGTTTCATCGGGTATTGTTTGGAATTCAGTACCTATCTAGAATGCAAGGCAAATATGGCGGCCTCGGCAGCGATTCGAGCGGGTCTCGCTGGGATGACTGGAGAATACGGATGAAGTGGAAAGAACTGGAGGAAGAGCCGTGTTCGATGGCCCGAACCATCGGCGTGATCGGTGACCGCTGGACCCTTCTGATCCTGCGCGAATGTTTTTTGCGCACGCGGCGCTTCGAAGGATTCCAGTCGGCGCTCGGAATTACACGTCATCTCCTCGCCGAACGGCTGAAGAAGCTGGTCCGGCAGGGCATTCTGCGCCGCATTCCCTACCAGGAGGCGCCAAAGCGGCACGAATATATCCTGACCCAGAAGGGTCTCGACCTTTATCCGATCATGATGGCGCTCGTGCATTGGGGCGACACTCACATGGTCGACGAGCGCGGCCGGCCGCTGCTGCACCAGCACCGCAAGTGCGGAAAGGACTTCGACCCGGTCATGGTGTGCTCTGAATGCGGCGAGCCGCTCTCGGCCAAGGAGGTTCATACCCATCCAGGCCCCGGCGCCCAAAGCCCGCTGACGACAGCCGCACCTGACAAGCCGAAGGCAAAGGCGCGCCGCAGCGCCGCTTGAGCCGGCCACCGGCGTCAGGCACTGAATCAGACTCGAATCACGGCTGCGTCGGGTTCGTTGCAGTGGAGACGGTCCGCTTGTTCAGCCCGGTGCTTGAGCACAGCACGTTGATTGACATAGGCCTTGTCGGTGATTTCTCCCGCGGCCAATGAGGGCGGATCCTTCAGCAGGGTGAACGTGCAGATTTTTTCGCTGCTTCCGACGGCCTCATTGTATTCCTGCAAACGATGTCTCAGGAATTCGATCACCTTGGGGTCGCAGGTCAAATCCGCAGCCGGCGCGTTCGAAATCCGCGCCGCCTCGGTTGGATTCAGCCAGCACAGCAGCGCGCAGGCATCACGGTTTTCTCCGGCAACGACAATGTCCAGTAGGACGCCGCGCGTTGCGGCCAGGATGGCGGCACGCATATTGCCGATCGCAACCCAGGTGCCGTTCGCGAGCTTGAAGTTCTCCGAAATTCTGCCGGTGAAACGCAGACCGAACTCCGGCTTCTCGGGATCGATAAACGACACGGTGTCGCCGATGCGGTAGAACCCCTCCTCGTCGAAAGCCTTCTCCGTCAGATCGGCTCTGCCGAGATAACCGGGGGTGACGTTGGGGCCCTTGACCCTGGCCTCGTACGTGTCGGAAACAGGGATCAGTTTCAGCTGCACGCCCGGCGCGGGAAGGCCAATCTCGCCCGGCCGATCCGTTGCCCAATGCGTCGTGCTGATTGTCGGCGCCGTTTCGGTCGTCCCGTACCCCGACATCACCGGAATCCGCCGGCCCGTGACCGATGAAGTCAGCCGATAGAGTTTTTCGAGCGTTCCTTGCGAAATGGCAGCCCCCGCGTAGCTCAATCGATCCAGCCGTTTGAAGATGCTGGCGCCGAGGGCGAAGTCGTTCTCGATGGCATCGCACAACAGGTTATAGCCGGCGGGAACGTTGAACATCGCCGTCGGCGAGATCTCCTTGAGGTTCGCCACCGATTTGTGAAAGAGCTGAGGCAGCGGCCGACCGTCATCGATGTAGAGCGTCCCGCCGTTCCTGAGAATGCCGTGAAGAATGACGTTGCTGCCCATCGTATGGTGCCACGGCAGCCATTCGACCTGAACCGGCGCCTCCGGAGGCGACACCAGCAGGCTCCCCATTTGCAGCGAGCTCGCCATCATGCGATGCGTGTTCAGCACGCCCTTTGGCAGGCCGGTCGAACCGGAGGTGAAGAGAATTTTTGCAACGGCGTCGCTGGGGATTGCACCCGACGCACGCGTGAATCCTTCACGGTCCGTTCGATCCGTCAGGACCCGGAAGGGCGTCGTCTCCGGCGCGCCATCGACGCTGATCCAGGTCGAGTCTGCCAATTCGGGAATGGAACGGGCCGCGGAAAAGTCGCGTCCACTCTGAACGAAAACGAAGTTCGGACGCAGCACCTGCGCGATGTCCTTGAGGCGCGCAAGGCCGCCGGGCATCAGCGTGTAGTTCGGCGATATAGGCGCCAGAATGACACCTATCGACATCGCCGCAAAGGAGATCACCGCGTTCTCGATGGAGTTGCCCGAAAGCACGGCCAGCCTGTCAGCCGGCTTTGCGCCCATGTCCATCAGACTCTGGCCGACCGCCTGGACCTGCGACCATGCTTCGCCATAGGTGATCTCGTCCCATCCCCTTTGGCATTGCGCTGTGCGAGGAATATTCGCTGCGGAGCCGCGGCTGCCCAGCGCGGCAGAAAATCGGTGACGCGCCAGTCACATGGCCCCAATTCGAGCGGCGACCTCAATATGAGCGTGCCGTCGGTCCGGCGCTCGACGGAGAGCTCCCTTGGCGCAAACGTCAATGGCTTCGTCGACATCGAAAACGATCTCCTGAATTGCCGCGGATGGATAGAACGGGCTGCGCCAAGCGTCACTCGGACCTGGCGTCCAGGACGTCTCCGAACGCTTGCCACGTCGTGCCGGTCCAGCGCTGCAGCCGCATCTGCGTCCAGATCATGTTCTCGGTCTCGCTGGTGTTGACCTTGATCCCGGGCAGCACAGTCGGAACGACGACGTCTTTCAGGTTCTTCGCCTGCGCCAGGATATTCTTCCGCGACAGATCATCACCGCATTGCTTGAGGATTTGCTCGAGCAGGACGCCTTGCTGATAGCCGGTCAGATAGCTGCCGTTGGTGATATCGGCGCCCTGCAGATACTTGTCGAAAAATGCCCGGTAAGCCCGCATGCCCGGATCGTCCTTCCATGTCTCGTCCAGGACATCCTTGTTGGTCGTGCCGACCATCACGCCGACCGATTTGTCGAGCCCGGCCGGTGCAAGCGTGCCTCCGACCGATCCGGACGGGAAATTGATGATCACGGTCGCCTTCCAGCCGATCACCGAAGCTTGCCGGATGGCTTGCGCCGCGAACTTCGGCGTCCCGGCGATCACCAAGGCCTCGGCACCCGAGCTCTTCAGATTGGTAATCTGCGAATCAATCGTCGGTTCAGTGACCTCGTAGGAAGCACTGACGACCTTGCGGTCGAAATCCTTGCCGAGAAACGCCTTGAAGGCAGCGAGGTAATCTTTGCCGAGATCGTCGTTCTGATAGAGGATGGCATACTTGGCGTTCGGTAGCGTTCTCGTCAGGTATTTGGCGTAGATTTTTCCTTCGGTGTCGTAGCTGACAAGACCCGTGGTGATCAGCGGGTAATTGGCGACGTCCGTGAACTTGGACGAGCCGCTGACGATGGCGACACTCGGTACCCCTTTGGCCCTAAGGTATTTTGCAGTGGCTGAGATGCCGGGGGTTCCGAGCTGGCCGAACATGAACGACACTTCGTCGCTCTCAACGAGCTTGCGGACGTGCTCCACCGCTTTGGGAGGACTATATCCGTCGTCATAGGCGATGTAGTTGATCTTGCGTCCTTTGACGCCGCCGCGGTCGTTCAACGCCTGAACGTAGGCCATGAGCCCCTTGCCCACGAGACCGATCGATGATGCCGGTCCGCTGAAGGGAAAAACCCCGCCAATCTTGATTTCGGTAGCAGAGATTCCCGGCTCGTCGGCGGCGAATGCGGGACCACTCAGGAATAGAGCCAGAGCCGCGACGATCTTCCATCTCACCAGCATTGCGTCCTCCCAAACTTGCACCCCTTCTCGAGTGTGCGGCTTTGTTTTGTTGCGCCGGTGGCGGCTCGTCGCGCCCTTTGCGAAGAGGCATCGCGCAGAACAGGTCCAGCCGTAAATCCGGCACGTCGCGGCCGTTGCGTTCGGCCATCTCGTGCGCAGCCTACAGTTCTTTTTTTGAACTCGTCAAGCGATTAGATGCTCACGTGCCGTGACTTGGACGACAGGCCCCGTCCTCGTACTTGGAAATAATTTGGTCTAAATCCTGCGTATAAGGCCGCGTTTTCGGCTGTTCTAGGACAGGATCGCTGGCGCATTTCCATGCTGCTGCGCACATTCTTTTTTGAACTATAAGGCCGCCGCGAGACCACGCAGTGCCTGGCTTATCTAGCCAGGCACCCACGGCGCAGCAGGGATAGATTTCGCCGAGCCCTACTCGGCGGCGATTGCTGTTCGCAATTCTGCATCCTTCGCCGAACGCTCATAGAGCTCGTCCGGGGCTGGCTTGATGCGAACCAGGCCACATAAAGCGCAGGAAGGAACAGCAGGATCAGGACCTTGCCAACTGCCGTGCCGCCAATCAGCGTATAGGCCATCGATCCCCAGAACACGGAATGCGTCAGAGGAATGAAGGCCAGCACGGCGGCAAGTGCGGTCAGGATCACCGGCCTGGTGCGTTGCACGGTGGCTTCGATGACGGCGTGATAGTCATCGAGGCCGGCAGCACGATTCTCCTTGATCTGTTCGGTCAGGATCAGGGTATTGCGCATCAGGATGCCTGCCAGTCCGATCAGGCCAAGAATGGCGTTGAACCCGAACGCAGGATGATGAAGACAGGGTAACGGCCCGTTCGCGAACGGCGATCGCGGAAAGATTAAGGTTCATCTGCTAACTTACAATTGGCTGGGCGGCAGCTTCCTTGAGGCCAGCTGCCGCTTGGGCGTCAAGCCCGCGCGCGGCTTCCTGTGAATCTTGAAATTCCTCGAGGGCATGGACTCTGCCCCACCGCAGGGTGAACACGTGGAGACCGCGGTTGACGTACGAGCCGTCGCCATCGAGCAGCGTTGCGGTGCCGTCCCATTCGACAAACACGGTGGTGTTCCAGGGCCAGCCCTTCACCCAGACGTTGTTGACCCTGATATGGAGCGTGGGCAGGACGCGTCCGAGCCGCTCGAACCAGCGGCGCAGGGCCGCTTTGTCGTGGCGCTCCCCGCCCAACGCGTGATGGCCGGAAACACGGTGATGGATGTGCGGCGCGACCGCCTTCACCGCTTCATCCCAGCGATGGTTGTTGACATGGTCGAAGGTCTTTCGGATTTCCTGCTCGACGATGTAGCTGTACATGTGCTTCTCCAGCGGCTGGGGCGGAACGATTGAGACGCTTCAGTTGCTCCGGCTTTCAGCGGCGGTCCTGACACGAGCGCCCTCCTGCAGGAGGTGAGCGCCGAGCGAAACAATTGGATCACCAGAATTCAAGCCGGAGATCACGGCGGTTTCGTCGGTCACCCGAACAAGCTTGATCGGCCGAAAGCGTACGCTTGAGGTGGCGCTGTCGAGGATCCAAACTCCGGTCTTGCGGCCATCATCGAGCACTGCTCGGAGCGGCACCTGAACTTGCGGCTCGCTCGTTTGGCTCGGTAGCCGAATGGTCACCGTCGCGCCAAGTGGTGCGGCCGCGGCTTCACCGTCCAGGACATACCGGGCTTCATAGGTTCGGGTCTGGGCATCGGCGGCGTCGGACAATTGCCGCAAACGCGCCGTATAGCGCCACCCTTCGGCTACTCCGTACACGCTGGCCTCGGCCACGGAGTCGATTGCCGGCCGGATCGTTTCAGGGAGCGCGACCACCGCCTCGCGAGGACCGGCCTTGGCAATCCGAACAACCGTCTGGCCGGCCGAAACGACCTGCCCGGGCTCGCCAAGCGTTTCGACCACCGTTCCGTCCGCGTCCGCGACCAGGATCGAGTACGTCGCCTCGTTCTCGGCAACCCGTGCATCGGCTTCAGCGCTCGCAAGCTGCGCCTCGGCCGTATCCAGCGCGGCCTTGGCTTGCTCGTAGCGCTGTCGGGAAGCCCAGCCGTTGCTCACCAACTTGGCGTATCGCGGTTCGTCCGCTTCGGTCTGCACGACGGACGCGCGCGCGGCAGCAACGGCGTTGCGCTTCGCCGTGACCGCAAGACGAAGGTCGGTTTCGTCGATCCGCATCAGCGGCTGACCGGCTTTGACCTGCTCACCGGTATTCACAAGCCGCTCCACGATCTTGCCGGGAACGCGAAAACCGAGGCTGCTCTGCACCCGCGCCCCGATGATGCCGGTGAAGCCACGCTCCGATCCGGTCACCCGCGCCGCGGCCGTGATCCTGACGATCGGGGCTTCTTGCCTCGGATCGCTCACGGCCGAGGCCGCCGGCGCGCGAAGCGTAACGAATGCGGCCACCGCGCATCCCGCGATCAGGACGCTCCCCAGCACGATCATCTGTCGCTTTTTCATAACGTGGCCTCATGCCAGATAGATTGCGTTCGAGCTCTATATCGGATAATAGATGTCGAACGCAATCTAAAATGGGGAGACCAATGATGCGAGTGAGTCGCATTCAGGCTGAGGAAAACCGGCAAAACGTCATCAATGTCGCAAGCCGCCTGTTTCGGTCGCGGGGATTTGACGGCATCGGCCTCAAGGACCTGATGGAAGCTGCCGGGCTGACCCAAGGCGCATTCTACAAGCAGTTTGAGTCAAAGGAGGACCTGGCCGCGCAGGCGTCGACGCGCGCGCTGGAGAGCGCCACGCTGCGATGGTCGACCGCCATCGCCGCGGCCCCTGAGGATCCCCTCTGGGCGGTGATGGGGTTCTATCTCAGCACGGATCATCGCGACGAAAAGATGGACGGTTGCCCGATCGTGGCGCTCGGCTCGGATGTGGCCAGACAGAGCAGCGAGGTGAAAGCGTCGTTCGAAGGCGGGATCAAAGCGCATATCGAAATCCTCAGCCGCCTGATTGCCGAAACGAGCGACGAGGAATCCAGGAGCAAAGCCATGGCCATTCTTTCGACGATGGTCGGAGCGTTGACACTCTCACGCGTCGTCAACGATCCCGATCTCGCTCAGGCCTTTCTGGAAACGGCGTCGCGACAGATTCGCGACACTGTCGCCGCTTGAAGATCGGTGCTTGATAACTCACAGGGAGAACGCAAATGCGCAAAGCAGGGATACACAATTTTCCGGCGATCGACCGTGTCGTTTACGGCAAAGCTGCGTCTGAGGCCTTGAACGATGAAGCGGTGCGGCTGGATGCCAAGCGCGTCTTCCTGATCGTCAGCCGCACCTTGAATACCAAGACCGACGAGATCGAGAAGATCCGGCGTGCGCTCGGCGAAAGACATGTCGCGACCTTCGATGGAATTGCAGAGCACACCACGCGCAAGCAAGCTGCCGAGGTTGCCCGTCAAGCCAAAGACGCCGGAGCCGACCTGGTGGTCGCCGTCGGGGGAGGCTCGGCGATCGATCTCGCCAAGATCGTCATCATGGCGATGGAACATGACATCCGTGACGAAGCGGGTTTCGATCCATTTCCCATGGGCCCGGGCGTCACCGTCTCTCCGTTCCGATCGCCAAAGGTTCGACAGATCGCGGTGCCATCCACGCTGAACGGCGGCGAATACAATGCAGCAGCGCTCGTCACCGATGAACGCAGCAGGCTGAAGCAGATCTTCTTCCATTCTCTGATGATGCCGGTGGCGATCATTCTCGACCCTGCCCTTACCGTCCATACGCCCTCGAAGCTCTGGATGGGATCGGGAACGCGCTCGATGGACCACGGCATCGAAGCATTGTGCTCACCCGCCGGCACGCCGCTTAGCGACGAGGTGGTCCTGGCCGGCATCCGCACGCTTCGGGAGGGAATGCAACGGACCTTGCAGCAACCCGATGATCTGGAGGCGCGTCGACTGTCTCAATATGGCGCGTGGCTCGCCGCTTTCGGCCTCCAGGCGCGGGTCCCGATGGGAGCCAGTCACGGCATCGGCCACGTGCTTGGCGGGACCTTCGGCGTACCACACTATTATTGCACACCGGTCATCATGCCGAGCCTACTTCGCTACAACAAGGCGTTCACAGAGGATGCGCAAACGCGCTTAGCAGCGGCTCTTGGCGAGCCGGGCATGGAAGCGGCAGCCGCCTTCGCAGAATTCACCAGGAGACTTGGACTACCCGGTCGCCTTGCCGACGTCGGGATCGGCGAAGACAATTTCGAGCAGATCAGCAAGATTGCGATCAATCATCGCTTCGTGCAGGCCAATCCGCGGCCTTTTAAAAGCGAAGCCGACATCGTCGATCTGTTGCGAATGGCCGCCTAGCCAAATCCGAATGAACTGATACTTGCCCAAATTGACGTGCGGGAGAATCCAGCCATGACATCAGCTCCGCGCCCACGCCGGCAAGTAGGGCCGGCGACGCGCCGGCAACCGTCTATCAACTGTTCATGCAGGAGAGCGCGGATGCTGCCCGCTGGCATGAACATCCACGGTGGAGAAAGCCGTAAAGACAAGGAGGCGATCCCTTGCTCAACCTGTCACATGACTTCGACGCAAGTAAACGAACCGGCTCCCGCTCCGCCCCGCGCCGGCATCGACTGGCAACTCGCTCCCGTTGACTTCATCCGGTTCGGAAAAAGCGGCGCCGAGATCTGCGCGCAAATGAAGGATCCCAAGCGCAATGGCGGCCGCGATGCCGCCGGGCTGGTCGAACATCTGCGCCATGACGCTTCGTTGAACGGCTTCATTCCGCACGGCTGAGCGCCCGGCACAGGTCGGACGACGCCACCAGGCAGCTTCGAGAATCGTGTCAAGGACGTCGCCTTATGGGGGACGGCCTGACAACCTTGTCCGAATTGATTAGATTCGTTTTGCCGCATGCGAAGGCTGGATACGAACATATGACCGGCATGATCTGTGGACTTGAGACGGCCGTCGCGCCGCGCGCACGGGCGCCATAGCTGAGCAGCAACGCGTTGAGTCCGATCAGATCAGGCTCGACCTGCCGCGGCTGAGAATGTCGCCTGCGCCTTTGTCGCCGACGATCCTGCCGTGTTCGTACACCACCCGGCCACGGGCGATCGTCGTTACCGGCCATCCGGTGACGTCGAACCCTTCCCATGGCGTGTAGTCCGAACCGTGATGCAGATCGGCCTGCCGAATAGGCTTCTTCAATTTGGGATCCCAGAGCACGATATCCGCATCGAAGCCGACGCCGATCGAGCCCTTGCGCGGATAGAGGCCGTAGATGCGCGCATGGTTGGTCGCGGTCAGCTCGACGAATTTTTGCAGGCTGATCCGTCCCTTCGACACGCCTTCGGAGAACAGAATCGGCAGCCGGGTCTCGACACCTGGAATGCCGTTCGGCACCCAGCGGAACGAGGTGCGGCCGTTCGGCGTCAGCTTGCCCCTGGGATCGTCGTAACGGAACGGGCAGTGATCGGACGAGAAAGTCTGGAACACGCCCGTGGTGATGCCTTCCCAGATCGCCTGCTGGCTTTCCGCGTCGCGCGGCGGCGGCGAGCAGACATATTTCGCGCCTGACATGTCCATGTTCAGACCCTTCATGTCGTCAGCCGTCAGCGTAATGTATTGCGGGCAGGTCTCGGCATGAACAGGCAATCCGCGCTGCTGAGCCCAGCGCACCTGCTCCATCGCCTCGCGCCCGGAGACGTGCACGATCATGATGGGAACGCCGATCACCTCGGCATGACTGATGGCGCGATGCGTGGCTTCGCGCTCGACCGCCTGTGGCCGCGACACGCCGTGATAATAGGGCGCGATATGGCCCTCGCGTTCCAGCTTGGAGGTCAGGAAACGGATGGCGTCGTAACCCTCGCAATGGACCATCACCAGCGCCTCCTCGCGGCGCGCGACCTCGAAGACCTCGAGCAGCTGCTTGTCACTGAGCACGAGGTCGTCATAGGTCATGAACACCTTGAACGAGGTGTAGCCGTCCTTGACCAGGGCCGGCAGCTCCTGCCCGAGCACGACCGCGGTCGGATCGGAGATGATGAGATGGAACGCCGTGTCGATATAGCACTCGCCTTCGGCAAGCTTGCGGTAGTTCTCGACGCAGGTCCGCAGCGACGTGCCCTTCTGCTGCAGCGCGAACGGCAGCACCATGGTGTTGCCGCCGGCGGCTGCCGAACGGGTCGCTGAGGCGAAGTCGTCGGCCATCACCACGTCGGGGCCGGAGGCCTGCGAGATGTGGACATGGCTGTCGATCCCGCCCGGCAGGGCCAGCAGCCCGGTCGCGTCGATCTCGCGCGCTGCGCCTTCGAGATGATCAGCAATGCTGACGATGCGGCCGTCGCGAATGCCGATATCGGCGCGGAACTCGTCGCTGGCCGTCACGATGGTGCCGCCGCGAATAGCAAGATCGAGCTGCGTCACAGGAGTCTCCATCACTTGATGACCGTCGATGTCTGGAAGATCCGCCCCCAGTCGGCAAGAGCCCCGGCATCGCCGCCGGCGAGCTCCAGGGTTCGCCACAGCGTGACCGCTACCGAATCGACCACCGCGACATTCAATTCCCGTTCGAGCGAAGCCGCCAGCGCGGCGCCGTCGAGGTTGGTGCAGAGGATGACGACAGCATCGGCGCCGTCAGCCGCCACAGCGCGGATCATGCCAGCAATCGTCGCAGGCGCGACCTCGCCGAAAGAGAAATTGTCGCGCAGTCCGAGGTGCCGCTCCGCGTGCGGGGCGATCCCCTCCTCGGCCCAGATGTGACCGATCCGCCGCTGCACGTCGTCGGTATAGGGCGAGACCAGGCCGACACGTTTGGCGCCGAGCGCGCGAGCGGCATCGATGCAGGCGAGCGTGGAGGTCGTCGCCGGCACGCCGGTGCGCACCGTGATTGCCTCGCAAAGGCTCCGGTCTCTGCCGATGCCGAGCCAGCTTGCGGACGTACCGTTCCAGGCGATGGCATCGACCTTCGCATCGGCCAGCAGGTCCGCCGCAGGCAGCATCACCGAGGCGTCGAACTGGTTCAGCGCGGCGGCGTCGAGTGCGATCTCGGTGACGCGGAAACGCGAGAAATGCGCGGTGACATCGGCCACGCCGGCGAGCATCGCACTGGTGACGGGCTCCAGCACCGAATTGGAGGACGGCGTGATCATGCCGAGGCGTTTGCGCACAATTGACATCGATCGCAGTCGCTCCGTTGCGGCGAAAGCGCTCCTCCGCTTCCTCAAAAGGATCATCCGCGTCCGCATCGGTCCACGCAACCCGCAATCTGCATGCTGCATACAATTTATTCGATATGCACGTGTTTTGAGCCACATACGTCTTCTATTTGGGCACCTCACGTGAAGGAAATTAGCTACGATCGCACGTCAGCAGGAAGGCCGGCGTGCCGCAAAATCCGAACCCAACCCGGGCCGAAAGTCGCCCAAACTCAAACGGATGGGCCTGCATGAGCGCGCCGCCGCGCGGATGCGGACGATGATCATTCGCGGCGAGCTGCCGCCGGGATCGCAGACCCAGGAAACCAGGCTGTCGAAGGAGCTGGGCGTATCGCGCACTCCGCTGCGCGAGGCGATGAAAGTGCTCGCGGCCGAGGGATTGATTGAGCTCCGCCCCAACCGCAGCCCGCGCATCGCCGACCTCGCCGTCGACGGCATCTCGGAATTGTTCGAGGCGCTGGCCGGCATCGAGCGGCTGGCCGCCGAGCTCGCCGCCGAGCGCGCCACCGAGCGCGATCTCGCCCGCCTGCGCACGCTTCAGACCCGCATGGAAGGTCATCATCGCAACGGCAAGCTCGACGAGTACTTCGCCATCAACGGCGAGATCCACGACACCATCGTCCGCATGGCGCGCAACACGCCGCTGCGCGAGGCGCACGTGACGCTAATCTCCCGCGCCGAGCGCGCGCGTTACCTCGCGCTCGGCGCCGACCGGCGCTGGAGCAATTCGGTCGACGAGCACGCCGGCGTCCTTGCCGCGCTCGAGGCGCGCGATAGCGAAACCGCAGGACGCCTGCTCGGCGCCCATGTTCGGCGCACCGGCACGGCGCTGCTCGAAGTCATCGCGGCCTCTCAAGCCAAGCAGACGGCGGCGCAATCATGAAGCTGCTGCTGCTCAACCCGAACACCAGCACCGCAGTCACCCAGTTGATGACGGATGTCGGGCAGCGCGCGGCTGCGCCCGGGACCGAGCTGATCCCCTGCACCGCGACCCGCGGCGTGCCCTATATCTCGACACGCACCGAGGCACAGATCGGCGGTGCCATTGCGCTGGAGATGCTGGCCGGGCAGCATCGCAAGGTCGACGCCGCGATCATCGCCGCCTTCGGCGACCCCGGCCTGTTCGCCGCGCGCGAAACCTTCGACATTCCCGTGGTCGGCATGGCGGAAGCGGCGATGCTGACCGCCTGCATGGCCGGACGGCGTTTCGCCATCGTCACCTTCGCCCAGGCGCTCGGCCCCTGGTACGAGGAATGCGTCCGCGCCCACGGGCTGTGGGAGCGCTGCGCCGGCATCCGCATGCTCGATACGCCGTTCCAGGCGATCTCCGAGGTCGGCACCGAGAAGGAGGATGTGCTGGTCGATCTCGCCAGGCGCGCGATCGTGGAGGACGACGCGGACGTCTTGATTTTTGCAGGTGCGCCGCTCTCGGGCCTCGCCGAGCGCGTGGCCGACCGGATCCCCGTCCCAGTCGTCGATCAAGTCATCGCGTCGGTGAAGCAGGCCGAGGCCCTGGTCGCGCTTCGCCTGCGCAAGGCAACCGCAGGCACGTACCGCCGGCCCGCCGCCAAACCCACCCTTGGTCTTGCCGATGCGCTCGCCGCCCGGCTCGAGCATCGCGATAACTAGGGGAGCTGCGGCCAGCGATGCGAAAAACCAAGCTTGTTCTCAATCGTACGGCCGAAGGCAAACAGGCGGGATTCGCATCCCGGCGGTGCAATGATCTGGATACCGAACGGCAGCTCGTTCTCCGCTCGGGGGGCCGGCAGGGTCAGCACCGGGAAACCGACCAGCGACACGATGAAGGTGACGGCGAGATAATCGATCGGCGTCTCCAGCGCCGCGCCATCGATCGTGGTGACGTCGCTGATCTCATTCGGCCAGGGCAAAACGGACGCCGCCGGCGCTACCAGGAAATCGGCGCGGCTGAACAGCTCGCGAAAGCTGCGATAGATCGCGGTGCGGCGACGCTCGGCATTGAGATAGTCCTCCGCGGAGAGCTTTGCGCCCGCCTCGATATTCCAGATCACGGTGGGCGTCAGCTCGGCGCGGCGCGACTTCAGCAGCTCGCCATAGCCGTTGGCGATGTGCGCGGCGCGCAGCGTCCGAAATGCCTCGATCGCACCGCCGCAATCGGGCGCGGACGGCACCACATCGGCCACGGCTCCGAGCGCCTCGCAGGCCGCGGCGAAACGTGCACGGACATCGCGCGCGACGGCCGCGATCCCGAAATCGGGCGTCGCTGCGATCCGGGGACGCACTGCAACCGGCCGATCCTCATTGACGACACCGATCGAGAGTGGGTCGTGCACATCGCCTCCCCCACAGATCGACAGCGCAAGCTCGAGATCGTCGACGCCGCGGGCGAGAAAACCGTGGGTGGCGAGCATGTCCCAGCCGAGGGGGCGATGCGGCGCCGGGATGCGGCCGGGCGTCGGCCGGATCGAGGCGACGTCGCAAAAACTTGCGGGCGTGCGCACGGAGCCACCGAAATCGGTGCCATGGGCCAACGGCACCATGCCGGCCGCGACCGCAACCGCGGAGCCACCGGAAGATCCACCCGAAGTCAGTACCGGATCGAACGGATTGCGCGTCGGCCCGCACAATTTGTTGGTACAGACCGCGCCGAAGCCGAATTCGGGTGTGTTGGTCTTTCCCAGAATGATCGCGCCAGCGCGCCGCAATCGCGCGACCACGAGATCGTCTTCGGCCGGAATATGATCGCGGAACAGAGCCGATCCGTACGTGGTCGCAACCCCCGCAGTGTCGGTGAGGTCCTTGATCCCTATGGGCACCCCATGCAGCGGGCCGACCCGCGTTGGCGCGGCGTCGCAGATATCAGCGGCACGGCGGGCCCCCTCCGCATCGACAGTCACGAAGGCCGCCAATTGGCTATCAAGACTCGCGATCCGCGCCAGATGCGCCTCGACCGCGTCGCGCGAGGAGAGTTCGCCCTTCGCGAGGGCGCGTGCGAGGGCCGTGGCAGTGAGGTCGCAAACCGATCGATCCGACGTCATCACCCCACCATGCCAAACCTCGCGGCGAAAAGCGACCGGTGCGGGCATGAGACTTGCTTTCTACTCCGGGGCAACGGGAGGCAACACCATGGCTGAAGCGCAAGGCGGCCGATCGCTCGTGGTCGACGCCGTCACCCACCGCTATCCGAGCGGCGCGCTCGCGGTCGAGAACATCAATCTCAACATCAAGGGGGCGAGATCATCGCCCTGCTCGGCCCCTCCGGCTGCGGCAAGACTACCCTGCTGCGCATCATCGCCGGCTTCATCGCGCAGACGCAGGGGCGGATCATCATCGGCGACGACATCGTCGACGCGCTACCGCCGAACCGCCGCGCGGTCGGCATCGTGTTCCAGAACTACGCACTATTCCCCCATCTCAGCATCAGCGAGAACGTCGCTTATGGGCTTGCCGCGCGCGGGATCGACAAGGCGACCCGCCAGCGCGAAGCACAGCGCTTGCTGGATCTGGTGCAGCTGCCGACCATGTCGGAACGGTTGCCACGGCAGCTCTCCGGCGGCCAGCAGCAGCGCGTCGCGCTGGCCCGCGCGCTCGCGATCAAGCCGTCAATCCTGTTGCTCGACGAGCCCTTTGCCGCGCTCGACAAGAATCTGCGGCTCGACATGCAGATCGAGGTCAAGCGGCTCCAGCGCGTCTCCGGCATCACCACGCTGATCGTGACCCACGACCAGGAAGAAGCGCTGTCGATGGCCGACCGCGTCGCCGTCCTGAGCCACGGCAAGCTCGAGCAGTTCGGGTCGCCGTCGGACGTCTACGACCGGCCGCAGACCCTGTTCGTCAACACGTTCGTCGGCGCCAGCAACCGCATGCCCGGCGTGGTCGTCTCGGCAGACCGCACGGCCGCAAAAGTCCGCCTCGATGCCGGCGCGGAAATCATTGCGCGTCCCGCCGGCGGCGCTCTCACCGAGGGCGGCCGCGTCACCGTGTGCATACGCCCCGAGCATCTGCAATTCGTTGGCGACGAGACCGGCTTTGCCGGCGTGGTCGGCATGTCGCTGCCGTTAGGAGCCACCGTCGTCCACGAGGTCACCACCGCGGACGGCTCCGGCGTCAAGATCTCCCAGGCGCGCATCGGCGAGACGCGCACCCTAGAGAGCGGCGCCGCGGTGCGCCTCGCGCCGCTCGCCCCGTCGCTCGCAAACGCTTTTCCTGCAACGCTTTGAATTCAGTTTTTGTCCAGAGGGAGTTCGACCATGATCATGAACCGCCGAAGCCTGATGACGACCGCACTCACACTCGGCGCCATGAAGGCGTTTCCCGGACTGAGCTACGCCCAGGCCCGCCCGCTGGTGTTTGCGACCTTCACCGGAAGCTGGGAGGAGGCGCACAAGGCCGTGCTGGTGCCGGCCTTTCGCAAGGCGAACGCCGATGCCGCGATGGTGCTCGACCCCATGCTCTCGGTCGACCAGATCGCCAAGGTGAACGCCGCCAAGGCCAATCCGCCGATTGACGTCATGCTGCACGATCCCGGCCCGGCCCTGGTCGCAATCGGCCAGGATCTGGTCGAGCCATACCCCGTCGAGAAGAGCGCCTATTACAAGGACCTGATCGCCGAGGCCCAGGAGCCGATGGGCCCTGCCCCCTTCTTTCAGGTCGTCGGCCTCACCTACAATCCGGAAGCCGTCAAGACGCCGCCGACCTCCTGGGCCGATCTGTGGAAGCCCGAGTTCAAGGGCCGCGTTGGCATCACCAACCTTAACTCGACGCTCGGCACCGGCTGGCTGGTCGAGATCGCCAAGATGCGCGGCGGTTCGGAAGCCAATGTCGATCCCGGCTTCAAGGCGATCGAGGAGCTGAAGCCCAACCTCGCCGCGGTCGCCGCCAATCCCGGCGCGCTCGCCACCCTGTTCCAGCAGGGCCAGATCGATATCTCGCCCGGCAATTTCAACGCCATCCAGATCCTGAAAGCGCGCGGCGTGCCGGTCGAGTTCGTGGCCCCGAAGGAAGGTGCCATCGCCTTCAAGACCACGATCCACATCGTCAAGAACTCGCCCAACCGCGAGCTCGCCTTCAAGCTGATCGAGGCGTCGTTGACCCCGGAAGTGCAGACCACGCTGATGAACCCGCCCTACCTGATCGTGCCGACCAATTCCAAGGTGGCGATGGGCGGCGAGATCGCGCGCGTGCTCGCCAAGGACACGGCCGAGCTGAAGCAGAAATTCGTGTTCCAGGACTGGAAGAAGATCAACGAGCAGCGCTCGGCCTGGATCGAGCGTTTCAACCGCGAGATCAAGATCTAGAGCTTCAAGGACTCATGATGGGCACAGCACCGGCATCACGAGACGTCACGTCCTACGGGATGGGATTGGCAGCGCCGCTGGCGCTGTTCTTCCTAGTGTTCTTAGTGGCGCCGCTGCTGCAATTACTGTGGCTCTCGTTGCACAACGACACGGCCGCGCTCCATTGGGGACTCGGCCAGTATCTGCACTTCCTCACCGATCCCTTCAGCCTCAGCGTGCTCGGCTCGACGCTGCTGCTTGGGGCCGAGGTGACGGCCGTCTGCCTCGTGCTCGGCTTTCCCATCGCCTGGCTTTACCAGCGGGTCGGGCCGCGGCTTCAGACCATCATCATCCTGATCGTGCTGCTGCCGCTTTTGACCAGCGTCGTGGTCCGTACCTTCGCCTGGATCGTCATCCTGGGCCGCCAGGGCATCATCAACGCGACGCTGCAATCGCTCGGCATCATCGAGACGCCCCTGAAACTGCTCTACACCCAGTTCGGCGTCGTCCTCGCGCTGGCGCAGGTGCAGATGCCGCTGATGACGCTGCCGCTGATCACCGCGCTCGGCCGGATCGATTCCAATCTCGACGACGCCTCCTGCTCGCTCGGCGCTGGAAGCTGGCGCACGTTCTTCCGGATCGTGCTGCCGCTGTCGCTGCCCGGCGTGATCGCCGGCTGCACGCTGACCTATGCCGCCGCGATCACGGCCTTCATCACCCAGTCGCTGATCGGCGGCGGACAGATGCTGTTCATGCCGATGTATCTTTACCAGCAGGCTTCGACCCTGCAGAACTGGCCGTTTGCCTCCGCAATCTCGATCATCTTTTTGCTCGCGGTGCTCGCGGTCGTCTCCGTCTTCACCACGCTCGGCCGCCTGTCGCGCGGCTATGGAGGTGCGTGATGAGCGGGCGCAAGCGCACCCTGGAGGCGTTCAGTTTCGAGCTGGTCATGAGCCTGATCGCCGCGATTGCGCTGATCATCATCATCGCGCCGTCGCTGGTGGTGCTGATCGTCTCGTTCACCAGCGGCTTCTCGCTGCGTTTTCCGCCGCCGGGCTATTCGCTGCGCTGGTACGCCGAATTGTGGAACGCCTGGCAGCTGCACTTCGCAGCCAAGAACAGCCTCATCGTGGCACTGTGGGCGACGGGCCTGTCCGTGGTGCTCGGCGTTGCCGCCGCGCTCGCGATCTCGCGCTCACCGACGCTGTCGGCGCGGCTGCTCGATTCCCTCTTCATGTCGCCGCTGGTTCTGCCGGCGCTGGCCTTTGGCCTTGCCGCGTTGATGCTGTTCTCGCTGGTCGGCCTGCCGGTGTCGCCGTTGACGCTGGTAATCGGCCACACCGTGGTCTGCGTGCCCTATGTCGTGCGCAATACGATTGCGGCGCTTGCCCAGCTGGAGCCGACCCTGCTGGAGAGCTCGGCCGTGCTGGGCGCCGGCCGCATCTACACGTTCCGGCGCATCGTGCTGCCGCTGATCCGGCCGGGCATCATCGCGGGCGCCTTCATCGCCTTCATGTCGTCCTTCGACAACGTGCCGGTGTCGCTGTTCCTGCGTGATGCCGCCACCGACATGCTGCCGATCCGGATGTGGCAGGACCTCGAGGGCAAGCTCGACGTCACCATCGCCGCGCTGTCGGGCGTGCTGATCATTGCAACCGTCGCGTTGGTCGCGATTATGGAGCGCGTCACGGGGTTATCGCGGCGGCTGACCAACTGATCAGGCGCCGCGGAACAGCGAATAGCCCCAGCGCGTGAATTTCAGCGGCAGGTGAAAATGCTCGTCAACATTCTTGATGCGAAAGCGGAACGGCGTCACCGTGAGAAACCCGTCGCGCTCGCCAAAGAACTCGCCGAGATGAAACAGGACCTCATACTCGCCCGCCGTCACGCCCGCCCCCTGCGCAACGGGATGATCGAGCACGCCGTTGACACCAAGCCGTCCGTCGGCGACGCGCAGCGAGTCCGGATCGATCCGCCAGATCTCGACGCGCAGACCCTGCGCCGGGCGTCCGCTCGCCACATCGACCGCGTGAATGGAAATGCCACCTGCCACAATGTTCCCCCCGAGAGCGCTGCACCATGGTAGACGCAAACACGGCCGTTCGACCAGCGCCCGCATTGCTGCCCGCGCTTGGCGCCACGACCTCATTGCAGGCGCTGGTGGCTCTGGCTCTGTTCGCGCCGGGCGTGGTGGCACCGCGCGCCCATATCGAGGTCTGGCAGCTCTCGATGTTCTCCTGCGCCGTGTTCGCGGTCGGCATTCCCGCCTCGTTCTGGGGCGGCGGCTTCATCGCCCGCCTGGGCTCGATGCGGATCGCGAGCCTCTGCGCGGCGGCGATCATCGCCAGCATGGCGCTGGCTTCGCTCGGCTCGACGGCGGCCCTGCTCGCAGCCGGCCTCTGTCTTGGCCTCGCCTTCGGACCGGAGACGCCCGCAAGCGCGGTGCTGCTGGCGCGGCTCGTGACGGCCGAGCGGCGCGCGTTCGTGTTCTCGGTTCGCCAGACCGGAAACCAGATCGGCGCCGTCTGCGGCTCGCTGGTTCTGCCCGCGATCGCAATCTCGCTCGGGCCCGCCTGGTGCTATGCCGCCGTGGGCGCCTGTGCGCTGCTGGCGATAGCGTGGTTCGAGCGCCTGCGGCCCGCCTACGCCGTCAAGGTCGTGCCACTGCCGGAGCTTAGCCTTCGCACGCGGCTGGCACTGGTGATCGCGGACCGGCGCATCGCAATGCTGGCGCTGGCCTCGATGCCCTTCAGCGCAATGCAGGTGTCGCTCAATACGGTCTTCGTCACGCTCGGCACCCGCGAGCTCGGCCTCAGCCATGTCGAGGCCGGCATGGCGCTTGCCTGCGCCCAGGCCGGCGGCCTGATCGGCCGGCTCGGCTGGGGCTTCGTCGCAACGCGCCTCAATGCCTCGCGCGGAGTTCTCGTCGTCATCGGCCTCGGTATGACGTTCTGCGCCGCGCTGCTGGGTCTCGATGGCGTATCGCTCGGGCGGACCGGCCAGTTCGCGATTGCAACTCTGTTCGGCCTGACGGCCTCCGGGTGGAACGGTGTCTTCGTCGCCGAGATCGCACGCCTCGCCCCGCAGGACAGGATTGGCGAAACCACCGGCGCGGTGCTGACCGCATCCTACGCCGGCCTCTTGGCAGCACCGGCGCTGGTGTCCTTCCTGGACAGCGCAGCCAGTCTCGGTGCCGCCTTCTTCGCCTTGGCTTGCCTCGCCCTCTGCGGCACATTGGCACTGGTCTGGGGAGGCCATGACAAAGGGAAGAAGTAGCGCGTGCGAGATTGCGGCCGACGTCTCCGCCGGACGAACGAGTGCGGTCGAGACCGCCAAGGCCGCGCTTGCGCGCATCGAGGCCGCCAAGGCGCTGAACGCAGTGGTGACGACCGCTCCTGCGCGTACGCTTGCCGACGCCGCAGCGGTCGATGATCGCCTGCGTGCCGGCGAGACGATGCCGCTCGCCGGTGTCCCCGTCGTCGTCAAGGACAACATCTGGGTCCGTGACTGGCGTGTGACACAGGGCTCGCGCCTGTTCGCCGAATTCGTCGCGCCGCAGGATGCGATTGCGATCGAGCAGCTGCGCAAGGCCGGCGCCGTCGTCGTCGGCATCGGCGCAAGGTCGGAATTCGCCTGCAAGGGCGTGACCACCTCGCCGCTGTATGGGCCAACGCGGCATCCGCTGGATCCCACGTTGACGCCCGGCGGCTCGTCGGGCGGCCCTGCCACGGCGGTTGCGGCCGGCCTCGTGCCGCTAGCGATCGGCACCGATGCGGGCGGCTCGAGCCGCAGGCCGCCGGCCCATGTCGGCGTCGCGGGGTTCAAACCCTCCTATGGCGCGATCCCCTATGGGCCAGGCTTCGCCGAACCGTTTTTCGGCCTCTCCGTCATCGCGCCGATCGCCACTGACGTTGCCGATATCGCGCTGGCGTTCGAGGCCATGGCCGGCGTCGATCCGCGCGATCCGGATTCAGCCGGCATCGCTCAAGAGGCCAAAAACATCGCCGGTCTGCGCATCGCGTTCTCGCCGCGCCTTGGGCTCGACGTCGCCGTCGACGATGTTGTCGCTGAAGGGCTCGCTTTCGCCATCGCGCGTCTCTCCGCCGCTGGCCTCAGCATCGCGCAGCGCGATCCCGTCTGGCCGGCGGGCGCGACGGAAGAGGCTATCATGCCGCTTCAGCAGGCCGGCCTCGCCGCACTCTATCGAGATGCCTTCCGCGAGGATCCGACCGTGTTCGATCCTGACATCGCCAGACAGATCGAGCGAGGGCTGTCGTGGTCGGGCGCCGACGTTGCCGGTGCGCTGCTGGCAAGCGCCGCAATCGCCAATGCTTTCGCGGCATTCTTCACCGAGGTTGATCTGCTGCTGGCGCCAACCGTTCCCTGTGTCGCCTGGCCATTCACCCAGCTCGGACCCGACATGATCGGTGGCCGCGCGGCGAGCCCGCGCGCGCACGCGGCGTTAACGCCCTTTGTCAATCATGCTCGTCTGCCGGCGATTTCGCTGCCGTGCGGAACGGATCGGTGCGAACTTCCATTCGGCCTTCAGGTCATCGCCGCGCGCGGACAAGACCGCACGCTGCTTGAAGCAGCGCAAGAGATCGCGGCCATGCTGCGAATATAATCCCGAGAGGCGGGCGGTGCGCTAATTGCCCGCTCAGTCTCCCAGCGGCCCTTTGGCGTCCCCGTCGCTCCCCTTCAGCAACTCGTATTTGATCCGCCGCATGCGCGCCTGGGCTTCGAGCGGTTTGCAATAGGCAGTTGACGCCGCAAGCAGATCGATGGTGGCGAGAAATGCATAGCGCGACGCCGTCGGCTTGAGCGCGTCGGGCGCCTCGGGCACGTGTACGCCAAGCGCAATATCGGCGATCGAGGCCAGCCTGCTTTGCGGCTTGGTAATTGCGATGACCAAGGCGCCGTATTGCTTGGCGATACTGGCTGCCTCGATCACCTCGTTGGCTGCACCGGTGGTCGAGATGGCAACGACGACATCATCCCGTCCGAAGGTCGCGGCAATCATGCGCATCAAGCTCGGATCGGAGGCATGCGAGACGGCAATCCCAAGACGAAAGAACCGGTTCTCAACCTCCGCCGCCGCAAGAGTGGAACCGCCCCCCACCCCGAACGCTGCAAGCTTCGAACAGCGGGAGATAGCTTCGGCAGCCCGCTCGATGTCCTCCTTGCGAAGTCCCTCCTCGGCAGCGGCAATTGCACGGCGAATTTCCTGAAACACCGACCGCCAGAGCGCGGGGCGCGCCAGATCGGTCCCGACATGCGGGGGAAGCTCAACGTAAATCCGCCCGACCGCCATTGCTTGAGCCAGCCTCACCTTGAGGTCGCGGACGCCCCGGCAACCGACGGAGCGGCTGAACCGGGTTACCGTCGGCTCGCTGACGCGCGCCCGACGGGCCAACTCGGAATTGCTGGCGTGAACGGCAAACTCCATATCGGCCAGCAGCACCGTGGCAACGCGTTGCTCGGACGGGCTGAGGCTTAGAGCGCTCTGCCTGATGAGGGAGATGATGTCGCCGGCCACGACATTGTCGTCGCCGGGCGGCTTCGAGATTGCTGCACCAACGGCTCTCGCCGGGTGATTTCGCTTTGCACGCGCCATTGCCCGCCCTTTCCCAGGTCAGATCAACCTGCGCCCTTGGCAAGAAGCTGCCGTAAGAAACCTTCAGCATCGACCAAACGTATATCGGCATGCCACATCAATAACAGCATTTTCTGCTTGATAATTGCCAAATTGTGTATGTAACTTTCAAACAAGCAATAGCGTGCCGTCAGCCCAACAGCTGAAAGGCACATCCCTGCACCGGGAAGCAGGCGGCTCAACAAGGCGGGAGGGCGATCATGAGATACGGTCCAAGTGTCCTGATGCGTGGCGTCGTGGGGCTGGCCACCGCGTCATTTTTGATTGCGCAGGCCAATGCCGCCACCCTGCTACGCGAAGCCACCATCGGAGAACCGCCGCCGCTCGATGTCATGCTGACGACCGCCGACGTCGCATCGGTCATCGGCCGCCACATCTTTGAGACCCTGTATGCGCTGAGACTCGACCTATACGCCGCGTCCGATGCTGGCCGAGGGCGATCGCACGGAAGACGGCGGTCGGACCATCGTCATCAAGCTCCGCGAAGGTGTCCTCTTCCACAACGGTAAGGAGATGACCGCCAAGGACGTAGTCGCCTCGATGACGCGATGGGGCAGTTTCGGTGCACGCGGCAAGCTCCTGATGGCGGCGGCTACGTCGGTCGAGGCGACCGGAAAGTATGAAGTCACGCTGAAATTGTCCGCGCCGAACGGCGCCTGGAAGGCTCTCATTGCGGACGTCAATGGCGGTCTTGCGATCTATCCGGAAGACATAGCCGCCAAAGCGGGGAACCGGCCGATCGAGCAAAAGGACTATATCGGCACCGGGCCCTACAAGTTCGTCGAGTGGCGGCCGAACCGCTATGTCGAGGTGGAGAGGTTCGAGGGCTACAAGCCGGTGAAGGAAAAGGGTGACGGCTTCGCCGGCGCCCGCGTTGCGAGCTTCGACAAGATCCGGTTCATTCCGGTGCCTGACGTCGGCACGCGCGTGAGCGGCGTGCAGGCGGGTGACTACGACTATGCGGAAATGATCTCCGGCGATCTGTACGAGTCCCTGAGCAAAGATCCATCGGTCCAGGTGCAGCGTACCAACGCGCCGATCTTCGGCCTTTTCTTCATGAACTCGAAGCAGGGAATCCTGAAGGACAATTACAAGCTCCGCCGCGCCATCCAGACCGCGCTGGACAAGTCGCAGGCGCTGCGCGTCGCCTTCGGTCCCAAAGACCTGTGGAATGCCGAAGGATCGATCTTTCCCAATGGCACCCCCTGGTACTCGACGGAAGGCGCCTCAAATTATAGTGCGCACGATCCGAAGAAGGCCAAGGAGCTCGCAAAGGAGGCGGACTACACGGGGACGCCGATCCGCCTACTGGTCTCGACGAACTATCAGGCACACTATGACGAAGCCTCTGTCTTCACCCGTCAGCTGGCCGACGCCGGAATCAATGTTCAGATGATGGTCGTCGATTGGGCGACCCTTCTGAAGATGCGCGGCCAGCCGGAACAGTGGGACATCTTCGTCACCCACCATTCCTTCGCGCCGGACCCGCTGCTGCTCACGTTCCTGAATGCGAGCTATCCCGGCTGGTGGGACAGCCCGGAGATCGGCTCGCTTCGGGCCGAGTTGATCAACACGACCGATCCAGCCGCGCGCAAGTCAACATGGGACAAGATCCAGTCGCTGATCTATGAGCAGGTACCGGTGATGAAAGTAGGCGATGCCTACACCTACGACATTGCTTCTCCCAAGCTCAAGGGGCTCAACCCAAACGGTCCCGTGTTCTGGAATGTGTCCACGAAATAAGGACGGGCAATGAGGCCGCGAGGACTGTCGAGCGCCGGCGCCGGCGCGCATCGTTGCCGCTGACAGGCGCCCAATCACATGTGGTCTTACGCATTCAAGCGCGCAGGAACGACGGCGGTGACGCTGCTGGCAGCGTCCATCATCATCTTCGCGTTCATCCATATCGTGCCGGGTGACCCGATCTATGTTTTGCTCGGTGATACCGCGACTCCCGACCAGATCGACGCCTTGCGACACCAGCTCGGTCTCGACCAACCGATCATCCTGCAATATCTCACTTGGGCCGGCCATGTGCTCGAGGGCGACCTCGGGCGGTCGATCTTCTTCCAGGCGCCCGTGCTGTCGGTGATTGCCGATGGCGCCGAGACCAGCACCTTGCTCGCCACCATGACGATGATCTGGGTTGCGGTCATCGGCGTGCCGATCGGAATGATTGCGGCGGTCCGGCACGGCACGTGGCTCGATCAGGGATTGTCCGGTGGGGCGATGCTGATGGCCTCGATACCCACGTTCTGGGTCGGGCTCTATCTGATCCTGATCTTCGCCGCGTGGCTCGGCTGGTTTCCTAGCTCCGGCTATCCGTCGATCTTCGAAGGCGGTGTCATCAATCTCCGCTATCTCGTCCTCCCCAGCCTGGCGCTTGCGGCTCCGAATGCTGCTTTGATCCTGCGGCTGACGCGCGCCAGCATGCTCGACGTCTCCCGGGAGGACTACGTGCGCACGGCGCGGGCAAAGGAATCCGGCCGTGGCAGGTCGTGCGCCGCCACATCTGGCGCAATGCACTCCTGGCGGTCGTCTCGGCCTTCGGCTTCACCTTCGCCGCGCTGCTGTCCGAGGCGGTGGTGACCGAAACCGTGTTTGCCCTGCCCGGCATCGGCCGCCTCGTCGTTCAGTCGATCCTTCGCCGAGACTACCCTGTGATCCAGGGCGTCATCCTGGTCACCGTGGTGGTTTATCTCCTGATCAATCTGATCGTCGATCTGAGCTATCGTCTGCTCGATCCGCGGGTTGAACTTCAATGAGCAGCAACAGCGTGACATTGTGGCTCAAGCCGTTCATCGCCCGCCCGATCGCGCTGGCCGGGCTCGGCGTCCTTCTGGCGACTGTGCTCGCCGCGGTCTTCGCACCCTGGCTGTCGCCTTACGATCCGTATGCCATCGATCCCCTGATCCGCCTGACGCCCCCGAACATGACCCACTGGTTCGGCACCGACCAATTCGGCCGGGATACCCTGTCGCGCACCATTCATTCAGCACGCATGGCACTTTTGATCGGCTCGGGCGTGGTCGTCTTCGCTCTCGCGACAGGCGTTCCGGCCGGCGTACTTTCCGCACTGTTCCCGCGGCTGGGTCACCTGCTGATGCGCATGGTCGACGTGCTGATGGCCTTCCCGACTCTGCTTCTCGCACTTGGCCTGATTGTCATCTTGAGCCCGAGTGTGGCCACCGTCATTCTGGCCATTGGGATCGGCTACATGACGACGACGACCCGCATCGTCTACGGACTGACGCTGCGCTTGCGCGCGGAAACCTATGTCGAGGCGTCCCGCAGCATGGGCGCCGGAGCGGCATGGCTCATCAGTCGGCACATCTTGCCGAACCTGGTCTCGCCACTTCTCGTGCAGGCCAGCTTCGTCTTCGCGTTCGCGCAGCTCGGCGCGGCTTCACTCGATTTCCTGGGCCTCGGCGCCCCTCCGGACATTCCGAGCTGGGGCAATATGCTGGCGGAGTCACGGACCTTCATCACCCGCGCGCCGTGGCTGCTCTTCTTCCCGGGCATGATGATCGTGGCGACGGCATTTTCTCTGAACCTGGTCGGCGATGCATTGCGCGATCGACTCGATCCGCGGTTCCGTCAAGTCTTTGGTGAGAAGGGTTAGGCCGTGCTGACAGTTTGCGACCTTACGGTGTCAGTGGGGCCGGAAACCGCGCCGGTCGACATCGTCGCGGGCGTGTCCTTCGGCTTGGCCAAGGGCGAAATCCTCGGCCTCGTCGGCGAGTCCGGCTGCGGAAAGAGCATGACCTCGCTTGCGGTCATGGGATTGCTGCCGCAGCCCGGTCCCCGAGTCCGGGCCGGGCGCGTCCTGTTGGAGGGCTGCGACGTAACGCAGCTGCAGCCCTGGCAACGTGTCGAAGCGGGCCACGGCCGCATGGCAATGATCTTTCAGGAGCCGATGACCTCACTGAACCCTGTTCGTCGGATCGGCGATCAGATCGCCGAAGCCGTACGCGTGCATGAGGGAATTTCGGGCGCAGCGGCGCTGGTCCGTGCGCGCGAACTGCTCGAACTGGTACGTATGCCCGACCCCAAAATGCAGCTGTCCGCGTATCCGCATCAGTTGTCCGGAGGCCAACGCCAGCGGGTCATGATCGCGATTGCGCTGGCCTGCAGGCCACAGGTGCTGGTCGCCGACGAACCGACCACTGCGCTGGATGTCACTATACAGGTTCAGATTCTCGGGCTCCTGCGCGAGCTCTGCAATCGGCTCGATATGGCGATATTGTTCATCACTCACGACATGGGAGTCATTGCGCAGCTCGCCGATCGTGTCGCTGTCATGTACGCCGGCCAGATCGTGGAAACCGCTTCAGTCGATGCGCTGTTCGGCGCACCCCGTCATCATTACACCCGCGGACTGATGGATTGCATGCCGTCGCGAAATTCCGGCGCGCGCCGGCTGCCGACCATTTCTGGTCAGCCGCCGCTGCCAGGTTCGGTCGCCGCTGGCTGCGTGTTTGCCTTGCGTTGCGCAGCGGTGCGCGATGAGTGCCGCGTGGCGACCCCGCCCCGCCTGGAGGCTTCCCAAGGGCACGAGGTGCTCTGCGCGTTTCCGCTGGCCGGCGGAGAGCTGCCATGAGCGGCAATGTAATCCTCGAGGTCCGGGACATGATGGTCTCGTTCAGTGCCAGGCGGGCCGGTCGGAAATACCGGGTGCAGGCGGTGGATAGTGTATCGCTGTCGCTGGCCGAAGGCGAGGTCCTCGGGATCGTGGGCGAGTCCGGCTGCGGCAAGACCACGCTGGGCCGAGCCCTCGTCGGCCTGGTCCAGCCCGACAGCGGCAACTTCAATTTGAAGGGAACCGAAATGATCGGAGCCCGCGGCTCCGGCCTCCGCGAGATGCGTCTGAGCGTCCGGATGGTTTTCCAGGACCCCAATGCATCGCTCAACCCGCGGCGCGCAATTGGAGATTCGGTGGCGGAGGCGGCCGACATCAGCGGCTTCTTCAAGAACCGCGCCGAGCGCAGCGCGGCCATAGCTGCCGCCTTGACGGCCGTCGGGTTGAACCCGTCTTTCGCCGCTCGCTACCCCTACGAACTGAGTGGCGGGCAACGGCAACGGGTCGGAATCGCACGCGCCATTCTTCCCACGCCGTCCATCATCGTCGCCGACGAGCCGGTCTCGGCCCTCGACGTGTCCGTGCAGGCCCAAGTGCTCAATCTGATGATGGATCTGCGTGACCAATTGAGACTGTCGATGCTCTTCATCTCGCACGACCTTGGCGTGATCGGGCAGATCAGCAGCCGCGTTGCTGTCATGTATATGGGCCGCATCGTGGAGCAGGCCGGGACGCGGACGGTCCTGGATCATCCGCTCCATCCCTATACGCGCGCGTTGGTGGCGGCAATTCCGAAGCCCGATCCATCGAAACGGATCCAGGGCGCGATCGAAATGGGTGAACCGCCAAGCCTCTTCACGCGACCGCACGGCTGTGCATATGCGCCCCGCTGCCCTATGGCCAGCGATCGCTGTCTCGTCGATGTGCCACAACTTCGATTTGTCGGTGCGGACGGTCGGACGATCGCCTGCCACAACGTATAACCAGCGAGTGCCGCGCGCCGCGAAATGACGCAACGCCTACGATTGATTTCTCCTCTATTCGAGCGATCCAATTCAAGCGGCGGCAGTCCGCGGCCGCCATGCGGCTGGCGGGTGCAAATCGGGAAGCCTGACGCCTGTTGCACCGCGATGTTAATCGCGACGCAACATTCAAAATGAGACTGCCCGTTAAGCCGCGCACGGCTCCAGCACGTGCGCTGCATCGGAGTTCGGTTAGCCTCCGTTTCAAGCACCGTTAGCCTTGTCCGAACGCCGCACCGCGCGGCGGGCGCGTCAAGGCGCGGTGAAAAACAGTGACAAGAACGCCCAGGGAGGAGAGCAATGTTGAAAGGCAGTCTAGGACTGATCGCGTTGAGCAGCCTGTTACTTTCGGGCACCGCCTTCGCACAGGAGAAGATCAAGGTCGGCGTCACCGCGACGCTCGAAGGCACCTACACCGTACTCGGCGAGGACGGCATCCGCGGCTTCCAGACGGCCCTCAACGTCCTCGGCAAGAAGGTCGGCGACAAGGAACTCGAATTTGTCATCGCCTCGACCGACGCGACGCCGGACTCCGCCGTACGAGCCGTGCGCAAGCTGATCGAGCAGGACAAGGTACAGATCCTGCTGTCGCCGCTCTCTGGTGACGAAGGCATCGCGGTCAAAAATTTTGCAAAGACCCATCCCGAACTGACCTTCATCAACGCCGCCTCCGGGGCCCAGGAAACGACCTATGTCGATCCGGCTCCGAACTTTTTCCGCTACAACATGGACGGTGCGCAGTGGCAGGTGGGCCTCGGCAAATATGCTTATGACGAAAAAGAAGTATCGCAAGATCGCGACCGTCGGCGAAGACTACTCCTTCATCTATACGCAGGTGTTCGGCCTCGTGCTCGAGTTCTGCGGTGCCGGCGGACAGGTCACCAACCGGCAATGGGTGCCGCTCGGCACCAAGGACTTTGCCTCGGTCATCGCCGCACTGCCCGACGACGTCGACGCAATCTATCTCGGCCTCGGCGGCGCCGACGCCGTCAACTTCCTGAATCAGTACCAGCAGGCCGGCGGCAAGGCGCATCTGATGGGCGGCTCGATCATGATCGACCAGACCATCCTGTCGTCCAAGGGAAACGCCAAGAATGCCCTGATCGGCACGCTGGCCGCGAGCGGCCAGGCCGACACTTGGGAGAACCCAAGTTGGCAGAAGTTCGTGAAGGACTATCAGGACGCCTTCCCGCCCAACAAGCGCTTCCCGAGCCCATCGCTGCTCGCCACCAACTATTACGGCTCGACCATGGCGCTGATCCAGGCGCTCCGCCAGGTCAATGGCGATCTCTCCAACAATCAGGCCAAGTACAAGGAGGCCCTTGCCAAGATCGAGATCGACGCACCCAACGGCAAGATCAAGCTGGACTCCAACCGCCAGGCGATCGGCACCAACTTTGTCACCGAGGTCGTCGACGACGGCAAGGGCGCGCTGTTCTCAAAGGTCGTGAAGGTGATCCCGGACGTCAACCAAACGCTGGGCTACGATCCCGCGGTGTTCGCCAAAATCGGTTTGCCGAGCCGCACAGTACCGGAATGTAAGAAATACTGACCTAGTCTCATTCGCGAGCGATGACCGGCCGGGGAGAGATTTGCCAGAAGCGCGACACGTGCGCCCTTGCATTCTCTCCTCGGTTGTTGAACGCTACCAAAAAATACCAAGAGCTTTTGGGAGGAGAGGCATGAGCCGGGCGCTCGCCGTCTTCCACGGCCGCTTTGGTCGGGCGACGGTCTATCAGTTGAACCGCCCTTTCAACATCCACGCACATCGCGAAGGTCATTTGATCTTCCATGTCGGCGGGCGTTCCGCATGCATCGATGTCAGTGACGGACGTTACGAGCTCACCGAAGGTTCCGTCGTCGCGGTCAATCCGTGGGAGCCGCATAATTTCCTGCCGTCCGATCTCGAAGGCGGCGCCGTTTTCTTCGTGCTCTACGTCAATGCGGAGTGGTTTGCGCCCGACGCGCCCGGCGCCGACCGCCTGCGCTTCGGCCGCACCCAGTTCACGCGGTCCGTTGCGCTGGACAAGCACATCAGGCACGCAGCCGCCCTCGTGTGCGGCGCTCCCTCGCTCAACAGCCTCGATGGCGAGCTGAGAAGCCTGATCGACATCTGTTATGACGAAAGCTGGCAACAGGCGGCGACCGCGCGCGATCCGCGCGCAAACGGTTCCGTCACGGATTTTCGCGTGCGCAAGTGCATCAAGATGATGTCGGAGAAGTCCTGGCGCCGAGATCGAGCTCGATACCATCGCGCGCAGATCTGGCCTTTCCCGGCCGCATTTCTACCGGCTCTTCCGCACCCAGACCGGCGTCACGCCACACCTCTATCTCAACACGCTGATGATGGAGCAGGCGCTGGAGGCGCTGGTGGCGAGCGAAGCGCCGATCGCCGATATCGGCTTCGATCTCGGCTTCTCGTCGCAGAGCGGATTCACCCGCTTCTTCGCTGCCAATGTCGGCATGGCGCCGACCGATTATCGCCGCGCGGCCAGGTTTTGCGCGCCTGAGGTCACGCGAAAAGATACTCACGATCAAGCGCCTCCGTTACAGCCGCATTAGGATGCGACAAACGCGATCCCGAAACGAGGATCGCGCGCGATAGGGAGCGCACGTTCATGGCAGGGCTTGCGGCCGGCGACGGTCTGCGTGCCCCTCCGCCCCGCTTGCGGGGTGAGAGATGGGGTGACGCGAAGACGGAGCAACGATAATGACCCGCTTTGTCGAACGCCATCCCGCCTGGGCACTGATTGTCATCATCGCAATCGCGGTAGCACTCTGGCTGATTTTCGCAGTGTGGCCGCAGAGCGTCGAAGATGCGTTCGGCCGCAAGCGGGTCTTCCTCAACGCGCTCTTCAACGGCATCACGCTCGGCGGTCTCTATTTCCTCGTCGCCAGCGGCTTTACGCTGATCTTCGGCTTAATGCGTAACGTCAACCTCGCGCACGGCTCGCTCTATTTGTTCGGCGGCTATGTCGGCTACGCCATCAGCGTCGCGACCGGTTCATGGGTCCTCAGCTTCATCGTCGCTTTCATCCTGACGGCACTGGTCGGCGTCCTGCTCCAGGTCCTCGTCTTCCGCCGCATGGAAGGCCAGGACCTGCGCCAGACCATGGTGACGATCGGACTCTCGATCGTGTTCGCCGATTTGATGTTGTGGGCATGCGGTGGCGATTTCTATCAGATCCAGACCCCGAACTGGCTGATCGGACCTGTGGAGCTGCCGCTGGTCACTGCGGTCAAGTCCTCTGGTGAGCCGGTCTATCTCCGCTATCCCCTGGTCCGACTCGTGATCTTCGTCGCCTCCGTCGTGATCGGCGTGGCGATGTGGCTGGCGCTCAACCGCACGCGCATCGGCATGATCATCCGCGCCGGGGTCGACGATCGCGACATCCTGGCTGCGACCGGAGTACGGATCCAACTCGTTTTCGTGGTGGTGTTTGCGCTCGGCGCCGGCCTCGCTGGCGTTGCGGGCGTTGTCGGCGGAACGTTCCAGTCGCTCTCACCCGGCGAGGATATCCGCTTCCTGCTCGCCTCCCTCGTCGTTGTGATCGTCGGTGGCATGGGCTCGATCCCAGGGGCTGCGCTGGGCGCGCTCATCATCGGCCTCGCCGAACAGCTCGGCTCGGTCTACATCCCGACCTACGCCATCGTCGTGACCTTCCTGATCATGGTTTTGGTGCTGGCAATTCGGCCGCAGGGCCTGTTGACGAGGCGCTGACATGTCCCTCGCCCACGACGCCCGCGTCCCGGTTCGTCCCGCCACTGCGGTGCAGCGCTCGAAATTGCGCGGATGGCCGGAGATCGACAATCCGGCGGCCTGGGCCGTCGCGGCCATTCTCCTAATCATGCCCCTGATCGCCAACGGCTTCTTCCTGATCGAGATCTTTGCGACCACGCTGATCCTCGGAACCATGGCGCTGAGTCTGATGTTTCTTGCCGGCTATGGCGGCATGGTCAGCCTGATGCAGCTCACCATCGCGGGTTTCTCCGCCTATATGGTCGCGGTGTTTGGCGTCAGCGGCAACGCCAATATCAGCCTGGGCTGGCCGTGGTGGCTTGCGGTCCCAATGGCGCTCGCGCTCGCGACCATATTCGGCACGCTCGGCGGCGCGCTGGCGGTGCGCACCGAGGGCATCTACACCATCATGATCACGCTCGCGATCGGCGCGGCGTTCTATTATTTCACTAACCAGAACTGGGCGATCTTCAACGGTCATACCGGCATCAATACCGTTGCCACACCGCATTTCTGGGGCGTCAACTGGCGCGCCGACATTCCATTCTACTATATCGTCCTCGCAGTAGCCGCGCTGTGCTACTTCGCCGTCGACTACATCTCCCGCGCACCGTTCGGCCTCGCGTTGCAAGGTGTCCGCGACAATCCCCGCCGCATGGCGGCACTCGGCTTCAACGTCAATGCGCATCGCGTCGCGGCCTACGTCTTCGCGTCCTTCGTCGCGGCGCTGGCAGGGGTACTCCAGGTCTGGAATTACCGGCAGATTTCGCCGGGATCCGTGAGCGTTGGGGCCTGCATCGATATCCTCATCATCGCAGTCGTCGGCGGCATCACGCGTCCCATCGGACCCTTTATCGGCGCGCTGATCTTCGTACTGCTGCGGACCTTCGCACTCGACTTCCTGGTCAAGCTGGGGCTCGACGGCAACCGCTTTCGGCTCCTGATCGGCCTCGGCTTCCTCGCTATCGTGTTCTGGTCCTCGGACGGCGTCATCGGACTCTGGCAGAGCTGGCGGCGCCGCCAACGCTCCGGCGCGGCAAGTTCAAGCGGACGACGTGGCCGAGAATCTGACCAAGGATCCAGCCAAGGATCCCACCATGGATAGCGTCGCGCAACGCCTCTCTGTCGTGGGCGCCGGCGCGGCGCTGGAGCTGCGCGGCGTGACACGTCTGTTCGGCGCGCTGGCGGCACTCACCGACATCACCATTACCGTCCGCCCCGGCGAACGGCGCGCCGTGCTTGGCTCTAACGGCGCCGGCAAGACTACGCTGTTCAACTGCATCACCGGCGACTTCCCACCTTCTTCCGGCACCATCCGCTTCTTCGGCGAGGACGTCACGCACTTCCCGCCCTATGAGCGCATCCGCCGTGGCCTGCGCCGGACTTACCAGATCTCCGCGCTGTTTCCGGGCCTTACCGTCCAGGACAATGTCTACCTCGCCTGCCGTGGCGTCTCACGGGGACGCTTCTCGTTTCTCCGCCCCGGTCAGAACGATGCGTTGATGCACGCGGCCGAAAATCTCGTGCAGGCCGTCCATCTCTCGGGCGTGAAGGATCAGCGCGTTGCCGAGCTCGCGCATGGCCAGCAGCGCCAGCTCGAGATCGCACTTGCGCTTGCCGGCGCGCCGCGATTCTGTCCTGTTCGATGAACCCGCCGCGGGGCTGTCGCCGACCGAGCGTGCCGAGCTGATCGAGATATTGACCTCCCTGCCCGCGCATATCGGCTACATCATCATCGAGCACGACATGGACGTCGCCCTGCGCGTCGTCGAGAGCGTCACGATGATGCACAACGGGCGGATCTTCAAGGAAGGCCGTCCGCAAGAGATCGAGTCCGATCCCGAAGTGCAGGAGCTTTACCTCGGAGGCGGCCATGAATGAGGTCCGCCGTACCGCCGCCGCGCTCGAAGTCCGCGGCCTGGACGTCTATTACGGCCATTCGCATGCGCTGCAGGGCGTGGATCTGACGCTCGAGGCCGGCGTGTTCTCGGTCGTTGGCCGCAACGGCATGGGCAAGACCACGCTATGCAAGGCCATCATGGGGCTGGTGCCGGTCAGCGGCGGCTCGATCCGCATCCGCGGGGATGAGATCACCCGACAGCCGCCTGCCCACATAGCCCGACTCGGCGTCGGCTACGTTCCGCAGGGACGGCGGCTGTGGCGTTCACTCAGCGTCGATGAGCATCTGCGGCTTGCCGCCGGCTTGCGCCGCGGCGCCTGGACGGTCGAGCGCATCTACAAGACGTTTCCGCGGTTGGCCGAGCGCAAGGATCACGGCGGCGGCCAGCTCTCCGGCGGCGAGCAACAGATGCTTGCGATCTCGCGCGCGTTGCTCACCAACCCGCGGCTCCTGATCATGGACGAGCCCACTGAGGGGCTCGCGCCCGTCATCGTGGCCCAGGTCGAGGAGATGCTGCTACGACTTGGCGAGGACGGCGACATGTCCGTGCTCGTGATCGAGCAGAATATCGGCGTGGCGACCGCCGTGTCGCGCAATGTCGCGATCATGGTCAACGGCCGCGTCAACCGCATCATCGATTCGGTGCGGCTTGCCGCCGATCGCGAACTGCAGCAGCGCCTGCTCGGTGTCGGAATGCACGCCGGACTCGAGCTCGACCTCGACGTGCCACCGGCGGATACGGAAGCGAAGCCTCCTCCGCAGCAGACGCGTCCAGGCGGCGCGATCCGCATCTACATGTCAAACCCGACGCCGCCGACACGGTGGTCGCAACCTGTGCCGATCGCCCGCATCGAGGCTGCGGCCCGCATGTTCTCGACACAGGTGATGCGACTCGACGAGACGGCACGGCGACGGCGCGAACCGGTCGCCGCACAAACGCAGGGCCCTCCGGTCGTCCTCGTCGTCGGTACGCTCGACACCAAGGGCACGGAGCTCCGCTTCATCCGCGACATCATCGCCGGGACCGGCCTGCGAACCCGATTGATCGATGTCTCCACCAGCGGCAGGCACGCGGCCAGCGACGTCTCCGCCCAGGAGATTGCCTTGAACCATGGTCGCGGCGGATCGGCGGTATTCGGACCCGACCGCGGCGCCGCCGTCGCCGCGATGGCCGAGGCCTTCGCCAGCTGGTTGCGACGCCAGAACAATGTTGCCGGCGTGATTTCTGCCGGTGGCTCGGGCGCAGCGTCGCTGGTCGCGCCCGGTATGCGGATGCTTCCTGTCGGGGTGCCGAAGCTCATCGTCTCGTCCGTCGCCTCTGGCGACGTCGGGCCCTATGTCGGCCCCGCGGACATCACCATGATGCATTCGGTTACCGACGTTCAGGGCCTCAACTCGATCTCGCGCGCCGTGCTGGCCAACGGCGCCAACGCGCTGGCCGGCATGGTCAAGGCGCGCCTTGATCAGCATTCGCGGAAGGATCGCGGCGACAGCGGATTGCCGTCGGTCGGCATCACCATGTTTGGTGTCACCACGCCGGCGGGGCAGAAGATCGCGGCCGACTTGCGCGAGGATTTCGAGTGCCTGGTCTTCCACGCCACCGGCGTCGGAGGACGCTCAATGGAGAAGCTCGTCGATTCCGGACAGCTCGCAGGCGTCATCGACCTCACGACCACGGAGGTCGGCGATCTCCTGATGGGCGGCGTGTTCCCGGCCATCGACGACCGCTTTGGCGCCATCATCCGCAGCCGGGTGCCTTATGTCGGCTCGGTGGGCGCTCTGGACATGGTGAATTTCGGCGCCCCCGAGACCATCCCGGAGCGCTACCGCGGCAGGAAATTCCACGTCCACAACCCGCAGGTCACGCTGATGCGCACCACTGCAGAGGAGAACGAGCGCATGGGGCACTGGATCGCCGACCGGCTCAACCGGATGGACGGCCCGGTGCGCTTCTTCCTGCCTGAGGGCGGTGTCTCCGCGCTCGACGCGCGAGGACAGTCATTCTGGGATCCGGACGCCGATGCGGCGCTGTTCCGCACGCTGGAGCGCAACGTGCGGCAGACCGCCAACCGTCAGCTCATCCGCATTCCCAAGAATATCAATGACCCCGAGTTCGCCTCCACCATCGTCAGCGCGTTCCGAACATTGTTCGGCCGCATTGGGGCGCGCCGGAGACTAGCGAGGTGACCGATGGCCCGGTTTGAACGCGCTGCACTGTTGAATCGCTTCCGCGAGATGGCAAGGCGCGGCGAGCCCATCGTCGGCGGCGGCGCCGGCACCGGCCTGTCGGCCAAGTGCGAGGAGGCCGGCGGTGTCGACCTCATCGTCGTCTACAATTCCGGCCGCTACCGCATGGCCGGCCGAGGCTCGCTCGCGGGATTGATGGCTTACGGCGACGCCAACGCCATCGTGCTGGAGATGGCCGGCGAAGTGCTGCCCGTGGTGACCAGGACGCCAGTGCTCGCCGGCGTCAATGGCACGGATCCGTTCCGCGACATGGATCTTTTCCTGGACCAATTGAAAGCGCTCGGATTCTGCTGGCGTACAAAACTTTCCGACCGTCGGCCTTATCGACGGCGTGTTCCGCGCCAATCTCGAAGAGACCGGTATGTCCTATGCCCTCGAGATCGACATGATCGCAAAGGCGCGCGAGAAGGACCTGCTGACGACGCCCTACGTCTTTAGCGAGAAGGAAGCTGCCGCGATGGCGATCGCAGGCGCGGATATCATCGTCTGTCATCTGGGCCTGACGACCGGGGGCAGCATCGGCGCGCAGACCGCACTCAAGCTGACCGATTGCCCAGCGCACATCGACACCTGGGCCTCCGCCGCGCTCGGCGTCAATCCGGACATTCTGGTGCTCGCTCATGGCGGACCAATCTCCGATCCGGACGATGCCGATTTCATCATGAGGAACACACGCAACTGCCACGGCTTCTACGGCGCCTCCTCAATGGAACGGCTGCCGGTCGAGCGGGCGCTGACGGATCAGGTTCGCAAATTCAAGGCGATCGGCGCGCGATAACGCCGAAAGGTCGAGGGAGAGAAACATGTCAGGGACTCTGGTCGGTGAATTGATCCTCTGGCTGATCGTCGCCGTCGTGGTGATCGTGGTCGGCGTCTACATCGTGAACTGGCTCTATCACCGCTCGTCCAAGGAGACCTCATTCGTCCGGACCGGCCTGCTCGGCGAGCGCGTTGTGATCAACGGCGGCGCCTTCGTGCTGCCGTTCATCCACGACTACACGCCCGTCAACATGAACGTGCAGCCGATGGGCATCGTGCGCTCCCGCCAGGACGCCGTGATCACCCGTGACCGCATGCGCGTCGACATCGAGGCCGATTTCTATGTCCGCGTGCAGGCGACCCGCGAAGCCGTGTCTATCGCGGCCGCCACACTCGGCCGCCGCACCATGGAGCCCGAACAGCTCCACGCCCTCCTCGCCGGCAAATTCATCTCGGCCATTCGTTCCGTTGCCTCGGAGATGACCCTCGAGCAGATGCACGAGCAGCGCGGTGAGTACGTCGCCCGCCTCAAGGCGAACGCCGCAGAGGCCCTCGCCCAGAACGGGCTCGAGCTGGAATCAGTCGCGATCACCGATCTCGACCAGACCGATCTCGAATTCTTCAACCCCTCGAACCGCTTCGACGCCGAAGGTCTGACCCGCCTGATGGAGGACATCGAGGCCAAGCGCAAACTGCGCAACGACATCGAGCAGGATTCGATGATCAAGATCCGCTCCCGCAACCTGGAGGCCGAGCGGCAGGCTCTCGAGATCGAACGCGAAAGCGAGACGGCGCGCCTCGAACAGGAGCGTGACATCGAGATGCGCCGCGCCCTGCAACGCACCGAGGTCGCACGCGAACGGGCCCTGCGCGAGACCGAAGCTGAGCAGGCGCAGATTTCCGCCCGTGAAACCATCGAGAAGGCGCGAATCGCCAACGACCAGGCGATCGCCGAAGCCCGTATCGCCTCGGAGCGTGAGACCCGCCAGCGGGAGATCGAGCGCACCCGCACCATCGAGGAGAAGGAACTGCTCGCACGGGAGGAAATCGAAAAAGCCCGGATCGCCAACCAGCGCTCGATCGATACCAGCCGCATCGCTTCCGAGCGCGAGGTGCGCCAGCGCGAAATCGAGCGGATGCGGACCGTCGAGGAAGCCGAGATCACCGCCCGCGAAGCGATCGAGAAAGCGCGTATCCAGCAGGACCGCGTCGTGACCGACGCCCGCATCGCTAACGAAGAGGAGACCCGGCGCCGCGAGATCGACCGGACCCGCGCCGTGGACGAAGCCGAGATTGCTGCCCGCGAGACGACCGAAAAGGCCCGCATCGCCCAGACCATGATTGTCAATGTCGAGCGCATCGCATCCGATGAGCGCACCCGTGCGCTGGAGATCCAGCAGGTGCGTAACATCCAGGAAGCCGAGATTGAGGCGCAGCGCGCGGTCGAGGCGGCGCGAATCGACCGGGAGCACAGGCTCGCCGTCGAGCGCATCGCGGTCGAGCAGAATACCCGGCAGTTGGAAATCGAGCGAAATCAGACGCTGGAAGTCGCAGAGGTCGCGGCGCGCGAAGCCACCGAAGCTGCCCGCATCACCCAGCAAGAGCGCGTGCGGTCGCTGGAAATCGCCCGCAACCGCGCCGTCGAGGAAGCCGACATTGCCTCGCGGGAAGCCATCGAAGCCGCCCGGATCGCGCAGGAGAAGTCCGTTGCAGCCGAGCGTATCCAGGCCGAGCGTGACACACGCGCGCTCGAGATCGAGCGCTCAGCCGTGCTCGAGGCGGCCGAGTTGAAGCGCCGCGACGCCATCGAGCGCCAGCGCATCGGCGTCGATCTCGCGCTCGAGGCCGAGCGGATCACGTCCTCCAAGAAGCGCGAAGTCCTCAATATCGAGCACAAGAAGGCGATCGAGATCGCGGATGAGGACCGCGTCATCGCGCTCTCGACCAAGAAGTCCGAGCGCATCGACGCCGACCGCCAGGTCAGGCAGGCCGAGATTGTCGCGCGCAAGGAGGTCGAGACCACCGACGTCTCGCGCGAGCATGCGCTAGAGGCGGCGCGAATCGAGCGCCGCCGTTCGATCGAACAGCTCGAAGTCGCTCGCGTCCAGTCGCTCCAGGAAGCCGAGATTGCCGCGCGGGAAGAGGTTGAGCGCTCCCGCATCGCCTCCGATCGCGGCCTCGACGAGGCCCGCATCGGCCGCGAGCGCGAGTTGCGCAAGCTCGAAATCAATCGCGAGAAGGAGGTCGAGACCGTCTTGATGGAAAAGGCGATTGCTATCCACCTCAAGTCGCTGGAGGAATCCGCGGCCAAGGCCTCGGCTGAGGAAGCGCGGGTGCATGCCACTGAAGCCACCGAGCGCGTCATAACCGCGCGCGAGAGCGAGATCGCGAAGCGTCGCAAGACCGTGGAGATCCTGATCGCCGAGAAGCAGGCCGAGGAGACGCGAATTGCCGCGGAAGCCGAACGGATCCGCGCTGCAGTCGAGGCCGAGGCGCAGCGTATGCTCAACGAGGCCGAGAACGTGCTGACCGACCAGGCGCGCTACTCGCTATTCCGTAGAAAGCTGCTCGACCGCATCGAGGGCATCGTCCGTGAGAGCGTCAAGCCGATGGAGAAGATCGAGGGCATCCGCATCCTGCAAGTCGATGGTCTCAACGGCAACGGCCATGGCGGGAATGGCGGCCGTAGCGCCACCGACGAGGTGATCGACTCGGCGCTGCGCTACCGCGTCCAGGCGCCGCTGATCGATTCGCTTCTGGCGGACATCGGCGTCGAAGGTGGCAGCCTCGCCAAGATGCCAGGCCTGATCCGGGAAGCTCGCGACATGCAGGGCATCAAGGACTCCGCGCGCAAGAGCGGCGGCGGTGGCGAGAAGCCAGCCGCTGCACCCTCGCCTGCAGCCGACGGCGAGCCGCCCGCCGAGCGCAGCCCCCGAAAGAAGAGCTGAGGTCGCACCATGGCCCGCGTCTACGTCTCGACCGTCGTCAAGGCGCGCAACGATCGCGTCTGGGCGCGAGTGCGCGACTTCAACGGTCTGCCGAACTGGCATCCCGCGATTGCGGAAAGCCGCATCGAGGGTGGCGAGCCCTCCGACAAGATCGGCTGCGTCAGGGATTTTCGCCTCCGCAACGGCGATCGCATCCGGGAAAAGCTGCTTGGCCTGTCCGATTACGACATGTTCTGCACCTACTCGATCCTCGAATCCCCGATGGGGGTCGAGGACTACGTCGCGACGCTTCGGCTGACGCCGGTCACGGATGGCGACCAGACCTTCATGGAATGGACCGCTGAGTTCGAATGCGCACCCGAGCGGGAGGCGGAGCTTGTCGCGAATATCGGCGGCGGCGTGTTCCAGGGCGGCTTCGACGCCCTCAAACGCCAGTTCGGAGGCTGAGCGCAGTGCCGCATATCGTCAAGAGCACGATCCTGGATGCGCCGACCGGGTCCGTGTGGGCGGTGCTGCGCGATTTCAACGGGCACGATCGCTGGCATCCGGCGGTCGCGGCCTCCACCATCGAGCGGGCGCAGGCCTCGGACAAGATCGGCTGCGTCAGGCGGTTCAAGCTGCAGGACGGCTCGGAGCTGCGCGAGCAATTGCTGACGCTGTCGGATCTGGAGCAGACCTTCAGCTACTGCCTGCTCGATACGCCGGTCCCGATGTTCAACTACGTAGCCCACGTCCGCCTGCTGCCCGTGACGGACGGCGACCGTACCTTCTGGCACTGGGAATCGCGCTTCTCGACGCGGCCGGAGGACAAGGATCGTATCACCCACATGGTCGCGGAAGATATCTACCAAGCGGGATTCGTAGCGATCCGCCGACACCTCAAGGAGGCTGTGTCAACATGACTGTGACGGTGAAGACCTTCACAAGCTCGAGCGAGGCCGCCGCCGCGCTGTCGTCCGATCGCACCGCTCGCTATCTCGGTGGCGGCACGCTCGTGATGCGCGCTCTGAACGAAGGCGATATCTCGCTCTCGACCATCGTGCGCGCCAATGACCAAGCCTTGACGCGCATCGACCCATCTGGTCCGCGGATCACCTTGGGTGCTGGCGTAACTTTCGCCCGGATTCTGGGCGAGCGTGACCTCGCTTTCCTGCACGCCCCTGCCCGCTCGATTGGCGGCCCGGCGGTGCGCAACATGGGTACGGTGGGCGGCAATCTGTTTGCGCCTAATCCCTATGGCGATTTCACCGTCGCCCTGCTTGCGCTCGATGCCACGGTGGCCCTGCAAGGCGGCTTTGGATCGCGCGACATTCCAATTGAGGAGTTTTTGCAGTCACGTGAAAGGCAGGCGGGCGCGCTCGTGCTGTCGGTGTCATGCACGCGACCGACTAGCGCGGAGGCTTTTCGCTACCGCAAGATCGCACGGATCAAGCCCAAGGGCGGCTCGGTCATCACGCTCGCCGCACATCTACCAATCAGTGGCGGGCGGGTCGCCGGGGCACGAATCGCATTGGGATCGATGGCGCCGACGCAAATACGTGCGCGGGCGGCCGAACGCGCTCTGGAAGGTCGCTCGCTCGATGCCGCGACCGTTGCGGCCGCAGCCTCCGCAGCGGCGGAAGGAACATCGCCCTCCGACAACGCGCTCGGCAGCGCCTGGTACCGCCGCGAGATCGTCGGCGTCCATCTGCGTCGTCTTCTCTTGGGTCAGGAATAGATCGTATGGCCAAGACTGCCCTGCAATTTCGTCACAATGGCAGCGATGTCGCCATTTTCGTCGATGGCGGCACCAACCTGCTCGTCGCGCTTCGCGAATTGATCGGCGACATGACGCCGAAATTCGGCTGCGGCCAGGGGGCTGCGGCACGTGTAGCGTCCTGATCGACGGCGAGCTCCATCTCTCCTGTCTGACGCTGGCCGAGACCGTCGCCGGCCGCTCTGTCGAGACGCTGGATAGCCTGAAGCAGGGACCGAACCTCCATCCGCTGCAGCGCGCCTTCGCCGAGAATTTTGCTGCCCAGTGCGGCTATTGCACGCCGGGCATGCTGATGGCTGCCAAGGCGCTGCTCGACCGCAATCCCTCCCCGAGCCGCGCCGAGATCGTGGAGGCGATCTCCGGCAACATCTGCCGCTGCACCGGCTACGAGCCGATCATCAACGCCATCCTCGCCGCCTCCGGCGGCAGGGTGAGCGCCTGAAGGACCAGATCATGCTGGAACTACGCAAGGACATCTTCGCCGACGAGCGCGACGATAATCTCAACGAGATCGGCAAGGGCACACAGCGCCAGGACATGCTTGGCCATGTCACGGGCACCTCGAGCTATTTCAACGACCACAAGCTCCAGGGCATGCTGCACCTGAAAGTCGTTCGCTCGACCCATTCGCATGCAAGGATCCGGCGGATCGATACCGCGGACGCCGAGCGCTCAGCCGGCGTGCGCCGGATCATCCGCGGCTCCGACGTGCCCCGCAACCTCAACACACTTTTGAGCCTGATCAATTTCGGCAAGGACGACGAACCATCGCTGGCCGTCGACAAGGTCCGCTACAAGGGTGAGCCGATCCTGGCCATCGTCGCCGACAGCGAGCGCGAGGCGTTCGAGGCGATCGCAAAGGTGCGGATCGACTATGAGCCGTTGCCAACCGTGTTCGACGTGGAAGATGCGCTGAAGGCCGGCGCGCCCGTCGTCAACGATACCTATCCGAAGAATGCCTTCATTTATCACGACACATACGACCACCAAAAGCTCCGCTTCGGCGATGCCGATGCCGCACTCGCGACCGCCGATCACGTGCTTGAACAACGCTACCAGATGTCACCAATCGAGCACGCGCCGACCGAAACCAATGGGTCGATCGCGGCGCCCGACACCAACGGGCGCTATGTCGTCTATACGTCGACGCAGGCGCTGTTCTTCTCGGTCGACACCTGCGCCAAGATCCTCGACGTCCCTTCCAACACCTTCCATTTCATTGGCGGCACCGTCGGCGGCGGCTTTGGCGGCAAGGTCGACACGCTGACCGAACCGTTATGCATCCTGGGTGCGATGCTGACGGGACGTCCCGTGCGCTACGTGTTCGGACGCGAAGAAGAGATGCAATACGGCCCGCCGCGCGGCGCCGAGCGCATCTACATCAAGGACGGCGTGATGCGCGATGGCCGCGTCGTCGCGAGAAAGATCCGCGCATATTTCGACAGCGGCGCATATACGCGGCTCTCCAGTTATGCAGCGGTGAAATGCGCAGCCCATCTGCCAGGACCCTACACCATCCCGAACGTCTATGGCGACGTCTACTGCGTCTTCACCAACCGTACGCCTGCAACCGCGATGCGCGGCTTCGGCGTCACCGCCATGGACTTTGCGATCGAATGCCAGATGGACAAGCTCGCGAACCTCGTCGGCATGGACCCGATGGAGTTCCGCATCCTCAATGCCTATCGCGACGGCGACATGAAGGCGCATCGGCGCGAGGCCAAGAACACGGCGCTGATCGAGTGCGTCCAGGTCGCGGCCGAGAAAGCCAAATGGCCGATCCGCGACGAGTTCAAGCGCGCCTCCTCCCGCAAAGACGGAGGCGGCAGCCGCGCTGCCATCCCGCGGACGCCTGCCGACATCCACGTACGGACGACCGCGCCGGCGCAGCAGCGCACGAGCTATGATCGCCTGCCAACGGCCGCGTCGCGCGAACCCCCGCGCGAGCCCCCACCGCCCGCGCCGCCACCGCCATCGCCACCGCGACCAACATCGCCCTCGCATGGGGCGGGCCGATTCTCATCCGTGTTCGGCACCAGGAGGCGTTGAGATGACGCGACATCGCGGACGCGGCATCGCGTCGGTCAACTATCCCATCGGCATGAACCTCGGCGGCGATCCCAGCCAAGCCCTGGTTCATTCCAATCCAAGCGGCAAGTTCACCGTAGCGCTGTCCTCGATCGACCTCGGCCAAGGCATGAAGTCGGTCACGCGGCAGATTTGCGCAGAGACGCTCGGCGTACCCGTCGAGGACGTCTATGTCGATACCGCCGATTCCGATACTGGCCCGCATTGCATGGGCTCGTTCGCCTCGCGCGGCACCCATCGCGTCGGCAATGCAGTGATGGCGGCGGCGCGCGAGGCGCGCGGCGTGATGATGGAGGCGGCCGCAGAAGAACTCGAGGTCAACGCCGCCGATCTCGAAACCGACGGACGTGGCAACATCCACGTCAAGGGCGCGCCGCACCGCTCGATCTCCACCAAGGACGTCGCCATCGCCGCGCAGTTCAAGCAGGGCAAGACCATCGCCGGCCGCGGCATCTTCCTGGTTCCTCTGTCCAATGTCGATCCGGAAACCGGCGAGATGTCGCCGGCGACCTGCTACGCCCATGCCTGTCTCGTCGCCGAGGTCGAGGTTGACGACGAGACCGGCGAGGTCACGATGATCCGCATGGATTCTGCCTATGAGCTCGGCCGTGCGCTCAACCCGCGCCTGGTCGAGCAACAGCTCGTCGGCGGCGCCTGGATGGGCGTCAGTCACGCGCTCTACGAGACGCCAGAACCCTATTATCCCGACCCGGTCCACGGCCCTCGCGACTTCGTCGAATATGTCATGCCCGGTCCTGGCGATATCTGCCCGCACGACATCGCCGTATTGGAACGCCCCGCTCCCGATGGCCCCTTCGGCGCCAAGGGGCCCGGCGAAATGTGCGCGAATCCCGTATTGCCGGCCGTTGCGAACGCCATCTTCAACGCCGTCGGCGTGCGCATCGACGATCTGCCGATTACGCCGGAGAAGGTGCTGCGCGCGATCAAGGCCGAGGGCGGCGCGCGCCCTCAGGCGCGGCGCTGAGGTCTCGATGGCCGTCCGCAGCAACATCGTCGGCATCGACAGCCCAGAGGCACTGGAGAAAGCGCTTCGGGCAGCCTATTACCTTGCCGACGAGGGGCTGGCGACCGCAGCCTATCTCGGGCTGGCACTCGGCAAGCCATTGCTGCTCGAGGGCGCGCCGGGCGTCGGCAAGACCGAGGCCGCCAAAGCCATTGCCGCGGTCCTCGGCCGCCGCCTGATCCGCCTGCAATGCTACGAAGGCATCGACGCATCTGCCGCACTCTACGAATGGAACTATCCGCGCCAGATGCTCGCAATCCGCCAGGCCGGCGATGAGAGCGTCGACATCTACGGCGAAACGTTTTTAATCGAGCGACCGATGCTGGCGACGCTGCGCGCACCTGACTCAACTGTGCTGCTGATCGACGAAATCGACCGCGCCGACCAAGAATTCGAAGCCTTCCTGCTCGAGTTCCTGTCCGACTTCCAGATCTCGATTCCGGAGCGCGGTACGGTTCGCGCCTCTGAGCGCCCGGTTGTCGTCCTGACCTCGAACCGCACGCGGGATCTTCATGAAGCATTGCGGAGGCGATGCGTCTATCACTGGATCGACTATCCCTCCGCCGAGCGCGAAGCGCGCATCGTGATGATGCGGGCCTCCAGCGTCGCCGAGGGGACCGCGCGGGCCGTCGTCGCCGCCGTCGAGAAGCTGCGACGCGAACCACTCAGCAAGGCGCCCGGGATCGCCGAGGCCGTCGACTGGGCCGAGGCCGCCACGCTGCTGCACAAGGGCGGCGCACGGTGGCCTGATGCCTTCAGGCGCTCGATCGGCGTTGCCTTGAAAGACGAGGAGGATCTGCACTTCATTTCGCCGCGCCTCGATGCCCTGCTGGCGGAGGCCTCTGCATGAGCGCCGAACCCGAACTGCCGCGCGCTGCGCGTGTATTCATCTCGTTCGTCGGCTTGTTGCGAACGAACGGATTTGCCGTCGCACCGGAACAGACGACGTCGTTCCTTGCCGCAATCCAGTTGCTCGGTCCCCGCAGCCTGGAGGACATTCGGCAGGCAGCCCTCGCAACACTGGCTCCTCCACCGGAGCGTCGCGCAACGTTCGACCGGCTGTTCGATCTGCACTTTCGCGGAAACGAGGCAATCGAGCGCGTCGATGACGGTGAGGACGACGAGACTGTTCGGCTGCAAGAGGAGGCCCGTGGAAACGACGAGCCGCTGTTGTCGGACGAGGCCAACGAGTCCGGTCTCGCAGCTGCGCGCGCCGAAACCCTGGTCGAGCGCCGCTTTGCGCAGCTCTCGACCACCGATGCGCTGCGCCGGCTGTCCCGCGAGGCGCCGAGGCGCCTGCCGAAGCGGCGCGGCCATCGCCGCATGCGGGCTCGCAGCGGACCCTACGCCGATTTGCGCCGCACCCTGCGCGACTCCGTTCGCAGCGATGGCGAAATTCTCCGGCTGGGGCGTTTGAAGCGGCGGCAGCGCCCACGCAAGATGTTGCTTCTGATTGACGTCTCCGGCTCGATGAAGACCCGCACCGAAGAGAATATGAAGTTCGCGCACACGTTGGTGCAGGCGGCGCCCAGCGTCGAGGTCTTCACCTTCGGCACGCGGCTGACCCGCATCACCCGCCCGTTGCGACTCAAACGCCGAGAGCAGGCGCTCAGGGCGGCGGCCCATGCGGTCAGCGACTGGGACGGCGGCACCCTAATCGGCGATGCGCTTCAGGCGTTTCTCGCCGTGCCCCGCTTCGGTGGATACGCGCGGGGCGCTGCCGTGATCATCGTTTCCGACGGCCTGGAACGGGGCGAACCCGATGCGCTGCGCGATGCGGTCGCGAAACTATCGCGCCGTGCGTGGCGCGTGAGCTGGCTGACACCGCTCGCGGCTGGTCCCGACTTTCGCCCGCAGACCGAAGCGCTGGTCGCGATCGAACGCTTCGTCGACGACCTCGTCGATGGTGGCTCGAGCGCGTCGATCGTCGCGCATGTGCTGGCGCTGGGACAAAGGAGAGTTGCGTGACCGACGTCGTCGATGGGCACCATCATATCTGGCGCCAGACCGACCTGCCCTGGCTGGTGGGTCCGATGCAGCCGCGCATCTTCGGTCCGTACGAGCCGATCCGGCGCGATTACCCGATCGAGGAATATCTCGGCGACATCGAGGGCAGCGGCGTTACCCGCTCGGTCTATGTCCAGACCAACTGGGCCAATGACCGCTTCGAGGACGAGGCCGCTTGGGTGCAGCAGACCGCCGAGGAGCACGGCTGGCCGCATGCCATCGTAGCTTACGCCGACTTTTCGGTGGACGACGTGCGTCCACAGCTCGACCGCCTGAAGCGTTATGCCCTCGTACGCGGCGTTCGCATGCAACTGCATTGGCACGAGAACCCGCTTTATCGCTTTGCCGCGCGGCCGGACCTTTGCACCGATCCCGTGATCCAGCGCAATATCGCCCGCCTTGCGGATTATGGCTGGAGCTTTGAGCTTCAGGTGTTCACGCCACAGATGCCTGACGCTGCGCGCCTTGCGGAATCCTGCCCTAAGGTGACCTTTATCCTCCAGCACGCCGGCATGCTGGAGGACCTTTCACCGGCAGGCCGCGCCGCGTGGCGCGCCGGGATGGCCCGCCTCGCCGCATGCCCGAACGTCGTGTCGAAACTATCGGGGCTCGGAACCTTCATCCACCGCAACGACCCCGCGCATATCGCATCCGTCCTGACCGATACGATTGCGATCTTCGGCGCCGAACGCTGCCTGTTCGGCTCGAATTTTCCGATCGAGAAATTGTGGACCAGCTATCGCGCGTTGATCGATGCATTCCGTGCCGCCGCGGCGCCGCTACGCGATGATCAGCGCGAAGCCATTTTCAAGACCACCGCTATGCGCGTCTATCGGCTCTGAGCGCCGAGGAAACAACGAGAACGGACACAGGGAGGGACGGAATGCCGCTGGAGATCAAGATTTTGGACTATGGCGATATTGAGCTGGAATCGAGCTTTTTGGTTCTCGGCCGCGATTGCGGCCGCACCCGCCGCGTCCTCACCCTCGGTTTCCTGATCCTCGGCGGCAAGTATCCGGTCGTGGTAGACACCGGTTACCGTTCCAACCAGATCATGGAAACGCTGGGGATGCGCGGCCTGCAGTATCACGAGCACATGATCGAGAACCAGCTTGCGCGGCACGGCGTGCGGATGGGCGATGTGCGTTTCGTCTGCCACACCCATCTGCACATCGACCACGCCGGCAAGGACGATCTGTTTCCGATGAACACGACCGTCGTCCTCAACCGTCGGGAGCTTGAATATTCTGTGTCCGGCCTGATGCATCCGCAATATCCGGCACCGGATATCAAGCATCTGATCGACCGTCTGCACACCAAGAGTGCGCTGCGCTTTCTCGACCTCGAGATCACAGGTCCCATCGAGTTGATGCCGGGTGTCTACTGCGACGCCGCGAATGCGCATACCGAGGGATCGATGAATATCATCGTCGAAACGGCCGACGGCATCGCCACCATCTGCGGCGACGTCATCTATGATTTCAACGACCAGATCGTGACGCCCTTCAACGAGATCCACGACTGGGAGCCGCGCACCACTGGCAACCACGGCACCACCAAGCGGGCCGAGAAGGCCGCCATCAAAAAGCTGCTCAGCAATTCGCGCTATCTGCTGCCGGTCCACGACCGCCCCGCCAAGATCGAAGGCGGCAACGTCGTCGGCCGGCTGCACGACCAGGTGCCTGGGCCGGTCGTGCAGTCTCTGCCCCAGCGCAACTGGTTTCCGGCCTAGACGCCAGAGGATCGACCGATGACCCACGTCACCTTGCGCTCCGAATTCGAGACCCTGATCGATCCCTACGCACCAGTCGCGCAAATCGGCACCGGTTTTGACTTTACGGAAGGACCGATCTGGCATCCGGTGGATCATTATCTGCTGTTCTCAGACATGCCGGGCGACGTGCGCCGGCGCTGGGATGCGCGGCGCGGCGTCGCCGAGGTCAAGCGTCCCTCGAACAAATGCAACGGCATGACCTATGACGCCGAGCTCAATTTGATCGTTTGCGAGCACGCGACATCGTCGTTGATCCGCGAGCGGCCGGACGGACGGCGCGAGGTGCTGGCCTCGCACTTTGGGGGACAGGAGCTCAACAGCCCCAACGACGTCTGCGTGCACTCCTCCGGCGCGATCTATTTCTCGGACCCCTGGTATGGCCGCATGCCGGTCTATGGCGTCGAGCGGCCGAGGCAGCTCGGTTTCCAGGGCGTCTATCGCGTCGTGCCCGGCGCCGACCCGAAGCTCGTCGTGGACCGCAATCTGTTCGACCAGCCGAACGGGCTGTGCTTCTCGCCCGACGAGAAACTGCTCTATGTCAACGACACCGTGCAGGCACTCATCCGCGTGTTTGATGTCAATTCTGACGGTTCCCTGTCGACCGCGCGGGTGTTCGCGAGCGCCATCCGCTCCGAGCTCGAGCCCGGCTTGCCCGACGGCATGAAGTGCGACCAGCACGGCAACGTCTGGGTTACGGCACCCGGCGGGGTCTGGGTCTATTCGCCGCGGAGCGAGCTGCTCGGCAAGCTCCGCCTGCCCGAACTCGTCGCCAACCTTACCTGGGGCGGGCCGGATTTCCGCACGCTGTACCTGACTTCGACGCACTCGGTCTATGCAATTCCCACCAGGGTCGGACCGCGCCACGAGCCCTATATGAGCGGCAAGCGAGGCAGCGGCACTGCGGCCGCGGGCTCTGCTTCCGCTGCCCCCATCCTTGCCGACGGCGAAATGCAGCTCGACCCGCGACGCTGCGCCATGATCATCCAGGATCTCCAGAACGACGTCATCATGGATGGCGGCGCCTTTGCCGATTCCGGCGCGCCAGGTCACGCGAAGCAGCAGCGCGTCGTCGAGAATGTCCGCCGCCTAGCCGAAACGGCGCGGGCGCGAGGCGTGGCCATCATTCATGTCTGGTTCGTCGTCGAGCCCGGCGCGCCCGGCGTGACGCTGAATGCGCCGCTGTTCGAGGGTCTCGTCGACAGCAAGGCGATGGTGCGCGGAAGCTGGGGGCGGCACCGGTGTCAGGTCTCGAACCACGGCCCGGCGATTTCGTGGTCGAGAAGGTGCGAATGAGTGCCTGGGAAGGCACGAGGCTCGAAACGATCCTGAAAGCCACCGGCCGCGACATGATCATCAACACCGGCGCCTGGACCAACATGTCAGTTGAGCACACAGCGCGGACCGGTGCCGACAAGGGCTACTTCATGATCGTTCCCGAGGATTGCTGCTCGACCATGAACGCCGATTGGCACGCCGCGTCGATCAATTTCGCCATGCAGAACGTCGCCGTCGTGACCAAGGCCGATGCGGTCATCAAAGCGCTGGGATGAGCGGTGGCGAAGCTCCTGCACCTGTCTTGCTCGCCCCGCGGCGACCTCCTGGTCAGGCGCCGGCGCACGCGTTTTCCTCGACGGCTTTCGCCGAGCTCGGCCCGACTGGGACGTGGACGTTATGGATCTCTGGCGCGAGCGCTTGCCGGAATTTTCAGGCCCCATTGTCGAAGCCAAATATGCACGGATGAAGGCGCAGGCCTTCAACGACGCGCAGCGGGACAGCTTCGCGGAAGCCGAGCGGATGGCGGTGCGCTTAGCGCTCGCCGAGCGGGTGCTGATTTCGACGCCAATGTGGAACTTCGGCATTCCCTATAAGCTCAAGCAATGGTTCGACATTATCGTCCAGCCCGGGCTCACCTTTCGGTTCGATCCGTCGCTGGGGTATATCCCGTTGCTGAAGGACCGGCCGACCATCGTCATCATTGCCAGTGGCAGCGATTTCGCCACCGGAATGAATCGCGGGCGCATCGACATGGCAGCGCCTTACCTGCGCGAAATTTTGCGTTTTGTCGGCATCAGCAATGTCCGTTTCATTCCGATCGGACCAACCACCGGACCGCAACAGCCCATTGAGGTGGCTCGCGAACGAGCCCATCGACGCCTGGCCGCAATGGCCGAGAGCTTCTGATGCGCCCCGCAGGTCAGTCGAGGCTACGGCAGATTGTCCCGCAGAAAAATGTCGATGCGGATGCGCTCCTGGTCGGGGCTGATCGGCTCACCCGAACAATGCGCGAGCAGGACTCGCGCCGCAGACCGTGCCTCGTGGCCGGGATCCTGGTTGATGATGGCATCGAGCGTGCCGCGGACCAGGAAACGCCGCGTGTATTGGGTCAGCTCATGGGCAATCCAGACCACCTCGCGCGCCCGTCCCGAGGCCTCAAGCGCGTCGGCGATGCCACGGTTCCCGGCGCCGCAGCAGTATATGCCGCGCAGATCGGGCTGGCGCGCGAGCAGTGCCGCAGTGAGCTCCCGGGTGCGCTCGCTGTCGTCGCGGCCCTCGATCACCGGCAGCGCGACTAGGCTCTGATATTCGCTGGACAGGATCTGGTGGAAGCCGAATTGCCGTTCGGTGTGATCGCGCAGCGACAACGATCCCGCGATGACGGCCACCGTCCCCTTGCGACCAGTGAGGAACCGTCCCATCAGCGTTGCAGCGGTGCGGCCTGCCGCCGGGTTGTCGATGCCGACATAGTGCAGCCGGCGCGAGCTCGGCGCGTCCGACACGAGGGTCACCACAGCGACCCCGCGCGCAGTGAGTTCGTCGATCGCGGCGCGCACCCTGGGATGGTCGAGCGCGATCACGGCGACGCCATGATAGGCAGGCGAGAGATTTTCCAGCGCGGCGGCGAGTACGTCCGGATCGAACACGTCGACACGCAGGATATCAATGAAGCCGCGCTGGCCGGCGAGCCAGTCTGCGGTGCGCTGGACCTGCTCGGTCAGGTTGGTCATGAAGCTGTTGCTGCCCGTCGGCAGCACAAAGGCAAAGCGGAACGTCTGCCCGCGGGCAAGCCGCGCGGCCGCGACGTCGGCTCGATAGCCGAGTTTTGCCACCGCGGCCTCGACCCGCGCGACGGTCTTGGCGCGCACGCCCTCGCGCCGGTTGACGACGCGGTCGACCGTGGCGAGCGAAACACCCGCCGTGCGCGCAACGTCCTCAAGCGTGGCACGAATCACCGGCTGGCTCGCACCAGCATTCATTCGCGCGCCGCCCACAGCATGCCGCGGGTCATCAACGTCCGGATCTCCGGTACGTCGAGCTCGTAGGCGCGGTGGCCGAGCGAGGAATAGAACACCCTGCCCGCGCCGTATCGCTTCTTCCAGATCACCGGCATCACCACGCCCTCGATCCAGGGGGCGTGCTCGCCGGTGAAGGTCGTCGTCGCCAACACCTCGTTGGCGGGGTCGACATGCATGTAGTACTGCTCGGAACGATGCTCGAAACTCTTCAGGCCCTTCATGATGGGATCATCCGGTTTCGTCAAGTCGACCTTGTAGTCGATGATGTTGCCGGGATGCGCAACCCACTGCCCGCCGCACAGGAACTGGTAGTCGACGGAATCGCGGAACGCGTCACCCATGCCGCCATGATGGCCGGCGAGCCCGACGCCGCTTCGGACCGCAGCGCAGAGATTGAGCGCTTCCGCCTTCTCGATCTTCGACATGGTGTAGATCGGGATGATCAGTGACAGGTCGTGAATCGCGGGATCGGCGAACGCGGCGGTGGTGGTTTCGATCCGCACCTCGAAGCCTTCAGCCTTCAGCCAGCCGCGGATCATCGAAGCGCAGAGATCGGGATCGTGTCCCGGCCAGCCGCCCCATACAATTAATGCCTTGCGCATGGTCATTCCCTCAGTCGATCTGTCCGGTTTCGCGCCCGGCCGGCAGCATCGCCGGCCGCTCGACGCGGCTCTCGATCTTGACGCGCCGGCCTTCGTCGGCAGAGATCTGGAACGCCTCCATCACCTCCAGCACGTGGAAAGCGAGCGCGCCGCTCGCACGATGCGGCCGGTTGTTCAGTATCGCGGAGGCCATATCGGCGGCGCCAATGGAACGGAACTCGCCATCGACATGACCGTGGGTCAGCGGGACCGGCTCCCAGTCGCCGCCAGCCTTGGCGACCTGCACCTCGCCGCCGAAGCGGTTCGGGTCCGGCACCAGCATGCTGCCCTTGTCGCCATAAATCTCGATTGGCGCGTGCCGGTGCTTGGGCACGTCAAAGCTCATCGCGATCGAGACGACCGCCCCGCTCTCGAATTCGAGCGTGCCGGCGACATGGGTCGAAACTTCGACCGGGATCAGCGTTCCGTTCATCGGCTGGCTGGTGACCAGCCGCTCGGATTTCGGACGCGCGGTCGAGCCCATCACGCTCGCCACCGGGCCGAGCAGCTGCACGAGATCGGTGATGTAGTACGGGCCCATGTCAAGCATAGGGCCGCCGCCGCGCAAATAATAGAAACCCGGCGCCGGATGCCAGCGCTCATGGCCGGGGCAGCCGAAGAACGCGCTGCCGGCCACGGGCGTGCCGATCGCGTCATCGTCGATCAGCTTGCGCGCGGTCTGGTGCCCACCGCCCAGGAACGTATCGGGCGCGCAACCGACGCGAAGATTCTTCTGCGCGGCGAGCTCCATCACCTTGCGCGCTTCCGTGACGTTAATGCCGAGCGGCTTCTCGGAATGAACGTGCTTGCCGGCGTTCAGCACCGCCAGGCTGACGTCGGTGTGGGCGAGTGGCACAGTGAGATTGATGACGATCTCAACGTCGTCTCGCTTGAGCAGCTGATCAACCCGCATCGCCGGCAACCCGAAGGCGGCGCCCTGCCGCTCTGCCGCATCGCTGCGCATATCGGCGAGCGCCTTGATTTCCATGACCGCGAAGCGCTGGGCCGCCTTCAGATAAGCGGTGCTGATATTGCCGCAGCCGATGATGCCGATGCCGACTTTTCTCATTGTGATCTCCGTGAGGTACCGTTCATCCCTTGACCGCGCCGGCGGTGAGGCCTGCGACGATGTGCTTCTGCGCCAGGAGGAAGAGAATGATCGTCGGCAGGATGGTCAACGTGATGAAGGCCAGGATCAGATGCCACTCGGACGAATACTCGCCCTGATAAATCATGATACCGAGCGGCCAGGGATAGAGCGCGTCGGTGTTGAGCATCACCAGCGGCAGCAGATAGGCGTTCCAGCTGTTGACGAAGGTGATGGTACCGACGGTCGCCAGGATCGGCCGCGATAACGGCAACGTCACATAGCGGAAGAATTTGATATAGCTGCACCCGTCGACCAGCGCGGCCTCCAGCAATTCGTACGGGATGTCCTTGAAGAAGCGCCGCAGCAGCAACACGCTCATCGCAAGACTGAAGGCCGTCTGCGGCAGGGCAACGCCAAAATATGTATCGAGCAGCCCGAGATCGCGGACCTTGATGAAGAGCGGCAGCACCGCCGTCGCGGCCGGAAACAGCAGGCCCAGCGTCAGGTAGCTCAGCAGCATCGAGCTGCCATAGAACCTGATATGGGCGAAGGTGAACGCCGCCATCGAGGCGACGATCAGGGTCAGGGCCACCGTGAGGGTCGAGATGATCAGCGAGTTGCGCAAGAGCTGCCAGTAGCGTGCCGAGAACAGGATGTCGGCATAGTTCTGCCACTCCCAGTGGCGTGGCAGGCCGAACGGATTGACGCGCAGTTCGCCGAGCGATTTGAAGCCACCGAACAAGGTCGCGAGCAGCGGCACCACTACGATGATGGCAACGACGGCGAGGAACACCAGCTTGAACAATACTGAGGGATCGAACGGGGCGCGGATGGTCCTGGCGTTACTCATCGCGCATGAACCATCGCTTGTACGTGAAGGCAAAGGTCACGCAGATCGCAAACAGGATGACGCCGATGGCACTGCCGTAGCCGACCCGCATGCGTGAGATGCCATTGTTGTAAAGAAAGCTCACCATCGTGTTCGAGGAGTCCGCTGGCCCCCGCGCGTCAGCGGCATGACGAGGTCGAACAGCTGCAGCGAGCCGACGATGGCGAAGAACACGGAGAGCCTTATCGTCGGATAGAGCAAGGGGATGACCACATGTCGCAAGGCTTGCGATCGGGTCGCGCCGTCGATACGCGCCGCCTCGACCAGGCTCTTGTCGAGGCCCTGGAGCGCTGCGATGAATAGCATCATGTGGAAGCCAAAGTACTTCCAGACGACCACGATCAGCACCGCCAGCATGGCCGTATCCGTCGATGCAAGCAGATGCGGCGGCTCGGCGCCGAAGCTGCGCCAGATCGAGGCCACAAGGCCGTAGTCGCCATCATAGACGAAGCTGAAGATCAGCCCGGTCGCGATCTCCGCCAGGATATAGGGCATGAAGAACAGCATGCGCAGCGCCACCGCCCCTCGAAAGCGTTCGGCGAGCATCAAGGCCAGGGTGAGCGCAAGCGGCAGCTGGATGGCGAGCGAAACAGCGATGATCAGGCCGTTGTTGCGCAGAGCGAGCCAGAAGGCGCGGGTCTCCAGCACAAAGCGGTAATTGTCCAGGCCAATCCAGTTGGTCGGCCTGCCGAACCCGTTCCAATTGAAGCCCGAATACCAGGCTGCTTCGCCGATCGGCAGCACAACGAACAACGTGAACAACAGCAGCGCCGGCGGCAGGAACAGGATGAGCACCGTCAGCCTGCCGTCCCAACTCGGGCCACGGACCGTGACCTGCGGGATCATCTCGCCAGCAGCGCCGATCGCCGACACGCTCGCGGTCCGCCGCGTCACCGTCAGTTGCCCTGTTTCCACGCCGCCTCGATCGCCTTGGCAGCCTCTTGCGGGCTCATGCTGCCGCCGGCGATCTCGGCAGTAACGTCGTTGACGACGCGGCCGACCGACGGACCCAGGCTCTGGTCATAGAAGTTCTGGTGGTAGTTCGACTTCGCTAGATTGGCGGCGATCAGCTTCATGAAGGCGTTGTTGAGGCCGACATCCGCACCCTGCACCACCGGGATGATGAAGTTGCCCGCGGCAAGCCGCGTCTGCACCTCTTTGGAGACGAAGTACTTCAGGAAATCGACAGCCTCCTTCGGCGAGCCTTTTGTGATCAACCAACCGGTGATGCCCCCGAGCGTATCGGTCGGAGCGCCCTTGCCGCCGGTCACGACCGGGAAGTCGAACCAGCAGATCTTGTCTTCGATCAATCCGACCTTGTCGGCGGCGAGAGCGCGCTGCAGATGATAGACCGTGCTGATCGCGAGCGTCATCGCCGCCTTGCCGTCGCCGAAATAGCCGACCGCCTGCGGGTTCTTGAAACCCAGGAAGCCATTCTGGAACGGTTGGAGATCCACGAGTTGCTTGAACAGCTCGCCGGATTTCTGGAAGGTTTCCCCGGCAAAGCCGCCGTTCTCGCCACGCAACGCCGCATCGAACGCCGCCTTGCCGCCGATGCGCACAGCAAGATGCGTCCAGTAGAAGTGCAGTGGCCACTTATCGGCGCCGCCGACCACGATCGGGGTCACGCCGGCGGATTTCAACGTCTTCACGGCAGCAAGCAGATCGTCCCAGCTCTTGATCCCGGCAGGGTCGACCTTCGCCTTGGCCATCAGCTCCTTGTTGCAGAGGAAGCCGACCTGCGAGAGCGCCGTGGGCAGACCATAAACACGGCCGTTGCTGGTGAAGGCGGCGAGCGCCGCCGGTGTGAGACTGTCGCTGTAGCCCTCCACAGAATCGGTGATGTCGTCGAGCACACCGGCCTCGATCTGCGTCTTCAGGACACCGCCGGCCCAGCTGTAGATGATGTTGGGCCGGTCTTTGGATTGCAGGATGGTCGGCAGCTTGGCCTTGTAGGCCTCGTTCTCGAGGAACTGCATCTCGACCTTGACGCCGGGATGCGACCCCTCATAGGCGCGCGCAACCTCCTCCCAGATTTTGACCTGGGCCGGGTTGGCCTCGATGTGCAGCCACTTGACCGTCGTTTCGGCCGCAGCGAGTTTCGCTCCGAACAGGCATGCGACAACGGCTAGTCCCAGTTTCCCGAGCAGTCTCATCACATTCCTCCCAAGGGCTCTTATTCTTTGATGCAATCCTGCCTTCGATTTTTGAGGTACGCAACTGAAATTCTGACCTATGCACCTCACGAGGGAGGTCGCTAAGGTGAGCGGGAGAGTCGGGCCGCGTCGCGCTGCCCCCAACGCAAATCGAGGGATATCCATGGCTGCCGTTTATTCCGACCTCGCCGGCAAGGTCGTTCTCGTCACCGGAGGCGCATCGGGAATTGGCGCTGCGATCGTGCGGCGCTTCGCACAGCAGAAATCCAATGTCGTGTTCTTCGACATCAATGTCGACGCGGGCCAATCGCTGGCACGCGAGCTGTCGGATCAAGGTCTTAGCGCGCGTTTCATGCGTGTCGACTTGACCGATATTGCCGCGTTACGTGCCGGTGTCGCGGAGGCGCGCAATGTGCGCGGCGCGATCAACATCCTCGTCAACAATGCCGCGCATGACGAGCGGCACAGCACCGAGGAAATGACACCGGAATATTGGGACGACCGCATCGGGGTCAACTTGAAGCACCAGTTCTTTGCTGCGCAGGCCGTGTTGCCGGACATGAAGGCGGCGAACGCCGGCGCTATCATCAATTTCGGCTCGGTATCGTGGATCGCCGGACAAGGCGGCATGGCCGCCTACACCGCCAGCAAATCGGGTGTGATCGGTCTCACACGCTCTCTGGCGCGCGATTACGGCGCCTACAATATCCGCGTGAACGCGATAGCGCCAGGATGGATCATGACTGAGCGCCAGCTCGATAAATGGATGACACCCCAGGGCGAGGTCGAGCTCATGCAACGACAATGCCTGAAGCGCAAGCTCATGCCCGACGAGGTCGCGAAGTTCACCATCTTCCTCGCTTCCGACGAGGCTTCTGCCTGCACAGCCCAGCACTACATCGTCGATGGCGGCTGGGTCTGAGGCGGACCAGACCAGATCGTGCATCGGCGCGCCGCTACTTTGCCAGGCGGAACTTCCCGCCTTCGACCTTGATGAGAAAGGCCGAGCGCTCATCATAGCCGTTGTGATCGGCCTTGCTCATGTTCGACAGCCCATTGTTGAGATAGATGTTCTGCCCACGCTCGAGTGCGTCCCGCAGCGCCGCGCGAAATTCGATTGTGCCAGGCTTTGCCGTCTTCAGCGCATCCGGTGCAGCTTTTCCGATCAGTGCCACGACATCCCAGAGGTGAGCAGCGAACATGTTGGGCTTTTGTCCGTTCGCCGCTTCATACGCGGTCACGAACTCCTCCGTCGAACGACGGAACGGATCTCCTGCGGGAAGATCGGCGGCAATGGTAAAAGCTTCGCCCGCGAATACCGCACCTTCGACGTTCGCGCCGCCGAGCTTGATGAACTCCTCACTGGCCACGCCGTGTGTCTGAAATATCTTCCCGGCGTATCCGCGCTCGCGGAGCGCCTGCTGCGGCAGGACGGCCGGAGTTCCTGCGGACGCGATGAAGACGGCATCGGGATTGGTCGACATCACCTTCAGCGCCTGACCGGTGACGCTGGTGTCGGCGCGCGCGTAGACCTCATGTGTGGTTACGGTCAGCCCCAACGCAGGCGCGAGGCGGCTCACCTCCTTGTAGTAGCCCTCGCCGTAGCCATCCGAAACGCCGATATAGCCGAGCGTCTTCACGCCTGATGTCGCGATATGCTTGAGGATGGCGGCCGCCATGAGGTCGTCATTGGGAACGACCTTGAAAGCCCAGGCACGCTTCTCATCCATCGGTTGAACGATGGCCGTAGCGGCAGCGAGCGACAGCAGCGGCGTCTTCGATTCGAGCGCGACATCCAGCATCGGCATGGTCACCGGGGTCAGAGAGGAGCCGACCAGCACGTCGACCTTATCCTGGATCACCAGCCGGCGTGCGTTCTGGACCCCTTTGGTCGAATCCGACTCGTCGTCCAGGACGATATAGGTCACCTTCTCTCCACCGATCTCTTTCGGAAGAGCTGCAACCGTCTTGAGCTGCGGCTGTCCCAGAGCGGATCCCGGGCCGCTTGCCGAAATCACAATTCCAATTTTGATGTCCGCGTGAGCAGCATTTCCAAAAAGGACGCATGCCACAAGAAGCGAGGCTCGCGCGAAACCGATCTTCATGTCCCGTTCCTCCCTGTCCGCTTTGATGACTCCGCCGGCTGCATCGGGCGCCCCGGCTCGAGCTTGCACTGCTCTCCGGGACGCACCGACGCTGCCCAGAAGGCACGTCGTCCGACATACGCGTTCCCTCCTGCGGTCCCGAGCAAGCGGGCGGATCATGCTAAGCGGATCGCGGCAACGTGTCTGTCCCTAGCGTTAGGGACAAGACATCGGTGCTCGAACCGGAATCTCGAGGTAGACGGACACGCCTTCGCGTTCTCGCGGCGCATTTCGCCCGAGCTTTGCTTGGTCGCTTCACCCTCTTGTCCAAGAGGGCGCAGGGAAGGCCGGGTGCCGGCTGGCACCCGCGGTCCGCTGCGCGAAAAGCACACGCAGGAAAACCGCACAGCAGCATACAGGTGTAGCCAATCACTCGGCCTTCCCTGCGCGATGGTTGGACGGCTTATGCCGTGCTCTCCCGGGAGCCGAGTTCTCTTTGGCCTCCCTCGTCCCAACGAAAGTCACCGCCACCGCGCCGGTTGACGCAGATGCCGCATTCGCCAGGGCTTGACCGTAGCAACGACGGCCAGGACCACACGGTTTTTGCCGTACGCACGGTTCGCCATTTCGCCGCAGTTTTCCCAGCCCTGTCGACGGAGCCGGAAACTTACAGACGAGACGAAGCCTAGCAGCGCCGCTCGTCGGAACGCAGCCTGGGCTCACGGAGAGCAATCCGCCCTGCCCTTAGCCTCTCGCACCCGAACGCTGCCGCGTCCACCGCAAGCCCGGCTCGCGAACATGACGACCACAAGATCGCCCCTCAAGGATGAGCCGGGATGGACGACACATACGCTAAAACCGAATTTCGGTAAAGTGGAATATTTCTGACGAGGGGGGTTGACGCGGTCGTGGCTGTTTCGGCTGCGAGGCCGCTCGATGAGGAATTAGCGGTTTGGTAACCATACGCGCCTCGCTCGAAGGATTAATGCAAATCATACGCCGCCGGTGTCTCCCCCGTAACGACCCTGCTATAGAGCGTAGATCCGGCTCCATCAATCGTCCCGAGCCATCTGCTTTCTTGGTTGCGTATGAACAGACCTAGCAACACATTCGACATCGCCATCGAGCAGGGATTCGACTTCCTGTCGCCGGACTACGCGGAGCTGTTCGACAACTCGGCCGCCACCGCGTTCCAGCATCCGCTCTGGCTCGACACCCTCTACACCAGGCTCGCGTCTCATGTGGGCGCAACTCCTCTGGTTGTCGTGGTCCGCCACCGCGCGACGGGCGCCCTTGCGATGGTGTTGCCCTTGCTGCGGATCCGGCGCGGCCCGATACGGACCGTCGAATTCGCCGACCTCCGCGTTTCCGACTACCTCGCGCCCGTATGCAGCCCGCAGGTATTTTCCGAGCTGCTCAAGGACGAGAGTGCCTGCGCAGAAATCCGGTGCCTCGTCCGCCCGTTCGATCTGCTCCGGATGACCAAGCTGCCGGATGGACGGCTTCCGATCGAGAACCTGCTGGCTGCGCCCCGCCGCATAGCGATGGACACCAATGCCTATGCGACCGTTCTGGTCGCGCCGTTCGAGCAATGGCGCGCCAGTGCGCTGGACCGTTCCTACCAGAAGGAGCTCGCAAAGAAAGCCCGGCAGCTCCAGAAGAAGGGGGACTTGAGTTTTTCATGCTGCCGCGACAGTGCCGCTGTCTTGGAGGTGCTGGACGTGATGAAGAAATTTCGCGGGCCGCGCTTTCAGGCACACGGCGACGGAGATCTGCTCCAGCGCCCCGAATATTACGGCTTCTATTCCGACGTGGCGCAGCGCGGCCTCGGCTCCTTTGTCCGGCTCTATGCGATGAAGATGAACGGCGAGGTCATCGCAGCCGTGCTCGGACTCAGCCATCACGGCAGCTTCCTCGTGATCATGGGCGCCTTCGACATTGCCGGATACAAAAGCCAGTCCTTGGGCGCGCTGATGTTCGAGCAGGTGGCGAAGGATTGCATCGAGCGCGGGGATCAGATGCTCGATTTCACCATCGGCGACGAGCCCTACAAGAAGCAGTTCGGCGCTCAGCCTTCACCGATGTGGACGGTCACGCAGGCGGGCAGCACCACGGGCGCCATCTCCTTGTTCGCACTGAAACAGGCGCCTTGGCTCAAGCTGGCCGCCAAGCGGATGTCGGAGTTCAGGTTCCTGCCGACCCGGACCTCAACGCCGACGCGCTGACCGGTGCGAGGGGCCGACCGGGTGCCGCTCTCAGGCGCGTAGCGCGCTTCGAACCTGCGCGAGCCAGCCGGGCCGCATCTGATCGAGCCGGTGGGTGATACTGCGTCGCAGGAAGTGCAGCCGCCGCCGCACGTCCCAGCCAATATCGTTGCGGGACGTCAGGGCCTGCCGGAAGCGCGCCATCTTCAGTGACTGCTGGTCCGCCGCGACCTTGTCGGGATCGGAATAGAATTCAGAAATCTTCTCCCGGCCCATGCCCTCGGTCCCGAGCCAACGCGGCGCATATTCGGTGCAGAGGCGCTCGACGTCGACCAGCAGACGGGCGACGCCCGTGCCGGCGGCCGGACAATTCGTTTGGAACGCATCACCGATGAGCACGACTCCGGGCTGGAGATGTCCTTCCACGACGGACAGGTGCATCACCCAATTCTGCACCCGGTCGATCACGTGGAAATCGCCAAGGTAGGGCCGCAATCCCGGAAGCAGGCGCAAGACCGTCGCCTCCGGTTCACGGCGCAGCTCGCGCATGATCGGATCGGTCGGGTCTCGGAACATGAAGAGATTTGCCCGCATGCCGGCACGCACGGGAAACAGGCTGAGATAATCGATGCCGTCCGCTGTGCGCTCCCCATAACAGGTCAACGCCTCGAAATCGAACGGCGCGTGGTCGCGGCGGGCGATCGTGAAGCCGAACGAAACCGAATGGCGCTCGGCCAGCACGCGCCGCTTGATGCCGAGCTTGTAGCCGAGCACGCCCGCCATGCCCGTGGCCAGCACGACGAGGCGCGCAGTTATGCGCCCCCCTGACGCGAGCTCGACATGTTGGAGATCGTCGCGACAATTGACCGCAGTGACCTCATCGACAATGAGGCTGGACGGATCAGGCAGCTGGCTGCGCGCCATGGCGACGAGATCGGCATATGGAAGCCCGTAAGCCCGGCCGACGCTGACATCGACCACCTTGCCTTCCCTGATGTTGAGCACCTGATCATATCGACAGGCCACGTTGTCGAGCGCATCGAGGAAGCCCAGCTTGCGCAACATCTCCAGCTGACGGCCGCCTATTTTTTCGACCCGAAACTCGTCCGGATGGACCGCGCGCTTGTCGACGAGAGCGACACGATGCCCTGCCCGCGCGAGCACGGCCGCCGCGAGCGAGCCCGCAAGGCCGCCGCCGACGATCGCGATGTCGACGACGATCGCCGCGGTCGCAGATCCAGCGCTCGGCTCGGTCACGTTGCTATCCGCCGTCATGGTCCAGGCTCCCACGGTCAACGATGGTTGCCCGTGCAATTCTCTCGCCTGATGTCGCATCGTAGGACCAAACGCGATCATTTCTCGATATCTCGGTTAACGCAGCGGAGACCTGCCCGGCCCGATGAGATCCGGCACGCGCCTTGCTCGGCCATTCCCGCCGAGCCGGTCCGCATTCCAACGGCTCATCTCGCCTCATCGGCCGTCGATGCGGCGCTCTGCCGCCACGCGACCGGGCCGCACTTTGCTCTATCTGGGACAATGGGGTCAGCGATGTTCCATAGTGAAGCAACAGGCATGGCCGCGACGTCGCCGCGGCCGGCGGGATCATGGAGGCCGTCCATTAACACTCGCGGTTTTTCGGCATGCTAGGCTGTCGCAGGTAATCGGAAAATGTCTCTTCAGGGGAAGTTGCCCCTTAAATCTCCATGATCGAATCCATCGTCCAGTTCATGCGGCGCGACGTGACGCGCGGTGTTGCCGGAACCATCCTTCTCAAGGTTGGTAGCGGCGCGCTTGCGTTCGCGTTGTTCTCGCTTGCGGCACGAACGATGTCGCCCAATGGGTTTGGCATCTTTGCGACCTGGCTTTCGGTCGCCCAGATGGCAGCGGTCGTCGGTCTGGTGGGCCAGGAATCGCTGCTGGTGCGATTTCTGAACGAGTATCGGGTGGGAAATCAGCCTGATCTCACCAAGGGCGTGCTGCTATCGAGCTTCAAGATTTCCTCCGTCGCGATGCTGATTGCGATCGGCGCAATCGCGATCGGCGCGAACATCAAAGGCGCCTCGTGGCTGCTGGTTGTCGCGGTGTCGGCCTACACAGCCGTGAATGCCGGACTGATGCTTGGCAGCCAGATCGCACGCTCGCTGGTCAGCATTCTCATGGGGGAAGGAAACAGGGAGTTCTTCTGGCGAGTCAGCGTGGTGCTGTTTCTGCTCGCAATCATGTTCGGCCATCGGCAGCTTGATCCCGCCGAATTGATCGCCGTGATGACGATTGCCATGTCGGTCGGACTGGTCGCACAGATCATCGCGATTGCGCGAGTTCTGCCGGATTTCCGCGGCACGGCGGTGCGTTCCGAACCGTCGCGCTGGAGATCGAGCGCGCTTCATTTCTGGGTCGCATCCATCCTCGAAGCCGCGAACCAGTATTTCGACGTCATTCTGGTCTACTGGATGCTGGACCCGGCAACCGCCGGAATTTATTTTGCCGCTTCGCGCCTGGCCAACATCTTCGCCATGCTGTCGGCCGCATTGTACAGCTTTGGCGCACGTCGGCTCCCCCTCGCTGTACTTCAGCAAGAACCATCAGGAATTCGAGCGAACGTTGCGGCTCATGGCGGAAGTGACCGCGGTGTGCGTGGTCAGCGGACTCCTCCTGATCTGGGTTGGAGGTCCCCATCTACTCAACTTGTTCGGGCCACATTTCGCTGCGCAGCACTGGGTCCTGATCGTGCTCGCGATCGGAACGGCGGTCCAGGCGGCGGGCGGTCCGTCTGCGGCGATATTGCAACTGACCGGCCATGAGCGCGAGTATGTCCCCGTGATTGCCGGGAACGTAGCGCTACGGCTGGTTGGATTTCTCGTCCTCATTCCCTGGCTCGGCGTTCTTGGCGCAGCGATCTCAGCCACTGTGTCGCTCGCGTTAGCGACCATCGTCCTCAACATCCTCTGTCGCCGGCGAACCGGCGTCGATCCTTCGATTCTAGGGCTTCTGCGCTTCTCGGCATCGAAGCCCAGCGCCTACGCGGTCCGTGGCGCGGACTCCGGCGAATAGAGCGTCAGCATATGTCGCGCGTGTCCCGCATGAAGGAGAGCGCACCAGCAGCCGTCGGCGCACCGGCGGAATGTGCGTCGTTTTCATATGCTTTAGTGGGCCCGCTCCAACCCAAATATCGATGGTTAATCGGCGGTTGCCCGCGTCCTCTGCACTTCGTCGGGAACCAGCGGAATTCCCTCATGCCCTTGCGGCAGGGCGCATTAACTCCGTTTATTGCTAGTCGGTGTCCGCGCGATGCCCGCATGGTAGATACGGAGTTAAGAAGGTGAAAAATTCGCTTCTCTAATGGGTCGGGATCCGTGCTGCATTACCAGCCAAACAAGGCGTTGGGCGAGACGACTGCGACAGCACTCCCGTCGCCCAACGGTGGCGGACGCAAGCCGCACGTGCTGCTCGTACAGACCCAGGCTGAGAACGCCGGTGCGCAGGAGATCTCGCGCCTGCTTGGCGCCGGGCTGACCGCCCGCGGCTATCGCGTCACCAATCTTTTCTTCTTCCGCAAGTCGGATTCGTTCGATGAGCCGCCCCACACGGTCTATTGCGCGTCGAGCCGGCCGGGAAATCCGCTGGCGCTGCTGCAAATGCTGTGGACGCTCGGCCGCCATATCAGGGCCACCAGGCCTGACGCCGTTCTGACCTTTCAGCACTTCGGCAATGTCATCGGCGCCGGTGTGGCGCGCCTGATCTGCCGCGCACCTGTCATCGCCAATCAGGTTTCATCCGCGCTGTCGATGAGCTGGCCGGTCCGTACGGCCGACATCGTCATGGGCAGCCTCGGCTTCTTCGACCGCATCACGCTCAACTCGCTGGACATGCAGCGCGAGTATTCGCGCTACCCCAGGGCTTATCGCGCGCGCATGGTGCATGTCCCGCACGGCTTCGACGACAGGGCGCTCACCCTGTCGAAGCAAGCTGCGCGACAGAAGTTCAATCTCCCGCCGGATAGCCCCCTGCTCGGCTGCGCAGCAAGATTACACCCGCACAAGCGGCTCGACGCGGCGATATGTCTGTTGCCGGATCAACCCTCCTGGCACCTCGCACTGGCCGGGCAGGGAGCCGACGAGGCCCGGCTGCGGCAGTTGGCGGATGACTTGAAAGTATCGGACAGGCTGCATCTGCTCGGCGAAATCACCCCACGCCAGATGGCGGAGTTTCTCGCCGCTCTCGACGTGTTCGTATTTCCGACGCAGGCGGAGACCTTCGGCCTCGCCGCTGTGGAGGCTGCAAACGCCGGCGTTCCCTCGGTCGTCACCGATCTTCCGGTCTTGCGCGAAGTGTTGTCCGTCGAAGGGGAAGCCGACAGCGCTGTTCGTCGATGCCTCCGATCATACCAAGCTGTCGGCCGCCGTCTCCAGGCTCCTGACGGACCAAAAACTGAGCGACGAACTGCGGCAAAACGCCAAAGGCCTGAAGCTGCGCTATTCAGTGGACGCCATGGTGGAGGAATACGTTCGAATTCTCGGCCAGGTCATTTGATCGGGGCGCATGGAAACGGATCGGCTCGACATGACCATCGAGTTTCGCTGTGAAATTGAGAATGCGCGGCGGTGGATGGGCCGCGAGACGCTGTCGATCGACGGGCGGGATGTACCGGTCCAGATCGCGTGGACGGCAACGGCGGAGCCGCGGCCGGCGGGTCTCGACATGCTGTTCGAACTCGAACGTTTGGTGTTGCACAAGGGCAAACACAGCGGCACCGAAAGGCTGAAGATCAGTCCGGACCGGATGCAGGCTCGCGCCGGCACGGCAGACGTCATCGTCGATTTCACCGGTGGCGCGCGGGATCCGAACTGCTCCGCCCGGCAGTATCTCCGCCCGCTGTTCAATGGAGTGGCAGGCGAAAACGCAGCTCTTGCCGCCATTCTCGCCGGCGATCTGCCGGTGATCGAAATCGTCGACGAGGTCGACGGTGCAGTCCTCGATCGTGGCCATCCCTCCGCCGAAATCGCGGCCGGTCTGAGCGGGGGCCTGGAAACGGTCATGGCGCGAACCCTGACCATGGTGGCCGCCATCCTGTCGGGACGACCGCGCATCGTGCCGCAGCTGGCACGACCGGCCCGAGCGGACAACGGCCGCCCGCCAACGGCTTATGTCGCGCGCGGCCTCACCATATCGATCGCCAAGGAGATCTATCGCCTCTGCTGCTATGCCCCGCATTGGCATGTCGGATGGCGCATCAACAAGGGCGCAGGCGTCTGGCAGACCGGAGACCTGTCAGGGCCTCGCTGGAACGTCCTTGCCGATCCCGGAAACCACTTCTACGCCGATCCTTTCCCCATCACGTGGCAGGGAAGAACATTCGTCTTCTTTGAGGATCTCGATCACCGGATTGGAAAAGGAATCATTTCCGCGATCGAGTTCGACGATAAGGGCCCGGTCGGAGCGGTCGTGCCCGTATTGGACGAGCCCTGGCACCTCTCCTATCCGTTCCTGATCGAGGACGATGGCGCATTGTGGATGATCCCGGAGAGCTCGACCAATGGGGACGTCGCCATCTATAAATGCGTTCGGTTCCCGGACAAATGGGAGCGCCACGCGACGCTGCTTTCAGGACTTGAACTCGCCGATGTGACGATCACGCGGCACAACGGCCTGCACTATCTGTTCGGAGCCTGGCGCGATGGCACTGGCGGGTATTCGGATTCGTTGGCGATCTATCACGCCGAGCACCTCATGGGCCCGTGGTTGCCGCATGCCAGCAACCCGGTCCTGATCGACCGCGCGAGCACGCGGCCTGCGGGGAATTTCGTCACCATCAATGACAAATTGTGGCGCCCGGTCCAGGATTGTGCCGGCGGATATGGGGCAGCGCTCGCCCTGGCGGAAATCGTCGAACTGTCGCCGACGACGTTCAAGCAGATTATCCGCCACTCTCTGCGGCCAGGGCCAGCATGGCCCGGCAGGAAGTTGCATACCTTGAATCGCTGCGGACAACTCGAGGTGATCGACGGGTCGCGTGTCCAACCCAAGACCCGTGCCTTCGGAGGCAAATTTCCATCGGCTGTCTTGTCGCCGCGGACCAGCCCCTCTGCCGCCAGCTAGCGCGGATGGCTGAACAGGTCCGTCGTGGCGTCGTCGACGGCGATATCGACCAGCGCGGGACCGCTTGATGCCAACGCTTCGGTCAAGATGGCGTCGACGTCGCCGACATCGGTCACGCGCTGCCCCGGACAACCCATTCCCCTTGCGAGCGCCACGAAGTCGAGCCCGGGCAGGTCGATCCCGGGCGGGCGATGCGCCTGCATCAGCTGGCTGAAGGCGCGCATCGCGCCATAGCCTGAATTGTTCATGATCACGAAAGTGATCGGCAGGCGGCGTTGCACCGCGGTCCAGATTGCCTGGATGCAATACATCGCCGATCCGTCACCGATCAGGGCGACGATGCGGCGGCCTGGCCGCGCCAGCGCCACGCCGACCGAGGCCGGCAGGCTATAACCAAGTCCGCCGCTCGCCATCGTGTAGAAGCTGTCCGCGCCAGGCCGTGGTAGGAATTGTTGGATGGCGGGACGATGCGACGGCGCCTCCTCGACCACGATCGCATCGCCCGGCATCAACGCCGAGAGCCGGGCGAGCGCATAGCCCGGCGGAATCGGATTTTGCGCGGCAGGAGCGGCAGGCCGCAACCGCGCGGCCGGCACCTCGCGCTCCGCGATGTCAGGCATCACCGACAGCAGCCCAGCCAGCGCCTTCGGGAGCGTGCTGATGATGGTGTCACCGACAGAGGCGGATGCGGCTTCCGTCGGATCATCCGTGATCTGCCAGACCGGCGTTCCATCGTCGAGCAATTCGCATTGTCCTTCGACATGGAAAGTAAACACCGGCGCGCCGACCACGACGATCAGATCGGCGCCGCGCAATGCGCGGGCGAGCCCTCCCGGTGCTGCCGGAAGGAAGCCGGCGAACAGCGGATGCAATTCCGGAAAGCTCGAACGGCTCGACATCGGGCTTGCCCAAACGGCCGCGCTCGCCTGCTCGGCCACAGCGACCATCGCGTCGACGCAGCCGCTGCGATCGATCTCGGGTCCGACAACGAAGATAGGTTTTTTGGCGGCTCGGATTGCCGCGCCGAGCCGAACGATCGCCGCCGGATCGGGCGCAAACTCCGTCGCGATGCAGCGGACCGGTGGAGCGGTTGCGGGCCGCGCCCAATCATCCGACGGGACCGACACGAATGTCGGACCGCGGGGATGCTGCATAGCGGTGAGGAAGGCCTGCGCGATCGCCGCTGGAACATCTTCGGCGCGCGCCGGTTCGGCGCTCCATTTCACATAGGGCTTTGGAAACTGTGCGGCGTCCTCGGAGAAGAGATAGGGTCGCATCCGCAATAGGCTGCGCGCCTGCTGCCCGGCTGTCACGACCATCGGTGTCTTGTTGCGGAATGCGGTGAAGAGATTGCCGAGGGCATGACCGAGCCCAGCCGCCGAGTGCAGATTGACGAACGCCGCTCGTCCCGTGGCCTGCGCATAGCCGTCTGCCATGCCGACGGCGCAGGCTTCCTGCAATCCGAGCACGTAGTCGATGTCGTCGGGCCAGTCGCCAAGGAAGGCAAGCTCGGTCGAGCCGGGGTTGCCGAAAACGCGATCGACGCCAAAGGAGCGAAGCACACCGAGGGTCGCTTCCCGAACCGTGAGAACTTTCGAATTCATGAATAGCGTCCTGATGGGCTTCGCTTGTTGCGCGGTCAGAAGGGATAGTGCTGCGGCTGGGTCTCGATGGTAATCCAGCGCAGATCGGTGAACTCGGCGATCCCGGCCTGACCTCCGAAGCGGCCGTAGCCCGATCCCTTCATGCCGCCGAACGGCATCTGCGCCTCGTCATGCACGGTCGAGCCGTTGACGTGGCAGATGCCGCTTTCGATCCGCTGCGCCACGGTCAGCGCACGCGCGACGTCGCGGCCGAACACGGCGGCCGAGAGGCCGTACTCGGTATCGTTGGCAAGCCGCACCGCGTCATCCACGCCACTTGCCCGGATCACCGAGACGACGGGACCAAAGCTCTCCTCGGTATAGATGCGCATGCCGGGCACCACGCGGTCGAGCACGGTGGCCGGGACGACCGTGCCAACCCGGTCGCCGCCCGCGAGCTTGACGGCGCCTTTGGCGATCGCGTCGTCGATCAACGCAACGACATGCTTGGCCGGCGCCTCGTCGATCATCGAGCCGACGACAACGGGACCGGAGCGCGGGTCGCCGGCCGGAAGCGCAGCCGTTTTCTTCGCGAGCTTGTCGACAAAGGACGCCGCTACCGCCTCGTCGACGATCACCCGTTCGGTCGACATGCAGACCTGGCCCTGATTGATGAAGGCGCCAAACGCCACGGCCGCGACGGCGGCATCGAGGTCGGCATCGTCGAGCACGACCAGAGGCGCCTTGCCCCCTAGTTCGAGCAGCACTGGCTTGAGCTGGCGCCCGGCCAGCTCGGCGATGACGCGACCCACGCGGGTCGAGCCGGTGAAATTGATCCGCCGCACGGCCGGATTGGCGATCAGGCGCTCGACCAGAGCGGGCGCATCGGCCGGTGCGTTGGTCAGAACATTTACGACACCGGGCGGAAAGCCTGCGTCCTTGAAGACCTCGCCGATCAACCGGTGCGTCCCCGGGCATATCTCGGAGGCCTTGAGCACGACGGAATTGCCGCAGGCGAGCGCCGTCGCCACGGCGCGAACGCCGAGAATGATCGGCGCATTCCACGGGGCGATGCCGAGGCACACGCCGGCGGGCTGTCGAATGGACATCGCGAGGCATCCCGGCTTGTCCGACGGGATCACCTCGCCGGCGATCTGCGTGGTGAGCGACGCCGCTTCGCGCAGCATGCCGGTCGCGAGCTTGACGTTGAAGGCCGACCAGATCTCCGTCGTGCCGATCTCGGCCATCATGATCCGGACGAAGGCGTCGCGCTTGGCCTCAAGCGCATCTGCGGCCTTCAGCAACAGGGCTCGCCTCGCATTCGGGCCGAGCGCCGACCATGCGGCAAACGCGGCGGAGGCCGCCGCCACCGCGGCGTCGGCATCGGAAGCGGTCGCGGCGGCCGCGCGGCTTGCGACCTCCTGCGACAGCGGATTGCGCCGCTCGAACACCTTGCCGCTGGAAGCGGCCTGATCCTGCCCGTTGATGAGAAGACTGACGTCCATGAAAAACCTCCCTGGGGTTGATAATGGCGCTCGCTCTAGCCGAGCAGCCGCGATTTTCCGGTTTCACGCGCAAAGCCGAGCGCAATCATCGCCGCGAGCGCGAGCGCAACGTAGTATCCTGTGATCGCGTAGGTGGAGCCCGTCTGCGCAAACAGGCTGGTGGCGACCAGCGGCGCAATGCCGCCGCCGAGCACCGTCCCGAGCTGCTTTCCGATCGACACGCCGGTGAAGCGAATGCGGGTCGGAAACAATTCCGGAAAATAGCTTCCTTCGCTGCCGAACATCAGCGGATGGATCACCCCCGCGGCGAGGATCACCGCGCCCGTCACCAGCACCGTGTCGCGGCTCGCGACCACACCGTAGAATGCAAACATCGAGATGGCTGCAAGCACCACGCCGGCCAAGAACAGACGCTTTCGTCCGATACGGTCGGACCAGGCTCCGATGAGTGGCATCGCAACGAGCCCGACGAGATTGGCGAACAGCACGGCCTGCGTGATGACGTCTTTCTGGACGCCGAGCTGACGGGTCGCGAAGGAGATGGTGAAGATGGCTGTCAGATAGAAATAGGACGTCTGCGCCATCTCGGCGAAGAATACGATGAGGATCGGCCGCCAATGTTCCCGCAGCGCTTCGACCACAGGCGCTACTTCCGTCACCTTCGCCTTTCGGAATGTCGCGCTCTCCTCGATGCGCAGGCGCATATAGACGCCGAGCGCGACCAGAACCGCGCTGATCAGGAACGGCACGCGCCAGCCCCATGACAGCAGGTCCGCTTCCGGCAGCCGCGCGATCGTGAGCGCCGCAAACGAGGCGAGCACGACACCGACGGGTCCTGCGGCCTGGATCACCGCGGCCGAGAAGCCGCGCCGGTGCCCGGGCGCCGTCTCGATCGCCATAAGGATCGCCGCAGTCGATTCGCCGCCGAGCGCAAACCCCTGAACGAAGCGCAACGCCACGAGCGCGACGGTCGCAGCCACGCCTGCACTGGCGTAGGTCGGCAACAATCCGATCGACATGGTCGCAAGTCCCATCATGAGCAGCGTACACAGCAAGACGGACTTTCGGCCGAGACGGTCACCGAAATGGCCGAATACAAGCCCGCCGAGCGGACGCGCCAAAAATCCGACGGCAAACGTCGCGAACACCGCAATCGTCGCCGTGAGCTGGTCGAACTTCGGAAAGAACAATTGATCGAACACCAGCGGCGCGATCAGGCCGTAGATGAAGAAGTCGTACCATTCGATCGCGGTGCCGATGGTGCCGGCGATCAGGATACGCCGGCGGCTGCTCGCCGTCTGCTCGGCAGTGGCGCCGGCGGCGGCATGGTCGTCGTAGTGCTTCAATGCTCTTGTCGTCACGGTTTCCTCCTCCGGTGTCATTTGTCGTTTTGTTGTCTTGTTGTTATTGGCCGCCGCAGCCGCTGGTCGGATGCAACGGCGAGAGTCGATCAGCTTGCCAGCCGTGCGCCGTCGCTCGCGTTGTGTCCGAGTGCTCGGGCAAGGACGCGCCCGATCGTACCAGCCTGTGACGCGCTGCCGCGCCAAGCCACGATTTGGTCGGGGCGTATCAAAGCCAGATCCGCCTCATAGAGATCGCGCAGGGATTTCGGCAGCGTGACGAGTTTCACATCAACCCCGATCGCACGGATGGTCTCGACGACTGACGCTTGAGAGGTCATGACCTCGCCGAACTGGAGCAGCGTCCACTCGAACCCGAACAGGTCGTACAGCGAGACGCCGTCCTCCAACCACGTATGCGGGGCGCGGCCGCCGGGACAGGCGCTCGGAACGTAGACGTTCGCGGCATCGGGCGGCGGCTGGCTGCCGTCGGAGACGATGATCGGCGAGCCGTCGTAGCGCCCACCGAAGGTGACGCCGGGAATGTTGAATTCCGCGCGGGCGTGCTGTTCGAGATAGACGCCCGCCGTCCGCCGCGCCTCGTCGCCGGCCTCGGTGGCGTCCTCGATGTCAGGCGCGGGAGCGAACAGACCGAGCGAGTCGGCAAAGCGACGCGCATAATCGGTGTTGCGCAGCGCTACCGGACGCCGCTCGACCTCATAGCTGTCGAGCAGCCCCGCCGGGCTCACACCCTTGACGACGCTTGCGAGCTTCCAGCCGAGGTTGACCGCATCCTCGATCGCGGTGTTGTAGCCAAGGCCTCCGGTCGGCGTGAACAGATGCGCCGCGTCGCCGCCGAGGAACACTCTGCCCCGCTGCATTCCGTTCGCGACCAGCGCGTGGCCGGCGGTCCAGGTCACGAATGACAGCACTTCGCAGTCAATCGGCGCGTCGCAAGCGCGCTGGAACGCTGCTTTGGCCTCGTTGATTGTGATCGCAATCTCGTCTTCCCCGGGCCGAAGCTGCGTGTGAAACGCAAATTCGTCGCGACCATTCACGGATGCCATGAAGGCGCGGCGGTCGCCGTTGAAGCAATTGTACATCCACGCCTTGGCATGCGGGATGCTCGCGTAGAAGCCAGGCGAACGGAGATAGACCGCCAGCATGCGGCCGCCCATGAAATCGCGCTGCGTTCCGGTTTCGCCGCCGTAGACGATCTCGAGCGATTGCCGGACCATCGAGCGCGGCCCGTCGGCTCCGACCAGGAAGTCGGCCCGGACCTGAAAGCGGCTGTTGTCATCGAGACATTCGATCTCGGCGATAACGCCGTCACCGCTCTCGACGTAGCTGATCAGACGATGACCGTAGCTGAGCCGTATTCCGGGAAGCCGTTCGGCGTGGCGGCGCAGCACCGCCTCGACGTATTTTTGCGAGACCCGATGCGGCAGCTCGGCGGCGCTCCAGGAGCCCGACATGCCCTTGACGAGCTCGCCCGCGCGTGACGATGACGGCAATTGAAATCGGGCCAGCTCGTAACCGGTGTAGCGCGTGAAATACGCAACGTCGGTCGGATAATCCGCAGGCAGACCTTCGCGTCGGATCTCGTCGGCAAAACCCAGCCGCCGATAGTGCTCCATTGAGCGCGCTTGCGTCGCATTGGCTTGCGGATTGAATGCCGTGCCCGGCTTTTCATCGACCAGGATCGCGGACACGCCGCGCCGGCCGAGCTCGTTGGCGAGCATCAGGCCGCAGGGCCCCCCACCCACGATGAGCACCGAGGCCGTCAGACATGTTTCCAAGGCGCTTCTCCCAACCAGCATTATTCCGCATGGTAAGGTCGCCTGACGATATCGTCAAGTAGCCTGACTACTTGGCGTCATCGAGCGTATCGAACGTCGCGCCATAGACCGCCAGTCCCTTCAGGATCGCATCCATCGTGGCCTTGCCGAGTTCGGCGCGCATCTCCTGCTCGGCGACGTCGACCGCGTCGCGGAACGCATCGAGCCATTTGCGCCCGGCCGGCGTGAACATGACGATGCGCGCGCGGCGATCGGTCGGATCGGCGATCCGATCGACCAAGCCGAGCTCGGCGCATTGATCGACCAGCTCGCCCATCGCCTGCTTGCTCATGGAGGCGCGGCGGGCGAGCTCCGTCAGTCTGGTCCCCTCCACGTCGAGATTACGTGTGAGGCCGACATGCGCGATCCTCGTTTCGCCATGCCCCTTCTCGCTCATCAGTTCGAGCACACGACCTTCGAAGCGCCGCACCGCGTTGTTGAGCAGCCGACCGATGTTGGCATGCCGCCATGCGGTGCCGGATGTCCTGGCTTTCAATGGATGTGCCTTCTACAAAGCCGCCTGAATTCGAAAATGTCGCTCACTTCGCCGCGTCGATCCAGATCCCCGGCTGCGAATGCTCGCGGATGTGGGTGACCAGGAAGTCGGAAAAGACCCTGATCTTGGCAGGCAGTCCGGCACGGTTCTGGTAGGCGATGTTCATCGTGAGCAGCGGCAGCTCCCAGTCCATCAGAACGGGGACGAGGCGGCCCGCAGCGATATCGCTTTGCACGATATAGAGCGGCTGGATGAGGATGCCGAGCCCCGCCAGCGCGGCGCCGCGGATGACCTGGCCGTCATTGCTGTCGAGCGTCGACGTGATGCGAACAGTCTGCGCGCCATTGCCCTTGCGCAGGCGCAGCGAATAGGGATCGTTGGCGAGATTGTAGATCAGCATGTTGTGGCGCGCGAGATCGGCGGGCTGCTCCGGCTCGCCGCAGCTTGCGAGGTAGGACGGCGCAGCAGCGAGCACCCGCCGCATCTGGCCGATGCGGCGGACGATGATGTTGGAATCCGGCTCCTGCTCGCGCGTCCTGATCGCCACGTCGATGCCGGCCTCGATGAAATCGGAGTACCGGTTGGCGGTGGTGATCTGCATGTTGAGCTTCGGATAGCGCGCGCGGAAGGCTGGCAGCATCGGCGCCAGATAGATCACCGCAAAGGACAGCGAGCTCGTGACCCGCAGCATGCCTTGCGGCGACAGCGCCCGATCGCTGACGATGTCCTCGGCCTCGGCCAACTCGCTCAAAACCCGGCTCGAGCGCTCCAGCAGCTCCTGCCCCGCCTCAGTCAACCACAGCCGACGGGTGTTGCGCTCGATCAGCCGGACTGCAAGGCGCTCCTCGAGAGCGCTGAGATGGCGGCTCGCGGCAGCATTCGACATCCGTAGGGCTTCGGCAGCTTTGGACATGCTGCCGAGCTCGGCCGTCTTGGCGAATACTTCCAACTGGAGCAGGCGGTCCATTTTTTCGCAAACAGGAAAAGAGACTTACGATTATTGAGCTTTATTTCCGTATCCCGCAAGTCAAAATGGCCTAAACACAAGCAAGATAGCAGGCGAGGAAACAGGGAAATGTCGGGCCCGATCAGGCACATCGTGATGTGGCGGCTGCGCGGCGAGACGCCGGCGGAGCGTTCTGCCGCCCGGGTCAAGGTCAAGACCCTGTTCGAGGGGCTGCGCGGCCGGATCGACGGCCTCACCCATATCGAAGTCGGTCTCGATGTCAGCGATGTCGACTACGCCTGCGACGTCGTTCTGTTCTCCGAATTCACCGACCACGCTGCGCTCGCGGCCTATGCCACCCACCCGGAACATCTGCGCGTGCGCGAGGCGCTGGGCGACTTGCGGATCGGACGCTTCCAGGTCGATTATCCCATCAAAGAGACCGGCGCATGATCGGTACGTTCACCTTTGAAAACCTGCCCTGCCGCGTCGTGTTCGGCAGCGGAGCTTTGGCCTCGGCCAAGGCCGAGGTCGAGCGGCTCGGTGGCAAGCGCGCCCTGGTGCTGACGACGCCGCAGCAGGAGGCGCAAGGCAAAAGTTTGGGCGCGGCGCTCGGTCCGCTCTACGGCGGCATCTTTCCGGGCGCGACCATGCACACGCCGGTCGAGGTCACGGAGCGGGCGCTCGCGGCGATGAAGGCGTGCGAGGCCGACTGCGTCATTTCCCTCGGTGGCGGATCCACGACCGGCCTCGGCAAGGCGCTGGCCTTGCGCACCGGCATCAACCAGCTTTGCATTCCCACGACCTATGCCGGCTCGGAGATGACGCCGATCGTCGGCCAGACCGAGAATGGCCTGAAGACCACGGTCCGCGACGCCGCCATCCTGCCGGAGACCGTGATCTACGATGTCGATCTCACTTTGACGCTGCCGGCGAGCCTGACCGCGACATCAGGCATCAACGCCATCGCACATGCGGTAGAAGCGCTCTACGCGCGCGACACCAATCCCGTCACCTCGCTGATGGCAGAAGAAGGCATTCGCGCCTTGGCGCGTGCCCTGCCCGCCATCGCCGCCAAGGGCGACGATCGCGAGGCTCGCACCGAAGCGCTCTATGGCGCCTGGCTGTGCGGCGTCTGCCTCGGCACCGTCGGCATGGCGCTGCATCACAAGCTCTGCCACACGCTCGGCGGCACCTTCGACCTGCCGCATGCCGAGACCCACACCATCGTGCTGCCGCACGCGCTGGCCTATAACGCGCCGGCCGTGCCCGATGCGATGGCGCGGATCTCACGCGCAATCGGCGCCGCCGATGCACCGCAAGGACTTTTCGAGCTCGCGAAGCGGCTGGGTGCGAAGGTCGCATTGCGCGACATCGGCATGCCCGAAGGCGGCATCGACAAGGCTGCCGACCTCGCGGTCACCAACGCCTACTGGAACCCGCGCCCGCTCGAACGCGACGCCATCCGCGACCTGATCACGCGCGCCTGGGCCGGCGAGCCGCCCGGCGCCATCAAAACGGCAGTTTGATTCGATGCGGCGCACGCTCCTCAAATCCGCTGTCATCATCAGCATGGATGACACGATCGGCGATTTACCTGGCGGCGACGTGCTGATCGAGGGCAGCCGCATCGTTGACGTCCGTCCATCGATCGACGTCGGCGGCGCGGCCGAGACCGAGATCGTCGACGGCACCGGGCGCATCGTCATCCCCGGCCTGATCAACGCCCATATGCACACCTGGCAGACGGGCTTACGCGGCTATGCCGCCAACTGGACGCTGCTGGAATATTTCCGCCGCATGCATGCGGGTCTCGCTACGGTCTTCAGGCCCGAGGACATTTATATCGCGACCTTGGTGGGCGCGCTGAACCAGATGAACCAGGGCACCACCACGCTGGCCGACTGGTGCCACAACAATCCGACGCCCGATCATACCGACGCCGCCGTGCGCGGCCTGATCGAGAGCGGTATCCGTGCGGCCTTCTTCCACGGCTCGCCCAAGCCCGAACCGAAACCGGGCGAGCCGCACTTCTCGGAAGTGCCGCATCCACGCAATGAGGTCGAACGACTGCTGGCGGGGCCCCTCGCCGACCGCGACGGCCTCGTCACGCTCGGCCTTGCGATCCTGGGGCCACATTACTCGACGCTCGACGTCGCCATGCACGATTTCCGCATGGCGCACGAGCTCAAGCTGATCGCATCCATGCATCAGGGCGGTGGTCCCGCGAAGACGCCCGGTGGCTGGGAGAAGCTGATCGGGGCGGGTCTAGTCGGCCCCGGCATCAACATCGTCCATGGCAATGACCTGCCTGACGAACTGCTGGACCGGATGGTCGATCTCGGCGTCTCCTTCTCGGTGACGCCGGAGAACGAAATGATCCAGGGCCACGGCTTTCCGATCACCGGACGGCTGCTCAAGCGCGGCGTGCGGCCGACCATCGGCATCGATCTGGAATCCGTACTGGCGGGCGACCTCTTCTCCGCCGCGCGCGTTGCGCTCTCGATGCAGCGGGCGCTCGACAACGCCGAGTCGCGCAAGGCCAGCGGCACCATTCCGGCGACGACCACGATCCCCGTCCGCGAGGCGCTGCGCTGGATCACGACGGAAGGCGCCCGCATGCTCGGCCGCGAGGACCAGATCGGCTCGCTGACACCGGGCAAGCTCGCCGACCTCGTCATCATCAATTGCTCCGATCTCAACCTCGTCCCGGTGCACGATCCCGTTTCCACCGTGGTGATGCAGACGAGCCTTGCCAATATCGAGGCCGTGATGATCGGCGGCGTGTGGAAGAAGCGGAATGGTCGGCTGCTGGCCGAGGGCCTGGGGGCGAAGAAGGAACTGCTCGTGCAATCCGGCCGGCGACTGGTGCACGACATCGAACGACAGGGACACGCCGCCTGAGGGCGTCAAGGACAACAACAATGACGGACGCTTCGAAACACATCGCTTTCATCGGGATCGGCAAGATGGGCTTGCCGATGTCGGTGCTCGTCGCCAAGGCCGGTTATGCGGTGACCGCGTTCGACCGGAGCGCCGCACGGCTCGAGGAGGCTCGCACGCAAGGCATTTCGATTGCCGCTTCACCGGCCGAGGCCGTGGACGGCAAGGCCGCGATCGTCACGTCCTTGCCCGATGACGCTGCCTTGCGCGGCGCATTGCTCGGCCCAACCGGCCTCATCGCCGCGATGGCGGCTGGATCTGTTGTGATCGAGACCAGCACCGTGAGCGTCGAGGCGTCCGCAGAGGTCGACGCCGCCGCCCAGGCGCGCGGTGTCTTCTACCTGCGGGCGCCGGTCTCGGGCAATGCCAGTATCGTCCACACCGGCGCGCTGAGCTGCTTCGTCTCGGGCCCGGAGGACGCCTACGAAAACGCAAAGCCGCTGCTTGCCGCCTTCACCCGCGCCCAGACCTATCTTGGGCCCGGCGAGGAAGCGCGATATGCGAAGCTTGCGGTCAATCTGATGATCGCGGTGTCGGCCGCGATGATGGCGGAGAGTCTGGCGCTGGCGCGCAAGGGCGGCATCGGCTGGCAGGACATTCTGAAAGTCCTCGACGACAGCGCGGTCGCCTCGCCGATGGTGAAATACAAGACCGCGCCGCTGCGCAGCCGCGATTTCGACTCGACTTTCTCCTGCAGGCAGATGGCCAAGGATCTCGATCTGATCCTCGGTGCCGGCCACGCCGTCGGCGTGCCGCTTCAGCTCGCGGCCCAGGTGCGCGAGACCTATGGCTCGCTGGTCGCGCAGGGCGACGGCGACGCCGACTTCATCGCGACCGTCAAGCACCTCGAGCGGCTGTCCGGCCTTGGCGAGCCCAAACTCTGATTCACGGAGGCACCTATGCGAAATTTCAACGAGAACACGATCACGGACGCGGTGCTGGATCGGATCGCAGGCGCGACCGATCCGCGGATCAAGCAGGTCAGCGAAGCGCTGGTGCGCCACCTTCATGCCTTCGTCCGCGAGGTGCGACCGACCCAGAAGGAATGGGAATACGGCATCGAGTTCCTGACCCGCACCGGCCACATGTGCGACGACAAGCGCCAGGAGTTCATCCTGCTGTCGGACGCGCTCGGCGTCTCCATGCTGGTCGACGCGATCAATCATCCCGTGCCGGAAGGCGCCACCGAAACCACGGTGCTCGGTCCGTTCTTCGTGCAGGCGTCGCCCGAGAAAGACAACGGCGCTGACATCTCCGGCCCGATGGAAGGCGATCCGATGCTCGTCACCGGCTCGGTGTCGACCGTCGACGGACGGCCGCTTGCCGGCGCCGTCGTGGATGTCTGGCATTCCGACGATGATGGCTATTACGACGTGCAGCAGCTCGACAAGATCGGCGATCTTGCGATGCGGGCGCGCTTCCACACCGACCAGAACGGCCGCTTCAATTTCTGGTCGATCAAGCCGGCTGCCTATCCGATCCCACATGACGGCACAGTTGGGGACATGCTGGCGGTCCAGGGCCGCCATCCCTGGCGCCCGGCGCACGTGCATTTCATGATCTCGGCGCCCGGCTTCGAGCAACTCGTGACCCATGTGTTCGTGGCCGGCGACCAGTATCTCGACAGCGACGTGGTGTTCGGCGTCAAGGACAGCCTGATCCGCGAATTTGTGCAGTGCCCGCCCGGCCGTGCGCCCGATGGTCGCATGGTAGACATCGAGTATTTTCACCTCAACTATGATTTCGGCCTGAAGCAGGTCGCTAGCAGCGCAAGAGCCGCTTAAGCTGAACGACGGCGGACCAGACAAGAGTCCGACAACAGGGCCAGACAGGGAGTAAGAATGGGACCGCGAGTCAGCACGAGCATATTGGCCGATCGCCTCACAGGCATGATCGGCCCGCGCGCGAGCGTCGCGCGTGGCGTGCTCGATCAGCATGGGCAGAGCGAGTCGCATTATCGCAACCTGCCGCCCGACATCGTCGTCTTCCCTGAAACCACGCAGGAAGTCGCGGAGATCGTCAAGCTGTGCGCTGGCGCGAATATGCCCATCGTACCGTTCGGCGCCGGGACCTCGCTCGAAGGCAATGCGGCCGCGGTCGCGGGCGGCGTCTGCTTCGACTTCGCACGCATGAACAAGGTGCTGACGGTGCACGATAGCGACATGGACGTCGTCGTGCAGCCCGGCATCACCCGAAAGCAGCTCAATGCGGAGCTGCGCGGCACCGGGCTTTTCTTTCCGATCGATCCCGGCGCCGACGCCTCGATCGGCGGCATGACGTCCACGCGAGCTTCCGGCACGATGGCGGTGCGCTACGGCACCATGAAGGACAACGTCATGGCGCTGGAGGTGGTTCTGGCCGACGGCCGCGTGATCCGGACCGCCAGACGCGCGCGCAAGTCAGCCGCCGGTTATGACCTGACGCGCATGTTCGTCGGCGCCGAGGGCACGCTCGGACTCATCACCGAAATCACGCTGAAGGTGCATCCCGTGCCGCAGGCGATCTCGGCCGCGGTTTGCAGCTTCGACACCCTGCACAACGCCGTGGACACCGCGATCTCCGTGATCCAGTCCGCGATCCCCATCGCGCGTATCGAGTTGCTCGACGACGTCATGATGCGCGGCATCAACGCCTACGCGAAGCTCGGCTATCGCGAAGCCCCGACGCTGTTCTTTGAATTCCATGGTTCCGAGACTTCCGTCGCCGAGCAGGCCGAGGCCGCACAGGCCATCGCCGCCGACCATGGCGGCCACGGCTTTGCCTGGTCCAAGGCACCGGAGGATCGCAGCCGGCTCTGGCACGCCCGCGACAACACGCTCTATGCGGGCCTGGGCCTGCGCCCCGGCGCGCGTGCCGTGATCACCGACGTCTGCGTGCCGATCTCGCGACTGGCGGAATGCCTCACGGATACCCGGCGCGACGCGGACGAGCACGGTTTTACGGCGCCGATCGTCGGGCATGTCGGCGACGGCAATTTCCACATGCTGATTCTGATCGATCCGGCCAGGCCCGAGGAAGCCGAAGGCGCCAAGGCGCTGCAGGCCCGCATGGTCGCCCGCGCGATTGCCATGGACGGCACCTGCACCGGCGAGCACGGCATTGGGCTCGGCAAGATCGATTATCTCACCGACGAGCTCGGCGAGGCCGTCGATGTGATGCGGTCGATCAAGACCGCGCTCGACCCTGACGGACTGATGAACCCCGGAAAGATCTTTGCAGGCGGAGCGCAGGCATGAGCACCGCCGCATTAGCCGTCGAGCCCGCCTCACCTGTCCCGCTCCTTGAGCTGCGCGACATCAGTAAGGAGTTTCCCGGCGTCAAGGCGCTGGACGACGTCTCCTTTGCCGTCTTCCCCGGCGAAGTCCACATGCTGCTGGGCGAGAACGGCGCCGGCAAGTCGAGCCTGATGAAGGTGCTGTGCGGCGCCTATCGCGCCGATGCCGGCGAGTTCTACTACAGAGGCGAGCCGGTCGCGATCCACTCGGCCGCGGACGCGCAGAAGCTCGGCATTGCCGTGATCTTCCAGGAATTCTCCCTCGTCCCCCATCTCGATATCGCCCAGAACATTTTTCTCGGCCGCGAGCCGAAGGGCCGCATCCCCGGCACGATCGATCGCCGCAAGATTTTGGCCGACGCGGCGCGCGTGCTCGGCACGATCGGCTTTGACATCGATCCCTCCACCATCGTTGACAAGCTGGGGGTGGCGCAGCAGCAGATGGTCGAGATCGCGAAGGCGATCAGCCAGAACGCCCGCATCCTGGTGATGGACGAGCCGACTGCGGCGCTATCCGATCGCGAGACCGAGCTGCTGTTCGCGCTGATCGCGCGGCTGAAGGCCGACGGCGTCTCGATCGTCTACATCTCGCACCGCATGGCGGAGGTGTTCGCGCTCGGCGACCGCATCACCGTGCTGCGTGACGGCCGCCGCATCGACGGCGTCAAACCTGCTGACGTCACGCCGGACCAGCTCGTCCGCATGATGGTCGGTCGCAACGTCGACATGACCTACCCGCGCAATTTTGCCGACAAGCCCGGCGAGCTGCTGCTCGAGGTCAAGGCCTTGAGTTCATCGACGGGGATCGCCGACATCAACATCGAGGTGCGCCGCGGTGAGATTGTCGGCCTGTGTGGCCTGGTCGGCTCCGGTCGCAGCGAAGTCGCGCGCGCGATCTTCGGTGCCGATCCCGTGACATCAGGCGAGATCGTGTTCGACGGCAAAGTCATTTCCGGTGAGCCCGACCTCGCCGCCCGCCGCGGCATTGCGCTGATCCCGGAGAGCCGCAAGAGCGAAGGTCTCGCGCTGCTGCGATCGGTGAGCGACAATCTGGTAGTGTCGGCGCTGCGAAAACTGTTCCCGAGCGGGTTGTTCGACCAGCGCAGTGCGCAGCGCACTGCCGACGGCCTGATCCGTCAGCTACGCATTGCGACGCCTAGCGCACGGCAGACCGTCGGCCTGCTTTCAGGCGGCAATCAGCAGAAGGTCGTGATCGGCAAGTGGCTCGCCGCCGGCTCGAAACTTTTCATCTTCGACGAGCCGACCCGGGGCATCGACATCGGCGCCAAGGCCGAAATCTTCGCCCTGATCGACCGCCTTGTCGCGGAAGGCGCGGCGGCGCTGATGATCTCGTCCGAACAGGTCGAGATCTGCCACGTCTGCGACCGCGCCTATGTGATGCGCGAAGGGCGCATCGCCGGGCATCTCGCGCGTAGCGAGCTGACCGAGGAGAACATCGTGCGACTGGGGATGCATCATGCGTGAGGCCGCGGTCGTCTCTCAACCGAATCCGCTGCAACGGATTCCCGGCGTTGCCATCGTGCTGGTGCTGCTGATCGCGCTGTTCAGCACGATCGCGCCCGGCTTCCTGTCGGTCGCCAACCTCTCCAACGTGCTGGTGCAGTCGACGATCCTGACCATGCTCGCGCTGCCGATGACCTTGATCATCATGACCGAGGGGCTGGATCTGTCGATGGGCGCGGTGCTGACGCTGACCTCGCTCTGCGTCGCCATCGTCTCGCTCACCACCCACTCGATGTTGCTCGGCCTCGGTGCCGGGCTCCTCGTCGGCGCGGCCTTCGGCTTCGCCAATGGCTGGCTGGTCGCCATCGTGGGCATCCCGCCCTTCGTTGCGACCTTGGGCACGCTCGGCATGGCGCAGGGCCTATCGCTGATCGTCAGCGACGGCCACAGCGTGGTCGGCATCCCCCACAGCGTGCGCGACATCTATTCGGCGACGCTTTTGGGAATTCCCGTGCCGATCGTGATGGCACTCGTGACCTACGCGGTCTTCCACGGCCTGCTCTATCACACCCGCTTCGGCACCTACATCTTCGCGCTCGGCGGCAACCGCGAGGCGCTGCGCTACGCCGGCCTCTCACCGAACAAGCTGCTGATCGCGGTCTATGCGATCGGCGGCGCCATGGCCGGCATCGCCGGCCTCTTGATGACTGCGCGGATGAATTCCGGGCATCCAACCGCGGGCCTCGGTCTCGAATTCGATGCGATCGCGGCCGTCGCCGTCGGCGGCACATCGTTCGAGCGCGGCAATGGCTGGCTGCTCGGCACGCTGCTCGGGGTGCTCTCGGTCGGCGTGCTGCGCAACGGGCTGAACCTGATCTCGCTGCCGTCCTCGGTGCAGGTCGCAAGCGTCGGCGTCCTCGTCATCGTTGCCCTCTTCCTTGACGGCCTGCGGAGCCGCGCATGACCGACATCAGCAAAGACGCCATCGCGCCGCCCCGCTCGTTCCTGTCGCAGGACGCGATCCAAATGTTCTATCGCCTGCTTGCGGCGCTGCTGATTTGTGCGGTGCTCGCCGTGCTCAGCGATTCCTTCCTGAGCCTCGGCAACATTCTCAATGTGCTCAGGCAGGCGAGCCTGACCTTCTTCATCGCCTCCGGCCTGACCCTGGTGGTGCTGACCGCGGGCCTCGATCTCTCCGTCGGCGCCAATGTGGCGCTGTCCGCCTGCATCGCCGGGACCGTGATCCACAAGACCGGCTCGCCGGCGCTCGGCATACTCACGGGGCTTGCCTGCGGCGGCATCGTTGGGCTCCTCAACGGCGTCATGGTCACCGCGCTGCGCATCCCCTCCTTCATCGCCACTTACGGCATGCTCTGGGTGCTGAACGGCCTCACCTATTGGTACATGGCGGGCGAAACCCTTCACGGCTTCCCGGCCGGCTTCCGCCAGATCGGCAGCGGCTATCTATTCGGCCTGCCGATCCCGGTCTATCTGCTGCTGGTGTTCCTCGGGATCGGAACGCTGTTTGCGCAGCGAACGATCTGGGGCCAGGAGATCTACGCGATCGGCGCCAATCCGGTCGCGGCGCGGCTCTCCGGCATTCCGGTCGCCCGACGCCTGCTGCTGGTCTACGCCGTCTCCGGCACCATGGCGGGGCTCGCCTCGATCATCTTCCTGTCGCGGCTCAATTCGGCCGAGGCCGACATCGGCGAAAGCCTGACGCTGCCCGCGATCGCCGCGGTGCTGATCGGCGGCACCTCGCTGTTTGGCGGCGTCGGTACCGTGTTCGGCACCTTCATCGGCGCACTGATCCTGACGCTGGTGCTGAACGGCATGAACCTCTTGTCGGTCAGCGCCAACTGGCAGCCGATCGTCACCGGCATCATCGTCATTCTCGCGGTCTGGCTCGACATGAAGACCCGCCGCCGCGCGCAATGAGTTCTTGAACGACCAACAAGCAAAACGAGGGATGGAGGCAACATGAAACAGACACTGGGCTATTTGGCGCTGCCGCTGCTGATGGCGGCTGCGCTCACCACGCAAGCGCGAGCCGACGGCGAGACCATCGCCGTCTTCACCAAGAACCAGACCAACCCGTTCTTCCAGACGGTGCGAGTCGGCGCGGACAACATGGCGAAGACGCTGAACGCCAAGACGCTGCAGTACATCCCGACCAAGCCCGACAGCATTCCGGAGCAGCTCAGCCAGATCGAAGACGTCGTGGTGAAGAAGCCGAGCGCCATCGTCTTCACGCCGGTCGACTACAAGGCGATGGTGCCGGGCGTCGAGAAGATCAACGACGCCAAGATCCCCGTCGTCAACATCACCGACCGCTCGGCCGGCGGCAAGTTCCTGTCCTTCGTCGGCGCCGACGATTACAGCCTCGGGCTCGAGACCGCGCGCTTCCTGCTCAAGACGCTCGGCGGCAAGGGCAACATCGTCATCATCGAGGGCGTCAAGGGCTCGCTGACCAATGTCGACCGCGTCCGCGGCTTCAACGACGCGTTGAAGGAAAACGCCGGTGCGAAACTGCTGGCCTCGCAGCCCGGCAATTACCAGCGGCTCCAGGCGCTCCAGGTGATGGAGAATCTGATGCAGTCGAACGCGCAGATCGACGGCGTGCTCGCCGCCAACGACGCCATGGCGGTCGGCGCGATCGAGGCCCTCGACGGCGCCAACCGCAAGGCGCAGGTGATCGGCATCAACGGCACCAAGGAAGCGATCGACGCGATCAAGTCCGGCAAGCTGCTCGCGAGCGGCGATTACAACGGATTCTTTCAAGGCTGCCTCGGCACCATGATGGCGATCCGCTCCTTGCGCAACCAGCCCGTCATTGCTGAGATCGTGCTGAAGCCGACCGTGATCACCAAGGACAATTACCAGCCGTTCGACGTGCCGCTGGAGCAACGGAGCTGCCCGACTTTCGAAGAAGCCAGCAAGCTCGGCGGCAAGTAACCAACCGCCGCCATCACGACAAGCCCGGACGGCCGCAGCCGCGGCCGTCCCAAGAAAACGTGATATAAACGGAGACCATCATGCTGTTCGCCATTCACGCCCTCGACCGCGCCGGCGCGCTGCCGATCCGGCTCGCCAATTACGACGCCCACAAGGCTTTCCTGAGCGACACCTCGCGCTTCGGCGTCAAGATCGTGATGTCAGGGCCGCTGGTCTCCGACGACGGCGAGAGGATGATTGGCAGCCTGTTCCTGATCGAGGCGCCCGGCCGCAGCGAGGTCGAGGCTTTCAACCAAGCCGATCCGTTTGCCGCGGCCGACATCTGGGAAAAGGTCACGATCACGGGCTTCCTGCGCCGCCAGGGTTGAAGGCGGCTAAAACAAAAAACGCGAAAACAACCCCATGCACAGTAGAATGAGGTTGTTTTTACACATGAATTTTCGTCGCAAACGTTTTTGACTCGTCGGGCAAAACAGGAGCAGAGTGTCATCCTCGCCCGATTGACGCCCCTGCGCCTCGATCCAGAGCTTTGCGACCGCCCAGACGGCTAGCCGCTCGTCACCGTCGCACCTTCTTCGAGATGACAGGCCACCCACTGCTCGGGTCCAGCCGCGCGCAATGTCGGCTCCTCGGTCCGGCAGCGATCGAATACGTATGGGCAACGGGTGTGGAAGCGGCACCCGCTCGGCGGGTTGATCGGACTCGGCACGTCTCCCTTGAGGATGATGGGATTGCGCTGAGCGCCAGGCTCGGGCAGCGGCACCGCCGAGAGCAGCGCCTTGGTGTAAGGATGCTTTGGCGCGGCGAAGATCTCGTAGCGCGGCGCCACCTCGACGATCTTGCCGAGATACATCACCGCGACGCGATGGGTCATGTGCTCGACGATCGCGAGGTCATGGCTGATGAACAGCAGCGCCAGGCCGAACTCGCGCTGCAGATCCTGCAGCAGATTGACGATCTGGGCCTTTACCGAGACGTCGAGCGCCGACACCGCCTCGTCGCAGACGATCAGCTCGGGCTCGGCGGCGAGCGCACGCGCGATGCCGATGCGCTGGCGCTGGCCACCGGAGAATTCGTGCGGCCTGCGGTTCAGCGCCTCGCGCGGCAGGCGCACGGTGTCCATCAGCGCCGTCACGCGTGTCTCGAGATCGATCGCGGATTTGGCGAGGCCGAAATTGCGGATCGGCTCGGCCAGAATGTCGCGCACGCGCATGCGCGGATTGAGGCTCGAGAATGGGTCCTGGAACACCACCTGCACCCGGCGGCGCATCTGGCGCATCGTGCTCGGATGAGCGTCGTCGATACGCTGGCCGTCGAGGATGACCTGCCCTGCCGTGATGTCGAACAGTCGCAAAATGGCGCGGCCGACCGTCGATTTGCCGCAGCCGGACTCGCCGACCAGCGACAGCGTCTCGCCGCGCGCGATCTCGAACGACACGCCGTCTACCGCATAGACCCATTCGGACTTGCGGCTGAACAGGCCTTTTTTAACCGGGAAGTGCTTCTTGAGGTCGTTGACCTGGAGCAGCGGGGGACTCATGCCGCGACCGCTCCCTTGGCCGCATAATGGCAGGCCGCGACGTGACGTGGCCCCTTCTCTTCGAGCCCCGGCGCATACTGCCGGCAGAGATCGGTCGCGAGCGCGCAACGTCCGGCGAAGACGCAGCCGACGATGGGCTTGCGCAGATCAGGCACCTGCCCGGGGATCTCCGCCAGCCGTCTCGCGGTGCCGGTCAGCGACGAGCCGAGCCGCGGCACTGCGCCGAGCAGGCCCTGCGTATACGGATGACGCGGCGATCGGAACAGGTCCGCCACCGGCGCTTCCTCGACCTTGCGGCCGGCATACATGACCATGACGCGTTCGGCGATCTCGGCGACGACACCGAGATCGTGGGTGATCAGGATGATGGCTGCGCCAACCCGGTGCTTGAGATCCAGCATCAATTTCAGGATCTGCGCCTGGATCGTCACGTCGAGGGCGGTGGTCGGCTCGTCCGCAATGAGAAGCTTTGGATTGCAGGCGAGTGCAATGGCGATCATGACGCGCTGGCGCATGCCGCCGGAGAGCTGATGCGGATATTCACGCACGCGACGCGTCGGCTCGGGAATGCCGACCAGAATCAACATCTCAATGGCGTGCGCCTCCGCGGCCTGCTTGTCCAGGCCCTGGTGGATCATCAGCGTCTCGCGGATCTGGCGGCCGACAGTCAGGACCGGATTGAGGCTGGTCATCGGCTCCTGAAAAATCATCGAGATGTCGTTGCCGCGGATCGCGCGCATCTCGCGATCCGACATTTGCAGCAGGTCCTTGCCCGCGAAGCGGATGCTGCCGGCGATCCTTCCCGGTGGTTCCGGAATCAGCCGCATCAGCGACATGGAGGTCACCGACTTGCCGCAACCGGACTCACCGACGATGGCGAGGGTCTCGCCCTCGTTGACATGGAACGACACGCCTTCCACCGCGCGGTTGATGCCGCTGGGCGTGCGGAAGTGGGTCTGGAGGTTTTCGACTTCAAGCAGCGCCATCGGGATCAGCCCCTCGCCATTACAGGCTCTTGGCCATGCGCGGATCGAGCGCATCGCGAAGACCGTCGCCGAGCAAATTCACGGCGAGCACGGTGACGGACAGAAACGCCGCCGGAAAGAACACGATGTAGGGCTTGACCTGCCACAGCGCCCGCCCCTCGGCCATGATGTTGCCCCAAGACGGAATGGTCGGCGGCGTTCCCGCGCCGATGAAGGACAGGATCGCTTCCGTGATCATCGCACTGGCGCAAATGTAAGTTGCCTGGATCAGCATCGGCGCCAGCGTGTTGGGCAGGATGTGGCGCAGGATGATCATCGGTGTGCGCGTACCGCAGGCGACCGCCGCATCCACGTAAGGCTGTTCGCGCAGCGACAGCACCACACTACGGACAAGGCGGGAAACCCGCGGGATTTCGGCAACCGTAATCGCCAGAATGACGTTGCCGACGCTGCCGCGTGTCAGCGCCATCAGCGCGATCGCCAGCAGGATCGGCGGGATCGACATCAGGCCGTCCATGAAGCGCATCAAGATGCCGTCGGCCCAGCGGATGAAGCCGGAGACGATGCCGATGGCGAGACCGGCCGCGGAGGCGAAGATCGCAACGGACAAGCCGACCGTGAGCGAGACGCGCGCGCCGAACAGCACGCGTGAATAGATGTCGCGACCGAGCACGTCGGAGCCAAACCAGTAAAGCGCCGACGGCGCGCGGGTGCGCTTGGCCGGCGCAAGTGCGGTCGGATCCACCGTGCCAAGATAAGGCGCAAAAATCGCGATCAGGACGAGTATCAGCAGCAACGTGCCACCGATGGCGACGGTGGGATGGCCCCGCAGCAGGCCGATGAAGCCGCGCCGGATCACGACGGGCCGAAGAATCTCCGGCAGTTGCGGCGCGAGGACGAAGCCCGCCGGCAGCGCTTGCGGATTGACGGTCGTGTCGGTCAATAGCGGATCCTCGGGTCAACGAGCGTATAAACGACGTCGATCATCAGATTGACGAGGACGTAGACGAAGCTGAACAGCAGCACGATGCCCTGGATGACGGGATAATCGCGGCGCAGGATCGCGTCGATCGTGAGCCGGCCGAGGCCGGGAATCGCGAACACGCTTTCCGTGACGACCGCGCCGCCGATCAGAAGCGCAATGCCGATCCCGATCACCGTGACGATCGGCACTGCCGCGTTCTTCAGCGCGTGGACGAACAGGATGCCGCCCTGCCCGAGGCCCTTGGCGCGCGCGGTGCGGATATAATCCTGTTGCAGCACTTCGAGCATGGTGGCGCGCGTGATACGCGCGATCAGCGCGATGTAGACACAGCCGAGTGCGATCGACGGCAGGATCAGGTTTTGCAGCCAGGGCCAGAGGCCCTGGGCGAGCGGCGTATAGCCCTGCACGGGAAGCCATTCGAGCTCCAGCGCAAAGACGTAGGCGAGGACATAGCCGACGACGAAGACCGGCAGGGAGAAGCCGAACACGGCAAAGGCCATGATGGCCCGGTCGATCAGGCTTCCCGCCTTCCAGGCCGCCAGCACGCCGAGCGGCACCGCGACCACGATCGTGAGCAGGAGCGTGACCATCATCAGCGACAGCGTCGGCCCGAGACGCTGGCCGATCATGGTCGAGACCGGCAGATTGGTGAAGATCGAGGTGCCGAGATCGCCGTGCAGAATGCGCCAGACCCAGCTGCCGAACTGGATCAGGAAGGGTCGGTCGAGCCCGAGGCTCTGACGGATGCGCTCCACATCCTCCGGACTTGCCTGATCGCCCGCGATCACCACGGCGGGATCCCCCGGCGCGATGTAGAGCAGGCTGAACACGAACAGCGCGACGATCGCCATCACGGGCAAGGTCGAGGCGATACGCCGGAGGATGTAGGAGAGCATCTGGCTTCAGCGCAGGGTCATGCGGATTTCGACACGCCCCAGAAGAACGGCAGCGGCCCTTTCGTGATGCCGGAGACGTTCTTGCGCCAGGCCGTGTAGCTGAGGAAGAAGCCGGTCGGCGCGTAGACGACGTCCTCGAGCGCGACCTTGTTGAGGCGAGCGACCGCGGCCTTCTCCTCGTCGAGGTTCTTGGCCTCGAACCAGGACGTGACCTCCTTCTCGGTGCCGGGGCTGCTCGGCCAGCCGAACCACGCCTTGTCGCCGTTGGCGCGAATGGCGGTGTAGGGCGCCGGATTGATGCAGTCCGAGCCCGCATGCCAGGTGTGGAACATGTTCCAGCCGCCCTGTCCGGGCGGCGTCTTCTGCGCGCGGCGGGAGCCGACCGTGCCCCAATCGTTCGCGACGAAATCGACATTCATGCCGAGCTGCTTCAAGAGATCGGCGGTCACATCGCCGAACGCCTTGGTGATCGGCTGGTCCTGCGCCACCAGGCACGTCACCGGTTGGCCGGAATAGCCGCTCTCCGCGAGCAGCTTCTTGGCGGCGTCGAGATCGCGCTTGCCCTTCAAGACTTCGCCGCCCGCCTCGGTGTAGAGCGGCGTATCGGGCGTGAAGAAGCCCGGCAGCGACTTCCACAGCGAATTGTCGTCGCCGACGAGCGCACGCATATAGTCTTCCTGGCTCATCGCCATCAGCACTGCGCGCCGCGCCCGCACGTCGTTGAAGGGCGGATACAGGAAGTTCATGCGGAACGAGCCGACATTGCCGAGGGGATCGCCGATGTCGACGCTGATGTTCTTGTTCTTCTTCAGGACCGGGACGAGGTCCGCGATGGGGTTCTCCCACCAGTCGATCTCGCCGTTTTGCAACGCGGCCGCGGCGGTCGCCGGATCCGGCATCACGATCCATTCGACGCGGTCGAGCAGCATCTGCTTGCCGCCGGCGAGCCACGATGCCTTCTCCTGCCGCGGCACATAGTCGGCGAATTTTTCGAACACGGCTTTGGCGCCCGGGACCCACTCACCCTTGGCGAACTTCATCGGCCCCGAGCCGACATAATCGCCGATCTGCTTGAACGGGTCGGTCTGCGCGATGCGCTCCGGCATGATGAAGGCGCAAGGCGAGTTGTTCTTGCCGAGCGCATAGAGCATCTTCGGGAACGGCTGCTTCAGCACCCATTTGAAGGTGCGGTCGTCGACAGCGGTGAGTTCCTGCTGCAGCGCCTTGAGCATCAGCCCCATCGGATCGCGTGCCGCCCAGCGAGTGAGACTCGCAACGACGTCCTTGCTCAGCACCGGCTCGCCGTCATGGAATTTGAGCCCCGGCCGCAATTTGAACGTCCAGGTGGTGCCGTCGTCGGTCACTTCCTCGGCCTCGACCATCTGCCGCTGCGGCTGCAGCGCGGAATCGACGCCGTAGAGCGTATCCCAGACCAGCGCGGCGGCATTGCGCACGACATATTGCGTGCCCCAGATCGGGTCGAAATTGGCAAGGTTTGCTTGCGGCACGAAGCGCAGGGTGCGCGCGGAGGCGCCTTGTGCGATCGCCGGGGCCGAGAGGCCGCTCAATGCCAGACCGCCCGCGCCGGCCAGTCCCTTCAATACGGTCCTGCGATCCATGAAATCCTCCCAATAGTGCCGTGATGCCGGCCATCGTTGGCCAAGAACAGGTGAAACCAGAGCTCATTGGCGTGCAAATGGTATGCCACTAACCAGACCTTCGCCAGCGCGATATCCGCACTAGCTGGGCCAGTCGAGACCTCAAAGCGCGGCCGCCAGCACCGGGCCGGTCTCGATATGCGGGATCGCCGCGACCAGCTTGCGCGTGTAGTCGGTCTTGGGATTGTCGAACAACGCCCGGCTCTCGCCCTGCTCCACGATGCCGCCATTGCGCAGCACGATGGTGCGGTCGCAGAGCATCCGCACCACGTTGAGATCGTGGCTGACGAACAGCAGCGCGATGTCGTTCTCGCGCCGCAGGCGGTCGAGCAGTTGCAGCACCACGGCCTGAACGGAGACGTCGAGCGCAGCGGTCGGCTCGTCCAGCACCAGAAGGCGCGGCCGGCAGGCGATGGCACGGGCGATGCCGACGCGCGCCTTCTGGCCGCCGGAGAGCTGATGCGGAAAGCGCGGCAACAGATCCAGCGGCAGCCCCACGCGATCGGCGCAGTCTTCCACCCGCTTGCGCAGCGCATCGCCCCCACGCATACGATCGAGCCGCATCAGGGGATGGGCGATGCAGTCGAAGGCGGTGAAGCGCGGATTGAGGCTCTCGTTCGGGTCCTGGAACACCATCTGGATATCTTTGCGGAACTGCGAGCGGTGAAAGTCGCGCGACGCCACATGGCCGATCGCCTGGCCGTCGAACACGATCTCGCCCTCGCTCGGGTCGATCAGGCGGCAGATCATGCGCGACGTCGTGCTCTTGCCGGAGCCGGATTCACCGACGAGGCCGACGCTCTCGCCGCCGGCCATCGTCATCGAGAAGTCCGCCACCGCCGCAGCGCCCTCGTCGAAGCGTTTTGCGAGCTTGCGCACTTCCAGCAGCGGCGGAGTCCCGTGGACGGGCTCCCGTCTGGGCCTGCCGATGACAGCCGCGTAGCCTTCCCGCTCCTCTTCCGTCACGAGATCCTCAATCCGGGAGGTCGCGGTTGGCGACGCCGCCACCAGACGCCTGGTATAGGCGTGCTGCGGCGCGCCGAAGAGCGTCCTGGGGCTTGCCTCTTCGACGATGCGGCCGCGTTCCATCACCGCGATACGGCGGCAATATCGCGCCGCTAACCCGAGATCGTGCGTGATCAGGATCGTCGCCATGCCGCGCGCGGCGGCAATCTCCGCCAGGAGGTCCATCACCACTTTCTGCGTGGTGACATCGAGTCCGGTCGTCGGCTCATCGGCGATCAACAGCGCGGGATTGCAGGAAATCGCGATCGCGATCATGACACGCTGGCACATGCCGCCCGAGAGTTCGTGCGGATAGGCGTTCATCCGCGTCTCGGCGTCGCGGATCTGGACGGCGCGCAACAGCTCCAGCGCTTCGGCGCGGGCGGCATCCTTCGATATCCGCTTGTGCGTGAGGATCGCGTCCGCGATCTGCAAACCGATCGCGCGGATCGGATTGAGCGCCGCCCGCGGGTTCTGGAAGATCATCGACATCGCGGCGCCCTGGAGCTGCCGGAGATCGTCACCCCTGAGTTTTGTGACGTCCTGCCCGCGAAACAGTATCTTGCCTGCGGTGACGCGGCCGGCCGCATCGAGCAGCCGCGTCGTGGCAAAACCGGTGACCGACTTGCCAGAGCCGCTTTCGCCGACGAGGCCAAGCATCTCGCCGGCTTCGACCGTGAGCGTCACACCGCGCACGGCCTCGACCATCCCTCGTCGCGTCGAGAATTCGACGTGGAGGTCGTCGATCCTGAGCAATTCCTCGCTCATGTGCGCATGCGCGGATCGAGAATGTCCCGCATCCCGTCACCGAGGAGGTTGAAGCACAGCACGGCCATCATCAACGCGAGGCCCGGAAAGGCCACCAGCCACCACCGCCCCGTCGAGATGAAGCGCGCCCCCTCCGCGACCATGATGCCCCATTCCGGGGTCGGCGGCTTGACGCCAAGGCCGATGAAGGAAAGACCGGCGGCGTTCAGGATCGCCCAGCCGAGGTTGAGTGAGATTTGCACCGCCATCGCCGGCAGGATGTTCGGCAACAGGAAGCGCAGCACCACCGAGAAATGACTCTCGCCGCAGGAACGCGCCGCCTCCACCCAGCCGACATTGCGCCGGACGTTGACCTCGGCACGGGCGAAGCGGATGTAGAAGGGCAGATTGATGATCGCGGTCGCAATCACGATGTTCTCGATCCGGTTGCCGAGCGCCGCAACCATCGCCATCGCCAGCACAAACAGCGGAAAGGCCATCATGACATCGACGAAGCGGCCGACCGAGCGGTCGAGCCTGCCGCCGGCATAGCCGCAGAACGAGCCCACGACGGCGCCGATGACGAAGGAGATGCCGACCGCCGAGACCGCGATGGCCAGGTCGAGCCGTGCCGCAACGACGAGGCGGCTGAACACGTCGCGCCCGAGCTGGTCGGTGCCGGCAAGGTGCGCCGCGCTCGGCGGCTGCAAGGCCTCCGAGACATTGGAGACGATGGGATCATAGGGCACGAGCCACGGTCCGAAGATCGCGACCAGGACGAACAGCAGGACACCGGCCGCGGCGACGCCGGTCAGCGGGTTGCCGCGCAAAATCCAGACCGAATGGCGGAGGGTTGCGCTGGTCATCCGATCGACACCCTGGGATCGGCGATGCCGTAGCAGATATCGACGACCAGATTGACCAGCACGAAGATGCCAGCCATCAGCAGCACAAATCCCTGCACCGGCGCATAGTCGGACGACAGCAGCGCATCGAGCGCGTAGGAGGCAACGCCCGGCCAGGAGAACACCTTCTCCACCAGGACATTGGCGCCAAGCATCGTCGAGAACACGATGCCGGCAATGGTGATGACGGGAAGGATCGCATTGCGCAGCGCATAGGTGACGACGACCTTCTGCCAGGACAATCCGACGGAGCGCGCGGTGCGCACGAAATCGCTACCGAGCGAGACCAGCATCGAGGCACGTGTGATCCGCGCCAGCGGCGCGATGACGAACAGGGCCATGCTCAGCGCCGGCAGGATCAACTGCTTGCAGGCCGCCCACCAGCCTTCGATGTCCCCCGCGATCAGGAAATCGATCGACAGGAACCCGGTGCGCTGCGGCGGCAGTGAGGTGAAGACGTCGATCCGCCCGGTCGGATCAGGCGCAAGACCGAGCAGATAGTAGAACACATAGATCAGCAGCAGGCCCGAGACGAAGGTCGGCACGCAGACGCCGAGCGCACAGAACAGCCGCACGCCGTGATCGACCAGCGATCCCGGTTTCAAGGCTGCGACCACGCCGAGCGGGACCGCCGCGATCAGCGCGATCAGCAGCGCCGTGAAGGTGAGCTCCAGCGAGGCCGGCAGCCGTTCGCGAAGGTCCTTCAGGACCGGCTGGCCGGTCATCATGGAGCGGCCGAGATTGCCGCGCCCGATATCGGACAGATAGAACACGAGCTGCTCCGGCACCGACTTGTCGAGCCCCATCTGCTTGCGGATCTGCTCGATCTCTTCCTTGCCGGCATTGGGCCCCGAGGCGAAGAACACCGCGGGATCTCCGGGGAGGACCCGCATCAGTAGAAAGGTGAAGACCAGCACGCCGAACAACGCCGGCAGCGACGACAGAAGCCGCCTCCCCGCCCGCGCCACCGTCGCACCAAGACCTGTCATCACCATTCAGAGCCCTTGCATGTCGAGATCACTTGCGGCTGACGTCCCGATAATCCACTTGGCGATGGAACTCGTAGGTATAGCCCTCGATCGACGAGGCCATCACGGCGTCCTGGTTCGGCTGCCACAGCGGGATCTGCGGCATCTCGCTGAAATGGATCGCGTTGAGCTTGCGGCCATCCTCCTCGTACTTGGCCTTGTCGGGCTCGAAGCGCGCTTCCTGCGCGATCGTCGCCAGCTCCGGATTGTTGATCGAGCTGTAATTCCAGCGCTGATTGCCCGTGTAGAAGTTGCGGTAGAAGTAATCGGTCGAGGGCAGCCAGGCGACGATGCCTTCCGTGAACAAGGGCAGCTTCTTCTCGTTGATCTGCGTCGACATCTGCGCGTCCGGCAGCTTCTGGATGTCGACCTTGATCCCGATCTTGGCAAGCGATTCCTTCACGAGGGCCGCCATCGGCTCGGCGGTCGAGGCCTGGCCGACGTTGAAGCTGAAGGTGGTCGAAAAACCCTCCGGGAGTCCAGCAGCTTTCAGATACTCCCTTGCCTTGTCGAGATCGGTCTTCACCGGCGCCTGGAACGGATAGATGCCGTTCAACGGCTTGCCATCCGGCCAAGTCGCACCGAACAGCGGGGCTCCGCGACCGAACAGGGCAGCCTTGAACATGTCCTCATAGGGCAGCGCGAAGGCGACGGCGCGGCGGACGTTGACGTTGTCGAAAGGCGGGATCTGGTTGTTCATCGAGACGAAGGTGATCGAATTGTATTGCGGCGTCGAGATCACCTTGAGCTTGCCCTTGGCTTCGAGCGATTGCACGTCGCTGGCCTGGAGATCAACGACGAGATCGGCATCGCCACGCTCGACAAGATTGGCGCGGGTCGCGGGCTCCGGCACGGACTGCACGATTACGCGCTTGAAGAACGCCGGCTTGTCGGGCGAGCCGCGGTTCCAATCCTCGTTGCGCTTGATGATCACTTGCTCGCCGGGCTTGAAGCTCTCGATGACATAAGCACCGCTGCCGGCGGTGTGCTCCTTCAGCCAGGCGGTGGCCCATGGATCCTCTGGTGTCGCATGCTCCTTTGCGACTTTCGAGTTGATGATCAGCGGGTAGACGGTCGCGAGATTCGGCAGCGCGAGCTTGTCGGGTTTCGGCAGCGTCACTTCGATTGTGAGGGGATCGATCACCTTGAACTGGTCGGCCGACGTCAGCGATCCCGTCAGCAATTGCGCCTTGCCGAGGATCGGCGCGGTGACGCAGCGATCGAGCGACCATTTCACATCTTCGGCGGTCACGGGCGAGCCGTCCTGGAACTTGGCGTCCTTGCGCAGACGGAATGTCAGCTTCAGTCCGTCCGGACTGACGTCGTAGGATTCGGCGAGCTCGCCGGCGATCTTGTCGAGATCGAACACCCATTTGCCGTTGAGCTGCTTGCGGCCGAACGCCACAAGGCGGTCGTAAGTGCTCATGCTCAGTGCGAAGGATTCCCGCGTCGAGCCCGGGATGTTGGGATCGAGCGTGTTGACCGATGCACCGGTGACATAGCGCAGCGTCTCCACCCTGGTTTGCGCTTGCGCAGGCGCAGCGGCGACAAGCAGAAGCGCAGTGGTGGCGAGCACGGAGGATGCCATCCTGAAAGACACAAAACGCATTCGTTTTCCCCAAAATTTTCGACAAGAACGCCGACAGGACAGGTTAAGAAAGAAGCAAGTTGCGCGCCAGTCTCTTGATGCGCTCTTGTGGACGCTTTGTCGCGGCGGCGCATGGACGATCATCGCGATTCCTCCAAGTTTCGCGCTGCCCGCGTCACCACGGCCTGCGGCACGTCATAGGCGCGAAGCGAGGCCCAATGCCGTTCGACATCGGCACGAAACAGGCCGCGCGTCAGGCCATTCACCAGCTTCGGCGCCGCGGTCGTCATCGCGTTGATCGACGATCCCGACGGACCGAAACTCATGGTGGAGGCGATGGCGAAGAGATGGATATTCGAGATCCACGGCGTATCGCCCGCGACACGCTCGGTGAAGGCATAATCGTCTGCGAGATAGGGAAAGCGACCGAGCCGCGCGCTGCGCTCGCTCTCCGGGGGCTGGTAGCGGTCGGCCCAGGTTGCGATATTGCCGGCAAATGCGCGCAACTCGCCACGGCCGGAAAAATCCATGTCGATGCCGGTGCCGCAGATGACGAAATCCGCAGGTATGGCGCCGCGCGGCGTCTGCAATTCCACACCACGATCGGTCTCGCGGGCCGCCTCGACCGGCGCGCCCTCGTGCAATGTGAAATTGGCGTGATTTGCGCAGCGATCGTAAGTTGCCTGCGGAAAGCCCTCGCGCATCTCGAGGATGGTGCGCATGAAGCGCCAGCGCCAGGCATCGTCGAGATCGCTGAAATGGCGCAGGAAGCCGCGGAAGGTCAGCCAGCGATAGGGCTGGATCAGCTGGATCTGCGCACGACGACACAGCAGGTGCACCTCCGCCGCGCCAGCCTCCAGCGCGGTTGCCGCATTGTCGAAGGCGGATGCGCCGGCGCCGATCACGGCGACGCGCTTGCCGCGAAGGTTTTCGAAGTCGATGTCGTCGGCGACGGTTGCGACCGAGCTCATGGGCAGATGGCTCAGCGGCTCGGGGATCATCCAGTTCCCCATCCCCTCCTGCCCCGTCGCAAGCACGATCTTGCGCGCATGGAGTGTCTCGACGCCATCGCCACGTTTCACGCGTGCGGCCAGCAAACCATCCCGCGCCGGCCGGATTTCCAGAAGCTCGCTCCCGTTGCGCACCGGCAAGCCGACTGTGCGCCGCAGCCAGAGCAGATACTCAGCCCAGTGGCAGCGCGGGATCAGGTCGAGTGTCTGCCAGCTCTCCGTGCCGAAGCGGGCCTCATGCCAGGATTGATAGGTCAGGCTGGGGATGTCGAGGTCAGGTCCCGTATAGTCCTTCGGGCTGCGCAGCGTCGGCATGCGGGCATAGGCGAGCCATGGCCCCTCCTTCCCCTCCTCGGCCTTGTCCAGCAGCAGGATGTTGCTGACGCGGGAGCGCAGCAGGCCGAAGCCGATGGCGATGCCGGATTGGCCGGCGCCGATCACGAGCACATCCAGCGCCGGCTTGCCATCCGGTCCCGTCTTCGGTTCGAGCCAGGCGGCACCGGGATGCGCGATCCGCGCGAGATCGGCGCGAACGTTCGCTTCCAGTTCTGTCAGCGCATCACTCATGCCGCGAGCCAGCCTCCGTCGACCACCATCACGGTGCCGGTCGTAAACGAGGAGGCATCGCTTGCGAGGTGGAGCGCGGCCTGCGCGATCTCATCGGCCTGGCCGAACCGCTTCATGGCATGGCGGTCGCGGGAGGCTTCGCGCACCTCGTCCGCATTGGCGTGGCGCGCAAAGCTGCGGCGAAGCATCGGCGTGTCGATCGCACCGGGCGCGATGGCGTTGACGCGAATGCCGTCCGCCGCGAAATCCACCGCCATCGTCCGGGTCAGGCTGACAATCGCGCCCTTGGCGGCGATATAGGCACTGTTGCCCTTGCCGCCGGCAATCGCAAGCTGCGACGCCAGCGTGATGATCGAACCGCTGTTCTGCCGCTGCATCTGCGGCACGGCTGCCCTCGCCCACAGCCAGGTGCCGCCGACATTGGTGCGGAACACCGCATCCCAATCGGTGGGGTCCGTTGTCAACACGGTGCCGCCACAGGAGAAGCCAGCGGCAGTCATCAGGATATCGAGCTGGCCGTGCCGTGCTACCACATCATTTGCCACCGCCTCGGCGAAATCGGCATCGCCGACGTCGCCAATATGCGTCGTTGCCTCGCCGACCAAGCTCAACGTTTCCTGAAGTCCGGCTGGATCGCGATCGACCAGAGCAAGACGTGCGCCCTCTTCCGCGAACAGCTTTGCACTGGCGCGGCCGATGCCGGAGCCTGCGCCCGTGATGATGGCCGTGCGCCCCTGCAGCCGCATCTCAGATCCACTCCTTATGCTGCGTCAACCAGGCGCTCATCGCGGCCGCCGACTCGGCGCAGCCGAACTGCGCGCGCCAGCCGAATTCATCCGCCATCCGGTTCACCGACAGCGGCGCGCGATAGGGCCCATGCAGCTTGATGACGGTTTTCTCGCCGGGCGCCGCGACCCGGCACTCCAGGCCGGGATGCAACGCCGCAAAGGCCTCGCCCCATTGCAGCGCAGGCCAAAGTTCTCCGCGGGAGATGTTGTAGAGCCGGTGGCGCGGCCGCTCGGCTTCGATCAGCAGTGCGACGGCCTCGGCCGCATCCGGCGCGTAGATCCAGTCCCGCATGCCCGCTTCAGGCATGATCGCCGGCTCGCCGCGCGCGAACGCGGCCAAGATCTGGAACTGGAGGCTTGGCGTGTCGCGCACGGAACTCGGTCGCTCCCACGGTCCGAATAGCGCGCTCAGCCGCACATTTAGGAAATCCCCGCCGAAGAGCTCGGCGTGACGCGCAACCGATCGCTCCGATGTGAACTTGCTGATCGCGTAGAACGAGACCGGATCGCAAGGCGTGTCCTCGTCCAGAATCTCGACCCGCGCGCCCGCGGCGCCATAGGCCGATGCCGAGGAGAGATTGACGACCCGGCGCACGCCATGCCGGATCGCGGAGAGCAGGATCGGGATCTGCGCCATCACGTTGATCTCGAGAACGCGCGCGGTCGATGCCCTCTCCAGTTCATCACCGGCGGTGATGGCCGCGCCGAGCACGATCGCATCAACTCCTTCGGCGATGAGGGCATCGATGGCATCTGCGTCGGTGATATCGCCCTGCACCGCTTTGAGCCGTGCGCCGTAGTCGGCAAGAGACCGCCGCGCGGATGGCGGCAACTCTGCACGGTCGTACAGCGTCACGTCATGGCCGCGCGCGAGCAGCGCCTCCGCAACATTGAGCCCGACAAAGCCGGTGCCGCCGAAGATGACGATCTTCATCGCGCGCGATCCACCGTCACAGTAGCTTCGCTCCGAAATTGCGCTCGGGATCCATGTCGGCCACGAGCCGCCCCGTCGGCATGGCCGCCTCGCCGCCGCTGCGTGCCAGGAACTGGCCGCTGCCTGCGCTCGCGAGGCACTTGTTGCCATCGATGATCACTCGGCCACGCGACAGCACCGACACCGGCCAGCCCTTCAGCTTGCGGCCTGCAAACGGCGTGTAGCCGGCAAGGTCGTGCATCATCTCATCGGCGATCTCGACCTCGCGATTAGGATCCCAGATTGCAATATCGGCATCGGCGCCGACCGTGATCGAGCCCTTGCGCGGATGCAGATTGTAAATCTTGGCCGGCGCCGTCGACGTCAGTTCGACGAACTTTTCCAGGCCCAGCCGCCCGTTCGACACCATCGCGTCGAACAGCAGCGGCAGGCGCAGCTCCAATCCCGGCAGGCCATTCGCGACCTGCTTGAAGTTCGGATTGGGGCCGGCGCGCAGCTTGCCGGTCTCGTCATAGCGATACGGCGCGTGATCCGACGAGATGGTCTGGAGATCGCCAAGCGACAGCGCCTGCCACAGCGCCTCCTGGTCTGAATGCGTCCGCGGCGGCGGGCTGCACATCCACTTGGCTCCTTCCACCTCGGGCTTGTCGAGATCGGCTGCGGTGAAGAACAGGTATTGCGGACAGGTCTCGGCAAACACCTTCAACCCCTGCCCGCGCGAATCGCGGATCACCTTGGCGCCTTCGGCGGTGGAGACGTGGAAGATCATGATGGGCTGGTCGATCAGCGCTGCCATGCCGATCAGCCGGGTGAAGGCTTCCGCCTCCGACACGCGGGCGTGGCTGACGGCGTGGTATTTCGGCATCGTGTAGCCGCGCGCGAGCAGGCGCTTCACCATCCAGGCGATGATGCCGTGATTTTCGGCGTGGGCGCACAACATCGCGCCGGACTGGCGTGCGGCAAGAAGGATGTCCAGCAGCGGCTCGTCGTCGACCTTGAGCCGGTCGTACGTCATGAAAATCTTGATCGAGGCGTGGCCCTGCTTCACCAGCGCCGGAATATGCTCCTCGACCGTTTCCTTGGTCGCATCCGCAATGATCATGTGAAAGGCGTAGTCAATCACGGCGCCCTTCTTCGCCAGCGCGTGGTAATCCTCCACCACCTGCGGCAGCTTCATGCCGACATGCTGGGCCGCAAACGGGATCACCGTGGTCGTGCCGCCGAAGGCCGCCGAGACGGTCGCGCTCTCGAAGGTGTCGGCGTTCATGATGCCGGCAGCGGACAATTGCTCGATATGGGCGTGGCTGTCGACGCCGCCGGGTAGAACGAGTTTCCCGCGCGCGTCGATCTCGCGCTTCGCAGCCGGAAGCCCGCGGCCGATAGCGGCGATGGTCTCACCGGAGATGGCGACATCGGCTTCAAAGACGTCGGTCGTCGTCGCGACGCGCCCACCGCGAATGATCAGGTCGTAAGCGGGTTCAGTCATGAGGCACTCCATGATAGGCTCAAGCCAAGTGATCGAAATTTTGCAGGAAGACCAGCATGTCCCGACCGCGCATTCTCGTCATCAATCCAAATTCCAACCCTGCGGTCACGCGAGGGCTGGAGGACGCGCTGAAGCCGCTCGGTTTCGAGGGCGGGCCGGAACTGGTCTGCCAGACGCTGGCCGAGGGTCCCTTCGGCATCGAAAGCCAGGCCGATGTCGATGGCGTCGCCATGCCGCTGCGCCGGCTGGTCGAGGGCGACAACAGCTCGGCGGCCTTTGTCATCGCCTGCTACAGCGATCCCGGGCTTCAGGTCTGTCGCGAAGGCACCGACCGCCCCGTGTTCGGCATCGCCGAGTGCGGCGTGCTGACCGCACTGGCTCGCGCCGAAACCTTTGGCGTCATCGCGATCGCCCAGCGCTCGATCCCACGTCACATGCGCTATCTCAGGCAGATGGGACTGACCGAACGGCTCGCCGGCGAGCGGCCGCTCAACATGAGCGTCGCGGAAACCGCCTCGGGCGAAGGCACGCTGGCCAAAATGATCGAAATCGGCCGCGCGCTGCGCGACGAGGACGGCGCCCGTGCCATCGTGATGGGCTGCGCCGGCATGGCACGGCACCGCCGCCCGCTGGAAGAGGCGCTCGGCATTGCCGTGATCGACCCGACACAGGCGGCCGTCACCATGGCGCTGGGTACGGTGCAGTTCTCGAACCACTAGGCGTCCTTCAGCTCTTTGGCGTCCTGCCGCGCGAGCCATTGCGCGTGGCTCTCGCGGACTAGCGCGAACGTGTCCCGCTGCGTCGTGTAGAGATTGCCGAACATGCGGCCGATCGGCCGGTAGGCGTCGAGGTCGACATACATATTGGCCTCGTCGACGAGTCCCTCGCGGGCGTGAACCCGGAGCACTTCGCCGACCAGCAGTTCGCGATCGGGGGAGAAGGTCAGCGCGACGTGGCGCCGGCATTCGAGCGCAAAGGGAGCGGCGGCGAGCCGCGGTACCTTCACGTCTACAGAGGGAAGCGTCACCAGCCCGGCCGCAGCGACCTCGCTGTCACCGGACGGAAAATCGACCGCGCAGTCGTTCATCGCCACCGACAGCGCCTCGTCCACCATGTGAACGACGAACTCGCCGTCGCGATGGATATTGCGGGTGGTGTCCTTTGGGCTGTGATCCGGCTTGTGCTGAAGCCCGAGTACGATCAGCGCCGGGCTCTCCGAGAACACGTTGAAGAAGCTGAAGGGCGCGGCGTTGACCGCCCCGTTGGCATCGAGCGTCGTCACCAGCGCAATCGGCCGTGGCACCACCACGCCGCAAAGCAGCTTGTAGCGGTCGCGCGGATCGAGCTCGCGCAAGGGAATACCTGATGTGCCCTTGTCCGCCATCGACATCACTTCTCCGGCGGTGGCACCGCGCCGGTCTGGCTGGTGATCAGGCCGTAATGCTCGATGCGGCGGTGCTGCGCGAAATTGAAGATCGTGGTCTTGCCGAATGTGGTGGCATCGAGATCGCAAGGGTGGACCAGCAGCTCGTCCTCCTCCGTCTTCGCTTCGGCGACGATTTCGCCATTGGGATCGACGATCAGGCTGCCGCCGAACAGCGGGTGTCCGTCCTCGTTACCGGCCTTGGCCACCGCGACAACCCAGGTCGCGTTCTGATAGGCGCCGGCCTGCGCCGAGAGGCGGTTATGGAACAACCGTTTCTCGACGCCTTCATCGCTCCTCTCCGCATTCACCGACGGGGTGTTGTAGCCGATCAGCACCATCTCGACGCCCTGCAGGCCCATCACGCGATAGGTCTCGGGCCAGCGCCGGTCGTTGCAGATGGCCATGCCGATGATGCCGCCCAGCTCGCGCCAGACATTAAAGCCGAGATCGCCCGGCTCGAAATAGCGCTTCTCCAGATGCTGGTGCGAGCGCTTGGTGTCGTATTCCACATGGCCCGGCAAATGGATCTTGCGATATTTGCCGACGATCTTGCCGGATTTGTCGGTGAGAACAGCAGTGTTGAAATGATGCCCGTCCGGCGTCAGCTCCGCATAGCCGAAATTCATCGCCATCTCGTGCTGTGCCGCGCGCTCGAACAACGGCCGGGTCGCCGCATTGGGCATCTCGCGCTCGAACCAATTGTCGAACTCGGCCCGGTCCTCCACGTACCAACGCGGAAAGAAGGTCGTGAGCGCCAGTTCCGGATAGACGATCAGGTCGGCGCCCTTGCTCTTGGCCTCATCCATCAGCGCGATCATGCGCTTGACCACGGCCTCGCGGCTGTCCGCTTTCTGGATCGGGCCCATCTGGGCGGCGGCAACATTGACGATACGCATCAGCGATTTCCTGGTGATGTCTTTGAGCTAAGCTACAGTTTCAAGCACGTGCCGGCGCGCGCAGCATAACGCAGCATCGCCCGGACTTGCCAGCCGGCGCCTGCACATCGGCATCGTGTGCGCTGCACGCTCCATCCTCATGTCTGCTCCTCATCCGCAACATCGAGACCGTGGTCCAGCGCGTCCAGAAGCTGCCCGGCCTCATGCTCGGAAATCACGAGTGGCGGCGCGAGGAACAGGGAAGTCTGCTCGCCGCTGGTCCCGATCACGGCGCCCGCCTCCAGCGCCCGCTCCGCGACGCGCGAGGCAATCGGCACCTCGGTGGTGTCGGCATGCCAGGAGCGCCAGTCCGGCCCGTGCAACTCCACGGTCCAGTGCAGCCCCTGCCCCGCCAGGCGCTGCACGCTTGGATGTTTCTGCGCGATGGCCAGAAGGCGGCGGGTGAACAGCTTTTCGAGACCCCTGACGTGCTCCAAAATCTCGTCATCGCTGATGACTTTCAGATAGGCGCTGACGGCAGCCATGCTGATGGGATGCCCGCGCAACGTGCCGTAATTCTGCCAGCTCGTGCCCTTGAGCCGCTCGACGATGTCTTTCGACACCACGACCGCGGCAACCGCCGCCGCGCCACCGCCGAGCGATTTTCCGAGCGTCACGATATCGGGACGACTTTCGGCTCCCTGGAACGCGAACCAGCGCCCGGCACGGCCCGCACCAGTCACCACTTCGTCGGCGATCCAGTAGGAGCCGGCCTGCCGCGCGCACCGCGCCACCTCGTCCTGATAGGCGCCATCGTAGTAGATGCCGCCTTGCGTGTAGTCGATGATCGTCGCTGCCGTATCCGAAAGCAGGCGCGTGGCATCGGCCAGATATTCGCTGGGGGGAACATTGTTGGCCGGCGCGCCGTAGATCGCGCCCTGCGGCGCCGGCAATATCCGCACCGGCGCCATCGGCGCCGGCAGCTTCGAGCCGCCTGAGTGCACCGCGAGGCCGCCATGCCATTGCGGCTGCACGGTCATGCTGCGCGACAGGCCCGTAATGCCGTGATAGGCGCGTTCGCGCGTCGCCAGCGCGGACCGCTGCGTCAGGGCCTGACAGAGCGACAGCGCCATGTCATTGGCCTCGCTGCCGCTGATGCAGAAGCGCACCGCACCGACCCAATCGTCTTCGCCCTTGAACGCGGTGGCCATCAAGTCGTCAGCCGCCTGCTCGCGGCCGACCCAGGTCCAGCCCTCGTTCACGACGGGCGTATCCGCGGCGCGGCGGATCGCCTCCACCATCGCGGGATGACGATGTCCGAGACCGCCGCCGGTGTTGCTGCCGTCGATGAGCTTGCGACCATCCGACAGATGAAAATAGACGCCCTCGCCGCCGACCACGTCCATGGGCGCGCTGTCGCCGGCATTCAGCCCGGTTCGCAACAATCTGCTCATTGCAATCCCCTCATTCCGCAGCCTCGGCGCCGTAGCCACCGCCACCACAGGTCTCGATCGTGACGAGATCGCCTTGCTGCAGCACCAGGTTCGACTTGCCGTCGATCGCGACGTTCGCGCTCTGCCTGATCAGCGAGATGCGGCAGGCCTTGCCGGGTTCGCCGCCTTGCATGCCGAACGGCGCAATCACCATGCGCTCGATGCAGGTAGTCAGATGCATCGACGGCGCCAGGATGCGATAGGTACGGATGACGCCGTCCCCGCCGCGATGGACTCCCGTGCCGCCGGAATTCCGACGAATGGCCTGCTGCTCGACTTGGATCGCGTAATTCGCCTCGATCACCTCGATTGGCGTGTTCGAAGTGTTGGACAGATGCACCCGCGTCGCGGAGATGCCGTCCCGATCATGCCGCGCACCCTCGCCACCACCGTGGACCTCGTAGAGCATCTTCCACGAACCGTTTTGCCGCGGCTCGGCGAAGAAGAGGACGCCTGCCGTGGTCGCCCCACCAGCCGACAGACGTTCGGGAATGGTGTCCTGCATAGCGCGGAAGATCGCATCGACGATGCGCATCGAGGTCTCGTGATTGCCGGCCGCAACCGAGGCATTCCACCCCGGCTCGAGAATGGAGCCCGGGCGCGTGATGATGGTCAGCGGCCGCAGCGCGCCCGCGTTCTGGTTCATGTCGCGCCCGCTCATGATGCGCGCGGCATAGGCCACCGCAGAGCGCGCCATGAACGGCGTCGTGTTACAGAAATTCGAGACGCGGTCGCAGCTTCCCGAGAGATCGAAGGTCGCTTCGTCGCCTGCAATGGTGATCTTGACATGAATGCGCGCGGGCGCGTCGTCGACGCCGCCGTCGTCCAGATAATCCTCGCCCTCGTAGACGCCGTCAGGCAGATCGCGGAGCGCCTCGCGCATCTCGATTTCGGAAAGATCGTGCAGGCGCGACTGCGCCGCCGTGAAGACCGCCTTGCCGTGCTCGCGGCATAGCTCGACGATGCGCTTCTCACCGGCTTTCGTTGCGGCGATCTGGGCGAGAAGATCGCCCTCGCAGGATTCGGATCTCGAACATTGGCCTTGAGCAGCTGCACGATCGGCGTATTGACGCCGCTTGCCGTGGCGATCAGAACCGGCGGAATGCGCATCGCCTCCTGGAAGGTGTCGATGGCTTTCGCAAAATAGCTGCCGGGCCAGGTGCCGCCGATATCGGGCCAGTGTGCGAGGCTGACCGCGAACGCCACGATCTCGCCGTCGATGAAGACCGGGCGCACGACCTTGACGTCATTGAGATGATTGCCGCCGAGCGGGCCGACATTGTAGATCAATGCGTCGCCGTCGTTCAGGCTGTCGCGCGGCACCACTTTCAGCAATTCGAGGACCGTGTAGGCCATCGCGCCGAGATGGATCGGGATGTCGCGGCCCTGCCCGACCAGGTCGCCGCGGGCGTCCGTGATCGCCGACGACAGGTCGCCGGCCTCGCGCAGCAGCGGCGAGCGCGCCGAGCGCGTCATCACCAGGCTCATTTCCTCGGCGGCGGCCGAAAGCCCGTGCCGGATGACTTCGACGACGAACGGATCGAGCTTCATGCGGCCCCCCGCGTCAGGAACAGATTGCCTGAAACATCAGGCCTCGCCTGCCAGCCGGGCGGGACCACCACGGTCGACCATGCGTCTTCAATGATGGCCGGGCCGCTGACGATTTCGGTCAGCGAGGCACGGTTGATGATGCTTGTGGCGATGTCGTGAAAGCCATCGAACGAGCAGATGCGCTCGCCTTTGGAGACCGTTCTGACCGCGATGGCCGGCCGGCTCACGACGGTCGTCGATGGACGGCGCGCCTGCACCCGCACGGACTCGATGACGCAGCTCTCGCCCGTCGCATAGCCGAACAGCTCGTGGTGCCGGGCCAGAAAATCCTTCTTCAGCGTGATGACGTCGAGCGGTCGCGCGAACGGCACCGGAATGGCGTCGTTCTGCGCCGCGTAGCGCATCAAGGCCACCAGCTCGATCTGAATCTCGGTCGCGGCAACCCCGTTGGCGATCAGCGGCGCCGAGGCATCGTCGATCAGCACCCCGATCCGCTCCGACACACGGGCGAGGTCGATGCCATCGAGCGCAGCGCGCAGAGTTTGCTGCTGGAGGAAGCTGAAATCGGCAGTGAGACAGCCCAGTGCCGAAAACGCACTCGACGCGCTGGGAACGACGACCTCGGCAATCCCGTAGAGATCTGCAAGGCCCGCGGCATGCATCGGGCCACCACCGCCAAAGGCGAGCAGCGTGCAGTCGCGCCCGTCGATGCCGCGCTCGACGGTGACGCGGCGGCGCGCGCGCCATTGTCGCGTTCGCGACCTTGATGATGCCGAGCGCGGTTTCGGTCAGGCTCAGCCCCAGAGTGCGCGCGATCGGCGCGATGACATCACTGGCTGCCTTGATGTCAATTCCGATCCGGTCGCCGAGTTTGGCGTCCGGATTGAGATAGCCGAGCACGGCGTTGGCATCGGTGATGGTCGGCTCGGTACCGCCGCGGCCGTAGCAGGCCGGTCCAGGCTCGGAGCCGGCGCTTTCCGGTCCGACCGTCAGGCCACCGGAGCCGTTGCGCACGATCGAGCCGCCGCCCGCCCCGATCGAGTGCACCGCGAGCATCGGCTGGCGCAGCGGCTTGTCGCCGAGCATGCGGCCGTCGGTCATCTCGGCCTGACCGTCGACGATCAGGCACACGTCGGTCGTGGTGCCGCCCATATCGAACGTCAGCATCCGGGACGTGCCGAGCTGGCGCGCGATGCTGACCGATGCGGAGACGCCGGCCGCGGGGCCCGACATCGCCATCACCAGCGGCCGCCGCTTCACGGCCGAGATCGGCACCATGGCGCCGGCCGAATGAAACACCTGCAGGCCGGGACCGATCGGCAGCCGCAGCTCCAGTTCGCTGAGATATTCCACCGCAATCGGCATCGCCGCGGCGTTGAACACGGTCGCCGAAGTCCGCTCGTATTCGCGCGCCTCGGGATTGACCTCGTGCGACAGCGAGACGTGGGCAACGACGCCCTTGAGCCGCTCGCCGAGCATCTTCTCGTGCACCGGATTGGCATAGGCATGCAGCAGCGCGACCGCGACACTCTGCACGCCGGTCCCCTTCAGCCAGGCCACCAGACGCTCGATCTCCGCGTCATCCAGCGCCTTCAGCACCCGGCCCTCGTGATCGAGGCGCTCAGCAAGCCCGAAGCATCGTTCCGGCGGCACCAGCGGCAGCGATTTTGGCGGGACGTCGAGACGATAGAGATCGCGGCGGCGATAGCGCGCGATCTCCAGCACGTCGGCAAAGCCTTCGGTCGCCACCAGTGCCACTTTCGGCAGCCGTCCTTCGACGATGGCGTTGGTCACGCGCGTGGTGCCGTGGACGAAGCGCTTGATCTCGCTCTTGCGCAGGCCGACCGCCTCGATCGCCTCCAGCATCGCCTGAACCGGAGCTTGAGGTCGCGACGGCACCTTCGCGATCCGTGCCTCCGCGGGGGAGTGTCGGATCGCGATGATGTCGGTGAAGGTGCCGCCGATATCGGTGCCAACTTCCCAGTGATTTTCGTCAGTGCTCATGTGTGGGTCAGCTGCGGACGACATTCGAACCGGACGCCGGGTGGTTCCCGTCCTTCGCGAGGTTCAATCGCAAACCGAGAGCGCTCATCATCATCCCCTGTCATGCCACCGCTTGCGAGCGTGCGACAGAGCGATGGCCTCGGGATAGGGCCAGAGTTGTCGCAATGCACTGGACCAGCCCGCGACCGGCGCGGCGCGGCGAGGCACATTTTAGTGCAGCCCTGCCCGCATGGAGAGCACGTCGGTGTGGATCGTTCGACGCGACATAAGTGCGGCGCACCACGAATTTTCCCGGACGAAACACCACATCCGCTGCAGCGCAATCCACGCGCCCCGCACGCACTGTCTAATTTGCAGGCGATCGACCGGCCCTACGGACCATGCGATTGCTTATGAGCTATGCATGGCAGTCGGCTCAGCCTCTCTTTATTGTACGATCAGTAAGCGGTGGTTTTGCCCGCTCCGGCTCTCAGGCCGCGAAGGACGGACGCAGGCGGCGCCAGCCGATGATGATGCCCGTGATGGAGAACAGAAAGCCAAGGGAGCAGAGCCCGACGACCAAGCCGTCGCGCAGCAACGGGTGCGCGACGAGAACCGGAAAATCCAGCGTGTGCAGCGCGCCGTAGAACCAGCGATAGGCCCGCCGCGATGGATCCAGCCTTTGCAGCAAATTGCCGTCGGCGCCGTCGATGTCGAACCAGAGGTCACCGCAATACGAGCGGTAGACCGGGGCGCCCGGGACAGTGGACCGCGCGGGATAGTTGTCGTCCTCGGCAAGTACAGACGGACCGCCGCAGCCGGCCGCCAGGCGCGCGGTCAACCCCTGGACCTCGTGCACATCCAGAGATCTCGTCGGTCCATCGCGGGGCGCGTCCCCTGCCTTGATCAAGGTCTGACCGGCAAGGGCCGTTCGATCCCGCCGATAGAGAGTGCCGTTGAAGGCAAACCATTCGATTTCACGGGTCGATGGCGATACAGGCTGCCGATCGAGCGATGGGGCCGCCGTCCAGTTCGGTGAAGCGTTCATCACGCTGGATTCAGCGGAGGCCCATTGCCCGCGCGAGAACAGCCGCCCGTGATCCATGGAGAGCCAGCCGCTGAAAATCCAGCTCAGCACGAACACCATCGCAACGAGGCCGATGAGATGATGCAGCGCATGCCAGCCGCGATAGGGCGAGCCGATCAGACCGCTGCGAGGTTTGATCCGCGCAAGCCCGAGCACAGAGCCAAGCAAAGCCGCGATCAGGGCCAGCAGCGACAAGGTCCAGACCACGCGATCCCACAGCGACCAGTTGCTTCGCAGGACCGTTGGATAGATCCAGTGCAGCACACTCCCGACCAGATTCCAGGTCCGCTCGTTGCGCGTCGTATCCAGGACGATCTCGCCGGTGAGCGAGGAGACATAGACTTCCCTCCCGTCGGCATCACCGAGGGCAACCCGAAACAAGGGCCGATGGCGGTCAAAGCCGTTCGGCACGCTCCATTGGTCGTAGTCCGAGCGCGCAACGATCTCGGTTGGTCCGGCATCCAGCCCGCGGCTGCGGGCGTGATCTCGCGCGATGGCCAATGCGACGTCGGAAGACGCGACCGACGCGTCGCCCCCATCGGAGGCGCGGATTGCGCCTGCGCGCGATGGCCCCGAGACGACATAGACCGGGCCGTCGCTGCGCTGGATCAGGCGAACGCGCGTCGCATCCGCGATGCCGCTCGCGGCAACGGCATCGGCGACTGCAATCCTCGTCCCAGCACTCGCCAGCGGCCCAAGCCCGGCGAAGCGTTCCGCTTCCGTCAGAGACGGAAACGGAACGAAGTGCATCACGATTCCCGTCGCGAACCACATCGCGAACAGCAGGCAGAACGCGATCCCGAGCCATCGATGCAGCAGGACGATCGCGCGCATCATCGATCAGCATCCTACCATTTGAATGCGGCCGAGAGTTCATAGGTGCGCGGTGCACCCAAGAGGATCTGGTCGGGATAGAACGGATCGCCCCAGATCGCATAGCGCTTGTCGGCGATGTTGCGCACCCGGAAAGTCAGGCGAGCCTGGTCGACCGCGTTGAACACCGTCTTCGGGATGTCGACGAAGGCATAGACGTCCGCGACAGTGTAGGCCTTCATCGTCACGACATTCGCATCGGTGTTGTAGCGGTCGCCGACGTGACGGCCGGTGACGCCGACTTCCACGGGCCACGGCGTGAAGAACCGATACGACGCTCCGGCATTCGCCACGACGCGCGGCACGTTCGGCGGCGTGTTGCCGGAGAACGAGCCGCCGACAAAATTAAAGTCGGCGTAGCGCGCATCGACATAGGCGATGTTGCCCCAGAGACGCAGGGGACCGATCGGACGCACGGACGCGGCAAGCTCGACGCCCTTCGATTCCTGCCGTCCGGCAAGGTTGAGCTGCATGCCGCCGGCCGCGGCATAGACGTTCTTGCGCAGGATGTCGTAGGCCGAGAACGACCACTCCGCCCGGTTGTCCCAGAACAGGTGCTTGACGCCGGTCTCGTAGGTGCGCGCGGTGGTCAGGTTCAGCGGATCGGTCGGATTGAGCAGGAAGATGTTGTTGGCCGAGATGTCTGCGCCGGTGGCGTATTGGCTGAAAAAGGTCAGGCCCGGTACGGCTTCCCAGGTGTAGCCGATACGGCCCGTGGTCGGGACCCAGGATTGCGAGAACGGGAAGTTCGCCTTCTCCAGACCGAACTTGTCGGTCGAATTGCGGTCGAGCCCGATATGCTCGACGCGCAGGCCGCCGACCAGCGCAAAGGTCCGTGTCAACTTCAACCGGTCCTCGAACGACAGCGCCTCATTGTCGATGCGCGCGGTCTGCTGCTGAATGGTGAGCAGGCCGTAATAGCCGCGAGGCGGATCGACCAGCGGAATGGAATCGCCGGGGAAATTTGCGGCGCCCGGCCTCACGAAATCAAGGTAGCTTGAGGAAAGCGTCGTGACCAAACGGTTGTCAAAGCCGGCGATATTCGCGTCCCAGATCAAATCGGTGACGTTGCCGACCAAGCGTTGGCTGTGCGCGACATAGAAGCGCTCACGATCGACCATGTTGGTCCCGGAATTGAACGCCTCGATCTCATTGTTGAACCATGTGCGCTCAGCTCCGTAAGCATAGGCTTGACTTTTCAGCGTCAGGTCGGGCGCCAGATTCAGCTCGAAACCGCCGCGCAGCCACACCTCCTTCGCTACGTTCCTGTTGTCGAGGACGTTGTAGTTAGTATTGAAGGTGCGGTCGTCGATCGTGACGGCACCGAGATCGGTTTTGTTGTAGTTCGAGACGTAATTGCCGGAAACGATCCCCGTCGTCGCATGCGAGCCGCTGAAGGCAATCGGCACCAGCGGCGCACCCCAATAGGCTTTCGAGCGATCTTCCCGATACTCGATCGCGCCCCAGACCTTGAGGCTGTCGGAGATGCGGTAGTTGAGCTGGCCGGAGACATCGAGCGTCTTGGTGTTGGTGTCGTCGGCAAAGCCGTTGAGCGAGGAACGGCTGACGTCGAAGCGGTAGTCCAGCCCCTGCACATTGGTGCTGCCGCCCGAGCCGTAATGCGCCCGGAACGAGTTCAGCGAGTCCCAGGAGAAATCCGCCTCGTTCCGGATCGGACCGGTGTGCGGCTGCTTGGTGACGAAGTTGATCGCGCCGCCGGCGGCGCCCTCGCCTGACATCAGTGATGCCGGACCCTTCAGGAATTCGACAGCCTCCAGATTGGCCGTGTCCATGATCCGCGAGGTCATGTTCTGCGGACCGATCTTGATGCCGTTGTAGAGCGTGTTGATCTGGCTGTTGGTGAAGCCGCGCATGGAGAAAGCCGAAGGCTCGGCCGGATTGTCGCCGGCTGTGACGCCCACCGCTCCCTGCGCGACGTCGGAGACTGTGCGGTAGCCCTGCTCGCGCATGGTTGCGGCCGAGATCACCTCCACGGTCGCGGGTGTTTCTCGCACGGTCAGGCCGAGGCGCGAAGCGCTTTCGGCGACGGCATTGGTGTTGAGCGGCGTCTGTGCCGCCGTGGTCGGCACGACGGGCTTGGGCACTGCGGATGCAGTCCCCGGCCGGCGCGCTGCTGCGCGGCGTGAGCTCTGCGCGTCCCGTCCGGCCGGGCTGGACTGCCTGCGGGATTGTGGCGCCGACACCTCGACGGGCGGCAGTGGCTCGCGGGCCTGCTGCGCCAAGGCCGCTGGCATGTCGATGGCGACGAAAGATGTGAGAGCGGCGGATGCCAGTAGGAAACGGCGTGGTCGTACGATACGAAGGGAATACACGGTCTTGGACCTCGGAGTGACGTCAGTGGCACGTCACCGCGAACCAGGGTCCCATCGTCCGGCTTGCAGCCTTCCGATGAAGCCGAATGTCTGTACTCCCCGACCGACATCTTCGCGTGTGACCACGGCTGACGGCAGGTCTCCTGGCTTGCGGGTCAGTACCTTGCATCGCCTTCCCGGGACCGAGATACCCAGTGGCTCGTGACGCAAGATCCGCCGCTTACAGTTGCGGGGGCAGCCACGGCATTGGGGACAACGTCCCCGCACCGCATTCCCTTTTCATCCCCTCTCGGGGAAACCGTCGCGAGCATCTAGGATTACGATCCAGACAGAGTCAATGTGCCAGTTGCGGCGCTATTGCCACAACGACCAGTTTCCTTGGAGAAAAGCATGGAAGGCGAGACCTTCCTCTGGCTGATACGGCACGCGCCCGTCGATGGCGTTTCGGGGATCATCCATGCAGCCGACGCGCCGGCCGATCTCGGTGCTCGCGCGCAGCTGGAGGCGCTGCGCCAGCGCTTGCCGCGGGACGCCGCGAGCTATGCGAGCCCGTCGCGGCGCACCGTCGAAACGGCCCGCGCGCTGGGACTCGAGCCGCTGCAGCTGGACGAATTCAGCGAGCAAGACTTTGGCGACTGGACCGGCCGTCGGCATGACGAACTCGCCGCGACCGGTGGCGAGGCCTATGCACGGTTCTGGAGCGATCTGGCGCGCGGACGGCCGCCCGGCGGCGAAAGCTTTGAGGAACAGGTCGCGCGGGTCCGCCTGGGTTTGTCGAAGATCGGCACCGGGGCCGCAACGCTCGTCGTGCATTCCGGCACGATCCGGGCGGCGCTGTGCATCGCGCTCGACCTGACGCCACAAGCGGCCCTGCGCTTCATGATCGATCCGCTGTCGCTGACCAGGATTGACCGGCTCGCGACCGGCTGGCGCGTCGTCTCCGTCAATCAGCGGACGATTTGATCAGGCCGGACGATCAGGCACATTGGCCTGCGCAAAGGTCGCCATGCCGTTGTGGAGCGCGCAGGCCGACCGCACCAGCGGCAGCGCGATGGCCGCGCCCGATCCTTCGCCGAGCCTGAGATCCAGGCTGATCAGCGGCTGCACGTTCAGCGCGCGCAGCACCAGCCGATGCCCCTGCTCCGCCGACTGGTGCGAGGCCAGCAGGGACAGCTGGCACGAAGGGTTGAGCCGCACCGCCGCCAGCGCCGCGACCGACACGATGAAGCCGTCGATCAACACGGGGATGCGGTGCTGTGCAGCCGCGATAACGGCACCGCAGATGGCGGCGATCTCGAGACCGCCGACGGCGCACAGGATCTTTTCGGGCGCAGCGCCCGCAATGTCATGGCGTGCGATTGCAGCGTCGATCACCCGCGCCTTGTGCACACGGCCGGCCGCGTCGATGCCGGTACCGCTGCCCGCGATCTCCGCGGCGCTCACGCCGAGCAAGCCGGCCGCGATCGCCGCCGATGTCGTGGTGTTGCCGATGCCCATCTCGCCGAAGATCAGAAGATCGGGCTGCCCGGCCTGTGCGCGCGTCACCGCACGTCGGCCGGCTTCGAACGCAAATGCCAGCTCCGTGGGGGTGAGCGCAGCTTCGACGCTGAAATCGCGCGTACCGCTGCGCGGCTTGTCGGTCATGATTCCAGCCATCTCCCCCTGCGCCAGCGTGCCGGCGTCGACGACCTCCAGGCTGGAGCCCAGCTCACGCGCGAGCACCGAGATTGCGGCACCGCCGGAGGCAAAGTTCGCCAGCATCGCGATGGTCACTTCCTGCGGATAGGCCGAGACGCCCTGCGCGACGATGCCGTGATCGCCGGCGAAGATGATGATCGGCACCCGCGCCGCGCGCGGCTGCTCGGTTGCTTGCAGGCCCGCAAGCTCGATCGCGAGCTGCTCGAGCCGGCCGAGCGCGCCGGTCGGTTTCGTCAGTTGCGCCTGCCGCGCCACCGCCGCCTCGCGGTGGACTGCGGAGATATCGGGGCATTGTTGGGTGACCCATTCGGGGAGCATGCTGCCTCGCTTGCCTTACGGCCTGCGCTTGAGGATGTAACTGTCCATGATCCAGCCGTGCCGTTCGCGCGCCTCTTGCCGCACGGCGACGATGCGCGGGCCGATCTCGGCCAGCGCGCCGGACATCACGATCTGATCGGGCATGCCGAGATAGGCCCCCCACCAGATGTGCAGGCCCGCCGGATCAAGCGACTGGAATGCCGTGCCGCCGTCGAGCATCACCACCACGGTGTCGACACCTGCCGGCCAACCGCCATCGCGCAAGCGGCGTCCGGTCGTGATCAGAAACGGCTCGCCGATGTCGTTGAGCGGCATCGCATGCGCCGCGCACAGCGTCTGGATCGAGGTGATGCCGGGCACGACTTCGATTGTCGGCAAGGGATCGAGCCGCCGCGCGATACGCAGCGAGGAATCGTAAAGCGAGGGATCGCCCCAGATCAACAGCGCGACCTTGCCTTCGCCTTCGAGATGATCCCCGATCGTCTGCGACCAGACGGCGGCCACGGCATCATGCCAATCGTCCACGCCCTTGCGATAGTCCGCTTCAGCGGCGTCCCGCACGGGCAGATCGAACTCGGCAATACGCGTCCTGTCGCTGGTGAGCGCATCCGCGCAGATCGTCCGCCTGAGATCGGCGAGATCGGATTTTGTAGTCCCCTTGCGCGGGATCAGGACGAGATCGGCCGCGTTGATGGCAGTAATCGCGGCGCGCGTCAGCTGCTCGGGATCGCCGCAACCGATGCCTATCAGAGAGAGCGTGAGCATCGTGGCTGCGAAGGGCGGCCATCATGGCCGCCCGTTCGCTTGTCTCTAGGCCGCGTTGTGCAAACGCGGCGTGACGAGGCCGGGCGCGGTGACGCCGCGCAACGACTTCGCCAGCGCGAGCACGCCGAGATCGGCGAGCGGCTCGATCACGATGACCAGCGCATAGGACGCCGCGAAGGTCGCGATGTTGGCGAGGTTGGTCGCGCCGAAGCCGGAGCCATAAATCGCCCAGAACGCCACCCAGGCGATGACGCCCGCCTGATAGGTCGTCGAAAGCGCCAGCGCCTGGCGGTACTTCAGATCGACATAGGCCGTGTTGCTCGAAATGATCCGCGTGGCGATCGCCTGGATTCCGAACAGCGGCACCAATAGCGTGGTGACGTTCATGCCATATTGCGGCAGGTCGGGCGGCTCGAAGAAGATGCCCTGGAACAGCAGGCCAAACGCGAGGCCGAAGGCCGCAGGCGCCGCGCCAAACAGCAGGAACAAGGTCGAGCCGAGGATGAAGTGCACTTCGGAGACGCCGACCGGGAAGTGCGGCAGGATCTCGAAGAAGATAAACACAAGTCCCGTGGTGGCGAGCGTCCGCGCCGCGAACGACGTGATGCCCTGCTCGCGCACGGTCTCAGCCGCGAGCTTCAGGGCAACACCGCCGACAGCGATGCCGGTTGCGTAACTCAATACGAGCTTGGCGTCCGAGACTAGTCCGGGTTCGATATGCATGGCTCAGATCCTTCTTGCCGTCACACCCGACGGCCTTGGCCTCAAAACATGCACGGCCGGTCTCCTGGCTCGCGGTTCACTGGGAGTCTCCGGCCTTCCCGGGCCTCGCGGCCCAGTGGCTGATCGAAGTCCCTCACCGCTTACAGTCGCGGGGGCGGCTGGGGTTTTGGGCGCCGCAACTGGGTCCGCCCATCCCCATTCCCGATTATGCTCCGGCGCTTTGCGCCGCGTCGAGCACCATGCGTCTCCTGTGTGCCTCTTTCGCCGGCCGGGCGTCAAGGGGCGACGGGCGGACGAGGCGGTCATGACGGATAATTCCCCGCCAGCGCGCCGAACAGGATGACGGCCGCCGTGGAGGCCGCTCCGCCCCGCGCAAGCTGCTCAGCAAGTTCCGAAATGGTGGTGCGGACCAGCCGCTCATCGGGACGGCCGAGCGATTCGGCAAACAACGCCGGCGTGGTTGGGGCGAGCCCGTGCTCGATCAATTTGACGACCAACGCCGGAAACGTCCGCCGGCCCATATAGACCACGGTTGTCGCCTCCGGATCGGCCAGCGCCGCCCAATTGAGATCTGGCGGCAGCTCGCCGGTGACGTCCGCCCCGGTCACGAACTGCACGCGGCGCGAGGTGTGACGCCGGGTCAGCGGAATGCCGGCTTGCGCGGCGGCGACACAGGCCGAGGTGACGCCGGGAATGATCTCGTAGCCGATGCCCGCTTCGCGCAGCGTCTCGAGCTCCTCCTCAAGCCGGCCAAAGATGCCGGCATCGCCCGACTTCAATCGCACCACGCGCGCGCCTGTCACGGCATAGTCGACCAGCAGGCGGTTGACATGGTGCTGCTTGGTCGAGGCCCGCCCTGCCCGCTTTCCCACCGCGACGAGATTGGCGCCGGGCCGGGCCAGATCGAGGATCGCGCCTGAAGCAAGATCGTCATAGAGCACAACGTCGGCCTCGCGCAGCCGCGCTGCACCCTTGAGCGTGAGCAGCTCGGGATCGCCGGGCCCGGCGGAGACAAAGGAGACAAAACCGCTCACCGGTCCTCCGCGATCAGATGGAAGAACGTGCCGGTGGCTTGTCCCCGCCGCGAGCCGGTCTCGGCAATGACCGCACCTGTCGCGTCGTGCACGACCGCCAGCGCCGTGTCGGGCTGCGCGACTATGGTCGAATAGTGGAATTCATGGCCACGCAGGCGTGCACCCGCCTGATGACCCGGCATCGGCGCGGCGAGCTCGGCCAGACGATAGCCCAGATGCATGCGGCGCTTGGCAAAGCTCGTCTCCAGGCCGAGCAGGCCCGTCATCTCGTGGCTGATGCCATCGGCGTCGGTCAAAGCGGTGCCCAGCACCATATAGCCCCCGCATTCGCCGTGCACCGGGCGCGTCTCGGCGAAGGCGCGCAATCCGCTGCGGAAGCGCGCATTGGCAGCGATCCTGCCGGCCTGCAGCTCGGGATAGCCGCCAGGCAGCCAGCACACATCGGCGACCGGATCAGGGGCTTCATCGGCGAGCGGCGAGAATGTCGAGATCTCCGCACCCGCCGCGCGCCACGCTTCCAGCATGTGCGGATAGACGAAGGAGAACGCGGCATCACGGGCAAGCGCAATGCGCTGGCCGGGCGGCGTCACGTTGACGCCGCTTGCGGCAGGTTGCGGCGACCAGGTGGCCGCCGAACGCAGCACCGCGTCGAGATCGACATGCTCGGCAACGAAGCGCGCGGCCTCGTCGATCAGCTTGCCGATTTCCGCCTGCTCCTCGGCCTGCACCAGTCCGAGATGCCGCTTCGGCAGGCTGATCTCGGCATGGCGCGGCAGCGCGCCGAATACGGCGATGCCGGCATCCAGCAGCGCGCGCCGCACGAGGGCTTCGTGGCGCGGGCTCGCAACGCGATTGAGCACGACGCCTGCAAGGCGCACACCGGGGCGGTAGTCGCGAAGGCCCGCCGCGATCGCGGCCGCCGTTTGTGCCTGTCCTGAGGGATCGATCACCAGCAGCACCGGCCAGTCCAGCATCTCCGCGATGTCGGCGGTCGCCCCGGTGCCGCAGACGCCACGCGCGGCGACGCCGTCGAACAGACCCATCGAGCCTTCGGCCAGCACGACATCGGCGTCAATGCCGCGACTGACGAGATGCGAGATTGTCCCGCGATCCATCGCCCAACTGTCGACATTGACCGAGGCGCGTCCCGTCGCGGCGGCATGAAACGCGGGATCGATGTAATCGGGGCCGCTCTTGAAGCACTGCACCCGCAATCCGCTGTTGCGCCAGGCGCGAGCAAGCGCCAGCGTCAGTGTGGTCTTGCCGACGCCGGAGGCCGGCGCGGAGATAACGAGCCCTGCCGCCATCACGACACCTCCGGAAAGCGCGGCTCGGCGCCGACCGGCCGATAGCGGCGGTCATAGTCGGCAGCATAGAGACGGCTCTCGGAAAAATCCGCCGAGCCCAGCGTCTTGCCGACCAGGATCAACGCGGTGCGCTCCATCTCGCCCCCGACCGCAGCGTCGAGTGTTGCGAGCGTGGCGCGGATGATGCGCTGCTCGGGCCAGCTCGCACGCCAGACGATCGCGACCGGGCAATCCGCGCCATAATGCGGCGTCAGCTCAGCGAAGACCTTGTCGAGCAGATGAATCGACAGATGGATGGCGAGCACCGCGCCGGTGGCGGCGAAGGCGGCAAGCTTCTCGCCTTCGGGCATCGCGCTGGCGCGGCCCGGCGTGCGCGTCAGCACCACGGTCTGGGCAAGGCCGGGCAGCGTCAGCTCGGCCTCCAGCGCAGCCGCGGCGGCCGAGAAAGAGGGAACGCCGGGCGTGACCGTGTAGGGAATGTCGAGCGTGCGCAGGCGGCGGAGCTGTTCGCCCATCGCCGACCAGATCGAGAGATCACCGGAATGCAGCCGCGCAACGTCCTTGCCATCGGCATGGGCGGCGGCGATCTCCGCGACGATCTCATCGAGCGACAGCGGCGCGGTGTTGACGATCCGCGCCCCGGGCGGGCAATGCGCCAAGACGCCCTCGGGCACAAGTGAGCCAGCATAGAGGCAGACCGGACAGGCGGCGATGAGATCGCGGCCGCGCAACGTCAGCAAGTCAGGAGCGCCTGGCCCTGCCCCGATGAAATGCACCGTCATGCGCCGTCTCCTTCCGCGATCGCCGCGGTCGCGGTGCGATCCTGCGAGACCACCCGCGTCGCAATCAATCGCGCGCGAGGTCCGGCCGCTGCGAGCGCCGCCGCCTCGGCAACCGATCCCGTCCCGAACTTTTCCACGACGAGCTTTGACTGCGTCGGCGTGTCGATGCCAACAAGCACTTCGGCGGCAACCGCCTTGATCGGCAAGCCGCATTCGCGCGCGAGCTGCTTCAACACCTCCTCGTCGGCCTTATCGCTGACCGTCGCCACTGCTGCGAGGCCTTCGGGACCACCGGCCGCCAGAAGCGCCTCACGCAGCGAGGCCAGCGTGACGTCCCGCTTGAATCCGAGCCCGGCGACCTTCATCGGACCGCGCTCCATTGCACCACGGGCCGCACGGCCTCCCAGGACCGGTAGCGGCCGAGCGAAGCGGCATGCGCAATCTCGACCCGCATCAATTCGCCGCCGTGGCGCTGGTGCAGCTCACCGAGCAACGCTTCCGTCTCCAACGTTACTGAATGCGCGACCAGCCGCGTACCGGGCGAGAGCCGCGGCCAGATGGCGTCGAACATCGCGATGTCGAGACCGCCGCCGATGAACACGGCGTCAGGCCCGTCCAGCGTAGCAAGGGTTTCAGGCGCTTTTCCCGCGATGACTGTGATCCGATGTGCCAACCCGAACGCCGTCGCATTGCTGCGAATGTTCGCTGCGCGATCCTCGCGCGCCTCGACGGCGATCGCGGTGCCCCCGCACAGCGTCCACTCGACCGAGATCGAGCCCGAGCCCGCACCGATGTCCCATAGCCGTTCACCGGGACGCGGCGCCAGCGCCGAAAGCGCGAGCGCACGGACCGGACGCTTAGTGATCTGGCCGTCATGGACGAAGAGTTCGTCCGATAGTCCCGAGCTGTGGGGGATGCCCTGCGCGCCCGCCGCCTCAACGGCTACCGCGACCAGATTTCCGGCAAGATCGCCTGCGAAGCTGTCGGCGCGATGCGCGTTGATCCTTTCGCGCGGCCCGCCAAGCGCAGCGAGTGTCCAGAATGCCGAGGCACCCCATCCGCGCGCCGTCAGCCATTTCGCGAGATCGCCTGCCGCCTTTGCGTCGCGCACGAGACAAATGATGCGTGCCCCTCGCGCCAGGTGTGGCACGAGACGCTCGAATGGCGCGGCGTGGAGACCGAGACAGGCAACGGATTCCAGACGCCAGCCAAGCCGCGCAGCAACGAGCGAGAATGTCGAGGGAGCCGCATACGCGATCCATTCGTCGCCATGGAGCTTCTCGGCGAGGCTCGCGCCGGCCCCGTGCCAGAACGGATCGCCGGAGGCGAGCACCGCCGTCGGGCGACCACGGCAGCTCAACACGATTTCTGCATCGAACGGCACCGGCCATGGACGGCCGCGCCCGGTTATGCCGGCGAGTGCAAGATGCCGTTCACCGCCAAAGACAGTTTCGGCATCATCGAGCGCCTTTCGGCTTGCCTCGGACAGCCCGGCAAGGCCATCTTCGCCGATACCGATGATGGTCAGCCAGGGATCAGCCATGACGCGCGCCCTCATTCTGGGCGGAACGGCCGACGCGAGCCTGCTCGCGGCGGAGATCGCGCGCGCCGGCGTCGATGCCGTGTATTCCTATGGCGGCCGCACCCGCGCGCCCGCCGGTCAGCCGTTGCCGACGCGGATCGGCGGTTTTGGCGGCGCAAGCGGACTTGTCGATTACATTGGTCGGAAACACATCACGCATGTAATCGACGCGACGCATCCCTTTGCCGCCGAGATGAGCCGCAATGCGGTCGCGGCATGTGCGGAAACCGGCACGCCGCTGATCGCTCTCGAGCGAGCGCCGTGGACCAAAGCGCCCGGCGACAACTGGATCGAAATACCTGATGTCGACGCCGCGGTCACCGCACTGCCTGAAGTGCCGGCAAATGTGTTCCTCGCCATCGGCCGCCAGCACATCGCGCCGTTCGCGACCAAGCCGCAGCACGCCTACACGCTGAGATTCGTCGATCCGCCCGATGCGCCGGTGCCCTTCGCCGCGGACGTCATCGTGTCGCGTGGGCCGTTTACGCTTGAGGGCGAACTGGAGATGCTGCGCGCGCGAGGCATCACCCGGATCGTCGCCCGCAATTCCGGCGGCGACGGCGCGCGCGCCAAGATCGACGCCGCCCGCAGGCTCGGCCTGCCCGTGATCATGATCTCGCGGCCGCAACTGCCGGAACGCTTGCGGGTCGAGAGCGTGGCCGAGATCATGCAGTGGCTCGGTCATCGGGCCTGCCTCGGCGCATAGACCCAGCGGCCGACGCGGCGTGTCTGCGAGTTGCCGACGATCACCAGCGTGCGCATGTCGGCCATCTCGGGCCGGGCTTCGTTCAGCCTGACGGTCTCGATCTTTTCGTCGGCGGCGCTGATCGCGCGCGCGAAAATCACAAGACGGTCGCCACAGCCGGCCTCGTTCAGCACCGCGAGCGCACGGCCAAATCCTTCCGGCCGGCTCGCCGAGCGCGGATTGTACATCGCGATGGCAAAATCGGCTTCCGCGGCGAGCCGCAGGCGCTTCTCGATCACCGCCCACGGCTTGAGATTATCGGAGAGATTGATCGCGCAGAAATCATGGCCGAGCGGTGCGCCGGCGCGCGCGGCAGCCGCCAGCATCGCAGTGACGCCGGGCAGCACGCGGATCGGCAGCTCCTGCCATTGCGGCGCCTGTTCGAGCGCCTCGAACACGGCGGACGCCATCGCGAAGACGCCGGGGTCGCCGGAGGACACGATGACGACTTGGCCGCCTTCGGCCGCGAGCCGCAGCGCCTCGCTCGCGCGCTGCAGCTCTTCGCGATTGTCGGAAGGATGCAAAGTGAGCCCTGCCCGCGCTGGCACGCGCGCGACATAGGGCGCGTAGCCCAGAATGTCGGTCGCGGCGGCAAGCGCGGCGGAGACCTCGGGCGTCACCAGCGCAGCGCTGCCCGGGCCGAGGCCAGCGATGGTCAGCGTGCCCGTCATTCGGCGGCGTCCGGATGCCGGCCCTTGCCGTGCACGAGCACGATCGCAAAATAGGGGCAGTCGGCGGCGTCGATCTCCGCAAGCCGCACCACGCGCTCGCCCGGCATGGTGCCGCGCTCGACCAGCCACGCATCGTCCAGCCGTCCGGCGGCAGCGAGCGCGCGGCGCACTTTCGCGAGATTGCGCCCAGTCTTCATGATCACGAGCGCATCGGAATCGCGCATGCGGCGTTCGAGCTCGTCCTCGGCGAGCGTGCCCATGAGCACCGTCGTCACGTCGTCGCCGAGCGCAATCGGCTGTCCCACGCCATTCCAGCAGCCGACCATGCCGGGAATGCCGGCGATCACCTCGATCTCGACGCGGCCCTGCAGGCGCATGTGCAGATGCATGAAGGAGCCGTAGAAGTAAGGATCGCCCTCGCAGAGCACGACGACGTCGACCGCGCGCGCCAGCCGCGCCAGTCGCTCCGCCCATTCGTCGTAGAAGCCGGCAAGCAACTGGACATATTCAGGCGTGTCGAAGGCGATCTCGGTCGTAACAGGATATTCCATCGGATATTCGGTGACGTCGGCAGCCAGCATGCCCTCGACGATGCGGCGCGCCTGGCCGGGCCGGCCCTTTTTGCGGAAATAGGCGACATGCCTCGCGCCGCGCACCGTGCGATCGGCGCGCACGCTCATCATATCAGGGTCACCGGGGCCGAGACCGCAGCAGATGATGCGTCCCATCGCTATTCGCTCCGGCTCGCCAGCGCGTTCACGGCGGCGACCGTGATCGCGGAACCGCCAAGGCGGCCCTCGACCGTCAGCGCCGGCACCGGGGAAACGGCCATCAGCGCAGCCTTGGATTCGGCCGCGCCGACGAAGCCGACCGGACAGCCGATGATTGCCGCGGGCCGTGGGCAGTCCCGGTCCTCCAGCATGTTGAGGAGATGGAACAGCGCGGTCGGCGCATTGCCGATCGCCACGATCGCGCCGTCGAGATGCGGCCGCCACAGCTCCAGGGCCGCGGCCGAACGGGTGTTGCGCATGGACTGCGCGAGCGCGGGAACGGTCTCGTCGCCCAGCGTGCAGATGACGGCGTTGGCGGCGGGAAGCCGCGCCCGCGTAATTCCTTCAGAGACCATGCGCGCGTCGCACAGGATCGGTGCGCCCTTCTGCAAGGCCGCGCGTGCGGCGACCGCCATGCCTGATGTGAAGCGGATATGCGCTTCGAGGCCCACCATGCCGGCGGCATGGATCATCCGCACCACCACCTGCTCCTCGTCCGGCGTGAAGCGCGCAAGATCGGCTTCGGCCCGGATGGTGGCAAAGGACTGCCGGTAGATCGCAGCGCCGTCGGTCTCGTACGTGTGCGGCATCAGTGCCCTCCCATCAGGATGGAGGGATCTTTGACGATGTCGTCGCGATTCAGCCCGCGCAGGATGGGCTCATCGCGCGTCGACCCGGCGCGCACGAGATCGAAGCCTGCGCCGGTCGCGACCAGAGTGATGGCGGCGGGACCAGAATGGGCGCAGCCCTTGGCACAGCCGGAGACGTGTAGCCGTGCGGCCGCGCCGATGTTCGGCGCCAGGGCCGCGGCAAGGCCACGGGTATCGGCATGCGCCTCGCGACAGCGTGGCGCACCGCTACAGGCGATGACGCGCAGCGCAGGGTCGTAGGCCTCGGTGATCAGGCCGGTCGCGTTCGGCATCACGCGCTTGGCTTCGCTCAAAACCATCCGCCACGGCGTCATGCGCAGCGCATGTCCGCAACCGGCGAACTGGTTGAGCGTTGCATGCGCCATCTGTCCGAAGGCGACCCCGACCATCGCACCTTGCGCATAGAGGCCGGGACGCGCCGCGGCCATGATCGGCGCCGGCTCGGCCTCGCCGCGCAATGCCGCCGGCAAGATTGCACCGGCTGCAAGATGCGCCGCCATCCGCCCTCGCCCGCCTCTCGCGCCGCCGGAGGTCACGAACCAGCCGGCGAATGCGAGCGCGGTGGTCACGGCCTCGCCACGTGGGACCGAGCGGCCGAGTTTGTCGCCATCAGCCCGTACCAGCAGTCCGCCGGAACCATCGCGCTCGATCCGCACGTCGGCGGAATCGCCCGCAAGCACGCGTGAGGTGCCGTCGTCGATGGCGAAGCCGAACTTGGTTGGAAGTTCGAGCTGGCTGTCGGCGAGCGCCTCCTCGAGCTCGGCGGCGAGCGATTGGGTCTCGTCCCCGCTACGCCAGAACGGCGTCACAAGGATGTTGCGACGGGATTCGGTCTCCGCATCCGGGTCGAGCAGCGCCAGTTGGGAAAGGCCATCGAGCAGCAGCCTGTGGCTGGTCTCGTTGACGCCCCTGATCTGGAGATTGGCCCGGCTGGTCACGTCGATCAGGCCATTGCCATGGCGTTCGGCGAGATGAGCCAGTCCGGAGATCTGCGCCGCGTCGAGCCGTCCGCCGAACGGACGCACGCGGGCCACCAGCCCGTCGCCCGATTGCATCGGGCGCAGCGCGCCGGGACACCAGCCCTTGACCACGGAAGCACTCATGAGGCCTCCCGCAGCGCAGCCGCAATCGAGTTGCGGCGCGTTCGCCAGAGCGAGGCTTCATGCAGGCGCGTGAAACACGTTTCCATCGCGGCGAGTGCCGCCGGATTTTCGCGGGCCATGAAGGCGTGGACGTAGTCATGGCCGAGCGTCGCATCGTAGTAGAGGTCGAACAGATGCGGCGGCACGGCGCCGGCCAGATGCGCGAAGGCGGCCATGTGCTCGAGCGTCGCGGTGATCTCGGCCGCCCCGCGAAAACCGTGGCGCATCATGCCCGCGATCCAGGCCGGGTTGGCCGCGCGCGCGCGGACGACACGGGAGATTTCCTCGGTCAGCGTACGCGCATGCGGCTGCTCGGGGCGCGTCGCATCGAGATGATAGAGCGATGGTCCCGCCGCGCCGAGATGGGCCGCGGCAGCCGCAATGCCGGCCTCATGCGCGGCATAGTCGGCCGCGAGCAGAAGATCGGTTTCCGGCAAATCCTGCATGTGAACAAAAGCATCGGCCGATACGATCCGCTTCTCGATACCGGCACGATCGAGCTTGATTTCGCCATCGGCCGAGAACGCCCATGACGATGCCGAGAGCCACGCTTCGCCGGCGGCTTCGCGCGTCTCGGGCGTGAAGGCGTCCGGGATTGCCGAGAGACCCACGCCGTATTGTCCGGGACGCGGCGCGAACACGCGCGATGTGCGATGGCGATATGGATTTTCGTCGCCCTCGTCCTCGCGGACCGACAGCGCCGCGGCTGCCGCCTCGAACAATTGCGCAAGGCCTGAGAAGACGTCGCGGAACAGGCCCGAGACACGCAGCGTGACGTCGATGCGGGGCCGGCCAAGCTCCGCAGGCGCGATGATGTCGTAGCCGGTGACACGGCCGGAAGCATGATCCCAGCGCGGTGCGAGGCCGGCCAGATGCAGCGCCATGGCGAACTCTTCGCCGGCGGTGCGCATTGTCGCCGAGCCCCAGAGATCGACGACAAGGCCCTTTGGCCAGTCGCCATGATCCTGCAAATGACGACGTAGCAATTCTTCGGCGAGCTTGATGCCTTGCGCATGCGCCGACGGCGTCGGCACCGCGCGCGGATCGACGGCGAAAAGGTTGCGTCCCGTGGGCAGCACGTCCTGGCGGCCGCGATAGGGCGAACCTGACGGCCCCGGCGCGACGCGCCGGCCTGCAAGCGCGGCCCGCAAAGCGTCGCGCTCTGCTTCACCGCAGGCGCCGCGGCCGAACACGTGCAGGCCGTCGCCGAACTGGCTTTCCTTGAGATCGCAGACGAAGCGGTCGATCCGCGGGATCGCTTCGGCCGGAGCGGCCGCTGCATCGAGGCCAAGATCGTCTTCGAGGCCAGCCGCGCGTGCCTCATCGCGGATCGCGGCGATCAGACGCTGGCGGCGGGCGGGATCGAGACCATCGGCCGTCGAGTACTCGTCGAGGAGCTGTTCAAGCCTGCGCAATCCGTCCGGCACCGCTGATATTGCGAGCTGCGGCGGCAGATGGCCGATGGTGACGGCCCCCAGGCGCCGCTTGGCCTGCGCAGCCTCGCCGGGGTCGTTGACGATGAAGGGATAGATGACGGGCAAATCGCCGATCAGGGCTTCCGGCCAGCACGCCTGCGACAGCGCCACGGATTTTCCGGGCAGCCATTCCAGCGTGCCGTGCGCGCCCATGTGCACGACGGCATCACAGCCCTGCTCGCGGAGCCAGAGATAGAACGCGACATAGGCATGGCGCGGCGTGCGGGCGAGATCGTGATAGTCGGCATCGCGCGCGGTCGCATCGCCACGCTCCGGCTGAACCGCGATGATCGACCGGTCGCATTGAATCGCAGCGAAATGGAACGCGCCGTCGCGACAACCCGGATCGGTCTCCAGCGCGCCCCAGGCTTGCGCGAGATCATCCTGCAACACTTGCGGAAGGCGCGACAGTGCAGCACGGTAATCGGCGACGCTCCAGCTCAAGGTCTGCTTGAGCAGCGTCTCGCCGAGGGCATGGACCGGATCGAGATCAAATCCGGCCTCCGCGAAGTCGGACACCAAAGCCTCGACCGACGCCAGCGCATCGAGACCCACCGCGTGCGCGATCTGATGCGGACGGCCCGGATAGTTGGAGAGCACGAGTGCCATCCGCTTGTCAGCGGCCGGCGTCTCCGCAAGGCGCCGCCAGGCCGCAACGCGCGCGGCGACGGCCTTCACGCGCTCCTCGTCAGGCCTGTGTGCCAGATGCGAAAATTGCAAATCGGGATCCCGCATCGCGGCAGACTTGAAGCTCACCACGCCCGCGAACAGGCGGCCGTCGACCTCGGGCAGCACCACATGCATCGCGAGGTCGCCGGGCGACAGGCCGCGGAGCGAGCTCGCCCAGTCCTCGCGGCGGGCCGTGGAGAGCGCGACCTGGAACACGGGGCAGGATGCGGCGTCGAACGGCGTCGTGCCGTCGTCGCCCATCGCCGAGAACGCGGTCGCATTGACGATCGCGGCCGGAGGATTTTGCGCGAGATATCCGCGCAACCAATCTGCAACGCCTGGAGCCTTCAGCGAGGTAACGAAGACACCAAACGCGTCGAACCCCTTCTCGCGCAATGCGGCGATCAGGGCATCGACCGGGCCGGTGTCGGCAGCGGTGAGATAGGAGCGATAGAAGGCCACGAGCGCGCGCGGCCTGCCCTCACCCGACGCCGGCGCGGCAATGACGCCGCGCGCGGGATCGTAAAAGCCCATCTCGGGCACGGTCATGTCGCCGATAACAGGTCCCGCATAGAGGCCCGAAGCCAGCGCAAGCTGCGCGATCGCGGCTTGCGATGGGACGGGGCCGCCGGTGTCGCAGAGCACCTTGAGCCGCCGCAACGTCGAGACCGGCAGGGTCGAATACGCGTCCAGCCGCGTATCGTCGCGGCCGTCGGCCGGCAGCACGGCCAGCACGATGCCGCGCTCCTTCGCCAGCTGCTGCAGGGCCGCGAGCCCATACGGCCAATAGGATTCCCCGCCGATCAAACGCACGAGAATGCCGCGCGCGTGCGCAAGCGTGCGTTCGACATAGGTGTCGACCGAGAGCGGATGACGAAGTTCTGCGAGATTGACGAGCCGCAGCGACGGCAGGCTGTCGCGGCCACGGCGCCAGCCGGCCGCGAACGCGGCAAGATCGGAATCCGAATACGAGAGCACCACGAGATCGGCCGGGTCCTGGCCAATGTCCCTTGGTATCGCGGTCTCCTCGAGACCGCGGCTCTCGCGGAAGACGACGTGCATCAGATACCGGATCCTGAAAGACCGAGTCCCGCCTTGATCGCGGCCTCGTCGATATCGCCGTGCTCGCCGATCACGACCAGCTTTGACTGCCTCGCACCCGCGCCCCAGGGCTGGTCGAACTGGTGGCGCACGCGCTCGCCCACCGCTTGCAGCAAGAGGCGCATCGGCTTGCCTTGCACCGCGATGTAACCCTTGACGCGCAGCACATTCTGCTCGCGCGCCAGACGCTGAACGGATGCAACCAGCGCTTCGATATCGGTGACCTCAGGAAGATCGATCACGACGGACGCAAAATCGTCGTGCTCGTGATCCTCTTCGCCGTCGTGATGCGAGGGACGCGCGGCGAGATCGTTCTCGGCGGCAGCACCGAGGCCGAGGATGAGGCGCGCGTCGATCGCGCCGTCGGTGATCGCCAGCATCGGCACGCGGCGCGACATCTCGGCGGTGATCGCCGCCTTGGCCGCTTCGAGGCCTGCCGCGCCCGCAAGATCGGCCTTGGTCAGCAGCACGATGTCGGCGCAGGCGATCTGGTCCTCGAACACTTCCGACAGTGGCGTCTCATGGTCGAGATTGCCGTCCGCCGCGCGCTGCGCTTCGACGGCAATTGGGTCGGGCGCGAAACGGCCGGCGGCGACAGCTTCGGCGTCGGCAAGCGCGATCACACCATCGACGGTGATGCGCGAACGGATCTCCGGCCAGTCGAACGCCTTGAGCAGCGGCTTGGGCAGTGCCAGGCCCGAAGTCTCGATCAGAATATGATCGGGCCGCACCGGCCTCGACAGCAGCTTCTCCATGGTCGGAATGAAATCGTCGGCGACGGTGCAGCAGATGCAGCCGTTGGCGAGCTCGATGATGTTCTCTTCCGGGCAATTCGCATCGGCGCAGGATTTCAGAATCTCGCCATCGACGCCCTCGCTGCCGAACTCGTTGACGAGCACCGCGAGCTTCTTGCCGTTGGCATTGGCAAGCAGATGCTGGATCAGCGTGGTCTTGCCGGAGCCGAGAAAGCCCGTGACGACCGTGACCGGGACTTTTGCGAGCGAATTCATTCGGCGGCCTCCGGCACGACGGCCAAGGGGGAAATGGGGGGAATGCGGGCAAGCGATTGCTTGCGGAAGATCTCCGGGCGGCTGCGCCAGGGCACAAGGCCGTCGGGCGCGGCCGCATAGGCCGCGGCGCCCGCGACCACGTCGTTCGCATTCGCATCCGAGAGGCGACCATAGACATAGGACCAGCGGCCGGGCGCGCTGAGCGCGACCGAGCAACCCTGGTTGCATGCCGACAGGCATTCGACGGGAACCACGCTGACGCCGTCAGGCACGCCGGCCTCGAGGATCGCACCATGCAGGCGCTTGCCGGGCGTCGTCTCGCCCTCGCCAAGCGTCTGGCCGGCGCGGCAGGTGATGCAGACATGAAGTGTGACGGTCATCGCTTCTTCCAGAATAAACAGCGGGAAGCGAAGAGGCCCACGAACCGTTCTTGCGAAGGCCCGTTTCCCCGTCGCGGAACACCCCGTCCGCCGGTCCAAAATCGTCCGCGCTGGCAGGTCTCCCGGCTTGCGGAGCAGGGTTTCCCCTTCGATCCCCGCCTTCCCGATCCCCAGGGGATCAGTGGCTTCGGGCATCTCTCCGGTCACGGTCGCGGGGGCGGCTGCATTTTGGAACCAAATCTTGCCGATTCGGACCCTATCGCATTCCCTCTTCGCCTGTCGTAGGACAGGAACCAACGCCGGGCCACCATTTGCCCCCGACCGCCTCTTGTCAAGCCGAAGGACCCCGTCCGATGACCTCCGAACCGGATAGCCAGACGGCCGACGAAACCGACGCCCGCCATGCCTCGAAAATGGCGAAGAAGAAGGTCGCCCGCGACAAGATCATGGCGACCAAGAGCGGCGAAAAGGGCCTCATCATCGTCCACACCGGCGCCGGCAAGGGCAAGTCCTCCTCGGCCTTCGGCATGATCGTCCGCTGCGTCGCCCATGGCTTCCCCTGCGCGGTCGTGCAGTTCATCAAGGGCGCCTGGGATACCGGCGAGCGCCGCATGCTCACCGGCCATTTCGGTGACCTCTGCCAGTTCCACGCCATGGGCGAAGGTTTTACCTGGGAGACGCAGGACCGCGCCCGCGACATTGCCGCCGCCCGCGCCGGCTGGGAGAAGGCCAAGGAGCTGATCCTCGATTCGAATCTCCGCATGGTCGTGCTCGACGAGATCAACATCGCGCTGCGCTACGACTATCTCAATATCGCCGAGGTCGTCGATTTCCTGGTGACCTCGAAGCCGCCGATGACGCATGTCGTGCTCACCGGCCGCAACGCCAAGGACGAGCTGATCGACATCGCCGATCTCGTCACCGAGATGACGCTGGTCAAGCATCCCTTCCGCTCCGGCATCAAGGCGCAAGCCGGCGTCGAGTTCTAAGAAACTCGCGATGGCGCGCGCATTGATGATCCAGGGGGCCGGCTCGGACGTGGGCAAATCGCTCATCGTCGCCGGCCTCGCGCGCGCCTTTGTGCGACGCGGCCTATGCGTGCTCCCGTTCAAGCCGCAGAACATGTCGAACAACGCGGCCGTGACTGTCGACGGCGGCGAGATCGGCCGCGCCCAGGCGCTCCAGGCGCTCGCCGCCGGCGTCGAGCCGCACACCGACATGAACCCGGTGCTGCTGAAGCCCGAGACGGATGTCGGCGCGCAGGTGATCGTGCATGGAAAACGCATCGCGACCGCGCGTGCGCGTGAATATGCGGCGATGAAGCCGGCATTGATGGACGCGGTACTGGAGAGCTTCGAGCGGCTGAAGGCGCGCGCCGATCTCGTGCTGGTGGAAGGCGCCGGCAGCCCGGCCGAGGTGAACCTGCGCAAGGCCGACATCGCCAATATGGGTTTTGCGCGCAAGGCCGATGTGCCGGTCGTGCTGGTCGGCGACATCGACCGCGGCGGTGTCATCGCGCAACTCGTCGGCATCAAGACAGTGATCGACCCGGATGATGCCGCGATGATCCAGGGCTTTGTCATCAACAAGTTCCGCGGCGATCCCACGCTGTTCGATGACGGCTACAAGCTGATCGAAGAGAAGACCGCATGGCGCGGCTTTGGCGTGCTGCCCTGGTTCGCGCGCGCCGGCGAGCTGCCGGCAGAGGATGCGCTGGGCCTGAGCGATGCGCGCAAGCCGGGCCAATGCAAGATCGCCTGTCTCGCGCTGTCGCGGATCGCCAATTTCGACGATCTCGATCCGCTCAAGCTCGAGCCTGGCGTCGATCTGGTGATGGTGCGGCCGGGCGAAGCCATTCCCGGCGATGTGCGCCTCGTCATCATTCCCGGTTCGAAATCCACCCGCGGCGACCTCGCCTTTCTCCGCGCGCAGGGCTGGGACATCGATCTGCTGGCGCATTGCCGCAGAGGCGGCCATGTGCTCGGCCTCTGCGGCGGCTATCAGATGCTCGGACGCAGCGTCAGTGATCCCGATGGGATCGAGGGCCCCGCCGGCGACACACCGGGTCTCGGGCTTCTGGATGTCGAGACGGTGATGAGCCCGCAGAAGACGCTGACGCGTGTCGCGGCCGTGCATGCCGCGACGGATCAACCGATCGAAGCCTACGAAATCCACATCGGCCGCACTGATGGGCCGGATCGCGCGCGGCCATTCGCAAGGCTGAATGGCGAACCGGAAGGCGCGATCTCGCGCGACGGGCGCGTGCAAGGCAGCTATCTGCACGGCCTGTTCACGTCGGATGATTTCCGCAAGGCCTTTTTGGCGAAGCTCGACATTCCCGCCGGCGACGAGCCCTATCACGCCAGGGTCGATAGCGCGCTCGATGCGCTCGCCGATCACATCGAGCAACATCTCGACATCGACGGCCTGCTCGCGCTAGCGCGCTAGAGCCTCGGCCAGGCGCGTCCATTCGGATTCGCCGCCCGGAAGCCCGAGGCGCAGCCATGTCGGCTCTCGCGCGAACACGCGCGACCAGATATGGCGACGCGCCAGCTTCTCCTGCGCGGCAGGCGCGTCGGGCGTCTCGTAGAGACGAAACAGCTGGGTCCCGCCGACGAGCGTCCAGCCTTGCGACTGCACCATGCCGTCGAAACGACCGCAGTCTCGCGCCAGCCGCGCGGACGTGGCCTCCGCCCAGGCATCGTCACGCAGCGCGCGGCAGCCGATGGAGATCGCCGCTCCCGAGACCGGCCAAGGCCCCGACATCGAGGCGAGCCTGGCGATGTCGGACGAATTGCCGAGCGCGAAACCGAGCCGCAGGCCGGCAAGGCCATAGAACTTTCCGAAGGAGCGCAGGATCAGCAGCCCCGGCCGGTCCCCGGATGCAAGCGATAGCTGCGGGGCTACATCGGCGAAACTCTCGTCGACGACGAGACGACCGACGCGCGGCAGCAGCGTCAGCAAATCCCTTGGTGGGTGGCATCGGCCGTCGGGATTGTTGGGATTGACGACTATGGCGAGGTCCGCGCCCGCCAATGCGTCGAAGTCCCCGACCTCCTGGACCTCCCAGCCCGCGGCCGAGAGGACCCCGGCATATTCGTTGTAGGTCGGGGCGAGGATGCGCGCGCGGCCGGGTGGCGCAAGTTGCGGCAGCAGTTGAATCGCCGCCTGTGCGCCGCCGAGCGCGACAACCGCCGCGCTCGTGCGGTAAGCGTGCCGCGCCGCGTGATGCAGCGCCTCGATCTCGGCGCGCGACGGCAACGCGCTCCACGCGCGCGAACTCACCTCGCCCACGGGATAAGGCAGGCGGTTGATACCGGTCGACAGATCGATCCAGTCCTCCGCGCGACCGCCGAAGCGCTGCTGGGCCTGATCGAGATTTCCACCGTGCTCGCGCATGCGCTGTTCTTTCACGCGAAGGCCAGGATCGCAAGGATGCCGGCGAGCAGCAGCATGGTGCGGCGGTAAACCGTCAAGCCTCGATCGATGTCGGCGGCAAGCGGATCGCGCGCAGCTTCATTCAGCCATGGCTCGTTCGTGATGCTGCCGTGATAGATCCGCGGACCGCTGAGCCGCACACCGAGCCCACCCGCCATGGCTGCTTCCGGCCAGCCGCCGTTGGGCGAACGATGACGGCGTGCGTCCCGCGTCATGCACGACAGCGCCTCGGATCGCTGGGGCGCCAGCAGCACGAACAGAAATCCGGTCAGCCGCGCCGGAATGAAATTGGCGACATCGTCGATGCGCGCCGCGGCCCAGCCGAAGGCTTCGTGGCGTTCGGAGCGATGGCCGATCATGGAGTCCAGCGTGTTGATCGCCTTGTAGCCCAAAATGCCGGGAAGACCGAACAGCGCGCCCCAGAACACGGGTGCGACGATGCCGTCGGATGCATTCTCGGCGAGGCTCTCGATCGCCGCACGCGCGATCCCGGCCTCGTCGAGCGCTGCGGGATCGCGGCCGACGATGCGCGAGACCGCGTCTCGGGCGGCGGCGATGTCACCCGCTCGCATCGGGTTTGCGACGGCAGCAACGTGGTCGTGCAAGGAGCGTAGGGCGACCAGCGGCCAGGCGAGGACGCCGACCAGCACGATCTGGATCCAGCCCAAGGGAAGCAGGGACTGCAGCGCCCAGCCGAGCGCGACCGAGAGCGCGATCACCGCGAGCGCTCCGGCGAGACCAGCGGCGCGGCGAAATGCCGGCGGATCAGACGGTCGATTCCAGGCGGTGTCGATGGCAGAAATCAGCCAGCCCAGCCAGGTGACGGGATGGCCGATCCGCGCGAACAACCACGACGGCCAGCCCAACAGGGCATCCACCACCATCGCAACCGCCATCGCACCCGCAAAACCCACACCCGTCTCCTGTCCTGCCCCTGTTGCGCAAAGGGTGGCCGGAGCGCAAGCCCCTGATTGGCGGATTTCGGCTTTGTTTTTGGCCGCGTTTGGTGATTAGTGCAGGCCGACAGGAGACTTCATGGCCGTCATTTTGATCACCGGCGGAGCACGGTCGGGCAAGAGCAAGCGCGCGGAAATGCGCACGCGCGCCTTTCCCGGGCGGCCGGTCTACCTCGCGACAGCCGAGGCTCTCGATGCCGAAATGGAGGCGCGCATCGCCATGCATCGCGCCCGCCGCGGAACCGACTGGATTGAACGCGAAGTGCCGCTCGATCTCTTGCCCGCGCTGCTCGCCACCGACGGCGGCGGCGCGCGGCTCGTCGATTGCCTGACGCTTTGGCTCTCCAACCTGATGCATGGGGGCGCGACTGGGAACGCGAGATCAAGGAGCTTGCCGGCGCCCTGCCCCGGCTGAAAAGTCCCGTCGTTCTCGTCACCAACGAAGTCGGCCTCGGCATCGTCCCCGACAATGCGCTGGCGCGGAGCTTCCGCGACGCCGCCGGCTTCATGAACCAGGCCATCGCGGCCGTTGCGGACGAGGCCGAGTTCGTCGTCGCCGGCCTGCCGATGAAACTGAAATGATGCCGCGCGACCAATTTTTGCGAGACGTCATCGCCGATCTCAGGATGGCGGCATCGTTCGTGACAATCCTCCCCGTCGCATTGTCGAAGCCCGCAGCTGACGGCGCCGTCGCACGCGCGACCTGGGCTCTTCCAGTCGCGGGACTGCTGGTCGGCCTTGCCGGCGCCTTGGTCTACAAGGTCGCGAGCCTGTTGGGTCTGTCGCCGAACCTTGCCGCCCTGCTCGCGCTGGCCGCGACCGCCCTCGTCACCGGCGCGCTGCACGAGGACGGCCTTGCCGATACCGCCGACGGGCTCGGCGGCGGCCGCACCCGCGAGCGCAAGCTCGAGATCATGCGCGACAGCCGGATCGGCACCTATGGCGTCTGCGCGCTGATCCTGTCGTTCGGCCTGCGCTGGAGCGCGCTCGCGACGATCGCCAATCCGTGGGTCGTCGCGCTCGCACTGTGCGCTGCGCACACTGCGGCCCGCGCGGGCTTGCCGGCCTTCATGTCGCAGGTCGCGCCTGCGCGACCTGACGGCCTGTCGGCGAGTGCGGGATCACCGCCGGGCCGCAGCGTTGCGATCGCATTCGCTGTTGGAATCCTCGCGCTCGTGCTCGCGCTTGGGCCGGGCAAGGCGCTGGTGAGCCTGATCCTGCTCGCTCTCTCCGGCCTGATGCTGGCGCGACTTGCCATCCGCCAGATCGGCGGGCAGACCGGCGACATCCTCGGCGCGTTCGAGCAGACCGGCGAGATTCTGATCCTGCTGGTTGCCGCAGCTTTCCAGATCGGAGGGTGACGCAATGGTCGAATTCGACGACACCTTCCGCCAGCACTTGCGCGAGCTGTTCGTGTGGCGCCGCGACGTGCGCCGCTTTCGCGCCGATCCGTTGCCGGACGGCGCCATCGATCGCCTGATCGAGACGGCCTGTCTCTCACCCTCGGTCGGCCTCAGCCAGCCCTGGCGCTTCGTCATCGTCGATGAGGCCGCACGGCGTCGCGCCGTGATCGACGACTTCAAAGCGTGCAACGCGGACGCGCTGAATTCCTATGCCGGTGAGCGCGCAGCACGCTATGCCACGCTGAAACTGTCGGGTCTCGAACAGGCCCCCGGCCACCTCGCCGTGTTCGCGGACAAGGCCAGCGACACCGGTCACGGCCTCGGCCGCGCGACGATGCCGGAGACGACGGAATATTCCGTGGTTGCGGCGATCACCGCAATGTGGCTGGCCGCGCGCGCCGAGGGCATCGGGCTTGGCTGGGTATCGATCCTCCATCCGAATCGCATCCACGCCATTCTCGACGTGCCCGACACCTGGAAATTCATCGCCTATCTCTGTATCGGCTATCCGGAAGTCGAATGCGACCGGCCCGAGCTGGAACAGGCGAAGTGGGAGCAGCGGCGGGGGGCAGAGGAATTCACGCTGCAGCGTTAATCAGGCCACGCCGGAGATCCATTTTCTGTGTTGCGAGCGACTGCCGACGTAGGAATACGGTATCGGACTGCCAAACGCTGCGAATGAGCAGTCACAAACGCATTTTTTCGTCAATTGTGGATGCCGGCCGTTCGCGCTAAGCATGCGCCTGGGGCTAGCCACCATGCAAAGAATGTCATGACCGAACGGCCTTCCGCTCTCGCGGTCGATCGCCGCGGGTTCATTCGCCTTGCCAGCACGACCGCCGCGGGGTGGCTGGCGCTCGGCGCAACATCTGATCGCGTGCGGGTCGTGGGATCGCTGACGGCGTTGCCGCTCGACGACGAGCTGACCAGAAGGAGCATGATCGACAGCCCGACCTCCCGCCTGGGTGGCCTCATCGTGGGCTTGAGGCAGCGAGGCTGGGTCGAAGGCGTCAATTTCCGCCTCGAGCTCCGATCGACCTTCGGCGCGCCGGATCGGCTGAAGACCGCGGTTCAGGAATTGCTGGCGCTCAAGCCGGATGTGATCCTGACCGGCTCGACGGTCGAAACCGCGGCCGTCCTGGAAGCCACAAAAACCATCCCGATCGTGTTCGCGACCGCCAACGATCCCGTCGGCAACGGCTTCGTCGAAAGCCTTGCTCATCCCGGCGGCAACGTGACCGGCTTCACCAACAGCACCGCCGAGATGGGCGGCAAATGGCTTCAGCTCATCCGGGAGGCCGTGCCGGATCTTGCGCGCGTCGGTATCCTGTACAACCCGGCGACCACTCCTCGCGGCGGCCGTTTCTTCCTCGATTCCATCGAGCAAGAGGCAGCACTGGCCGGCGTGTCCGTGATCCCCGCCCCCGTCAGCGCGCCAACGGAGATCGACGAAGCCGTCAGGCCCTTTTCCGCTCCCCCCAAGGCGGCAATGATTGCGCTGGTCGACAGCTTCCTGGTGGTCCACCGGCAGGCGGCGGTGGCGGCGGCGGCCAAATATCGCGTCCCTGCGATTTACCCGTTCTATTATTTCATGGATGCGGGCGGGCTGATGAGCTACGGGCCGACGCTCGAAGTGCGCTCGGCCGACTATGTCGATCTCATCCTGCGCGGTACCAAGGCCGGAGATCTGCCGGTGCAATCGCCGCGGAAATACGAACTCCTGATCAACCGCACGGTCGCTCGCACGCTGGATTTGACGATACCATTCACACTGCTCGCGCGCGCCGACGAGATTCGCGAGTGAACGAGACGATCGATCAGGGAGATTTGCGGCCACCTCCCGGCCGGCTGTTCCGCAAATACCTCTACTCGATCGTCGCGCTCGCTTTTGCCGCGCTCGCCATCAACACCGGCTTCGACGTCTGGTTCTCCTATCGCGAGCAGAAGCAACTCCTGGCGGCGACCCAGCGCGAGCAGGCAGCAAGCGCCGCCCTCCAGATCGGCCAGTTCATTGGCCAGATCGAAAACCAGATCAGATGGCTCTCGCGCCTGCCCCCGGAGCTGTCCACGAACGAGGACCAGCGCCTGAACGCCATCCGCCTCCTGCGCCTCTCGCCTGCGATTGCGGACATCGCCGAGCTCGACGCCCAAGGCCGCGAGCAGGTGCGCGTGTCGCGCCGTGTCGCGGACAGGATCGGCAGCAAGACCGACCTCTCCGCCTCGCAGGCCTTCCGCGGCGCCAACGAAAGCCGCGCATATTACGGGCCGGTCTACTTCCTCGGCGACACCGAGCCGTTCATGACACTCGCCACGCGCGGAACGGGCCTGGCGCCGGATGTGATTGTCGCCGAGGTCAATCTTCGCTTCATCTGGGACCTCGTCGCCGGAATCAGGGTCGGCAACACCGGCAAGGCCTATGTGGTCGATCGCATGGGTATCCTGATCGCGCATCCCGATTTGTGGCGGGCGCTGCGCCGCAGCGATCTCTCCGGCCATCCCGACGTCCGGGCCGCGCTCGATGGCATCGGGCCCCCTCCGGCGGCCTGGTCAAGGAGGATCTGTCCGGTCAACGCGTGCTGTCGACCTATGCGACGGTCCCCTCGTTGGGCTGGCTGGTGTTCGTCGAGCTGCCGCTCACCGAGGCCTATGCGCCGATCTATGCGTCGATCGGGCGCTCGACTTTTCTCCTGGTCATCCTGCTGGTATGTGCGGTGCTGGTCTCTCTCTTTCTGAGCCGGCGCATGACCGTGCCGATCCAGATCCTGACGCAGGGCGCGCGGCGGATCGGCAGCGGCGACCTCAGCCTGCGGCTCGCGATCAAGACCGGCGACGAGCTGGAGGCGCTCGGCGATCAATTCAACCGGATGGCCGCTCACTTGCGCGAATCCTATGCGACGCTCGAACGCAAGGTGATCGAGCGCACCTCCGAACTGGAAAAGACCCGCGACCAAGCCCTTGCCGAGCACGATGCCGCCGAGCGTGCCCGCAGCGCGGCGGTCGCGGCCAACGAGACCAAATCGCGCTTTCTCGCGGTCGTCAGCCACGAGCTGCGCACGCCGCTGAACGGCGTCATGGGCGTGCTGCAACTGCTCGACGACGGCAGTCTCGGCGAAGCGCAGCGGCGCCACCTCACGACCGCGGCCGCGTCGGGCGAAACGCTGATCGCGCTGGTCGACGGCATCCTCGAATATGCGCGCCTGGAGGCCAGCGCCGAGACTCTGGAGACCCGCGATTTCCGCCTCGACCAGCTGATCGAGACGGCCGCCGATCTGATGCGTCCGCAGGCCTCTCACAAGGGCCTCTCCTTCGATCTCGCCTGCGACGCGTCGGTCAATACTTCCGTGCACGGCGACCCGGTGCGGCTCAATCGCATCCTGCTCAATCTGATGGGCAACGCGATCAAGTTCACCCCGCGGGGCGGCATCGGCTTGAGCGCGGCCGCCGAGGGACATAACGATCATGTGCTGCTGCGCATCACCGTGCGCGATACCGGCATCGGCATCGCGCCCGACATGCACAAGCGGATTTTCGAGGATTTCGTCCAGGCTGACGACAGCATCGCGCGGCGGTTCGGCGGCACCGGTCTTGGACTGGCGATCGCGCGGCGCCTCACCCGCCTGATGCGCGGCGAGCTGACGGTGGCGAGCACGCCGGGTAGGGGCAGCTCCTTCATGCTTGAGGTACCGCTTGGCCTCGCCACCACCGACATCGCGCAAGGTGCGGTTCAGCCGCCATCGCGGCAGCTTCGCGTGCTGCTGGTCGACGACGATCCCGTCAATTGCGAGGTTGGTGAAGCGATGCTCGAGAGGCTCGGCCACCGCGCCACCATCGCCACGAACGGCGCGTCGGCCATCGCGCTCGCCCGCGATCAGGCGTTCGACATCATCCTGATGGATCTGCACATGCCCGACATCGACGGCGTCGAGGCGGCATCGCGGATCCGCAAGCTTGGTCTGCCGAGCATGCCGCGCATCATCGCGGTAACCGCGGACATGTCGCGCCGCGCCCGCGAGCGGCTCGCGGGCGCAGGCATTGCCAGGATCGTCAGCAAGCCGATCCTGATCAATGCGCTGCGCGAGGCGATCGAGGACGATGCCCAAAACCAGCCAGCCACGCCGCAGCTCGCCGCAGGCGCCTTGATCGACCGGCATTTCCTTGATGACCAGAAGGAGCTGCTGGGCGCGGCGCAGATCGCAAAACTCCACGACCTGCTGGAACTGACGAGCGAAAAGCTGGTCGAGGAGATTGCCAAGGCTGCGGCGACTGGCGATCCCGCGCAGCTCGCGCGCGGCGCGCACCAGCTCGGCAGCGGCGCGAGTACGCTCGGCCTCGTCCGCCTTTTCGAATTCTGCCGTGAGGTCGAGCTGGCGGCAGTCACGATGTCCCCGCCCGAATGCGAGAGCGCCGCCCGCGAACTCGCCGCGCTTCGAGAGGCCTCGATGAACGCGCTGGATGAATTGCTCCGGCCGGCCTAACAGCGTTCGGTCACTGGACTGAAATACAAGATGATCGGAGGCGCCGGTGCGCGCAAGATGTCTCGCCATTCTTCTCATGCTGCTCGCCCCTGCCGCGCGCGCCGAGGTCGAACAGTTTCCGTCCGGCTTCAAGACCAAAACCATCGCGGCCAACGGCACGCAGATTCATGTTCGCGTCGGCGGTCAGGGGCCTGTCGTGATCCTGATCCACGGTTTTGGTGATACCGGCGACATGTGGGTCAAGCTCGCCGCTGATATCGCGCGCGACCACACCGTTGTCGTGCCCGATCTTCGCGGTATGGGCCTCTCGAGCAAGCCCGACAATGGCTACGACAAATGGACCCAGGCTGCCGACATGCGGGCCGTTCTCGCAGCGCTCGGCATCGAAAAGGCCGTCGTCGTCGGCCACGACATCGGAACCATGGTGGCCTAGGCCTACGCGGCCCGTTATCGCGACCTGGCCGAGAAGCTGATCGTGATGGATGCCCCGGTGCCTGGGGTGCCGCCATGGGACGAGGTGGTTCGCAGCCCGCAGCTTTGGCATTTTGATCTCGGAGGCCCGGACATGGAGCGGCTGGTCAAGGGCCGCGAGCGCATCTACCTCGACCGCTTCTGGAATGACTTCGCGGGGACGCCTTCCAGGATCGCGGACGCAACACGCCGTCATTACGCAGCGCTCTATGCGCGGCCGGGCGCCATGCGTGCTGCGTTCGCCCAGTTCAGGTCGATCCGAACCGACGCCGAGGACAACAAGAAGGCGATCGCGACCAAGTTGACCATTCCCGTGCTGGCTGTCGGGGGCGAAAAATCCTTCGGTGCGACAGAGGCGGTCGTGATGCGAAACGCCGCGACTGACGTCACCGAATTGGTCATTCCGGACGCCGGTCATTGGCTGATGGAAGAGCAACCGGCGGTGACCGTGAAGGCGTTACGCCAATTCCTCGATACCAAAAATAGAGCAGCGAGCCGCGCGGAGCCGACATATCTCGGCTCAGCCCTTCCGCGCGGGTCATTTTGATCGGGTTGACGCCTCGCCCTCCCGGCCAAAGCGCTCGACCAGGAAATCAATGAACAGCCGCACTTTCACCGACAGATGTCGGGTCGGCGGATAGACCGCATAGAGCGCAAGCGGCGGCGCAGAATACTTGTCCAGCACCGTCCGCAGCTCGCCTGCCCTCAAGGCGTCGGCGGCGATGAACTCCGGGAGCAGCGCGAGCCCCCTGCCCTTGATCGCGACATCGCGCAGCACCTCGGCATTGTTGACGCAGAGCGACCAGGCCGGCTGGATCCAGTGGTCGCCGCCCGCTCCCGTGAGCTTCCACTGATTGCCAGTGAGCAGGAAGCCGTAGGTCAGCGAGACATGTTCGCGCAGATCCTGCGGATGTTTTGGGGTGCCGTGACGCGCCAGATAATCGGGCGAAGCGCAGATCATGCGCGCCACCGGGATGATCTTTCGCGCGATCAAACTCGACGATTCCAATTCCGCGATGCGCAAGGTCACGTCAAAACCGTCCTGCACGGGATCGAGCAGGTCGTCGCTGAGCACGAGCTGGAGCTGCAGCTCCGGATATCGCGCCATGAAATCGGCAAGCACCGGCCCGAGCCGCAGGGTGCCGAACGACATCGGCGCGTTGACGCGCAACAGGCCGCGCGGCGCCGATTGCGCTTGCGCCACGACCTGGTCGGCCGCCTCGATCTCCGACAGGATCACGACCGCGCGCTCGAAATAGCGCTGGCCGTTCTCGGTCGGGCTCGCATGGCGCGTGGTCCGGTTCAGGAGCTGCACGCCGAGGCTTTCTTCGAGGTCGGCGATGTATTTGCTGATCGCCGAGCGTGACAGCCGCAACTGCCGGCCCGCCTCGGCAAAACTGCCGCTTTCGACCACCTTTACGAAGGCTCGCAGGCTGGCGACCTTATCCACGGGCTGGCGCCGGCGATTGTTTCCAAATCGTAGACATAGCCGTCATATTTGCATGGATTGTCTCCAATCCAAAGCGGAACGATATTTCCCTGCAGAGCAAGACCGCTCCCCGAGCTTTGGAGGACCGACAATGTCTGGACTGCACCATGTGACCGCGATCGCGGGCGACCCCATCAGGAATTTCGGCTTTTACACCCGTGATCTCGGTCTGCGCTTCGTCAAGAAGACGGTCAATTTCGACGATCCCGGCACCTATCACTTCTATTATGGCGACGAGACCGGCCGCCCCGGCACCATCCTGACGTTCTTTCCTTGGGCCGGCGTGCCGGCCGGGCGCCGCGGCGTCGGCGAGACGCACCAGACCGCCTTCCGCGTGCCGCAAAGCTCGCTCGGCTATTGGACGCAACGCTTCGTCGAGAAGGGCATCGCTTATGAGGCGCTGGAGAAGCGTTTTGGCGAGTCCGTGCTGCCGTTCACAGACCCTGATGGCATGGCGCTCGCGCTCGTCGGTATCCCCGGCGCCGAGAGCGAGCCCGGCTGGAGCAATGGCGAGGTGCCGGCCGAGCATGCGATCCGCGGCTTCCATGTCGTGACCTTGCTGCTCGACAGCGCGGCAAAAACGGCTGCCGTCCTCACCGACGTGTTCGGCTTCAAGGAGACGGCGCGCGAAGGCTCGGTGATCCGCTTCAAGGCACCGGGCGATGCCGAAGGCAGCGTCGTCGACATCTACGAAGCCAAGGGCTTCCTGCGCGGACACCAAGGTGGCGGCTCCGTGCATCACATCGCCTTCCGCGCGGCCGATGACGCCGAGCAGGGCAAGATGGCGCAAAGGCTCGTGAGCAATCACGGCCTGCACCCGACCGAACAGCGCGACCGCAACTACTTCCGCTCGATCTACTTCCGCGAGCCCGGCGGCGTGCTGTTCGAGATCGCGACCGACATCCCAGGCTTCGCCGTCGACGAGCCCGTGGCAACGCTGGGACACGACCTGAAGCTGCCGAGCTTCCTCGAAGCACAGCGCAAGCAGATCGAGGGCGTGTTGCCGAACCTGGAAGAGAGGGTGTCGTGACCGAGAGTTCATTCATCCATCGTTTCGAGCCCGCGCGTGACGCGGGCTCTCCTCCTCTCCTGCTGCTGCACGGCACCGGCGGCGACGAGAACGACCTGCTCGGGCTCGGCAAGATGATCTCGCCCGGCTCGGCCCTGCTATCGCCGCGCGGCCGCGTGCTCGAACACGGCATGCCGCGCTTCTTCCGCCGCCTCACTGAGGGCGTGTTCGACGAGGACGACGTGCGCCGCCGCGCCCTTGAGCTCGGCGACTTCGTTGCGGAAGCGCGGCAGCGATATGGCCTCGCCGCGCCGGTCGCGGTCGGCTTCTCCAACGGCGCCAACATCGCAGCCGCGCTGTTGTTGCTGAAGCCGGACGCGCTTGCTGGTGCGATCCTGCTCCGCGCCATGGTGCCGCTGTCGGATCCGCCCAAGGTCAACCTCGCAGGCAAGCCGATCCTGCTGTTGTCCGGGCAGGCTGATCCGATCGTGCCGGCGAGCAATTCGGCCCGGCTCGCATCACTGCTTTCCGAAGCGGGCGCGCAGGTCGGTCACAAGGTCCTGCCGGCGGGCCATCAATTATCGCAGGCCGATTTGACGCTTGCCCGCGACTGGATCGGCAAATTCGCCGCCGAAGTCGCCTGACAGAAGAAGCGGCGCATCGATTTCGAACGGTGCGCCGCGGCTTCATTCGAACCAGCCACGCCGCTTGAACCAAATCAGCGGCAGCACGCCGCTGGCAATGATGGCGAGCCACGCCAGCGGATAGCCGAAGGTCCAGTCCAGCTCCGGCATGTGCTTGAAGTTCATGCCCCAGATGCCGACCAGAATCGTGGGCGGCACGCCGACGACCGAGACGATGGTCAAGATCTTGAACAGCTCGTTCTGCTGGATGTTGATGAAGCCGAGCACGGCATCGAGCAGAAGCTGGATCTTGTCCGACAATCGCGTCTCGTAATCGCCGAGCGAAGCGACATCCTTGGAGACGGCTTCGAGCCGCTTCTTCGACGCGGCGGTGATCCATTCACCCCCGACATCGCCGGCGAATGAAGCGATGCGGCCAACGCCAAGCAGGACATCGCGCGCCTTGGCGAGCCGATCCGCCAACTCGCCGATGTTTTCCAGCGCCTCGCGCATCCGCCGGCTGGAGCGGACCGGCCGCTTGCTGCGAACGAGCCCGCCCTTGAAGACGTCCCGCGAGAGCCTGTCGACCTTCGCGCCGAGATGCTCAAGGACATCGGCGCCGCGGTCGACCATGGCCTCGATCAGGCTGGTGAACACGCACATGCCGTTCTCCAGGCTGTCATCGGAACCGATGCGCTTGCCGATGTCCTCGAAGATCGGCAGCTGCGCGAAACGCACCGTCACCAGCACGTGCGGTCCGATGACGAATCCCACCGGCGTGATCTCGGCCTCGTTGTTCTCGTTGAGCCGGACCGCCGGCGAGCTGAGATAGAGCGTGCCGTTGTCGAGGATCAGGCGGCTCGACGCTTCGATCTCGCTGAGCGGATCCTCGGACGGAACGCGTATCCCGAGCAATCGTTCGACGAACTGCTTTTCCTCCGCGGTTGCGTCCAATAGATCAGCCCAGATGATCTCGGAGGGCATCTCCGCGCCGATCTTCTGCCAGTCGTCGGATGGCCACCTGTATAGTTTGAGCAAGAACCGAACTCCGCATACCCTCGCGCCGGATCGCACGGCCTGCGGCCATCCTGCGCCAAGCTAACGCATGAGGGTTCCGAACGTTCAAAGTCGGGGGAGCATCGAGCGGCCCAATCAAACCAAGCGGGCGCGGCCTTCTTCGATGATGCCATCATGCCAGTGTTTTGCCCGACGCGTCAACGGCATCGCGCGACGCGCAACTCATCAATCGCGTCGCGCGCAAGTCATTGAAATCACTACCCTCGGCTACTGTGCATGGGGTTGTTCTTCAGGTTTTTTGTTTGGACCGGTCTCGTGACGATCTCTTCCGTTGGGAGAGATCGTCACCGACATCGCGCAATCGACATGCGCGCCCTACTCCCACGCCCATGTCGAGAAATCGTTCTCGTATTGGGGTACGTCCTTCCAGACGCCCTTCAGCTTCTTGTTGGTGATGGTGATCAGCTGCGGCTGGTACAAATAGCCCGAGACTGCATCGGTGGCCAGCATGCGCTGGGCGTCGCCGAGAAGCTTGGCACGGGCGGCTTCATCCGGCGTCGACACGATCTGCTTGTAGAGCGCGTTGAAGGCGTCGTTGTTGTAGCCGAGATAGTAGTCCGGCTCGGTGATCTTGACGAGATCGAACGGCTCGACATGGCTGACGATGGTGAGGTCGAAATTATGCGGACCATTGCCGGCGAACACCTGCGACAGCCATTGCGCCCATTCGACGTTCTCGATCTTGGCGATGATGCCGACCTTGGCAAGCTGGGCCGCGAGGACCTCGCCGCCCTGGCGCGCATAGGACGGCGGCGGCAGCTTCAACGACAGCTCGAGCGGGGTGGTAACGCCGGCTTCGGCTAGCAGCTTCTTGGCCTTCTCGGGATCGTAGGGGTTGATGCCTGTCGTGTCGACATAGCCGAGCGCGCCCGGCACGTAGAAGCTTCCGATCGGCGTGCCGAAACCGTCGACCGCACCGTCGATCATCGCCTTGCGATCGATCGCGGCGAGGATGGCACGGCGCACGCGAACATCGTCGAGCGGCTTTTTGCGATGGTTGATACCGACGATGGTCTTGGCCCTGGAGCCGCCGACCATAACGTTGAAGCGCGGATCCGCCTTGAACTGCGCGATGGTGCGCTGGGCCGACACCCGGGGAAACGCGTCGACGTCGCCCGACAGCAGCGCCGCCGTCTGTGCGGACGGATCGGAGATGAAGCGGATCGTCACCTTCGCGAGCTTGATCGCGGCGGCGTTGCGATAGTCAGCCCATTTGGTCAGGGTCATCGAGGAGCCCTTGGCCCAGGCGCCCAGCTGATAGGGCCCGGTCCCGACCGGCTGCGTGATATTGGTGGCAGCGCTCTTCGGCTCGACGATCGAGCCGCTCGCCTGCCCCAGCAGGAACGGCAGGTTCGGCTCGGAATTTTTCAGGCTGATCACGACCGTGTCGGCGTCGGGCGCATCGACCTTCTCGAAGCTCTGGAACAGGCTCTTGTCCTTGTTGGTGCTGGTGGGGACCGCGTTGCGCTCGAACGAGAACTTCACGGCTGCGGAGTCAAACGGCTCGCCGTTGTGGAACTTGACGCCCTTGCGCAGCTTGAACGTATAGGTCTTCAGATCGGGCGCTGCAGTCCAGCTCTCCGCCAGCAGGGGCGAGGTGGTGCCGTCCTCGTTGATCTTGGTCAGGGTCTCATAGATGTTGTAGAGCGTGACCTCGGCGATCGCGGCGGCGGCGGCGTTGGTGGGATCGAGCCCCGGCGGTTCCAGCGCCATCGCCATGACGACGCTGTCCTTCTTGCTCTGAGCCAGCACCGGCAACGGAGCAGCGGCAAGTGCGGCGGCGAATGCGACGATCGATAGTTTCCTGAACATGCGTAACTCCCGGCCTTGTCTTGTCTCAAGCCTACGCCAATCCTGCCGCGGACGCTAACCTTCCACGGGCAATTGCGGCAACGCCATCACGGCTTCCGCCTTGTGGCAAGCGGCCAGATGCGTCTCGCCCACCTTGCGTAGCTCAGGCAGAACCTCGCGGCAATGCTGGTCGGCTAGCGCGCACCGCGAGACATAGGGGCAGCCGGTCGCGGCCGCCGATTGCGAGGCGATCGCCTGGGCTCCGCGCCGCCGCCGGCCTCCGCCGGCGCGCACCCGCGGCACGGCCTCCAGCAGCGCTCGCGTATAGGGATGGGCGCAACGCTCGAACAAATCCTCAGGCCTGCCCTGTTCGACGATCCGGCCGAGATACATCACCGCGACCTCGTCGCAGAGATAGTCGACGACGGCGAGGTCGTGACTGATCAGGACGTAACTGAGGCCGAACTGCTCCTGGAGGTCCTGCATCAGGTTCAAGACTTGCGCCTGCACGGAGACGTCGAGCGCGGAGACCGGCTCGTCGGCGACGATCAGCTTCGGCTGGGTGATCAGCGCGCGCGCAATGGCGATGCGCTGGCGCTGACCGCCGGAGAACTCGTGTGGATATTTCTCCATGTCGGCATCGCGCAGACCCACCTGCCGTAGCACTGCGGAGACGCGGGCACGTAGCGTCGTGCTATCAATCCCCTCCAGCACGGTGAGCGGTTCGGCGACGATGCGCGCGATGGTCTGGCGCGGGTCGAGCGATCCGTAGGGATCCTGGAACACCATCTGGAAATCGCGGCGGGCGCGGCGCAACTCGTCCGCGGAGATGCGGTTGAGGTCGCGGCCGAGCAGCGCGACCTGCCCCGATGTCGGCCGCTCCAGCGCCATCACCACCCGCGCGAATGTCGACTTGCCGGAGCCGGATTCGCCGACGATGCCGAGGCTCTTGCCGGCGTCGACCCGCACGCTGACACCGTTGAGCGCGCGCACCTGCCCGGGCGGGCGGAACACGCTTTCGCGCGGCAACGTGTAGCGCTGCTCGATATCCTTCACTTCGAGAAGAGGCGCCGTGCTCATACGGTCAGCGCTCCGACGCGTTCGGCCATCGACACGTCCGTCCGGATGCAGCGCACGAAATGGCCCGGTCCGACGTCCACCATTGCTGGAAGCGCAGCCCGGCACTGCTCGATCACGAGCGGACACCGATCGGCGAAGGTGCAACCGGAAGGCAGATCGGCGAGCTCCGGCACCGTGCCCGATATCGTCGTCAGCCGCGTCCCCTTGCGTGCGCCGAGTTTCGGTCGGGCGCGGAACAGGCCCTGCGTGTAGGGATGGCCCATCCGGCGGAACACCTCGTCGGTCGGTCCGCTCTCGATGATCGTGCCGCCGTACATCACCATCATGCGCTGCACGTTCTCGGCGATGACGCCGAGATCGTGCGCGATCAGGATCATCGACATGCCGCGCTCCTCGACGAGATCGGCGATGAGGTCGAGGATCTGGCCCTGGATGGTGACGTCGAGCGCCGTGGTCGGCTCGTCCGCGATCAGAAGGTCGGGCTCGCAGGCGAGCGCCATCGCGATCGTGACGCGCTGACGCTGGCCGCCGGAAAACTGGTGCGGATAAGCGTCGACGCGCCTGGCCGGATCAGGCAACCCGACGCGGTCGAGCAAGGCGATCGCCTCTCGCCGCGCCTGCGATGCCGAAAATTTCCTGTGACGCCGCAGCGGCTCGGCGACCTGGTTGCCGATCGTGTGCATCGGATTGAGCGCGGTCATCGGCTCCTGGAAGATCATGCTGATGCGATTGCCGCGCAGCCGACAATATTCCGCGTCCGACAAACCAGCGAGTTCGCCGCCATCCAGCTTGATGCTGCCGGTGACGGACGCGCTATCCGGCAGCAGCCCCATCAGCGACAACGCGGTGACCGACTTGCCGCAGCCGGATTCGCCGACGAGCCCGAGCGTCTCGCCGCGCTTCAGCGCAAAGCTGACGCCGCGCACGGCCTGCGCCGGCCCGCGGCTGGTGTTGAGGCGCACGCCGAGATTGACAACCTCGATCAACGGCATGGACGAGCGCTCGCTCATCATCATCGCTCCCGCGCCAGTCGAGGGTCGAGCAGATCGCGCAGTCCGTCGCCGAGCAGATTGAGGCCGAGCACCGCGATTGCAATCGCAGCACCCGGGTAGACGGCGAGCATCGGCGACTGGAACAGCAGCGACTGCGCGTCGTTCAGCATCCGTCCCCAGGACGGCTGCGGCGGCTGCGTGCCGAGACCGAGATACGACAAGGCGGCTTCGGCAAGGATCGCGAGCGCAAACTGGATCGTCGCCTGTACGATCAGAATCGACATGATGTTGGGCAGCACGTGCTCGATGGTGATGCGAAAGCGCCCTTTCCCCGCGGCGCGCGCGGCCAGCACGAATTCGCGCGCCCAGATCGCGTTGGCCGAGCCGCGCGTCAGCCGGATCAGCGTCGGGATCTGGAAGATGCCGATGGCGACGATCGAGGTCACCATGCCGGGCCCGACGACCGCGGCGAGCATGATCGCCGAGAGCACGGCCGGAAAGGCGAAGGTGAAATCGGAGAAGCGCATGATGATCTCTTCGGTCCAGCCGCGCCTGGCCGACGCGATGAGGCCGAGACAGACGCCGAAGGTGAGGCCGATGCTGACCGCGATGATGCCGACCATGATGGTGGAGCGGGCGCCGGCGAGCAGCAGCGAAACGATGTCGCGGCCGAAGACGTCGGTGCCGAGCCAGTGCGCGGCCGAGGGCGGCCGGAGCTTTGACGCGATGTCGATCTCATAGGGCGACCAGGGCGTCCACACCAGCGACAGCAGCGCCGAGGCGAGAACCAGCAGGCTCAGCGCGCCGCCGAGCACGAAGCTGCGATGACGCAGCGCGCGGCGCCAGAAGGTCCGGGCCGGCAGAGGGCGCGCTACGGCCGGCGCGTCGACGAGGGTGGTCAACGGCGCGCTCACAGATCGTGGACCTTGATGCGGGGATCGACGAAGGCATAGAGCACGTCGACCACGAAATTGACGATGACCACCATGGTCGCGAGCAGCATCACGCAGTTGCGCACCACGATGAGGTCGCGGTTGGCGATCGACTGAAAGATCAGGCGGCCGAGCCCCGGCAGATAGAACACGTTCTCGATCACGATGGTGCCGGCGAGCAGATTGGCGAATTGCAGGCCCATGACCGTCATCACAGGGATCATGGCGTTGCGCAGCACATGACTCCACAGTACCTCGCGCTTGCCGAGGCCCTTCGCGCGCGCCGTGCGGACGAAGTCTTCGCGCAGCACTTCCAGCACAGCCGAGCGCGTGACGCGTGCGAGGATCGCGGCCTGCACGACCGCAAGCGACACCGCCGGCAGCAGCAGCGACTTGATGCCGAGCCAGACGCCGTCCTCCCAACCGGGAAAGCCGCCCGCGGAGAGCCATTGCAGCCGTACCGAGAACAGTAGCACCAGCAGGATTGCGAACCAGAAATTCGGCAGCGCGATGCCGATCTGCGTCAGCGACATCACGCCGACGTCGCCGAGCTTGTTGTGGTTGGCGGCGGTGTAGATGCCGGCCGAGAGCGCCAGCGTCACCGTGATCAGCATGGACATCATCGCGAGCGGAATGGTCAACACCAGCCGCTCCACGATCAGGCTGGCGACCGGTGTGCCGTAGACATAGGAGTTGCCGAGATCGCCGACGAGCAGCCCTTTGATCCAATGCAGATAGCGAACCGCCAGCGGCTGGTCGAGCCCGAGCTTGACGGTGAGCGCGCGGACCGCATCTGGCGAGGCGTCGGCGCCCATCAGCATCTGCGCGGCGTTGCCCGGAAGCGCATCCAGCACCAGGAAAATGATCACGGACGCGCCGACCAGCGTCGCCAGCAGGGTCAGCACACGTCGGAGGACAAATACGCTCATGCGCGCTCGGATTCAGGGCTCATCCGCAGCACGATCAACATGTCCGAGCATCGGAGGCAAGTGCTTTGCAAACAAGTCCCTTGCGGCATGTGCCTCACCTCAGCCGGGCCAGCGGGACAGGAGGTCATGCGACGCCTCGAACAGCGCGCTCACGCGCAGCAAGTCCGCATCAGCGCGGAAGCGGCCGACGAGTTGCAAGCCGATCGGCAGGCCGTCGCGGCCGAAGCCGCAGGGCAGACTGAGCGCGGGGTGTCCGGTCATGTTGAACGGCATGGTCCAGGGGAACCAGTGCGGCCGGACGCTGTCAAACTGCTTGCCGTCGATCTCGATGGTGCCGAACAGGTCCTGATCGATCGGCAGGGCGGTGCGGGTGAGGGTCGGCATCGCCAGCAGATGCCCATGCGCAAGCAGGGACTGCACCCGGCGGAACAGCGCCGTGCGCGCGAACATCGCCTCCTGATAGGCAACGCCACTGAAGTCGGTGGCGAGCGCAAGCTGCCTGAGGAAGGCCTCGCTCAGCGCGTCCCCATGCTCGGCCGCGAATTTTGCAAAGCGCGTCCGCCAGACCGTGTGATTGATGGCGCGCCAGATCGGCTCGATGTCGAACCCCTCGCCCGAAAACTCCTCGAGCTCGGCACCTAGGCCCGCGAGTCGATCGAGGCTCGCCTTGAAGCCGGCCTCGACGTCGACAGATACCGGGCGTCCGGGTGGCGACAGGCAATACAGGATTTTCTGCCCACGCAGATCGCCACGCGGGGCGGCCGTGCCGATGAAGTCGGGCACGGGAACGCCGATCGACCAGGGATCGCAAGAATCCTCGCCGGCCATCGCCTGCATCATCAGCGCGGTGTCGGGGACGGACCGCGTCATCGGCGTGACATAGGTCTGGTTGCCGAACACGTCCAGCGCCTGGCTATGCGGGATGACGCCATTGCTCTGCTTCAGCCCGACCACGCCGTTGCAAGCGGCGGGAATCCGCGTCGAGCCGCCGCCATCGGTTGCGATCGCAAGCGGCGCGATGCCGCTCGCCACCGCCACCGCCGCGCCGCCACTGGAGCCGCCCGACGAGCGCTCGGCGCTCCACGCATTGCGGGTGCGGCCGAACAGCGGCGAGTCGGTCAGGCATTTGCTGCCGAATTCGGGCGTCGTGGTCTTGCCGATCAGAATGGCGCCTTCCGCACGCAGCCTTGCAACCGCGACGGCATCCTCGTTCGGAACATTATCCTTGTAGGGAATGGCGCCGAAACTGGTCGTGACACCCCTGGTGTTGACGATGTCCTTGACGGTTGCGGGGATGCCGTGCAGCAGGCCGAGCGGCTCGCCCGCCATCAGCTTGCGCTCGGCTTCGCGCGCGGCGGCAAGCGCCTCGTCGCCGCAGATCGTGATGAAGCAGTTCAGCTCGGGCTGGAGCGCTTCGGCGCGGGCGAGCACCGCGCGGGTGAGCTCGACGGGCGAGATCTGCTTTGTCGCGATGAGACCGCGCAGCACGGTTGCGGATAGCAGGCAAGGATCGCCGTTCATCGTCACATCGCTCCGAAGCGGGCCACCGTTGGCCGATAGCATTGACAGCCAGGATGACAGTTTTGTTAACTCGCCGTCCAATACGATTTTGAGCACCAACCCATACGATTTCGGTATGCCAATGGATCTTCGCCGGCTCCGCTATTTCGTTGCCGTCGCCGAGGCGCGCAGCGTCGGCAAGGCGGCCGAGCGGCTGCGGATGGCGCAGCCGCCGCTCTCGGTCCAAATCCGCAAGCTCGAGGCCGAGGTCGGCGCGCCGCTGTTCCGCCGCGGCACGCGCGGCATGGATTTGACCGAAGCGGGCCAGGCGCTGCTGGCGCGCGCCGGCGAGGCGCTGGCGCTGGCGGCCGACGGCATCGAGGCCGCGCGCGCGGTCGCGGCCGGCAGCCGTGGTCGGCTGTCCGTCGGCTACATGTTCGTACTGGCGAACGCGATGCTGCCGCGTCTCATCCCCGAGTTGCGGCGATCCGTTCCCGGCGTCGATCTCGATTTCGCCGAGCTCAGTGCCACGACGCGCGAGCCGCGTCTGCTCGACCGCAGCGTCACAGTCCGCTGTGCATGCCGGCGATCCACCATCCCGAGATCCAGGTGGCCCGAATCGGCGCGCAGCCGTTCGTGCTGGCGGTGCGAAACCGTTCGCCGCTTGCGCGCCTGAGCGCGGTGTCAATGACACGACTACAAGGCCGTCCGCTGATCGCGTTGCCTCCGCCGGAGCGGGACCCCTCCTCCTCCGCGGTCGCGGCCCTGCTGCGGCGGCATCAGATCGTGATGCCGATTGCGAGCCGGGTAGAGACAGTGCATTCGGCGATGAGCCTGGTTCTCGCCGGTGAAGGCCTCGCCATCCTGCCCGCCTGCGCCCAGCTCGGGGCGCCGCGCGGCATCGTGTTCCGGCCGTTGCGGGATGCGACCGATTCCATCGACATCGCGGTCTGCTGGCGGCGGGATTCTCACAGCCCGCTGATCCGGACCTTCCTCAAATGCGCCGAGAAGGTAGTGGCACCGCTGTGACGCGACGCTACAAGCTCCAGATAATCTCGTGACTCCACGGCGGATCGGCACCGGGACGGGTGCAGGTGAGACCGGCGCAATTGGCAGCAAAGGATAGTGCACCGCGAAGCTCGTCCGCGCCGATATCCTTCAGTTGCTGTCGGGCGAGGCGTCCCTGCTTGTGCAGGGCGAACAACAACGCCGCCTGAAAACTGTCACCCGCGCCGATGGTGTCGGCGACCACGACCTTGGGGGCGGCGACCTCGATCTGCCCTGCCCCCGCATGCCACGCGATCGCACCGTTGTCGCCACGGGTGATGACGACGAGGCTCGCGCCGCGTGCAAGCAGCGTGCTCGCACGCTGGTGATACGGCTCGCCGGCGAACAGATAGGTAAAATCGACGTCTGACATCTTGATGAGATCGGCACAGCCGGCAAACTCGGCCATGCGGGCGAGATAAGCCGGCTTGTCCTTCACGAGGTTGGGCCGGCAGTTCGGATCAAAGGAGATTGTCGAGGACGCTCGTGCGTCCGCGATCAGGGCCATGGTCTCGCTCGCGCCCTGGTCATTGACCAGCGTGGTCGAGCCGACATGGAGAACTTCGACCGTATCGAAGGGAATAGAGCCGCGCCGGTAGGTCCAATTCCGCGTCGCGGTCTCGGCGTCGTAGAAGGCATAATGCGACTCTCGCGCGATGATACGAACAAAGGCGAGCGTGGTCTGCTGATCGCTGCGGGTGGCGAGACCGAGCTCGACATTGGATGCAGCGGCGTGGTCGGTGATCATGCGCCCGAACATGTCCGTCGAGATCCCGCCGACAAAGCCGGTCGGCGCGCCGAGCCGCGCCATGCCGATTGCGACGTTGAGGCAGGAGCCGCCGACCGCCGGCATCACCGCTTCGCGCCTGTCGGTATTTCGCGTCGGGACAAAATCGATCAGCGCGTCGCCGCAGGAAATCAACATCCGTTTCAACCTCCGGCCATTCCACGCATCGCCGCGCGGCTGCCGCGATCGACCTCGCGCAGCAACTTGTAGACCTCGCGCTTGCGGGCGTGAAAGGCGGCAATGTCGGGCGTAGTGGGCTCGCTCTTCCCTCCCAGCGCCGACATCTTGGCCATGGTTTCGCCGATCGAGGCATAGGCGCCGCCGGCGACTGCGCCGAGCATCGCGGCGCCGAGCAGCACGGGCTCCCTGGTCTGCGGCAGCGCCACGGTGAGGCCAGTCGTATCCGCCATGATTTGCCGCACCAGCGGACTGCGGCTGGCGCCGCCGCCCATGATCATGATGCTGGAATGGACGCCATGCGCGGCAAAGGCCTCGATCACCTCGGCAAGCCCATAGGCGAGCCCGCACAGACCGGCGACGAACAGCCGTTCCATCGAGGCGATGTCGGTGTCGAGATCGAGGCCCGCGATCACCGCGCGCGTGTCAGGGTCGGCATAGGGCGAGCGGTTGCCGATGAACTCAGGAAGCACATGGACGTTGCGGGCCAGCAGCACGGCGCGGCTGGCGCCGCCTGCGCGCGCGATGATGCGGCGCTCGAGAAACTCGATGAGGTCGAGGCCCTCGCTGCGCGCCGCCACGCTCGCCTCGGCGTGGCCGGGATGCGACTTGAGAAGATGGTCGATCGCAGCGCCCGCAGCCGACTGCCCGCCCTCGTTGAGCCAGAAATTTGGTACCATGCCCGAATAGTAAGGACCCCACACGCCCGGTACGAAGCACGGTTCTTTCGTCGTCGCCATGATGCAGGCCGACGTTCCCATGATGTAGGCGAGGCGGTCGCAGACATCTGTCGCGCCCTCCGATTCATCGCGGCCGCCGATGGCGCCGATGCCGCCGGCATGGGCATCAATCAGGGACGCTCCGACCGGCGTGCCCGGTGACAAGCCGAGATCGGCAGCTGCCGTACCGGTTAGACCGGCGCCGAGTCGCGTGCCAGGCGCGACGATCTCGGTGCCGATGCGGGCGTATTTCTCGTTGACGAAGTCCGACAGGCCGATGCGCTTGAAGAATGGCGCGCTCCAGCCACCGCCGTCATGCGCGAGGTAGTTCCATTTGCAAGTGACCGTGCAGGTCGAGCGTTGCAACGAGCCGGTGGCGCGCCAGGTCAGGTAATCCGCCAGATCGAAGAAGTGCCCTGCGGCGTCGAAGCTCGTGCGCATGTGCCGCTTCAGCCACAGCAGTTTCGGCATCTCCATCTCGGGCGAGATCGAGCCGCCGACATAGCGCAGCACGGCATCACCGGTTTCGTTGATCAGCCGCGCCTCGGCCGTGGCGCGGTGATCCATCCAGACGATGACGTTGCGCTGCCGGTCGCCGGAGGCGCTGATGGTGAGCGGCTCGCCTTGCCGGTCGAGCACCACGAGGGAGCAGGTGGCGTCGAAACCGATACCGCCGACGCTGTCGGGCGCGATTGCAGCTTCCGCCATCGCGGCCCGCACCGACGCCGTGCAAGCGTCCCAGATATCCTGGGACGACTGTTCGACGATGTCACCGGCCTCGGGCCATATCCTGATCGGATGCCGTGCGATAGCCAGCAAGGTGCCCGCCTCGTCGAACACCCCTGCCCGCGTGCTTGTGGTCCCTACATCGACGCCGATATACGCTCGCGGCATTGTCGCCCCCGGAAGCTCTCGTCAGTTTTGACGCAAGCCTACCAGCAAGTGTAGCCGCCATCCACCAGCACGATGCTGCCGGTCATCAGGCTCGCGGCCTCGGACGAGAGAAAGAGCACCACGGAGGCGATCTCCTCGACCTGCCCCATCCGCGCCATCGGGGTTCCACCGATCCAGGCGTCGTACATTCTCGGATTGCTCTTCACGAAGGCGTTGAGCGGCGTCTCGATATAGGTCGGCGCCACCGCGTTGACGCGGATGCCGCGCGCGCCCCATTCGGCGGCGAGCGATTTCGTCAGATGGTGCACGCCGGCCTTGGACGCATTGTAGAAGCACTGCTCCTGCGGCTTGTTGACGATGAAGCCGGACATCGAGCCGACATTGACGATGGCGCCGCTCTTCGCCTTGAGCATGTGCTTGCCGAACTCGCGGCAGCACCAGAAGGTGCCGTTGAGATTGACGTCGATCACATTGAGCCAGTGCTCGTCGGTCACGGTCTCCGCCGGCGTCTCGCTGCGGGCGATGCCGGCGTTGTTGACGAGGATGTCCACCTTGCCGTGCCGGGCAACGACGTCGTTGGCCACTTCCGCCACGCGCTTGGTATCGGTGACGTCCATGATCGCCGTCTCGGCGTCATACCCCTTCGCCTTCAGGCTGGCTTTTGCACTGTCGGCGACCTTACTGTCGCGATCGCCGATGACGACCCTGGCGCCGGCTTCAGCCAGCGCTTCGGCGCAGGCGAAGCCGATGCCTTGCCCGCCGCCGGTGATGAAAGCGGTCTTGCCGTTCAGCTTGAATTTTTCCAGGTACATGTTGCTTTTTCCGATTCTTGCCGTTTCTTGTCAGCCCCGGATGGCGCTGCCGCTTGCGTCGAAGCGATGGATGCGCGCGGGCTCCGGCAGCAGCGATACATGGTCGCCGGCGTGCAGGCTCAACTCACCGATGTAGCGCGCCGTCAGCATGCCGAGCTGACCGGCATCGACATAAAGGAAGGTGTCGCTGCCGAGGTGCTCGGCCACCGCGATCGTTCCCTGCCAGCCGCCGGCACCGTCGCGCTCGATCTTGAGATGCTCAGGCCGTACGCCGATCGTTGCTGCGCCCTTCTGCAAGGCGTGCTCGCCGGTCACGAAGTTCATCTTGGGCGAGCCGATGAAGCCGGCGACGAAGAGGTTGGCCGGCTTCTCGTAGAGCTCCAGCGGCGAGCCGTATTGCTCGATCTTGCCGCCGTTGAGCACCACGATCTTGTCGGCCATGGTCATGGCCTCGACCTGGTCGTGGGTGACATAGATCGCGGTGGTGCCGAGCTGCTTCTGGAGCCGCGTCACCTCGATCCGCATCTGCACGCGCAGCGCCGCGTCGAGGTTGGAGAGCGGCTCGTCGAACAAAAACGCCTTGGGCTCGCGGACGATGGCACGCCCGATCGCGACGCGCTGGCGCTGGCCGCCGGAGAGCTCGCGCGGCTTGCGATCGAGATAGGGCGTGAGGTTCAGCGTTGCGGCGGCGGCCTCGACCTTACGGTTGATCTCGTCCTTGGCCAGCCCCGCCATCTTCAGGCCGAAGCCGATGTTGCCGCGCACGCTCATATGCGGATAGAGCGCATAGGACTGGAACACCATCGAGAGCCCGCGCTTGGCCGGCGGCGTGTCGACCACGTTCTTGCCGTCGATCAGGATCTTGCCGCCGGAGACGTCCTCGAGCCCCGCGATCAGCCGCAAGAGCGTGGTCTTGCCGCAGCCCGACGGCCCCACGAACACCACGAACGACCCATCGGCGATCTCCAGGTCCGCGCCCTTGATGATGTGCACGGGGCCGAAGGATTTCTGCACGTCCTGAAGTGTGATCTGACCCATGATCCGGCAGCCCTTCCTACTTTACCGCGCCAAAGGTGAGCCCGCGCACGAGCTGCTTCTGGCTGAACCAACCGAGGACGAGAATGGGCGCGATCGCCAACGTGGAAGCCGCCGACAGCTTTGCCCAGAACAGCCCTTCCGGGCTCGAATAGGACGCGATGAACGTGGTGAGCGGCGCAGCGTTCGAGGTCGACAGATTGAGCGTCCAGAACGCCTCGTTCCAGGCCAAGATCAGGTTCAGCAGCATGGTCGATGCGAGCCCCGGGATCGCCATCGGCGTCAGCACGTAGATCAGCTCGCGGCCGATGGTGGCGCCGTCCATGCGCGCGGCTTCCAGGATGTCGCGCGGAATCTCCTTGAAATATGTGAACAGCATCCAGATCACGATCGGCAAGTTTCCGAGACACAGGATGAAGACGAGGCCGATGCGGGAATCGAGCAGGCCGAATGACTTGTAGATCAGGTAGATCGGCACCAGCACGCCGACCGGCGGCATCATCTTGGTCGAGAGCATCCAGAGCAGGATGTCCTTGGCGCGCTTGGTCGGCGAGAACGCCATCGACCAGGCCGCGGGGATCGCGATCAAAAGCGCGATCAAGGTCGAGCCGCCGGCGATGATGATCGAGTTCATCGCGTGGAGGACATAATCGCTGCGCTCCTGCACCGTCGCGTAGTTTTCCGCGGTCCAGTGGAAGAACAGGAAGGACGGCGGGATCGCGAAAGCCTCGAGCTCGGTCTTGAAGCTCGCCAATACCATCCAGAGGATCGGGAAGAAGATCAGGAAGCCGAAGAACCACGCCCCGATGGTCGAGACCACCACCCGCTGCCTCGTCGCCGTACGCGCCATGTCTTATGCCTCCAGGTTGCGACCGACGATACGGACGAGGAAAAAGGCAACAACGTTGGCGATCACGACAGCGACGAGGCCGCCTGCCGAGGCAGTACCGACATCGTACTGGATCAGTGCCTGCGAATAGATCAGGAAGGCGATGTTGGTGGTCGAGAGTCCCGGGCCGCCGCCCGTGGTGACGTAGATCTCGGCAAAGACGGTGAGCAGGAAGATCGTCTCGATCAGGATCACCACCGTGACGGGGCGCGCGAGGTGCGGCAGCGTGATGTAGATGAAGGTCGAGACCGCGCTGGCACCGTCCATTTCAGCGGCTTCCTTCTGCTCCTCGTCGAGCGACTGCATCGCGGTGAGCAAAATCAGGGTCGCGAACGGCAGCCATTGCCAGGACACGATCAGGATCACGGCGAGCAGCGGCGCGTCGGTAAACCAGTCAATCGGCGTCAACCCGAACAGCGAGGCGATCCAGGCAAACAGCCCGGACACAGGATGCATCAGCAGGTTCTTCCAGACCAGCGCGCTCACCGTCGGCATCACGAAGAACGGCGCGATCACCATCAACCGCACGATGTTGAGGCCGATCACCGGCTGGTCGAGCAATAGCGCCAGCGGAACTCCGAGCAGGACGGTCAGCGCCAGCACCGAGCCGACCAGCACCAGCGTGTTCTGGAGCGAGGCGAGGAACGCGGGGTCGGTGAGGAAGTAGCGGAAGTTTTCCAGCCCGACGAACGCTTCCGAGCCGGGATCGAGTAAGCTGTAATGCAGCGTCGAGAAATAGATCGTCAACGCGAGCGGGACGATCATCCAGATGAACAGCAGCCCGACGGCCGGCGTCAGGAGCGTCCGTGCGAGAAGCTGCGTCTGCCGGGTTGCCATTCTTGGCTTCTCCGCTTGCGGGAAGAAGGCGGCCATCCACCTGGAGCGGTGGATGGCCGCAAGTCTGAGCTCAGGAGGGAGAGCTCGAGCTCACTTGATGTAACCCGCGCGCTTCATCTCGCGCTCGGTTGAAGATTGCGCCGCGGTGAGCGCGGCATCGACCGTCATCGATCCCGCAAGCGCGGCCGAGAATTGCTGGCCCACCTGCGTACCGATGCCCTGGAATTCGGGGATGGCCGCATATTGCACGCCGACGTAGGGCACCGGCTTCACCGTCGGCTTGTTCGGATCGGCGGCATCGATCGAGGCCAGCGTCAGCTTGGCGAACGGGGCGACCTTCAGATAATCAGGGTTTTGGTAGAGCGAGGTTCGGGTGCCCGGCGGCACGTTCGCCCAGCCCTCCTTCGCAGCCACGACCTTGGTGTAATCCTTGCTGGTGGCCCAGGCGATGAACTTCTCGGCGGCTTCGGCCTTCTTCGAGCCGGCGGGAATTGCGAGGCTCCAGGCCCACAGCCAGTTGGCGTTCTTGCCGAGCCCGGTGTTGGGCGCCAGCGCGAAGCCGACCTTGTCGGCGACCTTGGAGTCCTTCGGGTTGGTGACGAACGACGCCGCGACGGTGGCATCGATCCACATTGCGCACTTGCCGGCATTGAACAGCGCGAGGTTCTCGTTGAAGCCGTTCGAGCTCGCACCGGGAGGGCCGGCCTGCTTCATCAGGTCGACATAGGTCGTGAGCGTCGCCTTCCATTCCGGCGTGTTGAACTGCGGCTGCCACTTCTCGTCGAACCAGCGCGCGCCGTAGGAATTGGCCATGGCGGAGAGGAACGCCATGTTCTCGCCCCAGCCGGCCTTGCCGCGCAGGCAGATGCCGTAGACGCCGGCGCTCTTGTCGGTGAGCTTCTTGGCGGCGTCGACGACGAAATCCCAGGTGGGGCTTTCCGGCATCTTGAGGCCGGCCTTGTCGAACAGGTCGGTGCGGTACATCACCATCGAGCTCTCGCCGTAGAATGGCGCGGCGTAGAGCTTGCCGTCGACCGAGACCGCATCCTTGATCTTGGGCAGGAGGTCGGCGACGTCGTAGTCGGCGCCGAGATTGGCGAGCGGCACCAGCCAACCCTTCTTGGCCCAGATCGGCACCTCGTAGGTGCCGATGGTGAGGACGTCGAACTGGCCGCCCTTGGTGGCGATGTCGGTGGTGACGCGCTGGCGCAGCACGTTCTCTTCCAGCGTCACCCATTTGACGCTGGTATCGGGGTTCTTCTTGGTGAATTCACCCGTCAGCCCCTGCATGCGGATCATGTCGCCGTTGTTCACGGTGGCAATCGTCAGGGTCGTTTCGGCCATCGCGGGGACAGCCAGCAGGACAGACGCGCCACAGACGGCGCCGAGGACGTGTTTCACGGTGACCTCCCTAAGCTCGCGCTTTTGAGCATATGCCCACGCGTTGGGCGTATGTTCGGCTGAGGGCGGGCCGTTGTCAAGCAGGCGCGCGGACGTTTCGGCAACTTATGAGTGCTGCGATGCGGGGGAGCTCGTGCGTCGCCCTCCCCGTCATGCCCCGCGAAGGGGCATCCAGTACTCCGTGCCGTCTGTCGGTTTGCCTCAAGCGGCGCTGCGGCGTCCTGGATCGTCCGCCTGCCGCCTTCGCTAAACCTTCGGCGCCCCCAGACCTCAATCCCGGCGAAGCCTTGGCGTAGCCGGGTCGCGGACGACGACAGCGGCGTGGGTGGCGAAATCCCTGCCTCGCGCCCCGCGCGGGAAACGACGAACCGCCTCAGCGCTCCAGAATCGCCCTTGCGGTCGCCTCGTCCGTAATCAGACCGTTGATCAGCCGCCCATTCAGCGCCGCCGCGATCGCCGGCACCTTGGCTGCGCCGACGGCGGCGCCGATCGTCGTGGTCTTCGCCGGGACCTCCGGCGGAATGCTGGTCAACCGTTTGTTGGTGCCGGCCTTCAGCAGGCGGCCCTTGGAATCATAGGCCCAGCCCGTGATCTCGCCAATCGCCCCTTGCCGCATCATCTCGAACAATTCGTCGCGGGTGACGAAGCCGTCGACATGGACCTGCGCCTTCTGGTCCATCTGGCCGATGCCGACGAGGCGCAAATCCGCCTTCTCCGCGACCGCCTTCACCTTCGCGATCGGCTCGATCCGGACCATCTTGTTGCGCTCGTCCTCGGACGACATCAGGAACGGTAGCGGCATCGGGTAATGCCGTGCGCCGGTGCGATCGGCGAGCCGGCCGACGGTATCGTAGAAGCTCGCAGAACCGTCGGCGGAGATGTTGCCGACGAGCGAGACGATCTGGTGATTGGGCCGGTCGATCGGCGTGACGCGCTCGACCGCGGCGCGCACGGCGCGTCCCGTCCCGAGCGCGACGATGACGGGCGTTTCCGAACGCAGGGTGGAATCGAGCAGGTTGGCGCAGCGTTCGGCAATGCCCGCTGTGGCCTGCGGCGCGGCGGGATCAGCCGGCACCACCTCGCAATGGGCAAGGTCGAAACGTTCCTTCAACCGCGCCGCCAGCTCCATGCACGCGGCGATGGGATGTTCGAGCCGGAAGGTGATGAGCCGCTCGGCGAGACATAGCGACACCAGCCGCTGCGCCGACGCGCGCGACACCTGGAGCATCTTCGCGATCTCGTCCTGGGTGTGACCGGCAATGAAATAGAGCCAGCCGGCACGCGCAGCGTCGTCGAGCCTGGACTTTTCGTTCTCGGCGGCCATGGCAGGCGTCAGGCGTCCTTCCAGAAATCGATCATGCGCGCGAAGACCCGGTCGGCCCCCGCACCCGACAGTATAGCCTGCCCGTCGCGTCCGCGATAATGGCTGCCGCCGGCAAATCCCCAGACCGTCATGCCGGCCGCCTTGCCCGCCTGCACGCCGCTCGGACTATCCTCGATCACCAGCGTGCGCGCAGGTTGCGCGCCCATCTGCTCGGCCGCGTACAGAAAGAGATCGGGCGCCGGCTTGCCGTGCCTGACCATCTGCGCGGTGTAGATCCGGTCGCCGAAATGCGCCCGCAGGCCGGTGACGTCAAGGGAGAGCGCGACACGGTCGATGTCGCTGGAGGAAGCCACGCAGAATGGTGCCCGCAGGCCCGACAAGATCATATCGACATCAGAAACCGGATGAAGCGCCTTTTCGAACGCCATCAACACGCGCGACTTCAGCCGGGACGGAAAATCGACCGGCATTGCGTGGCCGAGCTCGCGATAATGCCGAGTAATTGCGCTCGTGCTTCGTCCAAGGAACAGCTCCAGCGCTTGTGCAAGTGTCAGCGATATCCCGGATTCGGACAGCTCGTCCGACAGGCATTGACAGCTCAACAGCTCGCTGTCGACGAGCACACCGTCGCAATCGAAGATAATGAGATCGAACTGACCAGGATCCATTCGGTCATTCGATCATATGCTCACCTGTTGAGCAATAGCTCACTGAAGCCAATCGTAGTCGGCGGCAGCCTCATCTCCGCTGATTATAAACGTCGATGCACACCGCCCCAAGCAGGACCAGGCCCTTGATGACCTGCTGATAGTCGATGCCGATGCCGAGGATGGACATGCCGTTGTTCATCACGCCCATGATCATGGCGCCGACCACGGCGCCACCGACGCGGCCGACACCGCCATAGGCCGAGGCGCCGCCGATGAAGCAGGCCGCGATGACGTCGAGCTCGAAGCCGAGGCCCGCCTTCGGCGTTGCTGTGTTGAGGCGCGCGGCGAAGACGAGGCCGGCGAGCGCAGCGAGCACGCCCATGTTGACGAAGGTGAGGAAGGTCAACCGTTCCGTCTTGATGCCCGACAGGCTTGCCGCTTTCGCATTGCCGCCAACCGCGTAGACCTGCCGACCGATGACGGTGCGGCGGGTGACGAAACCGTACAGCGCGATCAGCGCGGTCATGATGACCAGCACGTTCGGCAGACCGCGATGCGAGGCGATCAGATAGGTGAAATAGAGCACAGCGCAAGCCAGGAGAATGCTCTTGCCGAGGAAGAACGCGTAAGGCTCGACCTCGATGCCGTGCAGCTGCTCGCGCGAGCGCCCCTTGGCGCTGGCGTAGACGAGGCCGAGCGCGAGCACCGCACCGACCAGCATCGACGTCGGATGCAGCGTGCCGGCCTCGGGCAGCATCTCCGGAATGAAGCCGGAGGACAGCTTCTGGAAGGTGGCCGGGAACGGTCCTAGTGACTGGCCTTGCAATACCGCAAGCGCGAGGCCCTTGAACACCAGCATGCCGGCCAGCGTCACGATGAAGGACGGTATCTTGAAATAGGCCACCCAATAGCCCTGCGCGGCGCCGATCGCCGCGCCCAGCAGCAGGCAGGCGATAAAGGCGAGCGCGTAGTCGACCTTGTAGGTCACCATGAGCACGGCAGCCACCGCGCCGACGAAGCCCGCGACCGAGCCGACCGAGAGGTCGATATGGCCGGTGACGATGACGAGCAGCATGCCGAGCGCCATGATGACGATGTAGCTGTTCTGGAGCACCAGATTGGTCAGGTTGAGCGGCTGCAGCAGCGTGCCGCCAGTCATGACCTGGAAGAACAGCATGATCGCGATCAGCGACATCAGCATGCCGTAATTGCGCAGATTGTTCTTGATGAAGCTGCCGTGCCGGCCCTCCTCGGGCAGCGAAACCGTCTTGTCGGTCATGGCTGCGATCCTCCCATCTCCGCACCCGCAAGGGCGCTGCTTCCATAATTTCTGTCGTTGCGCATGATGGCGCGCATGATCTTTTCCTGCGTCGCATCACGTCCCTTGAACTCGCCGACGAAGGCGCCGTCGTTCATGACACAGATGCGGTCGCAGATGCCGAGTAGCTCGGGCATCTCCGAGGAGATCACCACCACGCCACGGCCGGCTTCTGCAAGCTCGTTGATGATACAGTAGATCTCGTATTTGGCACCGACGTCGATGCCCCGGGTCGGCTCGTCCAGGATCAAGACCTTGGGGTCGGTCATCAGCCATTTCGACAGCACGACCTTTTGCTGGTTGCCGCCGGAGAGCTGGCTGGTCTCCTGATAGACGTCGGAGCAGCGGATGCGCATCCGGTTGCGGTAGTCGCTGGCGACCTTCAGCTCGGCAATGTCGTCGATGACGCGGCGAGGAGCGACCTGGTCGAGGCTTGCGAGCGTGATGTTCTTGCGGACGTCGTCGGCGAGGATCAGCCCTAGCTGCTTGCGGTCCTCCGTGACATAGGCAAGGCCGGCGTCGATCGCGGCCGCCACGTTGGGCAGCACGATCTCATGACCCTCGAGCCGGATGCGACCGCTGATCGTGGTGCCCCACGACCGGCCAAACAGGCTCATGGCGAATTCGGTGCGGCCGGCGCCCATCAATCCGGCAATGCCGACGACTTCGCCGCGCTTCACGCTGAAATCGACGTTCTTGATCACCTGCCGCTCGGGATGGATGGGATGGTAGACCGACCAGCTCTCGACGGTGAGAACGGGCTCGCCGATCTTTGCGCTGCGCTCCGGAAAGCGGTGGGCGAGATCGCGGTTGACCATGCTGCGGATGATGCGGTCTTCCTGGATCGGCTCGGCGTGGCAATCGATGCTGTCGACGGTGCGGCCGTCGCGCAGAACCGTGATGTGGTCGGCGACCTTGGCGACCTCGTTCAGCTTGTGCGAGATCAGGATCGAGCCGATGCCCTGCGCGCGGAACGCCATCAGCCGCTCCAGCAGTGCGGCGCTGTCGGCCTCGTTGAGGCTCGCGGTCGGCTCGTCCAGGATCAGCATCCGCACCCGCTTGGACAGCGCCTTGGCGATCTCGACCAGCTGTTGCTTGCCGACGCCGAGATCGGTGATCAGCGTATCCGGCGATTCCTTGAGGCCGACCTGCGCGAGCAGGTCGCGCGTGCGCCGATACACCTCGTCGCGGTCGATGACGCCAAGCTTTGACGGCGGATGCGATAGGAAGATGTTTTCGGCAATCGACATCAGCGGGATCAGCGCGAGCTCTTGATGAATGATGATGATGCCGAGCGCCTCGGAATGGTTGATGTCGCGGAAGCGGCGCTCCTCGCCATCGAAGATGATGGTGCCCTCGTAGCTGCCGGCCGGGTAGACGCCGCTGAGGACCTTCATCAGCGTGGACTTGCCGGCACCGTTCTCGCCGACGAGGGCGTGGATCTGCCCGGCTTCAACCGAGAAGTTGACATCACGCAGCGCCTGCACACCGGAAAAGCTCTTGCTGACGTTACGCATCTCCAGCATTGCGGTCATGATTTCACGTCCCTCAATCAGTGTTAGATCACCTCTCCCCGCTCGCGGCGAGAGGTCGGATCGCATCGTTCGATGCGATCCGGTGAGGGGGAGTCTCCGCGAGACGCACTGCTTCCTTCCTCGCGGAGGCTTCCCCTCACCCTAACCCTCTCCCCGCAAGCGGGGAGAGGGAAAAGAAAAGAAGCCTACTGGAACTGGGCCTTCTTGTAGTAGCCGCTCTCGACCAGGACTTTCTCCCAATTGTCCTTGTAGACCACGACCGGCTTGAGCAGATAGGACGGCACGGTCTTGGCGCCGTTCTCGTAGGTCTTGGTGTCGTTGACGGTGACCTGCTTGCCGGCAAGCGCAGCGTCGACCATGTCGGCGGTCACCTTGGCGAGATCGCGGGTGTCCTTGAAGATGGTCGAATACTGGTCGCCGCGCAGCATCGCCTTGATCGAGGGCACTTCGGCATCCTGGCCCGAGATGACAGGCATCGGCTGGCCGGCGCTGCCATAACCGACGCCCTTCAGCGAGGAGATGATGCCGATCGACAGGCCGTCATACGGCGACAGCACCGCGTTGACCTTCTTGTTGCCGTAGTAGGCGCTGAGCAGATTGTCCATGCGGGCCTGCGCGGTGGCGCCGTCCCAGCGCAAGGTCGCGACCTTGTCCATGCCCATCTGGCCGGAGACGACGACGAGCTTGCCGCTGTCGATGTACGGCTTCAGAACGCTCATCGCGCCGTTGTAGAAGAAGTAGGCGTTGTTGTCGTCGGGCGAGCCGCCGAACAGCTCGATGTTGAACGGGCCCTTGCCGTCCTTAAGACCGAGGCCCTGCACGATCGATTCGGCCTGGAGCACGCCAACCTGGAAATTGTCGAAGGTCGCGTAATAGTCGACGTTCGGCGTGCCGCGGATCAGGCGGTCATAGGCGATCACGGTGATGCCTTTTGCTTTCGCCTGCTTGAGCACGTCGGACAGCGTGGTGCCGTCGATCGCGGCGATCACCAGCGCTTTCGCGCCCTTGGTCACCATGTTCTCGACCTGCGAGAGCTGGTTCGGAATGTCGTCCTCGGCATATTGCAGGTCGGTGTTGTAGCCGCGCTCCTTCAGCACCTTGACCATGTTGTTGCCATCGTCGATCCAGCGCGCCGACGATTTGGTCGGCATGGCGATGCCGACTGTTGCTTTGTCCTGGGCCGAGGCGGTGACGCCCGCGGCCATCGTCGCAGCGCCGGCCAGCGCCAGCGCGAGGAAGGTCGTCTTCAGTTTCAACATGTTTCACTCCCTTGGATGTCAGACTGTTTTTCGTGTCGTCGAGAAATTTTTTGGTGTGCGGCTTCTAGCCTCCTATGCGAGCTTGACGTCAGGCTCCGCGCGACCGCGCGCGGTGGCCTCCAACAGGAAGGTGTAGCCGGCTTGCGGATCGGCGGCACGCGCCGCCGCATCCATGTCCTGCCAGGCCGAGGTGACGAGGAGACGCGACAGACCAGGGCCGACAAAAGCGGGGCAGCTCGCCTGCTTTGCCGGCACGCTCAGCGAACGCAGGCGTTCGCCTTGCGGAGAGTAGACGTCGATGCGGCTCGCGCCCCAGCACGCGTTCCAAATCTGCCCGTCGGCATCGCACACCGAACCGTCGAGGCCGCCAACGCCGGTGTGGCGCAGCAGCACCTCCGGCTCGCCGCGCGGCAGGCCGGTGACGGGATTGAGCGGCACCGCGTAGAGCACCGCGCGCGCCGTGTCGGCGAAGTAGCCCGTGGCGCCATCGGGCGAGAAGCAGATCGAGTTGGGAATGCTGATGCGCGGAAACAGCATCGATATCTCGCCGTGATGGAACGCGTAGATCGCGCCTGCCCCTGCTTCCGCCTTCCGGCCCATAGTGCCGATCCAGAACGTGCCGGAGGGATGCACGCGGGCATCGTTGGAGCGGGTCGCTGGATTGTCGGCTTCAAGCGGACAGAGCAGCCTCATCGCGCCGTCGGCAATTTTGCGGATATAGAGGCCGTCTTCCGCGACGATCAACTGCCTTTCGGCATCGATCCGCCCAAGCGCGCTCGCCATCCGGCCCAGCGCATGAACGCGAATGCTGCCGCTGCCGAGCTGCGCCTCGAACAGTCGCCCCTCCCGGATATCGAACCACCAGGCGGTGTCCGTGGTCACGTCATAGGTCGGCCCCTCGCCGAGATGGCAAGGATCGTCCGAAAGAACCGAGGTCGGCACCTGTTCCATCAGGACGTCCTCACCGCAAAGCGATAGACCGTATGATGGCGATAGACCTCGCCGGGCGCTAGGCGCGGGCTCGGGAAATCCGGCCGGTTCGGTGCGTCCGGCCAGATATGCGGCTCCAGGCACATCGCGTCCGACTGCCGGTAGAGCTTGCCGCCCTTGCCCGAAATCGTGCCGTCGAGATAATTGCCCGAATAGACCTGCAGACCGGGCTGATCGGTGAACAGCTCCATGATGCGCCCCGAGCGCGGCGCCTCCAGTCGCGCCGCGAGACTGAGCTTACCGTCGCGCGCGAGACAGTAGGTATGGTCGTAGCCCCTGCCGTTGCGCAATTGCTGGTCGCTCTCGCGGATGCGCTCGCCGATCGGCCGAGGCTCCCGGAAATCGAACGGCGTGCCGGCAACGCTGCGCGGCGGCTCCGGCAACGGAATGGCCGTGGGGTCGATCGCGAGGAAATGCCCGGCCGCGACCGTCAGCTTGTGATCGAGAATGGGCGTGCCTGATGTCGCGCCCTCCAGATTGAAGAAGCTGTGGTTGGTCAGGTTGACGATGGTCGGCCGGTCGGTCCGCGCCTCCATGATCAGGGATAGCTCAGCCGGGCCGGTAACACGATAGGTCAGGCGCACATCGAGCCGACCGGGATAGTTTTCCTCGCCATGCGAGCTCGTGTAGGTCAGCGTGACCGCGGGCTCGGCGCCATCGTCGACCTCCGCAATGTCCCAGAGCTTGCGGTCGAAGCCGTCGAGGCCGCCATGCAGCGCATTCGGACCGTTGTTGACGGGAAGCTGCACCGTCTCGCCGTCCAGCGAAAATTGTCCGTTGGCGATGCGATTGGCGTAGCGGCCGACGGTGGCGCCGAAGAACTTTCGTTCGGCGAGATAGCCGGCAAACCCATCATGGCCGAGCACGACGTCGTCGTAGCCGCCCTTGCCGTCCGGCGCGATCAAGGCCTGCAAGACTGCACCATGGGTGATGATGCGCGCCTCGAACCCGCCCTCGCCGCGCAGCACGATGCGGTCCACCTTGAGGCCGTCCGGCAGCGTTCCGAACACGTCTCTTTCTGTTTTCGATCCAGCCATGATCAACCCACAAACGGTTCGACGATCGTGCGCCTGCCGAGCAGGAAGGCGTCCGCGACGAGACGAAGCGGCGCCAAATCGACGTCGCTCGCGCCTGTCGCGGCGAGCGCGACGAAGTGCCGGTAAAGCTCCCGATATTCCTCATCGGGCGCCTCGGCAACGGTCTTGCCGTCGATCGCCATGATCCGGCCGCCGCGTGATAGCGTCATCCGGCCCTGGTCGGTTTCGACGAGGATATCCCAGCTCTGCGGCCCGGTCTGGCGGAAGTCGAACTCGGCGGTCACAGGTAGGCCGTCGATGTCGGTCAGCGTCAGCTTCGCGGCGATCGGCGCCTGGCAATTGGCGGGGAAGGCGAGCTCGGCCGCGTTGACGAACACGGGCTTCGGCAGGATCCTGGTCAGGATCGACAGCGCATTGATGCCGGGATCGAACACCCCGAGCCCGCCCGGCTCCCAGATCCATGCCTGCCCGGGATGCCAGACGCGGACGTCCTCTTTCCAGTTGACGTGCACGGAACGGATGCGGCGCGCGGCGAGCCACTCGCGCGCCGGCTCGACTGCCGGCGCATGGCGCGAATGCCAGGTCGCAAACAGCGTTCGCTTGGTCTCACCCGCCATCGCGATCAGCGGATCGAGCTCGGCAACGCCGGCGCCGGGCGGCTTCTCCAGCATGACGTGCTTGCCGGCCCTCAGCGCTGCGGCCGCCTGGGCGCGGCGCACTTGAGGCGGCGTGCAGAGCGACACCGCGTCGATCGGCGGACCTTTTTCCAGCAGCTCCTCGATGGTCGCGAAATGCGGCAGATCCGGCAACGAGGCATTGCGGCTGGCGACGGCGGCCAGCGTCGCGCCGGGAACCGCTGCAATGGCGCCGACATGCTGGTCCCGCGCGATCTTGCCGAAGCCGACGATGGCGATGCGAAGTTCAGTCACGATGTTTCTCCAGCTTCCGCGGACGGCAGCGCTTCGGCTGGTACAGTCTCGATCACTGTACCCTCGTGGCGGCGCATGCCGTTGTGAATGACGTAGACCATCGCCTCCGACGCAGTCGTGGCATCACCGGCGGCGATGGCATCGACGATCTTCTGATGCCAGAGCAGAACGGTGTCGCGGTCCTCCGGTTCGACCGGTGCGCTGAGCAGGAATGAGGCGCGCAACGCAGCCTCGATGACGTGCCCGATCGAGCGCATGAACAGATTTCCGGAGGCGCGCGCCACGGCGACGTGGAGCGCGAGGTCGGCATCGGCGAAGCCAACGGAGTCGGAGGCTTCAAGTCGCATCCGCTCCATGCAGCGCCGAAGCTCGGATAGATCCTGCTCCGACCGCTGCGCCGCCGCCAACATCGCCGCGCGCGGCTCGACCGCGAGGCGGATCTCGGCCAGGTCGTTGAGGAAACGCTTGTCGATCCCGGCGTCCAGGTGCCAGGCCAGCACGTCGGCGTCGAACATATTCCAGGCGACGCGTTCGCGCACGACGGTGCCGACGCGGGCCTTGGTGGTGAGCAGGCCCTTGGCGACCAGCGTCTTGACGCTCTCCCGCAATACCGGCCGCGACACCCCGAACATCGCGATCATTTCGGCATCGCCAGGCAGGCGCGTTCCCTCCGCGTAGCGACCGGCAATGATGTCAACGCCGATCGAGCGGGCCACCTCCGCGTGATTGGAGTGCGCCCGGCGCGTCGGGATGACGAGGATGCGCGAGGTGGTCATGAGACTGCTCCCAGGCGCTTTGCCACGGGTCGGCGCGCGAGCGCGACCAACCCCTGTTGCAAGGCGATGAAGGCGAACAGCAGCACGCCGGTCGCGATCTTGGTCCACCAGCTCGACAGTGTTCCGTCGAAATTGATATAGGTCTGAATCATGCCCTGGATCAGCACGCCCAGGAAGGTGCCGATCACCGAGCCCTGCCCGCCCGTGAGCAGCGTGCCGCCGATCACGACGGCCGCGATGCTGTCAAGCTCGACGCCGACGGCGGACAGCGAATAGCCGGCGCTGGTGTAGAAGGAGAAGACGATGCCGGCGATGCCGGCGAGCAGGCTCGACAGCATGTAGATCTTCACCGTCATCTTGCCGACGGCGACCCCCATCAGGCTAGCGGTCGCCCGGCTGCCGCCGAGCGCATAGACATTGGCGCCGAACCGGGTGAGCTGCAGCAGCAATGCGCCGCCGATCACGATCGCAAGCATGATGATCGCGACCGCCGTCAGCCGTCCACCGCCGGGTAGTCGCAGTGCGAAGTCCGACACGGTGGAATAGACAGGTGCTGTGATCGGCACCGATTCCGTCGAGAGCAGGAAGCTGGCACCCCGGGCCAAGAACATGCCGGCGAGCGTCACGATGAAAGGCGGCAAATCGAAGACATGGATCACCGCGCCCATCGCCGCTCCGAAGGCGGCCGAGAGCGCGAGAATGGCGACGAAGGCGACCAGGGGCGGCATTCCCCAGCGCTCGATCGCCAGCGCGACGAACACCGTGGTGAAGCCGATCACCGAGCCGACCGAGAGATCGATGCCGCCGGAAATGATGACGAAGGTCATACCGGTCGCGACGATGCCCAGGAAGGCGTTGTCGGTGAGGAGATTGCCGACCACGCGAGTGGAAGCGATGTTGGGAAACTGCATCGCGCAGAGCGCGAATCCGGCGACGAGCACGATCGCCGTGATGAGGACGGGCGGCAGGCCTTTCATGCCTTGGTCCTCCGCAGCCGTGCCACGACGCCGGCAAAGCCGGACAGCTTCGGCGATTGCAGCAGCAGCACGGCGAGCACCACCACCGCCTTGACCAGCAAATTGAACTCCGGCGGATAGCCCGACAGCAGAATGCCCGTGTTCATGGTCTGGATGATCAGCGCGCCGAGTACGGCCAGCACGAGACTGAAGCGGCCGCCGAACAGGGAGGTGCCGCCGATCACCACCGCGAGGATGGCATCAAGCTCAAGCCAGAGGCCGGCATTGTTGGCATCCGCGCCCATAATGTCGGCCGCCGCGATGACGCCGGCAAGCGCAGCGCAAACACCGCACCAGACATAGACCGCCAAAATCATCGCGCGCGTGCCGACGCCGGCGAGCTCGCTTGCCCGCGCATTGCCGCCAGTGGCCTCGATCAGCAGTCCGAGTGCCGAGCCGCGCACCACCGCGCCGGTGAGGATCAGCATGCCCAGCGCAATCGAGACCGGCACCGGCAGGCCGAGGATAGAGCCATTGCCGAGCCAGACCAGATCGGGCGAGGAGAAGGTCACGATGCGGCCTTCGGTAATAAGCTGGGCGATGCCGCGCCCCGCCACCATCAGGATCAAGGTCGCCACGATCGGCTGCATGCCGAGCACCGCAACGAGAAATCCGTTCCACAATCCGCAGATCAGGCCCGCGCCGAGCGCAGCCGCCAGCACCACGGCCAGACTATGGGTGTCGGCGAGGCTCGCCGCGATCGCGCCCGAGATCGCCATCACCGCGCCGACTGACAGGTCAATGCCGCGCGTCGCGATCACCAGGACCATGCCGAGCGAGAGCAGCGCCACCGGCGTGCCGCGGTTGAGCACGTCGATCAGGCTGCCGAACAGCCGGCCGTCCTGGAGGCGCAGATCGAAGAATTGCGGCGATACCACGCGATCGACCGCCAGGATGACGATCAACGCGAGGATCTGGGCAAGGCCGCGGCGCGGCAACAGCGCGGTCATGCCCTGCCCTCATGCGCGACACTGGCCCCATCGGCGGCGATCGCGGCGAGAATGCTGCCGACGTCGATGGCCTCGCCGGCGAGCTCCTCGACATGAGCGCGGTCGCGCAGCACCACCACGCGGTCGGAATAGGTCACGATCTCGTCGAGCTCGGAGGAAATCACGAGCAGCGCAAGTCCGTCGTCGCAGAGCTCGCGTATCAGGCGGATGATCTCGGCATGCGCGCCGACGTCGATGCCGCGGGTCGGCTCGTCCAGCACGAGCAGCCGTGGCGAGGTCGCAAGCCACCGTGCCAGCAGGACCTTCTGCTGATTGCCGCCGGACAGCAGGCCAACGGGACGCTCCGGATCGGGCGGGCGAACGTCGAGCATCTTGACGTAACGGCTTGCGATCTCGTCCTGCTCGCGTCGCGACAGCGGCCGATGTAGACCGCGCTTGGCCTGGAGCGCGAGCACGATGTTCTCGCGCACGGTGAGCTCGGCGACGATGCCGTCGGTCTTGCGCTCCTCAGGGCAATAGCCAAAGCCGTGGCGCACGCCGTCGCGCGGCGAGTGAAGCCGGATAGGCGCGCCTTCCACCCTCGCCTGCCCGCCATCGGCGCGCTCGGCGCCGAACACCAGCCGCGCCGTCTCGGTCCGGCCCGAACCGAGCAGGCCGGCGAGGCCGACGACCTCGCCATGGCGCAGCTGGAGATTGAACGGCGCGACATAGCCTGATTTGCCATAATTCTCGAAGCTTGCGCAGACTTCGCGGGCCTGATGGTCGCGCGTCGCGGCCCGCGCGCTGGTGGTCTCGGCCAGTTCGCGGCCGAGCATCATCCGGATCAGCTCGAGCCGCGACAGCGACGCGGTCTCGCGCTCGCCGACAAGGCGACCATTTCGCAAAACGGTGATTCGATCGGAGATCTCGTAGACCTGGTCGAGGAAATGGCTGACGAAGACGATGCCAATGCCGCGCTTGGCAAGCTGACGCATGATGCGAAAGAGGATCTCGACCTCATGGCGGTCGAGGCTCGCGGTCGGCTCGTCCAGGATCAGCACGCGCGCGGAGAGATCGACGGCGCGCGCGATCGCGGTGACATGCTGGATCGCCACCGAGTAATTGCCAAGCGGCGCTGATACGTCGATGTCGAGACCGAAATCCGCGAGCAGCGACTTCGCGCGCCGTCGCATCTCGCCCTCGCGCACGACGCCGAAGCGCGTCGGCTGCCGGTCCAGGAACAGGTTCTGCGCCACCGAGAGATTCGGCAGCAAATTGACTTCCTGGTAGACCGTCGCAATGCCGGCCTGAACCGCCGCCTTGGCCGAGCGCGGCGCGACCTCTTCGCCGCCCAGTCTGACGATGCCGGCATCGCGCGGAAATACGCCCGTGACGACCTTGATCAGCGTGGACTTGCCCGCGCCGTTCTCACCAAGCAGCGCATGGATCTCGCCGGCGCGAAGCGTGAAGTCGACCTCCTGCAACGCACGCACGGCGCCAAAGCTCTTGCTGATCCCACGCACCTCCAGCAGGGAAGCAGCGGAATCCTGGCTGTTCTCCATGACAAATTCACTCCCAAGGGCGCCCGCTGACAATGCGGACACGGAGCCTGTTCGTTCGCGCAGCGGTTACGAGCGGGATCGCCGGACTGCCGAAGCACGGCCGTCCGGCGACACTCTCGCCTCAGTAACCGAGGCCCTTCTTGCTGTCGTAGATCTTCTGCGGATCATCGGTGGCAGTGTAGAGCTTGGATTCCGTCTGGATCCATTTCGGCGGAACGGTACCCTTGTCCTTGAAGGCCGCGATGGCATCGAGAGCGGGGCCTGCCATGTTCGGCGTCAGCTCGACCGTGGCATTGGCTTCGCCGGCGACCATCGCCTTGAAGATGTCGGGGACCGCATCGATCGAGACGGTGAGAATCTCCTTGCCCGGCTTGAGCCCGGCTTCCTTCATCGCCTGGATCGCGCCGACCATCATGTCGTCGTTGTGCGCATAGACCGCGCAGATCGACTTGCCGCCACCTTCGGCCTTGATGAAGCTTTCCATCACTTCCTTGCCCTTGGCGCGGGTGAAGTCGCCGGTCTGGCTGCGCACCACCTTCAGGTTCGCATGCTTGGCGATAGCGGTGTCAAAACCCTTCTTGCGGTTGGCGGCGACGCTCGCGCCGACCGTGCCCTGCAATTCGACGATGTTGCAGGCCTTGGCGCCGACGGTCTTCGCCAGCCAGTCGCCCGCGACCTCGCCTTCGTGAACGCTGTCGGAGGTCACAGCGGTGAGATAGAGCTCCTTGCCGGAGGGATCGATGTCGCGGTCGAGCAGCACGACCGGGATCTTGGCCTCCTTGGCTTCCTTCAGCACCGAGTCCCAGCCGGTCGAGACGACGGGCGCGAGGAAGATCGCATCGACGTTCTGCGCGATAAAGGAGCGGATCGCCTTGATCTGGTTCTCCTGCTTCTGCTGCGCGTCGGCGATCTTGAGATTGACCTTGCGCTTGGTGGCCTCCTGCTTGGAGACCGAGGTCTCGGCCGCGCGCCAGCCGGATTCCGATCCGATCTGCGAAAAACCGATGGTGAGTTCGGCGGCATGCGCCGGCAGCGCGAGTAGCAACGCGGCCGTGGCGCTGGCCGCACAAAGGGCTTTGAGGATCATCAGGCGTGTCTCCCAAAATGTTTTCCGGGGCGCCGATTGGTAGCATCGCACCCGCAGGCCGACCTTCGAGGCGGCGGGAGGGACTATTTCACGGAAGTTTGGTTCCGACTAGTCATATTATTTGACTATTGAAGGCGAAAGCGCGCGCGAGCGGATGAGCGACTTCTATGTCACGCGCAGCGCGATTTTATTCCACGGATGCAACGCGGAGATGAACGAAATGATGCGGCAGTTGGGGCGAGGACACTGTCTAGGAGGATGGTGAAAGGCGAACCCGCAACCCCTCCCCCATCACCGCGAGCGCAGCGAAGCAATCCTGAGTCTTTCCGGGGAGGGATTCTGGATTGCTTCGCTGCGCTCGCAATGACGGTGGGGAGAGAGTTTCTGCGTCGATCGAGGCAAAGCGACTCGTGGAGAGTCCCCCACATCCGGCGTGCAGTGAGCTAGATCAGCTTCCGCTGCGCCAGATTCTTCATCAGCGCGCCGATGCCGAAGGTCCAGGGCTCGCACTCGTCGCTGGTCCGCATGCGGTTGACGAGCTTGCCGAGCTGGGGCGCCGAGATCGTGACGATGTCGTCGCGCTTGTGGGTGAACCCCTGTCCCGGCGCGTCGCGATCCTTGACCGGCGCGAACATAGTCCCGAGGAACAGCACGAAGCCATCAGGATATTGGTGCACCTTGCCGATGGTCTGCTCGACCAGATCGGTCGGATCGCGGCTGATCATGCTGATCGAAGAATGGCCGTCGAGGACGAAACCGTCCTGCCCCTTCACGTTCAGGCTGATGTCGAGCTTGCGGGCGTCGCCGAGGGTAAAGCTGTCGTCGAACAGGCGCAGCAGCGGGCCGATGGAGCACGAGGCGTTGTTGTCTTTGGCCTTCGACAACAGCAGTGCCGAACGGCCCTCGAAGTCGCGCAGATTGACGTCGTTGCCGAGGGCGCCACCGACGATCGTGCCGCGGCTCGAGACGAACAGCACCAGCTCCGGCTCGGGGTTATTCCAGGTCGACTTCGGATGCAGCCCCGCATCCATGCCGGTGCCAACCGACGACAAGGTCGGCGCCTTGGTGAAGACCTCGGCATCGGGGCCAATGCCGACCTCGAGATATTGGCTCCAGGCGTTCTGGTCGATCAGCACCTGCTTCAGGTGCATCGCCTTGTCCGAGCCCGGCTTGAGCTTCGACAGATCGTCGCCGATCAGCCGGGTCACTTCCTTCCGGATCGCTTCGGCCGAGGCCGGATTGCCCTTGCCCGCTCCTCGATCACGCGCTCCAGCATCGAGATGGCAAAGGTGACGCCGGCCGCCTTCAGCGTCTGGAGATCGACGGGCGCAAGCAACCACGGCTTTTTCGGATCGCGCTGATCGGGAGGCGTGTTGGCGACGATGGCCTCGAGATCGCCGATGCGCTCGCCCTTGGTCGCGGCAAGCGCCTTCGCCGGATTGTCTTCCTCGCAGAGTGCGCTGACGGTCGGGAATTTTGCGGTGACGTCGAACACACCATCGCCGCGCACGGCGACCACGGCCGGGCCATTCGCCTGCGGCAGCCAGACGCGGCCGACGAGCGTTCCCCGCGTGCCGTCCTCGGGAAGAAGGTCCTTTACCGTCAATGTCGTCATGGGCGTATCCTCGCTCTTTTCGGATCGGCCTCGCTCGCGGAGGCCTATCACATTGGCGAAGACCAATAAACGTCTGGGACGGGAAGTCCAGCGCGGCAGCCCGCCGCGCTTCTATGCCCCCGCCCGCGCTTTTCGGGCCGCAATCTGCTGAAGCGCCCAGCGCGCGTTCTTGCGCACCTCGGGATCGGGATCGTCGGCGATGACGGCAAGGAACGCTTCGCCGTCGTGGTGGGCGATCTCGCCAAGCGCAGCCGCCGCCTCTTTCCGCAGATTGGCCTGCTCATGGTTCACGCAGTTGCCGATCGGGCGCACCGCGCGCTCGATCTTCATCCGGCCAAGGCTGCGGATTGCCTTCAGCCGCACCTGCCAGAACTCGTCACTGAGCGAAGCGATGAGCTGGTCGGCGGCAATCGATCCGTTGACGTTGAGGCCCAGCGTTTCCGCGGCCATCTCCCGCACCATCCAGTCCGAATCCTTCAACGCGCGCGTGATCATCTCGGCCGCGGGCTTCATCTGCGAGAAGGCGAGCGCGCTGACGGCGGCACGGCGCACATGCGCGTCGGGATCGTTGATCAGCGCGGTCAGCGCCGGAATTGATTCCTCCAGCTTGAGGAACCCGATCACGCCGATCGCCTGCACCCGCACGGCGGCATCGGAATCCTGGAGCGCTTCCAGCGCCGGTTTCAGTGTGTCCTTGCAGCGCAGCTCCTTCAGCGCACGCAACGCGCCCATGCGGACGAAGGCGTGGGCATGCTTGACCAGCGGCAGGATGATCTCGGCGCAAGCCGGATCCTTGAACTCCGCCATGCTGTCGGCCGCGGCGGACGCAACGATTCGTTCAGGATCGACGAGCAGCTTCACCAGCGCAGCCGCGGCCTCCGGCCCGTCGAACTCGCCGAGCGCCATCGCGACCTGCTGGCGGACGCCGGCATCAGGATCGGCGACCATTTTGGCGAGATGGCCGACGGCGGCGGGATCGCCGGAATGGCCGAGCGCGATGATCGCGACGCGGCGCTCCCCTGGATCGGCAGCCTGGAGCCGCTCGTCGGCGTCTTCGAGATCGTCGTAGGATTCGAACGGGCTCGACATGGCTACCTCAGGAGATAAGGAATGTTGACGGTGACGGCGCCGGTCGGGCAATCCGCCTCGCAGGGCATGCAGTACCAGCATTCGTCATAGGCCATGTAGGCCTTGTTGGTCATATCGCTGATACGCAGTACGTCGAGCGGACAGACATCGACGCACACCGTGCAGCCCTTGTCCGCGATGCATTTGGCGTCATCGACGACCACCGGAACCGATGTCTGATAGGAAGCGAGAGGCATCGTATGTCTCCTGTATTTGTGCGGCGGGTCAGGCTGTCGCGCGGATGCGCTGCTTGTCGTAGAGATCCTTCTCATCGTCGGCGATCGGTACGATATAGGGCTCCACGGCACGCTTCTCGCTGGTCATCTTGCCGTCCTGCTTACTCAGCAGCGTGTGGCAGAACCAGTTTTCGTTGTCCTTCTCCGGGAAATCCGTCCGCCAGTGATAGAGGCCCCAACGGCTTTCTTCGCGGTAGAGCGAGGCATGCACAGCCATGTCCGCGCAATCCATGATCGACTGGACTTCGAGCGCGCGGAGCAGTTCGTGCGCATTGCGCGCGATCATGCGCTCCTGCATGTCTTCCCTCGCTTCAGCGAGCCGGCGCATGCCGAGCTCGTATTTGCGCGTGACTTTCGGCGGCTGGAGATAGTCATTGACGAGACGCCGCGTCTTGTACTCGATCTGGTTCGGCGGAATACCGTCCTCGCGTTTGGTCGGCGCCATGACGCGGTCACGTTCGCGGGCGACCTCAGCCGCGTCGAATTCCGCGAAGTCGTGATTGTCCGCAAACTCCATCGCGTCGACGCCGGCGACCGAACCGTTGGTGAAGGCCCCGAGCATGTAGTTGTGCGGCACGCTCGCCATGTCGCCGGCGGCATAGAGGCCCGGGACGGTGGTGCGCGCGTTGTCGTCGACGAACACGCCCGACGCGCTGTGACCGGAGCAGAAGCCGATCTCGGAGATGTGCATCTCGATCGACTCGCTGCGGTAGTCGACCCCGCGCCCCTGCTGGAACAGGCCGCGCGTGGGACGTTCGACCTTGTGCAGCGTCGATTCGATCTCCGAGATGGTGTCGGGGTGAAGATGCTTGAGCTGGAGAAACACCGGGCCCTTCCCGGACAACAGCTCGTTGTAGAACTCCAGCATCATCTGGCCGGACCAGTAATCGCATTCGATGAAGCGCGATCCCTCGTTGTTGGCGGTGAAGGCGCCGAAGGGACCGGCGACGTAGGCGCAGGCCGGGCCGTTATAGTCCTTGATTAGCGGATTGATCTGATAGCATTCGAGGTTCGCCAGTGCTGCACCGGCGTGATAGGCCATGGAATAGCCGTCGCCGGAATTGGCCGCGTTCTCGTAGGTGCCGAACATGTAGCCCGAGGTCGGCAGGCCGAGACGGCCGGCGGCGCCCATGCACAGGATGACGGCCTTGGCCTTGATCACCAGCATCTCGGCGGTGCGGGTGTTGACGCTGATCGCGCCGGCGATGCGGCCATCGGCGGATTTGAGCAGCCGCGTCGCCATATAGCGGTTGGAGATCAGGATGCGGGCACGCCGGAGCTGGCGATACAGCGCCTTCTTCACGGTCTCGCCGTTCGGCATCGGCAGCACGTAGGTGCCGATGTGGTGCACCTTCTTGACGGCGTAGTCGCCGTTCTCGTTCTTCAGGAAGCGGATGCCGAAACTGTCGAGTTCCTCGATGATCGAGTAGCAGTTCTGCGCGTATTTGTAGACCGCCTTCTGATCGACGATGCCGTCATTGGCGATGGTGATTTCCTTGGTGTACTGCTCCGGCGTCGCGTAGCCGGGAATGACGGCATTGTTTAAGCCGTCCATGCCCATCGAGATCGCTCCGGAGCGCTTGACGTTCGCCTTTTCGAGCAGGACGACGTTGGCCTTCGGATTCTTCAGCTTCGCCTTCAACGCCGCCATCGGGCCGGCAGTGCCGCCGCCGATAACGAGCACGTCGCAGGAAACCTCCGAAAGTCCGTCGACGATCTGATCTAGTGACATCGCTTGCTCCTGGTCCGCCGGCAGATCCGGCGCCTTTGCATCAGATTTGTTCAGCAGGCGTCCCGGCGATAGCAATTAGTTGTCGCCGGGCTGCGATTTGCGCCTCAGCGCTCGACAAAGGCCTTTTCGATCACGAAATGGCCGGGCCGGCTGTGATTGCCCTCGACAAAGCCGCGCGCAGAAAGCATCGCGGGAAGTTCCTCCAACATCGCCGGGCTGCCGCACAGCATGATGCGGTCGGTCTCGATGTCGAGTCCCGACTGCCCGATATCGTCGAAGAGCTGGTTCGACGCGATCAGGTCGGAGATGCGGCCGCGATTCCTGAACGGCTCGCGGGTGACGGTCGGGTAGTAGACGAGCTTGTCACGGATAAGCGGCCCGAAGAACTCGTGATCTCGCAGGCCTTCCACGAGGTGCTCGCCATAGGAGAGCTCGGAGACCTGGCGGCAGCCATGGGCGAGCACGATGGTTTCATAATTCTCGTAGACGTCGGGGTCCTTGATCAGGCTGGCGAACGGCGCGAGTCCCGTTCCGGTCGAGAGCAGCAACAGGCGTTTGCCGGGAATGAGATTGCCCGTGATCAGCGTGCCCGTGGCCTTGCGGCCGACCAGGATGACGTCTCCCTCCCTGATCTTCTGAAGGCGTGAGGTCAGCGGACCGTCCTGTACCTTGATCGAGAAGAACTCGAGCGCCTCCTCGTGATTGGCGCTCGCCATGCTGTAGGCCCGCAGCAACGGCTTGCCCTCGACTTCCAACCCGATCATCGCGAACTGGCCGTTCTGGAAGCGGAAGCCCGGATCGCGCGTCGCGGTGAAGCTGAACAGGCTATCGGTCCAGTGCCTGACCGACAGGACCGTTTCCCTCTGAAATGCACTCATTGTCTCTCCTGATCTCGATTGCGCACAAGGTTTCGGAGAGACAGGAATCCGGCAACGCCGAACTGAAATTGCCGGTCGATTAGTTTCACATTTCGTGGGCGATGATCGAACAGCAGGCAGCGACGATCAGCGCCGCGCACCCTGCGCCTGGCAATTAGTTGCTATCGCGGCAGTGCTGCGGCAAGGTAGAGAAGGGTCGGAGACACGTCATGACCTTGGTGGGACCGACCGTGGCAGATTACGAAGCAAGCGCCGACCTCGCGACGCTCCGCGTCCGCACCGCTCAGGACGACACGCTGGACTTGGCGGCGGAAACGCTCCGCCTCTCCTGCAAATGCGCCCACTGCACCCGCGCCCGCTTCGACGGCCGCTTTCCCGAGCGGTTTCCAGGCATCGCGATCACCGAGATCGGCGATCTCGGTTACGGGCTGAACATCTCGTTTTCGGATGGGCACAATCGGGGGATTTACCCGAAGCCGTATTTGCTGAGCCTGGTGGGGCGGTAGACGCCACAGGTCGTCTTCCAAGCTTCGCTGTCATTCCCCGCGAAGGCGGGAACCAGTACGCCGCGGCTTCTCGATAGCCCATTGACGTCTCTGGAATACTGGATCGCCCGGTCAAGCCGGGCGATGACAGCGGAGTGAATCTGGCACGGACATTGCTCCTCTTTAGAACGGTTTGAACGTTCCGGAGGCAGATGATGTTGCAGGCGGCGGCCAATGTGGTTCGCGGGACGGTTCCCGCAACGGTCCGGCCTACCGGCGGTTCCTCGCTGCTGCTCACCGAGAACCAGCAATGGATCGGCGGACCGCCGCCCTTGATGGACAAGCTCAGCCAGCGCGAGCGGGAGCTGGTGCTGAAGCAGGGCCGCCGAAAAGTGCTCAACCGTGGCCAGACGCTGTTCAGCCAGGGTGGCAAGCATGACGGTATCTGGCTGATCGAGAGCGGCCGGATCCGGGTGTTCTACACCTCTCCGCTCGGCCGCGAGATCACGCTGGCCTATTGGCATGTCGGCAATTTCGTCGGCGGGCCGGAAGTGTTCGAAGGCACCGTGCATCAATGGTCCGGCGTTGCATCCAGCAATTGCAGCGTGGTGCATCTGCCCGGAAAGGAGCTACGATCCCTTGCGGTCGAGATCCCGAACCTCGCGATCGGCCTGATCGAAGGCCTGACCTTCAAGGGCAAGTGCTATTCGGCGCTGGCCCAGATGTTGGGAACGCGCTCGATCACACAGCGCCTTGCGCATCTGTTGCTGCATCTCGTCGACCTCTATGGCGTCGATGACGCCGACGGCCGGGTGATCGCGGCCGCCTTCACCCATGCCGATATCGCCCACATGGTCGGTGCCACCAGGCAATGGGTCACGATCAGCCTGAAGCGCATGCAGGAAAAGGGAATCGTGCTGACCAAGCGCTCGCAGATCGTGGTCTGCCGGTCCGACGTGCTGGAAGAGATGCGAGGGCAGGCGGCCGACTGACCGAGCTTGCGACCAGGGCCGGTGCCCATGCAAGCGGCTTAATAGTGCAGGACTGCCCAAGGAGTATGCAATCAACTTTTCCCGGCAACTAATCGACTGTGGCGCTCATTCCGGATTTGCCCTGCCCACGCCCTCACCCAATCATGGCAACCACAGCACATCCAACCGAATGAGGATGAGAATGGTCCGCCATCTTCCCACGCTCTCGATCGCGATGTCGGTGACGTCGCTGGCGCTTCTCCTCGCGCAGCCGGCCGCGGCGGAAACCGTCACGCTGGGCATCGGAACGCAGGACACCACAACCAACACGGTGACCGCCGGCGTCGTCATCCGCCAGCTCCATCTCCTCGAAAAATATCTGCCGAAAGACGGCAAATACGCCAACATCAAGTTCGAGCTGGAGTGGCAGAACTTCACCTCCGGCCCGCCCGTCACCAACGCGATGATGGCCAACAAGCTGCAGATCGGCATGATGGGCGACTATCCGCTGATCGTGAACGGCTTCACTTTTGACAGCAATCCCGAGAGCAAGAGCCGGCTGATCGGCATCGCCGCCTACAGCCTGTCGGGCTCCGGCAACGGCATCGTCGTTCACAAGGATTCGCCCTACTACGATCTCGCCGATCTCAAGGGCAAGCTCGTGAGCGTGCCGTTCGGCTCGGCCGCACACGGCATGGTGTTGAAGGCGATGCAGGACCGCGGCTATGCATCGGATTTCTTCCAGCTGGTGAGCCAGAGTCCGGAGGTCGGCTCGACCAATCTCCAGGAGAAGAAGATCGACGCGCATGCCGACTTCGTTCCGTTCGCCGAGTTGCTGCCGTTCCGCGGTTTTGCGCGAAAGATCTTCGACGGCGTCGAGACCAATCTCCCGACTTTCCACGGCATCGTGGTGCGAACCGATTTCGCCGAAAAATATCCCGAAGTCGTCGTCGCCTACTTCAAGGCGGTGATCGCCGCCAATCAATGGCTGCGCGACGATCCCAAGCTCGCCGCCGAGAAGATCCAGGAATGGACCGGCATCAGCAAGGAGGTCGTCTATATCTTTCTCGGCCCCAGCGGCAACATGACGACCGATCCCTCGATCAAGCCGGCGCTGATCGACGCTGCCACGGCCGACGTCAAGGTGCTGCAGAACCTCGGCCGGATGAAGGAGTTCGACCCGAAGAAATGGGTCGACGACAGCTACATCCGCAAAGCCTATGCCGAGATGAAGCTCGACTATGACGCGCAGCTTGCGAGCACCAAGAACTACGAGATCTCCGGCGACGATTCCTTCTGCAAGAAACCGATCGCCGATCCGCGCAAGGCCGGCGAGGTCTGGGTCGACGATTCAGGCATCGTGCCCTTCTCGTCAGCCAGCTGCACGCTCGGGGCCTATGCCGACTACAAAGCCAAGGGCAAGAAGATCAACGTCGCCTACGTTTTCGATACAACCCGCGGCATCAAGCTGTTCGCCGACCAGGCTTTCTTCGCGGTCGGCAATGGCGAGGTTGCGCCGTTCCTGTTGAAAAAGGACGCCGAAGCCTATGCCGCCAAGATCAGCGGCAAGGTGCTCGGCTTCGACGACGCGGTGAAGGCGGCGGTCGGCGGGGGTAAGACGTGAGCAGTCCCGCCCTCCGCAGACATTCCGAGGACAGCATGCCGGCAAGTGCAATCGCGGAGGCAAGCGCCATGCCCGCCTCCACTCCACCTGCATCTCCACCCTCCTTCGGCACGCTCGCACTGCGCTGGTACCGGCTCAACCGCGGCGGGCTGCGTGCGACCGCGATTGGCATCATCTCCCTGGTCACCTTTCTGCTGGTCTGGCACCTGCTGACAACCTATCGCGTCGTGTTCTTCGTGCGCTTCACCAACGTGCCCTCACCGCTCGCCGTCTATGCGAGCTTCACCAAGGCGATCCACGATCCGAAATTCCTGCTGCACGTCCTCTTGAGCTGCCGTCGCATCTTCTTCGGTTTCTCGCTCGCGGCGATCGTCGCGGTGCCGCTCGGCCTGATCATGGGCCGCTTCAAGCTGATCCACGAGATCATCTTCCCAGTAGCGGAGGTGCTGCGGCCGATCCCGGCGATTGCCTGGGTGCCGATGGCCATCATGCTGTGGCCGACCAACGAGCAGAGCATCGTCTACATCACGTTCCTCGGATCGTTCTTCCCGATCCTGGTCAACACGCTGCACGGCATGTCGCTGGTCGATCCCGTGCTGGTGCGTGCCGCGCAATGTCTCGGCGCGCGGGAGCGCTCGATCTTCCGCGATGTGTATTTTCCGGCCTCGCTCCCGCACATCTTCACCGGCCTCACCGTCGGCATGGGCGTGGCCTGGGTGTCGCTGATCGCTGCCGAGATGATCTCCGGACAGTACGGCATCGGCTATTTCACCTGGGAGGCCTATTCGCTGGTCCAGTATGCCGACATCGCGCTCGGCATGATCGCGATCGGCGTGCTTGGCCTCGGATCGAGCATGTTGATCCGAGGCGCCGGACAATTGGTGATGCCGTGGAGGTCAAGATGAGTGAGATCGTTGTCAAGGCACCGCAGGGCCATATCGAGGTCAAGAACTTCTCCCTCAGCTACGACAGCATCGAGGGGCCGGTCGAAGCCGTCGCCGATACGCAGATTCATGTGAAGCCTGGCGAGTTCGTCTCGATCGTCGGGCCCTCCGGCTGCGGAAAGTCGACGCTGCTCAACGCGGTTGCCGGCTTCCTCAAGCCGACCACGGGCATCGTCACCGTCGACGGCGAGAAGGTGAACGGCCCCAGCGCGGAGCGCGGCATGGTGTTTCAGCAATATTCGCTGTTTCCCTGGAAGACCGTGCGGGAGAACGTCGAGTTCGGCCTGAAGATGCGCGGCATGCCGCGCTCGCAGCGCGAGCGCGCCGCCCGCACGCTGCTGGGACTCGCGGGCCTCGAAGCCTTCGAAAAGCATTACCCCGAGAAACTCTCAGGTGGCATGAAGCAGCGCGTTGGCATCGTCCGCGCGCTCGCGACGGGACCCAAAGTGTTGCTGCTCGACGAACCCTTCGGCGCGCTCGACGCGCAGACCCGGGTCATCATGCAGCAGATCCTCACCAACATGTGGCAGCGGCTGAAGATCTCGGTGCTGTTCGTCACCCACGACATCGACGAGGCGATCTTCCTGTCCGACCGTGTCTACTGCATGACCGCACGCCCCGGCTCGATCAAGGCGGAGATTCCGATCCCGCTGGAGCGGCCGCGGCAGCAGTCGATGATGATGTCGTCGGAATTCCTGGCATTGCGCCGCGGACTGATGTCGCTGATCCGCGAGGAGAGCATCAAGGCGATGGGCGGCGAGCTCAACGACATGGGCATGCAGGGGCTGAACATCGAGCTGCACGGGCATTCGCTCGCGGATGTGATTTAGGGATCCTCGACTTGCGCGCTGACTTCCTTCTCCCCTTGTGGGAGAAGGAAGTGGAGTATGCGCAGCAGCTTGCCTTACTTGAACCAGTGCACCAGCGCGATGCTAATGCCGAGCAGCAGCAGTAGCGACAAGGTCACGGCCGCCGTCACCCGTCCCCCGACATTGGCAAGCACCTTCACATCGACGCCGAGGCCAAGCGCGGCCATCGATACCACCGTGAGAAAACCCGTGATCCGCGTGATCGGGGCAATCACCGTGGACGGCACGATCTCGAGCGAGCGCAAGGTCGCCAGCGCAAGGAAGCCGAGGATGAACCACGGGACCAGGCGGAAGAAGCCGACATTGGTCTTCTTGGCATCGCTGTGCCAGCGCGACGCCGTCAGCGAGAGGCCGACGACCACCGGCCCGAGCATCAGCACGCGCATCAGCTTGACGAGCGTGCCGATCTGCGTCGAGACGAGTCCCGCCGGCACCGTCGCAGCCAGCACCTGCGGCACGGCATAGACAGTGAGGCCTGCAAGGATGCCGTATTGCGTAGCCGATAGCTGCAGCAGCGGAATTAGCAGCGGCAGGCCGAGCACCATCATCACGCCGAGGATCGCGGTGAAGGAGATGGAGGATGCGATCTCGTCATTGTTGGCGCCGATGATCGGCGCCACCGCCGCAATCGCCGAATTGCCGCAGATCGAGTTTCCGCAGGCGATCAGGATCGAGAGCCGCGTCGAGAGACCAAGCAGCCGGCTGATGCCGAAGGAAACGCAGAGCGCGACCACAACGACGGCCGCGATCGAGGCCAACAGCGCGACGCCGGACGCCGCGATAGCAGCGAAGCTGATCGAGGCCCCCAGCAGCATGACGGCGACTTCGAGCAGCTGCTTGGCGCTGAAGGCGATGCCGGACTGCCAGCGCGGCGCGGGCTTCCAAAAGCTGCGCACAGCCATGCCGAGCAAGATCGCCATCACCAGCGCCTCGACATAGGGATGTTCGAAGATGCCCAATTCCGCCCGTTCGAGCAGGGCCGAAACGCCGGCCACGGCGATGCAGAGGAGGATCCCGGGAATCAGCGCGACGATGCGGCTGATGGCCGTGGTCCGCTTGGCGTCGGCCGGGCTGGATGCTTGATTCTGCGACACAAATCTCTCCCCAAGGAGAAGGATTTATACGCAGCGCCATCCGATTGGGGAATAAGTTTTCGACATATCAGGGCCGAGGGAAGTTCTATCCTCAATCCGGAATAATCTGGCTCGGAAGATCAGGCGCCCGTTGGAAGATCAGGCGCGCCTTAGAAGATCAGGCTCTTGGCCAGCGAGGCGACGCGGCTGAAGCCGTCATAGACGCCGGGCTCGAAGAAGGCCGCGCGCGCCAGCACGATACCGGCGACCAGCGACCAGAACAGCCCGGTGCCGACCCGCAGCAGCAGCTTTGACCCGCGCGAGCGCGGCTGGGTGTCCGTTGCGGACACCAATTGCTCGCCGAAAGGTTCAAACCTGGTGCGTTCCATGGCAGTCAATCCATCAATTTCTCACAGAAATGTCGTCGTTTCGGCCCCAAACAGCAATGGAAGCGATTGGCTTTTTTGCCTGCCGGAGGGGAAACTCCTTTCGCCGGACGGTCCCGGAGCAATAGTTTTCTTCTTCCGGCCTATTTGGACACCGGCGCCACGGCTAGCAGGTAGCGCCGCGCGTAGGAAAGGAATCTGCCAATGCCAAACCCCCGCGTGCGCGTCTACACCGACTATAAGAGCCCCTACGCGTTCGTGGCCAACAAGCGCCTATTCGAACTGCAGGAGACGCACGGCGTCGAGCTCGAATGGCTGCCCTATACGCTGCGCGTTGCCGAATTCATGGGGACCGTGGAAGAGCGCACGCCGCATTTCTGGCGCAAGGTGCGCTACGCCTATATGGACGCCCGGCGCTATGCCAATGCGCAAGGGCTCGTCATGAAAGGGCCTAGGCGGATCTACGACGCGTTCTATTCCAGCGTCGGCATGCTGTTCGCCCAACAGCACCGCTTCTTCCGTCCGTATCACGACACGGTGTTTCGTCGGTTCTGGAGCCATGAGCTCGAGATCGACGATCTCGCCGCAATCACGGACGTCATCACGTCCTGCGGTGGCTCGGCCAGCGAGTTCGAAGCCTACGTCCATGGCCCCGCACGCGCCGAGCATGACCGCATCATCGACGACGCCGAAGTGCTCGGCGTGTTCGGCGTGCCGACCATGGTGTTCAACGGCGAGCTGTTTTGGGGCGGCGACCGCATCGACATGTTGATCGAACGCATCGAGAAGCCCGGGACGATCGAGGCAGCTCTCGGCAGCCGCCATCGCAAGCCGGCATGAGCAGCAACGCTACGCCGCTAGCCCGCTCTCCACCGGAGCGAACTCCAGCCCGAGGCTCTCCGCCACCGCCTTGTTGGTGATACGGCCGCGATGCACATTCAGTCCGTTGCGCAGATGTGGATTTTCCAGCACAGCAGCAAACCCCTTGTTCGCGAGCATCAAGCCGAACGGCAGCGTCGCGTTGTTCAGCGCCTGGCTCGACGTCACCGGCACCGCGCCGGGCATATTGGCCACGCAATAATGCACGATGCCGTCGACAAGATAGGTCGGATCGGCATGCGTGGTCGGGTGCGAGGTCTCGAAGCAGCCGCCCTGATCGATCGCGACGTCGACCAGCACGGCGCCTGGGCGCATCGATGTCAGCATCGCACGCGTGACGAGCTTGGGCGCACTCGCGCCCGGCACCAGTACCGCGCCGATCACGACGTCGGCGGCGAACACCTCCTCCTCGACCGACTCGATGGTGGAGAAGCGGGTGCGCACGCGTCCGACAAAGAGATCATCAAGCTCCCGCAACCTTGGAATGGAGCGGTCGATCACGGTGACTTCGGCGCCAAGACCCGCGGCCATGCGCGCGGCTTGCGTTCCCACCACGCCGCCGCCGAGCACGACGACCCGCGCCGGCTGCACGCCAGGGACACCGCCCAGCAGCAGCCCGCGACCGCCAGCGGAGCGCTTGAGCGCGGCGCCGGCGGCCTCGATAGCGAGGCGGCCGGCGACTTCGCTCATCGGCGCAAGCAGGGGAGGTGACCGGCCGCGTCGGTGACGGTTTCATAGGCGATCGCAGTACAGCCGGAGGCGAGCAAACCCCTGGCCTGTTCGGGATCCGGCGCAAGATGAAGGTAAGTAAACAGGATCTGGCCTTCGCGGAGCTGGGGCCACTCGCTTGTCTGCGGCTCCTTCACCTTCACGATCATGTCGGACTTCGCGAAGATGTCGCGCGCGCTCTCGGCAATGGTGGCCCCTGCCCGCCGGTAGTCTTCGTCGGAGGCGCCGATGCCGCCGCCCGCACCGGTCTCGACCGTCACCTCGTGCCCCGCGGCGACATATTCGCGGACCGCACCCGGGGTGAGCCCGACGCGATATTCCTGCACTTTGATTTCCTTGGGCACACCGACGCGCATCCCGGGCCTCCTTGTGATTCACCTCATGATCGTAGCGACGTGCCCTGTTTGGTTTCGTGCAAATATCCGCTAGCTTTGGCCTCCCTGCGCCGGTTTCCGGCGCGCAAACGCCCTTTCACGCTGGAAACGAAACCTTGGCCCTCGACAGGAAAGATCTCGCCATCCTCGCGGAGCTCACGACCAACGCGCGGGCCAGTCACACCGAGCTCGCGCACAAGGTCGGGCTATCAAGCACCGCGCTCGCGCGGCGGCAGAAGGCGCTGCAAGACGACGGCTATATCCAGGGCTATCAGGCCACGCTCGACCTCGCGCAGTTCGGCCTCACCACCACGGTGCTGGTCCGTATCGCGCTGGAAAGCCAGAGCGATGAGGCGCTGAAGGCGTTCGAGGCGGAGGTGGTGAAATGCCCGTCCGTCGTGCGCTGCTTCCTGATGTCGGGGACCGACGACTACATCCTGATCGTGCTCGCCCGCGATATCCAGGATTTCGAGCGCATCCACCGCATGGAGCTGTCGCGCCTGCCGCGCGTCGCGAGGGTACAATCGAGCTTCGCGCTGCGCGAAGTTGTCGACCGCGCCGTGCCGAATGTGGTGTTCGGCGAAGCAAAGCGCTGACCGCAACCTCTCGGAAAGGCGAACTGCTGGCAAGGAACCAACCGGTCGGTGGTCCGTTGGGCGCTATTGGCCGGCGGAGGCGTGCCCCCGCGTCAACACGGCTGACGTCCGGCACGGTCGCCGTCGCAGGGAGCAGGACATGGGCGATGTCACGCATCAGATTTCCGAACGCATTCCGATCCATCTTGTCGTCAACGGCGTCAGTCACACGCTCGATCTCGTGCCATGGACCACATTGCTCGATGCCTTGCGGGACCATCTTGCACTGAGCGGCACCAAGAAGGGCTGCGACCATGGTCAGTGCGGCGCCTGCACGGTGCTGGTGGACGGCCGGCGCGTCAATTCCTGTCTCACGCTCGCCGTCATGAAGGACGGCGCGGAGATCACGACTGTCGAAGGTCTTGCCAAGGATGGCGCGCTGCATCCCCTGCAACAGGCGTTCATCGACCATGACGCCTTCCAGTGCGGCTATTGCACGCCGGGACAGATATGCTCGGCGGCCGGACTGCTCGCCGAAGGCCGTGCCAAAGATACCGACGAGATCCGGGAGCTGATGAGCGGAAACCTTTGCCGCTGCGGCGCCTATCCAAACATCGTCGCCGCCATCCAGCAGGCAATGGGCCAGCCATGAACAACTTCCAGTACGCTCGAGCCACTGATGTCGCCGACGCCATCCGCTTGCTCGCCGCCGGTCCCGGCGCCAAACTGATTGCCGGCGGCACCAATCTGATCGACCTGATGAAAGAGAATGTCGAGCGCCCCTCCCGGCTGATCGACATTTCCCGCCTGCCGCTCCGCAAGGTCGAAGAGACGCCCGACGGGTCCTTGCGCATCGGCGCCTTGGTGCCGAACTCGGACCTCGCCTATCATCCATTGATCGAGCAGCGCTATCCGCTGCTCGCCAGCGCCATCCTCGCCGGCGCCTCGGCGCAATTGCGCAACATGGCCTCCGTTGGCGGCAATCTGATGCAGCGAACGCGCTGCGCTTATTTCTATGACACGGCCACGCCCTGCAACAAGCGACATCCCGGCAGCGGCTGCTCGGCGATGGACGGGCTGAACCGCAACCATGCCATCCTGGGCACGAGCGCCGCCTGCATCGCGACCAATCCATCGGACATGAGCGTGGCGCTCGCCGCGCTCGATGCGCTCGTGCACATCGCGGGTCCCTCCGGCGAACGCACCATCGCGCTGACCGATCTCCATCGGCTGCCCGGCGACAAGCCTCATGTCGATACCAATCTCGGCACCGGCGAGATCATCACCGGGATTGAGCTTCCGCCGCGCGGCTTTGCTCAAAACTACAGTTATCTGAAAATTCGGGACCGGATGTCTTATGCCTTTGCTCTGGTCTCGGTTGCCGCCGCGCTTGAGTTGGAGGGCAACGCGATCAGCGGGGCACGCGTGGCGATCGGCGGCGTGGCGCACAAGCCCTGGCGCAGCGTTGAAGTCGAAGCGGCGTTGCGCGGCCAGGCCGCGACGCCCGATCACTTCTTGCACGCCGCGGATCTCTTGCTCCAGGGAGCAACGGCCCGCTCACATAACGGCTTCAAGGTCGAGCTCGCACGCCGCGCCATCGTGCGCGCACTGACGCAGGCGGCGAATGCCACGCCGCAATCCCAGGCCCACAAGAAGATCGCGTGAGGACCCCATGAACGCTTATGTCGGAACGGCAACGTCGCGTGTCGACGGCCGGGCCAAGGTCACCGGGGCCGCCAAATACGCCAGCGAATTTCCGGCCGACAGGCTCCTCCATGGCTTCGTCGTCGAGGCCACCATTCCATGCGGGCGCATTGCCCGCCTCGACACCAGTGCGGCGCTGCAGATCGAGGGCGTGCTCAACGTGCTCACGCATGCGAACCGTCCGTCGCTGGCCGACAAGGACGAGGCGTGGAAGGACGAGGTGGCGCCCGAGGAAGGCTCGCCTTTCCGTCCGCTTTATGATGACAAGATCAAGTTCAATGGCCAGCCGATCGCACTTGTCGTCGCAGAGGACTGGGAAACCGCGAAATTCGCCGCGACGCTCGTGCGGGTCGAATATGAGCAGCATGGTTTTGCAACCGACCTCGAAGGCGAACGCAGCAACGCCGCCGAGAAGAACGAGCCGCATAAACCGCGGGGCGACGCCGCAGCCGCCCTTGCGGGAGCTGATGTGCGCCACGAGGCGGACTACGTGATACCGACCGAGCATCACAACCCGATGGAGCTCTATGCGACCACGGCGGTCTGGGACAGCAATGGCAAGCTCACGATCTACGACAAGACCCAAGGCGTCCAGAACGTCCACAAATTTCTCTGCAGCGTGTTCGACAAGAAGCCGGACGACATTCGCGTGGTCTCGCCGTACGTCGGCGGCGCCTTCGGCTCCGGCTTGCGGCCGCAATATCAGGTGGTGTTGGCAACACTCGGCGCGCTCGCGCTGAAGCGGTCCGTTCGCGTCGTACTGACGCGGCAGCAGATGTACGGGCTCGGCTACCGGCCGATGACCATCGAGCGCGTCGGGCTCGGCGCAAGATCCGATGGCGCCCTCGACGCGGTCACGCACGAGGCCATTGCCGTCACCTCGCGCTATGAGGATTTTGCCCGCAACGATACCGGCTGGGCCGAACAGCTCTACAAGAGCCCGAACAGCCGCTTCTCCCACAAGCTGGTGCACCTTGACGTCTCCACCCCCAGCGACATGCGCGCACCGGGCGCTGCGTCGGGCGTCTGCGCGCTGGAATGCGCGATGGACGAGCTCGCCGTCGCACTCAAGCTCGACCCGATCGAATTGCGGCTGAAGTGCTACTCGGATCGCGACCAGAGCGAAAACCTGCCCTACACCAGCAAGCAGTTGCGCGAATGCTACGCGCGCGGCGCGGACGCCTTCGGCTGGAGCAGACGCAATCCTGCGCCGCGCTCGATGCGCGACGGCAAGGATCTGATCGGCTGGGGCATGGCGACGGGTGTGTGGGAAGCACTGCAGATGCCGGTCGCCGTCCGTATCGTGCTGACGTCGAACGGACATGCCGAGGTGTCCTGCGCCGCATCCGACATCGGCACCGGCACCTACACCATTGTGGCTCAGGTCGCAGCCGATGCGCTCGGCCTGCCGATTGAGAACATCAGCGTCCGGCTCGCAGATTCCAGTCTGCCGCAGGCGCCTGTGGAGGGCGGCTCCTGGATGGCCGCTTCGAGCGCGCATGCGGTGCTCGCAGCCGCCGAGGAAGTGCGCAAGGAACTGTTACGCCTGGCCGGGAAGATGCCAGGCTCGCCGCTCGCCGGCGCCGAGCTAGCCGATACGGTGCTGACCGACGGCAGCATTGCCAGCGCCAGCAACAACAGCCGCGCGGTCTCGATCGCCGACGCGATGCGTCACGGCGGCGTCGAACGCATCGAGAAGGAAAAGCTCAATCAATTCGGCGAGGACAAGAAGCACGCGCGTAACACCCACTCGGCCGTCTTCGCCGAGGTCAAGGTGGACGAAGAGCTAAACGTCATTCGCGTGACGCGGGTCGTGAGCGCCGTCGCGGCCGGGCGGATTCTCAACACCAAGACAGGCCGCAGCCAGATCATGGGCGGCGTGGTCTGGGGGATTGGGATGGCCCTGCACGAGGAGACGGTGATGGATCACCGCTTCGGGCGGATCATGAACGCGAACATCGCCGAGTACCACATTCCCGTGAATGCCGATGTTCACGACATCGACGTGATCTTCGTCGACGAGCCGGACGCGCACATCAACGCGCTCGGCATCAAGGGGCTGGGCGAGATCGGCATCGTCGGCGTTCCCGCCGCGATCGCGAACGCCGTCTATCACGCCACCGGCAAACGCATCCGTCGATTTCCGATCACACTGGACAAGCTGCTCGACTGAGACGGTGCAGCAGTCCCCTCTCGGCGCCGGCGTCACCTCACGGCGCCCGGCCGCCAGGCCTCACGAGGGAAAGTCAGCCGGTCTGACTTGGATGCGGTCGGCATGCAGCGACCAGTGGTGCAACGCCTGATCCTCGCAAAACCTCGCCTTCGCCCGCTCTCTGGCTTCGTCCTCGTCGGAAGCGTCGATCTCGAGCGTGCCCTGGCACACCTCGATCTGCCGGCCGTACTGGCCGAGCACGTCCTTCATGAACCTGACCACATAAGTTGACATGGGACCTCCTGCCTGCCCCGGCGGCGCTCACTCTTATCCCATTTAGGCGGAATCCGGGAGGGAGATTTTGACACGGATCAAAGTCGGGCGCGGTTCCCCCCGCCGATCGTTCCGTGGCGCGTAGCGCTAACCGGGACATTGGGCAGCAGGAGCATCGCACCCCGGAAGGACAGAGCGACTGTCAACTACGCCGGCGTCACACCAAACGCCTGCTTGAATCGCTCCACATAGCGTGGCCAGACCTCCGGATTGATGATGCGCGGCGGCCGCTTGCCATCGAGCGTATCCAGCACCTGCTCGGCCGCGATGCGGCCCATGTTCTGCCGCGCCTCGATCGTGACGCCCGCGGTATGCGGGCTCGCCAGCACGTTGTCGAGCTGGAGCAGCGGATGCTCCGGCGGCGGCGGCTCCTTGGACCAGACGTCGAGACCGGCGCCCGCAATGCGCTTCTCGCGCAAGGCCTGGAGCAGCGCATCCTCATCGTGGATGAAGCCGCGCGCCGTGGTGATAAAGTACGCATGCGGCTGCATCAACGCAAATTCGCGCACGCTGATCATGTTGCGGCTGCGCTTGTCGAGCGGGCAGGAGATGGAGACGAAATCGGCGCGGCGCAGCAGCTCGTCGAGCTCGACCTTCTCGCCGCCCCGCTCGGCCATCACCTCGGCCGTGAGGTAAGGATCGTAGGCCAGCACCTTCATGCCGAACAGGCCCTTGCACAGCGCGGCGATGCGGCGACCGACATTGCCGAGGCCGACGATGCCGACGGTCTTGTGCTCGATCTCGTTGCCGACGAGTTCGTTGCGGTTGACGTTGGACTCCTGCGGAGCTTGCGGTCGGACTGGATGATGCGCTTGGACAGCGTCAGCATCATCGCCAGCGCATGCTCGGCGACCGAGTGGGCATTGCCGCCGGACTGGTTGACGACCAGCACGCCGGCATCGGTGCAAGCCTCGACATCGACAGGATCGAATCCCGCGCCGTTGCTGGAGACGAGCAGCAGGTTCGGCGCGCGCTTCAGGAAGGCAGCATCGACATGGAAGTGCGGGGCCAGTTCGTCACGGGCGGCGCCGATCTGGTAGACATGAGCCGCCTCGATGATCGGCGCGAAATAATCCTCGGGGCTCTCGTTCTCGATGCGATCGAGCCGGACGTCGGGCCGCGCCTTCAGGATGTCGATATAGATCGGATTGGCCAGATATTTGACGTAGAAGACGCGCTTGCTGTTGACGGACATCAGGACCCTTCCGGCTTTCTCCAGGAGATCCGCAGGGCCAGCGCTTCGCGCGTTCCTGTCATGCGTTCCTCCGTTCTCTTGTTGTTGCCGCTTATGACACGGCGGCACCAGCTGCGGCAGGCCGTCTGGCGCAGATCACGGTGCAGTCCGGACATGTTGACAATCCCGCTGCCTGCGTCAAGTTCGGCAGACCGCCGCGACGGAAGACGACGGCCAAGACAATGGCAAAGACCAAGAAGCATGCGCGGCCGAAGGGAGAACGCAATGCCGATTGCGGAGCAACAAACCTCGTCCGAGGCGGCACAGACCTCCAGTGACAAGAGCTGGCACGGCATCATCCTGCAAACCCTAAAGCGGAATGAGATCAGCCTCGTCCCTTACGTGCCCGACCGCGTGCTGACGCCGCTGATCAAGAACCTGCACGCCGATCAGTTCTTCACCACCTTTGCCACCGCCCGCGAGGAGGAGGCCGTCGGCATCGTCTCGGGCGCCTGGATGGGCGGACGGCGCGGTGCGGTGCTGATGCAGACCTCAGGCTTTGCGACGCTCGCCAACGTGCTGGCCTCGCTCGCGGTGCCCTACCAGATTCCGCTTATCATGTTCGTGTCCGAGCGCGGCACGCTCGGCGAGTTCAACTACGGCCAGTCACTGGTCTGCCGCACCATGCGTCCGGTGCTGGATTCGCTGGCGCTGGAGCATCACACCATCACCCGGCTCGACGAGCTCGAATTCATTGCCGACCGTTCGATCAAGCAGGCCATCACGACGCAGGCGCCAGTCGCGCTGATCCTCAACCCGCTGCTCACGGGCGGCAAGGTGTTCGACAAGTGAGTCCGGCCCAAATGAATACAGACGTGCGCAACACCAAAGTGATGAACCGCTTCGACGTCACCTCGCGCCTGATCGCGAAACTCGAGCACGAGGAAGCCGTGATCGGCGGCATCGGCAACACCAATTTCGACCTCTGGGCCGCCGGCCACCGTGCGCAAAATTTCTACATGCTCGGCAGCATGGGGCTCGCCTTCCCGATCGCGCTGGGCGTGGCGCTGGCGCAGCCGGACCGGCGCGTCTTTGCGCTCGAAGGCGACGGCTCGCTGCTGATGCAGCTCGGCGCACTCTCGACGATCGCGGCGTTGAAGCCGAAGAACCTCATCATGATCGTGATGGACAACGGCATCTACCAGATCACGGGCGCGCAGCCGACACCGGCCGCGAACGTGGCTGACATCGTCGCCATCGCAACCGGCTCCGGGCTTGCCAACAGCGCCTGGGCCGCGGACGAGGCGGATTTCGAGCGTCTGGTCGAGGAAGCCATGTCGGCCGGCGAGCCCAGCCTGATCGCCGTCCGCATCGATGACAAGCCCGGCGTCGGCGCCACCCGACGCGATCCCGTACAAATCCGGGAACGCTTCATGCACGGCCTTGGCGTGCGCGAGCCACTTTAACGGTTCGTCATTAACTACACGGCGATCTGATCCTGGCGCCTCGGCAGGCTGCTGCAATCCGTGCTAAGCGGTGCGGATGTCCATTTTGCTTCGCTCCTCTGCCTGGCTGCTTGCCGCCGCCATCGCCTTTGCAACCCTCGGCCCGCCAGGCCTACGGCCCCATTCCGACCTTGGCCAGGACGGCGAACATGCCCTTGCCTTCGTCCTGGTGGGAGTAGCCTTCGGCCTCGCCTATCCGCGCCGCCGCCTGTCGGCCACAGCGATCGCCGTGGTGCTGATCGGCCTGCTGGAACTGATGCAATTCTGGGCACCGGGACGGCATGCGCGGCTGGAGGACTTTCTGGTCGATGCCGGCACCACCTGCATCGGTTTCGCGCTGGCGGCCATCGCCGATTGGGCCATGACGCGGTTTCGCGCAAATTCGGCCCTGACGAGTCAAGGCCCCGCGGAGTGACGCTCCGCAGGGCCCGTCTCTTCAAAGCTCACGCTCCGGTCGATCAGTCGATGATCTTAACGACGCGGCGCGTGCGCGGCTCCACGATCACGCGGCGATCGTTCACGACCGCATAGCGATATTCGGTGTAGTTCGGCACGGGCCGCAGCACCACGGTCGGCGGCAGTGGCTCGCCGACCACGACGCGCTCGTGGACCACGACGGAATCATCGCGCGGAATTCCGCCGAGGATCGCATTCGGGATTTCCAGGCCAGCGCCGACCGCCGCACCGACGGTACCACCGACCATCGCTCCGACCGGGCCGCCGATGTCGCCGCCCGCGCGAGCGCCGTCCCTGGCGCCCTGTTCGGTCGTCGACTGGGCAAAGGCTGCACTCGACGCCAGCAGCGACGCGGCAGCGAACGTAATCGCAAGACGGGTCTTCATGTGCTTATGTCTCCAGTGATTGTTGTGCGCCTTCAACCGCGGGGCCGGATCATTGTTCCGGTTCCCCGCCGGATCTAGGCAGAACTACAAGTGGAGACTGTTACCTGGTAACAGTTCAGGCTGCGGCGATCTCGTGCCCTGCCATCAGTTCCAGCGCACGCACCATTGCCGAGTGATCCCAACCCTTGCCGCCATGTGCGGTGCAAGACGAGAACAATTGCTGCGCCAGTGCCGTGCTCGGCAGCGACAGGCCGAGCGCGCGGGCGCCTTCAAGCGCGAGGTTGAGATCCTTCTGGTGCAGCTCGATGCGGAAACCGGGATCGAAATTGCGCTTCACCATGCGCTCGCCATGCACTTCGAGAATCCGCGACGACGCAAAGCCGCCCATCAGGGCCTGCCGCACCAGTGCCGGATCCGCACCGGCTTTCGACGCGAACAGCAGCGCTTCGCTGACCGCCTCGATCGTCAACGCGACGATGATCTGGTTGGCGACCTTCGTCGTCTGGCCGTCGCCATTGGCGCCGACGCGGGTGACGTTCTTTCCCATCCTGTCGAAGATCGGCTTCATGCTGTTGAAGGCGCGCTCGGGGCCACCGACCATGATGGTGAGGCTTGCCGCCTTGGCACCGACCTCCCCGCCTGACACCGGTGCGTCGAGATAATCCGCGCCGAGCGCCTCGATCTTCTTCGCAAACTCCTTGGTCGCCAGCGGTGAGATCGAGCTCATGTCGACCACGATCTTGCCCTTGGAAATGCCGCCCGCGACGCCGTCATTGCCAAACAGCACGGCCTCCACATGCGGCGTATCGGGCACCATGATGATGACCGCATCCGCTTCCTCCGCAACCTCCTTGCTTGACTTGCAGGCAACGCCGCCGGCGGCGATCAGCTCGGGTGCGACCGGCCCGACATCGTGCAGGAGAACGCGATGGCCTGCGGCCAGAAGATGACCGGCCATCGGCCGTCCCATGGTGCCAAGTCCGATAAAGCCGATGTCGATCATGTCAAAGTTTCCTCAGGTCTCGAAAGTCTGCGCCGCGTGCCAGGACAGGCCGTCCAGCGTCGTGGTGCGCGGCTTGTATTCGCAACCGATCCAGCCGCGATACCCGATCGCGTCGAGATGGCGGAACAGGAAGGGATAGTTGATCTCGCCCGTGCCGGGCTCGTGGCGGCCGGGATTATCGGCGAGCTGGATGTGCGCAATCTGCGGGAGATATTCCTGCATGGTACGGGCGAGGTCGCCCTCCATGATCTGCATGTGGTAGATATCGTACTGGATGAACAGATTGTTCGAGCGCACCTCGGAGATCAGCTGCACGGCCTGCTCGGTGCCGTTCAGGAAGAAGCCGGGAATGTCGAGCGTGTTGATCGGCTCGACCAGAAGCTTGATGTTCTCCCGCGCCAGGGTCGACGCCGCAAAGCGCAGGTTCCCGACCAGCGTTTCGTTGAGCTCACGCGGATCGGCATCGACGGGCGCGATGCCGACGAGACAGTTGAGCTGCTCGCAATCGAGCGCCTTGGCATAGTCGATGGCACGAAACACGCCGTCCCTGAACTCGCTGACGCGATCCGGCAGGATCGCGATGCCGCGCTCGCCCGCGGCCCAATTGCCGGCCGGCAGATTGTGCAGCACCTGCGTCAGCCCATGGCTGTCGAGCTGCTCGCGCAACTGCGCCTTGTCGAAATCATAGGGGAAGAGGTACTCGACCCCGGAAAAGCCCGCCGCTTTGGCCCCGGCGAAGCGGTCCACGAACGGCATTTCGTTGAAGAGCATGGTGAGGTTCGCAGCGAATTTCGGCATGTTGCTATCTCCCTATTCCGCCGGCTGCAGCACGCCGGGCCTCGCTGTCGCGACCTCGTCGAGCGGCAGATCCAGCACCTCCTCGAACTCGACGATGTTGTCGATCTCGGTGCCCATCGCGATGTTGGTGACGCGTTCGAGGATGAACTCGACCATCACAGGCACGCGATGCTTGGCCGTCCATTCGCGCGCGGTCGCGAACGCCGCCTGCGAGTCCTTCGGGTCGGTGACGCGGATCGCCTTGCAGCCGAGCCCTTCGGCGACAGCGACGTGATCGACACCGTAGCCGCCGAGCTCAGGCGCGTTGATGTTCTCGAACGAGAGCTGGACGTGATAGTCCATGTCGAAGCCGCGCTGGGCTTGGCGGATCAGGCCGAGATAGGAATTGTTCACGACGACGTGGATGTAGGGCAGATTGAATTGCGCCCCAACTGCGAGCTCCTCGATCAGGAATTGGAAATCGTAGTCGCCTGAGAGCGCGACGATATCACGATCCGGACACGCCGCGCGCACGCCGAGCGCCGCGGGTAGCGTCCAGCCGAGCGGGCCCGCCTGCCCGGCATTGATCCAGTTGCGCGGCTTGTAGACGCCCAGGAACTGCGCGCCGGCGATCTGCGACAGGCCGATCACGGAGACGTAGCAGGTGTCACGGCCAAACGCCTTGGTCATCTCCTCGTAGACGCGCTGGGGCTTGATCGGGACGTTATCGAAATGGCTCTTGCGCAACATTGTCTTCTTCCGGTCGCGGCAGGCAGCGGGCCACGCCTGGCGCTCGCGCAACCTGCCGGACCGGCGCCACTCCCTGGCGACGGTGACGAAGAGTTCGAGAGCGGCCTTCGCGTCCGAGACGATGCCGAGATCGGGATTGAACACGCGCCCGATCTGCGTCGGCTCGATGTCGACATGCACGAAGGTGCGCCCCTTGGTGTAGGTCTCGACCGAGCCGGTGTGGCGGTTGGCCCAGCGATTGCCGATGCCGAGCACGAAATCGGATTCGAGCATGGTGGCATTGCCGTAACGGTGACTGGTCTGAAGACCGACCATGCCGGCCATCAGCACGTGGTCGTCGGGGATGGCCCCCCAGCCCATCAGCGTCGGCACGACCGGCACGTTGGCAATCTCGGCGAATTCCACCAGCAGATCCGAGGCGTCGGCATTGATCACGCCGCCGCCCGCGACGATCAGCGGCCGTTCGGCCGCATTGAGCATCTCCAGCGCCTTCTCGACCTGCTTGCGGGTCGCGGTCGGCTTGTAGACCGGCAATGGCTCATAGGTCTCGTCGTCGAACTCGATCTCGGCGAGCTGCACGTCGAGCGGCATGTCGATCAGCACCGGGCCGGGCCTTCCCGAGCGCATCACGTGAAACGCCTGGCTGAACACGCGGGGCACCAGCGCCGGCTCGCGCACCGTCACCGCCCATTTGGTCACGGGCTTTGCGATCGACTCGATGTCGACGGCTTGGAAATCCTCCTTGTAGAGCCGCGCGCGCGGCGCCTGCCCGGTGATGCAGAGGATCGGGATGGAATCAGCGATCGCGGAATAGAGCCCGGTGATCATGTCGGTCCCGGCCGGCCCCGAGGTGCCGATGCAGACGCCGATATTGCCGGCCTTGGCCCGCGTATAGCCCTCGGCCATGTGCGAGGCACCCTCGACATGGCGCGCCAGGATATGGCGGATCGAGCCGCGCTTCTTCAGCGCCGAGTAAAGCGGATTGATCGCGGCCCCGGGAACGCCGAAGGCAGTCGAGATGCCCTCCTTCTCCAGAATTCGCACGGCAGCATCGATGGCTCGCATCTTCGCCATATCGGACCTCGCTTGAGTTGCATTGGCTCGAGCGAGATCATCGGGCCCGCGAGGGCTTCACTCAACGAGATCGATTTTATTTTCCACGATGCGGCAGCCGCGGGAAAAACGTGGCGGTCTCAATCGGTTAGATCGAGATATCCGTGAAAGCGATCACTCGAACAGCGGCGCCAGCTGCATCTGCGGCACCAGCACGAGGCCCTTGTCGGTGATACGAATTTCCGGAATGACCGATAGCGGAATCAGATTGAAACCCATGTAGGGGATGGTGCAGCCGGCCTCCGCCCATTCCTTCTTCAGCGCCTTGACCTCTTCCGCCACCTCCGTGACGCGCTTGTCGGACAAGAGCCCAGCGATCGGCAGCGGCACTAGCGCCCTCACCTTGCCCTCGGCGACGAGGCAGACGGCGCCCTGTTGCTCCTTGATGGCGGCGACCGCGACCTGCATATCGGCCTCGTTGGTGCCGGCAACGATGATGTTGTGGCTGTCGTGCCCGACGCTGGAGGCGACCGCGCCGCGCTTCAGTCCAAAGTCCTTCAACAGGCCGTAGGCGACATTGCCGGCCGACTTGCCGTGGCGTTCGACCACCGTGACGAAGCATAGGCCGTAGCGGGCGAACAGTGAGGGCCAGTCCTTTGCGGGCTCGATCGCGATCTTCTCATGGATCAGCGTGATGCCGGGCAACGCGGTCTTGATCGCGTTGACAGTGCAGGCCTTCGCCGGCAGCTCCGGCGTCAGCTTGACCTTCTCGGGCAGCTTCACCGTCGCATAGGCCGCCTGCGGATATTGATAGCGCTGCGACAGCGCCTGCTCGAGCTTCGGCGTGATTTTTCGGTTTTCGACCACGAGTTCGCCGCCATACCAGGTGCATTGCGGCTTCAGATTGTCGTCCATCAGCACCAGATCGGCGCGGCGCCCGCCGCCGAGCCCGCCGATATCGCTGTCCATGTTGAAGCGCGTCGCGCCATGCAGCGAGCCCATCGACCAGGCCTGCTCCGGCGACATCCCTGCTTTCACGGCTTCGCGCACCACCCAGTCGAGACCGAACAGCAGGAGATCGTCGGCGTCGCGATCGTCGGTGCACACGGCCGTGCGCTTGTGCGAGGCGCCGAGCTCGGTGATGGTCCGGATCGCCTGCGGCAGCGAGTGCCAGGGCGTGGTCGGCGGTCCCCCGCGCAGGAACACCCAGACCCCGGCATCGAGCAGATCGTCGGCGATGTCGCGGTCGATCGCCTCATGGGTGTCGGTGATGCCGCTCGCCGCATAGGCCGCAACGAAGTCGCGGCCATAGATATGGCCGGACACCGGCCGGCCGCGCTTCAGGGCGGCAGCGAGGATGGCGTGGCTTCGCTCATCGCCCATGGTGACAGGCACGAAATCCATCTTCTCGCCGAGCCCGACGGCTTCCGGCCAACGGTCGAACAGGCCGGCGATCTTGTCGGGCGTCAGATCGCCGCCCGCAGTCTCCAGTGCGGCCGAAGTCGCAGGAACCGTCGAGGGCACCGTCAGGAAGATCGAGAGCGGAGCCTCGCGTGCGTCCTCCAGCATCGCCTCGACGCCGACGACGTCCATGACGTTGCCGATCTCGTGGCTGTCGCAGAAGATTGTGGTGGTGCCGTTGAGCAGGGCGGCCTCGGCATAGGCGCAGGCCGTCACCATCGAGGATTCGATGTGGATGTGCGGATCGACCAGCCCCGGCGCGATGATGCCGCCCGCCGCGTCGTAAACCGGCACGTCGCCGAAGACATTCTTCGCAGCGCCGGCCGGCTTCATCGCAGCAATGCGGCCGCCGGTGATCCAGATTTCGCGGTTCGCATGGATGCGCTCCGAATAGGTCGAGAGCACCCGCGCGCCGGTGACGACGAGATCCGGCGCGACACGCGCCGAGGCCACATCGGCGAGACGCCGGGTCATCGAATGCAGCGGTGCGACGGCGAAGCGGGCAAGTCTGGTCATCAGAACCCTCGCGTGGCGTTATGGCCCTGCGATGGTTACGCCCTGCGCCCGACCGGGCAAGCGCAAATATAACGGCAGGCTCTGCTTACGCTTTAGGCGGAGAAGCGCCTGCCGCCGCGGGCCTCCCAGGTCTGCGCGAGTTCCGTCGTCGCGGGGCCGGTGCGGCAGCGGGCTTGACCCGAATCCGCATCGACCTCCCGTTCTGCTCGTCAATCTCGAACGCATTCGTCTTGCGCACGAGGTCACTCAGCTTGCGGAAGCCAAACGTTCGCGGATCGAAATCGGACGCGAGATTGGCGAGCTGGCGGCCAACTTCCCCGAGCGTCACCCAGCCGTCCTCGCTCTCCATCTGGGTGATGACCTTCTTGATGATGGGGGTTGCGGCATCGAGCGGCTGAAGCGACGTCGATCTCGAGGCGGCGTCCTGGGTGTTCGCTGGGGCGGCAAGCAAGTTCTCCGTGTAGACGAACCTTCGACAGGCCTGCCGGAAGCTCTCCGGCGTCTTCTGTTCGCCGAACCCAAAGACGTCGATGCCCTGCTCCCGGATGCGGGCGGCCAGACGGGTGAAATCGCTGTCCGACGACACCAGGCAAAAGCCATCGAACCGGCCGCTGTGAAGCAGGTCCATTGCGTCGATGACCAGCGTGATGTCGGAGGCATTCTTCCCCGTCGTATAGGCGAACTGCTGCTGCGGGATGATGGCGTGTTTGGACAGGATGTCGGCCCAGCCCCTCGACCTGGCATTGGAGAAGTCGCCGTAGATGCGGCGAACGCTGGCCTCGCCGATCTTGGCAATCTCCTCGAACAGCCCATCGGCGATCTTTGCCGAAGCATTGTCTGCATCGATCAGGACAGCGAGACGGGGCGAACGGAGCTCTGACGGCATGACTTTTCCTACGAGATGAACGTAACATTAGAAGACGCTCGCGGCGGAATGGCTAGTCCTCGTTCGCCTTGAAGCGTCCCATCCCTTTCAGCACGAAGGGTGCCAGCAGCGCGATGAACGCCAGCGCAAGCAGCGTCGCCGAGATCGGGCTCTGGAGCAACGTCATGGGATCGCCGAGACTGATCGCGAGCGCGCGACGCAGCTGGCTCTCGGCGATCGGGCCGAGAATCAGGCCGACCACGACGGGCGCGATCGGAAAATCGAACCGCCGCATCAGAAAGCCGAGCACGCCGAAGCCGGCCAGCATCGACAGTTCGACCACCGACGGCTTTGCGGCGATGGTGCCCATGGTCGCGAACACGAGGATGCCGGCATAGAGCCACGGCTGCGGGATCGCCAGCAGCCGCACCCATAGGCCAACCAGCGGCAGATTGAGCACCAGCAGCATGCAATTGGCGATGAACAGGCTCGCGATCAGGCCCCACACGAGGTCGGGCCGCTCAGCGAACAGCAGCGGCCCCGGGTTGAGGCCGTATTGCTGGAAGCCCGCCAGCATCATCGCGGCCGTCGCCGAGGTCGGCAATCCCAACGTCAAGAGCGGCACCAGCGTGCCGGCAGCCGAAGCGTTGTTGGCGGCCTCCGGTCCTGCGACACCTTCGATCGCGCCCTTGCCGAATTCTTCGGGGTATTTGGTCAGTCGCTTCTCGCAGGAATAGGACAGGAAAGTCGGGATCTCCGCGCCGCCGGCAGGCAGCGCACCGATTGGGAAGCCGAACATGGTGCCGCGCAACCACGGCTTCCACGATCGCTTCCAGTCTTCCTTGGTCATCCACAGCGAGCCGCGCACCGGCTCGAGCTTCTCTTCGGTGTGGTGGCGGCGCGATGCGACGTAGAGCGCCTCGCCCACCGCGAACAGGCCGACCGCGAGCGTCGTCACCTCGACGCCGTCGAGCAGCTCGGGCACCCCGAACGCAAGCCGCGCCTGACCGGTCAGCTTGTCGATACCGACGAGACCTAATGTCAGACCAATAAACAGGCTGGTCAGGCCGCGGATCGGGGAATCGCCGAAGGTCGCCGACACCGTGACGAAGGCGACGCACATCAGCGCGAAATAATCCTCCGGGCCAAAGCGCACGGCGAAATCGACCAACCACGGCGCGAGAAAGGCAAGCCCGATGGTGGCGATGGTGCCGGCGACGAAGGAGCCGATCGCGGAGGTCGCGAGCGCCGGCCCGCCGCGGCCGGCCTTGGCCATCTTGTTGCCTTCGAGCGCCGTCGCCATCGAGGCGCTCTCGCCGGGCGTGTTGATCAAGATGGCCGTAGTCGATCCGCCATACATGCCGCCGTAATAGATGCCGGCAAACATGATCAGCGAACCGCCAGGATCGAGCTTGTACGTCACCGGCAGCAGCAGCGCGACCGTCAACGCCGGGCCGATGCCGGGCAGCACGCCCACGGCGGTGCCGAGGAATACGCCGATCAGGGCGTAGAGGAGATTCATCGGCTGGACGGCGACCGCCATGCCGTGGGCCAGCGCCGCGAAAGTTTCCATCACAGCAGTCGCTCCAGGGGGCCGGCCGGAAGACTCAACGTCAACAGGCGGTCGAACGCGAGGTAAATGAGGGTCGACATCACGAGGGCGATGGCGGAATCGACGAGGACAGCCCGGCGCCCAAATGCCGCCGAGGTCGTGACGAACAGCGCCGACGTCGCCAGGATGAACCCGCCGCCGAAGCCGATGATGGCAATCAGCAGCGCAAGGCCGGCGAGGATCAAGACCACAGGCACGGGATCTGCGCTCTCGCGCGCTGGCAGACCGCCGCGCAGCGCGTCAACGAGATTGCCGATCGCGAGCAGCGCGAGGCCGGAGGCGATCACGACCGGCATGGCTTCCGGCCCCATCCCGTACATCGCGGTCGATTGCAGGCCGTGCGCATCCCAGACCAGCACCGCGGCAAGACCTGCGAGCAGCGCGGCGATGACGACGCCGGCGCGATCGACGCGCCGCGGTGGCTGGACGGGATCGCCTGAGGTCATGACTTGACCAGGCCGACTGATCTCAGCACGTCCGTCACACGCACCGTTTCTTTCTTCAGGAAGTCGGCGAAGGCGTCGCCGCCGAGATAGGCATCCTCCCAGCCCTTCTGCTTGAGAATGTCTTTCCAGGCGTCCGACTTCACCATCTTCTCGACCGCGTCGCTCAGCGTCTTGCGCTGCTCCGGCGTGATTCCGGGAGGCGCGACCACCGAACGCCAGTTGGCGATCACGAGGTCGATGCCCTGCTCCTTGAAGGTCGGGATGTCGCTGCCTGGAATGCGTTTCTCCGAGGTCACGCCGATCGCGCGCAGCTTGCCCGACTTGATCTGCCCATCATATTCGCTGAGGCCGGAAATGCCGGCAGTGACCTTCGCGCCGAGAATGGCGGCGAGCGACTCGCCGCCGCCCGAGAACGGGATGTAGTTGATCTTCTTCGCGTCGGCGCCAACGGCGCCGGCGAACAATGCTGCCATCACATGATCGACGCCACCGGCCGAGCCCCCGGCGAAGGTCACTTTGGCGATGTCGGCCTTCACCGCTGCGGCCAGATCCTGCGCGGTCTTGATCGGAGAATTCGCCGGCACCACGATCACCTGGATTTCCTCGGTGAGGCGCGCGATCGGCGTCACCTGCTCGAGCGTGACGGGTGATTTGTTCATGGCGAGCGCGCCCACCATGACGAAGCCGTTGACCATCAGCTGGTTGCCGTCGCCCTTGGCGCCGTTGACGAACTGCGCGATGCCGACACTGCCGCCTGCGCCGGGAACGTTGGTGACCTGCACGCTGCGTGCGACGCCGGCAGCGACCAGCGCCTGCTGCATCGAGCGCGCGGTCTGGTCCCAACCACCGCCCGGCGCCGCAGGTGCCATCAGCTTGAGCTCGAGCTGCTGGGCAAAGGCCGGCGTGGCTGCCGCAAGGGTCAGCGCGACGGCTGCGCCGACGAGGCGCGCGGGAAGTTGAAACATGGGACGTCTCCGGGCTCATGCGGACGTTTGCCGCATCGTGTCGTTTGGTCGCATATCAGCCAAAACGGCCGACACTGTCCAGTGACATACCCCCGGTTTCCGATTAGCGGGGCGTCGGAATTGCCCCGCCGAGCGCTGCCGTCAGTTCGGCGGCAACATCACGGACGATTTGCCCGATTTCCGGTAACCGCTGATCGGTCAGCCGGCTGGTCATGCCGGACACCGAAATCGCAGCAAGCGGCTCGGCGCAGGCGTTGTAGACCACCGCTGCAACGCAGCGCAGACCCATGCAGGCCTCTTCATCATCCAGCGCGTAGCCTTGCTTGCGGATCTTTTCGAGCTCCTTGAACAGGTCGCTCGGCCGCACGATCGATTTCTCGGTCAGGCGTGGCATGCCGTGATGGCGGATGACGGCGCCGACGTCCTCGTCGGAATAGGTCGCGAGCACCGCCTTGCCGACGCCGGAGGTCACCATCGGAACGCGGCCGCCGACTTGGGTCAGCGAGCGCATGATCTCGCGGCTCTCCATCCGGGTCAGCACGATGATGAACTCGTCGTCGACCACGGCGAGATTGGCGGTCTCGCGGGTAAGATCACGCAGCTTGCGCAAGTAAGGAATGGCCTGGGCACTGAAATTGCGCCGCCGCGCAAAGCTCGCGCCCACCGTGAAGCTGCGCACGCCGACATGCCATTTGGATTCGGCGCGGTCGAACTGCACGAAGCGGCGGCTTTCCAGCGTCGCCAGCAGGCGATGCACGGTCGAGGCCGAGAGCCCGGTGCGGACGGCGAGATCGCTGAGGCGATAGCCTTCGTCGTCTTCGGACAATGTCTCGAGGATCGACAGCGCGCGATCGACGGACTGCACGCCGCCGTCGCGCGCGTCGCGATCGGCCGCCGATGGCGATCGGGGCTCGATCGATTTGCGCCGGATCACGTTCCTGCCCATCGCGACCTGACTGTTCTCACCTCTCCCCGCGCGCGGGGAGAGGTGAAGCGGCATCGTCGGCTCAGAGCAGCCCTGCTCCGCGCGCCCATTTGTACTTGGCACCGAGGACCTCGACCGGCAGTTCGGTCGAGTAGGCATAGGCCGGAATGCCGTTCTGGTAGAGATATTCGGCGGCTTCCTCAACCTCGACGTCGCCGGCGAGCGAGGCGACGATCGGCTTCACGAAGCCCTTGGCCTCCATCTCCTTCTTCACCTCGACCATGTTGCGGGCGAACACCATCGGCGGCGTGACGATGGTGTGCCAGTAGCCGAGGATCAGCGAGTGGATGCGCTCGTCCGTCAGGCCGAGTTTTACGGTGTTGACGTAGGTGATCGGCGGCTCACCGCCGGTGATGTCCACGGGATTTCCGGCCGCGCCAAACGGCGGGATGAACTTGCGGAAGGCCGCATCCAGATCCGGCGGCATCGACATCAGCGACAAGCCGTTGTCGACGCAGGAGTCCGACAACAGCACGCCCGAACCGCCTGCACCGGTAATGATCAGCACGTTCTCGCCCTTCGGCGTCGGCAGCACCGGCACGCCCCGCGCGAATTCGAGCAGCTGCCGCAAGCTACGGGCGCGGATCACGCCGGACTGGGCCAGGACATCCTCGTAGATCTTGTCGTTGCCGGCGAGCGCGCCGGTGTGCGACGAGGCCGCCTTGGCACCGGCGGAGGTGCGGCCGGCCTTGAGCACGATGACCGGTTTTTTCTTGGAGACGCGTTTTGCGGCTTCCGCAAAGGCGCGGCCGTCCTTGAGGTCTTCGCAGTGCTGCGCGATCAGGTTCGTGTTCGGATCCTGCTCGAAGAAGGCGAGCAGATCGTCCTCGTCGATGTCGGACTTGTTGCCGAGGCCGACGATCGCCGACACGCCCATCTTGGCCGAACGGGAGAAGCCGATGATGGCCATGCCGATGCCGCCCGATTGCGAAGACAGTGCCGCGTGGCCCTTGACATCATAGGCGGTGCAGAAGGTCGCGCAGAGATTGGCAGGCGTATAATAGAAGCCGTAGATGTTCGGTCCCATCAGGCGGATGTCGTACTTCTTGCCGACTTCGACGATCTCGGCCTGGAGCTCCGGCGCGCCGGCTTCCGCGAAGCCCGACGGAATCAGAACCGCGCCGGGAATTTTCTTCTCGCCGCATTCGGTGAGCGCCGCGGCCACGAACTTCGCGGGAATTGCGAACACCGCGGTGTCGATCACACCGGGCACGTCCTTGACGCTCTTGTAGGCCTTGTAGCCGAGGATCTCGGCGGCCTTGGGATGGATCGGGTAGATGTCGCCCTTGTAGCCGCCGTTGATGAGGTTCTTCATCACGGAATTGCCGATCTTGCCGTCTTCGGCCGAAGCGCCGACCACGGCAACCGCCTTCGGCTGCATGATGCGGCTCATCGCCGCGACGATCTCTTCGGTCGGGCGCGGCTTCGGCTTGGGCACGTAAGCGAAGTCGACGACGATGCGGACGTCGGCCGCGATCGCGTCCTTGGCCGTCGCGAACACCGGGTTGAGATCGAGCTCGACGATCTCGGGGAAATCGGTGACGAGCTGCGAGACCTTGACGATGACATCGGCGAGCGCCGTGCGGTTCACCGGCTCGCCGCCGCGAACGCCCTTCAAAATTTCATGCGCCTGGATGCCGTCGAGCATCGACAGCGCATCTTGCTTTGTCGCGGGCGCGAGGCGGAAGGTGATGTCCTTCAGGACTTCGACCAGCACGCCGCCGAGACCGAAGGCAACCAGCTTGCCGAACGAGGCGTCGGTGATCGACCCGACGATCACTTCGGTGCCGCCGGCCAGCATCTGCTGCACCTGGACACCCTCGATCTTGGCATCAGACTTGTACTTCCTGGCGTTGCCGAGAATGGTCTCGTAGGCCTTCTCGGCGTCTTCTGCCGATTTGAGGCCAACGATGACGCCGCCGGCTTCGGTCTTGTGAAGAATGTCCGGCGAGACGATCTTCATCACCACCGGGAAGCCCATCGAGGCGGCCATCTTGCCGGCCTCGCCGGCCGATTTCGCCACCCCCTCCTTCGGCACCGCAATGCCGTAGGCGTCGCAGACCAGCTTGCCTTCCGGCGCGGTCAGGCTGGTGCGCTTGTCCGCCTTGACCTGGTCAAGCACCTTGCGGACGGCATCTTTGGAATTGGACATGTGGCTCTCCCTTGACCTTGGTTCTTGCGTTCTCAAAGCGCGCGCGCGTTGCGGCTGCCCGTGATGCTTTCCATTCGCCGCGCTCTGTTCCATGTCGCGGAACGGAGTGGCATAAAGCCGAGATTACTCCGCCGGCTTGGATCAAAAATGGCTGGCGATGGCATTTGGTATGCCAGAAGCCAACTTGTCAAGCTGCAGCGCACCTTAGAACGCTGCAAAAAATAGGCAGCTTGACATTCTGGTATTTGGTATGCCAAAAACTTTCCCGTTAATAATCCTGTAAAAGACGACTCCCACTGGAGGAGATTCGTCGTGTCACTGCGGAAACCAACCAAGGCGTTGCCGAACATGGCCGAGGCAGATATCGCAATCGTTCGTATTGCCCCGGAGTCGAGCTTCAAGAACAAGGCGTATGACGCCTTGAAGGAAGCCATCCTCAAGATGGACATCTACTCGACGCCCGAACCCGTCATGCTCGACGAGCGCGCGTTGTCCGAGCGCCTCGGCGTGAGCCGCACGCCGATCCGCGAAGCCATCGCGATGCTAGAGCAAGACGGTTTCGTGAAGACGGTTCCTCGCCGCGGCATCATGGTGGTCCGAAGGACCAAGAGCGAGATCGTCGACATGATCCGCGCCTGGGCGGCGCTGGAGAGCATGGCGGCTCGCCTCATCACCGCCACAGCGCGCAAGAAAGACATCACGGCGCTGCGCGACTACTTCAAGGAATTTGGCAAGGATCGCCTGCCCGAGGATCACGTCGAGGAATATTCGCGCGCCAACATCGCCTTCCACCAGGCGCTGATCTCGCTGTCGGAATCACCGGTGCTGGTCGATCTCACCAACGACTTGCTGCTGCATGTGCGTGGCTATCGGCAATTGACCATCGGACGCAAGGACCGCACCGCGACGTCGCTTCCCGAGCATCTCGGCATGATCGAAGCCCTGGAGGCGCGCGATACCGAGCTCGCCGAGAAGCGCGCCCGCGATCACACCCTTGGCCTTGCCGCTTACGTCGAAGCGCATGGTCAGGAACTCTTCTAGCCGGCAACGTTCACCAAAGGGCGAGGCATCGCCCCCAAAAGCCTGAAACGGCATCTTGAGACCAGGAGACAAGGCCCATGCTGAATACCGCGACCAAGTCCGAAGCACCGGGCACCGAGCAGGAATTGACGGATGGTTTTCATCTCGTCATTGACGCGCTCAAGCTGAACGGCATCAACACCATCTATAATGTGCCGGGCATCCCGATCACGGATTTGGGCCGCATGGCGCAGGCGGCCGGTATTCGCATGATTTCGTTCCGCCACGAGCAGAACGCCGGTTATGCGGCGGGCATCGCCGGCTACCTCACCAAGAAGCCCGGCATCTGCCTCACCGTCTCCGCGCCCGGCTTCCTCAACGGTCTCACCGCGCTCGCCCACGCCACCACCAACTGCTACCCGATGATCCTGATCTCGGGCTCCTCCGAGCGCGAGATCGTCGACCTCCAGCAGGGCGACTATGAAGAGATGGACCAGCTCGCGATCGCCAAGCCGCTGTGCAAGGCAGCCTACCGTGTGCTGCACGCCCAGGACATCGGCATTGGTCTTGCCCGTGCCATCCGTGCCGCCGTCTCCGGCCGTCCGGGCGGCGTCTATCTCGACCTGCCGGCAAAGCTGTTCGGCCAGGTGATGAACGCCGATGCCGGCCAGAAGTCGCTGGTCAAGGTAATCGACGCGGCTCCCGCGCAGATCCCCTCGCCCGCTTCGATCAAGCGCGCGCTTGATGTTCTGAAGAGCGCAAAGCGCCCCTCATCATCCTCGGCAAGGGCGCGGCCTACGCGCAGGCCGACGAGGAGATCAAAACCTTCGTCGAGAAGAGCGGCATTCCCTTCCTGCCGATGAGCATGGCCAAGGGCCTCCTCTCCGACACCCATCCGCAGTGCGCAGGCGCCGCCCGCTCGACGGTGCTGAAGGAATCCGACGTCGTGCTGCTGATCGGCGCCCGGCTGAACTGGCTGCTCTCGCACGGTAAGGGCAAGAACTGGGGCGAAGCGCCCAAGAAGTTCATCCAGGTCGACATCGAACCCAGGGAAATGGACTCCAACGTCGAGATCGTCGCGCCGGTCGTCGGCGACATCGGCTCGGTCGTCTCCGCCTTCAATCAGGCGATGGCTTCGGGCTGGACCGCCCCGCCCGCCGAATGGACCAAGGCGATTTCGACCAAGCGCGAAGAGAACGTCGCCAAGATGGCGCCGAAGCTCATGAACAACAAATCGCCGATGGACTATCACGGCGCGCTCGGCGTGCTGAAGAACGTCATCAAGGATCATCCCGAGGCGATCCTCGTCAACGAGGGCGCCAACACGCTCGACCTCGCCCGCGGTGTCATCGACATGTATCGCCCACGCAAGCGTCTCGACGTCGGCACCTGGGGCGTGATGGGCATCGGCATGGGCCAGGCAATCGCGGCGGCTCTCGAGACTGGCCATCCCGTGCTCGCGGTCGAAGGCGACTCGGCGTTCGGCTTCTCCGGCATGGAAGTGGAGACCATCTGCCGCTACAATTTGCCGATCTGCGTCGTCATCTTCAACAATGACGGCATCTATCGCGGCACCGACGTCAACGGCGCCAACGCCGATCCGGCGACGACGGTGTTCGTCAAGGGCGCCCGCTACGACAAGATGATGGAGGCCTTCGGCGGCGTCGGCGTCAACGCGACTTCGCCGGACGAGCTCAAGCGCGCCGTCAACGAAGCCATGGCTTCGGGCAAGCCGACGCTCATCAACGCCGTGATCGATCCGGCCGCCGGTTCCGAGAGCGGCCGCATCGGCAATCTCAATCCGCAGAGCGTTCTGCAGAAGAAGAAGTAAGCATCCCCTTCAACCCACAAGGTCCCTGCGGGTGCAGGGGTAGATCAGAGTACGGAGCAACACGATGACAAAAGCGCTCGAGGGCGTTCGCATTCTCGACTTCACCCACGTCCAGTCCGGGCCGACCTGCACGCAGTTGCTCGCATGGTTCGGCGCCGACGTGATCAAGGTGGAGCGCCCGGGCGTGGGTGACATCACCCGCGGCCAGCTGCAGGACATCCCGAATGTGGACAGCCTGTATTTCACCATGCTCAACCACAACAAGCGCTCGATCACGCTCGACACCAAGAACCCCAAGGGCAAGGAAGTCCTCACCGAGCTCATCAAGAAGTGCGACGTGCTGGTCGAGAATTTCGGCCCCGGCGTGCTCGACCGCATGGGCTTCCCCTGGGAGAAGATCCAGGCGATCAACCCGAAGATGATCGTCGCCTCTATTAAGGGCTTTGGTCCCGGACCATACGAGGACTGCAAGGTTTATGAGAACGTCGCCCAGTGCACCGGCGGCGCCGCCTCCACCACGGGCTTCCGCGACGGCTTGCCCCTCGTGACCGGCGCGCAGATCGGCGACAGCGGCACCGGTCTGCATCTGGCGCTCGGCATCGTCACCGCACTCTATCAGCGCACCCATTCCGGCAAGGGCCAGCGCGTCACCGCCGCGATGCAGGACGGCGTGCTCAATCTCGCGCGCGTCAAGCTGCGCGACCAGCAGCGCCTCGCCCATGGTCCGCTCAAGGAATACAGCCAGTTCGGCGAAGGCATTCCGTTCGGCGATGCCGTGCCGCGTGCCGGCAACGATTCCGGCGGCGGCCAGCCCGGCCGCATCCTGAAGTGCAAGGGCTGGGAGACCGATCCCAACGCCTATATCTACTTCATCACCCAGGCCCCGGTCTGGGAGAAGATCTGCGACGTGATCGGTGAGCCCTCCTGGAAGACCGATCCGAACTACGCCAAGCCGGCCGTCCGCCTGCCGCGCCTGAATGAGATCTTCGGCCGCATCGAACAATGGACGATGACGAAGACGAAGTTCGAGGCGATGGAAATCCTCAACAAGGACGACATTCCCTGCGGCCCGATCCTGTCGATGAAGGAGATCGCCGAGGACCAGTCGCTGCGCGCGACCGGCACCGTGGTCGAGGTCGACCACCCCACCCGCGGCAAGTACATCTCCGTCGGCAACCCGATCAAGCTGTCGGACTCCCCGAGCGAGGTGGAGCGATCCCCGCTGCTCGGCGAGCACACCGACGAGATCCTGCGCACCGTGCTGGGCTTCTCGGACCATCAGGTCGCCGATATCCACAAGTCCGGCGCGCTCGATCCGCCGCAGAAGCAGGCCGCCGAATAAGCGGGCTTATCTCACGACGCGAAAGGCCGCCGGCTTCGGCGGCCTTTTTGTTGGCGCGCAAAGGCTGCATCGCACGATCGGCGCGCTTGCCGCGCCGCCAAGGCTGGATTAAAGATTGGTTCGCGAGGAACAGATGCGGTGGCCGGCCGTTGCTCCCTCGACCGGTGTGCTCCCGGAAATGCGAGCATGCCGGAAATGCCAGCATGCCATCTCCACGGCGAGTGCAGCACGCCTCGCAAAGACCCTGCCCCACGCTGAAGAACTGGTCGCCTTCGCTTCCGAGGATGGCAAGTCGGCCTTTCAGTTCGGGCACGGGTGGCGTCGCGTCCGGCACTCGCCAGGACCACGCTCGTTGATCAAATTGAGGGCTTAAATGTCGAAAGATCAATCCTCTGATCGCGCCAAGCGTGAAGCCAACAAGGCGTTCAAGCCTGCGACAACGCAGAAGCCGATCAATGACTATGCGAAGGACCAGAACTCCTTCAACGAGAATCGCGAACGGCTGAAAGCGGAGCGATTGGCCCGGGAGGCGAAGCCGGGAAGCGGCTCGAATAGGCACGACGATCCCAGACTCCGACCGCGAATTCCGCTAAAGGCGGGGCGCCGAAATCCGCCTGGTCTACAGCATCGAGAGCACGACGATTCCGTCTTCGACTGCACCAGAAGCGAGCTGCGCCCGCGCCATGCGCTCGAACTCGGTCCGGTTCTTGCGAAGATAACTGAAAGCCTGCTTCTGCGTCAGGAACGTCGTCGCAAGACGGCACATCTGTCGTCCCGCGCCAAGCGCGAGAAAGAAGGTGATGGTGCCACCGCCATCCGACTTTATTCTAGGCACGACCCGCACTCTTTGGCATGTGATCGGCCCTCTCCAAATTGTCCTCGGCGCAATGGAAGCCAGTTATGGCGTCACCTTCTTCTTGCGCTTCGTCGGGACGGACGGCGGCAGCGACGCCTGAAGGGCGGCGTCTGCCGCTTCCTTGGCCTGGCGCAGCTCTCGAAGCCGCGCCATGTTCTTGCGAACATCGACGGCTTGCTTTCCAACGTCCACCATCGCCCGCGCGCCTTCCTCAGCGGCCAAACGCTGACGGTTAGAACGCGCGATGCTTTCGGGTGACGGTTCGGCCGGTCTCTTGGCGCTCATTATTCACCCTGCTCTGCAACGGACAAAAACCCGCTCAATCCTGGGATCGAGCGGGTGGCATGGCCGTTTCAGTACATCCGTGAAACGGCACCAAGGCTTTAGGCCAGCGAAAGATTCTCAGCGCTGACCTTGCCCCGCATCTTGTCGGTCTTGAGTTCGAAGTTGACCTTTTGGCCTTCAGCGAGACCTGCAAGACCAGCCCGCTCGACCGCGCTGATGTGAACGAACACATCGTTGCCGCCGTCGTTCGGCTGAATGAATCCAAAGCCCTTCTGGCCGTTAAACCACTTTACAGTACCTGTCGTCATTTTCTTCTCCAAAGCGCATACGCGCAGGTTCCGCGTGATCGTCACGCAGAACAAATTCTATTCGTCGATGTCTATGGAAAAGGAGCCCGCGGGCGCATTCAACAAGGCACAGCGGCTGAACGAACAGCCTCAACGTATACCTCATCCTCGCCATTTGCAAGGCTTGACGGAATTTAACGGCTCGGGAGCCCGGCGGTAGGTGCAGGACGCGCGCTATTCAGCGCTCATCTTTCGCCCCCGGCGAGCTGCTCTCGAAGGCTGCCGAGCGCCCCATGCGTGGATCCATCAAAAAAATCGAGACGCCGCGTCGGATCGGCAGCATCTCCTTCGTCATCTGGACATGAACGGGCAGTAGACGCCCACGTCGAGCCCGGCGATTCATGAGGAAGAATGATCATGCCCAGCACTGTCCGCCTGCACCGCGTTCTCACGACCAGCCCGGAGAAAGTCTATCGCGCCTTCCTGGAGGCGGATGCGTTGGCAAAATGGCTTCCGCCGAATGGCTTCACCTGCACCGTCCATCATTTCGAGCCGAAGGTCAGGGGCACGTTCAAGATGTCGTTCCGTAACTTCACGACGGGCAACAGCCACGCCTTCGGCGGCGAATATCTCGAGCTCGTCCCCGGCGAACGTCTCCGTTACACCGACAGGTTCGACGACCCCAATCTGCCGGGCGAGATCCAGGTCACCGTGATCCTGAAGAAAGTATCCGTCGGCACCGAGCTGGATATCACGCAGGCCGGCATCCCCGACGTCATCCCGCCGGAGGCTTGTTATCTCGGCTGGCAGGAATCGCTGCGCAATCTGGCGAAGCTCGTCGAGCCTGAGATCAAGCAATAGCGATCGGACGCGACTTAGGGGCGGCCGCGTGACCGTAGGCTACGCGCCCGCCCTCGACTGGAGCCCGCCGCTTGCGGTCCAGCGGTCCGGGTCCGGGCTGTGTCCGATCAAAGCAAGGCCGTACGCAATCGACTCGAACTGATCGCCCGACATCAGCCGTTCGTTGCCGAACCGCTCGGCGAACAGTTTTCGAACGGCCGGCACGAAAGACGTGCCGCCGGTCAAAAACACCTTCTCGACCTCGCGCGCGGTGATGCCGGCTTCGCCCAGCACCTTGTCGACGGTGGCCCCGAGCCTCGCGATGTCGTCGGCAATCCAGGCTTCGAAATTCTTCCGCGTGATAGTCGAGCCGATGTCGACCCCGCCTCCTTTGAAGCGGAACTCCACCTGATCCTGGGCCGACAGCGCGACCTTGGCGTCGGACACCGCGCGGTACAGCGAAAAGCCGAGGTCGAGATCGACGATGGTGATGAAATCCTCGAGCAGAGCCGGCTTCACTGCGGTGCGCGCAAGCTCCCGGAGTTCGCGCAAGTCGCCGTTGCTCTTCATCATCGCGAGCTGATGCCAGCGCGCGAGATTGGTGTAGTGGCCGGTGGGGATCGGCAGCACCTTGTCGAACGAGCGGAAGCTCGAGCCCTTGCCCAGCCGCGGCGAGACGACGTGATCGACGATGCGGTAATCGAAGGTGTCGCCCGCAATCCCGATGCCGGCATGGCCGAGCGGTTCGGCGCGCAAGGCGCCGCCGGCACGCGAGAACCGCATCACCGAGAAATCGCTGGTGCCGCCGCCGAAATCCGCAACCAGCACGGTCGCATCGCGTTCCAGCCGGCGGGCGAAGGAGAACGCCGCGCCCACGGGTTCGTAGACATAGCGGGCGTGGCCGGCGCCGAGGCGCTCGAACGCGGCCCGGTAGCGCTGCATCGCCAGCGCTTCGTCGGGATTGCCCCCGGCGAAGCGGACGGGGCGACCGACTGTAATGGTGGACGTCTCGAAGCCGAATTTACCGCCGCCATGCCGCGCCAGCGTCCGCAGGAACGCCGCCAAAATATCCTCAAACTTGTAGCGCTGCCGGAACACCTGGGTGGTGTTGAAGCTGGAGCTTGCGGCAAAGGTCTTGAACGACTGGAGGAAGCGGTAGACATGGCGTCCTTCCAGGAACTGCTCGATCGCCCACGGGCCGCCTTCAGCCTGGGCGCCGGCTCCCGGCCGGTCTTCCCAGAAACACAGCGCCGACACGAAGACGCTGTGGCGCTGTCCGCCATGGTCGAAGCGGATGGCCTCGACCCGGCGGTCGTCCGCCGCAAGGGCCACGACCGTATTGCTGGTCCCAAAATCGATGCCGATCGAGACGACGGGCGAGGCGCTCGACATGAACCACTCTGACAGATGATTGGAGGGGGCAGACCACTAACGGCTTCATGTGCCGCTGCCAAGGCTCCGTTTTTGGATATCGACGGTCAAATGGTTCAGTTTCGGCCGGCTTTGGCATATCCCGCTCAAATCGGCCCATTTAACGGATTATTATGCTGCAATGCGAAGAGCTAAATGCTGCTATGCAATGGCATGCATAGACATTGGCATCTGGTATACATAAATTCCCTTTCGAACTGAGACAGCACTACTGACCGTCTCGAGAAAGGGATTTCCGATGTCCAAGACCGCTTCCGTCGCTCTCGCGCCCTCCTCCTCGCTGTTCGCCCGCCTGATGGCAACGATCGACCGCCTCCTGATGGCGAGCGCCGAGATCTCGAATCACAACGGCGACCTGCCGCGCTTTGGCCTGTAGGCCGGACAGCCGCCCGCGCCTGCGCGCGCAGCGGGAGACGGTTTTAGATCAGTCCGCATACTACTTTTGATGAATGGCCCCGGATCACGGGGCCATTTCTACTTGTGCTGTCCTGAGTCACAGCCGCAACCGGGCAAGGTCCTGCGGCATTTGCGCACGGTGACCGGACCAGCGCTTGAAGCTTGGCATAATGCATACAAGAATGCCGTTCCAGCGCTCGCAGAAAAATGAGAGGCGCCACGGGAGGCTTTATGACGGACATGGTGCAAGCAACCGCCCCGACAGCCGCGCGCGTTAGCGACACGTATCGCTGGACGCAATTGGCGGTCGGTGTCGCGGCGATGGTGATGATCGCCAACTATCAATACGGCTGGACGTTCTTCGTCCCCGACATCCAGAAGAAGTTCGGCTGGGATCGTGCGTCGATCCAATGGGCCTTTACGCTGTTCGTGCTGTTCGAGACCTGGCTCGTGCCGATCGAAGGATGGTTCGTCGACAAATACGGTCCGCGCATCGTGGTGCTGGTCGGCGGCGTGCTCTGTGCCGCCGGCTGGGCGATCAACGCGGAGGCGACCACGCTCAACGGCTACTATCTCGGCATGATCATCGCAGGCATCGGCGCCGGCGGCGTCTACGGCACCTGCGTCGGTAACGCGCTGAAGTGGTTTCCGGACAAGCGCGGTCTTGCCGCGGGCATCACGGCCGCTGGTTTCGGTGCGGGCTCCGCGCTGACCGTCGCGCCGATCCAGGCCATGATCAAGGACAGCGGTTTCCAGACCACCTTCCTTTATTTCGGCCTCGGACAAGGCATTATCATCTGCATCCTCGCCTTCTTCCTGCTCGCGCCGAAAGCAGGTCAGGTGCCGAACGCGGTCGTGAACGCCAATCTGCAGCAGACCCGGCGCAACTACCAGCCGACCGAGGTGCTGCGTCAGCCGATCTTCTGGCTGATGTACTTCATGTTCGTGATCGTCGGCGCCGGCGGCCTGATGGTGACGGCGAACCTGAAGCCGATCGCGGCGGACTGGAAGATCGACAACGTGCCGGTCACGCTGATGGCGGTGACGATGACCGCGGTGACCTTCGCGGCCACGATCGACCGCGTGCTCAACGGCCTGACGCGTCCGTTCTTCGGCTGGATCTCCGACATGATCGGCCGCGAGAACACGATGTTCATCGCCTTCGGCATGGAAGGTATCGGCATCTGGATGCTCTACCTCTGGGGCCACAATCCGCTCTGGTTCGTGCTGCTCTCGGGCTTCGTGTTCTTCGCCTGGGGTGAGATCTACTCGCTGTTCCCCTCGACCTGCACCGACACGTTCGGCGCCAAGTTCGCGACCACCAATGCCGGCCTGCTCTACACCGCGAAGGGTACGGCCGCGCTGCTGGTCCCGATCGGCAACTACATGCAGCAGTCGTCGGGCAGTTGGGACAACGTGTTCATCATCGCAGCCGGCGCCAACATCCTGGCCTCGGCGCTGGCGATCGCGGTGCTCAAGCCCTGGCGCAAGGTCGTGGTCGCGCAATCGACCGTCTGACGCGCTCCAAAAGCGCTTCTCGCGCAAAACGCCCGGCCTCGCGGCCGGGCGTTTTCGTTGTGCGCGACGTTTTCGTGAACCCGCCGTCCCTAAAGGAACTCCGCAAATTTTCAGGCGCGCGCCAAGATAGGGCTTGCAATCTGGAATATGGTATACCAAGGTCGCCACTGCGCTTGCGACGATAAGCCACAATATTGCGACATCAGGTCATCTTGCGACCGGTGTCGAACCAGACAGGCGCTTGGGAGGTTCTTGATGATTTCCAGCACCGATGGCGCTGTCACGGCCGCGCCTCTCCGCACAGGTTTCCGCTGGCTCCAGCTGGTCATGGGCATCGTCTGCATGGCGATGATCGCCAACCTGCAATATGGCTGGACCCTGTTCGTCGATCCGATCGATCACGCGCACCATTGGGGACGCGCCGCGATCCAGCTCGCCTTCACCATCTTCGTCGTCACCGAAACCTGGCTGGTGCCGATCGAGGCCTGGTTCGTCGACAAATACGGCCCGCGCATCGTCATCATGTTCGGCGGCGTCATGATCGCGCTGTCGTGGATTCTCAACTCCTATGCCGATAGCCTCACCTTGCTCTATGCGGCCGCGATCATCGGCGGCATGGGCGCGGGCGCCGTGTACGGCACCTGCGTCGGCAACGCGCTGAAATGGTTTCCCGATCGCCGGGGCCTTGCCGCCGGTGCGACTGCCGCCGGCTTCGGCGCAGGCGCTGCACTCACCGTCGTGCCGATCGCAGCCATGATCGCAACGAGCGGCTATCAGCACGCGTTCCTCACGTTCGGCATCGGCCAGGGCGTGATCGTCTTCGTGCTCGCCTTCTTCATTCAGCCGCCGCGGATCTCGATCCCGCCGAAGAAGAAGCAGCTCAATCTGCCGCAGACCAAGATCGACTTCACCCCGCCCCAGGTGCTGCGCACCCCTATTTTCTGGGTCATGTATCTCGTGTTCGTCATGGTCGCCTCCGGCGGCCTGATGACCGCGGCGCAGATCGCCCCGATCGCACACGACTTCAAGATCGCCGACACGCCGGTCACGCTCGCCGGATTCCAGATGGCGGCATTGACGTTCGCGATCTCGCTCGACCGCATCTTCGACGGTTTCGGACGGCCGTTCTTCGGCTTCGTCTCCGACACGATCGGCCGCGAGCACACCATGTTCATCGCCTTCGGCACCGCCGCGCTGATGCTGCTGACGCTGTCGGCCTATGGCCACGTCCCTGTCGTCTTCGTGCTCGCCACCGCGGTCTATTTCGGCGTGTTCGGCGAGATCTACTCGCTGTTCCCGGCGACCTGCGGCGACACCTTCGGCTCGAAGTTCGCAACCACCAACAACGGCATGCTCTACACGGCGAAGGGGACCGCGTCCCTGCTCGTTCCGCTCGCCAGCGTGATCTCGGCCACGTATGGCTGGAAGGCCGTGTTCGTGGTCGCAGTCGCGCTGAACGCGACGGCGGCCCTGACGGCGCTGTTCGTGATCAAGCCGATGCGCCGCTCCTTCATCCTCGGCAAGGAAGCCGAGAGCGCCAACGCCGCGACGGGGAACGCCAAGACCGAGACGGCATAACGAACACTCCTTGCACGGTGAGACAGGGGCGCAGCGATGCGCCCCTTTCTTTTTGGCTCACGGCAAACGTCAGCATTGTTGCCTCAAGATTTTTCGGAACAGCCAAATCGAGTGCTTGACGATTGGCATTATGTATACCACACTTGCCGCATCATTCACCCAGGGAGGTTGCAATGCTGGTCGGAGACATTCTGCGCAAGAAGACACCGCGCGTTGTCACGGTGCGAATGAACGAAACGGTGGGTATCGCCGCCAAGCTGATGCGCGCCAACAATATCAGCGCACTGGTGGTGAAGGACGTGGTCCGCTCCGAGGGTAACACCGCGGTCGGCATGTTCACCGAGCGCGACGTCGTGCGCGCCGTCGCCGAGCACGGCGCCAATGCCGTCAACGTCAAGGTTTCGCAGCTCGTCTCGGTGCAGCAGCTCGTATCCTGCACCTCAAACGACACGATCGAGCACGTCCGCCATCTGATGAACCGGAATCACATCCGGCACCTGCCTGTCATCGACGATTACAGCCTCGTCTCGGTCATCAGCATGCGTGACATCGCCTCCTTCGTGGACGAAGCGATCAACGGCACGCCGCAAGCAGCTTAAAGCGTCTCACTTCCCCCTGCGACTACCGTCCCCGGCTCGGACCTTCCGAGCCGGACCGGATCTTTCGTCCCGAAATCCGGCTTCCGCTGCTTCGCGAGGATTCCATGAAGATCTGCATCTACGGCGCCGGCGCAATCGGCGGATATCTCGGGGTTCAGCTCGCGCGCGCGCGGGCGCCGACGTCAGCCTGGTCGCACGCGGCGCGCACCTTGCCGCGATGCGCGAGCGCGGCCTGACGCTGCTCGCGGGCGAGGAGAAGCACACCGTGCATCCGCGCTGCACCGACGATCCCGCCGAGCTCGGTGTGCAGGACTACATCATCATCACGCTGAAGGCGCACTCGATCACCGGCGTGATCGAGACAATGCAGCCGCTGCTCGGACCCCACACCCGCATCGTCACCGCCGTCAACGGCATCCCCTATTGGTACTTCTACAAGCACGGCGGCCAATACGAGAATTCGACGCTGGAGAGCATCGACCCCGGAGGACGGCAGTGGCGCGAAATTGGCGCCGAGCGCGCCATCGGTTGCATCGTCTATCCCGCCACCGAGATCGAGGCGCCCGGCGTGATCCGTCACGTCTACGGCAACAACTTTCCGCTCGGCGAGCCCTCCGGCGAGATTACCCCGGACGTGCAACGCCTCGCCGATCTCTTCATCGCAGCCGGGCTGAAGGCGCCGGTGCTCGACCGCATCCGCGACGAGATCTGGCTCAAGCTGTGGGGCAATGTCTGCTTCAACCCGATCAGCGCACTCACCCATGCAACGCTCGACGTGATCTGCACCGATCCGGCCACCTCGCGCGCTGTCGCGCGCGATCATGATGGAGACGCAAGGCATCGCCGAAACGTTCGGCGTCAAATTCCGCGTCGACGTCGAGCGCCGCATCGAAGGTGCGCGCAAGGTCGGCGCGCACAAGACCTCGATGCTCCAGGATCTCGAGCGCGGCCGCCCGATGGAGATCGACCCGCTCGTCACCGTCGTGCAGGAGATGGGCCGCCTCACCGGCGTCGCCACCCCCGCCCTCGATTCAGTGCTGGCGATGGTGACCCAGCGCGCCCGCATTGCCGGTCTCTACGACGGCATCCCGACCCCATCGGATCCGCGCGCACTGGCGGTGGCGTGATGGCTGGCGAGATCAAACAATGGCTCCGCTTCCGGAATAGCGGTGCGACCGGCTTCGGCACGCTAACGTCGTCGGGTATCAGCGTCCATGAGGGCGAGATGTTTGGCCGCCATGCAGCCACCGGCAAGACGCTGGCGCTGTCGGAGGTCGAACTGCTCGCGCCCTGCGTGCCCAGCAAGATCGTCGCGCTCTGGAACAATTTTCATGCACTCGCGGCCAAGCTCAACCAGCCCGAGCCACCGGAGCCGCTCTACCTCCTGAAGGCCACCACCAGCATTACGACGCCAGGCGCGGTGATCCGCCGTCCCTCTTATTACGACGGCAAGACCACGTATGAAGGCGAGCTCGGCATCGTCATCGGCAAGACCTGTGCCCGGGTGTCGCCGGCGGAAGCGGACAGCTTCATCTTCGGCTACACCTGCGTCAACGACATCACCGCCAACGACATCCTGACCAGCGACCCGACCTTCCCGCAATGGGCACGGGCCAAAGGCATCGACGATTACGGCCCGTTCGGCCCCGTCATCGCGACCGGTCTCGATCCGGTCAGGCTGGTGGTCCGCACCATCCTCAACGGTGCGGAGCGACAGAACTATCCGATATCGGACATGATCTTCACCGCGCAGGAGCTGGTCAGCAGGATCTCCCACGACATGACCCTGCTCCCCGGCGACCTCATTGCCGTCGGCACCTCGGTCGGCGTCGGCGTGATGAAAGAGCCGGTGAACATTGTGACCGTCGCGATCGACGGCATCGGCGAGCTGACCAACGAGTTTCGGCTGTAGCTTCTCTCTCCGTCATGGCCGGGCTTGTCCCGGCCATCCACGTTCTGTTGGCGCGGAGGCGCGTGGATGCCTGGGACAAGCCCGGGCATGACCAGCGCGCTGAACGTCTGCCCCCAACACGGGAAACGCGCCTCTCCCCCTCCACCGATCGGCTGACGCATTCAGCCGTGGATCGTGAGGCCGGACCTATCCAGCAAGCTCCCGCCGCCCTTGATCTCGGTTCCGCTCTCCAATAGCAATTATGGCGATAATGTGCCGGCGTGAGGAAGTCACGATGTGGCTGTTTTTCCTGGTTGCCTGGTTTGTTCTGCTCACTGCCATCGCGATCTTCGCCCAGCAGGCGCTCGGTTACGATGTCGGCCACCTGCCTGCCTGGTTCGGAGGCCTGCCCGTCCCGCAGCGTGTTGCGACCGGCGCGATCCTGGCCTTGGCGTTGGCACTGATCGGCGCCTCCGCCTGGCGGCTCTCGCGCCAGGACCGGCGCCTCGACACATTGCGCGACCGCCTCAAGAAGACCCGCGAGGACGTGGTCGTCGCCCACGCCCTGCAGAACCACCTCGACGCCACCGTCCAGCACCTGATCGAGAGCGATCCCCGGGAGGCCGTTTCCGCCCTGCACGACAAGCTGGGCGAGACCGAGCAGCGCGCCCTGCTGCAGCGGGGCCGCAACGAATCCACCGACATGCACGACCAGCTCGCCGAAATCCGCCGCCGCCAGCAGGAATTGCGCGATATGGTCGGCAAGATCGCCGAGCAGCGCCGCGCGGTCGAGCCGGTTTTCACCGAGATCCGCGACCGCCAGAACCAGCTCGAACGCTCGCTGCACGACCTCGAGAACGACGACCGCAAGAACAACCTCGCCGACCGGCTCAAGGACATCGCGGGCGACGTATCGACGCTGCTGTCCCGGGTCGGCGCGGTCCAGGACACCTTTGCGACCCTGAACCAGTACAAGGACGATCTAGCGAAGTCCCACGCTGAGCTGGTGCCGCTGCGCGCGTCGGACGCTGGCCTCAATGCGTTGATCGGCGAGCTGAGCCTCAGCCATGAGCGCCTCGCCAAGAGCGTCGACGAGCTAGAAACCGGCGGCGAAGCACCGCTCGGCGCCCGCGTCGAGACGCTGTCGAAGAACAAGATCGAGATCGAGCAGCGCCTGGCCCGCATCGACGACAGCTTCCACATCCTGAAAGGCATCGGGCTCGACTTCGAAGAGCTCGGCGAGCGCCGAGCCCAGCTCGAACGCTCGCTCGCCCGTGTCGAGATCGACGCCGAGGGCAAGACGCTTGCCGACCGCCAGAATGCGTTGAACGATTTTGTTCTCCAGTCGCGCCAGCGCCTCGGTGCGTTACAGGAAACGCTGGCGACGCTGAACGCCTTCAAGACAGAGCTGTCGAAGTCGCAGGCTGACCTCGTCCCGCTGAAGGCGCCCGTGTTCGGAATCGAGGCCATGATCGCGGACGTCGGCACGACGCACGACCTCCTCGCCAAAACCGTCGGCGAGATCGAGGCAAACGGCGACGTCACCCTCGCCTCGCGCGTCGACGCGCTGACCAAGAGCAAACGCGAGGTCGAAGACCGCCTCGCCCGCATCTTCGACAGTTTCAACGCGCTCGACGGTTTGCGAAAAGACATCGGCGGCATCTTCTCGACGATCAGGAACAGCCTGAACCGGATCGGGTGAGGCCGAGTCGCGTAGGCTGGGCAGAGCGCGCCGAAACATTCAGACACATCACATCTCCGCGCGGCCGGCAGATGCCGCCAACATGTCGCGCCGATGCCGCACTGTGGACGCATTCGGCCGCCCTTCTGTGAGGCGTGTCTGGGGGCACGGCGGTGCCGTGTTTGGACCAAACCTTCTAGGGGTATGACTGTGAAGAAGATTGTATTTGTCGTGGGTGCTACGCTTGCTCTGGTAACGGTCGCGAATGCCGCGGATCTGCCGCGCCGCCAGCCCGTTCCCGTCTATTCGAGCAGGCGCCGATCGGCAAGATGCCGATTGGCAAGAGCCCGGTTGGAAAGGCCCCGATCGGCAAGGCGCCCGGCCCCGTCGCAGCGCGCTACTGACGCGTTAGCGAAATACCCGCAGAAGCAAGCGTAGACTCTGCGTGAGTGGCCGACAGTCGAGGGGCACAGCGTGACGAACAAACCTGATCGATCGGGACCCTGCATCCTTGCGGGATTTGCGCTCGCGGCCATGCTCGCGTGTACGACACCTTCGGCCTCGGCCCACGAAGCGAACAAGCGCGTTGCTGACGCAAACGCGCTTGCCACGACCGACACCGTATCACGGCCGGCGCCATCGACCCGGCGCCCGGTCGCGCGCGCGGAAAAAGGTCCGTACTACGTCGATTTCCGCGCCCGCACGGCGGCGAGCTGGGGCCACGCCTTCGTCTGGTACGGCAAGACCAGCGAGCGCGCCGTCGAAGTGGCAGGGCTCACGCCCGCCGGCGACACCTGGGCCTATGTGCTTGGTCACCTCACCTGGGTGCCGGCGGAGACCGGCGCGAGCTACGGCGATCTCGACCCGGAGTATCTGACCGCGAACTACCGCGTCTATCTGAACGAAGCCGACGCCAAGCGCGTGTTTGCCTATATCAAGAAATTGCAGGCGAGCTCGCCGGTCTGGAACGCCGAGACCACCAATTGCACCGGCTTCATCGGCGACATCGCCGAGTACATGGGATTGAAGGTCCCCTACCGCTGGCAGCGCCCCGAAAACTTTGTCAACAGCCTCAAGGAAATGAACGGCGGCCGCCAGATGGTGCGGCTGTCGACGGAATAGCCCGGCAGGGTTCGCCCGTCGGGCAAAACAGCCGCACAAATTTCGCGCGCCGCCTGTCAATCCCCGTCTGCCAAAATATTCCACTTTACCGAAATTCGGATTTGGCGTACCTACGACACACGCTGACCCGGGACAAGGGGCGGATCGCGATCGTCACGGACCGCGGGTTGGGCAGCGATGGACGCGACGGCGTCGGGCGCGGCGAGCCTTGCAGGGCGGGAAACCGTGAGCACAGGCTTCGCGCCTACGACACGGCGCCGACAGCGTCTTCGCATGGTTTCGGGTGCGAGCACACGCCAGCTCCCGAAGACCCAGCGAGGACGTGCGCGGACGGCGAAGTCGTGTGGTCCTGACGCCCGGGGTCTGTGCGTCAAGTCCTGTGGTGATGCGTGCTGCCCGACCGGGCGCTTGCATCAGCCATCTGCGGGGCGACGGGGGCAATAGTGCATCGCTCCCCGGGGAGAGCACGAAGTAAGCCGTAAACCACCGCGCAGGGAAGGCCGGGCGATTGGCTGACCTGTGGTCCACCCCGTGTGCATTCTTCTGGCGCACGGACTTGCGGGTGCCAGCCGGCGCCCGGCCTTCCCTGCGCCCTTGTCACGACGAGGGCGATGCGATCAGGCAAAGCTCGGGCGAAATGCGCCGGAGGATGCGAAGATGCGTCTGCTGTTTGCAAGTCGGATCGAGATTGATCGGAAGATTGTGCGTCCGTGCCCCGGACGCAGCGCAGCATCCCCCGGCAGAGCGAAGCATCGTCCGGTTCGACGGTGCGCTGCAGAGCCGGCGCCCATCTTTCAGAGCGCTCGCTGGGCATGGGTCGCGGCTCTGCGCGGCAACGCGAAGAGGCGTTGCAGCGCGTCCGGGACACGAGCCCGCGTCAATTATCCGCCTCACGGAATCCGCCCACTCCCCGCATGATCGCCCCGCCTCCACCGCACGCCCTCGCAATAGACTTTTCCCGACCCGGGCGGCATCCTGCCGGCATCGACCGATAAAAGAGCGCCACGCAAGCGGGGAAACAGATCATGCTGCAGACACGGTTCACCAAGCTCGTCGGAGTCGAGCACCCGATCGTCCAGGGCGGCATGCAGTGGGTCGGGCGCGCCGAGCTGGTCGCCGCCGTCGCCAATGCCGGCGCGCTCGGCTTCATCACGGCGCTGACCCAGCCGACACCGGAGGACCTCAGGAAGGAGATCGCCCGCTGCCGCGATCTCACCGACAAGCCGTTTGGCGTCAACCTCACCATCCTGCCCGCAATCAAGCCGCCGCCTTATGCCGAATATCGCGCCGCCATCATCGAGAGCGGCATCAAGGTGGTCGAAACCGCCGGCAACAAGCCGCAGGAGCATGTCGACGAGTTCAAGAAGCACGGCGTCAAGGTCGTGCACAAATGCACCAGCGTACGTCACGGGCTCTCGGCCGAGCGCATGGGCGTCGACGCCATCTCGATCGACGGGTTCGAATGCGCCGGCCATCCCGGCGAGGACGACACCCCCGGCCTGATCCTGATCCCGGCCGCCGCCAACAAGATCAAGATCCCGATGATCGCCTCCGGCGGCTTTGCCGACGCCCGCGGCCTCGTCGCCGCACTGGCGCTCGGCGCCGAAGGCATCAACATGGGCACCCGCTTCATGGCGACCAAAGAGAGCCCCATTCATCAGCTCATCAAGGAGAAGATCGTGGCCAATGACGAGCGCGAGACCGAGCTGATCTTCCGCACCATGCGCAACACCTCCCGCGTCGCCAGGAACGAGATCTCGACCAAGGTCGTCGCGATGGAGAAGGAAGGCGCCAAGTTCGAGGACATCCGCGAACTCGTCGCGGGCGCCCGCGGCAAGATGGTCTACGCGACCGGCAACTCGGACGAAGGCATCTGGTCGGCGGGCCAGGTCCAGGGCCTGATCCAGGACATCCCGACCTGCGCCGAACTGATCTCCCGCATCGTGCGCGAAGCGGAGGCCATCATCCGCAGCCGGCTCGAAGGCATGATCGTTCATCCGACAGCGCAGGCTGCGGAATAATCACTGCAAGAAGCGAGAGCAATTCATGAAGGCTTATGTCTACGGCCCTGGTGGCGCTACGATTTCCGACGTCGCTCAACCAAAGCCTGAAGGCACGCAGGTGCTGGTCCGGGTCCGCGCCTGTGGCCTCAATCGCGCCGACACCGGCATGCGCAAGGGCCACGCCCATGGCGCGGCCGGCGGCGCCGGCACCGTGCTCGGCATGGAATGGGCCGGCGAGGTCGCCGCGCTCGGACCGGATGCCAAGGGCCTCAAGGTCGGCGACCGCATCATGGGCTCGGGCGGCGCGGCGTTTGCCGAATACACGCTGGCCGATCACGGCCGCCTTTTCCACGCGCCCTCGAACATGAACTTCGAGGAAGCCGCCACCCTGCCCGTGGCACTCGCGACCATGCACAACGCCGTCGTCACCATCGGCGGCGTGCAGCCCGGGCAAGCCGTGCTGATCCAGGGCGCCAGCTCCGGCGTCGGCCTGATGGCGATGCAGATTGCGAAGCTCAAGGGCGCCAGGCTCGTGATCGGCTCCTCGACCGATGCTTATCGCCGCGGCCGGCTGAAGGAGTATGGCGCCGACCTCGCGGTCAATTCCTCCGACCCCACATGGGTCGACGAGGTGCTGAAGGCGACGAACGGCGAAGGTGTCGACCTCATCGTCGACCAGGTCTCGGGAAAGGTCGCGAGCCAGAACCTCGCGGCGACCAAGGTCAAGGGTCGCATCGTCAATGTCGGCCGGCTCGGCGGCACCCATGCCGATTTCAATTTCGACCTGCACGCGGCCCGCCGCATCGACTATGTCGGCGTCACCTTCCGCACCCGCACCATCGAGGAGATCCGTGAGATCTTCGACGAGGTCAAGAAGGACATCTGGGGCGCGGTCGAGTCGCGAAGACTGCGGCTGCCGATCGACAAGGTGTTTGCCTTCAACGATATCGACAAGGCGTTCGAGCACATGGAGGCCAACAAGCACCTCGGCAAGATTGTCGTGACGGTGTAGTGGCCGCGACGACCAGAGAGAGCGGCAGCGCACCAGTCTCTCCACTCGTCATGGCCGGGCTTGTCCCGGCCGTCCACGTCTTTGTCGCTCCGAAGAACGTGGATGCCCGGGACAAGTCCGGGCACGACGGAGTTCACCCGCTCCTGCAACTCACTAGCGTCTACGCCTGTGGATCGTCGCTTGATGTTCACCCGCGGCCTGCTAAATCCCCGCCATGAGCTCCCAACACAACAAGACCTCAGTCGCAGCGATCTCGATATTCGCCAGCGGCGGCATGGCGGCGGCCAAGTTCGCGGTCGGGATCGCGATCGGCTCGCTGGCGCTAATCTCCGAGGCGCTGCATTCGTCGATCGACCTGGTCGCCACCATCATCACCTGGGCGGTGGTGCGGGTGTCCGACAAGCCGGCGGACGAAGAGCATCATTACGGCCACGGCAAGCTCGAAAGTGTCTCGGCACTGGGCGTCACCGCCCTGCTCTACGTGCTCGCCGGTGGAATCCTGGTCCAGTCCTACAGCCATCTCCGAGAGGGAGTTGCGCCGCCGACGATCTCCGCCGTCCCTTTCGTCGTGCTGGTGATCGACATCGCCGTCAATTTCTGGCGCGCCCGTGCCCTGCACCGTGCCGCACGGGAGACCAGGAGCCAGGCGCTCGCCGCCGATGCGCTGCATTTCGCCTCCGACGTGATGGGCTCGTTCGCCGTGATCGTGGGCCTGATCCTCGCCGGCCTCGGCTTCTGGTGGGGCGACGCGGCTGCCGCCGCCGCAGTGGCCGTGATGATCGCCCTGCTCGGCCTGCGCATGGCCGGCTCGACCGTGCAGACGCTGGTGGACCGCGCTCCGGAAGGCGCGCATGAGACGGCCACGGCCGCGATCCGCAGCGTGCCGGGCGTGATCGACATCGAGCGGCTCCGCGTGCGCATGGTCGGTGCCACCACGTTTATCGACACGATCGCAAAGGTGCCGCGGACCTACCCCATCGACCGGGTCGAGGACATCAAGCGCAACGCGCAAGCAGCCGTCGAGACGGCCTTCGGCGATACCGACCTCACCTTCACCGCAGTCCCCGTGGCGCGCGACAACGAGACCGTGCGCGACCGCATCATGGTCATCGCCCACAATTCGGGCCTCGCCATCCACCACGTCACCGTGCACGATCTCGGCGCCAAGCTGATCGTCAGCATCGACCTCGAGGTCGACGGGGGGATGCAGCTCTACGCCGCCCATGACGTCGCCAACACGCTGGAACGCAACATCCAGGAAGAGTTCGGCGCAGATGTCGAGGTCGACGTCCACATCGAGCCGCTGGAACCGGAACTGCCGTTCGGGGTCGATGCCGAACCGGAACGGGTGCGGGCCATCGCCGCAGCCTTGACGGAATATGCCGCCAGCGGCGAGATCCACGACATCCATAATGTTCGCGTCCGCAACACCGACGCCGGCGAGATCGTGAATTTCCACTGCCGCGCCGAGCCGTCGATGAGCGTCATCAGGGTGCACGAGCATGTCGATGCGATCGAGCGCGCGTTGCGGCGCGCGTTCCCGAGCGTGAAGCGCGTCATCAGTCACGCCGAACCGCCGCGTGCGTGACAGAGAATGTGCGAGGAGTCACACGTTCTCGTTTCGGACTCGCCGCGCACGTAAGTTTGCGGACGCACGACGCACAAACTGCGCGTTGGATAAGAATAAATTCGCGTTAACGATTCGTTGACTCTCGACAGCCCGCGAAATCTGGATTCAAATCGAGCATGATTCGGAAGCGATGTGGGGCTGCTTCCGAACTCAAGTTGCAAGCAGGTTTCCAGGGGGCTTTAGGCATGTCGCGTGCAGACGCCGCGAACGCGTGCGTCCAATCCGATTCGATCAAAGGATTGGCGCAATCGATCGCGAAACCTGCCTATCATCGGCTCCTGATCGCGGAGCCTGCGCTACGCCGCGCCGTGCCGACGCTCATCATCGCATTCCTGATCACGATCTGCCTCGGCGCGTTCGTGCAGGTCGTCGACCAGACGCGCCAGAAGCGGCTGGTGATCCGCCACGACATCTCGGCGCTCGCCGACCTGCTCGCCGAGCGTATCGACCGCCTCACCTCCGGGCGACAGGAGCGGCTGAAGAACATCGAGAGCCTCCCGGCGTTGCTGCCCGACCTCATCCCAACCTGGGGCACCGCCTCGGGCCGCCACGTCATCGTCACCTCGGCTGGAATCGACCGCCGCATCCTCGCTCGCATCCCGATCGACAGCGATCCCTCGGGCAACGACCGCCTGCTCGACGCAATCACGACGGCGCAACTGCTGGCGGCACCGCCGCGCGACGACAACATCTCCGACATGACGCTGCCGAACGGCAACGCCGCAATGGCGACCGCGCGGCAGATCAAATCGTTGCCCGGCTTCGTGACCGTGATCCAGGAGCGCAACGAGCCGATCTGGGGCTCGGACGCCGCGCTATCGGTGACGCTGTCGGCCACCACCGGCTTCGTGGTCCTGATCCTCGGCTTCGCCTTCCACTGGCAGTCCACCCGTGCCCGCGAGGGCGACCTGATCAACGACGCCGTGCGCGGCCGGATCGACACCGCGCTCAACCGCGGCCGCTGCGGGCTGTGGGACTGGGACCTGTCGCGCGGCCGCATCTTCTGGTCGCAGTCAATGTTTTCAATGCTCGGCCTCGACGGCCGCAACGAGCTCCTCACCTTCGGCGAGGTCAACGCGCTGGTGAAGTCCGACGACATCGACCTGTTCGAGATCGCCGACCAGCTCATCTCCGAGAAGATCGACCACATCGACCAGACCTTCCGCATGCAGCATGTCGACGGCCACTGGATCTGGCTCCGCGTCCGCTGCGAGAAGACCAGCGGCGCGACCGATTCCAGCGTTCACCTGATCGGGATCGCGGTCGACATCACCGAGCAGAAGAGCCTCGCCGAGCGGACCGTGGAAGCCGATTTGCGCCTGCGCGACGCGATCGAGACCATTCCCGAAGCCTTCGTCCTGTGGGACGCCAGCGACCGCTTGGTGCTCTGCAATTCGCACTTCCAGCGCCTGCACAAGCTGCCCGACAGCGCCGTCATCCCCGGCACCTCCTACGAGACCGTGCTGGAGGTCGGCCGCATGCCGGAGGTTCGCACCCGGCACAACGAGACTGCGAGCCAGGGCCCCGGTGCGCGGACCTTCGAGGCGCAGCTCGACGACGGCAGCTGGCTGCACATCAGCGAGCGCCGCACCAAGGACGGCGGCTACGTCTCGGTCGGCACCGACATCACCCGCATCAAGGAGCACGAGCAGAAGCTGGTCGACAACGATCTACGCCTGCGCGCCACCGTCATCGACCTTAAGCGCTCGCAGGCAGCCCTGGAGCGCCAGGCGGGCGAACTCGCCGATCTCGCCGAGAAATACCAGCGCGAGAAGACCCGCGCCGAGGAAGCCAACCAGACCAAGTCGAAATTCCTCGCCAATATGAGCCACGAGCTGCGCACGCCGCTGAACGCGATCATCGGCTTTTCCGAAATCATGGGCTCGGGCATGTTCGGCGAGCTCGGCTCGGAGAAGTACCAGGAATACTGCCACGACATCCTGACCAGCGGGCATTACCTGCTCGAAGTCATCAACGACATCCTCGACATGTCCAAGATCGAGGCCGGCCGCATGAAGCTCGACATGGAAGAGCTCGACCTGGCGCAGACGCTGGCGGAATCCCTGCGGGTCGTCACCGGCCGCGCGCAGGACAAGCACCTGACGCTCGACGCCGACATCGCAAAGTCCATCTCCGTCGTCGCCGACCGTCGGGCCACCAAGCAGATCATCGTCAATTTGCTCTCCAACGCCGTGAAGTTCACGCCCGACGGCGGACGCATCGTGGTGCGCAGCCGGCAGCTCGACGACAGGATCGTGCTGATGATCGCCGACACCGGCATCGGCATCGCGCCGCATTCGCTGGCGCGGCTCGGCCGCCCCTTCGAGCAAGTCGAGAGCCAGCTCACCAAGACCTATCACGGCTCGGGACTGGGGTTGGCGATCGCCCGCTCGCTGGCGCAGCTTCATGGCGGCTCGATGCGGCTGCGCTCCAAACTCGAGGTCGGCACCGTCGTGCGCGTCACCCTGCCCCGCAACGCGATCAAGTCGGCGTCCGGAATATCGGCCGCGGCCTGAATTCTACGATTGCAGCGACGGCGCGACTTCTCGCGCGACATTGACCAGCGCCGCGATCAGCGGCGTCATCGGATCACGCTGCGGGATCACCATGCCGATGCTGTAATTGACATCGGGATCGATGATCGGGATCGAGCGCACCGTATCGGACAGGCCGAGCGTCTCGGCGAGCTTGGCCGGCATCACGCTGGCCCAGCGCCCCGTCTTCACATGCGTGAACAGCACCAGCAGCGAATTCGAGGTCAAGGTCGGCGTCGCCTCGGCGCCGACCGAACGTAACGCGCGGTCGATGATGCGGCGGTTCTGCATGTCGGGCGTCAGCAGGCACAGCGGCACCTGTCCGACCTCCCGCCACGTCACCGTCTCGCGATCACCGAACATTCCATCCGGCGCGGTGAGCAGACGATAGCTCTCGCTGTAGAGCGGAATGGTGCGCACCTTGCCGATCGGCTCGTTCTCGATATAGGTCAGGCCTGCATCCACCTCGAGATTCTCGAGCAACCCCAGCACCTCGGATGAGGTGGTGGACTGGATGCGGAAACGCACCTCGGGATGCCTGGCGCGGAACGGCGTCGTCAGCGCAGCGACCATACCGAGCACGGTCGGGATTGCCGCAATTCGGATCTCGCCGGAGAGCTGATGCTTCAGCCCGTTGATCTCGTCACGCATCGCGCGGGCATCGCCCACGATCCGCCGCGCCCAATCCAGCGCCCGCTCGCCTTCCGGCGTAAAACCCTGGAAGCGGGAGCCGCGCTGGACCAACATCACGCCGAGGATCTCCTCGAGCTGCTTCAGCCCGGTCGACATCGTCGGTTGCGTCACGCCGCACATTTCGGCGGCCCGGCCGAAATGCCGTTCCTTCGCCAGCGCCAGCAATAGTTCAAGCTTGTCGAGCAACCGTTCGTTCCCTCGGATCGTATGGTGGCATGCAAGCTAGCATGCCCTACCCCTTGCGACACGCAAAAACCGCCACGAATGCCTAGCGCTGCATCCAGCGCGTCGCCGCGACGCCCGCGGCGCGGGCTTGGAGCCGAACGTGCGGGAGGCGCTCACCTCGCTGAAGCCGACGACGACGTCCCTTCCAGCAGCGCCCTGAAGACACGGCGCACCTCGCTCTGCGTCTCCTTCACGCGCGCCTCCAGCGAGGAGAAATGCGGCGCATCGCCGGCGCGTGCCATCACGCGCAGAAGGTCGGTGCCGGCGGTCTCCGGCTTGAACCGGTCGCTGACGCAGAGCCGCAGGATCTGCGTCAGGTCGTGATACAGCCGCGCCGCGGCCCGCAATATCTCGGTCTCCGATTGCGCGAGCACGCCAAGCCTACATGCATTTTCCAGCACCTGCATGGTGCCGGCGTCGAGAATCTCCGGCTTCTCGTGCGCATGCACGAGCTGGAGATATTGCGCGATGAAATCGATGTCGACCATGCCGCCGGCGGCATATTTGAGATCCCAGCAATCGGCCTCGCCCTTCTCCTGGGCGATCGCGCGCCGCATGTCGGCAACATCGTTGGCGATGATTCCGGGATCGCGGCGGCGGGTCAGGACATCGCGGATGACGCGCTCGATCCGTTCCCGGAATTCGGGCGAAGCGGACACGACGCGCGCGCGCGTCAGCGCCATGTGCTCCCAGGTCCAGGCCTCGTTGGCCTGGTAGTCCGCGAACGAGACGAGGCTCGAGGCCACAGGGCCGGCACGCCCCGAGGGCGCAGCCGCATGTCGATCTCGTAGAGCACTCCGTAATTGGTGCGCGTCGTGAACGCGCTGATCAGGCGTTGGGTGAAACGCGCGAAGTAATGTGCACCTTGCAGCGACTTCGCACCGTCGGAGTCCGGACTGTCGCCGTCGAAATCGTAAAGCAGGATCAGGTCGAGATCGGACGACGCGGTCATCTCGCGGCTGCCGAGCCGGCCCATCGCGATGATCGCGGTCTCCTGCCCCTTGATCCGGCCATGCTGGGCGGCGAAGCGGTCGGCGACGAGGCCATGCACGGTATGGACGATGCCCTCGGCGACGTCAGCAAAGGCCGTGCTCGCTTGCTGCGCCGAGACCGTGCCCGAGAGAATGCGCGTGCCGATCAGGAACAGGCTCTCCTGCCCGAACAGGCGCAGGCGGTCGAGGAACTCTTCGTAAGAGCCGGCATCCTGCACCGTGCTCGCAAGCCGCCCCGACAATTCCTGCCTGTCGGGCATGGCGCCGAAGAAGCGCGGATCGATCAGGCCATCCATGAGCTGCGGCTGCCGGGCGAGCATCTCGCCGAGCCGGGGCGCCGCGCCCAGCACCAGGGCGACCAGCGCGACGAGATCGCGGTTCTGGCCGAGCAGCGTGATCAGCCGGCCGCCGCGCTGAAGCGCTCCAAGGAAATGGTCGAACGCCACGACGGCCCGATCCGGCTCCTCAGCATGAGCGAGACCGTCGATCAGAGCCGGCACGAATTCGACGAATGCGTTGCGCGTCGCTTCGACGCGGAACACGCGGTACTCGCCGGTGATCCAGTCACGCACGGTCTGCGCGACGGCGGCAGGCTTCTTGAAGCCGAGCGTGGCCAGATACTGAAGCAGCCGCGGATCGTCGGGACCCGCACTGTAGTCGAGCGCCGGCAGCTTGGCCGTGCCGGTCGGATCGTCGCCTTCGAACAGTTTTTCGTAGTGGCCCTGGACGATCTCGAGCTGCCGCAGAAGGTCGCGGGCAAAGGCCTCGCGATCCGGATAGCCGAAGAACCAGGCGAAACGCTCGACCGCCTCCTTGTCCTCGGGCAGCGTGTGGGTCTGCTCGTCTGCGATCATCTGGAGGCGATGCTCGACCCGGCGCAGGAATTGGTAGGCCGTGGTCAGCTCGTCACGCGCCGAAACCGTGATCCAGTTGCTGGAAGCAAGCACGCCGAGCGCGGCGAGCGTCGGCCGCACACGCAGTTCGGGATGTCGCCCCCCGGCGATCAATTGCTGGGTCTGGGCGAAGAACTCGATCTCGCGGATTCCGCCGCGCCCGACCTTCACGTTATGCCCTTCGACCGCAACCTCGCTCTGGCCGCGATAGGTCTGCATCTGCCGCTTCATGTCGTGAACGTCGGCAAGCGCGGCAAAGTCGAGATGCTTGCGCCAGACGAAGGGCGCGATCTCCGCGAGTAGCGCCGCGCCCGCCCTGGGATCGCCGGCGCAGACTCGCGCCTTGATCATCGCGGCGCGCTCCCAGGTACGCCCTTCCCGCTCATAATAGTTCAGCGCGGCGTCGCGCGAAATCGCCACCTGCGTCGAGGATGGATCGGGACGCAGGCGCAGATCGACGCGGAAGACGTAGCCGTCATAAGTGCGCTGCTGGAGAATGCGTGCCATCCCCTGCGTCACCCTCACGAAGAACGGCTGGGGTTCGATATCCGCGGCAAGCGTCGTATTGTCGGGATCGAAGAACACGATGAGATCGATGTCGCTGGAATAGTTCAGCTCGCCTGCGCCCATCTTGCCCATCGCAAGCACGATCAGCCCGCAGCCCCTCCTCCGGCGCCTCGGGATTGGGCGGCGAGAGCTTGCCGCGCGCGGCTTCTTGCCGCAGGAGGGATTGAAGCGCCGCCCGCACCGAGGCCACCGCGAGATCGGTGAGCGCTGCGGTCACCCGCATCACCGGCCAGACCCCGCCGATGTCGCACAGTGCGATCAGGAGCGCGGCCTCCGCCTTCATGCGGCGAAGCAGCCGCATCACCTCGGCTTCATCGGATGCCGCGAGCACGGCGCCGTTCGCCTCCGCGATCAGCGTGGCGAGATGCGCATCCGGATCGCATTCCAGCAGCCGGATCAGGCGCTGCGGATCAGCGCGCAGCAGCTCAAACAGATAAGGCGAGAATTCCGCGATGCCGGCCAGGATGTCCCGCGCGAAGCGGTGAGCCAGCAGCGCTTCAAGACGGGTGAATTGCGCTGGCTCGAGCTCGGCCAGCCACCTTTCAAAACGTCCTTGGTCGGTGACGGAAGCGGCAATATGGGGAGCCTCCGCGAAGCGTGCGGCAAGTCTCTCACCATGCTTGTCCGCGTTTCCCGGCGCGGAGTGGTTCATGCCACCTTCTGTGGCACATCCGGCATTGGCGGAGCAACCCTGTCGCCCGCGCGCGCCGGCAGCACCAGCGTGGCGACAAGACCGGGCTGGGCGTCACCCAACCTCAACTCACCGCCATGCAATGTCGCGACCGCGGAGGCGAGACTGAGACCGAGGCCGGATCCAGGCAGCGTGCGGCTCGCTTCCAGCCGCACGAATCGTTCCACCACATGCTTGCGGTCGGCTTCGGGGATTCCGGGACCGCGATCGGTGACGCTGAGCAGCACCTGATCGCCCTCGCGCCTCGATCTCGATCGTGATCTGCCTGCCCTCCATGCTGACCACGGTTCCCGCGGATTGCGCGACCGGCTTGCCGTATTTGACCGCATTCTCGACAAGATTGGCGAGGGCCTGGCTGATCAACTCGCGGTTGGCGTGAACCGGCGTCGGCTCGCACCTGACCTTCAAAGTCATGCCGTCGTCTTCGGCCAGCGGCTCGTAGAGTTCGTGAATGCCGTTGGCGACATCGGCCGCGTCGAAATCATCCATGTTACCGCGCGCCTGCCCGGACTCGGCGCGCGCGATCATCAGAAGCGCGTTGAAGGTACGGATCAGCCCGTCGGATTCCTCGATGGTCCGCTCCAGCGCGGCGCGGTAATCGACCTCGCCGCCGGATTTCGCCAGCGCCTCCTCGGCGCGGTTGCGCAGGCGCGTCAGCGGCGTCTTGAGATCGTGAGCGATGTTGTCGGAGACCTCCTTCAGCCCCGCCATCAGCGCCTCGATCCGCTCCAGCATGGCGTTGAGATTTTCGGCGAGGCGGTCGAGCTCGTCGCCACTGCGCCCTACCGGCAGGCGTTCGCTGAGATCGCCGGTCATGATCCGATGGGCGGTGCCGCTCATCGCATCGATGCGCCTCAAAACCCTGCGCGCCACAAAGATGCCGCCGCCCAGGCCGAGCACAACGACGATCAGGATCGACCATTGCGCGGCCTTCGCCACGATGCCGAACAGCCGTCGCCGCTCGGCCAGATCGCGTCCGATCAGAAGCCGGAAGCCGTTTTCCAGTTCGGTGACGCGGACGAGCGCAAGGTGGTCGCGATCGTCGGCGTCCTCGATACGCCGGTAGGCGGTCTCGGACCAGCCGCGCTTCGCCATCACGCCGGGCGCCAGCGAGCCGACATTGCCGGCGATCGCCTGCCCGGTCGGCGTCGTCACGAGATAGAGGTTGGCACCCGGACGCAGCGCCCGGTACTCGATCGCGAGCACGAGAGCGCGCAAGCCGCGGCGGCCGTAGATCTCGCTGATCTCCGAGGTCTCGGCATTGACTGTCTGCGTGATCTCCTCGGTGATCAGCCGCCGCGTATTCCAGGCGAAATAGGCCAGCAGCGAGGCCGCGAACATCGCGAACAACAGCAAATAGACCAGCGTCAGCCGGAATGCCGTGGTGCGGACGAGTTTACCGAATGCCGTCACGGATCATGTATCCCGCGCCGCGGATCGTGTGCAGCAGCGGCCGCTCAAAACCCTTGTCGATCTTGGAGCGCAGCCGCGAAATGTGCACGTCGATGACGTTGGTCTGCGGATCGAAATGATAGTCCCAGACGTTCTCAAGCAGCATGGTGCGGGTCACCACCTGGCCCGCATGCTTCATGAGGTATTCGAGCAGGCGGAATTCGCGCGGCTGGAGCGTCAGCTCGTCCTTGCCGCGCGCGACGCGATGGGAGAGCCGGTCGAGCTCGAGATCGCCGACGCGGTACAGCGTGTCCTCGGCCGGACCGCCGCGGCGGCGCGACAGCACCTCGACCCGGGCCAACAGCTCGGCGAAGGAATAGGGTTTCGGCAGATAATCGTCGCCGCCAGCGCGCAGGCCCTTGATGCGGTCGTCGACCTGGCCGAGCGCCGAGAGAATCAGCACTGGCGTCGAATCGTCCTTGTCGCGGAGCGCGCCGATCACCGACAGGCCGTCGCGCTTGGGCAGCATGCGGTCGACCACCAGCACGTCGTAATCGCCGTTCTCGGCCATGGCAAGGCCTTCCTCGCCGTCGGCGGCGTGGTCGGCAATGTGCCCGACCTCACGAAAAGCCTTCACGAGGTAGTCGGCGGATTCGCGGTCGTCTTCGATGATGAGGAGGCGCATCGTGCGTTCGGCAACGGTCAAGGGAGTGAACCTTCTCTAAACATGGCGCGAGCGGCAATCGCATGCAAGCCGAGTGAGAGACTCTGGCATCGAGAAAAAGGCGGGCGGTGAAGCTGGGGGGACTTCACCGCCCTAGGCCTTCCGACGGAGGGGGGCGTATTCCACCGGAAGGTAGATAGGGGAAGCAAACGTTGCGCTGCTCCCCCGAAGGGCGCCGTCGGCGGGGGCGACTGATGCCGGCGACACCCTTCATCTCGGAGGCCTCCTGAGGCCGAGCCCTTGGTTAGCCCTTCGCGATGGGCACGGCGACGAAGCGCGACTGACCGCCGCTCTTCACCCGCATCAGGACGCTGTTCTTGTTGTCAGTCCGCGCCGTGTTGATGGCGTCGCGAACTTCGCCGGCGGTGCTCACGCTCTTGCCGCCGACTTCGAGAATCACGTCACCTTCCTTGAAGCCGCGTTCGGCTGCGGCGCTCTTCGGATCGACTTCGGTGACCACGACGCCTTCCTTGCCGGCGCCGGCCACGGAATCGGCGGGCGCGACGGTCATGCCGAGCTTGGGCACGTCGGTGCCGCGGCTCGCGCCCTTGCCGCTGTCCTTGTCGATGTCGGCCTTTGCTTCGATCGTGTTCGGCAGCTGGCCGAGGGTGAGGTTCACCACCTTGTCCTGGCCCTTGTGCAGCACGTTGAGCTTCACGGTCGCGCCGGGCGCCAGGCCGCCAATGGTGCGGGCGAGCTCGCGCGCGTCCTTGACCGATTCGCCGTTGACCGACGTGATCACGTCACCGGACTCGATGCCGGCCTTGGCCGCCGGACCATTCGCCTGCGGCTCCGCAACCAGCGCACCTTCGGCCTTCTTCATGCCGAGGCTGTCTGCGATGTCGGGTGTCACCGGCTGGATCTGCACGCCGATCCAGCCGCGGCTGACCGAGCCCTTGTCCTTGAGCTGCGCCACCACGCTCTTCACGGTGCTGGCGGGGATCGAGAACGCGATGCCGACGCTGCCGCCGGAAGGCGAGTAGATCGCGGTGTTGACGCCCATCACCTCACCATTGGTGTCGAACGCGGGACCGCCGGAATTGCCCTTGTTCACGGGGGCGTCGATCTGGATGAAATCGTCGTAGGGGCCGTTGCCGATGTCGCGGCCGCTGGCCGAAACGATGCCGGCAGTCACGGTGCCGCCGAGGCCGAACGGGTTGCCCACCGCGAGCACCCAGTCGCCGATCCGCGGCTTGCCGTCGGCAAGCTTCGCGAACGGGAAGTTCGAGCTGCCCTCGACCTTGATCAAGGCAAGGTCGGTGCGCTGGTCGGTACCGATCACCTTGGCGGTGTAGGTCTTGCCGTCGTCGGTGGTGACCTCGACCTTGTCGGCGCCGTCGACCACGTGGTTGTTGGTCACGGCAAAGCCATCAGCCGAGATGAAGAAGCCGGAGCCCTGGCCCTGCACGACGCGGCCACGACCGCCACCACCCTTCAGGCCCGGGACGCCATCCGGACCGCCGAAGCGGCGGAAGAACCGCTCCATCGGCGAGCCCGGCTGGAACGGCGAGGAGGAATCATCGCCGTCGTCGTTGCTCGCGGTCTTCTCCTTCATGTTGACCTTCACCGAGATCACCGACGGCTTCACGCGCTCGACAATGTCGGCGAAACCGATCGGGCGTTCGACCTTGCGGACCTCGTTGTTGACCTGCGCAAGCGCCGGGGTCGAGAACAGGTCGGCGGGCGAGGTTGACGTGCCGAAGCCGTAGACGGCGGCGCCGAGGCCGGCGACGACCGAGGCCATCAGCGCGATCTTGCGGGCCGAGAAAACGGGCCGGCGGGGCTGCCGGTAGGACGGAAGGTTCGAGAGGTCGGAACGGTCGGTCATGCAGAGATCTCCAGGGCCTTGAAATCCATTTGGCGCCTGACGGCGGCACCTTACGGACCTGAAGATGGGGGCTGTCGCCTTACCGTGCGCTGGCGGCGGGGTTAAACTTTTGTAATGAACCGGACATGCGGATGCGGCAGTTTATCGCGGCCAAAACTAGTGAACCTGCAGGAACTTAACCAAGTTCCAGGAACCCCCGCGCAGTGCCGGCTTGATGCGCGCAGCAACGTAGCTAGCTGGATTTGGCTTCATCCGCCATCAATGCGGCGAGCCGCGCTTCCTCGTCGGGCGTGAGCGGCGGAGCCGGTAGGTCTGCACCATTTCGCGCGCGCCGGCGGATTTGCAGCCATAGCGCCAGGCTGCCGCCAATCAGCAGCAACGGCGCGAGCAGCCACAGCAGCATGTTCTGGCGCTCGAAGCGCGGCTTGAGCAGCACGAACTCGCCGTAGCGCGCGACCAGGAAATCGAGCACTTGCGAATTGCTGTCGCCGGCCGCGATACGCTCGCGCACCAGGAGCCGCAAATCGCGCGCCAGCGGCGCATCGGAATCGTCGATCGACTGGTTCTGGCAGACCATGCAGCGCAGCTCACGCGACAGATCGCGTGCACGCGACTCCTTCACCGGATCCGACATGATCTCGTCCGGCTGCACGGCATGCGCCGCAGGCAAGGCCAGCAGCATCAGCGCGATGAACGCGACCATCATTCGGCGCATCAGATCACTCCGCCGGCTGCAGGCGCTGCTTGGCACGCGCCGGTTTCGGCGCGCCGACTCGCAGGCGCCGGTCCGACAGCGATAGCACGCCGCCGAACGCCATCAGCACCGGTCCCCACCAGATCAGCAGCACCAGCGGCTTGTGATAGATGCGCACGGCAATGGCGCCTTCGGCAGTGGCGTCGCCGAGCGAGATGTAGAGCTGGCTGGCGCCGCGCGTCAGCAGCGCGGCCTCGGTGGTCGAGGAGCCGCGGGTGGTGAAGCTGCGCTTGGACGGCGTCATCACGCTGAGCATCTCGCCGTCGTGGCTGACGTTGAATTCGGCGATCATCTCGTGGAAGTTCGGTCCCTGGCGCTGAAACAGGCCGTCCAGCTTGACGTCATAGCCGGCGACATGGGCGACGTCGTTCTGCTTCATCGTCGCGATATATTCGCTGTTCCAGGTGGTCTCGCAGACGATTCCGATCAGCGCAACGCCGAGGCCGGCATGCGCAAATACCGAGCCCCAGGCCGAGCGCGGCAGACCGCGGGCACGATGCAGCGTCGTCGCGAACGGCAGCCGGAACAAGCCGGTTCGTTCGGCCAGATCCGTGACGGCGCCGGCAATGACGAAGACGCCAAGTCCGATTGCCAATGGCGCGAGCGCGCTGCCGCCGCGCACCCAGCCCCAGACCATCGCGACGGCGATAAGCCCGGCAACGCCGGCCGCCAGCAGGCGTTGGGTGACGCCTAGCAGATCGCCGCGTTTCCACGCCAGTATCGGCCCGAACGGCACGGCGAGCAGCAATAGCGTGAACAGCGGAGCGAAGGTGAGATTGTAGAACGGCGCGCCGACCGACATCTTGAAATCGGCGAGCATCTCCATCGCCAGCGGATAGAGCGTGCCGAACAGCACCACCGCGCAGGCCACAGTGAGCAGCAGATTGTTCAGCACCAGCGCACCCTCGCGCGAGATCGGTGCAAACAGGCCGCCCTGCTTCAACGACGTCGCGCGCCCCGCGAACAGCGACAGGCTGCCCCCGATGAACAGGCAGAGAATCAGGAGAATGAACACCCCGCGGGTTGGATCGGTCGCGAAGGCATGCACCGAGGTGATGACCCCCGAGCGCACCAGGAAGGTCCCAAGCAGCGATAGCGAGAAGGTCAAGATCGACAAGAGGATGGTCCAGACCTTCAGCGCGTTGCGCTTCTCCATCACCAGAGCCGAATGAAGCAGCGCGGTGCCGGCAAGCCAAGGCATCAGCGAGGCGTTCTCGACCGGGTCCCAGAACCACCAGCCGCCCCAACCCAGTTCGTAATAGGCCCAGTACGAGCCCATGGCGATACCGAGCGTCAGGAAGATCCAGGCGACCAGCGTCCACGGCCGCACCCAACGCGCCCAGGCGGCATCGATCCGCCCCTCCAGCAACGCCGCGATCGCGAAGGAAAACGAAATTGAGAAGCCGACATAGCCGAGATAGAGCATCGGCGGATGCACGGCGAGACCGATGTCCTGAAGCACCGGATTGAGATCGCGTCCCTCGATCGGCGGGTTGGTGATGCGCAGGAACGGGTTGGAGGTCACCAGGATGAAGAGATAGAAGGCGCTGGCGATCCACGCCTGTACGGCCAGCACGTGCGCGCGCAGCGACAGCGGCAGATTGTTGCCGAAGGCCGCGACCAATCCGCCGAACAGCGCGAGGATCGACACCCACAAGAGCATCGAGCCTTCATGGTTTCCCCACACGCCAGTGATCTTGTAGAGCAGCGGCTTCATGGAGTGGGAATTCTCGTAGACGTTGACGACGGAGAAGTCCGACTCCACGTGCAGCATCACAAGCGCGATGAACGACGCACCGACGAACAGAAGCTGCGCCAGCGCAGTGGAGCGCGCCACATTCATCAGCGCGTCATCGCGCAGCCGCGCGCCGATCAGGGGCACGATGGACTGGATCAGTGCCAGTCCGAGCGCCAGCACCAGCGCGTAATGTCCTGACTCCGCGATCACCGAACTGCTCCCTGCGGATTGCCCTGCGCGGTCGTGGCCGCGGGCTTGACGCCGTCGGAAGCTTTGGCGCCGTAATCATCCTTCCAGTGCCCCTGCTTCTTCAGGGCATCGGCGACGTCCTTTGGCATGTAGGTCTCGTCGTGCTTGGCGAGCACGGTGTCGGCCTTGAACACGCCGTCAGCATCGAGCGCGCCTTCGGCGACGACGCCCTGCCCTTCGCGGAACAGATCGGGCAAAATGCCCTTGAAGGCGACCGGAAGCTTTGCGCCGCCGTCGGCGACCTCGAAGGTCACAGCGAGATTGTCGCCGCGCTGGAGCGAGCCGGGCTGCACCAGGCCGCCGAGGCGAAACCGCTTGCCGGGCGCAACGTGCTTCTCGGCGACCATGGTCGGCGTCGAGAAGAACACGATGGAATCGCGCAGAGCGTTGAGCACCAGCGCGGCCGCGAGGGCGAGCACGGCAAGCGAGCCGCCGATGATGGTCATACGTCGCTGCTTGCGCGTCATGGCGTATCCATTCCCTGCCCGTCTCGTCCTGACATCATCATCCGTCGAGCCCGAGTGTCTTGAGGCCTTCATCAAGCTGGCGCAACCGTGCTGCATCGTTGGCAACCGCCTGGCGGGCATCGGTCGATGCCCCCACCGCCTTGTCGCGATCACCCATGACGAGATAGGCGCGCACCAGGCGCAGCCAACCCTCGACGTCGTCGCCGTTCTGCTTGAGGCGCGTGGCGAGCCGTTCGACCATGCCGCGAACCATCGCGTTGCGATCGACCTCTTTCATGTCCTTGGAAGCTGCGAGGGTCTCATCCGACAGCGCCGGCATCGTCGCGCCACCGCCACCGACCCGCGCGAGCGAGGTCTGCACCAGAGGTCGCCACGGCGCATCCGCCGGCGCTTTCGCCAGCAGCGCGCGCCAGATATTGGCGGCATCGGCCTTGCGGCCGTCCTGCTCGGCGGCGAGACCGAGAAAATAGTTCGCCTTGGGGTCGTCGGCGCTGAGCGCGCGCGCGCGCTCGAACTCGGTCTTGGCTTCGGCGGTCACGACGCCGCCGGCGGCGGCCGAGATCGCTTCGCCGAGATCGGACCGGCGCTCCGCGCTCTCGCCATTGTAGGTGAGCGAGTTGCGATAGGCGCGCACGGCGTCGTCGAAGCGACCGAGCCGTTCCAGCACGGGCGCGATCACGTTCCAGCCGCGCCCGTCGGTCGGATTCTTTTCCAGATGTTGCTCGACCTGTACGACCAGATTCTCGAGCGACTGCGCCATGCCGGACCCGGATCCGCGCTCCCGCTGCGCCAGTGGAAAGTCCTGAAGCCTGGGCGAGCCGAGCGGCACATAGACACCAATCGCAACCAGCGGCAGGCCGGCAAGCGCCAGCACGGCCGCCGCGCGGCGCCATTTGAGGCTGGATTTCGGTGCCGTTGCGGGCTCGCTGCCGGCCGCGGCAAGCAGCCTGCGGCTGACCTCGACGCGCGCGGCCTCGGCTTCGGGCGCGGCGATCAGCCCTGCGGCAAGATCACGCTCGATCTCGGCGAGTTGGTCCTTGTAGACCGCGACCTCGCTGCCCTGATTTTGCGCGCGTCCGCTACGGCCGAGCGGCAAAAGCACGGCGAAGATCGCCGCGACCGTCATCAGCGCGAACACGAACCATAGCATCATCTGGCAAGCTTCCGGCAGCGCGCAAGCCGCGCCCACAGGTCGCTTTACACCACGGCCGGACGATGCGGCAATTGACAATTGTCAATTCGGCGCGACCGCGCACAGTCCCGAAATGGTGAAAATCCAACGGCTTAGCCGATCTCGAAGTCCGCGCTTTGAGCGGCGTCCTCGCCATGCCCGTTGAAGGCCTTCAGGAAATATGTTCCCGGCTCGATAGCGTCGGGCAATCTGATGCGCAACGCCCCGACGGGAACGGGTGATGCAACCCTGGTGACGGTCTCAGGAAGCTGCCGACCGCTTGCCTTCTCGACCAGCACCACCTTCGCGCCGACCATCAGCCTTTGATATTTGGCAACAACGACGCGATTCTCGATTTCGATGGAACTGATAACGGATTTCATGCGCCCACAGATAGAAATATAAAAAACCTGCACGGCGACCGTAGGGCCAGCCACCGACACCGTCAACCTGAAATTGTGACTACTGAAATATGCGCCTGGATCAGCTAGCGCGCGACGATTTGCGCTCGCCCGTGGCCGCGTTCTCCGCGGCGCGGCTCATCAGCGAGGCATAATCATCGCCGAACAGCACCTGGCAGAAGCGGATCGCGGCCTGCACCTGCTGCTGCCGATAGGTGCGGACCTTGTGATCGGCGCCGCGCAGCGACTGCACCAGCTGCTCAGTCGAACGCTCGACATATTGCTGGAGGTCGGAATAGGTGCGCAGTGTCACCTCGTTGATCGCAAGCTCGCTCGCATAATTGCGGCAGGTGGCGACGAAATCGATCAGCGCGACGGTTTCCTCGACCTCGGTGCTGTCGATCCGCGCGCCCGGCGGAATGTCCTTCTCGGCGCGCTGGCGCAGGATGCGGCGGACGCGGCCGGGAACACTGTCGATCTCGGATTGCAGCGCGTTAGAGATGTCGGCCCGGATCGAGGTCAACTGCTTGCCCCAGGCGGAATCGTTGCGCAGGTCGAGCTCGGTACGCAGGCCTCGCACGCCGTCGTGCAGCGTCTTGAGATTGGCGGCGACATTGTCGAAATGGCCGCGCTTGATGTCCATGCGCAGGATGGCCGCCACGCAGGACAGATCATGCAGCGCGATCGTGACGGCGACGCCATAGGGCGTTGCCGCAACACGGATCTCGTCGTCGGATGCGGCAATCTTGATGGCGAGGCGGATGATCTGCCACGGCGCGGTCATCCGCTGCACGACGATGGAGAGCGCGAAGGGCAGCATCTGCGGGGTCTGGAGGACGGGAATGTTGAGCGCTGCAGTCACCGATGCGATCTGGGCATCGCCGAAGGCGCGCAAAGAGCGCGGCAGCTTCTCGTTCAAGGTGGCAATGGCGTCGCGGACCGCGAGCACCGCCCCGCTCGAATAGAAGTCCTCGATCACGTTGGGCGGGCCAACGCGTGCGAGCGCACGCGACTTGTCGCC